>NZ_JBYTCZ010000001.1:0-824398 GCF_058790795.1 Brevundimonas sp. EU05-FHT14B07
GGCCAAGCCGACCGCCGACGGTGTGCGCGAACCGCTCAACCGCCGCGCGACCATCGACATCAACTTCTAAGACTTTCCAGGAGCTGGTTGGGATCACCCAACCAGCGACCTGCGAAGCATGGAAGTCGTCGTTTCAAAGACATTGAGCCGTCGTCGCCTTCGGGGCGGCGGCGGCTTTGGTGCCAAAAACCAACGTTCAAAGCGCCACGTTTCAAAATCCCTGAACTTTGAGCATTTTCGATTGATCGAAAAAGGTGGTCGCGACAAAAGGGCGACGATGCCCTTTGTCGACAAACTCTTCGGTTGCAGCGGCCACGCCGAAGCGGTTTCTGTTCCGCCATTGCACCGGTGCGCGTGATGGTGGACGTGCGGTCGTCTTCTCGAACTCTGTCGGCGCGGCGTCGTCGTCGTTATCGTTTAAGGGCAGATGACGTTCGGCCCAGCGTACCTCGGCGGCTGCGTGCAGCGGCACTTCCCCGACCAACGGTTACCTCTGCCTTTCCCGCGACACGACAAGGCGGTCGACATGGCCTGTCGGGCCGGCGTTTTCTTATCGTTTCCGCCCCCTTTGGATCGTTCGGAGCCGCACTGGCCTCGGTACTCGAATCGCGCGGCGCAGTCGTCAATCGCATGATCTTCAATGCCGGGGATGCGATGAACTGGCGCCGACCGGGCGGCTTGGTATTCAAGGGGACGGCGAAATCCTGGACCGATGGTCTGGCGCGAATCGTCGCCGATTTCACCGACGTCATCGTCTTTGGCGAGGCCGGCGCCTACAACCGCGCGGTTCTGGCGGCAGCCGACACCCTGAACGCTCGTGTCTGGGTTCTGGAAAACGGCTATTTTCGTCCTGATTGGGTCACGGTTGAGCGCAATGGCGTAAACGGCTCCAGCGCGCTGCCACGCTTCCGCGACGGATATCCCGAACCGGCGCCGAAGCTGCTCGAACCTGTCGCAGTCGGAAAAATCCTGCCGCACCACGTCGCCAACATCAGCGCCTATCATACGGTGCAGGTCGCGGGAAAAGCATTCTTCCCAAACTACACTGCGCCCTACGTGTTCTCCCCGCTCAAACAGTGCCTGGGCCATATTCGACGCTACGTCAGTCTGGCGTTCCGCCGGCCTGAGAATTGCGATGCTGACATCATCAGGGCCAAGGGCGATTTCTTCATCGCCTGCCTGCAACGCGAAGGTGACGCCCAATTGCTGCGTTACTCTCGCTATGGCGACAATCGTGCTTTCCTGACCGCCGTCATAGCCAGTTTCGCCGCCAAGGCGCCGCCGAAGACGCGGCTGGTGGTCAAGAACCATCCGCTGGATCCAGGCCTCGTCAATCTTCGCGTCGTCACAATGCGGCTTGCCCGAGAGCATGGTGTGGCGGGGCGTGTCGATTTCATCGACGGCGGCAATCTGGCCTCGCTTTGCCGAGCATCAATGGGCATGGTCGTCAACAACTCCAGCGCCGCCTTGTCGGCGCTCGGGTTCCACACGCCTGTCAAGGTTCTGGGCGACGCCTTCTTCGATTTCGAGGGTTTGACCGACCAAAAGCCGCTGGATGAATTCTGGAGCGCACCGGAAGCGCCGGACGGCGCGCTGTTCACACGCTTCCGCGCCCATGTGATTGCGCAAAGCCAGGTGAACGGCAACTATCATGAACCGCACGCCATCGTTCCGACGGCAAACGGGATCGCGGACATTTTCGAGCGCGCATCAGCCTAAGCCAGTCACTGCAGGGTGTGGCGCCCAGACCACCCTCCTGCGCTGTCATATTGCTGTTACATAACTGTCGCCCAAGGTTTCAACATGCGCCCTAGAGGGGGCTGGATTGCGACAGGCGATGGACGCCTGACGCCAGAGCCATTCGCGCCGTCCATCTGGGGATAGATGTAATGATTACTCGCAAAAGCCTGATCTGGGCGACCACCGCTCTTGCCGGCTCGCTGGCCTTCGCCGGCGCCGCCTCCGCCCAATCGACCGGCACGGAAGCGACCGAAGTGCAGGAAGTGGTCGTCACCGGCACGCGGGCTCCGCGCGCTATCGCGGGCGTCACGGCCGAAACCTCGTCCAAGAGCCGCTCCAGCATCAACCAGGAGTTCATTGGCACCCAGGCCTCGGGCCAGACCATCCTACAGAGCCTGAACCTGGTTCCCGGCCTGAACTTCGTGAACTCCGATCCCTACGGCAACTCGGGTGGCAACATTCGTCTGCGCGGCTTCGACGGCAACCGCGTCTCGATCACCTTCGACGGCATGCCGCTGAACGACACCGGCAACTACGCCGCCTACACCAACCAGCAGCTCGATCCCGAAATCATCGAGCGTGCCTCGGTGAACCTTGGCGCGACCGACGTGGACAGCCCCACCGCTTCGGCGACTGGCGGCACCATCGCTTATCGTTCGGCGACGCCGCTGGACGTGCGCGGTCTGCAGATCAACACCTCGATCGGGGAGTTCAACTACAAGCGCATGTTCGCTCGCGTCGACTCCGGCGAGTTCGGACCGTGGGGCACCACCGCCTACGCGACCGCCTCCTACACGAAGTACGACAAATTCAAGGGCCCCGGCGAACTGGAGAAAGCCCAGTTCAACGGCAAGATTTATCAGGATCTGGGCGAAGGCAACTTCGCCAGCCTGGCTGCGCACTGGAACATCAACCGCAACAGCCAGTATAACAACCAGATCACGCGCGCCCAGTTCGACGCCAACTCGTTCCTTGAAAACGACCTCGCCTGCGTCCGTCCTGCGGCTGTCGCCGGCACGGTGCAGGACGAAAACTCCGCCTCGACCCGCTTCCTGAGCGACGGCACGACCGCGACCGGAAGCTGCTCCAACTATTACGGCATCCGGATCAACCCGTCCAACACCGGCAATATCCGCGGCCAGTTCAGCTACGGCCTGACGGATAGCATCCGCCTGACCATCGACCCCTCGTTCCAGTACACCATCGCCAATGGCGGCGGTTACACCCTGGTCAACGAGCGCGACGACCGCCTGGATCAGAACCGCACCAACAACAACAGCGCGACGGGCCTGTCGGCCATCACCAACGCTCAGTGCGCCACTGCGGCCTTCAACGGCACCGGCGTCGATCTGAACGGCGACGGCGACAGCTGCGACAACGTCGGCCTGTACACGCCGAACAACACCAATACCCACCGCTACGGCCTGACCAGCTCGCTGATCTGGAACATCACGGATTCGCAGCGCCTGCGCGCCGCCTACACGCTGGACTACGGCCGTCACCGCCAGACCGCCGAATGGACCCGCACGGGCATCGACAGCGAGCCGGGCAATGTCTTCGGCGGCCAAGAGCGCTGGGGCGACAAGGACGCGCGCATCGTCGGTCGCGACGGTTCCTTCCTGCGCGGCCGCGATCGTTTCTCGATCGCCCAGCTGAACCAGATCGCCGTCGAATACGTCGGGGACTTCCTGGACAAGGCTGTGACCGTGAACATCGGCGTTCGCGCGCCCTTCTTCGAGCGCCAGCTGAACCAGTACTGCTACTCGCTGAACGGCACCTCGACCGTGCGCTGCACCACCGAGACGCCTTCGGCGACCCTGGCCAACGGCAATGTCAACTTCGCCTCGACCGGCACGCAGGCCTACATCCCGCCGTATTCGCAAACGATCAAATACGATGACGTTCTGCCCAACGCCGGCATCGTCTATCGCTTCGGCGAAGGCCACAGCGTCTATGCCAGCTATGCCGAAGGCATTTCGGTGCCGCGTACCGACAACCTGTATCAGCCGGTTCGCAATACCACGACGAACGCCCTGGACTTCACCACCGTGGTCCCGGAGACCACCAAGTCCTACGATCTGGGCTATCGCTTCCGCAACGAACGCATCATCGGTTCGATCGCGGCCTGGTACATCGAGTACAACGACCGGATCGTGTCGTCGTTCGACAACGACATCAACTCGCCGACCTTCGGCATCAGCATCGACCGCAACGTCGGTCAGGTGAAGCAGCAGGGTGTCGACGCCCAACTGGGTTACGTGTTGAACGACCAATGGACGTTCAACACCTCGGCGTCGTGGAACGACAGCGAACTGCAGGACGATCTGGCCCTGTCGGCGACCACATTCCTGCCGACCAAGGGCAAGAAGCTGGTCGAGACGCCGGAATGGACCTATTCGGCGCGCGTCGACTGGGATCCGACCGACGCCTTCCACGTCGGTCTGCAGGCCAAATATGTCGGCGAGCGTTTCTCGACGGACGTGAACGACGAAACCTCGCCGTCCTACGTCGTCGCCGACATGGACGTTCGCTACGACCTGCAGAACATCTCGATCCGCGGCGCCTATGTTCAGCTGAACGTGACCAACCTGTTCGACGAAGACTACCTGGGCAACATCTCGACCGGCAACAACGCCTTGCCGGTGGCGGTGGGCGGCGGTGTCACGCGCGCCGGCCAGCCGCGCACCTTCTCGCTGGGCGCGCCGCGCACCGTCCAAATGACGGTTGGCTTGAAGTTCTAAGGCTCAGCCAGACTGAAGCGACGAAGGGCGGTCCGTTCGCGGGCCGCCCTTTTTCGTGGCTGACGTTGAAGTCGGGGGCGCTTGGGGCCATATGGCGCGGCTCCGAGTTCGGCCCTTCTTGAGGACGCCCGCATGACCGATCCGATCACTGCCGCCATCCCCGCAGAATGGGCGCCGCACCGCGCCATGTGGGTGGGTTGGCCCAGCCATGCGGAATATTGGTTCGAGGCGCTGGAGCAGACGCAGGACGAGGTCGAGGGTCTGGTGCGGGCTCTGGCTGGCCCGGGCCGCGAGCAGGTCAAGCTGATGGTCGGCAAGGCCGAGGCTCTGGCCGACGCCCAGGCGCGCTTTACGGGCGTGGCGAATGTCGAGGTCGTGGCCGGCCAGTTTGGCGACGTCTGGCTGCGCGACACCGGGCCGATCTTCGGCGCGGGATCCAAAACGGCCGCGGCCTTCAAGTTCAACGGCTGGGGCGGGAAATATGACATGCCGGGCGACGATCTGGTCGCCGGACAGATCGGCCGACATGCGGGCGTGGACCTGACCTGGAACGACTTTGTCATGGAGGGCGGGTCGCTGGATCATGACGGGGAGGGCACCGTCCTGACCACGCGTCAATGCCTGCTGAACCCGAACCGCAATCCGGCCTGGAACCAGGATGAGGCCGCCGCGGCGGCGGCGCTGGAGAAGGCGGTCGGCGCCAAGGTGGTGGTGTGGTTGGGCGACGGTTTGCTGAACGATCACACCGACGGGCACGTCGATAACCTGGCGCGGTTCGTCGCGCCGGGCGTGGTCGCCTGCCCGGTCGCCTGGGGCACGAACGACGTCAACGCCGACGTCTATGACGCTACGGCGCGCGATCTGGCCGCCGTGACCGATGCGGCGGGCCGTCGGCTGAAGGTCGTGCGCATCCCGTCGCCGGGCCTGGTGCTGGACGAGGACGAACGCCCGATCCCGGCCAGCCACATGAACTTCCTGATCGCCAATGGCGCGGTGATCGTTCCCACCTATGGCGATGCGCGTGCGGCCGACATGGCCTGTCAGGCGTTGAAGGACGCCTTCCCCGATCGCGAGATCATTCCGCTGCCATCCAACGCCGTCCTGACCGGCGGCGGCTCGTTCCACTGCATCTCCCAGCAGGAGCCCGCATGACCCGCAACATCACCGTCGCCGGCATCCAGACCTCGTACGGCGAGGACATGCAGGCGAACATCGACAAGACCATCGCCTTCGTGCGCGAGGCGGCGGGGCGGGGCGCGCAGGTAATCCTGCCGTCGGAGCTGTTCCAGGGACCGTATTTCTGCGTTTCGCAGGAGGAGCACTGGTTCACAAAAGCCTATGAATGGCGCGAACACCCATGTGTTGTGGCCATGGCGCCGGTGGCCAAGGAACTGGGCGTGGCCATTCCGGTCTCGATCTTTGAGAAGGACGGGCCGCAGTATTACAACTCGCTGGTCATGCTGGACGCTGACGGCGAAGCGCTGGGCGTCTATCGCAAGAGCCATATCCCCGACGGCCCCGGCTATCAGGAGAAATACTATTTCCGGCCGGGCGACACGGGCTTCAAGGTTTGGAAGACGCGCTTCGGCAAGGTCGGTGTCGGCATCTGCTGGGACCAGTGGTTCCCGGAAGCGGCGCGGGCGATGATGCTGATGGGCGCCGACGTCCTGATGTATCCGACCGCCATCGGCACTGAGCCGCATGATGCGACCCTACACACGGCCGAGCCGTGGCGGCGGGCCATGCAGGGACACGCGGTGTCGAACGCCGTGCCGGTCGTCGGCGCCAACCGGATCGGTCATGAGCGCGTGACCGAGGTCGGCCAGACCTTCTACGGCCATTCCTTCATCGCCGACCAGCAGGGCGAACTGGTCGAGCAACTGGGCGCCGAGGAGGAGGGGGTGTTGGTGCACCGCTTCGATCTGGACGAACTGGATAAGTACCGCGCGGCCTGGGGCTTTTTCCGCGATCGGCGGACGGACCTGTATGGGGCGCTGACGGGGGCGAAATAGTCTTCTTTCGTCATCCTCCGGGCCGCGCAGCGGAACCGGGGGACCCAGCGGCGTGCGATAGCGCGACCCTGTCGCGGACGAGGTTTTTGTAGTGGTGCCGTGGCCGCATCGCCTTCGGCGCCGCTGGGTCCCCCGGTCTGCGCCGCGAAGATGCGGCTTGCCGGAGGATGACGACAAGTTGGGGTTAGCCCCGCATCGCCTCGACCGCTGCGACCAGTCGATCGAGGTCCGCCGGCGTCGAAAGCCGGTGATCGCCGCCCTCGATCAGGTCCAGGCGCACGTCGCCGCCGGTCAGCCGTTCGACCAACTCGACCTGATGTCGCCACGGCACGACGTCGTCGGCGCGGCCTTGCAGGATGTGAACCGGCGCGGCGACGTCGATCACGCCGTCCAGCAGCAGCCAGTCGCGCGCCTCTTCGAACATACGCCGCGTCAGGACATATTCGCCCAGACCTTCCTCGACGATCAGGGTCTCGCCCTCGCGCAGAATGGCCTGGCGCTCGTGGTCCGCCAGGCCGGGCCACATCAGCCGTTCGGTGAAGTCCTGGGCCGGATTGACCAGGACCAGCCCCTTGGTCCGGTCCGGCCGCGCCAGGGTCGCCAGCAGCGAGACCCAGCCGCCCATCGAGGAACCCACCGGAATGACCGGGCCGGACAGGCTATCGATCAGGGCGATGGCGTCCTCGCGCCACCGGCCGATAGTGGCCTGTCTCCAGTCGCCGGAGGACTGGCCGTGGGCGAAATGGTCATAGCGGACGAAGTTCCAGCCGCGTTCGCGCGCGGCGACGTCCAGGGCCAGAGCCTTGGTCCCCTCCATGTCCGAGCGGAAGCCCCCGACCCAGATCACGGTCGGGCCGTCGCCGTCGACGCGTTTGAAGGCCAGGGTTTCGCCGTCGGGGCGGGACAGGTGCTGGATGTCGGTCATGGCGCCGTTCTGCCCGGACTTTCCGCCGTCGTCACCCTTGACCGCGACGCGCGATGGCGGAACACAGACCCATGTCCGCACCCCAGGTCCTGTTCGTCACCTCCAACCGCATCGGCGACTGCGTCATCTCGTCGGGCGTGATCCGCGAGATCGCGCGTCAGGTCCCGGGGGCCGAGATCACCGTCGCGTGCGGTCGGCCGCCCGCGCCCTTCTTCCGCAATGCGCCCGGCGTGGTGCGCACCATCGTGCTGGACAAGAAGAAGCTGTCTGGCCACTGGCTCGATCTGTGGAAACAGGTCGTCGGCACGCGCTGGGATCTGGTGATCGACATCCGGGGTTCGGCGCTCAGCTATCTGATCCCGGCGAAGCGGCGCATCGTCTATAACCGCTCGTGGGAGACGGGCCTACGCAAGGTCGAGATGGTGTCGCGGCTGATGGGTTCGCCGACGCAGCTGGATCCCGAAATTTTCCTGGACGATCAGGCGCGGGCCGAGGCCGCCGCCGTGATCGATCCGCAGCTGGCGGGCGGCGCGGGTCCCGGCCCGATAATCGCCCTGGCCCCCATCGCGCACCAGCCGGGCAAGAGCTGGCCCGCCGATCGCTGGGGCGCACTGGTCGAGAAGCTGAAAGCCGAGCCGCGCTTTGACGGCTGGCGCTTCATGCCGGTGGGCGGGCCGGGTGACCGGCCCCCGGCGACCCCGGCTCTGGAAGCTGCTGGCCATGTCGAGCAAGGAGGGCGCGGCATCGATTTCGTCGGCAAGGGCGACATCCTGGCCTCGGCCGCCGCCATCGATCGGGCCGATCTGTTCGTCGGCAACGATTCGGGTCTGATGCACGTGTCGGCGGCGCTGGGCCGTCCGACGCTGGGTCTGTTCGGTCCGACCGAGTGGTGGCTTTATGGGCCGTGGGGGCCCAAGACGCGCACGGCGGCGTCCAACGAGACGCGCGGCCAGTTCGCGCCGATCGAGGACCTGACGGTGGATCACGTCTTCGACGCGGTGCTGGCGCTGCATGACGCCTACATCGTCGAAACGCCTGCGAACCCTTGAAAAATCGGGGCTCGCGGCGCATATTGCCGGCCTTGAGGGGAACGTGGCGATCGCCGCGTGCATTCGCTCATCACGACATACGCCTTCTCTGACCACATAAGGAAACGACGCCCATTCGCCGTCCCATGCAAGCGCCACCCGTGAAAGACGGGCCGCGTATGAACCAGGATATCCGCGCCCCTCGCGTTCTGCTCATCGACCAGAACGGCGAAAAACAGGGCGTCATGCCCACCTCTGCTGCTCTGGAAGCCGCCGAGGAAGCCGGGATGGACCTGGTCGAGATCGTCTCCACCTCCGAGCCGCCGGTGGCCAAGATCCTCGATTACGGCAAGCACCGTTTCCAGGAACAGAAGAAGAAGGCCGAGCAGCGCAAGCGCCAGAAGGTCGTCGAGCTGAAGGAGATCAAGCTCCGTCCCAACATCGACACCCACGACTATGAGGTGAAGGCCAAGGCCATGCACCGCTTCTTCGAGGAAGGCGACAAGGTCAAGGTCACCCTGCGCTTCCGCGGTCGCGAAATGGCCCACCCCGAACTGGGCATGAAGCTGCTGAACAAGGTTCAGGCCGACTTCGACGAAGTCGCCAAGGTCGAGTTCTCGCCCAAGATGGAAGGCCGCCAGATGATCATGATCCTGGCCCCGCGCTGATCGCGATCCATCGCTGAATACGAAACGCCCCGGTCCCGCGACCGGGGCGTTTTGTTTTTGCGCATCTGCCGCTTGCGTAAATCTGCGTCTTCTGGTTGAGCCTTGCCTTGAGTGGGGGCGTTCATGCTGAAGTCTGGTCTGTCGGGGTTGATCCTGGCCGTGGTGAGTGTCGCCGCCCTGATGGGCGGCTTGGTTTCGGCGGCCCTCGCACAGAACGCACCTCCCCCCATCGATGTGTACGCCGCTTCTCCGGCCGTGGAATTGATGGAGCTTTCGCCCAGCGGAACGCTTATCGCCCGCATCGTCGTGACCGGTGAAGAGCGCGCCATCGCGGTCACAAATATCGACACGGGCGAGCATCTATTCGCCTCAACCATCGGTCAGGCGAAGGTCCGCGATCTGCGCTGGATCGGCGAAGACAAGGTGCTGATCATCAGCTCCCAGACGCGTGCGCTGCATCTTTTAGGCATCCCGCGGTCCGAGCTCTATTTCGGCGTGATACTGGACCTTAAGACTCAGAAGCTGGCGCGTGTTCTGGACCGCACGGACGATGTTCTTCCGGTTCTCTATGGCGGCGCCCAGATCCGCGACACCGCCCAAGGGCCTGCGCTGTTCGCGCGTGCGGTCAATCTTTATAGCGGCCAAGTCGATCTCTTCCGGATCGACCTGACCTCGGGCCGGGGGCGGTCCGTCGCGCCTATGGACTGGGACACCGAAGACTATGTGTTGGACGCCGAGGGCGCCGTTATCGCCATGTCGACCTATGTCGAGCGTAGCGGTCGCTGGACCTTGATGCTGCCGAACGGCCGTCGCTTGCGCGATGCTTGGTCAGTGAACGCTCCACTCGATCCTCCGGCGTTGCTCGGCATGGGGCGAACGCCGCGTACGATTCTTGTCGCTGCGGATCGGCCTGATCTCGCCGCCGCCGATCCGGAGAGCGAAACGGCCAACAATCTGTTCGAGGTCGATGTGGACACGGGTGTCTGGACCGAACTGCCATTCGAGCATCATCCCGACAACCTTTTGCGTCATCCTCAGACCCGCCTCCTGATCGGCGGGTCACGCACCGAAGACGATGGCGTGCGTTACGAGTTCATCGAGCCCGCCTCCGCCAGCCGATGGCGTTCCATCACGCGGGCCTTTGGCGAGAAGGCGCCGCAGTTGGTGTCCTGGAACGCAGATCAGAAGCGGATTTTGGTGTTCACCGACTCAGGCGAATCCGGCCTCTATCAACTCGTTGATTTCGACAGACGCACGGCTGACGCCCTGGCCTTCGCCTACCCAGACATTCCGCCCGAGAAGGTCGGCGCTGTGCGGCACATTCGCTATGCCGCCGCAGATGGGCTGGACATTCCGGGCTATCTGACCCTGCCGCCTGGCGTCGCAACGCCGGAGAAGCTGCCGCTGATCGTGCTGGCACATGGCGGCCCCGCGTCGCGCGACGTGATGGGATTTGATTGGTGGGCCCAGGCGCTGGCGTCGCGCGGTTATGCGGTGCTGCAGGCGAACTTCCGTGGGTCGGACGGCTATACGCGGGCCTTTATGGAGGCGGGCTATGGCGAATGGGGTCGCAAGATGCAGACCGACCTGTCAGACGGCGTGCGTTTCCTGACAGAGCAGGGCATCGTCGATCCCGAACGCGTGTGCATCGTCGGCGCAAGCTACGGCGGCTATGCAGCCATGGCTGGTTTGACGCTGGACAAGGGAGTCTATCGCTGTGGCGTCGCTGTCGCCGGCGTGTCCGACCTGCGCCGCATGGTCAACTGGGAGGCGCGTCAGGAAGGGCGGCGCGAGAGCCAGACTGTTCGCTACTGGAACCGGTTCATGGGCGCGGCGCGCCTGAACGACCGGGCGCTGGACGCCCTATCGCCGGCCTATCTGGCCGATACGGTCGACAAACCGTTGCTGCTTATCCATGGCCGCGACGACACGGTGGTGGCGATCGAGCAGAGCCGCGTCATGGCCGAGGCGATGAAGCGGGCGGGCAAGCCGGTCGAACTGATCGAACTGGCCGGCGAGGATCACTGGTTGTCGCGCGCCGACACGCGCCAGCAGATGCTGCGTGAGACGGTGCGGTTTCTTGAGGCGAACAATCCGGTCGATTGAGGCAAGGTGTCGCGCTAAGGCTGCGACATGACCGTGAACCCGACCCCACCCAAGCTTAAGACATCGGCGCTGGCTGTGTTGTTTGCGACGGTGTTTATCAATCTGGTCGGGTTTGGGCTGGTGGTGCCGTTGCTGCCGTTCTTCGCCCAGAGCCTGAAGGCCGAGGCGTGGCAGATCACGCTGATGTTCTCGGCCTATTCGCTGGGTCAGTTCTTCGCCGAGCCCTTCTGGGGGCGACTGTCGGACCGGATCGGTCGGAAGCCCGTGCTGTTGATGACCCTGATCGCCAATGCGTTGGGCTATCTGATGCTGGCCTTCGTGCCTAACATCTGGCTGGCTATCGCGGTCAGGCTGTTCACCGGCCTGGGCGCGGGCAATATCTCGACGGTTCAGGGGTATGTCGCCGATGTGACTCCGCCCGAGCAGAGGGCCGGGCGGATGGGTTTGATCGGGGCCGCGTTCGGCCTGGGCTTCATCGTCGGGCCGGGCCTGGGCGGATTGCTGACGCAGCCGCAGTTGGGACGGCTGGGCTATCAGCTGCCGATCTTCCTGGCGGCGGCGCTGGCGGCGGTCGCGGCGGTCGGCGTCGTCGTCTTTCTGCGAGAGAGCCGGGCCAAGGCCGATCCCGCCGACCCGCGTCCGGCTTTCCTGGCGGGGCTGAAGGATGCGCGCGACAATGCGGTGGTGTCGCGCGTGCTGGTCGTGACCCTGATCTACATGGCCGGCTTCTCGGCGATGGAGAGCGTGTTCGGCCTGTGGTCCGAGAGCCGCTATCAATGGGGCGCGCGCGAGGTGGGGCTCAGTTTCATGATCGTGGGCATCGTCTCGACGCTGAACCAGGGGTTCTTCGCCGGGCGGCTGGCGCGGCGGTTCGGCGAATCGCGCGTGCTGGCCACCGGCATGCTGCTGTTTGGAACCTCGCTGGTGTTGCAGGTGCTGGCGCCGGTCGCGTGGTTTCCCGCGACACGGCTCGAGCTGGGCGCCCTGACGATCCCGGTCGTCCAGGGCTGGATCATTCCGATCGTGATGGCGATCGGCGCGTGCGGCATGTCGCTGGCCATGCCCAACATCTCGGCCATGATCAGCCGCGCCTCGCCGCCAGATCGGCAGGGGGCCATGCTGGGCCTGAACATGGCCTCAAGCTCGGTGGCGCGTATCTTCGGGCCGATGATCGCGGGCGCGCTGTTCTCGGGGCTGGGGCATGACTGGCCCTTCGTGATCGGGGCGCTGCTGACCATCCCGGCGGCCCTGATGGCGATCAACGCCGGACGCGTCATTCGCAGCGGCGAGGGCGGCGTCAAAGCCCCGGCCTGACTCGTCTTGCAATGGCGGCGCTCTTCACGTAGAAGCCGCGCCTTCGCGTACCGAACCGCCAGGCGAACAGGCATGCCTGGGCGGTTCTTAAACTCTGAGGAAACACCGCACGACGGGCTCAAGCAGCTCGAAGACCGGTAGCCCCTCAAAAAGGAGACTGAAATGCCGAAACTGAAGACGAAGTCGGGCGCCAAGAAGCGCTTCAAATTCACGGCCACTGGCAAGGTTAAGGCCGGCGTTGCGGGCAAGCGTCACCGCTTGATCAGCCACAACTCGAAATACATCCGCCAGAACCGCGGCACCTCGGTCATGGCCGACGCCGACGCCAAGAAGATCAAATCCTACATGCCGTACGCCTGATCGGCGCGCGCTGTACGACTGATCTCCATCCCAAAGAATTTGAAGGAATAGCGACATGGCTCGCGTTAAACGTGGCGTAACCTCGCACGCCAAGCACAAGAAGGTTCTGGAGCAGGCCAAGGGCTTCTCCGGCCGCCGCAAGAATACCATCCGTACGGCCAAGGCCGCCGTCGACCGCGCCGGGCAATACGCCTATCGCGACCGTCGCGCCAAGAAGCGCAACTTCCGCGCCCTGTGGATCCAGCGCATCAACGCCGCCGCCCGTCTGGAAGGCTTCACCTACAGCCAGTTCATCAACGGCCTGAACAAGGCCGGCATCGAACTGGACCGCAAGGTTCTGGCCGCGATCGCCGCCGATGCGACCGGCTTCAAGGCCGTCGCCGACAAGGTCCGCGCCGCCCTGGCTTAAGGGCCGCGCTCAAGCCGCGAGCGATCGCGTCGCGAGCGTAGCGCAACAAGAATGACGCCCGCTCCGGTTTCCGGGGCGGGCGTTCTTCGTTTCAGGCTGCCTTGGGGACGTGCGATGCTTGGCTCTGCGCCAGCACCATGCGGATGGCGTTCAGAAGGGCGTCGGGCTGGATGGGCTTTTGCGCCACCCCGTTCATGCCTGCGGCGATATAGTCCAGCTCGTCGCGCTCATCGGCGTTCGCCGTCAGCGCCAGGATCGGAAGGGCGCCGGCCGGGCCGGGCAGGGCGCGGATGGCCCGCGTCGCGGCGACGCCGTCCATCACCGGCATCTTGATGTCCATCAAGGCCAGGTCGAACGGACGCTCGCTGACGGCATCCACCGCCTCGCGCCCATTCTCGGCCATCTCGCAGGTGCAGCCGAACATCTCCAGCAGTTTGCCGGCGACGAAGCGGTTGGTGGCGTTGTCGTCCACCACCAGCACATGCAGGGTGTCGTGCGGGGTCGGCTCAGCCATGGCCGGAGCGGGCGCCGTGTTCTCGGTCGCGACGCGCAGCGGCAGGCGCACCTGAAAGCGCGCGCCGCCCTGGGGCGAGGCGCCCAGCGAGATCGCGCCGCCCATCCGTTCGGCGATCTGACGACAGATGGCCAGACCGAGGCCCGCGCCCGCCCCCTCGCGCCCGGCCTTTCCGGTGTTGAACGGGTCGAAGATGGTCGCGGCCGCCGCCTCGGGCACGCCGGGGCCGCTGTCGTCCACGGTGAAGATCACCTCGCCGTCGGCGTGGCTTTCGATCAGGGCGACGACCTCGCCCGTCAGGGTGAACTTCAGCGCATTGCCGATCAGATTGTTGAGCAACTGCTTCAACCGCATCCCGTCGGCCTGAACGCAAGGAACGGCCAGGTCGGTGCGGATGGTCAGGGCCAGGGCCTTTTCCTCGGCCCGCGCGCGCCACAGGGCGTCGATGTCGAAGGCGACGGCCGACAGGTCCAGCGGCTCCTCCTCCAGCGTCAGCATGCCGGCCGAGGCGCGTGACATGTCCAGCGCGTCGGTCAGCAGCCGCAGCAGGCTCTGGCCCGAATCGATTACGGTGCGGACGTAGGGACGCAGCTCTTCCTGCTCCAGCTTCTTGTCCATCAGGGCTGCGACGCCCAGCACCCCGTTCAGGGGTGTGCGGATCTCGTGGCTCATCACCGCCAGAAACTCGGACTTGGCCCGGCTGGAGGCGACGGCCTCGGCCTCGGCCAGCGCCAGGTCGCGGGCCAGGGCGCTCATTTCCTCGGCCCGCTGGCGGTGCAGGGCCGCGCCCGCCTGAACCACCTGTAGCGCCGTGCCGACGCCGACGTAGTGGCCGTCCGCCACCACGATGAAGCCCGTCAGCAAGGCGCCCAGTTCCGCCGCGTCATAGGCGTGGAAGAAGGCCTCGGCGCTGGTCGCCGCCTCCGCCACCGGCGCATTGCGATCCATCAGGCTTTCTGCGGGCTTTCGGGCATACAGGGCGCGTCCGAACTCGGCCGCCATCCTCAGGGTGAAGGCGTTGCGTTCGATGATGCCGAGGGGGCGGCCATCGTCATCGACGACAGCCAGGGCCAGGGTGTTCGGCTCGGTCTGGAACCGTTCGAACACATCGGCGCCCGGCGTGGACGGAGCCACAGGCGCGATCAAGTCGACGAAATCACCGATCAGCGGCATCAAGGTCCTCGCGAGTCCGGAGGCCTGATTAGACGGTGATATTTAACGCCAGCTTTGCCGTTCATGAACCTTTCGCGGCGGGTTTTCGACAGTCGATCCGTGGGCGGATGGAAAGTCCGTATTGCGCGCGATATTCCCTCGCGCACGCGACTTCGATAGCCTCGCCGCATGATGCGCACCCTGATCTGCGGCCTGGCTGCCGCCCTCGCCCTGATCACTCCCGCCGCCGCGCAGGACCGACGCGTCGCCGTGACCTTCGACGATCTGCCGTTCCAGACGGATGCGGCGACCCTGTGCGATCCGGCGCGCCTGATGACGATCACCCAGGACTTCGTCGCCATGCTGAAGCCGCTGGACACGCATGGCGTCGCCTTCGTCAATGCTGGCAAGGTGTGCGAGGCCGAGCGCGCCACGATCCTGCCGCGCGTGCTGAACGTCTGGCTGGACGCTGGTCTGGACCTGGGCAACCACACCAACATCCATCTGAACATCCACTCGAAGACGGTCGAGGCCTATCTGGCCGATGTGGACGCTGGGGCGCCGATCGTTCGGCAGGCGCTTGAGGCGCGCGGCCAGACCTTGCGTTGGTTCCGCCACCCCTATCTGTTCACCGGCGAGACGCAGGAAAAGCACGACGCCATCGCCGCCGGCCTGGCCCAGCGCGGCTATGCGATCGCGCCTGTGACCCTCGACAACAACGACTGGATGTTCGCCGACGTCTATCGCAAGGCCGAGCAGATCGGCGATCAGGCGCTGATGCAGCGCATCGGTCAGGCCTATGTGGCGCATATGGCGACGGTGCTGGACTTCTTCGAACCCTACAGCGCCGAGGTGGCGGGCGGGCGTGAACCGGCGCAGGTGCTGCTGCTGCACGCAAACACCCTGAACCAGGCCTGGTATCCGCAGATCCACGCCCTGTATCTGGCGCGCGGTTATCGCTTCGTGCCGCTGGAAGTGGCGCTGGCCGATCCGATCTATCAGCACCCTGACACCTATGTCCGCGCCAACGGAATCTCGTGGCTGCACCGTTGGATGCAGACCGACGGCCGGCCCATCCGCTGGGAGCCGGAACCGCCTGCCTGGATCGTTGCGGCCAACAAGGCGCCGGCGTCGGAACTTCAGGCCATCGCATCGGCCCGTTGAAGGGTGACGAAACGGCTTCCACCCGTTAAGGCACGGGGCAAATGACCGATCTCGCCACACTCGAACTCGACCTGATCAACGCCATCGGCGGCGCGGAAACCGTCGCCGCCCTGGAGGAGGTGCGCGTCGCCGCCCTGGGCAAGTCCGGCTCCGTCTCCGGCCTGCTAAAGGGCATGGGGGCCATGAGCCCCGACGAACGCCGTGAACAGGGGCCGATGATCAACGGCCTGCGCGACCGCGTCGCCGCCGCCATCGCCGCGAAGAAGACCGCGTTGGAAGCCGCAGAACTGGACGCGCGTCTGCTGTCGGAACGCATCGACCTGACCCTGCCGGCGCGTCCGCGCAGGAAGGGCGGGGTCCACCCGACCATGCAGGTGATGGACGAGATGATCGCCCTGTTCGCCGAGATGGGCTTTGCCGTGGCCGAAGGTCCGGACATCGAGGACGACTTCCACAACTTCACCGCCCTGAACTTCCCGCCCAAACACCCGGCGCGGGAAATGCATGACACCTTCTTCCTGAAGCCGGACCCCGAGACGGGCGAGCGCAAGGTGCTGCGCACGCACACATCGCCGGTGCAGGTTCGCACCATGATGGCGCAAAAGCCGCCGATCCGCATCGTCGCGCCGGGCCGCACCTTCCGCAAGGATTCCGACGCCACCCACACGCCGATGTTCCACCAGATCGAAGGCCTGGTGATCGACCGCGACATCCACATGGGTCACCTGAAGACGACGCTTCAGACCTTCATCGCCCGCTTCTTCGAGCTGGACGCGGTCCAGGCGCGCTTCCGTCCGCACCACTTCCCCTTCACCGAACCTTCGGCCGAGATGGACATCCGCTGCGACCGTTCGGGCGGGAAACTGGTGTTCAACACCGGCGACGACTGGCTGGAAATCCTGGGCTGCGGGATGGTGCATCCCAATGTGCTCAGGAACTGCGGCATCGACCCGGACGAATATCAGGGCTTCGCCTTCGGCATGGGCGTGGATCGCCTGGCCATGCTGAAATACGGCGTGCCCGACCTGCGCCCCATGTTCGACGCCGACACCCGCTGGCTGTCGCACTACGGCTTCTCGGCCTTCGCCGCCCCCAACCCGGCCTCGGGCCTGAGCTGAACGAGTTTCAAGATGACCGATCAAACTGAAACGCCGATGTCGGCCGAAGAAAAGTTCGGCCGAGATCTGGTGGCCCGCACGAACTTTGAAAAGGAGGCGGTGTGGCTGCCGTCGTTGGCTGTTCACCACATGAACGCCGGCAAGACGTTCATCGAGGACAAGACGTTCACGAACTGTCTGATCGAAGGACCGGCGGTCATGGCCGTCATGAACGGCACGACGTTCGACAGCTGCAACATGGGCGTGGCGTCCAATCCGCGCACGCTTCTGCTTCAGCCGATGGGCGATATGATCGCAGGTGTCGTGGGCATGTCCAACTGCCGCTTTGTCCGCTGCCGCTTCGTTCAGGTGGGCTTCACCGGCGCCCCGGATCTGCTTGAGCAGATCGAGGCCGACCTCCTCAGCGCACGGGAGAACCAAGCATGAGCCGGCTTCCGATCAACCGTCCCATGAGCGTCGCCAAGTCTCTGACGCAGGTGGATTTCGTCGATGTCGATATCAACCTGTACGACCTGTACACCGCGCATCAGCAGCAGGGCGCCATCGTCGGGCGAACCTTCACCGGATGCCGGCTTCAGGGACCCGCAATCGTCCTGATCGGTCTGGGCACGACGTTCGACGAGACCAACTTCGGCGACTCGCGCGGCGGGATGAAAAACCTGCTGCTTCAGCCCATGGGCGACAAGGCGCTGGGAACCGTGCCGATGCACAACTGCACCTTCGTGGGGTGTGAGTTCTATAATGTGGGCTACACTGGCTCGGCCGCGGTTCTGGAACAGCTGGCGGCCGTTCCGACGGTGGCGGGACCGGCGGCATGAAGTTCACCCTGTCCTGGCTGAAGGACCACCTCGAAACCGAGGCGGATGTTCAGCAGATCGCCGAGGCCATGACCATGGCCGGGCTGGAGGTCGAGGAGGTGCTCGACCCCGCCGCCAAACTGGCGCCCTTCACCGTGGCCAAGATTATTTCGGCCGAGCGGCATCCCAACGCCGACCGGTTGCAGGTCTGCCAGGTCGAGACGGTCGATGGGATGAAGGAGATCGTCTGTGGCGCGCCGAACGCGCGGGCGGGCCTGACCACGATCTACGCCCCCATCGGCGCCTATGTGCCGGGCCTGGGCGTAACCCTGGTCGAGAAGCCGGTGCGCGGCGTGGTGTCGAACGGCATGCTGTGCTCGGCCTCCGAGCTCGAGCTGTCGGACGAGAGCGATGGCATTCAGGAACTGCCGCCGGAAATCCCCGTCGGCACGCCGGTGGCCGGCCTGTTCGGCGCCGAGCCGGTCATCGATTTCGAGGTCACGCCGAACCGGCCTGACTGGCTGGGCGTCGCCGGCATCGCCCGCGATCTGGCCGCCGCCAGCGTCGGCAAGCTGAAGCATTTCGACATCGCCGTGGTGCGCGGGGCCTTCCCCTCGCCGATCAGCGTCCGGCTGGAAGCGCCCGAAATGTGCCCGGTCTTCGCGGGTCGCGTCATTCGCGGCGTCAAGAATGGCCCGTCGCCGGCCTGGCTGCAGAAGCGGCTGACCGCCATCGGCGTAAAATCTCACAATCGACTCGTGGATGTGACCAATCTGATCGCCTACGACCGCGCCCGCCCGCTGCACGTCTATGATGTGGCCAAGCTGGTCGGGACCGAGATCGTGGTGCGGGGCGGAGTAGCTAAGCAGCAGGGCGACGCTCAGCTAGACGGTCGCCTGACCTACGAGAGCATGTTCGTCGAAGGGTTTGATCACACCCGCGAACATCTGATCGCCCTGGACGGCAAGACCTACGCCGCATCCGCAGCCGACTGCGTCATCGCCGACGCCGGGGGCGAGCGCCCCATCGGCCTGGGCGGCGTCATGGGCGGGGAATCGACCGGCTGCGACGAGACCACCACGGACGTCTTCCTGGAAAGCGCCTGGTTCGACCCGCTGGTCATCGCCCAGACCGGCCGTGCGCTGGGCATCCATTCCGACGCCCAGTACCGGTTCGCGCGCGGCGTCGATCCGGTCTCGGTCACGCCGGGGCTGGAACTGGCCACACGCCTGATCCTGGACCTGTGCGGCGGCGAACCGTCCGAGATCGTCTTCGTCGGCGAACCGCCCGCCAGCCCCGCGCCCTTCGCCTTCGACCCCGCCTATGTGAAGCGGCTCAGCGGCATGGACCTGGCCGACGACCGGATCGGGACCATCCTGGGCCAGCTCGGCTTCCTGGTTCAGGCCGCGACGACCGGTCAGGCCGAGCCCTGGATCGTCACGCCGCCCTCGTGGCGCCGCGACGTCGAAGGTCCGGCCGATCTGGTGGAAGAGGTTGCGAGGATCGAGGGCTTCGACAGCCTGCCTGACACGCCCCTGCCCGAGGCCACCCGTCCCGCCGGCGGGGTGCTGAGCCCCCGCCAGGCCCGCGTCCGCACCGCGCGCCGGGCCCTGGCCGCCCTGGGATACGCGGAGGCCGTCACCTGGTCCTTCACCAAGCAATCGACGGCGGCCCTGTTCGGCGGCGGCGACGACCGGCTGGTGCTGGAGAATCCCATCGCGGCCGATCTGGACTGCATGCGGCCCTCCGCCCTGCCGAACCTGGTCCAGGCGGCGGCGCGGAACGCCGCGCGCGGTTTCGCCGACGCCGCCATGTTCGAGATCGGCCCTATCTATCTGGGCGACGGTCCGGCGGATCAGCGCACGGTCATCGCCGGTCTGGTCGCCCCGCACGCCGCCCGTCACTGGGCGGGCGGCGGCGAAGACGCCCTGTTCACGCTCAAGGGCGACCTGACCACCCTGCTGGAAGAGATCGGCGCCCCGGTGGCCGCGCTGCAACTGGTCCAGGGCCAGAACCGCGACTGGTGGCACCCCGGCCGTTCGGCCCGGCTGCAACTCGGCCCCAAGAATGTGATGGTCGAGTTCGGCGAACTCCACCCGCGCGTTCTGAAGGCGCTGGACGCCGACGGCCCCATGCTGGCCTTCGAGGTCGTGCTGGACAATGTGCCCGAGCCGCGTGGGAAGTCGGGCAAGGCTCGCGGATCGGCCGATCTGTCGGCCCTCATGCCGCTGACGCGCGACTTCGCCTTCGTGATGGAAGACGCCAAGCCGGTCGGTGATCTGGTCCGGGCCGCAACGGGCGCCGACAAGGCCCTGATCGCCGACGTGCGCGTCTTCGACGTCTATCGCGGCAAGGGTGTGGACGAGGGCTTCAAGTCCGTCGCCCTCGAGGTCGTCATCCAGCCGCGCGAGGCCACCCTGACCGAAGCCGAGATCGAGGCCTTGACCGCCAAGGTCGTTGGAGCGGTCGAAAAGCAGGGCGGCAAGCTGCGGGCTTGAGGGAGCGCAGCGCCGTCTTTCGGGCGGCGCGGGGGACATAGGCGATGACGACGGAACCTCAGGCGGCCCAACCGGATCGCGGCCATCTGCTGCGCGTCCTGGGCGTGACGTTCGGCGTCGCCGTCGTGGTCGGCGGCGTCATCGGTCAGGGTATATTGCGCACCCCCGGCGTGGTCGCCGAGGGGGTTCAGAACCCCACGATCATCATCGCCCTGTGGTGCGTCGCCGGTCTGGTCGCCTGGATCGACGCCATGTCGACGGTCGAACTGGCCGCCTCGATCCGCAAGACGGGCGGCCCCTATATCTTCGCCCGGCGCGCCTTCGGGTCGTTGACCGGCCTCGCCGTCGGCGTCTGCGACTGGCTGGGCAATATGGGCGGCATCGCCTTCATCGCCGTGGTCTTCGGCGAATATCTGCACCGGTTGGGCGTCGCGACCAGCGTGCCCATCGGCGTCCTCGCCCTGTTGATCGTGGTCGTGGTGGGCAGCGTGCAATGGCTGGGCACCAGGGTCGGCGGTCGGTCGCAGGAAGTCGGCAGCGCGGTCAAGGCGGCCCTGTTCACCGTGCTGATCATCGGCCTTTTCCTGGCGCCGCGCGGCGCGCCCGTGGCGACCGAGATCGCGCCGGCGACGGCGGCGGCCCTGACCTTCGGCGGCATCGTCATGGCCCTGCGGGCGATCTCGGGCACCTATTACGGTTGGAACAGCGCCTCCTACTTCTGCGAAGAGGTGGTGGATCCGGGCCGGACGATCGCGCGGGCCACCTTCTCGGGCATCGCCGTGGTGACGGTGATCTATGTGCTGGCCAACCTGGCCTATCTGAACGTCCTGACGCCGGCCGAGATGGCGGGCTCGAACCTCGTCGCCGCGGATGCGGCCGGTCGGGTGTTCGGCGATGTCGCCGGCCCCATCGTCACGGCCATTTCGCTGGTGTCGCTGGTGACGATCATCAATGCGATGGTCATGGTGTTCCCGCGCGTCCTGTTCGCCATGGCGCGCGAGTATCAGATCTCGGCCCTGACCCGGGTCGCCGCCAACGGCACGCCGCGTCTGGCCCTGATCGTGACCGTGCTGGCCGGCGGGCTGCTGGCGACCATCGGTGTCTATGAGACCCTGCTGACCTTCTCGACGTCGCTGCTGGCGCTGATGAGCGTTCTGGTGAATGCCGCCGTCATCGTTCTGCGGGTGCGCGAACCGGATCTGGAACGGCCGTGGAAGATGCCGCTCTATCCCCTGCCGGCGATCATCGCCCTGGCGATCAATACGACCCTGTTCGTGATCTTCGTGGTCGAGGACCCGCTGACGGCCGCCAAGGCGTTCGGAACCCTCGCCGTCCTGATCGGGCTCGCCTGGGTGCTGGTCCGGCGAAAGCGTGCAGCGGCCTGATCCGCGCGCCCTGGTAAGTCCCCGTTAACCTTGAAGCCGCAAGGCTGCCGCAAAGGTCGGGGACGGTGAGGCCAAGACCGGCGCGCCAGCCGGCCGTCCTCTCGTCGCCTTTCGGAGCGCCCTCCATGCATCGCCGCCAACTGATCCTTTCGGGCCTCGCCACCGCCGCCGGCGCCTCGTCGCTGGGCGCCTGCGCCTCGGCGCCGCCGCGCGATCCCAACTATCCGATCCGCTCGGACCAGACGGCCCAGGCCTACAGCTTCGATGAACTGGTTTCGGCCGGCTCGCGCGAGCTGGGCATCGCGGCTGAGGTCGTGGGCGGCGCGATCGAGCGCATCTTCGCCGACCAGGGCGACCGCCCGACCGCCTATATCGCGGGCGAGGAAGGCTCCGGCGCCGTCGTTGTCGGCGCCCGCTACGGCCGCGGCGCCCTGCACATGAAGGACCTGTCGGCGTCTCAGGAAGTATTCTGGCAGGGCGCGTCGGTGGGTTGGGACTGGGGTGGCAACGCCAGCCGCGTCTTCACCCTGGTCTATGGCCTGTACCACCCCGACATGATCTATCGCCGCTATCCCGGCATCGAGGGCTCGGCCTATCTGGTCGCGGGCCTGGGCGTGAACTATCAGCGCGCAGACGGCATCGTCCTGGCCCCCATCCGCACCGGCGTCGGCCTGCGCCTGGGCGCCAACGTCGGCACCATGAGCTATAGCCGCCAGCGCAATCTGCTGCCCTTCTAAGCGCGCTGGGCTCGCGACGCGGTCGCTCGCGGCTAGGGCGCGTGACTGCGCCCTAGCTCACCAATCGCGGCGGCGGCGGCGCGTCCATCAGCGTCGCCAGCCCCTCGCGCCAGCTGGCATAGGCGGGCCGCCAGCCCAGCTCGGCCTTGGCGAGGGCGTTCGAGACGCGCTTGGAATCCAGATAGAAGCGGCGCATCGCCTCGCTGACGCTGTCGTCGGTCCAGTCCACCTCTGGCGGGCGGGGCAGGCCCATCCGATCCGCCGCCCATTCCATCACCACATCGGCGGGCGACGGTTCGTCGTCAGTCAGATTGTAGGCGGCGCCCGGTCGCGGCTGCGCCATCGAGGCGAACAGGCCCAAGACGATGTCGTCCACATGGATGCGATTGAAGACCTGGCCGGGCTTCCTGACCAGCTTCGCCGTGCCTTCCTTCAGCCGCTCGACCACGCTGCGCCCCGGCCCGTAGAAACCGGGCAGGCGGAAGATCTGGACCGTCAGCCCCATCCCTTGCGCCCCGTCCAGCCAATCGCGCTCGGCGCGGACGCGGCGTGCGCCCTCCAGATTGGCGGCGTTCAACGGCCCGTCCTCGAACACCCATCCGCCGGCCCGGTCGCCATAGACGGAGGTGGAGGAGACATAGCCGATCCAGTCGGGCCAAGCGTCGCCCGCAAGAGGCCCCAGGGCCCGCAGACCGGGACAGCCTTGGGCGTCCGGCGCGGCTGTGATCAGCACGGCCGTCGCCGCCTCCAGCGCCGTCTTCAGGGCAGCCGCATCGCTGGGATCGATGGCCATGATCCCGTCGGCCGCCAGGGCGCGGCGCCGCTCGGGATCTCGAGAAGTGGCGGTCGCGTGCCCGCCGCGCCGTATGGCCTCCACCGCCGCCGCCCGTCCCAGATAGCCGCCGCCGAAGACCAACAGATCGAGGGGAGGGGAGGCGATAGGCATTACGAAGCTCAGGCCGTCAGAACTTGGGAAGGTGGCGCGTCAACTGTCGGTCGCGCCTCATTTTCCAGCGCCTCCGCCCGGCGTTGGTTCCAGGCGGATACGCACGGCACCCGACCCAGATCGGCCCGGTCGGCATAGCGGCGGGCGATGTCCGTGACCTCGTCCATCAGACCCTGCGCCAGGGTGATCGGCTTCAGCCCTAGATCCCGGAACTGGTCGTTGGCGACGACCAGATCGTTCTCGTCGGCTTCCTGACGCGGATTGGCGACATTGTGGATTTCGGCGCCGGTCTTGTCGGCGATCATGGCCGCCAGATCGCGCACGCGGCGGCTCTCGGTCATCTGGTTCAGGATCTTGACCCGCTCGCCGCGTTTGGGCGGGTTCTTCAGCGCCAGTTCGACGCAGCGCACCGTGTCCTGAATATGGATGAAGGCCCGCGTCTGGCCGCCCGATCCATGCACCGTCAGCGGATAACCGACCGCCGCCTGCATCAAAAAGCGGTTCAGCACCGTGCCGTAATCGCCATCATAATCGAAGCGGTTGATCAGTCGTTCGTCCTGTTTGGTTTGCTCGGTCTGGGTGCCCCAGACGATGCCCTGGTGCAGGTCGGTGATGCGCAGGTTGTCGTTGCGGGCATAGAACTGGAACAGCAGGGCGTCCTGCGTCTTGGTCATGTGATAGATGCTGCCCGGATTGGGCGGGAACAGGATTTCCTGCTCGGCGGGGCCGTTGTCGGTATCCACCGTCACCTTCAGATAGCCCTCGGGAATGCGCAGGCCCGCGGTGCCGTAGCCATAGACCCCCATCGTCCCCAGGTGCGCCAGGTGGACGTCCAGGCCGCTTTCGACGATGGCGGCCAGCAGATGGTTGGTGGCGTTGATGTTGTTGTCGACGGTGTACAGCTTGTGCCGCGCCGACTTCATCGAATAGGGGGCCGCCCGCTGCTCGGCGAAATGCACCACGCTGTCGGGGGCGAAGTCGTGGATCAGGGCGACCAGACGGTCGAATTCCTTGCCAACCGTCATGTTGACGAAGCCGATGTCGCGGCCGGACACGTCTTTCCACGCCTTGATCCGCTCGCCCATGGTGCGGATCGGCGTCAGGGACTGGACCTCCAGCTCGTTGTCGATGTTGCGACGGCTCAGGTTGTCGACGATGGTCACGTCCCACCCTTCGGCCGACAGATGCAGGGCCGTGGGCCAGCCGCAAAAACCGTCGCCGCCCAGAACCAGCACGCGCATGGGATCGCCTCGTCGTCGTCTCAAAGGTCATGCCTAGCCCAGCCGGCGGGCTTGGCAAAGCGGCGCTGTGCAGGGTTCGGTGCGACGCATTGACGAATATCGCTTGGAAAGGCCGCGCACTCGGGTTAAGTCTCTGCCGTCTCCCACTCAATCGCAGCTTTACGGGCGCATACCCGGCTGTTCGCGGCTTGAGCCGGCCATGACGGTCGGTCCCGAAAGGACCGGCGCACCATGCGGGCGACAAGGCATTCCGACAGTTCGACAATCGGGGATCGGCCCCGAGCGAGACGGAACCACGAAACGGACGGAACCGGCCTTCAGGCTTTGGTCCGCCCCTGCACACGGTAGCGCGAATGAGAGATTTCAAGGGCATGAAGCGTCAGCGCGGACGCAATCGGAACAAGGCGGGCGCCAATAACGCCAACAACGCCAATCCGAATCGTTCGTGGGATTCGCAAGGCCCCGAGAACATCAAGGTCCGGGGCAACGCCCAGACGGTGTATGAGCGCTACCAGCAGTTGGCCCGCGATGCGGCCTCCAGCGGCGACCGGGTGCTGGCCGAAAACTATCAGCAGCACGCCGAACACTATTACCGCGTCCTGCGCGCGCTCCAGCCGCAGCGGTCCTTCTCGGACATCGCCGCGCGCGAACAGTCCAACCAGGGCTTCGACATCGACTTCGAGGACGAATCTGGCGCTCAGGCCGCCGCCTTCGTCGCCGCCCAGCAGGCCGCCGACCGTCAGGCCGCGGAGGCTGCAGAGCGCGCCGAGCAGAACCAGAACCGTGATCAGAACCGCGACCGCGACTACAATCGCGACCGGGACCGTGACAACCGCGACCGCGATCGCGATCAGAACCGTGATCGTGACCGTGACCAGAACCGCGACAGCCAGCAGCCGCGCGAACCCCGCGAGCCGCGCGAAGGCGACGAGGTCCGCGCCGAGGGCGAGGGCGGCGGTCGTCGCGAAAGCCGCCGCGAACGCTGGGAGCGTCGCCGCGAGGAACGCAATCGCCGCTTCGACAATCAGGACGGCGCCCAAGACGACGCTGAGGGCGCCGCCCCAGCCTACGCCGAGGCCGACCGCGCCGAAGCCGTCAGCGAAGCGCCCGTCGTCGAGACGCCCGTCAATACGCCTGTCGCTGGAGCGCCGAGCGTCGAAGCGCCGGCCGCCGACGAACGGCCAGCACGCCGACCGCGCCGCACCGCCGCCGCTGTTGCGGCGGACGAGGGCGACGCCCCGACCGCCCTGCCGGGCTTTCTGACCCGCGCGCCGGTTTCGTCGGCCCCGGCGGAGCAAGCCGAAGGCGAGGCGGCCCCGCGTCGCCGTGCGCCGCGTCGCAAACCCGAAGCCGCCGCAGCCAGCGAAGACTGATAACAACCCAAGCGGGCACGTTTACCTGAATGCAACTTTAACGCGTCAATATGGCGCGTCGGAGGGGCGTCATGGATTTCGTCTTGCTTGTCTTGTCCCTGGCGCTGGCGGGAACCTGCGCGGGGATCTGGCTCTGGCTTCAGGCGCACGCGGTCGCCGAGCGCCTGCGTCGTGAGAACGCCCGGCTCGAAGCCCGCATCGCCCAGCAGACCCAAGGCCTGCGCCGCGCCCTGACGACGACCGAGGGCGAGGTCGACCGTCTGACCGCCGAGCTTCGGACGCGGGGCGAGATCATGCAGGCCCTCGGGCGCGAACTGCGTAGTCCCCTGACCACGATCATGGGCTTCGCCCAGTTGCTGCGTGCCGCCGACCCGGCCAATCCCCTGACCGCGCGCCAGGCTCAGTCCTTACGTCAGATCGAGGCCGCGGCCGGTGTCTTGCTGGCCCTGATCGAGGAAACCGAAGCCTTCATGACCGGCGGTGACGGCGGCGGTTCGCCTTCGCTGCACCGCGTCGATCTGCGTCTGGCGCTGCGCCAGGTCTGCGATGGGCTGGAGGCGCAGGCGCGCGAGGCGGGGGTGACGCTGGCCTGTCCGCCGCCCGCCCACGGCCTGTGCGTCATGGCCGATCCGGGCCAGATCCGCCGCATCCTGCGCCGCTTGGTCGAGAACGCCCTGCGCCATTCGCCCGGCGGAGGCAAAGTGCGCATGGAGATGTCGCGCGCTGAGGACCGGATCGTCATCGCCATCCATGACGCCGGCATGATCCCCGTCGGTGCGGGCGACGACCGACCTTTCCGCCCGTTGGATGGTCACGACGCCAGAGGCGGCACCGCCCTCGGCGTCGCCTCGGTCCAGCGGTTGACCGAGCGGATGGGCGGCGCCCTGACCATGGCGCGCAACCCCGGCGCGGGCGCCATCTTTTCACTCAGCCTGCCGGCAGCCCCCGCGCCGGGTCTGGCGTCATCGCGTCAGGCGGTGGTGCTCTACATCGAGGACAATCCCGCCAACATCGCCCTGATGCGCCAGGCGGCGAGCGGCCTGGGCCTGACCCTGCACGCCGCGACGACGGGACCGGAGGGGCTGGATCTGGCGCGTGCGCTCAGACCCGACGTCATCCTGCTCGACATCGGCCTGCCGGACATGGACGGCTATGAGGTCAAGGCGCGGCTGGACGTCGATCCCCTGACCCGCCATGTGCCGGTCCTGGCGCTGACGGCGGCCGTATCGGCGCCGGACCGGGCGCGCGGCCGCGCCGCCGGCTTCGACGCCTGGCTGGCCAAGCCGCTGGATCTGGCGGCCCTGGCGGCGGCGCTGAATACGGCGCTGGGCTGCCCGGAGGTTGACGCCGACGGTCGCGAGAGGGCCTAAGAGGCTTAAAGTTCGCCTGATCGCCCCAAGGGAAGCGTCGATGTCCCGTTTCGTACCGTTCCGCTCGCTCGCGCGTCGTCTGGCGCCGCTGGCCGTCCTGTGCGCCGTCGCCGCCTGCGCCTCGACCCCGCCGCCGCCGCCCCCGCCGCCGTCCGGCGCATCGGGCGCGCTGATGGACTGGCGCGGCGTCATCACGGCCGGCGACCGGGACCGTTACCGCCGCGTCGACGCCGCCTGGACCCTGGCCCTGCAACAGGCCAAGCGTCAGCGCGGCTCCGGCGACTTGAACAGCCTGGGCGATCTGATCGACCCCAAGGCCGACCGGCCCGGCGTCTCGCCGCCGCCCGGCGACTATCGCTGCCGCACCGTCAAACTGGGCACCCAGGGCGGTGAGGACGGTCTGGGCTATGTCGTCTACGGCTGGTTCGCCTGCCGCATCGAACAGACGCCGAAAGGCCTGAAGTTCTCCAAGCTTACCGGCTCGCAGCGCCCCTCCGGCCTGCTCTTTCCCGAAGACGACCGCCATATGGTGATGCTCGGCTCGCTGGCCCTGGCACAGGAGCCCGCCGCCAACACCTATGGCCGCAACCCCGACCGTGATCTGGTCGCCATTTTGCAACGCATCGGCGAGGCGCGCTGGCGGCTGGTCCTGCCGTGGCCCAATACCGAATCCAATCTGGACCTGATCGAGCTGGTCCCGGCGCCGCGCGGCTAAGGTTCGGCTGAACCTCGGGCGCCCTGTCACGTTCGGTCAGGGCAACCGATGGAGACGCTGATGCGCCGCACCCCTCTGGCCGTTCTGGCCCTGATGACCACCACGGCCCTGGCGGCCTGTGGCGACAACAGTCCAGCCAGCCCGGCCGAGACATCGCCCGCCGTGACCACGCCCGCACCCGGCGTGCCGGCCCAGGCCGCGCCGGAAGCGGCGGCGACGCCGGACACCCAAGCCGCGCCTGCCGAGGGCATGCAGGGCGGAACCGAATCCTGGCGTCAGGTCGCCAAGGCCGCCGACGCCAGCCTGCTTGGCAGGCTCGATCAGGCCTGGCGCATGGCCCGCGCCGAGGCCGAGGACGGCGGCTTCTCGCGTCAGGTCGAGGCTCTCGGGCCGCTCGCCGATCCCAACGCCGCTCAGACGGGACGCATCCAACCGGGGCCCGGAACCTATCGCTGTCGCACCATCAAGATGGGCCGCCGTGTCGAGGGTCAGGGACTGGCCTATGTCGAATATCCCTGGTTCGCCTGTTCGGTCGAGCTGACGCCCGGCGGCGATCTGGTCCTGACCAAGACGACGGGATCGCAGCGCACGCGCGGCCTGATCTATCCCGACACCGACCGCCGCGCCGTCTATGTCGGCGCCCAGGCCTGGGGCGCCGACGAGAAGTCCTTCCCCGCCTATGGCGACGAGGCCGAACGGGATCAGGTCGGCGTTATCGAACGCATAGGCCAGAACCGCTGGCGCCTGGTCCTGCCATGGCCCAAGCAGGAAGCCAAGCTGGAGCTGCTGGAGATCACCGGCTAGCGCGCGCCGGTCGAGCGCGCGATCGCGGCGCGCATGCCCTCGGCGTGAAGTGCGCCTGACGGGGCGATCTTGGTGTTCGGCGTTTCGCTGGGCCCCAGATCGGCGGTGCGATCGTCCGGCCCGGTCCAGCTCGGGCTTTCGGCCTTGCGACGGACGGCCTCGCGCAGATTGTCGGTCGCCGTCGCCGACGCCCCGCCGGATTTAGGGCCGGATTTACGCCGGTCCATCTCATCGGCGACGCGGGCGATGGCCCCGGTCAGCAGCGTCTTCTTCTCGCGGGCGCCCGCATCCGGGCCGCTCTCTCCCCCACGAACACGGCCTCGGATCTGACGCTGCACCCGGTCACGCCGCCCGCGCAGCCGCCCGATCAGGTCGCGCAGCTCCGCCGGCGAACGCTCGGCCAGCGCCTTCGTCTGTTCGACCATATCCGCCTCGTCGCGATCCAGCGCGCGCGGGTTTGGGGTCTTGGACATGACGGTCTCCCTTTCGATTGATGGGAAGACAGCGTCAAGACGCCAGGGCCGTTCCGGTTTGCGACCCTGGGTCACAGGGTCGTCCGAGGTCACACGCGCGTCAGTCTCAGGTCCTGATAGTCGTAGCTGAAGTCGATGTCGGGGCTGACCCCCTTCACCGTCGCCGTCGCCGGTTTGGCCGTCAGAATCGAGAAGGTGACGAAGGCGTCCTCCTCGCGCTTGTCCGGGAAACGGGTGCGGAAGGTCTCGCCGTCATACGGCTCCAGCCAGCCTTGCAGGGCGGGCGTGTGGGTGAAGCTCAGCCACAGGCCGCTCTTGCGGTTACGGCCGCGTCCTTCGGTCTTGGGCGCAATGACGATGTCGCCGTACCACGGATCGCGCCAAGTCCCGGCGTAGGATTCCAGCGGCATGGACGGGGGCGCGCCGGCCGCCTGTTTGGCGTCGATTTCGGCGGCGGCGGCGATGGATTTCGCATTGCCCTCGGCCTCCAGCTTCTTGGAGTCCGCGATCCAGTCCACATCGACCTTGCCCATGCAGATGTCCGTGATGCCGGACCGCAAGGCGCGCAGCAGGAAGCTTTCTTCGGCGTTGGAGAAGACGCTGAAGCCGGTCTTGCGGCCCGGGATCAGCACCGTGGCGGAAATGCCGCCGGGCGAGCCGCCGCCGTGGCTGGCGATCCGCTCGCCGCGATAGTCCTGAACCTGCAGCCCCATGGCGTAGGTCGAGGCGATGGAGCGGTTGGGCAGTTCCGCCGTCGGTCCGGCCGACGAGCCGACGATGATGTTGGGGCGATACATCTCGCGCGCCGCATCTTCGGAATACAGCCGCGTCCCGTCCGCCAGCTTGCCGTCGTTCAGCCGCACGGCGATCCATTTGGCCCAATCGGTCGGGGTGGTGCAGATGCCCCCCGCCGCTGCAGCGGAGTCCCAGTTCCACACCTCGACGATGGACGTGGCGATGGGCGTCATCGCCCCCTGATAGCGCAGCGGCGGCCCGACCCGGCCGTGGGGCAGGGCGGACTTGGACGCATCGGCCAGACGCGCCAGGGGCACGGTTTCGCTCATCCCCACCTTGTCCAGAATGCGCGTCTGGATGAAGGCCTCCCAGCTCATCCCAGACACGGCCTCCAGCACTGCGCCCGCGACCACGAACATCAGGTTGCAGTAGTGATAGCGCGCGCGGAACCCGTCCTCGATCGGCACGAAGGCGGCCTGGGCCAGCACCTCGGCGCGGGTGCGGTCCGAGTTGGGCCAGAACAGCAGGTCGCCGGCGCCCAGGCCGAACCCGGCCCGATGGCTCAGCGTATCGCGCACCGTGATGTGTTCGCCGATATAGGGATCGGACAGGGTGAAGCCGGGCAGATAGGTCCGAACCGGCGCGTCCCACTTCACCTTGCCCTCGTCGACCAGGATGGCCAGGGCGGCGGCGGTGACGTTCTTGGTGTTGGAGGCGATGGCGAACAGGGTGTGCTCATCGGCCCGCGCCGGCTTGCCCTGAACCTTGACGCCATAACCGCGCGCCAGAACGGTCGCCCCGTCCTTGACCACGGCGACGCCCAGCGCCGGCTGATCCGGCCAGGCCGCCATGCACTTGGCCACATAGGCGTCCACCGCCGCCGCCAGCGACGCATCATCGTTCGCCGGCGTGTTCTGGGCGAACACTGGCCCCGCCGCCAGCGCCGCCGCGCCTCCGGAAGCGAACAGGGTGCGGCGCGACAGACGAAGAGACATGGGCAGGCTCCGGCAAACGATCAGACACGCTAACGCCCCGATCGCCCGGGGCCAAGGCCGTCCGACGGACTGTCAGTCCGGACGTGAAAAAGGGCGCAGCCTGTCGGCTGCGCCCCGTCCTCAAGTAGCTTTAAGGCTTAGCCGCGACGGTTGTCGTAATCGCGGCGTTCATAGCGGATCTGGGCCGAAAGGCGGTCGAAGCGACGGTCCAGGTCCTGGCGTTCCCAGGCGGTCAGGCCGCCGCGGCGGTAGTTGGCCTCCAGACGCAGCAGGCCGTTGAATTCTCCGCGCAAACGGGTGGCTTCGCGGCGGCTCAGTTGGCCGTTGCGGACGCCCTGATCGATGCGGCGATCCAGGTTGGCCTGGCGGGCGTTGATCGACTGCCACGAGCCATAGCTGGCGTGATGGGGCGGGGCCGGGCGGTGGTAGGATTGGGCGAAGGACGGCGCGGCGACCGAGGCGGCGGCCAGGGCGATGGCGGGGACGATGAGCTTGCGCATGGCGATCTCCTCAAATGTTCTGCCGGTCGGGGTGACCAGCGATGAGGCGATTTGAGCACCCGGCGACTGAGCCGGTTCTGAACAGGATCGATCAGGTTCGGTTCATCTGGATGAAAAAGACGTCACACCGCCGTCTTCTGATTTGGTCTACGGTTTGGAGCAGCGTTCGCTTTAAACTATACGACGTATTCAGCGCCCGTTCAGATGATCGGGACTAGATCGGTCGCCATGTTTCGTAAACCCGCCCCCCTCCTGATCGCCCCTCCGGCCCTGGCCCTGGCTCTCGGTCTGGCCTTCGCGCCCGTCGTGACGACGTCGGCGCAGGCCCAGTCGCGCGATCAGGACCAGCGCTCGCAGGACCGTGGTCCGCGCGTCAGTCCCGACGAGGCCCGTCGTCGTGGCGGCGAGGCCGGCGGCGGTCGCCCCATCGACACTCAACCGCGCCGCGACGGCAACTATTCCGTCCTGGTCGAACGCGACGGACGCGTGCGTGAGGTCGTGGTCGATGGCCAAACCGGACAGGCGCGTCCCGACAACAACAATCAACGTCGCAGGCCGAACTGATGCGCGTGCTTCTGGTCGAGGACGACGCAGATCTGTCGCGTCAGCTTAAGGCGGCGCTGGGCGACGCGGGCTATGCCGTGGACCATGCGCCGGACGGCGAGGAAGCCCACTATCTGGGCGAGAACGAGCCTTATGACGTCATCGTCCTGGACCTGGGCCTGCCCAAGATCGATGGCGTGTCGGTGCTGGAGCGTTGGCGGCGAGAGGGCAAGACGACGCCGGTTTTGATCCTGACGGCGCGCGGCGCCTGGTCGGACAAGGTGGCGGGTTTCGACGCCGGCGCCGACGACTATCTGACCAAACCCTTCCATACCGAAGAACTGCTGGCGCGTCTGCGGGCGCTGCTGCGCCGCTCGGCGGGCATCGCCTCGGCGACCCTGTCGTGCGGTGGCTTGCGGCTGGATCCCCGCGCAGCGCGGGCCAGCGTCAATGGCGAGCCCCTGCGCCTGACCTCGCTGGAATACCGGCTGTTGCACTACATGATGATGCATCAGGGGCGCGTCATCAGCCGCACCGAACTGGTCGAACACCTCTACGATCAGGACTTCGACCGTGATTCAAACACCATCGAGGTCTTCATCGGCCGGGTGCGCAAGAAGGTCGGATCGGACCGGATCGAGACCGTGCGCGGCCTCGGCTATCGGCTGACGCCGCTGGCGGGCGAATCCGACCCGGCGTGACCGAGGCGACGGCTTCGAAACCCAACGCTGGTGGGCTTCACGATTGGGGCCGCTGGTTCGGTCGCCCAGGTCGCTCCCTGACGCGCCGGCTGATCTGGCTGGCCTCGGCCTGGATCGTGGTCGCTCTGGTCATTTCAGCGCTGGTGCTGACCCAGGCCTTTCAGGAATCCGCCCTGCGGCGTCTGGGCGCGATGCTCAACGAAACGATCGACGAGATCGTGGTCGGCGCCAGCCGCACGCCGCAGGGCGAAGCCATTCCGCAGATCCAGGACGCCAGAACTCTGCGGCTGCTGTCGGGCAAATACTGGCAGATCATGGAGGTTCGCCCCGACGGACGGCTGGTCAGCCTGGCGCGTTCGACCTCGCTGTGGCGCTATGACCTGGCCCTGCCCGCCGACCTGCCCGCGCGCCTGGATGCGGCTTTCGGCGACGTCATCACCTTCAACACCACCGGGCCCAAGGACGACGCCGAGACGCGCGAGCCGCTGCGCGTCGCCGCCAGCATGAAGTCGATCCCACGGCACGAACATCCGGTCATCTTCATCGCCGCGCTGGATCGCTCCGACGTCGACGCGGACACGCGCCAGTTCGCGCGCGTAACCTGGATCGCTTTCCTGATCTTGGGGCTCGGCCTCGTATCGGCGGTTTTCATCCAGGTGCGGATCGGCCTACGCCCCCTGTTCGACCTGCGCGATGAGATCGCGGATGTGCGCAAGGGCAGGTCGGCGCGGATCGGCCGCTCGTACCCTCAGGAAATCCAGCCGCTGGCCGAGCAGGTGAACCGCCTGCTGGATCACAATCAGGAGGTCGTGGATCGCCAGCGCACCCACGTCGGCAATTTGGCCCATGCGCTGAAGACGCCGATCTCCGTCATGCTGGCCGAGGCGGGGACGAGCGAGGGCGATCTGCCCGAACTGGTGCGGCGCCAGACCAAGATCATGCAGGGCCAGGTCGATCACCACCTGCGTCGCGCCCGCGCCGCCGCCCGCGCCGCCCACGGTCTGGGCGAGACGACGCCCGTCGCCGAGGTGCTGGACGAGCTGGCGGTGATGATCGAACAGGTGTTCCGAGACAAGAACGTCGAGATCGACTGGCGCGCGCCCGACAGCCTGTCCTTCCTGGGCGAGCGTCAGGATTTGCAGGAAATCCTGGGCAATCTGATCGAAAACGCCGCCAAGTTCTCCAGGCGTCGGGTGCGCGTCTCCGCGGGCGGCAGCGGCCTGGGCCAGATGATCCTGGTGGTCGAGGACGATGGGGCGGGCCTGCCGGCCGATCAGCGCGACACGGTCATGCAGCGCGGCGCGCGGCTGGACGAAAGCGCGCCGGGGTCGGGCCTGGGCCTGTCGATCGTGGACGACCTGACGCGCGCCTACGGCGGGCGGCTGATGCTGGCGGACAGCGACATGGGCGGGCTGAAGGCGGTCCTCGAACTGCCGGCCGCCCAGGTCGACTAGGGCTGCCGGTCTCCGCCCCGGCGGTAGCATTCGCAGGCCGCCCGCTCCAAGGCGGCGCGATCCAGCACCGTGATCCGGCCGCGCGAATAGGCGATGGCCCCCGCCTTCTGAAGCCCCTGCGCCGCCTCGTTCACCGTGGTCCGCTGCGAGCCCAGCATGGAGGCCAGATACTCCTGCGTCAGGTTCAGTGTGTCGCCCTCGACCCGGTCGTGGCAGCGCAGCAGCCATTTGGCGAACCGCTGCCCGGCGTGGTGCAGGGCGTTGCAAGCGGCTGATTGCTCCAACTCGCCCTGAAGCCGCGCCATGTATTCGGCGACCGCGTCGCGAACCCCCGGCCGTTGCGCCGACAGGGCGCGGAACTTGGCGGCGTCCACCCGGCGCGCCGTCCCGGCGACCTGGGCCACGCTGCGGGTATGGGCATGGTGCGGCACGACCGAGGCGACGACGCCGAGCACGCCCTCGCGCCCGATCATGACAGTCTCCACGGTGCGGCCGTCCTCCAGCACTGCGACCGAGGAGCAGAAGCCGCTGTCGATGAAATGCAGGTGTTCGATGGCGTCGTCAGGCTCGCTGAACACATGGCCGGGCGCGAATTCCACCGGCGTGGCGATGGCGAGGAGAGCGTCGCGATCGTCGGGGTTCAGCCCTTGGATCAATCGGTTGCCAGGCGAAAGGCGGTTCATGAGTTCGCGCATAAGGCGATCTGAGCGCGGCGTCTGTCGAAACTCGACACAGCGTTGCTATATGTCACGCGGCTTTCTGGGGAAAAGTCGTGTCTTTACCGCGTTGTGTACGCGATCGGGCAGAGGGTGGGCGAGGCTCAGCGGGTCACGCGGCCGACCAGGCGCCCGGCTTCCAGCACTTCGACACCTGCGCAGGAGGCATGGCGCGCCAGCTGCGACCGCGCGGCTTCCAGCGCCGCGGCGTCGTCGGCGCCGTCGAAGAAGTCGAGCAGCGGACGGCGATCCGCCTCGTCGAAGAAGTGAAACTCGTAGATGTTCAAGCGAACGGCTCCCAAGGAGGCGAACCCTAGCGGCACACGCCCGCCGGCGTCTGTCGGATGTCGACACAGCGACAAGCGGAGCCTTTGCCTTAGCCGGCGCGTTGAGGGCGTCCTGACGTGGGAGACATCATGAACGCCGCCAAGACCTTTCGCCTGCCGCCGCTGGCGACCCTGATCGAATGGGCGGCGCGGGTCGGCTATGGGGCGCGAGGCTTCGTTTACCTGTCGGCTGGAGCGCTGACCCTGCTGGCGGCGACGGACCGGATCGGCGATGCGGTGGGGACCAGCGGGGCGGCGGGTTGGCTGGCCGAGCAGCCGTTCGGCAAGGTCTGGCTGGTGTTGCTGGGCCTGGGCCTGTGGGCCTTCGTCGGCTGGCGGGTGTTGCAGGCGGTGTTCGACGCGGACCATGAAGGGACGGACCTGAAGGGCTGGACGACCCGGGCGGGCCAGGCGGTCAGCGGCCTGTTCTACGGCGTGCTGGCGTCGGGGGTTTTCGAATATCTGGACGAGTTCGGCGAGGCGACGAACGCCTCGGCGGCCCAGGCCGAGAGCGTCGCCGAGAACCAGGAGAAGGCGGCCATGCTGCTGGGGATGCCGTTTGGCGAGCTGCTGCTGATCGGGGCGGGGCTGGTGGTGCTGGGCGTCGGCGTCGGCAATATCGTCAGGGCGATCCGCGACGACTTCGACGACGCCCTGGCCTGCCCCAAGGCCTTCTGCGGCACGGCGACGGCGTTGGCGCGGGCGGGCTATGCGGCGCGGGGGTTCGCCTATCTGCCCTTGGGTGTGTTCGTGGTTCTGGCGGGGCTGCATGCGCGCTCGGGCGAGGTGACGACGACGGCGGCGGCGCTGGATGCGCTAGAGGCCCAGCCGGGCGGATCGTGGATCCTGGGGCTGACGGCGGCGGGGCTGATGGCCTTTGGCGCCTTCGCCTTCGTGGAGGCGCGCTGGCGCCGGATACGTCCGCCCCGGGATTTGAGCCTGGGCTGAGACTTGTCGCGCGGCGCGGCGTCGCCATATCTTTATGCAACACACGCTGTTCCAGAAGGCCGCGCCATGAACGCTCCGCTCAAGACCCTGAAGATCGACTTCGTCTCCGACGTCGTCTGCCCCTGGTGCGTGGTAGGGCTGGGCGGGCTGGACACGGCTCTCGACGCTCTGAAAGACGAGGGGATCGCCGCCGACATCGCCTTTCAGCCGTTCGAGCTGAACCCTCAGATCGCGCCCGAGGGCGAGAACATCGTCGAACACATCGGCCGCAAATACGGCGCGAGCCCTGAGCAGTCCGCCGCCAATCGCGCCACGATCCGCGAGCGGGCAGGCGAGGTGGGCTTCGACATGCGCATGACCGACGACAGCCGCATCTGGAACACCTTCGACGCCCACCGGCTGCTGCACTGGGCGCACGAGACGGCGCCGGACAGGCAGAAGGCTCTGAAGCAGGCGCTGTTCACCGCCCACTTCACCGAGAACCGCAACCTGACCGACGCCGGGGTTTTGACCGTCGCCGCAGAAAAGGCCGGGCTGGACCGGGCCGAGGCGGGCGAGGTTCTGGCCTCGGGCCGCTACGCCCAGGCCGTGCGACAGGCCGAAGACCTGTGGCGCGCACGCGGCATCACCTCGGTCCCGGCCGTGGTGGTCGAGGGCAAATATCTGATCTCGGGCGGCCAGCCGGCCTCGGTGTTCGAAGAGGCCCTGCGCAAGATCGCGTCGGAGGTTTAGGCGTCGTCGGCGATCAGCCCGCCAGAGCCGTCGATACAACGGCCCTGGCCTCGGCCTGAACGGTCGCCAGATGGTCGGGGCCGAGGAAGGATTCGGCGTAGATCTTGTAGACGTCCTCGGTGCCCGAGGGGCGGGCGGCGAACCAGGCGTCGGCGGTGACGACCTTCAGCCCGCCGATGGCCTCGCCGTTGCCGGGGGCTTTCGTCAGGATGTCGGTGATCGGCTGACCAGCCAGGGTGGTCGCGGACACGTCCGGAGGGCTGAGCGCGGAAAGACGGGCCTTTTCCGACCGATTGGCCGGGGCGTCGACGCGCGCGTAGGCGGGGGCGCCGTACTGGTCGGTCAGGCCGGCGTAGAGCTGGCTGGCGCTCTGGCCGGTGCGGGCCTTGATCTCGGCGGCCAGCAGGCACAGCAGCAGACCGTCCTTGTCGGTGGTCCAGACCGTGCCGTCGTGGCGCAGGAAGGAGGCGCCGGCCGATTCCTCGCCGCCGAAGCCGACGGTTCCGTCCAGCAGGCCGGGCACGAAATGCTTGAAGCCGACGGGGACTTCCAGCAGGCGGCGGCCCAGGCCGGCGACGACGCGGTCGATCATCGACGACGAGACCAGGGTCTTGCCCACCGCGACGTCCGCGCCCCAGCCGGCTCGGTTGGCGAACAGATAGGCGATGGCGGCGGCCAGGAAATGGTTGGGGTTCATCAGGCCCGCGTCGGGCGTGACAATGCCGTGGCGATCCGCGTCGGCGTCGTTGCCGAAGGCGACGTCATAGGCCGAGCCGCCCTTCATCATGCCGATCAGACCGGCCATCGCGCTGGGCGAGGAGCAGTCCATGCGGATCTTGCCGTCGGCGTCCAGCGGCATGAAGGCCCAACGCGGATCGACGGCGTCATTGACGACTGTCAGGTTCAGTCGGTGGCGCTCAGCGATCTCACCCCAATAGGCAACGGCCGCGCCGCCTAGCGGATCGGCGCCGATACGGACGCCGGCGTTGCGGATGGCGTCCAGGTCCAGCACGTTGGGCAGGTCGTCGATATATGCGGACACGTAGTCGAACCGGCCCGCCGCCGCATGCGCTTGGGCGAAGGGGACGCGACGGACCTCGGTCAGGCCGCCTTCGATCAGCTGGTTGGCGCGGGCGGCGATGGCGGACGTGGCCTCGCCCCCGGCCGGGCCGCCGGAGGGGGGATTGTATTTGATGCCGCCGTCGCGGGGCGGATTGTGCGAAGGCGTGATCAGGACGCCGTCCGCCTGCCGGCTATTCGTGCGGTTGTGGGTCAGGATGGCGTGCGAAACGGCTGGCGTAGGGGTGAAGCCGTCGCGGGCGTCGATCAGCACCTCGACCCCGTTGGCGATCAGCACCTCGAGCGTCGTGCGGAAGGCGGGCTCAGACAGGCCGTGTGTGTCGCGACCAAGAAACAGCGGGCCGTCGACGCCCTGGGCTGCGCGGTATTCGGCGATCGCCTGGGCGATGGCGAGGATGTGGGCCTGGTTGAAGGCACCGTCCAAGCTGGAGCCGCGGTGGCCCGAGGTGCCGAACACAACCCGCTGCTGCGGATCGCCCATGTCGGGCCGGGTCGTCTCATAGGCGCCGAGCAGGGCGTCGAGATCGATCAGGTCTTCGGGGCGTGCGGTCGTGCCGGCGCGGTCGTGCATCGTCAGTCAATCAATCGTTCTGAGGGGGAGCGGCGATCAGGCGCCGCTGAAGGTGTCGCAGGAGGCCGGATCGCCCGACTGATAGCCGCGTTGCAGCCATTCCACCCGCTGCGCAGAAGAGCCATGGGTGAAGCTTTCGGGAGAGACGCGGCCGCCGCTGCGCCGTTGCAGGGTGTCGTCGCCGATGGCCTGGGCGGTCTTCATGCCTTCCTCGAACTCGCCAGCATCCAGGGCGACCTGACCGTTCGAAACGGCCGAGGCGTTCCGGGCCCAGACGCCGGCGTAGCAGTCGGCTTGAAGCTCCAGCGCGACGGAATACTGGTTGGCTTCGGCCTGACCGGAGGCGCGCTGCTGGGCCTGGCGAACCTGATCGGAGGTGCCGGTCAGGGTCTGGACGTGGTGGCCGAACTCGTGGGCGATGACATAGGCGCGGGCGAAGTCGGCTCCTGAGGCCCCGAGCTTGGTCTCCATCTCCTGCCAGAAGCCCAGGTCCAGATAGACGGTCTTATCGTTGGGGCAGTAGAAGGGGCCCATGGCCGACTGGCCATAGCCGCAGCCGGTCCCCGTACCCTGTTCGTAGATCACGACCTTCGGCGGCTGATAGCCGTTCAGCTTCTGCGCCCAGACATCGTTGATGTTGCCGCCGATGACATCGACGAACTGGCCCGCCTGATCCTTGGGCGTGCCGGTCTGACCCTGCTGCTGCTCCGCGCCGACGCCGCCGAACTGGCTGGCAAGCTGGGTCGTGGTCGAAGGGTCGATGCCGAAGACCAGATAGCCGATAAGGGCCAGCACCCCGACGCCCAGGCCGCCGCCAGCGATGGCGCCGCCGCCCAGCCCGCGCCGATCCTCGATGCCGCCGCCGCCTGTCCGTCCACCCTGCCAGCGCATGCCCTATCCTCCGCCCGATCCTGGTTAAGCTAGGCAGGAACGCGGGTGCAAGGGAAGGGATGCGTCAGTTTGGACGATCAAGCCAGTTGTCGATCTGGCTCATGCCCTGGGCTGTCTGTTGGCGGCGTTCCGCGGCGGACTGGCGCAAGGTCCGCTCCTGCTCGGGGCTGTAGAGCGGACGGGGCGGCAAGGGCTGGGCAGCGGTCGGTTCGCGAGCGCCTTCGATGGCGCGCAGGCGAAGCTGGGTTTCGATCTGCTGTTGACGCGCTTGGTCCGCGTTCGACTGCGCTTGAGAACGCAGACGGTCGTTCTCGTAGCGATGCTGGTCGGCGATCGCGGCGGGGATGCCCCCCGGATAGGCGCCGTAGGGGCGGCCGGCCTGCGGATAGGTCTGAGCCAAAGCAGGCGTGGCGGCAGCGGCCAACAGGGCGGTCAGGGTCAGGAGCGATCGCATGGACACGATGTGGGGACGCGCGCCATCGCCGCCAAGCGGAGCCGCAACCCTTTGAGACGCCGTGGGTTCATCGCGCCGAACCCCCTTTACAAACGGAGCATTCCTCATGGCCCAATCCCTTTCCGGCAAGACCGTCGCCATCCTCGCGACCGACGGCGTCGAGTTGATCGAACTGAATGAACCGATGAAGGCGTTGAAGGATGCGGGCGCGGTGGTCGAGATCGTGTCGCTGAAGGCCGGCGAGTTCCAGGGCTTCGACCATCTGACGCCCGGCGATAAGGTCACGGCCGACAAGGCGGTGGCGGCGGTGGACGCCTCGGCCTATTCCGCCCTGCTGTTGCCGGGCGGGGTGGCGAACCCGGACCTGCTGCGGGCGGACGAGGACGCGGTGAAGTTCGTTCGGGCCTTCTTCGACGCCGGCAAGCCGGTCGCCGCCATCTGTCACGCGCCGTGGCTGCTGATCGAGGCAGGCGTGGTCGAGGGGCGCACGATGACGTCGTTCGAAAGCATCCGCACCGACCTGAAGAACGCCGGGGCCAATGTGGTGAATGAGGCGGTGGTGGTGGATCAGGGCTTGGTGACCAGCCGCTGCCCCGACGACATTCCCGCCTTCAACGCCAAGATGATCGAGGAGTTCGCCGAAGGCCGCCACGAAGGTCAGGCTGCAGCTTAAGGCATCGCCCAGACGGAGGACCGCTTGATTTCCTGGTCCTCCAGTTCGCGCGAGGTCGGGACGCGGTATTCGGCCAGAAAATCCAGGCCCGTGCGCGGGAAATATGTGCGTCCCGGATCGCCGATCAGGACACGCGTGCCTCTGGCGCGGGCCTGGGCCAGCCAGGCCAGAACGGCGTCGGTCATCGGGCGCTCGTAGCAGATGTCGCCTGCGCAGATAACATCCACATCCGGCGGGGCGGCGTCCAGCAGATTGGTTTGGGTGAAGTCCAGCGTCACGCCGTTCGCCGTCGCATTGGCGGCGACGGCGGCCTGGCAGAAGGGATCGATGTCGGCGCACAGGACATGGGCCGCCCTAGCCAGCATCGCCGCCACGCCGACCAGGCCCGAACCGGCGGCGAAGTCCAATGCGCGCTTGCCGGCGACCTCCTGCGGATGATCCATCAGATATCGGCTCAATGCCTGACCGCCGGCCCAGGCGAAGGCCCAGAAGGGCGGCGGTACCCCCAGTTCGCCCAGCTCTTCTTCCGTCAGCCGCCAGATGGGCGTGATCTCGTCGGCCAACCACAAGGAAATCTCGGGGGCGTGCGGCACGGGCTGAAGCCGCGTGTTGTCACGGATGAAGGCGGCGGGATCGAGAACGGTCATTCCCGCTGGCGCGTAACAGCCTTCAGCACGCTGGCATAGCCGGGTGCGACCTCCATCGCCTCGGCTTGCGGCTTCGCACGAATGGCGCGGTGCAGGCGCGGCAGCTTCCAGCAGGGCACATGCATGAACAGGTGGTGCTCGGCGTGGAAGTTGACCCAGTAGGGGGCGATGAAGGCGCGTTCCCACAGGCTGGCCTTGGTGGTGCGAGCGGCGCGAAAGGGGTCGGCCGACGAACCCTCGACGCAGGCATGTTCGGCGATGTTTCGCAGGCGCGTAACCATCGGAAACCACGTCGCCATCGGCAGCAGCCACAACACGAAAAAGGCCCACCAGACGCCAGCGGCGATGAAGCCCGCCAGCAGGACCGCGTTGAAGGCGAGGAAGGGCAGGACGGATCGGCCCGTCACGATCGACTCGTAATCATGGGCGCTGTCGCTCATTCCTTTTGCGCTATCGCCCCTCGGGCTGCTTGAGCGCGCGTGCGCTTGGGCTAGCGGCAGCAGCACCCGCTGCTTGAAGAAGGTCTGGCCCGTCAGGTCGCGGACCAGCTTGCGGCGCAGCGAGGCCGGACTGACGGGAAACGGTGCCGACAGCATCAGATCGGGATCCTCCGCCTGCTGGGCGAAGCGATGATGCGTCAGATGATAGGGGCGATAGGCCTTCAGGCTGGCGCCGATCGGCACGGCGCATAGCCAATGGCCGAGACAATCGTTCAGGCGGTTCGACTTCGACAGGCCGCCATGCGCCGCTTCGTGCATCAGAATGGCCAGACCCAGCTGACGCGTGCCGACGATCATTATGCACAGCGGGATCAGCCAGGGGATCAGGACGCCGGCGAGAACAGCCAGGGCGATCACCGCCCAGCAGTGGACCACCAGCAGCGGGCCGGCCCAGGCCGAGCGCATTTGAAACGGCGTCCACTCCTGGGGTGTGAACAAGGCCGACGGGGCGATGCGCGGGGCGGCGGACATGGGGGGAGTCTAGCCCTTGACGCGCGTCTGGAAAAGCAACGGAGAAATGTTGGGCGCGCCTGACAAAAAGTCAGGTTGACATGACATTCTCTCGGTGTCAGGTTGTCCTTACACAAGGAGAGCCGATATGTTCACCGCCTGGAAGACCGGAACGCCTGCGCATCGACGCTACATCATCCGCACGATGGCGTTCTCCGTGCCTTACGTCGCGATCTGCGTCGCGATGATGACGACCGACGCCTTCGATGAAGTGATGGGCAAGCCGGCGGCCTGGGTCCTGGCGGCGGCGGTGTCGGCGCCGGTAATCGGGCAAATCTGGGCGACCCTGGCGCTGATGCGCGAGAGCGACGAGTTCGTGCGCGGCGTGACGGCCAAACAGTTCATCGTCGCCGCAGGGCTGGCCATGGCCGTCGCCACCTTTTGGGGCTTTGGCGAGAGTTTCGCCGGCGCGCCGCATATGCAGACCTGGTTGATCGTGCCGGTCTTCTGGGGCCTCTACGGTGTCGTTTCACCCTTCATCCGGAGCAGCCGATGAAGAACCGCCTCAAGCTTCTACGCGTCGAGCGCGGCTGGACCCAGGAGCAGATGGGGCAGGCGCTGGGGGTCTCGCGTCAGGCGGTGATCGCCCTCGAGACCGAGCGGCACGATCCCTCGCTGGACCTCGCCTACCGGATCGCGGCCGTATTCGAGCGGCCGGTCGAAGAGATTTTCGAGAACCCTCACGCGGACTGACCGAAAAGTCAGAATAACCTTACAATTGGAGACTGTGATGTCGAACCTCATTCGCCCTTGCTGGGGCGTCTTCGCCCCGTCGCGCCTTGCCGTCATCCTGGGCGTTGTGATCGCCTGCGCCGTGGCCGGCGATCAGGCCCGCGCCCAAGCCGCGCCGCAAACGGCGTCGGCCGCCGCGCCCTTCGCCTCCGACCGACTGTCGGTCGAGGTGGTGGGCCAGGGTCCCGACGTGATCCTGATCCCCGGACTGGCGTCTTCGCGTGAAGTGTGGCGAGCGACAGCGGATCGGTTGAAGGCGACGCACCGGGTGCATCTGGTGCAGTTGGCCGGGTTCGCCGGCGAACCCTGGACGCACGGCGACGGCGCCTTCGTCCAGCCCGAGGTGGACGAACTGGCGCGCTATATCCGTCAGGCGCGGCTGGATCGGCCGGCGGTGATCGGCCATTCGATGGGCGGTCTGAGCGGACTTTTGCTGGCGCAACAGCAGCCGGATCTGGTCGGGCGGGTGATGACGATCGACTCGCTGCCCTTCTACAGCGCCATGTTCGGGCCAACCGCGACGGCAGAGAGCGCAAAGCCTTTCGCGGATCAGGCGGCCAATATGATCCTGTCTGCGGACACAGCGAGCTTCCGCACCCAGCAGGAGGCGACAGCGCAGGCGCTGTCGCGGACGGCAACGGAACAGGCGCGGATCGTGGCTTGGTCGTTGGCGACCGACCGTCACGCGATGGCCTCTGCGATGAAGGATGTGATGACTACCGATGCGCGGCCGGGGCTGGCGACCATGACGACGCCGGTGACGGCGCTTTACGCCGCCGATGCGGACGGTGGGGCGCCCGCGGCGGTGGCCGATGCGATGTGGACGCGAGAGTATGCGGCCTTGCCCGGCGTGACCCTGATCCGCGTCGATGGATCGCGGCATTTCATCATGGCGGACCAGCCCGAGCGGTTCGCCGAGCTGGTCGACGCGTTTCTGGCGAAGTGAGCCTTGGAGATCCTCCCCCGCAAACGGGGGAGGATTGGTTCAGCCGTTCTTCGGCGTCACGTCGCCGGCCTTGACCGGGGCGCCGTCGAACTGGTCGGCGTAGGCCGGATTGAGCAGGGCGCGCAACGCGCTCTGCGGCAGGGCGATCCAGTAGGGGCCGTCGGAATAGGGGCCGATCTGGTACGGTCCCATCAGGAAGGTCGCGCCGCCCGCCTTGCCCGGCGTCGTGCCCGGCGTCAGGATGAACGGAGTCGAGACGGCCTTGGGGCAGGTCCACATCTTGCCGTCCAGGGTCGCGGTTTCAGAGCCCGGCGAGCGGGCCTGTTTGGCGGCGTTGGCGGCGGCGCACAGGGCCTTGTCCAGAACCGACAGGTCGGCGCCCGGCCGGAAGAGGTCGGCGAAGCCCAGCCGCTTGTTGGTCGTCTTGTCCCAGATCACGGCGTCGAAACTGGTGTTGGGATGGGCGCCGCCGGTGAACTCGAAATCGGTGCGGGCCAGGCTGACCAGTTTGCCGGTCTCGGCGCCCGGCGCGAAGGCGATGGTCTTTTCATAAGGGTTCGGGCCGCCGCCGGCCTCGCTGAGGTCGGCCTGGGCGCCTTCTTCGAACTGCTTCAGGTCGCGCACCGTGTCGGCATAGAGGGCGGCGTGCAGGGCGGGCGTGGTCTTGATCGCCTGGGGCAGGGTCAGTTTGACGGCGGCATAGGGGGTCTTGCTGTCATAGCCGACGGGGGTGTTCGACATGGCCGGCGCAGCGGCCGGGGCCGGCGCGGCCGGCGCCTGGGCCTTTTCTTCCTTGCGCTGGCAGGCGGCCAGAGACGCGGAAAGCGTGGCGGCGACAGCGGCGGACAACAGCAGGATGCGGGCGGTGCGCGACATGGGAAACTCCATCATCGGGGGGATCACAGGGAGATTGAGCCAAGAGCGATAGCGGCCAGCAGGATCAGACCGGCCTCGCGATTGGACTTGAACAGTTTCAGCGCCAGGGCGCCGTCGCTGCGGTCAAGGCGGATGACCTGACACGCCAGATGGACGGCGTAGATCACCAGACAGAGCCAGAACAGCGGACCAAGCCCGGCGGTGAGGCCGGTCAGGGCGGCCAGGATCACGGTCAGACCATAGAAGACCGCCACGCCCGGCCGCACGGCCGAGGCCAGGCGACGGGCCGAGGATTTCACCCCGATCATGGCGTCGTCCTCGATGTCTTGCAGGGCGTAGATAGTGTCGTAGCCCAGGGTCCAGAAGACGCCGCCAATCCACAGCAGGATGGCGGGAAGATAGGCCTGCCAGGCCAAGGCGATCGCATGGCCGCTGTCGCTGGCCGGGGACCACAGAAAGGGCCGGAACTCTCCGGCGAGATCGGCGGGCAGCAGCAAGGCGGCCGCCGCCAAGGGCAGGGCGGCGGCGAACCCCATCAGGGCGCCCCAGTTGAAGGTCAGGCCCAGCCAGGCCTGGGGCCACCAGGTGATCCGCTTCATAAACGGATAGGCCGCGACCAGGCCCAGCGACCCAACGCCCAGCCCGATGGCGACGGTCGGCAAGGTGAGCAGGACCAAAAGGCTGATCAGGCTGCACGCGACGACGAACGCCCAGGCCTGTTTGACCGAGATGCGGCCGGACGGAATGGGTCTCTGGGCGGTGCGGGCGACCTGGGCGTCGAAATCCCGATCGACGATGTCGTTGAAGGCGCACCCCGCCGCCCGCATCAGACAGGCGCCGATGGCAAAACCGACGAACAGCCACAGATCATAAAAGCCGGGGCTTTGCCGATACTGCGCCAAGGCCAGCGTGATCCCCTGCCACCCAGGCAGCAGCAGCAGCCAGATGCCGATGGGCCGATCGAACCGCCCCAGCTTCAACCACGGCTTCAGCCCCTCCGGCGCATGCCGATCGACCCAGTTGGCGCCGGCGTCGGGGAGGGGAGCGAAAGTCATGCGGCTGACTTAGCGCGAAGGGGACAAGGGGTGAAGGCGTGGTTTCAACCGCGTTTCCCTCAATCTGCTCAGTATGCACCACCGAAACGGGCTTGCTCACTGGCGTTCGGACCTTCAAACGACGAGGGTGTCTATTCAGTCCCTGATCATCGATTGCGACCCCGGCGTGGACGACGCCGTGGCGCTGTTTCTGGCCTTCGCCGCGCCCGAGCTGGAGTTGCTGGCCGTCACCACGGTCGGTGGCAATGTCCCCGGCGCCAAGACCCAGCGCAATGCGCGCATCATCCGCCAGATCGCCGGACGCGAGGACGTGCCGGTTTTCGACGGGGCGGAGCGGCCGCTGAAACGTCCGCCTGCGGGCGCGGGCGAGTTTCACGGCGTCGAGGGTCTGGGCGATCTGGAGCCGTTCGAACCGACGGGGATCATCGGCGACGGGCCGGCCGCCAACGCCATCGTCGATCTGGTGATGAGCCGGCCTGAAGGCTCGGTCGCCATCGCCGTCCTGGGGCCGATGACCAATCTGGCGCTGGCGATGCGGCGTGAGCGGCGGCTGGCCGAACGGCTGGGGCCGGTGGTCGTCATGGGCGGGGCGCGGTCGGAAGGCGGCAATGTCACCGCATCGGCTGAGTTCAACATCTGGGCCGATCCGGATGCGGCGGCGGTGGTGTTCGGATCGGGGTGTCAGGTCGTCGCCTTCGGCCTGGATGCGACCCATCAGGTGCGCGCGACCGAGGACCGGATCGTGGCGATAGAGGCCATCGACAGCGAGGCCGCGCGGGCGGCGGCGTCAACGCTGCGGTTCTCGCAGCGGGTGGAGCGCGAGATCGTGGGGTGGGACGCAGCCCCGTTGCATGACCCGTGTCCTATCGCCTGGCTGATCAAGCCCGACCTGTTCGAGACGAAGCCCTGCCGGATCGAGGTGGAGACGGGTTCGGACCTGACGCGCGGGCATACGGCGGTCGAGTTCCGGATCGATCCGGCGACGGCGCGGCATCGCTGGGCGGTCTCGGCGGACGCGCAAGGGGTGTTCGATCTGATCGTCGCCAAGCTGAAGGCTCAGGCGCTGGAGGCCGCCGCATGAGGATCACCGTCGTCGGCTCGATCAATCTGGATCTGGTCGCCACTGCGCCCCAACTGCCGGCGCCGGGCGAGACGGTGACCGGGGCGACCCTGGCGCGGCATCCCGGCGGCAAGGGCGCCAATCAGGCGCTGGCGGCCGAGAAACTGGGGGCCGAGGCCAGCCTGATCGGGCGGGTCGGCAACGACGCCATGGCTGGCGAGGCCCTGGCCCTGATGGAGGATCTGGGCGTCGATCTGGCGGGGGTGGAGGTGGATGTGGCGGCCCCGACGGGCGTCGCCCTGATCGCCGTCGATCCAACCGGCGAGAACCAGATCGTGGTCGCGGCCGGCGCCAACCATATGGTCACGCCTGAACAGCTGCCGCAGCGGATCGAGGGCGCGCTGATCGTACAGCTGGAGCTGCCGATCGAGACGGTCGAGGCGGCGGTGGGCCGGGCGACGGGCTTCGTCTGCGCCAATCTGGCGCCCGCCGCGCCGGTGTCGGAACTGCTGCTGCGCCGCGCCGACCTGATCGTCGTCAACGAGACCGAGGCGGCCTTCTATGGCGACGGCCTGCACCGGGGCGGGGGACGGGTCGTCGTCACCAAGGGCGCCCGAGGCGCGGCCATGTATCAGCGCGGCGTCGAAATGGCCTGGGCGTCCCCGCCGGCCGTCGAGGCGGTCGATGCGACGGGCGCGGGCGACGCCTTCGTCGCCGCCATCACGGTGGCTTTGCTGGAAGGCATGGACCCGGCCGAGGCGCTGCGCTTCGCCTGCGCCGCCGGAGCCTTCGCCGCGACCCGCCCGGGCGCGCAGCCCTCAGCGCCGGAGCGCGATCAGGTCGAGGCGCTGCTGGCGGGGTAGGGACGCGGTCTGCGCCTCTTCATCGTGGTCAGACCCCTGGCGGCGGACCAGGGGGCGTGGGGAAGGCGAGCGGCGCGACGGCGGCGCCGGGAGAACCGGCCGTGACGGTCTGGTAAAGCTGAAGGCCGAGCGGCGACCAGGTGAGGGCCTCGATCGCCGCGATCATGGCGATCTGAACCCCCAGACCCCAGAACCAGGCAGGGTGGATCCGGCGGGTCTTCGCCAGATCGATGATCATGCCGATGACTGGAAACGCCAGGGTGACGAGCGTGGTCGCCTCCCAGGCCCAGGGGATCAGCAAGGGCATGGGCAAAAGCCGACCGACGGCCGGCCCCAGCAGGATCGCCATGGCGGAATAGTGCAGGCGGCGGTGCCAGTCCGTCGACCGACGAAGCCAGACCGCCGCGACGGTGAGGCCGACGAAGGTCGCGAGCGACAGGGGATCGAAGACCAGAAACTGCAAGGGCCGGAAGAAGAAGGGCACGTCGCCCCGACGCACCATGGCCTCGGTGACCAGCCAGCCCAGGATCAGCATTGGCGCCAGCCATGCGGCCGCCAGCCAGCCCAGCGGTCGGTGCCAACGCAGCTGGCCCGTGGCGATCAACAGGTTCTGAACCAGGAAGATGACGACCCAGCCCATGAAGACCACGGCGTGGGCGTGCACCAGAAGCGGAGCCTCGAAGCTGGAGCGGCCCATCGCCAGCTGAAGCGAAAAGCCCGCCACGACGACAAGCGCCATGACGACGGCCAGCCCCGGAAAGACGCGGTCGGCCCCGCCCGTCGTGTTCGCACTCACCATGACACACCCCCCGATGTTTCCGGCGAAACTTAACGCCGAAGCCCGAAAGCGGCAATCTGGAATATCAACGATATGTCGAGGATCGACTGGGCCAGGCGCAGGCGTCGCCGCGCCAATGTGACACTGTAACGCCGAAACGGGTTGTCGGCGGTGGAAAGGCGGGGTTAGGTCTGGGGCTCGGGATTTGTGGGGACTTCAGACGATGATGATGCGTGGACGTAGGGTTGGGCTGGTTCTGGCGGCGGTGCTGCTGAGCGGCGTGGCGGGTGCGGCGTTAGCCCAGAACGCGGCGCCGGCTGCGGGGCCGATGGTCTATCAGCAGCCGCCGGCGCCGATCGCGGACATCCTGGACGCCAAGCCGACGCCGTCCTCGATGCTGAGCCCGGATCGGCGGACGCTGGTGCTGATGGATCGGTCCAACCTGCCCGGCATCAAGGCCCTGGCCGAGCCGATGCTGCGGCTGGCGGGGACGCGGATCAATCCGAGGAACAACGGCGCGGCCGAAAGCCGGGTGGCGTGGCTGACGGGTCTGAGCCTGCAGGCGGTGGATGGCGGGCAACCTCGCGTCGTGGCCCTGCCCGATGGCGCGCGGTTCACGGCGCCGCGTTTCTCGCCGGACGCCAAGTCGCTGGCCTTCGTGCTGGACCGGCCGACGGGGCTGGAGCTGTGGGTGGTGGACGTGGCCTCGGCGCGGGCGCGCAAGCTGACCGATCCGGTGGTCAATATGACGGGCGGGACGGGTTATGAGTGGCTGCCCGACAGTTCGGGCCTGCTGGTCGAGGCTGTGCCGGCGGGACGCGGTCCGGCGCCGGACGTGACGGCGGCGCCCACGGGGCCCAATATCGAGGAGACGGCCGGGCGGGTCGCGCCGGTGCGGACCTATCAGGACCTGTTGTCGAACCCCGGCGACGAGGCGCTGTTCGACCATTATTTCACCAGCCAATTGACGCTTGTTCCGCTGAACGGCCGTGCACGGACGATCGGGGCGCCGGCGGTCTATCTGGACGCGTCGGTGTCGCCGGACGGCAAATACATCCTGCATGAGATCGCCAAGCGGCCCTATTCCTATGCGGTGCCGGACGACCTGTTCCCGACCGAGATCGTGGTGACGGATCTGAACGGTCGCGTGGTGCGCACGGTCGCCGACCTGCCGCTGAGGGACGATGTGCCGACCGCCTTCGACGCCGTGGCGCCAGGGCCGCGCTCGGTCGAGTGGCGGGCCGATGCGCCGGCGACCCTGACCTGGGTCGAGGCGCTGGACGGCGGGGACATCCGCAAGGCGGCCGAGTTCCGGGACCGGGTCTTCATGCAGGCCGCGCCGTTCACGAGCGAGCCCGTCAAGCTGATCGACCTGAAGGAACGGTACGGCGGCGTCGTCTGGGGCCGGGACGACCTGGCCATCGTCAACAGCCGCTGGTTCAACACCCGGCATGAGACGCGCTTCGTGGTGGATCCGTCCAACCCCGGCGAGGGTCGGGTGCTGCTGGAGCGGAACTATCAGGCGCGCTACGACAATCCGGGCCAGCCGGTGACCCAGCCGAATGCTCAAGGGCGCTCGGTGATCCGCTTCGATCCGCAGGGGCGCATCCTGATGTCAGGCGCCGGGGCGACGCCGCAGGGCGAGTTCCCGTTCCTGGCCGCAATGGACCCGGCGACGGGACGCAGCGAACGGCTGTGGACCTCGGCCAATACGGATTACGAGGCCGTGGTCGGCTTCCTGGATGCGGAAGGCAAGCGGGTGGTGACCCAGCGCGAGACGCGGCTGGATCCGCCCAACCTGCAGATCCGCGATCTGACGACGGGCCAGACGACGCGGCTGACCAACTTCCCCGATCCGGCGCCGCAGCTGGCGGAGGCGACGCGGCAACTTGTGACCTATGAGCGGGCCGACGGGGTCAAGCTGTCGGGGACGCTGTATCTGCCGGCCGGTTACGACAAGGACCGCGACGGGCCGCTGCCGATGCTGATGTGGGCCTATCCGGCCGAATTCACCGATGCGGCGGTGGCGGGCCAGACGGTGGACGTACAGAACCGGTTCGTACGGCCCGGCGGGTCCAGCCATCTGTTCCTGCTGACCCAGGGCTATGCGATCTTCGACAACCCCTCCATGCCCATCATCGGCAAGGATGGGGCCGAGCCGAACGACACCTATGTCGAGCAGCTGGTCGCCGACGCAAAGGCCGCGGTCGACGCCGTGGTCGGCATGGGGGTGGCGGACCGCGACCGGATCGCGGTCGGGGGCCACAGCTACGGCGCCTTCATGACCGCGAACCTGCTGGCGCACAGCGATCTTTTCCGGACCGGGATCGCGCGGTCGGGGGCCTATAACCGCACCCTGACGCCGTTCGGCTTCCAGTCCGAGCAGCGCAACTACTGGGAGGCGACCGAGGTCTATACCGAGATGTCGCCCTTCACCTATGCGAACAAGCTGAACGAGCCGATTCTGCTGATCCACGGCGAGGCGGACGACAACTCGGGCACCTTCCCGGTCCAGTCCGAGCGCTTCTATGCGGCGCTGAAGGGGCTGGGGGCGACGGCGCGTTACGTCACCCTGCCATTGGAGGCGCATGGATACCGCGCGCGGGAATCGGTGGGCCACACTCTGTGGGAGATGACCCGCTGGCTGGACCAGTATGTGAAGAACGCCCCGCCGAAGCCGGCGGCGAACTGAGCGATCAGGGCTTGGACGCCGCGGCCTCCGCCGCGGCGTTGACGGCCACCAGACGGGCATCCTGTTCCGACTGGGGCGGGACGCCGAAGACGGCGCGCAGGCTGTCGGGGATCAGGGCGCGGTCGTAGGGTTCGAGGGTGGCCGGGGCGTCGCGGGTCTTGCGGGTCTGGGTGCCGTAGATCTGCGGCTTTTCGATCATCTGCAGATAGCGATCCAGCGTCGCGGCGGCGATCCAGGCGCCTTCGGGCGAGCCCTTGGCGACGGCGGCGACGGCCAGGCTATGGGCCAGCAGATAATCCTCGGGCGTGGAGCCGTGCTGGAAGACGAAGGCGGCGGCGCGGTAGTCCTCGCCGGTGCTAAGCGCGCCGGCGTCCAGTAGGGCGCGGGTCTGGACCCGGCGCGCGGCGTCTTCGGCGAGCATTTCCGTGACGCGGGCGCGGTCCTTGAAAAAGTCCGGCGTCAAATTCTGCCGTACGGCCTGGTCGGCGGCGAAGATGGCGGCCATTTCCGCGTTGTTCTGAAGCAGAGTCTCTTGAGCAAAGGCCGGAACGGCGAAGGCAAGGGCGACGGCCGAAGTCGCGGCGGCGCAGGACAGGCGAGACGGGCGCATGGGAGATCTCCGCTGAAGCTTGAGCGGATATTGGCGATCCGCTTTGCGGCCAATTGCGGGCATGCAGATTACGGCGTCGTCAGCTTAGGGCGTTATCCAGCCTGCGCACTCCCGAAAATCTCGCACTTGCGAGATGCCGCATCGCCGTATCGAGGCGAATCCACCTCACTTTCACGCATGGATGGCCATATTTGCGTAACAAGGCGTGACCGTGCAGGCGCGCATGGGTCTTGACCCATTGTGCATCGCAACCTAAGTTGACCTCTGACGCCTCCGGGCGTCTTGCCCTTCCTGGGCGTTTCCTCCCTATAGACTTTTAATGCCGCACCCTCGGGTGCGGCTTTTTTTTGATCTGATCAGCGATCAGTCAGGCCGACCACGCATCTGCGCACAAGGTGGCGATCACGCGGGACAGCGCCTTTTGCGTCTTGGCGTAGGTTGAGTTAGGGGCCAGCGTCGTCTCGTCTAGATACAGTTTGCGGCTCAGCTCGATCTGGATGGCCTCGTAGCCCTCGTCCGGCCGTCCCCAGCGCTGGGTCGACCAGCCGCCGGCGTAGGGATGGTTCTGCGCCACGCGCCATCCCAGGCCGTCGAACAGTTCGCGCAGACGCCGGCTGAGCCGCGCGCTGCAGGCCGAGCCGTAACGATCGCCCAACACGACCTCGGCCCCGACGGCGCGCGCCGGCATCGAATGCCAGTCGATCAGCACGGCGCGTCCGTGCGTCGCGCGCGTCGTCTGCATCCGTTCGCCCAAGGCCTGGTGATAGGGGGCGTGGACCCTGGCGATGCGGTGCGTGGCCTCCGCCAGAGTCAGCCGGCGCGCGTAGAGCGGCGTCCCGTCGCCGGCCAACCGGGGGATAACGCCGTACCCCGCCGCCGTCTTGGCTCCGACCGGCCCGTCCAGATCCGCGATCAGGGCCGGGTCAAGCTCAGAGGGATCACGGTTCAGATCGACATAGGCCCGGCCGATCCGGCCTTCGATCAGCGCGGCCCCCCTGCGCGGTCCCTCTGCGACCAAACTCCCGACCAAGGCGTCCTCGGCGCTCTTCAGGCTGGCGCGCGACAGGCCCGGCGCGGCGCCCATGTCGTCGGGATACAGGTCGCCGGAGTGGGGCGAGGCGAACACCAGCGCCGTCGCGGGCGCGTCCGCCGCCGGGGCGGTGATCGAAAAGCTGTCGCCGCCGTCGGTCATGCTCCCGCTTAGCGCGTTTCGCTGTGGAAGGAAGTCGGCTGATCGGCGAATTTCATCGGCGGTTTACCGTTCCGGCTCTAGGTTTGCGGTCTGTTTCAAGGGTGTTTCTCGAATGGCGCGTATTCTCCTGGCCGAAGACGACGGTTCGTTGCGCGGATTTCTGACGCGCGCGCTGGAGCGGGCAGGCCATCAGGTCATCGACTGCGAGAACGGCGATGACGCCATCGACGCCCTGGAACATGGTCCCTACGACCTCCTGCTGACCGACATCGTCATGCCGGGCGCGGACGGGATAGAAGTCGCCCGCGTCGCCGCCGCCCGCCAGCCCGGCCTGCGCATCATGTTCATTACCGGCTTCGCCGCCGTGGCCCTGACGGCCGCCCAGGCCACGCCGGACGCCAAGGTGTTGTCAAAGCCCGTCCACCTGCGCGATCTGGTCAATGAGGTCGAGCGGATGGTCGCCGCCTGAACCTTCGCTGCGTGGGTCGAGCGGCGTTTGGCGAGAAATCGCATTCTTGCCGTTAAATCGGCTTGATGCCGACCGGCCTCGCCGCTATACGACCGCTCTTCCCGCTCCGAAGACGTTTTTCGGAGCCCTACGGCGGATGCGTAGCTCAGCGGGAGAGCACCTCGTTGACATCGAGGGGGTCACAGGTTCAATCCCTGTCGCGTCCACCATTTTCCTCTCTTTTCAGATCAGTCGTCACTCGCGCGGGCTGGCGTTTGCGCGCTAGAGCAGCCGTCCCTGATCCGCCCTCCGGACGGCCGTGTCCGTCATCAGGCCGCGGCGGCGAAGCTCGGTCGCGGCGGTGAAGGCGATGTCGATGTCGCGTCCCGACGCTAGGATATGAAGCCGGTCAGCATCCACCGTGCTCCACGCCTTGCCGCGTTCAAGGCCGGCGGGCACGCGGGGCAGCAGTCCCGGTTCGCGGCTCCAGGCCAGTAGCTGCTCGACGGTCGTCTGGTTCAGCATGTCGCGAAGATGATGGGCGGTGACATAGGCGTCAGGCAGGGCGCGATGCGCAGGCAGGCCCAACTCGTGCACCAATCCCTCGGGCCGGCGCAGATAGCGCAGCATCTGGTTGGAGAAGCGCGGCAGGTCGGGCCAAAGCCGCAGGGCGCATTTCCAGGTGCAGATCCACTTTGCGCCGCCTGACAGGGCAGGGGTGCAATACCGCTGCTCGAAGCTGGCGCGGTGAGCCGCCAGGGCGATCACGCCCGCCTCCGGGCGAAGGATGAGCGGGGCGACGGCCTTCCAATAGCCGGCGTCTTGAACCCACTCGTCCAGAATGTGGTGGATCGCCATGGTGTCGGGCGAAATCGGCCGACCGGGATTTACGAAACGGGCGCCGCGCGTCGCATCCAGACGCCATGGGCTGGCCCCGTCACGCACCACGTCCTGCCAGCCGATCTCGCAGACGTCCTGAAGGCCGGATCCGGCCGTCTCCAGGTCGATGACGCGGATGCGTTGGGGTGATGGCGTGAAGTCGGTCAGGGCGTCCTCGGCGTGGCTTTCACACTTGACAACGCCTGGGACGCCAGATTCGGTCCGGCGCCTGGAAAGACCGCCGACGGCGTGTCGTCAGTTCGGCAAGTGCACCGACCCGTGCGGCATGACGGTCATCACGGCCCACAGACCGACCAGCACCACGGGCGAGGCGATCAGCGCCCGCCGACAGCGATGCGCCAGATAAAGAACCTCGCCGATCACGATCGACACCAGCATTCGCGTTTCCCCCGAAACGATAAGCGACACTTCTATGACGTCGCCGACAGACGTGTCCCTCAATGAGACGAAATCCATTTCGTCGTAGCCGCTTCGCCGGCCGCGTGGTCGCTGGACGTGCGGTCAGGAATGCGCAATCTCGCAGGCATGGGATCTGTCGCGCGCCTGTTCCGTCTGCATTTGTCGCTATGGCTCGGGCTGCTGGTCATGGCGGCCGTGGCGGCGCTGGCGCCGGCCAGCGTCGGCTGGCCGATGCGACTGGCGGCCGGCTGGGACGCGGGCGTGGCGACCTTTCTCGTCGCCACCTTTGTGCGGATCTTCCGCGCGCGTTCTCAGGAGGCGATGCGGCGTCGCGCGGCGGAACTGGATCAGGCGGGCGTTCTGGTCCTGCCGCTCAGCATGGCGGCGGCCGTGGCCAGCGTCGTGGTCCTCGTCCTCGCCATGGTGGCCAGCGACGGCAAGCCGACGGTCGGGCAGGCGGTGTTCTCAGTATGCACCGTAGGCCTGTCGTGGCTGTATGTGCACATCATCTTCGCCCTGCATTACGCCCACGGCTTCTACGCTCCGCGTGACGACGGCAAGGGCGATCAGGGCGGGCTAATCTTTCCGGGTGAGGATGACGCGGACTACTGGGACTTTCTGCACTTCGCCCTGATCATCGGCGTGGCGAACCAGACGGCCGATGTACAGATCTCCAGCCGAAAACTGCGCGGCTTGGCGACGTTTCACAGCCTGATCGCCTGGTTCTTCAACGCCGTTATCCTGGCGCTGACGGTCAATCTGGCCGCCACGCTGCTTTAGGTACGGGCAGCCGTTCGGTCAGAGATCGACCGGGCGGCCGGACTCTTCTTCCTCAAGGGTGACGGCGACATCGGCGTTGGCCGACAGGCGCACCTTGTCGCCCTCGACGCCGGCGACGAAGCCGTTCTCGATATAGTGGTGGTGATCGGCGTGGGCGCCGTTGTTCTCGCGGCGCGTCAGCTTGATCCGGTCGCTCTCGACCCGGTCCACGACGCCGACGTGCACGCCGTCGGCTCCGATGACTTCCATGCCTTCCTTGATCTCGCTCATCGCTGTTTTTCCTCGCTGAACATCGTGTCGATAGCGGAGCGCCGCCAACCGACATTTCGTTCCCGAGGCGCTGGGACGGCGAGCATGCTTGTTCGCGGCCCCGCCGACTGGCAAGGCTTTGGGACAGTGTTCAGCACAAGCCGGCTGAGGAGCGCGAGCGACAGGGATGCCGTTGACTTGATCGAACAGTATGGATGGTCCGAAGTCTGGGCGACGGCGTTTGCGCCGCATGCCCATGCCGGTCACAGGCCGGGCCGCGTCATCCTCCAGCATCGCAACGGCTATCTGGTCGTCACGGATGCGGGCGAGCTTCAGGCCAAGGCGTCCGGCCGACTGCGGCACGAAGCCCAGGAGACTGGGCCCCCTGCGGTGGGCGACTGGGTGGCGCTGTCGCCGAACCCTCAGGACGGCGCCGCCACCATCCACGCCGTCCTGCCTCGCCGCACGGCCTTCGTGAGACGGGCGGCCGACAGCGTGCGTCGAACCCAGATCCTGGCGGCCAATATCGACGTGGCCTTTGTCGTCACCTCGATGAATGCGGATCTGAATCCGCGCCGGATACAGCGTTTCCTGGCTGCCGCGATGGACAGCGGAGCGCGGCCTGTTCTTGTTCTGACGAAGTCGGATCTCAGCGCCGACCCCCAGGCCGAGGCCGCTCAGGTGGCGGCGCTGGAGGCGCTGACCCTGGTCCTGACCGTCTCGGCGCGCGAAGGCGTCGGCCTAGAGGCGCTGCGTCTTCAGGTGAAGCCGGGCGAGACCTGTGTCCTGATCGGCTCGTCGGGTGTCGGCAAGTCCACCCTGGTCAACGCCTTCCTGAACGAGGATCGGATGGCGACCCAGGCGATCCGCGCATCCGACGACCAGGGACGGCATACCACCAGCCACCGCCAGCTGCTCCCGCTGCCCGGCGGCGGTCTCATCATCGACACGCCCGGCATCCGCGAAGTGGGCCTGATCGACGCCGAAGAGGGTGTGGAAGCGGTCTTCGACGATATCGAACACCTGATGCAGGAGTGCCGCTTCACCAACTGCGGCCATGTGAGCGAGCCGGGATGCGCTGTCCAGGCGGCCCTGGCGGACGGCACGCTGGAGGGACCGCGCTGGGCGCATTTCCAGAAGCTGAAGTCGGAACTGGCGGCGGCGGGGGACAAGGCGGAACGGATCGCCAAGGCTGCGGAACGTCGGCGGCTGGGCGGCCTGCAGAAGGTCTATCGCGCGACGAAGCGCAACGATCGGGGCGGGGCCGATCGATAGCGTCGATGGCGCAACCGAATTTCGACGTGTTGCGGGGCCAAACGGGCTAGGTGAAGTCCTTAGACTTAAGAAAGATCACCATGTCCGCATTCACCATCGTCACCACCAGCGCCGTTCAGGGCAGCGAGGCCGCAGAGGTCAACACGCTGACCGACGACTTTTCCGACGCCAGCGAGGCGGTGGGCTATGCACGGCGCATGGCCGACGAGATGATCGACATGGCCGATCAGCTGCTGCTGGATTTCGATTACAGCAACGTCGGCGTCTATGAGGGCGACCTGCTGGACGAAGACGTCATCCCGGATCACCCCGCCCTGATCGGCGTCTGGGTGCTGGATGAAGAAGGCTCGGCCTTCGTGCCGGCCGAAGAGTTCCGCCAGGGATCGACCGAAGTCGAGAACTGATCGGCGGCTATCGCGGCGGGAGGTTCGGATCGAGCCACCTGCCGCATCTGTCATCGAACGAGAAACGCGCGCCTAGTCGCGCGCCGAATGGCGACTTCTGCGGATCGAAAATGTGGGGGGGAGGATGGCCGTCCCTCCGAACACCTTGCGGTGCTCGGAGGTGACGATGGTGGAGCTTAGCGGAGTCGAACCGCTGACCTCTTGCATGCCATGCAAGCGCTCTACCAACTGAGCTAAAGCCCCGGACCTATCGGTCTGGATCGCCCGGTTCATCTTGCGATGGCCCCCGGCGAGGCGGCGGAAACTAGGTCAGGCTTTTTCTGCGATCAAGCCCGTTTCGAGATTTATTTTCACCGCGTTCCCAAGGGTGAAAATACGCAGGTTTTTCAAACCGAAAGGTGTGAAAGCCCTGTTGTCCCGCCGCGTCTCCCTAACGGGAAATGCGGCGGGTGCAACAAGAATCTGAGCCAGATCGCGAGAAGCCCACAGCAAGTCGGGCTTCAAGTCGCGCGATGCGCGATGGGCTCAAGAATTTAGTCGTCGTCGCGCGACGGTTTGGCGATCTCGTCGTCGATCGAGTCGTCGTCTTCGTCTTCGATGAACGGCACGGAGTCGTCATCGTCGTCGGCCAGCAGATCGTCGTCGCCGTCGGTCGAGCCCATGCCGGCTTCTTCCGAGGCGTCAGCCGGGGAGTCTTCGTCCTCGTCGTCCGGCGTCAGGATCGGCTCGTGGCCTTCCTCGTCGATTTCCGGCGTCTTGACGTCGTCTTCCTCGTCCTCGTCGCCGTCGACCTTCTTGTCCTTGACCTGATCTTCCGTGTCCTCATCGTCGGACGGATAGCCGGGACGGGCGCGGCGGCTGCGCAGCTTCATCGCCTCTTCGGGATCGAAGTCGGTTCCGCATTTAGGGCAGTGTGCAGGGCGACGGTTCAGGTCGTAAAACTTCGCCTGGCAGTTGGGGCAGACCTGTTTGGCGCCCAGTTCGGGATTGGCCACGTTTGGATGCTTTCAACGGGTTGAATTCGGGGCGGTCCCTTGCCACCCCTTTGACCCGCTGTCAAAAGCTGTCTTTCGCGCCGCCCGCGCGGCCCTTCGCACAATACAGCCTGAAGCGGGTGATCATGCCGTCCCAACTGACTTCGCGCCGCGCATCCGCCCTGACCGGAAAGGTCCGCGCACCGGGCGACAAGTCGATGTCGCACCGGTCGATGATCCTGGGCGGCATGGCGTCGGGCGTGACCGAGGTCGAGGGTCTCCTGGAAGGCGACGACGTCCTGGCCACCGCCCGCGCGGTCGAAGCCTTCGGCGCCAAGGTCGAGCGGACCGGCGACGGCAGATGGCGGATCGAGGGGGCGGGCGGCTTTAAGACGCCGGCTTCGGTGATCGACTGCGGCAACGCCGGAACCGGGGTGCGCCTGCTGATGGGGGCGGCGGCCGGCTATCCGCTAACGGCGACCTTCGATGGCGACGGCTCGCTGAGAAAGCGGCCGATGAAGCGGGTCACGGGACCCCTGGCGGACATGGGTGCGGCGTTCGACTGGCAGGCGGCCGAGGATCGGCTTCCTGTGGCCCTGACCGGCGGCGCGCTTAAGGCCATCGACTATGTGCAGACGGTGGCCTCGGCCCAGGTGAAGTCGGCCATCCTGCTGGCGGGGCTGAACGCCGAGGGCGTCACCTCCGTGGTCGAGCCGGAAAAGAGCCGCGACCACACCGAGCGGATGCTGCGGGCCTTCGGCGCCGAGGTGGGCGTCGAGGAGAGGGGCGAGGGCTGGAAGGTGACGCTGAAGGGCGGACAGGCCCTGACCGGGACCTTCGTCGCCGTGCCGGGCGATCCGTCCTCGGCGGCGTTTCCCCTGGCGGCCGGTCTGATCGTGCCGGGGTCTGAGGTCACGGTCGAGGGCGTGATGCTGAACCCGCTTCGCACCGGCCTGTTCGACACCTGGATCGAGATGGGCGCCGACCTGACCATCACCAACCGGCGTGAGGCCGGGGGCGAAGAGGTCGGCGACATCACCGCCCGTCACTCGTCCCTGAAGGGCGTGGTCGTGCCCGAGGATCGCGCCGCCTCGATGATCGACGAATATCCGATCCTGGCGGCGACGGCGGCCTTTGCGGACGGCGTCACCGTCATGCGCGGCGTGGGTGAAATGCGGGTCAAGGAAAGTGACCGGATTTCGCTGATGGTCGAGGGCCTGCGCGCCTGCGGCGTTCAGGTCGAGGAGGAGCCGGAAGGCTTCATCGTCACCGGCGCCGGCCAGGGCGGGGCGGTGCGTGGCGGCGGCCTGGTCCACACCGCCCACGACCACCGCATCGCCATGAGCCATCTGGTCCTGGGCCTGGCCGCCGAACAGCCGGTCTCGGTCGACGAGCCTGGGATGATCGCCACCAGCTTCCCCGGCTTCGTCGAGATGATGAACGGGCTGGGCGGGCGGATCGCGTGAAGTCTGCGCGCGACGTCCTCGGTCGAGGCATCGCGGTCCTCGGTCTTCTGACCTGTCTGGGCGGAGCCGGCTGGACGGCTTGGATCGTCTGGCAAGGGGTGACGACAGGCCGGGTCTCGGGCAAGCATGGCGCTGTGCATCTCAGGGCCGAGGGCGACGCCTTCTTCTATTCGACCGTGGCGCTGAGCGGCGTCGCCTGTTTGGTTTGGCTGGGTTTGGCGGCCTTCGCGGTCGTAGTTCTGGCGCGTTGGAAGGCATGGTCGTGAACCGGCCGGGGCCGTCGGGCTGGATCAAGCCGATCCTGACGCTGGCGATCGCGATCCTGATCGGCTGGTTCTGCGTGATCGGAGCCCGAGAAATCGTCCAAAGCCTGGATGCCGGGGTGCTGAACAACCGAAAGGGGCCGGACGTTCTGTTGGCGGACCGACCCCTGCTGTTTTGGAGTGTGGTCTGCTTCTATGTGGCGTCGGTTGCGGCCGGGGCGGGCCGGGGCGGGCCTGGCGGTCCTGCTGGCCAGCCTTGCAATTCGTGATTTGGTCGGACGCCGGGACTGAGGGCTTCGGCTGGATTGGTCGAGCGATCCTCGCTATCAGGTTCGGCCTCCCGTGCGTTTGGGATCGAGATTGAAATGCGCCACGCGCTGCGGAGACCTGCTTGACCCTGATCATCGCCGTCGACGGACCGGCTGCCTCTGGCAAGGGGACCATCGCGGCGCGCCTGGCCCAGACCTATGGTCTGCCGCATCTGGATACGGGGCTGCTGTACCGGGCCGTGGGCGCAAAGGTGCTGGCGGACGGCGGATCGCTGGATGACGAGGCCGCTGCGACGCAGGCGGCGCGGGGGCTGGATGCGGCGGGCCTGTCGGAGGATCCGCGCCTGACGACGGGCGAGGCGGGCGAGGCCGCCAGCCGTGTCGCCAGCTTCGCCGGCGTGCGGGCGGCTCTGCTGGAACTGCAGCAGGCGTTCGCGGCCCAGGCGGGCGGCGCGGTTCTCGACGGACGCGACATCGGCACGGTGATTGCGCCGAACGCTCAGGCCAAATTGTTCGTCACCGCGACGCCCGAGGTGCGAGCCACGCGCCGCTGGAAGCAGCTGACGGCGCGCGGTTCGGACATCGCCTTTGACGCCATGCTGGCCGACATCCAGCGCCGCGACGAGCGTGACGCCGGGCGCGGGGCGGCCCCGATGGTCCAGGCCGACGACGCGGTCTTGCTGGATACGACCGATCTGGGTATAGAGGCCGCCTTCGATGCGGCCCGCCGTATCGTCGAGGCGGCGCGCGCGAAACACGGTCTCTGACCTGCCCTCGCAAATCCAACGCTCCCACCCTCGGCCTCCGCGGGCGTTTTGATCGTTCTGAACGGTCTCGCATCCCGACGACCTGATTCCATCTTTTCCCATCGCCCCGCGCGCCGCCTTTCGCTGCGTCAGGGGTCCACCTCGCGCGGGATCGTGCTTCGGTCACGCGCCACAGCCCCACTGGAAACACCAGAGCTTCATGTCTGATACTCTCAACCCCACGCGCGACGACTTCTCGGCGCTGCTCGACGAACAACTGTCGGGTCGCGACTTCGGCGAAGGCCAGGTCGTCCACGGCCGCGTCGTCGGCATCGAAAAAGACATCGTCATCATCGACGTTGGTCTGAAGACCGAAGGCCGCATCGCCATGCGCGAATTCGGCCAAGGCGACGACGGCGCCCTGCCCAAGGTCGGCGACAACGTCGAGGTTTACCTGGAGCGCGTCGAGAACGCCCTGGGCGAAGCCGTCATCAGCCGCGACAAGGCTCGTCGCGAAGAAGCCTGGACCCGTCTGGAAGTCGTGTTCGCCGAAGGCCAGCCGGTCAACGGCGCCATCGTCGGTCGCGTCAAGGGCGGCTTCACCGTCGACCTGGGCGGCGCCTCGGCCTTCCTGCCCGGTTCGCAAGTCGACATCCGTCCGGTCCGCGACGTCGGCCCGCTGATGGGCAAGGAACAGCCCTTCGCCATCCTGAAGATGGACCGTCCGCGCGGCAACATCGTCGTGTCGCGTCGCGCCATCCTGGAAGAAGCCCGCGCCGAACAGCGCACGGAACTGGTCGGTCAGCTGGCCGAGGGTGAAGTCCGCGAAGGCGTCGTCAAGAACATCACCGACTACGGCGCGTTCGTCGACCTGGGCGGCATCGACGGCCTGCTGCACGTCACCGACATGTCGTGGAAGCGCGTTTCGCACCCGAGCCAGGTTCTGGCCGTCGGCGACACCGTCAAGGTCCAGATCGTCAAGATCAACCCGGACACCCAGCGTATCTCGCTGGGCATGAAGCAACTGCAGTCGGACCCCTGGGACGGCGTGGAAGCCAAGTATCCGGTCGGCGCCAAATACACGGGCCGCATCACCAACATCACCGACTACGGCGCCTTCGTGGAGCTGGAAGCCGGTGTCGAGGGCCTGGTGCACGTCTCGGAAATGTCCTGGACCAAGAAGAACGTCCACCCCGGCAAGATCGTCTCGACCTCGCAGGAAGTCGATGTCGTGGTTCTGGATGTCGACGCCTCCAAGCGCCGCATCTCGCTGGGCCTGAAGCAGGCTCAGGACAATCCGTGGGACGCCTTCGTCGCCAACAACCCGATCGGTTCGACCGTCGAGGGCGAAGTCAAGAACGCCACCGAGTTCGGCCTGTTCATCGGTCTGGACAACGACATCGACGGCATGGTGCACCTGTCCGACCTCGACTGGTCGGTGTCGGGTGAAGAAGCCATCCAGCGCTACCGCAAGGGCGAGATGGTCAAGGCCAAGGTCCTGGACGTCGACGTCGAGAAGGAACGCGTCTCGCTGGGCATCAAGCAGCTGGGCGGCGATCCGATCGGCGAGGGCGACACCTATCGTCGCGGCCAGCAGATCACCGTCACCGTGACGGCGATCGAGTCGGGCGGCATCGAGGTCAAGTTCGGTGAAGACGACGCGCCGGTCACGGCCTTCGTTCGCAAGTCGGACCTGTCGCGCGACCGCAACGAGCAACGTCCGGAACGCTTCGCCGTCGGCGACCGCGTCGACGCCATGATCACCGCCGTGGACAAGGCCTCGCGCCGCGTCTCCGTGTCGATCAAGGCGCTGGAAATGAAGGACGAGCAGGAAGCCATCGAACAGTTCGGATCGTCCGATTCGGGCGCTTCGCTGGGCGACATCCTGGGCGCCGCGCTGAAGAACGCCGGCACCAAGGAGTAAGGCTCAAGCCGAAGGGCGCATCGCGTCCTTCGGTCGCCTCGCTCAATCAGCAGAGCGCCGCGCGCTCTGCGATAGCGAAAAGAATGAGGGCGGCGGGAGCAATCCCGTCGCCCTTTTCTCTGTCTGGCACACTGCTGTGTGCACTTCCGGACATTTTTCCTGCGAATGGCGCGCATCATTGTCGGATAAGGGCTTTTTACAGAGCCTGTCGAAGGTTAGGGTGTGGGCTCTGGATCGACGGCGGGCGAAACAGCCCGTCATTCCGAGCTCGCGGGGGCGCAGATGATCAAGTCCGAACTGATCGAGAAGCTTGCAGCGGAAAACACCCACCTGACTCACGCCGAGGTGGAACGGCTGGTCAATGTGATCCTCAGCACCATGACCTCGGCCCTGTCCGAAGGTGGCCGGGTCGAGTTGCGTGGTTTCGGCGCCCTGTCGGTGCGGTCGCGCCCGGCGCGCGCGGGTCGCAATCCGCGTACTGGCGAAACCGTCGAGGTGCCTGCCAAGGCTGTCCCCTTCTTCAAGAGCGGCAAGGAGCTGCGCGAGCGGCTGAACGCCTCGGGCGACGCCTGATCTAACATTCTCAAGGAAATCTCATGAGCCTGCTGTCGGAGTTTCGCGAGTTCGCGGTCAAGGGCAATGTCGTGGACCTGGCGGTCGGCGTGATCATCGGCGCCGCCTTCAACGGCATCGTCAAAAGCCTGGTCGATCAGGTGGTGATGCCGCCCATCGGCCTGATCACCGGCGGCATCGATTTCTCGGAACTGGAATGGGTTCTGAGGGCTGAGAACCCGGCGACCGAGGCCGTCGAGAAGGTGGCGATCCAATACGGCGCCTTCCTGAACACCGTGATCCAGTTTCTGATCGTCGCCTGGGTCGTCTTCCTTGTGGTCAAGGGCATCAACGCTCTGCGTCGTCAGGAAGCCGCCAAGCCCGATCCGGCGCCCGCCGCGCCGACGGCGACTGAAGCCCTGCTGGCCGAGATCCGCGACGAGCTGAAGGCCCGCCCTAACGCCTGATCAGGCCTTGGACACGCGACCGCCCAAGGTCGGGCGCGTGATCGTGGCGGCGGTCGACGCCTTGGGCATCGGCGGCGTGCGCGAACAGATGCCGTAATCGCCGTCGAACGGCGTCGGCGCCCAGGCGGCCGCCAGCGCGGGATCGTCGATGATGGCGTGGCAATGCCCCCAGCCGCCCTCGCGCCGCGCCGTCTTCGCCATATCGCCCAACTGCGCCAGCAGGCGCGGCGTCACCATCTGCAGCCGCACCTTGGCGGCCCCCAGCGCGCGGGCGTTGTCGATCAACGCTTGGGTCAAAAGCGCAATCGCCTCGGGCGCCGCCTTCAGGGCGATCAGATCGACGATGTCCAGATAGGGCGGCTCGATCAGGCTGGTCTTGGTCATCTGCGCCATGGCCATCCCGACGATTTGGCTGTCCCTGACGCAGGCCAGCATGACCGGCGGCAGAGTCAGGTCGGGGTCCGCCAACCGCCAGCGCAGGATTTCCGGACTGCGATCCGCCAGCAGACGCTCTTCTTGCGACAGCCGGTGCCAGAAGTCCGCATAGGGCGAAGTGTCCGATAGGTCGCGCAGGACCGTCATTCCAGTCGGCAGCACAAGCGGCGTTTGGCGAAACACGCGTCCGTTCATCAGCCGCTCGCCCAGACGCGCGGCGGTCTCAGCGGAGGTGCGGCCCAGCAGCAGGCGCAGACCTCGGCCCTGCGCGCAGGCCAGACGGTCAGTGATCCACGTCAGCTTCAGACCATGGGTCTGCGCCGGCCAGGGCTTCATGTCGAACAGGCCGTATAGGGGCGCCGAGCGCGCATTGGCGTTGAAGGTGTAGCGGGCGAACAGCCCTTGCTGGTTCAAGAAGGTGCGGATCAGAGGCCGGCTGGCGCCCTTCCGGCTGGGCGGCACGATGATCGAAAAGCCGGTGGCGCCGAAGTGGTCCTTAGCGCCGTGACGAAACCGCTGGATGAAGTTGCCTAGCATGGCGACGGCGTTGTCACCCTCTTCGGCCACGACCCAACCGGCGGGCGCGCCCAGCGCCAAACGCGCCGGATTGGCTTCGAGCCAACGCCATCCGGCCGGCGACCGCTCGGGCCAGCCGACCTGACGATGCAGCCGGTTCAGCGCCGCATGGTCTGGAGCGTCGATCGGTCTGACGGACATCTGGCGCTCCTTCCCATTATGAAACCGTGTGCGTTCCTGCCGGAGCAGAGTAGCAGGAAGGGCGCCACTGATCATTACCTAAGGTTGTGTTCCTCAATCTTCGCCGCTTGGCCAGCCGTCCCCGCGATAGCCTTAACACTTGTTCGGATTCGCCCGCTGTGCTGGGTATGCGCCTTTCGCGCGCCCGATAAGCGGCGCGGCAGTTGGGAGTGAGCCGTTGAGGACGGATTTGGGGAAGGCGCGACTTACACGTCGCGTGAAGACGATTAGGGGGACGCGCGCATGAACATCGTCGTCGCCCTTGGACTGATCATCACCTTCGCCACGGGCGTGCCGGTGCTGATGCAGATCCTCAAAAACCACCCGCGCGGACTGATCATCCTGTTCTTCGCCGAGATGTGGGAGCGTTTCTCCTACTACGGCATGCGCGGCATCCTGATCTTCTTCCTGACGCAACACTTCCTGTTCGACGACGCCATGGCGGGGTCGACCTACGGCTCCTACACCTCGCTGGTCTATCTGCTGCCCCTGCTGGGCGGCATCATGGCCGACCGCTTCATCGGCACGCGCAAGGCCGTCGCCTTCGGCGCCCTGCTCCTGGTCGCCGGTCACGGCATGATGGCTTTCGAGGGCCGTCCCGCGACCGAAACCCTGACCTACGCCGGTCAGACCTATCAGATCGACGCCGAAGGCCGCGGCGCGGCGCGTGAAGTGTCGATCGTCGTCAACGGCCAGAAATACGCCTTCGAGGCGGCCGAGAACGGCCTGGCGATCGAGAACCTGCCGGCCGCCTCGCCATTGCCGGCCGTGCTGCCGACCGGCGAATACAAGATCGACGCGACCCGCGACATGGCGGGCGTGAACGTCTTCTATCTGGCGGTGTCCTTCATCATCATGGGCGTCGGCTTCCTGAAGCCCAACATCTCGACCATCGTCGGACAGCTCTATCCGCAAGGTGACCCGCGGCGGGATTCCGGCTTCACCCTCTACTACTACGGCATCAACCTCGGCGCCTTCTGGGCGGCCGTGCTGTGCGGCCTTTTGGGGCAGACCGTCGGCTGGTGGGCAGGCTTTGGTCTGGCCGGCGTCGGCATGGCGCTGGGCTGGGTGGTCTTCGTGCTGGGCAAACCCCTGCTGCAAGGCAAGGGCGAGCCTCCGGCCGAAGCCAATCTGAGCAAACCCATGTTGGGTCCGATCAACCGCGAATGGTCGATCTATCTGCTCAGCATCCTGGGCGTCGGCGTCGTCTGGTTCATGGTTCAGCGCAACGCCCTGGTGGGTTGGGTCCTGGGCGCCGCCACCGTCGCGTCGCTGCTGTTCATCCTCTACGTCATCGTCAAGGTTTGCGAGAACAAGGCGCAGCGCGAGCGGATGATGCTGGCCCTGGTGCTGATCTTCGGGTCGGTCGTCTTCTTCACCCTGTTCGAACAGGCCGGCACATCGCTGAACCTGTTCGCCGACCGTAACGTCGATCTCAGCATCACCCCGCAGGCGTTCCAGCTTCTGGGTGTCACCGTCGGCACCCCGGCCCAGATCGCCGCCGCCGGTCTCAGCACGTCGGGTCCCTGGATCGACGCTACCATCACGGCGGCCCAGACCCAGTCGTTCAATGCGGGCTTCATCCTGATCTTCGCACCGATCATGGCCGCGCTCTGGTCCTTCCTGGGCAAGCGCAACCTGGACCCCAACCCTACGCTGAAGTTCGGCCTGGGCCTGCTTCAGGTCGGATTGGGCTTCATGATCGTGGTGTGGGGCGCCGGCATGGCCAACTCGGCCTTCCAGATGCCGCTGCTCCTGCTGGGTCTGCTCTACCTGTTCCACACGACCGGCGAGCTCTTCCTGTCGCCGGTGGGCCTGTCGGAAATCACCAAACTGTCCGTCGCCAAGGTGGTCAGCTTCATGATGGCCGTCTGGTTCCTTGCCAGCTCCATCGCCCAATATGTCGGCGGTTGGATCGCCGGTTTGGCGGGTACGGAGACTGTGGGCGGCCAGGTGCTGAACCCGGGCCTTGCGCTGCAGACCTCGCTTGAAGTGTTCAAGCTGCTGGGCCTGTGGGGGATGGGCATCGGCGTGGCCTTTATCGTCATCAGCCACTTCATCAAGGGCTGGTCGCATGGCGCCAATGACGGGGACAACCACCCTGGCCCCGCGCTGAACGATCGCGGTCAGGAAGACGGCAACGTCGCCCGTCCTGCGGCCTCGACGCCTAGCCACTGATCGACGCCTGATCATGGAAAAGCCCCGGCGGAGCGATCCGCCGGGGCTTTTTGCTGTGTGAAGCGCCTCAGAAGGTCTTGCGGACCCGCAACGAGACGAAGGTGCGCGGGTCGATGGAGCGCTCCTCGACGAAGGCCACGGTGCGCGGATTGCGTGTGGCGTAGACCGTGCGCTGCTGGGTGAAGTCGTCCCACAGGTTCAGCTGGGCGCGCAGCGACAGGGTCGGGCTGGGCTTGTATTCGACGAAGGCCTCCAGATAGTCCGTGCCGCGCCAGGCGAAGGTCTGGTCGGGATCGTAGGTCGCCTGTCCCAGACGCGGCAGCCAGTTGATCCCCCACTGGGTCTTCCACGAGGTGATGTCCTGCTGGAAGCCAACATTGGCCTGGCTGGGACGCACTCCCGAGATGCGGCGGTCCTCGCCCGTGGTCGGGTCGGTGACGCTGGTCTTGTTCCAGTCGTTCCTGAAGGTGAAGCGGGCGCCCGAAATTCCGACCTTGTCCAGCGGCACGACCACGTTCAGCGACAGCTGATCCAGCGTTCCGTCGCCGATGTTGCCCGTCGCCGACAGGCCGCCGGGCAGGGGCAGGCGGTCGATCACGTCGATGATGCGGTCGTGGCGATAGCCGATCGAGACCACGCCCTCGCCCCAGAATCGGCGCTCATAGGACAGCTCGGAAATCCAGCGCTGTTCCGGCTCCAGATCGACGTTGCCGCCGAACACCGTGCCATCGCTCAGCTCAGCCGAGGCGGCGAAGTCGCCGAAGTCCAGCTGACCCAGTTCGCGCTCGAAGCGGAAACGCAGCTGGTTGTCGGCCATCGGCGTCCAGGTCGCCAGCAGCCGCGGCTTGGCGAAGAAGAAGCTCTTTTCCTGATCCGCATCGCCCGATTGGCTGATGGTGGAGGCCTCGAGGCGCACGCCGCCCTCCAGCGTCAGCTTCGGATTGATCCGCCAGGTCGCCTTGCTGAAGGCCTCGCCGCGCGTCTCCTCGACCTTGACCGAGGCGCTGGGTAGGGGCACGCCGACGCCGCCGATGGTGAAGGCCTGGTTCACGTCCAGCATATTGTAGGCGATCTCGGCGCCGGCCTCGATTGTCAGGGCGGGCGAGCGTTCGTGACGCACCAGGGCGCGCAGGATGGATTCCGACGAGTCGCCGTTGGATTTGAACTGCTGCTCTGGCGCCGCCGTCCCGTTCAGGGTCTCATTGCTGCCCGAGACGCTGTCAAAGCTGGAGAACTCGTGGATCAGACGAGTCTCTAGTGTCCAGCGCGGGTTCAGGGTGCGGGTCCAGGTCAGGCCCAACTCACCGGAATCGCCGTCTTCGGCGTAGTCGCTGCGGCGCAAGGAGGTTGGCGACGAAAGCTCGGTCCAGTTCTGATAGTCGTTCAGACCATAGCGGGCGGTGCCTTCCAGCTTTCCGCCGAACAACGGGCCGGTGTAGTTGCCGCGAATACCTTGGCCGCCGCCCCAGCCGTCGTTCTCGTACCGCTCGTCGCGGATGACATCGCCAGCGGCGTTGCGACGGACCGAACGGCCGACGCCGTTGGAATCGCTGGATCCCATGCCGTCCGACAGGGTCACGCCCCAGCTGCGGTCGCCCTTGTTCTGCGTGAACTGATAGGAGCCGCCATAGATGTCATGGCCGCCTTCGAACAGCATGGCGTTCCAGGTCAGGATCGACTGGCGGCTGTCGGTCGTCTTCAGGATGACGTTCACGACGACGGAATAGCCCTGCATGTCGATGCCCGGCGCACCGCCCCGGATCAGTTCGATGCGCTCGACCTGATTGGCCAGGGTCCGGCCCAGGACGTTCGAACCCGAATCGTTCTTTGAGGCGGGGCGGTTGTTGTTGATCAGCACATTGCCGACCGCCCCTTCAAAGCCACGCGCGCCCGATCCGTTGTCGATGGAGAAGCCGGGGACGCGGTTGACCATGTCGAGCGCCGTATTCGGGCGCTGGGCGGCGAAGAAGTCCGGCGTGAAGACCAGTACGCCGCGCTGGCTGGCGTCGGCCAGGGGCGCCTGGTTGGTCGGGCCGGTCGGCACCGGGGCCTCGGCGACTTGTGGCCGATCTGTGGTGGAAGCGTCGCCGGCGAATGCGGCGCCGGCGGTGAAAAGCAGGGCGGTGCTGGCCAGCAGCAGGGTCTTTGTCATTGGTCTTCCCCTCGGGTGTTGGCGAGAGGTGTGCCGATCCGCCGCGTTCATCTCCAGTTACAAGGCCGCAAGGTGGATTAAATCGACGACATCATTACAGCGATTTCATTACACCAGCGACAGTAATGAAGTTTACAGCAATGTAATGATCAGACGCTCATCTTCTTTATTGCTTTTACTTGCCGCGACGGCGCTGACGACCGCGCCTGCCGTCGCGCAGGATGCGCAATCGGACGCCGTCGAGGATATCGTCGTCACCGCCCGCCGGATCGAGGCGCCGATGTGGGAGGTGCGGCGCGGCGACAGCGTCCTGATCCTGGTCGGATCGATCGACGGTTTGCCCAGAAAGATGGAGTGGCGCACCGACGCTCTCATCTCGGCGGTTGATCGTGCCGACCGCGTCCTGTTTCCCGTCGAGGGGCGGGCCTCGCTGGCCGATGTGGGCCGACTGATCTGGCGATTTAGGACGCTGACTCGTTTGCCGAACGGGCGCACCAGCGCCGACTATCTGTCACCGGACCTTGAGGCCCGGGTCGAAAACCTGACAGGCGAAGGCCCGACCCGCGACAGCATGCTGATCCTGTCGGGCGATCTGATGGAACTGGGCGGTTACAGTAGCGGAGGGCGTCCGGTGTCCGGCCTGGTTCGTCAGGCGACGCGCGCCAATCGCACACCCGCTGAACCCGTCGGCATCTTCAGGGGTGACGAGCTGATCGAAAAGGTTCTGACGACGCCGCCGGAACGCTACCTCGACTGCATCGACGCTGCGGCGACGGCGGCGGAGGGCGGGGTCGAGGCGGGCGCGCAACGTGCGGAGAACTGGCGTCTGCGCCGGATTCCGGCGGTATTAGACTCGCCCCTGGAAAAGGCGGCGACGGCCTGTTCCTACTGGTCGGTGATGGCCCAAGCGGACGATCTGCGTCGGATATGGAATAGGGCGGTGGACAAGGCGCTGGCCGAGGCCGGGGTCACCGTCGCTATCGCGCCCTTGCGGCTATTGGCCGAGCCGAACGGCGTATTGGATCGGTTGGAGGCGGAGGGGCTGGAACCGATCGGTCCCGAATGGCGCCCCTCCGCCCCCGCTCAATAGGCGCGCTAGAGCTTACTTGCGTTCCGGAACGGCGTCGCGGGCGGCTTCGCCGATGTTGTCGGCGGCGTTGCCAACGCTCTCGGCCGCACCGGCGATGGCGTTGTCCTTCACCGCGTCGCTGCGGTTCATGTTCATCAGGAAGTAGCCGATCACCAGCACGGCCAGCAAGCCGACGATCAGGGCGACGATGGCGCCCATTCCGCTGCCGCGACGCTCGACGACCGTGGTGGGCGCCGCGCTGGTTTCAGTGATGCGTTCAACCCGGCCATCGGGATGTTGGACTTCGCGTTCAGTGGGCATGGTGTTTCCTCTCCAGTGTGGCGGGGAAACACACTTTGTGACGATACGGTTCCGCTCGCTCAGACGGCGGTGCCGCCGACCGTCAGGCCGCCGATCTTGAGGCTGGGCTGGCCGATGCCGACGGGGACGCCCTGTCCGGCCTTGCCGCAGACGCCGACGCCCGGATCGAAGGCGAAGTCGTCGCCGACCATCTGGATCTTGGTTAGGGCTGTGGCCCCGTCGCCGATCAGGGTGGCGCCCCGAACGGGTGCGGTGATCACCCCGTCCTCGATCAGATAGGCCTCATTGCACTGGAACACGAACTTGCCGTTGGTGATGTCCACCTGGCCGCCCGAGAAGTTGGCGGCGTAGAGGCCGCGCTTCGTATTGGCGATCATGTCGGCCTTGGAATCCTTGCCCCCTTCCATGAAGGTGTTGGTCATGCGCGGCATCGGCATATGGGCGAAGGACTGGCGCCGGCCGTTGCCCGTTGCGGCGACGCCCAGCTGCCGCGCCGACAGCCGGTCGTGCATCAACCCGACCATGATCCCGTCCTCGATCAGCACGGTGCGCGAGGTGGGCGTGCCCTCGTCATCGACCGACAGCGATCCGCGCCGTCCGGCGATCGAGCCGTCATCGACCACGGTGACGCCGGGGGCGGCGACCCGCTGGCCCATCATGCCGTTGAAGACCGACGAGCCCTTCCTGTGGAAGTCGCCCTCGAAGCCGTGGCCGATGGCCTCGTGCAGCAGGACGCCGGGCCAGCCGGCGCCCAGGACCACGTCCATCTCGCCCGCCGGACAATCGACGGCGTCCAGATTGACCAGGGCCTGACGCAGGGCCTCGTCCACCTGGGCCTGCCAGCGTTCGGGCGCGACCCAGGCCTCGAATCCGGCCCGGCCGCCGGCGCCGGACGAGGCGCTCTCGCGCTTGCCGTTCTGTTCGACGGTAACGGAGACGTTCAGCCGAACAAGGGGGCGAACATCGCGCACCGCCCGTTCGTCGGCGCGCAGGATTTCGATGGCGCGACGTTCGCCGATCAGGGAGGCGGATACCTGAACCACGCGCGGATCGCGGGCGCGCGCCCAGGCGTCGATCTCGGCCAGCAAGGCGATCTTGTCGGAGAAGGCGGGCGAGGCGAGGGGATCGACCTCGCCATACAGTTTCTGATTGGTGGCGCGGGGCCCTTCGGCGACCCGGGCCTCATGCCCTTGTTTGGCCAGGGCGGCGCTGTCGGCGGCGCGACGCAGGGCGGCGGCCGAGATCTCGTTGGCGTGGGCGTACCCGGCGGTCTCGCCCGCCACGACCCGCAGGCCGAAGCCCTCGGTCGCGTCATAGGCGGCGGACTTCAGCCGGCCGTCGTCGAACACCAGGCTCTCGCTCTCGGACCGCTCCAGGAACAGTTCGCCGTCGTCGGCGCCGGCCAGGGCCGTCTTCAGGATCGACAGGGCTTCATCGGCATCGACGCCGGCGGCGTCGAGGATGGGCGGCGGGGAGGCGTGAACGGTCATGGCCTGTAGGTAGGGGCTGAAGGCCGTTTCGTCACCTGCCCGGCGCGCGAAACCGCCGATCAGTCCAGCGGCTGGGGCCGCGTCACTACCGGACCGTCGGGATCGCTGCTCGACGGACGTGCAGCGGTCGGGGCGGGCGTCGGGGCCGTCGGCACGATCACCAGCGGCTCGGTCGTGACGGTCGGAGCCGGCGTGGACGGCGCCGGGGTGGCCGTCGTCGGCGCACGCGTCGTCGGTTGCGTCGTTGCGGCCGGCGCCTGGGGCTGGGTCTGCGTGCGGGGCGCGGCCGTCGTCGCGCGCGGCGTCGTCGTTGCCGGCGCGGAAGCCGCCGTGGCGGGCGGCGCCGGTGTGGTCGTCGCGGCGGGCGCCGGCTGTTCGGTCGCGACGACGGGTGCGGCGTCGGCAGGAATCGTATCGGCTGGCGGGGCGATCAGAGGCGCATCGGCGGCCATGGCGGGCGTGGACGCCGGCGGGGTCGAGGCGGGACGCATCGCAAGCCACAGGCCGCCTCCGGCGACCAGCAGGGCGACGACCCCGACTCCGACATAGAGCGGCAGGCGCGAGCTCTTGGCGGGCGCACGGGCGAAGCTGGGCGTGATCGGCGCAGCCGCAGGCGAAACAGCGGGTCTGGCCGCGACCGCTGCCGCGGCGGCGACGGGTTCGGCCGCGACCGGCTTCGGCGCAGGGGCGGGCGTCGTCTCGGGCGCGGGAAGGGGCCGCACGGTCAGATCGGGTTGAGCGGCCGGCGCCGGCTGCGGCCTGGGCTGCGGCGGCGTTGGAGCCTTGGGTTGAGGCTGGGCTTGGGCCGGGCGCGCCGTTGGGATCAGCGAACCGCCCAGGATGCTTGCCCCCTGCGGACGGGGCGCGGGACGCGGCGCGGGATTGGCGGGCGTCGTCTGACCCTTGGCCGGCGCGATTCCGGAGGCCAGGCTCTGGGTGTGGATCGAGGCCTGCTGCTGTTGCGGCGTGGGCTTGCGGGGCGGCGGATTGGGAATGCGGTCCAGCGGATTGGGCGCGACCGGCACCGGCCCGACGTGGAAGGTCGTCGCGGGCATACGGCCCCAGGTCACCGGCTTGCGGGCGAAGGGCTGGGGCGGGGTCTTCTGGTCGTCGGACATGGTCTTCTCAATCGCTGGCGATCTGGCCCGTTTCGTGACGGATCAGTTCTTGAGCCGGTAGCCGGTCTTGAACATCCACATGACGATGCCCAGGCAGACGGCAAAGAAGGCCAGGGTGGCGGCGACGCTGACGCCGATCGCCACATCCCCCTGACCATAGAAGGCCCAGCGGAAGCCCGAGATCAGATAGACCACAGGGTTGAACAGGGTCACTGTGCGCCAACCGTCCGGCAGCATGTCGATGGAATAGAAGGCGCCGCCCAGGAAGGTCAGTGGCGTCACGACCAGCATCGGGATCATTTGAAGCTGCTCGAACCCATTGGCCCAGACCCCGATAATGAAGCCGAACAGGCTGAAGGTCACCGAAATCAGGATTAAGAAGGCCATCATCCAGACCGGATGCAGGATCTGCAGCGGCACGAAGAAGGCCGCCGTCGCCAGAATGATCAGCCCCAGCACCGCCGACTTGGTCGCCGCCGCGCCGACATAGGCCAGCACGATCTCCAGCGACGACACCGGCGCCGACAGGATTTCGTAGATCGTTCCCGTGAACTTGGGGAAGTAGATGCCGAATGAGGCGTTGAAGATCGACTGTGTGAACAGGCTGAGCATGATCAGGCCTGGCACGATGAAGGCGCCGTACGGCACGCCGTCCACTTGCTGCATCCGGCTGCCGATCGCGCCGCCGAAGACGACGAAATACAGGGCCGTGGTGATCACCGGGGTGACCACGCTCTGCCATAGGGTGCGCAGCGCCCGCGCCATCTCGAAGCGATAGATGGCCCAGACGCCGTATCCGTTGAAGGTCATGCCGCTGCTCCGTTCTGGTGGACCAGGCTGACGAAGATGTCTTCCAGCGAGCTCTGGCGGGTGTTCAAGTCCTTGAAGCCGATGTTCAGCGCCTCAAGCCGGCGGATCAGCGACGGCACGCCTGTGTCATCGGCGTTGGCGTCGAAACTGTACTCCAGTTCGCCGCCCTCGTTCTTTAGCGTCAGGTCCCAGTCGGACAGGTCGGCGGGCAGGGCCGCCAACGGCTCGATCAGGTTCAGCGTCAGGGTCTTCTTGCCCAGCTTCTTCATCAGAGCCGACTTTTCCTCGACCAGGATCAGTTCGCCCTTCAGGATCACGCCCACCCGGTCGGCCATTTCCTCGGCCTCCTCGATGTAGTGGGTCGTCAGGATGATGGTGACGCCGCGCTCGCGCAGCTTTCTGACCATGGCCCACATGTCGCGGCGCAGCTCGACATCGACCCCGGCGGTCGGCTCGTCCAGGAAAAGGATGTCAGGTTCGTGGCTCAGGGCCTTGGCGATCATCACCCGCCGCTTCATCCCGCCCGACAGGGTCATGATCTTGGCGTCACGCTTGTCCCACAGCGAAAGGTCCTTCAGCACGCCCTCGATGAAGGCGGGGTTCGGCGCCTTGCCGAACAGGCCCCGACTGAAGGTGACGGTGGCCAGCACGGTCTCGAAGGCGTCGGTGGTCAGCTCCTGCGGCACCAGACCGATCTTGGTGCGGGCGGCGCGGAAATCGGATTGGATGTCATGGCCGTCGGCGACCACGGTCCCGGTCGTGGGCGTGACGATGCCGCAGACGATGGAGATCAGCGTGGTCTTGCCCGCGCCGTTCGGTCCCAGCAGGGCGAAAATCTCGCCCTTGTTGATCGTCAGGTCGATGCGCTTCAGCGCCTGATGCCCCGACTTGTAGGTCTTGGTCAGGCCGTCGATCTCGATTACGGGCATGGGCTTTCCTTTCCGGCGCGCGCGGCGGCGCGGCCGGGTGTGGCGGCAATATGGCGTGCCTGACGCCTGACTCAAGTGGCGGCGCCGTCTCAATAGACGCCAAGTCGTTGTTAACCCGATTGTCGCACGGTGCCGGCCTGAGTTGAGTTTTGGCAGGAGCTTTCGTGCCGTCCCTGTCCGCCGCCCACCACGCCGCTCTGACGGCGATCGTCGAGGCCTGTCCCGACGCATCGCTGGGGATGCTGGGCGCAGCCGTGGCGGCGCTGAAGGGCGACAAGGCGGCCGAACTGGCGAACATCGTCGCCACAGAGGCGCGCGATCGCGCCCGTCGCGGCACGGCGTTTGCGCCCCTGCTGCCACTGTTCCAGCCGCGCGCCGACGGCGTGCCCGCCCTGGTCTTTCCGGCTCAGGTCTTGAAACGGGTGTGGCGCCAGGCGGTGCAGGGCGAGGAGGACTTCGTGCCGCTGCTGGACAGGGCTGTGGCCGTGGACGGCGAATGGACCCTGGCCGCCGATCGGCTGTGCGCAAAGGCGGCCGCCGTGCTGCGCGACCGGCCGCGCGACGTCTGGCCCGAGTTTCAGCGTCCCGCCGACGGCCAGCCCCCATCCACTCCGGTCGAACTGGCCGGCTGTTTCGACCTGACGCCTCTGGCCCGCAGCGCCCTGCCGCGCCTGCCGGTCTGGCTGGAACGTCCCGACGACAATCAACTCGCGGGGCTGAGGCTGCTGATCCAGGACTGTTTGGCGATGTCGCCGGACGGCGGGCGGCGCATGATCGACATCCTGTTCGCCCATGTGGCGGACGCCGAGCGAATGCTGCGGGTCGTGACGCGGACCAGCCGGCTCGCCGACCGTGAAATCACCCTCAGCCATTCCGAGATGGGCGTCTTCGTCGAGCGGTTGCTGACCTCCGTGCAGGCGCGGGTGCAGAAGATCGCCGGCGTGGTCCGATCGTCGCTGGGCGAGACCGCGATGCTGGGCGTGGTGGACGACGTCAACTGGTGCGCGGGCGTGCTGGCCGAGATGGACCTCAGCCTGCAGGTGCGGCCCGATTCCAGCTGGGGCAAGGCGGCGCGGATGGCGCGGGTCCAGGTGTCGGGCCAGCTTTCGGGTCTGATGAAGTCCGCTTCCAGCGCCGTCCACGCCGCCCTGCCGATGAAGCGTCAGGTCATCACCGGACGCATGACGCGTATGTCGCCCTGGCTGGAGGCGCCGGCCGAGGGCGAACCGATCGAGGCGGCGGCTGCCCTGCTGGCGGCGGTGGCGGCCCTGCGCGGCGCGGCCGTCACCTTCGGCTGCGAAGCCGATCGCTCGGGATTGAAGGCAGACCTGACCGACTACCTCTCCACCTGGTCCGACGAGGCGCTGAACAGTCTGTCGGACGGCGAGGCCGAAAATCCGGACCACGTGCTGCGTCTGATCGGGGTCGCGGCGCGGTTCCTGACCGTGATCGAGGCGCTGGAGGCGGCGCGCGCGGTCAGGCGACGCGCAGCCTCAGCGGAAATGGCGCGGCTGGGCTGAAACGACGCCTCGCCCGAAGTTCGCGGATGGGTTAGACGGCGAAGATGATCGTGTTCTGGATAATGACGGGACTGGCGGCGGCCCTGGCCGCCCTGCTGGTGCTGACCGGCGCGCGACGCGGCGCCGATCCGGCGGCTGGAGCCGAAACCCAGGCCGGCTCGCGCGAGATCGAGGAACTGGATCGGCTGAAGGCGCGCGGCCTGCTGGACGAGGCGGCCTATGTGGGCGCGCGCGCCGAGGCGGGGCGGCGGCTTCTCGCCGTTTCGGCGACCACGACCCCGGTGGCCGGCGCCCGCGATCGGTTCTGGGTGCTGGGCGGGATCGGCGTGACCGTCGCGGCCGCTCTCGGCCTCTATGTCTTGACCGGCTCGCCGGGCCTGCCGGATCAGGCCTATCAGCGGCGCGTCGACGATTGGGCCGCCAATCTGGATCGGCTGGAGCCAGCGCAACTGGCGGCGGTGACCGCGCGGGTCGTTCAGGAACGGCCAAAGGATCGGCAGGCGTTGGCCATGCTGGGCGCGGCCCGGTTCGCCGCCGGCGATCCGCTGGGCGCCGCCTCCGCCTTTCGCCGTCTGATCGCCCTGGACCCCCGTGACGCCCAGGCCTGGGCGCGGCTGGGCGAAAGCCTGGTCGTCGCCAACGATAACCAGATCGGCGGCGATGCCGAGGCCGCCTTCCGCGAGGCTTTGAAACTGGACCCCGACCAGCTTGGCGCGCGCTTCTTCCTGGGCGAGGCCGCGTTGCGGCGCGGCGACGCCGTTGAGGCCCGCACCCTGTGGACGCCCCTGATCGCCGCGCTCGACCCGGCCGATCCGCGCCATCTGGATCTGGAACGCCGACTGCCGAAGGACGGCGCGCAATGACGCGTTGGTCCTGCGCGACGACGGCGGTATATGCCGCCGGTCCGTCCCTGGAATCCGGAATGTCCGTCGCATGAGCTGGCTGCCCAAATCGCCGAAGGCGCGTCGCCGCCTGTGGGTCATCGCCGCCGTGGCACCGATCCTGGCGCTGGCGGTCGGCCTGTCGCTGTGGGCGATGCAGGACAGCGTGACCTTCTTCTATTCGCCGTCCGAAGCTACCGCCGACAAGGCGCCGGAGGGGCGCAACATCCGCCTGGGCGGTCTGGTCGAGGCCGGCAGCGTGCAAAAGACCGGCGACGGCGTGGTCGCCTTCGTCGTCACCGACAACGCCGCCACGACCCGCGTCGTCTATCACGGGGACCTGCCCGACCTGTTCCGCGAAGGGCAGGGGATCGTGGCGCAAGGGGCCTTCGGCGCCGATCGCACCTTCCACGCCAGCCAGGTCCTGGCCAAGCACGACGAGAACTATATGCCGCGCGAGGTCGCCGACCGTCTGAAGGAAAAAGGCGAGTGGCGGCCGGACGGCTCCGAAACGCGCTCAAGCAGGCCGCAGGCCGATAGCGCGCCGACCCGCTTATGATCGCCGAGCTTGGGGCCTTCGCCCTGGCGCTGGCGCTGGCGCTGTCGATCCTGCAAACCGGGCTTTCGGCGGCCGGACGCGCGCGGCGCAGCCCGGTCCTGGCCGGGGCCGCCCAAGGCGCGGCTTTGGCGGCGGCGGCGGCGGTCGCGCTCAGTTTCGCAGCCCTGATCTACGCCTTCGTCGTGTCGGACTTTTCGGTCTCCAACGTTGCGGCCAACAGCCACACCGACAAGCCGATGCTCTACAAGGTCGCCGGCGCCTGGGGCAGCCACGAGGGGTCGCTTCTGTTGTGGTGTCTGGTGCTGACCGTCTTCGGCGGGGCGCTGGCGCGGGCGCGCGGCCTGCCGTTCGGGCTGAAGGCCTCGGCCGTGGCGGTGCAGGGCGCGCTGGGCTCGCTGTTCCTGGCCTTCGCCGTCTTCACCTCCAGCCCCTTCACCCGCCTGGACCCCGCGCCGTTCCAGGGCGCGTCGCTGAACCCGCTGTTGCAGGACCCGGCCCTGGCCGTGCATCCGCCGCTGCTCTACGCCGGCTACGTCGGGTTCTCGGTCTGCTTCTCCTTGGCGGTCGCAGCGCTGATCGAGGGACGGGCGCAGACCGCCTTCTGGCCCGCCTGGGGGCGCTGGGTCCGACCCTGGGCGCTGGCCAGCTGGGCCTTCCTGACCGTCGGCATCACCCTGGGCTCCTTCTGGGCCTATTATGAGCTGGGCTGGGGCGGCTGGTGGTTCTGGGACCCGGTCGAGAACGCCTCCTTCATGCCCTGGCTGGCGGGCGCGGCCCTGTTGCACAGCGCGGTCGTGACCGAGCGGCGCGGCGCGCTGGCGGGCTGGACGGTGTTCCTCGCTTTGCTGGCCTTCACCTTCTCCATGCTGGGCGCCTTTTTGGTGCGCTCGGGCGTGCTGACATCTGTCCACGCCTTCGCTGTCGATCCACAGCGCGGGCTGATGCTGCTGGCCATTCTCGGGATCACGGCCGGCGCCGCCTTCGCCCTGTTCGCCTGGCGCGCGCCGCAGTTGAAGGGCGGGGGCCTGTTCGCGCCGGTCAGCCGTGAGGGGGCGCTGGTGCTGAACAATCTGTTCCTGACGGCGGCGGCCGCGACCGTCTTGCTGGGCACCCTCTATCCGCTGATTTTGGAAGCGGCGTCCGGCGCGACCATCTCGGTCGGCCCGCCCTATTTCGCCGCCACCTTCACCCCGCTGATGATGGTCGCCTTCCTGATCCTGCCGGCCGGTCCGCTGTTGGCCTGGAAGCGCGGCGACCTGCCCGGCGCGATGCAGCGCCTGGCCGTCGCGGCGGGTCTGGCGATCGTCGGCACCCTGGCGTCCTACGCCCTGTGGGAGCACAAGAAGGCCTTCGCCGCCGCTGGGATCGGCCTGGGTCTGTGGCTGATCCTGGGATCGCTGTCGGAAGTCGCCGAGCGCGTTCGCCTGTTCCGCGCCTCGATGGCCGAGACGGTGCGCCGACTGAAGGGGCTGCCGCTGGGCGCCTGGGGCATGACCCTGGCGCATTTGGGGCTGGGCGTCTTCATCCTGGGGGCGGTGGTCGAGACGGGCTTCAAGGCCGAGGCCGCCCGCGCCGTCTCGCTGGGCCAGAGTGTGTCGGCCGGCCCCTGGACCGTCACCCTGGACGACCTCCGTGTCGTCGAGGGACCGAACTATCTGGCCGAACAGGGCCGACTGACCGTGCGCGCCACGAACGATCAGGGCCGCGCCAGCACCGTGACGGCCGAGCGCCGCTTCTTCCCCGCCGGCGGCCAGACCACCACCGAGGTCGGGCTGGATTTTCGGGGCCTGGACGACGTCTATGTCGTGATCGGCGAACGGGCGGGCAGTCCCGAACAGCCGGCCTGGGTCGTGCGTCTGTACTGGAACCCCTGGGCGCGACTGATCTTCCTGGGGCCGATGATCATGGCGCTGGGCGGGGTGCTGTCGCTGCTGGATCGCCGTCTCCGGCTCGGGATCGGCGCGCGCCGGCGCAAGGCCCCATGAAACGCTTGCTAGTCCTAATGGCCGCGCCGGTGCTGGCGCTGATGCTGACGGCGGCTGAACCGCCCGCCGCACCCGACCGCCCCTTGGCCGATGCGACCCAGGAGGCCCGCGCCCAGGCCCTGTTCAAGGACGTGCGCTGCGTCGTCTGCCAGCACGAGGCCATCGCCGACAGCCCGGCGGGCGTCGCCGGCGACATGCGCCGCCTGATCCGCGAGGAGATTGCGGCCGGCGCCTCGGATCAGGCCGTGCGCGACGATCTGGTGCGACGCTTCGGAGACTATGTGCTGTTCACCCCGCCGGTGCGGGCGGGGACCTGGCTGCTGTGGTTCGGCCCGTTCGCCCTGTTGCTGCTGGCCGCCGCCGTTCTGGCCCTGCACGCACGCCGTCGTCCGGTTGAGGCCGTCCCCCTCACGCCAGAAGAAGAACGCCGGCTGGACGAAGTTCTACGAAATGAGAAGCTTCGCCGCGATCCTGACGCAACCTCGCCTCACGACGGGCGCTAGTCGAGATCAACGATCGGCGGTCGGGATTGGCGCAAAGCCGGTTCGGCCTATATCAATCGCGAAACCGGCGCCCGTCTGGCGCTGGACAAGAGGATCGCAAGGACCACGATGCTGAAGCGCAAGGAGTTCATTCTCGGGGCCGCGGCCGGCCTGACCCTGGCGGCGGCGGCGACCGCCGGCGGCGTCATCAACTGGCCCGGCGCGCACGCGGAACCGCAGGCGGTGAACCGGATCACCCCGGTCCCGGCCAACGGCGACGCCTTCACGCCTCCGCCGGGCGCGCCGAGCAGCTTCGCGACCATCTTCGACCAGGTCTCGCCCGCCGTCGTTCAGATCGACGTGACGGTCAAGGTGGACCAGCCCCAGGGCGGCGCCTTCCAGATCCCCGGCCTGCCGTTCCAGTTCGTGCCGCCGCAAGGTCGTGGCGGTCAGGGCAATGACGAACCGCAGACGACCCAAGGCGCCGGTTCGGGCTTCTTCATCTCGCAGGACGGCTTCATCGTCACCAACAACCACGTCGTCGCCGACGCGACCGAGATCAAGGTCAAGATGTCGGACGGTCGCGAGCTGCCGGCCCGCCTGATCGGCCGCGATCCCGGCACCGACCTGGCGGTGATCAAGGTCGAGGGCAACGACTTCAAATACGTCAGCTTCGAAGAAACGGCCGAGCCGCGGGTGGGCGACTGGGTCATCGCCATCGGCAACCCCTTCGGCCTGGGCGGCACCGCCACGGCGGGCATCGTCTCGGCCAAGGCCCGCGACATCGATCCGTCGGGCTACAACGACTACATCCAGATCGACGCCGCCATCAACCGGGGCAACTCGGGCGGTCCGACCTTCGACATCCACGGCCGCGTCATCGGCGTGAACTCGGCCATCTATTCGCCCACGGGCGGCTCGGTCGGCATCGGCTTCGCCATTCCGGCGGAGACAGCGAAAAACGTCACCACGCGCCTGATGCAGGGCCAGTCAATAGAGCGCGGCTACGTCGGCGTGGCGATTCAGGACATTCCAAAAGGGGCCGTCGAGGCGCTGGCGCTTCCAGCCAACACCAAAGGCGCCTACGTCGGAGAGGTTACGCCTGATGGTCCTGCACAGAAGGCGGGTGTCCAGGTCGGTGATGTTGTGGTGCAGGTCAACGGTCGCGACATTGATGGTTCGACCGAGTTGCGTCGCATGGTCGCCGCTACCGAAGCAGGACAGAGCGTACGCTTCACCGTCATCCGTGACGGGCGTCGCCAGGAGATCAATATCCGCGCGGCGAAGCGACCTTCTGAAGAAGAATTAGCTGCATCGTCCGGCGGAAATGACGAAGCTCCTGTCCCAGGATCTTCGTCAGGAGCGACGGTCGAAGGGATGAAGGTGTCGCCATTGAATGCAGCGGCGCGTCAACGTTTCGGTCTCGCGGATGATGTGCAGGGCGTAGTCGTGACCGAAACTGTGCCTGGTTCGAAGGCCGCTCAGTTGGGCATTCCCGTCGGGTCGATCATTCAGCGCGCCAACAATCAGGTGGTCACGTCGCCTGCCGATTTGGAGCGCGCCATTGCGGCAGCCCGTGCGGCGGGTCGCCCGGGTGTGTTGCTCATGGTTCGTAGCCAAAGAGGCGGCGCGATTTCGGTCGTGCTGGAGTTGCCGCGCAACTGATCGGCATTCTGACCAAGCCTTAACTCACCCTATCGCCGCCGATGCGCTACCATCGGCGGCGATTTTGATTCCGGGAGGGGTTTCGATGCGGATTTTGGTGGTCGAGGATGACGCCGAGGCGGCGACCGCCATGGTGCGGGGCCTGTCCGAAGCGGGACATGAGGTGACCCACGCCGTGGATGGCGCCTTCGGGCTGCTGGAGTCGCAAAAGGGCGGCTACGACGTCTATGTGGTTGACCGGATGATGCCGCGCCTGGACGGCGTCGGCATGGTCGAGACGGTGCGCAAGGGCGGCGATCAGACGCCGGTCCTGTTCCTGTCGGCCCTGGGCGAGGTCGAGGACCGCGTCACCGGCCTGAAGGCCGGCGCCGACGACTATCTGGTCAAACCCTACGCCTTCGCCGAACTGATCGCGCGGGTCGAGGCCTTGGCGCGTCGTCGCGAGACTGGCGGGGTGCAGACCGTGCTCAAGGTCGGCGACCTGGAGATGAACCTGATCGGCCGTACCGTGCATCGCGGAACGACCGAGATCGATCTTCAGCCGCGCGAGTTCCAGCTGCTCGAGTTCCTGATGCGCCACGCCGGCCAGTCGGTGACGCGCACCATGCTGCTGGAAAAGGTCTGGGAATACCATTTCGACCCCCAGACCAATGTCATCGACGTCCACATCAGCCGCCTGCGCTCCAAGATCGACAAGGGCTTCGACCGCGCCATGCTGCAGACCGTGCGCGGGGCGGGATATCGGTTGGAGGCCTAATGTGAATCGTGAGTGGTGAATGGTGCCGAGCGAGTGTCTGGCGCGAGGCTTGGGCTCTCATGCCCCTTTTCGTCTGCACCCTCTCTAGCCAGTCACGACTCACCAATCACAAATCACCCCTAAACCCCATGCGCCTTCCCTCCCTCCTTCGCCGCACGCCTTTCCGGCTGACGCTGCTGTTCCTGGCGCTGTTCGTGGCGGCGGCGGGGGCGATCCTGGCCTATGTCTATTTCGCCTCGGCGTCGGAGGCACAAGGCCGGGCCAGGGCGGATGTGGAGATCGAGCTGGGCGCCCTGACGGCGATCCACCGGACGCGCGGCATCGACGCCCTGAACCAGGCCCTGGTGGAACGCTCGATCCGGGGCGGGCCGTATCTGTATCTGCTGACCGACAAGGCCGGAAAGACGATCACCGGCAACATCACCGAATCCCCGATCGACATCGACCTCAGCCTGCCGGCCGGCGCCAGCGACTGGGAGACCTTCCGCCTGACCGACACGGACGCCCAGGGCAAGGTCCAGCGGCGTCGCTCCATCGGGGTGATCACCACCTTGGCCGGCGGCGAACATTTGTTCGTCGGTCAGGACATCGGCGACATCGAGGCCTATCTGGCGCGCCTGACCCAGGCCCTGTGGGGCGCCATGGCCCTGGTCATGCTGCTGGGCCTGGCGGGCGGTCTCTACATCAGCCGGAGAGTCGAAAACGCCATGGCCGGGCTGAACCGCGTGGTGCAGTCGGTGCAGGACGGCGACCTCAAGGTCCGTGCGCCCGTGCGCCACACCGGCGACGAACTGGATGAGCTGGGCCAGGGGCTGAACACCATGCTGGATCGGCTGGAGGCGTCCATGGCCTCGATCCGCCACGCCGGCGACGCCATCGCCCACGACCTGCGCTCGCCCTTGACGCGGATGCGGGCCAAGCTGGAGGTCGCTCTGATCGACGCCGAAGCCGGCAAGATCGACGGGGTGGACGCCCTGGGCATCGCTCTGGACGAGGCGGACCATCTGCTGAAGACGTTCAACACCGTCCTGGCCATCGCGCGGCTGCAGGCGGGCGGGGCGCCGGACCCCAAGGTCATGGACGCCGCCGACCTCGCCGCCGACATGGCCGAGCTTTATGAACCCGCAGCCGAGGACAAGGACATCGACTTCTCGTCCGAGGTCGAAAAGGGGCTGATGATCGAAGGCAACCAGCCCTTCCTCGCCCAGGCCCTGGCCAACCTGATCGACAACGCCATCAAATACACCCCCGCCGGCGGGGCGGTGAAGCTGCGCGCGCGCCGGCGCTCGTCGGGCGAGATCGAATATTCCGTCACCGACACCGGACCGGGCGTGCCGGAAGAGGACCGCGAGCGGGTGGTCCAGCGGTTCGTGCGCCTGGACAACAGCCGCACCGAACCCGGATCGGGCCTGGGGCTTTCGTTGGTGACGGCGGTGGCGGAGGCCCACGGCGGAAGGGTTGTGCTGGACGAGGGCCCAGGCGCCTATGGCGACTTCGGACCGGGGTTGCGGGTGGCGCTGGTGCTGCCGCCGGCCTCGACCGGGATGAGCGGATGATGTGATGGCACATCCAGAAACCTCGATCCCGCTGGCCTCCAGCCTCACGCCCGCCGGTCCGGTCACAAACATCGCCGCCGCCGACCGCCTGCACGAAACCTTGATCCAAGCCGCCGACGCCGACGGCTGGCGCGAGATTCTGGACGCCGCCTGGCCCGCCCTGGCCCCCGTCGCCGGCGCCTCGCCCTATCTCGCCGGTCTGATGCGCCGTCGCCCCGCCCATCTGCGAAGCCTGCTGGAAGCCGATCCGGTGGAAGCGCTGGAGCGGATCCTACGCGACACCGATGCGCTGGACGCTGACCCGGACGAGTTGCGCGCCCCGCTACGCGTGCTGAAGGCCGACCTGCACCTGCTGACCGCCCTGGCCGATCTGGGCGGGGTTTGGGATCTGGACCAGGTCACCGACGCCCTGTCCCGGTTCGCCGACGCCTCTTGCCGGGCGGCCCTGCGCGCCGTCGCCGCCGAACAAAGGGCGCGCGGTCGGCTGATCTCGCCGCCCGGCGATCCGCGCGGTCCCATTCCCGGCCTTTTCGGCCTGGCCATGGGAAAACATGGCGCCAACGAACTGAACTATTCGTCCGACATCGACATCTCCCTCTTCTTCGAGCCGCGCCTGATGGGGCTGGCCCTGCGCGAGGGTGAGGAGATGCAGGACTTCGCCAATCGCGTCGGCAAGGGGATCGCCACCCTGCTGACCGAGCGGACGGGCGACGGCTACGTCTTCCGTGTCGATCTGCGGCTGCGGCCCGATCCGTCCTCGACCCCGCCGGTCGTCGCCGGGCCGATGGCCCTGGCCTATTATGAGAGCGTCGGCCAGAACTGGGAGCGGGCGGCCTTCATCAAGGCGCGGCCGGTGCTGGGCGACATGCGCGCGGCGGGCCGGTTCCTGAAGGCCATGATCCCCTTCATCTGGCGCCGCAGCCTGGACTACGCCGCCGTGCTGGACATCCAGTCGATCAAGAAACAGATCCACGTCCACAAGACGGGCGAGGGGCTGCAGGCCGCAGGAGCCAATCTGAAGCTGGGTCGCGGCGGCATCCGCGAGATCGAGTTCTACGCCCAGACCCAGCAGCTGATCCTGGGCGGCCGCGATCCGGTTTTACGCAAACAGCGCACGCTGGAGGCGTTGAAGGCTCTGGCCGACGCGCGCCATGTGCCCCAGGCGGTCTGCGAGGAACTGTCCGCCGCCTATGTCGAGCTGCGCGGGCTGGAGCACCGCGTGCAGATGCTCGACGACGAGCAGACCCATCGCCTGCCCGAGGACGCCGAACGCCGCGCCGCCGTCGCCGCCCTGGCCGGTTCGAACGACCTGGCCGCCTTCGACGCCCGGGTCGAGGCCCTGCTGGCGCGGGTCAACGCCCGCTATGGTGAACTGTTCGAGGGCGGCGAAGATCTGGACTCCAGCTACGGCAGCCTGGTCTTCACCGGGGTCGAGAACGATCCCGAGACTTTGGAAACCCTGCGTCGCATGGGCTTTTCCGAGGCGCCGTCGGTCGCTGATACGATCCGCAGCTGGCACCACGGCCGCATCCCCGCGACGCGCACGGCGCGGGGGCGCGAACTGTTCACCCGCCTGGCGCCGCGCCTCTTGGAGGCCCTGGCCCGATCGGGTGCGCCGGACGAGGCGTTCCGGCGTTTCGCCGTCTTCTTCTCCGGGCTGGCGGCGGGCGTGCAGGTCCAGGCCCTGTTCCTGAACCAGCCCAAACTGTTCGAAATGGTGCTGGGCGTCATGGCATTCGCGCCGCGTCTGGCGCGCACCCTGGGCCGGCAGCCGGCGGCGCTGGACGGGGTGCTGGACGCCCGCTTCCTGGTCGATCTGTCCGAAGAGACCGGCTTGACCGAACAGATGCTGCGCGAGGCGGGCGAGACCGAAGATTTCGAAGGGGCCATGAATGCCGTGCGCCGCCTGCACCGCGAGCAGATGTTTCGTATCGGCATCCACGCCCTGACCGGCCGGGCGGGGGCCGAGGCGGCGGGCCGCGCCTACGCCGCCCTGGCCGACGCCGCCATGCGCACCTTGTCGCCGGCGGCGCTGGCCGAGACCGAACGGCTGGGCGGCGCCTTTCCCGGCGCGGTGGCGGTGGTCGCCTTGGGCAAGGCCGGATCGCGCGAGATGACGGCCGGATCGGATCTCGATCTGATGACCCTGTACGAGGCGCTGCCCGAAGCGACCTCAGAGATCAAGGGCTGGACCGCCGACGTCTTCTACGCCCGCTTCACCCAGCGGCTGATTGCGGCCCTGTCGGCGCATACGGCGGAAGGCGGCCTCTATGAGGTGGACATGCGCCTGCGCCCCACCGGCTCCAAGGGGCCGGTGTCGGTGCGGCTGAAGGCGTTTGACGCCTATTACGCCAAGGAGGCGGAGACCTGGGAGTTTATGGTCCTGACCCGCGCCCGCGTGGTCTGGGCCAGCGATCCGAAGTTCGGCGCCCAGGTTTCGGCCGCCATCGAGGCCGCCCTGCGTCGCCCGCGTCCCGGCGTCGATGTCGCCGCCGACATCCGAAAGATGCGCGCCCTGATGGATCGCGAGCGCCGTCCGCACGGCTTCTGGGATTTGAAGCTGTCGCCGGGCGGTCAGGTGGACGCCGAGTTCGCGGCCCAGTTCCGCCAGCTTCAGGCCGCCGCCATCGGCGAGCCGTTGACCCTATCGACGCTTGAGGCCCTGCACGACGACCCGGTCCTGGCCGAGGCCTGGCGCGTGCAGCAGCGGCTGGCCCATCTCCTGGCCGCCGCCTTTGAGGGGCGGGTCGATCCGGAGGGCGAGCCTTCGGTCTTCCAGCTGCGTCTGGCCGAGGCCGCCGGCGCGCCGGACTTCGCCACGCTGAAGACCGAGCTGACCGACCTGCGCGCGCGGGCGCGAAAGGCCTTCGAGCGGGCGGTTCCAGCCAGACTGGAAAAAGAGGGTCGCGACGGAGAATCCGCAACGCCGCGTTCAATCTCCTGACAGGGCAATGTCAAAGGGCGCCAAACGCGCCCGTGGAGATGATCGAGATGAGAAACACCTTTCTGACCGGCCTGGGCGTCATCGCTCTGGCCGCCGCCGCCGGCGCCGCGACCGCACAGGTTCCGCCCGCTGGTGCAACCGCTCCGCATCAGGCGCGTGGCGAACCGAACCGCCAGATGACCCGCGCCGACTTCGTCGATGCGCGCATCGCTCGCCTGACCGCGCTCGATACGAACCGCGACGGCACGGTCAGCGTCGAGGAACGCGCCGCCGCCATGCAGGCCCGTCGCGCCGAACGCGCGGGCGATCGGTTCGCCAAGCTGGACGCGAACGGCGACGGTTCCATCAGCCGCGCCGAGTTCGACGCCGGCCATGCCGCACGCCCGGATCGCGGTCCGCGCGCCGAACGCGCCGGTCATCGTGAGGGTCGTCGCGGCGGCGCGCATCATGCGATGCGTGGACAAGGCCGCGAACGCGGGCCGGTGGTGATCGCCGAAGCCTCGGTCAAGCTGGGCGAGCGGTTCGACAAGATGGACACTGACCGCGACGGCGTGATCTCCGCCGAAGAGCGCCGGGCGGCCATGTCCGCGCAGCGTGAGCAACGGCAGGAACGCCGCGCGGCCCGCCAGGCTCAGCGTCCGGCGCAACAACCCGCTTCCCCCATGCCGGCTTCGGAGTAAGACGGTGTCGGGGTCGGCCGTCGTGAACGCACCGGTCCCTTTCGTCAGCAGCGGAAGAGGCAGGTTTGGTCGCGATCGTCGACCCCGACGAGGATCTGGTGCGACGCGTTGGGCAGGGCGACCCGGCGGCGGCGCAGACGCTCGTCTCGCGCAAGCTGCCGCGCATCCTGTCGCTGGCGCAGCGCATGTTGGGCGATGCGGTCGAGGCCGAGGACGTGGCCCAGGAAACGATGCTCAAGGCCTGGCGCCAGGCGCCAAAGTGGACGCCCGGCAAGGCCAGGTTCGACACCTGGCTGCACCGGGTCGCGCTGAACCTTTGTTACGACCGGCTGAGGCGTCGGCGCGAAATCCCGACCGACACGCCGCCGGATCGTCCCGACGAAGGCCCGGCGCCGGATCGAGGTCTGCTGGCGGCCGAGACGGGCGTGCGGGTCACGGCGGCCCTGAAACGTCTGCCGGACCGACAGCGCGAGGCCATCGTCCTGTGCCATTATCAGGAGCTGTCGAATATCGATGCGGCGGCCTTGATGGAGATCAGCGTCGAGGCGCTGGAGAGTTTGTTGTCGCGCGGTCGTCGCGCATTGCGTCTGGCCCTTTCGGACATCGGTCCGGGGTCGATTAGAGGAGACGGACGATGAAGGCGGAACGGTTGCACGAACTGGCGGACGCCTACGGCTCCGACCTGCGTCGGTGGCCCGCGTCCGAGCGCGCCTTCGCCGAAAGCCTGATCGCCGCCGATCCGTCGCTGAAGGCGGTGCTTGATCAGGCGGCCGCGCTGGACGCTCTGCTCGACGCCGCGCCCAGACCTGTCCCGTCCGCCGCCCTGACCGCGCGCATCCTTGCGGCTGCGCCCCGGGCGAAAAGCCGTCTGGGCAAGGCGATCTGGTACCTCGGCGCCGGTTGGGGCGCCGCGGCCTGTGCGGGCGTGGTCGCCGGCGTCGGCCTGACCACCCATCTGACCGCCGACGCGCGCGCCGATGCGGTGCTTTATCAATCCTCGCTGACGGGCGTGGATGACACGGAACTGTTGGGATGACGTCCAAGAGCCTGAAGATCGCCTTGGCCGTCTCGGTGGCCCTGAACCTTTTCGCCGTGGCGGGCGGTGTCACCTATGTCGTCAATCGCGACCGGATCGAACGCCGGATCGAGGACCAACGCCGTCCGGGGCGCGAGGGACCGCTGGCCGAGGTGCTGGCCGATCTGGATCCGGCCGTACGCCAGCGCGTGCGCACCTCGCTGCGAGAATCGGCCCTGGCGGCGCGTCCTGATTTCGAGGCGGCCCGCGCCGCCCGGCGCGAGGCCATCGACATCGCCGGTCAGCCGACCCTGGACGCGGCCCGGGTCGAAAGCCTGCTGGAACAGTCCAGAGCCGCCGAGATGCGGGGCCGCACGCGTCTGGAAAACGGCGCGGTCGCCGTGCTGGCGACGCTGACGCCCGAGGAGCGCAAGGCCTTGGCCCCGATCCTTCAGCGTAAGGGCGCCGCCCGTCGCGCCGTCGCGCACGGGCCGGATCACCGTCAGCCGGACGACCGCGCGCCCCGCTGACGGCGCTTCAGCGCTTAGCCTTTTCTGGACGCGCGGAAGGCGGCGACGGCGTTCACCGCCGAGCGCACCGACGCCTCGATGGCGGCCCAGTCGCTCGACTTCACGGCGTCATCGGTCACCAGTTTGGAGCCCATACCCGCCGCGACGATGCCCGCGCCGAACCATTTGGCGATCGACGCCTCGTCCGGATCGACGCCGCCCGTCGGCATGATCTTGACCCAGGGCATCGGGCCCTTGACCGCCTTGACGAAGTCCGGGCCGCCGACCGACGAGCCGGGGAACAGTTTGACGATGTCGCAGCCCAGCTCGTGCGCCTCGCCGATGTCGGTCACCGACCCGCAGCCGGGGAAATAGGCGACCATGCGCCGATTGCAGACCTTGGCCACGTCGGGGATCAGGCAGGGGCTGACCACGAACCGCGCGCCCCGGTTCAGATAAAGCGAGGCTGTCCCCGCATCGACGACCGAGCCGATGCCCAAGACCACGTTCGGATCCGTCTTGATCAGTTCGCGATTGATCTCACCGAACAGGTCACAGGCGAAGTCGCCGCGATTGGTGAACTCGACCACCGGCGCCCCGCCGCGCGCGCAGGCGCGAATGACGTTCAGGCTGACCTCGGCGTCGGGATGGTAGAAGACCGGGCACACGCCCTGGGTCTGAAGCGCCTGAAGCACGCTGACGCGATCATGGGCCATGGACGGGTTCCTCTGCGATAGGTTCGCGGTTGACCTCCGCTGTCGCGAACGCAAGGTCAAGTCAAACCGCGTTAGCGCGGACGTTCTCTTGACGGCATGTGGCGAAAGGCGGACCGTCGTTCGCTCAATCGCCTGTGGGAGAAGCAGGATGTTCGTCGCCCTCGCCGTCGTCGCCCTTCTGACCGTTCAGGATCCGCCGCCCGCCGCCGACATGGACGGCGCCTGGTCTGTCGATCTGGCGACCGATCCGGCCCAGCCCTATCACCAGCCCATGAACCTGACGCTCCAGCCTGACGGCGTCGTGACGGGCGACTTCTATAACAGCCGCATCGAGGCGGGCCGATGGAAGCGCCAGCATGGCCGGCTGTGCGTCTCGTTCCGCACCACCGACGGCGCAGGCCCCTATCACACGGCGGCCTGCCTATCGGGCGATCATGTCGAGGGTCAGACCTGGGCTGAACACCGCAACTTCGTCTTCATCTGGCGCGCCGACCGACCCTCTTGAAGCCTCGCCGCTCAGGCCCATCTGTCAGGGAGGGGAGCGGGGGATTTCATACGAATTAGACGAATTAGACTCTATTTTTCGCCGCCGGGTCTGATTGAGGCTCAGCGTCGATGGGCCAGGTCGGCCAGCCGCCTGACCAGGGTGCTCTGCGCATCGAACAGCGGATCCAGAACCGTGAAATGGTTCAGGCCGGGCAGGGCCTCGAACCGCGTCCCGGCGCCGGCGTCGCCCCAGCGCGCGGCCATGTCGCGGCTTTGATCCACGAAGGCCTCGCTTTCCGCACCGCCCACGATGCAGTCCAGAACCGCGCCAGCGGGCGCCGGCCATCGGATTGGCGACAGGGCCTGGGCCTCGGTCGTATTCAGGTCCAGGGCGACGTTGAGCGATGTGGGGATCAGGGGCTCCAGATCGAACACGCCCGAGAGGGCGACCGCCGCCGAGGCTCGCCCGTCCGCCAGCAGGCAGGCCGCCATATGCCCGCCCGCCGAATGGCCGCTGACGACGGGCGCGGCGCCGGTGCGGTCGTGGATCAGATCGACCGCCGCTCGCGCCTGATCGACGATCCGGCCCAGCCGCACGCTGGGCGCCAGGTCATAGGTCGGGATGGCGACGCTGACGCCGTGGGCCAGCAGGGGTGGCGCGACGAAGCTGAACCAGCCCGCATCCAGCGCCTGCCAGTATCCGCCGTGCAGGAAGACCACGACCGGCGCGCCATCCCCGGCGTCGAACCAGTCGATCCGCTCGCGCTCGCCCGGGCCGTATTTCAGGACCTGGGGCGGATGGGCGGCGCGGGCGGCCTCCGATTCCGCCTTCCAGCGCGCCATCACGGCGGGATGGTCGGGCACCAGGGCGCGGTTGTTGTATTGCGCCTCCAGCACGGCGTCTGTGTCTTGCGGCTTACCCGTCACGTCTTCGTCCGCTAGAAGCGCCCTCGAACCAGAGGACTGATTTGCCATGATGACCGCCATCTTCGTCTTCATCAAATGCGAGCTGGGCTACGCCAACGACGTGGCGGCCGATATCGTGGACAATGTCGAGAACGTCTCGGAGGTCTATTCCACCTCGGGTCAGCACGACCTGCTGGCCAAGTTCAACCTGCCCCGCGACGCCGACATCGGCACCTTCGTGACGAAACAGGTCCAGACGCGGCCGCACGTGCGCGACACCTTCACGGTCATCACCTTCTCGCCCTTCCTGCCGAGCAAAGGCTAGGGCGCGGCCTTTCGCCTGACCTTGTCCTTGCGATCCTCGGCCTCGTCGTCGTCGCCGACCTTTTCCTCGACCGTGGCCGACAGGCGCTGGAAGACGCCCAGGCCCACCAGCACCAGCACCGAGGCGATCAGAAGGGCGGTGGGATAGAGCAGCTGCGCCACGTCCTCGCGCGCCGTCTTGAACACCACGACCAGCGCTTCGAGGAACAGGGCGATGACGATGGTCGACAGGAACTTGGTCAGGCTGCGCCGGGCCTCGGCGGCGCTGCGCTTTTCGTTGCCGCGCCGCACCTCGTCCTCGAAGATGTATTTGGCCACGTCGAATACGGCGATGGCGACGATGACATAGCCCAGCACGTCCAGAACCGCGTCGGCGCCGGACTTGTCGGGCGAGCCGATGCCGTGCAGCGCATCCTTCACCCCGAACCCGATCAGGGCCATGGCCGCCAGCAACAGCAGCAGGCTGGCGAAGGCGAACACCGCCCGGGTCAGATAGGTCATGGGAATCCCTCCGCGAGGCCACAGAAACGCGCCAACCGCCAAGCTGTTGCCTGACGGGCAAAGGGTGACGCTGGCGCCGGGGACGGCTAAACGAGGGGCATAGGGAGACACGACATGACGCGATCCAACGCGCCCGCCTACATGACCGGTTTCGGCAATCATTTCGCGACCGAGGCCGCGCCCGGCGCCCTGCCGGTGGGCCGAAACTCGCCGCAGAAGACGCCGATGGGCCTGTATGCCGAACAGCTGTCCGGCACCGCCTTCACCGCGCCGCGCGCCGAGAACCGGCGCAGCTGGCTCTATCGTCTGCGTCCGTCGGCCCAGCATGGGCCGTACACCCCCTTCGATCAGGGGCGGGTCCGCTCCGGTCCGTTCGACGAGACGCCGCCCAATCCCAACCGGATGCGATGGGACCCGCTGCCGATGCCGCAGGCTGCGACCGACTGGGTCGAGGGGCTGACGACCTATGGCGGTAACGGCGAACCGGACGGCGGGGCCGGGGCGGGCATTCACCTGTATGTCGCCAACCGATCGATGACCGACCGGGTCTTCTATGACGCCGACGGCGAACTGCTGATCGTGCCACAGGAAGGCGACCATCGCTTCGTCACCGAGATGGGCGTGATCGAGGCCCAGCCGGGTCACATCGTCCTGATCCCGCGTGGCGTGCGGTTCCGTGTCGAGGTGGACGGGCCGGTGCGCGGCTATGTCTGCGAGAACTACGGCAGTCCGTTCCGCCTGCCGGATCTCGGACCTATCGGCTCGAACGGCCTGGCCAATCCGCGCGACTTCGAGACGCCGGTTGCGGCCTATGAGGACGTGGATTGCCCGACCGAATGCGTCCAGAAATACGGCGGCCGTCTCTGGGCCACAACCTTCGATCACAGCCCGCTGGACGTCGTCGCCTGGCACGGCAACCTGGCGCCCTGCCGCTATGACACGGCGCGGTTCAACACCATCAACACCGTCAGCTACGACCACCCCGATCCGTCGATCTTCACCGTCCTGACCAGTCCGTCCGAGACGCCGGGCACGGCCAATATCGACTTTGTCATCTTCCCGCCGCGCTGGATGGTGGCCGAGGACACCTTCCGCCCGCCGTGGTTCCATCGCAACGTGATGAGCGAATTCATGGGTTTGGTGACCGGCGCCTATGACGCCAAGGCGGGCGGATTCGCGCCAGGCGGCGCATCGCTGCACAACCGCATGAGCGGCCACGGCCCCGATCAAGCCAGCTATGACGGCGCGATCAAGGCCGAACTGAAGCCGCACAAGATCGAAAACACCCTGGCCTTCATGTTCGAGACGCGCATGCCGATCCGCGTCACGAAATGGGCATCGGAATCACCGCAGATGCAGCTCGACTACGACGACGTCTGGTCAGGCTTCACCAAAGGACAGATCTCATGATCCGCATTTCCCTCATCGTCGCCGTCGCGCTTCTGGCCGCCGCCTGCTCGCCCCAGACCACGGGAGCGGCGTCGGATGCGCCGATGAAAAGCGCCGACGCCGCGTCCTGCGCCACGCGCGGCGGCACGATGAAACAGGTCGGGCGGATGCAATCCTGGCAGTGCGTCATCAGCTATGCCGACGCCGGGAAGCGCTGCACCGACGGCGATCAGTGCCAGGGCGACTGCCGCATCGAGGGCAACAGCGGCGTGGCGCCGGGGACGGCGGCGACCGGCGTCTGCCAAGCGACCAGCGACCGTTTCGGCTGCAATACGACGGTCGAGGACGGCAAGGCCGGCCCGACCCTGTGCATCGACTGAGGTCGCAGGCACGAAAAAGCCCCCGTCGCGAACGACGGGGGCTGCTCCATCCGTAAACGGATTTAGTCGGTGGCCAGACCTTAGTGGGTCGAAGGCGTGTTGGCCGTCGTGGCGCCGCCATCAGCGTTGCCGGCTTGCTGCTCGACCATGTCGGCCTTGCGGTCGGCGTTCTTCTCGACCTGATCGGCCTGGGCGTTCAGGGCGTCGGCCTGAGCGGCGGTCGGAGCGGTCGCGGCTTGCGATTCCAGTTGGTCGGCGCGGGCTTCGCCCGTCGCTTCGATGGCGTCGGCTTGCTTTTCAGCGGCCTTGTCGGCGGCGCTTTCACCGCAGGCGGCGACGCCGGCCAGCATGAAGACCGAAGCGGCGGCGATGGCGAACTTTTTCATTTGAGGTTCCTCTCCTAGGTGGAAACTCTCAAACGCTACGGTGACGGTTCGGTTCACGCCGCCGTGAGATTTTCGTGATCGTCGTCGCGTCAGGCCTCCGACTGGGCGAAGGCGACCCGCGCAGCGCCCAGCAGGGCGGCGTGTTTATGCATGATCACCTTGGTCGGAATGTCCTGCATATACTCCTTGAACCGGCCCTTTCGCTCGAACCGCTGACGGAAGGGACTGGCCTTGATGAAGGGCAGGATGCGCGGAACGATGCCGCCGGCGATATAGACGCCGCCGCGCGCGCCGGTGGTCAGGGCGATGTCGCCGGCGACCGCGCCCAAGATGGCGCAGAAGCGGGCCAGGGTCGCGCCGCACGGGCTGTTCGGATCGGCCAGGGCCGTTGCAGTGATCTGAGCCGGATCGTCGATGTGGGTCTCGCGTCCGTCGATCTCGGCCAGGGCCCGGTGCATGTTCAGCAGGCCCGGCCCACAGATCAGGCGCTCGATCGACACCCGGTCATAGCGGCGACGCAGGATGCGCAGGATTTCGTCCTCGACCGGATCGCCGGGGGGGAAGCAGGCGTGCCCGCCCTCGGACGGCATGGCCATTTCCTTGCCGGCCGCATCCCGCACCAGGGCCGAGACCCCGAAGCCGGTGCCAGGGCCGAGCACCGCGACGGTGCAGTGCGGATCGCCGTCGACCGGGCCGCCCAGGCTTTCCAACTGATCTTCCGGCACGATGGGCGCGCCCCAGGCCAGGGCCTCGAAGTCGTTGATCAGCTTGACGGGCTTCAGGCCCAGGGTCTGAAGCTCCGCCTCCGACACCTGCCAGGGCGAGTTGGTCAGGTCGATGGCGCCGTCCGTGACCGGGCCGGCGACGGCGATCACGCCGCCCGTCGGCTTGACCTCGCAGCCGTCGATGAAGGCGGCGACGCCTTCGAGGAAGGTCGGATAGGTCTCGGCCGGGAAGCTCTCGTGGTGGTCTAGCACGGGCTTGCCGTCCACCATTCGGGCTACGGCGAAGCGGGCGTTCGTGCCGCCGACATCGCCGACGAGAAGGGTCTTGTCATTCATTGGGGCGTTTCCTGCGCTCGGTTCGGTGGATCAGGCGTCCACAGTCCGATCGACGAAGTTGGGATTGGGCGGGGTGTCGTCGTTGCCGCGCGAACCGGTCGGCAGGGCGAAACAGACCGTCGCCCCCTGTTCGGCCGTCGTGACCACATGGCGGAAGGCGCCGAACAGTTCACGGCCATAGCCCCAGGACGAACCCTCGGCGTTGGCGGCGGACCGGGCGGCCAGCGGACGGGCGGTCAGGTCGGGAACGCCGACGGTGGTCAGAACGCCAGCTTCGGCGTCCAGGCGGATGATGTCGCCGTCCTGAACATGGGCCAGCGGACCGCCGGCCAGGGCCTCCGGGCTGACGTGGATGGCGGCGGGCGTCTTGCCGCTGGCGCCCGACATGCGGCCGTCGGTGACGAAGGCGACCTTGAACCCCTTGTCCTGAATGACCGACAGGGCCGGCGACAGGCTGTGCAGTTCCGGCATGCCGTTCGCCTTGGGTCCCTGGAAGCGCAGGACCACGACGACGTCGCGGAACAGCTTGCCGTCCCGGAAGGCCTGGAGCGCATCTTCCTGGGTTTCGAACACGGCGGCGGGCGCCTCGACGATGCGGTTCTCGGGTTTGACGGCGGAGATCTTGATGACCGCACGACCCAGGTCACCCTGAACCAGACGCAACCCCCCCTCCTTGTCAAAGGGATTGGACGCCGGGCGCAGGATATCGAGATCAAGACTTTCCTGGACCCCATCGCGCCAGACCAGCTCGCCGTCCACCATCGACGGTTCCTGGAAATAGGCCTGGATGCCCTGACCCATGATGGTCGTGACGTCGGTGTGGATATTGCCCGCCATCGCCAGCTCACGCGCGATGAAGGCGACGCCGCCGGCGGCCTGGAAGGCGTTCACATCCGCCGAGCCGTTGGGATAGACCCGCGCCAACAGCGGCGTGACCGACGACAGCTCGTCCATGTCGGTCCAGTCGATCAGAACCCCCGCCGACCGCGCCATGGCGACCAGGTGGATGGCGTGATTGGTCGAGCCGCCGGTGGCCAGCAGGGCCACGATCATGTTGACGATGGACTTCTCGTCGATGACGTCGGCCATGCGGCACTCGCCGCTGCGGGCCAGTTCGACCGCCCGTTTCGCCGCCGCCGTCGTCAGGGCGTCGCGCAAGCCGGTGTCGGGATGGACGAAGGCGGTGGAGGGCATGTGCAGTCCGCCCAGCTCCATCATCATCTGATTGGAGTTGGCGGTGCCGTAGAAGGTGCAGGTGCCGGGCGAGTGATAGCTGCCGATCTCACTTTCCAGCAGGGTCTGACGATCGACCTTGTTCTGCGCATATTCGGCCCGGACCCGGGCCTTTTCCGCGTTCGGAATGCCCGATGGCATCGGGCCTGCGGGTGCGAAGACGACGGGCAGGTGGCCGAAGGCCAGGGCGCCCATGAACAGGCCCGGAACGATCTTGTCGCACACGCCCAGCATCAGACCGGCGTCGAAGGCGTCGTGGGTCAGGGCGATGCCCGCCGACATGGCGATCAGGTCGCGGCTGAACAGCGACAGCTCCATGCCGGGACGACCCTGGGTGACGCCATCGCACATGGCGGGCGTGCCGCCCGCGACCTGGGCCGTGGCGCCGACCTCGCGCACGGCCTTGCGCACCACGTCGGGAAAGCGTTCGAACGGCTGGTGGGCCGACAGCATGTCGTTATAGGCGGTGACGATGCCCAGGTTGGGCTTGGACCCGTCCATCGCCGTCAGCTTGTCGGCGATGGTCTGGCCCGCAAAGGCGTGGGCCCAGTTGGCGCAGCTCAGCTTGGCGCGGCCGGCGCCGCTGTCGCGCGCCGCGTCCATGCGACGGATGTAGTCGGCGCGGGTCTCGCGGCTTTTTTCGACGATGCGGGCGGTGACCGCGGCGACCGTAGGATGAAGCGCCATTTCAGCCTTCCTCCGTCCACAAAACTTCAAGGGGAACGCCGGCGGCGATCAGGGCGGCGATGGGCTGAATCTTTGGATCGCCCTGAGCCTGTTCTTCGAAGACGCGACGCTTGGCGGCGCCCTTCAGGCCCAGGATCACCCGGCCCGCCGACATCAGATAGGGCAGATTGATCGACAGCCGTTCGATCGTCGGCGCCATGCCGTCGCGCCCATGCGGCACGCCCAGCACCGTGGGCTTCAGCGTCGGCGTCAGCAAGGTCTTCAGCGTCGGGCTTTCGGGGAACATGGAGCAGATATGGCCGTCCTCGCCCATGCCCAGCAGCACCGCATCGAACCGCCCGCCGGCATCGCCCAGGGCCTTTGCCGCCACGATGGCCGCACGGTCCACGGTGACTTCGGGCGTATAGAGCGGGATGAAGCGGGCCGTCGCCGCCTTGTCCTGAAGAAGCACGTCGCGGATCAGACGAGCGTTCGATTCCGGCGAAGTCTCAGGCACATAACGCTCGTCCACCAGAGTCACGGCGATTTTCGACCAGTCCAGATCGGTCGCCGCCAGGCGGCGGTAGACGGGCGCAGGCGTCGAACCGCCGGGACCGGCGAACAGGGCCCGGCCATGGTCGCGGACGGCCGCGCCAAGAGTTTCGGCCAGACGCGCGGCGATGGCTTCGGCCCAGGTCTCGACGGAGTTGAAGGCTTCGATGGCGGGGGTCTCAGACATCGGTGGTGTTCCAGTCGCGGCCGGTGCGGGCCATCAGCATGTCGGCGCTGTCGGGGCCCCAGGTTCCGGCGACGTAGTCGTCGGGCTTCAGACCGGATTCGGCCCAGGCCTCGGACACCTCGTCCACCCATTTCCAGGCCTGCTCGGCCTCGTCGCGTCGCACGAACAGGGTCGAGTCGCCCGCCATCGCATCCAGCAGCAGACGCTCATAGGCGATGCGGCGACGCGGCGGGGCGGCGGACTTGCCGTCCCCCGAATTCGGCACACCCCACGACAGGCTCATCTTGATCGGCTGCAACTGCATGCGCTGATCCAGGCCTGGCCGCTTGTTCATCACCGTCAGAGAGATGTCTTCCTCGGGCTGAAGCTCGATGATCATCCGGTTGGCCTGAACCTCGCCACGGTCGTCGCGATCGAAGATCGAGTGGGGCACCGGCTTGAACTGGATGACGATCTCGGTGCGCTTCTCGGGCAGGCGCTTTCCGGTCCGCATGAAGAAGGGCACGCCGGCCCAGCGCCAGTTGTCGATGTCGGCGCGAACGGCGACGAAGGTTTCGGTGTCCGACGGCTGACCGCGCTCCTCGTCATAGCCCTTGGCCGGCTTGCCCTCCGAGACGCCCGCCACATACTGACCCCGCACGGTCACGCGCTCGACCTCGTCCACCGTGACGGGCCGCAGCGAGCGCAGCACCTTGACCTTCTCGTTGCGCACCGAGTCGGGGTCCAGGTCGCTCGGCGGCTCCATCGCCACCAGGCACAGCAGCTGCAGCATGTGGTTCTGCAGCATGTCGCGCAGCGCGCCGTATTCGTCATAGTAGGGCCAGCGATCGCCGACCCCCACCGTCTCGCCGATCGTGATCTGCACGTGGTCGATAGACAGGTTGTTCCACAGCGGCTCGAAGATCGTGTTGCCGAACCGCAGAGCGATCAGGTTCTGGACTGTCTCCTTCCCCAAATAGTGGTCGATGCGGAAGACCTGGTTCTCGCTGAAGGCGTGGGCCACGGCGTCGTCGATTTCGAGGAAGGACTTCAGATCGCGCCCGACCGGCTTTTCCAGCACGATGCGGCAGTTCTTTTCGGCCAGACCCGCCGCCTTCATCGCCGTGACAATGCGGGCATAGAGCGAGGGGGAAACGGCCAGGAAGGAGGTGACCTCGCCGTCGCCGACCTTGTCCTTCAGCGGCTTGAGGCTATCGGGTGAGGTGGCGTCGACCGCCAGATAGTCCAGGCGGGCCTTCATCCGCGACCAACTGGCTTCGTTCCAGACCTTGTCCGCCTCGGCGCGCGCCTTCACCGCCTCGTGCACCTTGGCGATATAGTCGTCGGCGCTCTCTTCGGAACGCGCGGCGCCGATGATCTTCAGCCCTTCAGGCAGCAGGCCGTCGTGTTCGAGGAAATAGAGCGACGGCAGAAGCATGCGCATCGCCAGATCGCCGCCGCCGCCAAACAGAATGAGAGCCGCCATGTCTTGTCCCTCGATGATCCCATTTGTCGGGACGCACGCCTTTACGGTCTAGCCGCTGTCTTTGGCCGCTTCCGCTCGCGAGGCCAACACGTCCAGCACGTCCTGAAACACCATGTTACGGGCATGGAGAAGAACGAGCAGATGATAGATCAAATCCGCAGCCTCGCTGGCGAGTTCCTCGTCCGGGCCGGCGACGCCGGCCAGAGCGGTCTCCACGCCCTCCTCGCCGACCTTCTGGGCGATGCGTTTGGGCCCCTGTGCGATCAGTCGGGCGGTCCAGCTTTCGGACGGATCGGCGGCGGCCCGTTCGGCGATGGTTCGCTCCAGCCGGGCGATCCGACCCAGGCCCGGCGCGTCGGCCTCTCCGAAACAGCTCGTCCGGTTCAGGTGGCAGGCGTTTCCGACCGGCCTGACGCCCAACACGATGGCGTCGGCGTCGCAGTCGGCCGTGATGGAGACGACGTAAAGCCGGTCGCCCGAGGTCTCGCCCTTCCTCCAACGCCCCCCGCGCGAGCGCGAGAAGAAGGTGGCCTCGCCGGATGCGATCGTCTCGTCCAGCGTAGCGCGATCCATATAGGCCAGGGTCAGGACCTGCAGCGTGGCGGCGTCCTGCACCACGACGGGGACCAATCCGGCGCCCTTGGCGAAGTCGATGGTGTTCGGGTCGATCACAGTCTCATCTCCAGGCCTTCGTCGGCCAGGTATTGTTTCAGGTCCGGAATGGCGATGGCGCCGGTGTGGAAGACGCTGGCGGCCAAGGCGCCGGAGACGTCGGCCTGCTCGAACACAGCCTTGAAATGCTCGGGCGCGCCAGCGCCGCCCGAGGCGATCAGGGGAATGGTCAGGCGTGTCCGCGCGGCGGACAGCTGCTCGATGTCATAGCCGCGCCGAACCCCGTCCTGATCGATGCAGTTCAGCACGATCTCGCCGGCGCCCAGGCTCTGCGCCTCGTCCAGCCAGTCCAGCGTGCGTTTGCCGGCATGACGGCGTGCATCGGGGTCGCCGGTATATTTGTGGACCACCCAGTCGCCGTCCTCAAACCGGCTGTCGACGCCGACGACGACGCATTGGCTGCCCAGCCGCGCAGCCATGTCGGCGATCAGTTCGGGCCGTTCCAAGGCCGGGGAGTTGATCGAGACCTTGTCCGCTCCGTGGTCCAGGCAGCGCGCCGCTTGATCCACGCTGCGAATGCCGCCGGCGACGCAGAACGGAATGTCCAGCAGTCGGGCGATGTCCTTGATCCAGCCGTAGTCCAGCGTCCGCCCCTCGGGACTGGCGGTGATGTCGTAGAAGACCAGTTCGTCGGCGCCCGCATCGCGATAGCGGGCGGCCAGCTCGGCCGCATCGCCCATGTCGGTGTGACCGACGAACTTCACGCCCTTGACCACCCGGCCGTCCTTCACGTCCAGGCAGGGAATGATCCGCCGGGCGGTCATTCGACCGCCCCGCTTGATGCAGGATGGGCGGTCACGAGCGTTTGGCCGCCGCGATCGCCTCGGGCAGGCTGAAGCAGTTCTCGTAGAGCGCGCGTCCGACGATGGCGCCGTGACAGCCCAGCGCCTTGATCGCGGCGATATCGTCCAGCGAGGAAACGCCGCCCGAGGCCTGCAACACCAGATCCGGCCGACGGCTGCGGATCTCGGCCAGCAGGTCCAGGTTCGGCCCGGTCAGGGCGCCGTCACGACCGACATCGGTCACCAGCAGGTGTTTGGCCGTCCCCTTGGGATACCGATCCAGCGCCTCCCAGAGCGTTATGCCCGAGGACTGGGTCCAGCCCTTCAGTGCAGGCACCGGCACGCCGTCCTCGATCTTGACGTCCAGGGCCAGGGTGATGCGCTCGACGCCGAAGGTTTCCAGCCAGGTCGCCACCGCCTCAGGCTGGGTCACGGCCAGCGATCCGACCACGACGCGCGACACGCCGGCGTCCAGCAGCTTTTTCACATCGTCGGCGCTGCGCACGCCGCCGCCCGACTGAACCTTGACGGCTATGGCTTGGGTCAGTTCACCGATCAGGGCGTGCTGGCGCGCCTCGCCCGCCTCGGCTCCGTCCAGATCGACGATGTGAATCCACTCCGCGCCCTCGGCCGCGAAGGTCGTCAGGCGGGCGGCCGGCTGCTGGTCGTAATGCGTCACCTGGGCGAAGTCGCCGTGCATCAGGCGCACACAAACGCCGTCCTTCAGGTCGATGGCGGGATAGATCAGCATGACAGGCCCAGGAAGTTCTTGAGGATGGTCGCCCCGGCCTCAGCCGAGCGTTCGGGGTGGAACTGGCAGCCCCAGCGGTTGGCGGATCGAACCACAGCCGGAACGACGCCGCCGTAGTCGGCGCGCGCCAAGGTCGCCGGTCCGTCGGGACAGACGAAGCCGTGGACGAAATAGGCATAGGCGCCGTCGGCGACGCCCTCCAGCAAGGCGTCGTCGCGGTCGCGCGTCAACCGGCTCCAGCCCATGTGCGGCACCGGCAGATCGCCCGCAGGCTTCAGCCGGGTCACCGCGCCGGGAATGAGACCCAGCAGATCGACGCCGTCGCCCTCGTCGCTCGATCCGAACAGCAGTTGCTGACCCAGGCAGACACCCAGCAGGGGGCGCGGGAAGGCGCGGATCGGCGCGATCAGACCCAGGTCCGACAGGCGCTTCATGGCGTATCCGGCCGCGCCTACGCCAGGCAGGATGACCCGTTCGGCCTCGGCGATGACGGCGGGATCGTCGGTCAGGCGAACGGCCGCGCCCAGCCGCTCCAGCGCGAACTGGACCGAGGCGACATTGCCGGCGCCGTAGGCGATGACGGCGACCTCGGTCACAGCACACCTTTGGTGGACGGCACGGCGTCGCCCTCGACGCGGATGGCCTGGCGCAGGGCGCGGCCGAAAGCCTTGTAGACGGCTTCGGTCTTGTGATGGTCGTCCTGGCCCGTGACCTTGATGTGGACGGCCGCGCCCATGGCCTCGGCCAGCGACCGGAAGACGTGGGCGGTCAGGTCGGTGCGGTAGTCGCCGATGAAGGGCGTCTCGAACGCCCCCTCGAACAGTGGATAGGGGCGGCCGGACAGGTCGATGGAGACCGTCGCATTGGCCTCGTCCATCGGCAGGACGAAGCCGTAGCGGGCGATGCCCTTGCGCTCGCCCAACGCCTGTTTCAACGCTTGCCCCAGGGCGATGGCGCTGTCCTCGATCGTGTGGTGCGGATCGGTGTGCAGGTCGCCTTCGCATTGCAGACGCAAAGAGAAGCCGCCGTGGGCCGCGATCTGCTCCAGCATGTGATCGAAGAAGCCGACGCCGGTCTCGATCTTCACCGGGCCGGGCGCATCCAGATCGACGGCGCAGACGATGCGGGTTTCCTTGGTGTCGCGCACGGCCTGACCAACGCGCGCCGGGCGGCGCTTGGCGGGCGTCAGGCCGAAGGCGGCGAGCAGCCGGTCGTTGACCTCGGACTTGATCGAGATCGGCAGGCGCAGACGCTCGCCGGACAGATCGGCCTCGACGCCGTAAGCCTTCAGACCGGCCAGCGCGGCGGCAGGCTCTTCGGGGCGCGCCATGATGATGGGACCAACGCCCTGTTCGACCGGCATGTGGCGACCCAGTTCGCGCGCGACCCGTTCACGCTCGCGCCGGACCGAGGCGATTCGCTCGGCGGTCTCGATCATCCTCGACGGATCGAGCGCCTGCATCGCCAACCGCACCAGCGGTTCGGGCAGGGCATAGGGTTCCAGCACCGACGCCAGACGCGCCAGGGTCTGGGCTTGGGCGATCGCCGCGCCGACGCGGGCGCCGGCCAAGCCATAGGCCAGGGACAGGCTGCGCAGCACGACCAGGTTCGGCTGATCGCTGACGACCGTCACGGCCGAGGCGCTGTCGGAGAATTCGATCAGTCCCTCGTCCACCACCAGCAGGGCGGGGGCGACGCGGGCGGCCATCTCGCCGACGGCTTCGGGCGAGCCCAGGGCGCGGATGACGACGATATTTTTCTCTGGGGCCGTTTCGCCCTTGGTCGGATAGATGGCGTCGAGACTGTCATAGGGTTCGGCCTTCGGGGCCCCGACCGATCCGCCGTCGCGGGCGGCGAGACGATAGGCCAGTTCCAACCCGTGGGTCAGGCCGCGCACCGGCAGCACCTGTTCGCCGGGCACGCCATAAACCGCTGCCATGCGAGCGGCGAGGGCTGAGGCGTGGCCAGGGTAGCGATCCAGACCTTCGCCGCCGGAGACCAGCGGGGGATAAGGAGCGGACAGGGTCATCCTTCGGCCCTCAAATCCGCCGCGCGGGCGTGGGCTTCGAGGCCTTCCATCCGGGCCAGGCGGGCGGCGATGGGCGCAAGCTGACGGGCGCCCGCCTCGGTCACCAGCTGGACCGACATCGTGGTCATGAAGCTGGCGGTGGTGACGCCGCCCAGGGTGCGGGCGCCGCCGTCGGTCGGCAGGACGTGGCTGGGACCGGCGGCGTAGTCGCCCAGCGTCTCGGCCGCGAAGCGGCCGACGAAGACGGCCCCGGCGGCCTTGATCGAATCGACCAGCGGCTCGGGATCGTCGATCTGGATCGCCAGGTGTTCGGGGCCATAGAGGTTGGCGACTTCTGCGGCGGCGTCGAGGTCGCGGACCAGAATGGCGCGGGCCTCGTTCAGAGAGGCGCGGGCGATGGCTTCGCGGGGCAGGGTTGCGACCTGAACCTCCACCTCGCTCAGGATGTAGTCGATGGTGGCGCGGCTGGTGGAGACCAGCAGAACCTGCGCATCCGCATCGTGCTCGGCCTGGCTGAGCAGGTCGGCGGCGGCGATCTCGGGCGCGGCGTCGCGATCGACGATGACCATCAACTCCGACGGGCCGGCCGGCATGTCGACGGCGGGACCGCCTGGCAGGGCGGAGGCCTGCTTCTTGGCCTCGGCCACATAGGCGTTGCCGGGTCCGAACAGCTTGTCACAGGCCGGAATGACCCCGTCTTCCAGTTCGACGCCGAAGGTCAGGGCGGCGATGGCCTGGGCGCCGCCCATCAGCCAGATGGCGTCCAGTTCCGCCTCTGCGGCGGCCAGGATCATAGCGGGGTGGATGCCGCCCTCCTTGTTCGGCGGCGTGACGGCGACGCGCTGGCCCACGCCCGCGACGCTGGCCGGAATGGCTAGCATCAGCAGCGAAGAAAACAGCGGCGCGCTGCCGCCGGGAATATAGAGGCCGGCCGAGGCGATGGGACGCCAGGCCAGTTTGGACCGCACGCCGGGCGTCGTCTCGATGAACGGAGTGTCCTCGGGCCGGGTCGCCTGGTGGAAGACGCGCACATTGTCGGCCGCCATGCGCAGGGCGCGCACGTCGCCGGGCGGCAGGGCGTTGCGTGCTTCGGCGATGGTCTCGGGCGTGATGGCGATGCGACGGGGCGGGGCTTTGTCCAGCTTCAGGCACCAGTCGGTCACGGCCGCGCCGCCGCGCTGGCGCACGTCGTCCAGGATGGTGCGCACGACCTCGGTCACGTCGCCGGCGGTGCGTTGGGCCGGGCGGGCGAGGGCGGCCGTCTTGCCGGCGGCGTCGAGGGAAGACCAGTCGATGCGTTTCATCACATCATCTTCTCGATCGGGAGAACTAGAATGGCCGAGGCGCCGGCGGCCTTCAGCTTCTCAAGCGTCTCCCAGAAGACGGCCTCCTGACAGACGGCGTGGACGGCGACCGCATCGTCGCGACCCATAAGGGGCATGACAGTGGGCGAGCCGGCGCCGGGCAGGATGGCGGTGATCTCGTCCAGGGCCGAGCGCGGGGCGTTCAGCATGACGTATTTGGCGCCTTGCGAGGACACCACGCCCGCCATCCGCTCGATGACGCTGTCCAACAGCTGCTGCAAGGCGGGCTCGGGCGCCACGGGCGACTGGATCAGCACGGCCTGGCTTTCCAGAACCGTATCCTTAGCTCCCAGGCCGTTGGCCTCCAGCGTCGCGCCGGTCGAGACCAGGTCGCAGATGGCGGCGGCCAGTTTCAGCCGGGGCGCGACCTCGACGGCCCCGCGCATCACGACGATGTCGGCCTTGACCCCGCGTTCGTCGAGGAAGCGGCGCAGAATTTTGGGATAGGAGGTGGCGATGCGCAGACCGTCCAGCGAGGCCGGACCGTCGTAGGCCAGCGTCGGAGGCGTGGCGATCTTGAGCGTGCAGCGACCGAAGCCCAGCGGCATGACGATCGAGGCGTTCTGCCCGCCGTTGCGGCCCTCCTCCAGCACATTCTCGCCGACGATGCCCAGATCGCACACGCCGTCCGCCACGAAGGTGGGGATGTCGTCGTCGCGGACGCGCAGCAGGTCGATCGGATAGTTCTCGACCCGGTACAGCAGGTCGTTGTGACCCTTGACCCATTTCAGGCCCGCGTCGCGGATCAGGTCGAGGCTGCGGTCGGCCAGACGGCCGGATTTCTGGACGGCGATGCGAAGCCGGCCCTGCACGGTGCTCATGTTCGGATACTCAGTTCTTGTTCTTCAGGCGGTCCAGAGCGAGGCGATAGCCCTGATGCGGCATGTCTTTCAGATAGCGGGCGACGCGGACGACGGTGGTGGGGCTGGCATGGGCCTCGGCGGCGATCTCGCGATAGGATTTGCCGCCGGCGTCGAGCAGGCGCGCGACCTGCCAGCGCTCGGAGAAGGCGCGCAGTTCCGCAGGCGTGCAAAGATCGGCCAGAAAGGCGTCGATCTCGGCGCGCGTCTGCATCGACAGCAGGGCGTCGTGCAGGTCGTCACGGGCGGGAGAGGTCGTCATGCGCGTTCCACTATGCTGTAACGGTGGAACGGTCAAGGGGGGAGGAGACAGATCGTGCGTGGCGCACTATCTGCGTCGTCATGACCAAGGTTCTCATCATCGGCGCCGGGCACGCGGGCGGCTCCGTCGCGGCGTTCCTGCGGCAGTATGGGCATGAAGGCCCCATCGTGCTGGCGGGCGAGGAGGGTGCGCCGCCGTATCAGCGGCCGCCCTTGTCCAAGGCCTGGCTGAAGGGAGAGGCGGATCTGGAGGCGCTGCTGCTGCGGCCTCTGAGCTTCTATGCCGAGCAGGACATCGACTTCCGGCCCTCGACGGTCGCCGTGGCGGTGGACCCCGCAGCGAGGACGGTAGCCTTCCACGACGGGTCGTCCGAGACCTACGACATTCTTGTGCTGGCGACCGGATCGACGGCGCGCAAGCTGCCGGTTCCGGGCGGGGATCATCCCGATCTGCTGGAACTGCGCACGATGAAGGACGCCGAGCGACTGAAGGCGGTCCTCGGGCCCGGCAAGCGTCTGGCGGTCGTCGGCGGCGGCTATGTGGGACTGGAGGCGGCGGCGTCGGCGCGGGCCCTGGGCGCCGAGGCGGTGGTGATCGAGCGCGCGCCACGCGTGCTGGCGCGGGTGGCGTCCGAGACCCTGTCGGCTTTCTTTGCGGCGCAGCACCGGGCGCACGGCGTCGAAATCCTGACGAACGCGGAGGTGGTCGCCGTGGCCCGCGACGGCGTGACCTTGGCCGACGGATCGGTGGTGTCGGCGGATGCGGTGTTGGTGGGGGTCGGCGCATTGGCTTGCGACGCCTTGGCGCGATCGGCCGGCCTGACCTGCGACGACGGCGTGGTGGTGGACGCTGAGGCGCGCACCAGCGACCCGGCGATCTTCGCCATCGGCGACATGACGCGACGACCCATTCCGGTCCACGGCGGCGTGCATCACCGGCTGGAAAGCGTGCCCAACGCCCTGGAGCAGGCCAAACAGGCGGCCGCAGCCATCGTCGGACGGGCCGGACCGACGCCGGAAGTGCCGTGGTTCTGGTCGGATCAGTATGACGTCAAGCTTCAGATCGCCGGCCTGCCGTTCGACGCCGACCGACAGGTGGTGCGTGGCGACCCGACGGCGTCGGGCTTTGCCGTCTTCCATCTGAACGGCGACCGCATCGTCTGCGTCGAGGCCGTCAACGCTCCGCCCGAGTTCATGGCCGGCAAGCAGTTGATCGCCAAGGCGACGCCTGTGGACGTGGACAAGCTGGCCGATCCGGCGGTGTCGATGAAGGCGGTGGCCGTCGGATAAGGCGTCGCCGCAGTGCAACAAAACTGTTGCGCTTTACGTTCGTGACCGTTCAAGCTGCGACTTCAACGCGGCGGGGGCGGATGACGAGAGCTTTCGACGAAATGAATGGCGGCGGATCGGGTGCGATCCGCGACAGCTACAAGACGCTGGCGGCGTGGCTGGAAAACGCGCCGGCCGATCTGCTGCAAGCGCGCTCGCGCCAGGCGGAGCTGTTCTTCCGTCGCATGGGCGTGACCTTCGCCGTCTATGGCGACGAGGAATCCAACGAGCGGCTGATCCCCTTCGATGTTGTGCCGCGCATCATCGGTGCGGACGAGTGGGGCGGTCTGGAAAAGGGGCTGAAGCAGCGGGTCACCGCCATCAACGCCTTCCTGAAAGACATCTATGGGCCGCAGGACTGCATCAAGGCGGGCATCGTCCCGGCCGATCTGATCCTGACCAATCCGCACTATCGGCCGGAGATGCAGGGGCGTCGTCCGCCGGGCGACGTCTGGTGCCATATCTCGGGCGTCGATCTGGTGCGCACCGGTGAGGACGGCTTCTATGTTCTCGAAGACAACTGCCGCACGCCGTCGGGCGTCTCCTATATGCTGGAGAACCGCGAGATGATGATGCGGCTGTTCCCCGACCTATTCGCGGAACACGCCGTGCGTCCCGTCGAGATCTACACCGACATGCTGCTGCGCTCGCTGCAGGCCTCAGCGCCGGCAGGGGCGGGGGCGGATCCGACCATCGTCGTGCTGACGCCCGGCCCCTTCAACTCGGCCTACTATGAGCACAGCTTCCTGGCCGACAAGCTGGGTGTCGAGCTGGTTCAGGGCACGGACCTGTTCGTCAATGACGACACCGTCTTCATGCGCACGACCGAGGGGCCCAAGCGCGTCGATGTCATCTATCGCCGTATCGACGACGACTTCCTCGACCCCCTGACCTTCATGCCCAACTCTACCATTGGGGTGCCGGGGCTGATGTCGGCCTATTTCGCGGGACGAGTCACCTTGGCCAATGCGGTCGGGACGGGCGTGGCCGACGACAAGGCCGTCTATACCTACATGCCCGAGATCATCCGCTTCTTCACGGGTGAGGATGCGATCCTGCAGAACGTGCCGACCTGGCGCTGTCGCGAGCCGGACGCCCTGAAGGAAGTGCTGGATAAGCTTCCGGAACTGGTGGTCAAGGAAGTCGGCGGATCGGGCGGCTACGGCATGCTGGTCGGGCCGACCTCGACAAAGGCCGAGATCGAGGATTTCCGCGCCAAGCTGATCGCCGATCCCGACGACTTCATCGCCCAGCCGACGCTGAGCCTGTCGACGGCCCCGACGCTGAACGGCGGCGCCCTGTCGCCCCGCCACGTCGATCTCCGGCCCTTCGTGCTGTCCAGCCCGGCCGGGGTGCGCGTCGCGCCCGGCGGCCTGACGCGGGTGGCGCTGAAGGAAGGGTCGCTGGTGGTGAACTCCAGCCAGGGCGGCGGAACTAAGGACACCTGGGTGCTGGACAACTGATGCTTTCACGCACCGCAGACAGCCTCTACTGGACCGGCCGCTACATGGAGCGGGCGGACTTTCTCGCCCGCATTCTGGAGGCGGCGATCCGTCTCGCCGCCCTGCCGGCGAAAGATCAGGCCGCCGTCACCGCCTGGGCCGGGGCAATCGCCTCGTCGGGGGTCAAGGCCGGCTTTGACGCGACCGGTCGGACCGTGTCGGAAAAGTCCGTGCGGGAATATCTGGCCTTCGGCTTCGACAATCCGACCTCGATCAAGGCCTGCATCACCAAGGCGCGGACCAATGCGCGCTCGGTGCGCACCGCCCTGACCATCGAACTGTGGGAGGCGATCAACGGCGCCTGGAACGGTCTGAACGAGCTGGGCGAACCGACCAAGCGCGACGACTTCACCAACTTCCTCGACTTCGTGAAATCGACGTCCTTGGCGGTCGAAGGCGCCTCGTCGCGGACCATGCTCAGGAACGACGCCTACTGGTTCCTGCGACTGGGCATGGCGATCGAGCGGGCCGACAACACGGCGCGTCTGCTGGACGTGAAATATCACCTGCTTCTGCCACCCGGCGAACGGGTCGGGGGGCAGTTGGACTATTTCCAGTGGACGACCCTGCTGCGCGAGGTTTCGGCCCTGACCGCCTATCGCTGGGTCTACCGCGAAAGCGTGCGGCCGTGGCTGGTTGCGGACCTGTTGGTGCTGAACCGCCAGATGCCGCGTTCGCTGGCCTCGTGTCAGGGCATGATCGTCAGCTATCTGGAGAAGCTGGCGACCGACTACGGTCGGCGCGGCCCCGCGCAACGGCTGGCCTCCAATCGCCTCAGCCAGTTCAACGAGGCCAAGATCGAGGACATCTTCCAGTCCGGCCTGCACGAATACATTCAGGGCTTCCTGAACGAGAACAATGCCTTGGCTGCGGCCGTCCACGAACAGTATCTGGTCTGACCATGCGGATCCGGATCGATCATTCCACCCGCTACGCCTACGCCCGGCCAGCGCGCTTCATCGTCCAGATGCTGCGCCTGACGCCCAAGTCGTGCGAAAGCCAGCAGGTCCGCGACTGGCGGATCGAAACCGATGTGGACGCCCGGCTGCGGCGCAGCGAGGACGCGTTCGGCAACATCGTTCACAGCCTCTACACCGAGCGGCCGACCGACGCGCTGACCATCCGCGTCACCGGCGAGGTCTCGACCGTCGAGACGGGCGGCGTCGTGAAGGGACAGGCCGAGCGCCTGTCACCCATCGTCTATCTGCGCGACACCCCGATGACCAAGGCCGACGCCGGCATCGTCGATTTCGCCCGATCCATCCCTGAGGGCGCGACGCTGGGCCGGATGCATCAGTTGATGGGCGCGCTGAAGGATACGGTGGCGTTCGAGGTCGGCTCGACCTCCGCCTCCCACACCGCCGCCGAAGCGTTCGCCCAGAAGCGCGGCGTCTGTCAGGACCATTCGCAGATCTTCATCTCGGCCGCACGCCTGCTGGGCGTGCCGGCCCGCTATGTTTCGGGCCACCTCAGCCGCCAGGACGGACGCCACGACCAGGACGCCGCCCATGCCTGGGCCGAGGCCTGGGTCGAGAATCTGGGCTGGGTCGGGTTCGATCCGGCCAACGGCATCTGTCCCACCGAACACTATGTTCGGGTCGCGGTCGGCCTGGACGCGCGCGGCGCCACCCCGATCCGGGGCACGAGCTATGGCGGCGGCCAGGAGCAACTGACCGTCGCCCTGAATGTGCGGCCGGTGCAACAGAGCCAGCAACAACTGCAATCCAGTGGATGGCCCCGATAGGCATGACGCGCGAATCTGTTAGCGTCTGGGGATTCGCAACGCGGGGAGCGAATAGAGCGAAGTGACCTATTGCGTAGGCATGCTGGTGGACGACGGGTTGGCGATGATCGCCGACACGCGCACCAATGCGGGCGTGGACAACATCTCGTCCTATCGCAAACTGCACATCTACAAGTCGCCGGGCGAGCGGATCCTGGCGGTCGCGACGGCAGGCAATCTGTCGGTCACCCAGACGGCGCTGGCCATGGTCGCAGCCGGGGTCAAACTGCCGGACTCCACCGAGCTTGAAACGCTCCAGACCGCCCCGACCCTGTTCCGCGCCGCTCAGTTGCTGGGCCATGCGATGGCCAGCGTGCGCGCCAGCATCAATACGCCGCCGACGCCGACCGCCGACGGGCTGAATGTCACCGCCTCCATGCTGCTGGGCGGTCAGATCGCCGGCGGCAAGATGGGGCTGTATCTGATCTACGGGCAGGGCAACTTCATCGAGTGCGGGCCCGATACGCCCTATCTGCAGATCGGCGAGCTGAAGTACGGCAAGCCTATTCTGGACCGCGCCCTGCACAGCTCCACCTCCCTTTCCGAGGCGGTGAAGCTGGGGCTGATTTCGTTCGATTCGACCATCCGCTCGAACATCGCCGTCGGCCCGCCGCTGGACCTGATCGTCATGCCGCGCGACCGGCTGACGGGCACGGCGCGTCGCATCGAGGCGGATGATCCCTATTTCCGCGACCTGGGCCGGCGTTGGTCCGAAGCCCTGGCTGCCGCCCACCGCGCCATGCCTGATCCGACCTGGCTCGATATCGACACGTCGGCGCCTCAGAGGAGCATCAGCGCTGTCGGCTAATTAAGATTGCGATTTGTTCGCAATTGTCTTGTGCCTTCCTGTGGAGCTGGTTATTGCGAGCGCATCGCAAAATCAGACCAAAAGGTCGCAAGACTATGTCCGAATCCCGCGCCGCCGCGCTCCGCTCGCTTCTGTTCGCCTCCAGCGCCGCCGGCATGCTGGTCGCTGCCCCCGCCATCGCCGCTGACGTGACCGCCGAGGACGGCGTGGTCGTCACGGCCGACCAGTCCCAGCCCGCCAATCTGGGCACGATCGACGTCAACGGTCAGTTCAAGAAGCCGGCACCCATTAGCCCCGAGTTCGTCGCGCCCCTGGTGGATACCCCGCGCGCCGTGACGGTCATCCCCCAGGCCATCATCGAACAGACCTCGGCCTCGTCCTTGCAGGACCTGCTGTCCAACTCACCCGGCATTACTTTCGGGGCAGGCGAGGGCGGTCAGCCGCTGGCCGATCGTCCCTTCATCCGGGGTCAGTCGTCGGGCAACAACATCTTCGTGGACGGCATTCGCGACACGGGCGGCCAGCAACGCGAGGTCTTCAACCTGGAGCAGGTTGAGGTCATCAAGGGGCCGGACGCCGTCTATTCGGGGCGCGGCTCGGGCGGCGGCAGCATCAATCTGGCCTCCAAATCGCCCAAGCTGAACGCCTTCACCAATGTCAGCGCGGGCGCGGGCACCGACGGCTATCTGCGCGGCACGGTCGACGCGAATCTGCCGCTGGGCGAGACCGCCGCTCTGCGCATCAACCTGATGGGCGCCCAGGGCGACGTGCCTGGCCGCCACGCCGTGGACTACGATAAATGGGGTGCGGCCATCAGCCTGGGCGCCGGTCTGGGCACGCCGTCGTCGATGGTCTTCAGCTACTACCACCTGACGAGCGACCAGATGCCCGACTACGGCATTCCGTTGTTCACCAAGATTCAGTCACGCACGACCGACAGCGGCGTTCTGGATGTGCCCTATGACAGCTTCTATGGGCTGAAGGCGCGCGACTACCTGACCAATGAGGTCGATGCGTTCACCTTCAAGGCCGAGCATCGATTCAGCGATTTCGCCACGATCCGCAATGTCAGCCGCTATTCGCAGACGCTGAATGACTACATCGTCACCAACCCCGGCGACGGCGGCTATGTCGGACGCGCGGCGGACGGGACCTACTGGATGAAGCGGGGCACCAAGACCCGCTGGAACCCGGTCACCACACTGGCCAATGTGACGGATGTCTTCGGGCAGTTCGCCACCGGTTCGATCAAGCACAACTATGACGTCGGCGTGGAGCTGTCGCGCGAGCACAACAAGAACGCCTCCTATTCGACCTACACCACCTCGGGCTCGGCCTGTCCGACCGGTCTGGCGACCGTCACCGGGTCGTATCCGACCGCGGCCGGGGCGCTGGGTGCGGGAGACTGCACACCGGTCTATAATCCCAATCCCGAAGACGCCTGGACCGGCGTGATCAATCGCGGCCCGACCAGCTCGAACACGACCGAAGCCATCGGCGTCTACGCCAACGACAGCATCACCCTGAGCGAGCGACTGATCCTGAACCTGGGCGTTCGCTGGGACCAGTATTCGGTCAAGAGCGTGAATGCGACCGCGACCCAGTCGGCCGGCGTCTGGACCACGACGGGCTATACGGCCGTTCCGGAACAGACCTGGGAGTTCACCAACTATCAGGTCGGTCTGGTGTTCAAGCCGACGCAGAACAGCAGCGTCTATGCGTCCTGGTCGACCTCTTCGACGCCGCCGACCATTTCGGCGGGCGACCAGAACGCCTCGGGCGGTACGGGCACGGTCGATGGCGTCGCCAACACCGTTCTGGATCCGGAAGACACCGAAAGCTTCGAGGTCGGCGCCAAGGCCAATGTCCTGAACGACCGTCTCGCCCTGTCGGCGGCAGCCTTCCACCTGACCCGCAAGAACGCCCTGATCCTGGTCGAGCCCAACATCTTCCGTCAGGAAGGCGAGGTCGAGGTCAAGGGAATCGAACTGGGCGTGTCGGGCAGCATCACGCCGAAGTGGACCGTGTTCGGCGGCTACGCCTACATGGACTCCGAACTGACCAAGGCGGCCGTGGTCGTGTCGGGCACGCCGCCGGTCGCAACCGTCAATCCGCTGCAAGGTCTGCCGCTGGCCAACACGCCCAAGCATAGCGCCAGCCTGTTCACCACCTATCGCGTCCTGCCCCGGCTGACGGTCGGCGGCGGCCTCTACTACACGTCCAAATCTCTGGGCGGGAATCAGGGCGGCGCTGGCGGCGGGAACAACCGCATCTATGCGCCCGAATGGACCCGCGTGGACGCCTTCGCCGCCTATGATCTGACGGATCGCGCGACGCTTCAGCTGAACGTCAAGAATGCGACGGACGAGGAATACATCATGCGCACCAACGGCGTTCACCACGCCGACGTGGCCGCAGGTCGCCAGGCCATCCTGGCCTTGAACCTGCGCTTCTAAAGGCCGTTTCCCCGGCCTAGTCTGACGGTCCCGCGATCCCCCGCGGGGCCGTTTCGTCTTTCAGCGAGAACGCCCGTGTTGCTGCAGATTCCGGAAGTCTTCTCCAAGGCCGAAGTCGCGGCTCTGCGTGCGCAGCTGGACGCCGGGCCGTGGGCGGACGGCAACGCCACCTCGGGCCATCAATCGGCGACGGCGAAGAAGAACCTCCAACTGCCCGAGGAGTCGGACGTGGCGAAGGAGGTCTCCGCCCTTGTCGTCCAGGCGCTGAACGCCAATCCGATGTTTGTGGCGGCGGCCCTGCCGCACACGATCTTTCCGCCCTTGTTCAACCGCTACGAAGGCGGGGGTGAGTTCGGCCTGCACGTCGACAACGCCATCCGCCAGTCCCGCACCGGCGGGGCGATTCGCATTCGCAGCGACCTGTCGGCGACCCTTTTTCTGTCCGAGCCCGAGGACTACGATGGTGGCGAACTGATCATCGAGGAGATGTACGGGTCGCAGGCGATAAAGCTGCCGGCTGGCGATCTGGTCCTCTATCCGTCCAAGAGCCTGCACCGCGTCACGCCGGTGACGCGCGGGGCGCGGGTGTCGTCCTTCATGTGGATGCAGAGCTTGGTCCGCGACGACGCCGATCGTGAAACCCTGTTCCGTCTGGACATCGCCACCCAGCGCGTGGCGACCGAGAGGGGACCGAAGGATCAGGCGGTGATCGAACTGACCGGCGTCTATCACAATCTTCTGCGGCGCTGGACCGAAGTCTGACGGACAAGGCTCCGCGACGTCGCTAAATGCTATTGCAACCCGTTCGCAACAATGGCACAGCGAGCCCGTGACCGAACTCGCGACACAGCGTCAGGCCGAAACCGCAGCCAAGGGCCCCAAACCCAAGGCGGCGCTAAACAGCGCACGGTCGTTCTGGCTGAAACAGCTGCATAGCTGGCACTGGATTTCGGCGGCGGTCAGCCTGGTCGGCATGATCCTGTTCGCGGTCACCGGCATCACCCTGAACCATGCGGCCTCGATCCCCGGCGATCCGGTGACGGTAGAACAGACCGCGACCTTGCCGACGCCCCTGTTGCAGCGGCTGGCGAGCTTCCCGCAGGAGACGACCGATCCTGTCCCCGACGCTGTCGCGCGGTGGGCGTCCGAGGCGCTCAAGGTCGAGATCGCCGGCAAGCCGACCGAGACGACGGCGGAAGAAGTCTATGTCGCCCTGGCCATGCCTGGCGGCGACGGCTGGGTCACCATCGACCGTTCGACCGGCGAGACCCTGCACGAGAAGACGACGCGCGGCTGGATCGCCTACCTCAACGACCTGCACAAGGGCCGCAACGCCGGGGTGGTCTGGTTCTGGTTCATCGACGTCTTCGCGGCGGCCTGCGTCATCTTCGCCGTCACGGGCCTGGGCCTGATGTTCCTGCACGCCAAGGGTCGGCCCTCGACCTGGCCGCTGGCGGCGCTGGGCCTACTGATCCCTGTCGTCATCGCCCTGATCTTCATTCACTGACGAGTTTTTCGATGCGCCTTCTTCCCGTCGTCATCACCACCGTCGGCCTCGCGGCCGCCACTGCGCCCGCCATGGCCGCCGACCTGACGGTGTCGGTCGAGATTCCGCGTCTGAACACCGCCTCGTATCATCGCCCCTATGTCGCGGTGTGGATCGAAAAGCCGGACCAGTCGGCCGAACGCACCCTGGCCGTCTGGTATCAGCAGACCCGGAATAACGAGGGCGACGGCAAGGACTGGCTGAAGGATTTGCGCACCTGGTGGCGCAAGGGCGGCCGGGCCATGAGCCTGCCGGCCGACGGCGTATCCGGCGCCACGCGCGCGCCGGGCCGCCAGACCGTCACCGTGCCCGCCGCACGCCTGCGCAACCTTCAGCCCGGCCAGTACAACATCGTCGTCGAGGCAGCCCGCGAACTGGGCGGACGCGAAGTCGTGCGCGTACCCTTCCGCTGGGGCGCGGCCAACACCGGCGCCGGAACCGGCTCCACCGAACTGGGCGCCGTGCGCGTCGCCGTCTCTCGCTAAGGATCATGACCATGAAGAAGACGATCGCCCTGCTGACGCTCGCCGCAGCGCTGGCCGCCCCCATGGCCGCCCAGGCCCACCGCGCCTGGCTGGCGCCCACGGCCACGACCCTGTCGGGCACGGACGCCTGGGTCGGATTCGACGCCGGCATGTCGAACCAGGTGTTCAACCCCGACCACGCCGCCATGCGCCTGACCGGCCTGACCATCACCGCGCCGGACGGCTCGGCGGTCCAGCCCGAGAACGCCATGCAGGGCCGCTATCGCTCGACCTTCGACGCCCATCTGACCCAGAACGGCACCTACAAGATCGCCAACGTCATGGGCGGCGTCATGGCCAGCTACTCCCTGAACGGCGAACAGAAGCGCTGGCGCGGCGCGGCCTCGGAATATCCGGGGGGCCTGCCCGAGGGCGCGACCAATGTTCAGGCGACCCGCACCGCCAGCCGGATCGAGACCTTCGTCACCCTGAACAACCCGACCGACACCGTCTTCAAGACGACCGGCGAGGGGCTTGAGTTGGTGCCCGTCACCCACCCGAACGATCTGGTGGTCGGCGAACCCGCCACCTTCAAACTGCTGAACAACGGGCAGCCGGCGGCTGACATCGACGTCACCGTGGCGCGCGGCGGTCTGCGCTATCGCGACAATCCGGAAGAATTGACGCTCAAGACGAACGCCGAGGGCGCCTTCACCATCACCTGGCCGGAAGCCGGCATGTATTGGCTGAACGCCTCGGTCCGCACCGAAGGCCAGGGTGAAACGCTGGGTTCCAACGCCAGCTATGTGGCGGCGATGGAAGTCCTGCCCTAAGCGAAGGGCTATGTCCGACATTCCCCCCTCGCGCGGTTCGCGCGCCGCCCCGCCCACGGTCAATATCGGCGACGCCGCCCCTCTGGGCGACCGCGCCGACAACCGCGTCCTCGTGCCCGCAATCGAAGGCGCGCCGCCCCGTCCGCCCAGCGACCTGATCCGTTCGCTGGGCGGCCAGACCATGGGCACGACCTGGAGCGCGCGCGTTATCGCCCCGCCAGGCGTGGGCGAGGCCGAGATCCAGGCGGCAATCGACGAGGAGCTTGCGGTCGTCGTCGGTCTGTTCAGCCCGTGGGAGCCGTCCAGCGAGATCAGTCGCTTCAACACCGCGCCGGCTGGCGTCTGGGCGGTGTCCCAGCCGTTCTGGGATCTGCTGGATGCGGCGATGACCCTGGGCGACGAGACGAACGGCGCGGTCGATCCGACCCTGGGCGCCTTGGTCGATCTGTGGGGCTTCGGCCCGCCCGGACCGCGCTCGGCCCTGCTGCCCGTCCCGGCCGAAGACGAGATCGCCGCGGCTGCGGCCGTGTCGGGCTGGCAAAAGCTGCGGCTGAACGGCGGCGCGCGGGCGGTGATGCAGATGGGCGGGATGAGGCTGGACTTCTCCGGTATCGCCAAGGGTCATGCGGTGGACCGCGTGTCCGACCGCCTGATGGCCATGGGCGCGACCTCGCACCTGATCGAGATCGGCGGCGAGCTGAAAGGGCGCGGCGTCAAGCCGGACGCTCAGCCGTGGTGGGTCGAGATTGAGCGGGTCGAGGGTTCGCCAGCGCCCCACACCGTCGCGGCCCTGTTCGATCTCGCCGTGGCGACCAGCGGCGACTACCGCCGCGCGTTCCGCCATGACGGGCGCCTGTATCCCCACACCATCGACGGATCGACCGGTCGGCCGGTCAGCAATAACCTGAGTTCGGTCACCGTCCTGCACCCCTCGGCCATGATGGCCGACGCCTACGCCACGGCGTTGACGGTCATGGGGCCGTTCGATGGACCGGACTACGCCGAGGCCGTGGGTCTGATGGCCCATTTCGTCGAGCGCACCGAGCGCGGGCCGGTCGAGCGGATGTCGCCGGCCTTCGCCGCCCTGCTTGACGACGACGGAGATCGCCCCGGGTGACAGCCGATCCGCAGCGCTGGCTGTGGGCGGTTGGGGCCTTGGCGCTTTGGCTGGCCCTGATCGCCATCATTGTCTGGCGCGAACGCAAAGCCAAGGCGGCGGCCCGCGCGCGGTCTGATGCTCTGGCGGGCGCAGGCGAGGGACGGCCGGTGCTGATCGCCTTCGCCAGCCAGACGGGCTTCGCCGAGGAGCTTGCGTGGATGACGGCGCGGTCTCTGGGCGATGGCGGCGTGGGCGCGCGGGTGCTGTCCTTCGGCGATCTGGATGTGCAGACGCTGAAGTCGGCGGACCGCGCATTGCTGATCGTCTCGACGACCGGCGAGGGCGATCCGCCTGACAGCGCGGCCCGGTTCGTGCGCAAGGTCATGGGCGAGGCGACGGACCTGTCGGAACTGCGCTTCGGTCTGCTGGCGCTGGGCGACCGCAGCTATGACCAGTTCTGCGGCTTCGGCCATGCGGTCGACGGCTGGCTGCGACGCGCCGGCGCCGAACCGCTGTTCGACATGGTCGAGGTCGACAACGGCGAGGCCGGCGCCCTTCGCCACTGGCAGCACCAGTTGAACCAGATCACGGGCAGCGTCACGGCTCCCGACTGGACTCCGCCCGCCTACGCCCCCTGGCGGCTGGTCGAACGCACCCTGGTCAATCCGGGCAGTCCCGGCGGCGAGGCCTATCATCTGGCGTTCGAGGCCGTGGGCGCGACGTCCGACTGGTCGGCCGGCGACATCGCCGAGGTCGGCCTGCCTGAGCGTGATGGCGTCACGCCGGGTTCACGTGAATATTCCATCGCTTCCCTGCCGTCGGACGGCCGGGTCGAGTTCCTGATCCGACTGATGCGCCATCCTGACGGCGCGCCGGGCCTGGCCTCGGGCTGGCTGACGCAAGACCTGTCGCTCGGCGGCGAGATCGGGATGCGGCTGCGCACGAACCGCAGCTTCCACGGCCCGGCGGACGAGACGCCGATGATCCTGATCGGCAACGGCACGGGCATCGCCGGACTGCGCGCGCACCTGAAGGCGCGCACCGACACGGGCGGGGCCTGGCTGCTGTTCGGAGAACGGACCCAGGCGCACGACGCCTTCTTCGATGCGGAGTTGCAGGCCTGGCTGGCGCCGGGCGTGCTGCGGCGGCTGGATCGGAGCTTCTCGCGCGATGCGGGCGACGGCCGATATGTGCAGGATCTGGTCGCGGCGGCGGCCGACGAGCTTCGAGATTGGATCGCGCGCGGCGCGGCGATCTATGTCTGCGGCAGTCTGGACGGCATGTCGCAAGGCGTGCATGCCGCGCTGGAAAGCGCGCTGGGCGCGGACGTGGTGCTGACCATGCTGGAAGACGGCCGCTACCGCCGCGACGTATACTGAACCCCGTCTTTGCCGATGGGGGCTAGCGGCCTAGTCGCCCCAGCAGTTCCGCCGCGAAGGTCGACAGGGTGTCGTCGCGCGCGCCCATGACGATGATCCGATCGCCCGGCTTGGCGATCTCGACGATCCGGTCGCCGCAGTCGGCGCGCGTCGCCAGCGCCTCGGCCTGACGGCCGGCGGCGCGGACGCCGGAGGCGATGTCTTCCGATCCCACGCTGCGGTCAGTGGTGCCGCCGTAATAGACCGGTTCGGGCATCAGCAGCACGTCGTCCTCGCGCATCAGGCCGGCGAAACCGTCGATGAACTCGGACTTCATCAGCTTCAGCGGCCCGAACCCATGCGGCTGAAACAGGATCAGCAGCCGGCCGTCGAAGGCGTGCAAAGTCTTCAGCGTGGCCGCGATCTTGTCCGGGTTGTGGGCGAAGTCGTCGATGACGGTGATGTCGCCCGCCGTTCCGACCACCTCCATCCGGCGCCGGATGCCGGCGAAGGTCTCCAGCGCCTTGACCGCCTCGGCCGTCGGCACGCCCAGCGCCCGGGTCGCGCCCAGCGCGGCCAGGGCGTTGGCGACATTGTGCGCGCCGGGCACGTTCAGGATCACGTCGTGTTCGCTCCAGCCCTCGATCAGCCGGAACCGCATGCCTGTCGGCAGGGGCTGAAGATCATGGGCGGACAGGTCGGCCTTCTCTTCGCCCAGGCCGAAGGTGATCGCCTTGCCAGCCGGCAGCGTCTGGGCCAGCGCCGCCGTCTCGGGATTGTCCAGGTTCAACACGGCCGTCGCCGCCCGCGCGGTGAAGCCGCCGAACAGGTCGCGCAACTCCTCCATCGACTTGTGGTCCAGCGAGATGTTGGACACCACCGCCACCGTCGGATCGTAGCGGGCGATCGAGCCGTCGCTTTCATCCACCTCCGACACGAACACGTCGGGCCCGCCGATCAGGGCGCTGGCGAACGGATGGTCGGCGTCGGCGAAGTTCCTCATCACCGCCCCGTTCATGACGGTCGGCTCGCGGCCCGTCTGATGCAGAATCCAGGCGATCATGCCGGTGATGGTGGACTTGCCGCTTGTGCCCGCGACCCCGACCGAGGTCGGGGCGTCGTTGAAGAGTTCACTGAGCAGCTCGGGCCGGGTCTTGATGGTTGCGCCGGCGCGCCTGGCCGCGCCGATGTCGGGCACCGTCTCCTCGATGGCGCCGGTGGCGATGACGGTCTGATCCGCGCGGGTCACGCCCGATCCGTCCTGGGGATACAGGGTCACGCCGTGGGCGCGCAGCCAGTCGAACTTCTCGGGCGTACGGCCCTGGTCCAGCGCCCGGTCCGACCCTTCGATCACGGCGCCGCGCGCCTGGACGATCATGGCCAGGGGCAGCATGCCCGACCCGCCGATGCCGCAGAAGAAATAGGAGGCGTCTTGGTTCATGCCCCCTTAGAACAGGGGATCGGGCCGGTCCGCCAGTAGGGGATCGCAAAAACGACGAAGAAGACGGACGTGACCCCAAAGAGCGATAAAATGGGCAGCTTCAAGATCGGCGTCGTCTGCGCCAGTTCGCGCTTCGCTAAAGAGCGCGCCGAGGCGGTCGAGGCCTGGATGGCGCAGAACCACCCCGACCGCGATGTGGCGGTCGTCTTCCACCCCGCCTGTTTTCTGAAACACGGCCATTTCGCCGGCGACGACCGGGCGCGCGCCGACGCCTTCGTGGAGTTCGCCAACGACCCCCGCATCGACGCCATCTGGTTCGCGCGCGGCGGATACGGCTCCTGTCGCATCGCCGATGCGGTGATCCCGCGCCTGGACGCCGTCGCCCGCAAGAAGCGCTATATGGGCTATTCCGACGCCGGCAGCCTGCTGGCCGGAATGTACAAGGCCGGATTCCAGCATCTGGCGCACGGACCGATGGCCTCGGACTCGGTGCGCGACGACGAGACGGCGAAGGGCGCCCTGTCCTGGCTGACCACCGGGCGGACCGACTGGATCGAGCCGTCGCTGGCGACCGATCCGCGCCCTGCCGTCGCCTTCAACCTGACCATCCTGAACGAACTGACCGGCACGCCGCTGGAGCCGGATCTGTCCGGGCACGTCCTGATGCTGGAGGAGGTTTCCGAGGCCGCCTACCGGATCGACCGGATGATGTTTCACTTGACCAGCCAGGCCAGCATCCGTCGCGTGGCCGGGATTCGTCTGGGACGAGTCTCGGACGTTACGCCAAACGATCCCGATTTTGGTCAGACTCCGGAGGAAATCGTTCGATACTGGTGCCTGCGTTCGGGCATACCCTTTCTGGGAAGCGCCGATATCGGGCATGACGCCGCCAATAAGGTCGTCCCCTTCGGTCGCCCTTAAGGCGAACGACGCGCGACGAAAAGGACACAGTCTCGCCTCTATTCGCTAGAGCAAGACGGCCCGCCTCTCGACAGAACGCTGGTCCTGACCTCAGATGCCGGTCCGCGAGGCGTTAGGACTTCGTTAGCCAAGGCGTTGGGGGACGCTGCGGTTTGCGCCTTCTGCGATGCGGCGGTTCGTTCGGATATCGGGGGATGCCCGGACGAGCCGCCTGATCGTCCTTTAGCCCAACGCGCCCAGATATCTTTCCCATGCCGCCCGTCCAGTGACGGTCAGGACTACGCGGGTGCGAGGCTTGCGGCCCAGAAAACCCCGTCGCAGTTCAATATAGCCGGCGGTTTCCAGTCGGGTCAGGTGACTGGACAGGCTGTTGTTCGGGGCGGCCAAGGCGAGGGCGAGCTCGGTGAAGTCGGCGGCTTCGGCGGTCGAGAGATAGGCCATCACCCCTGTTCTTAATCGATGGGAAAAGGCGGGATCGACGCTGGGCTCGGCCGTCACCTGCGCGTCTCGCGCATCAGGATCATCGCAGGAGCGAAGGCCAGAAGTATCAGACTGGCGCACATGACAACCAAGGCGGCCAAAGACGCTGTGCCGACCCACGCCAAGGCAGCGGCTGCGCCAAAACTTCCGATCGCAACGGCGATGAGCCACCTCCGGTCGCTGGCGATGGCGGTGGTCCACCATGCTGCGCCCCATAGGATCAACACGACCGGCCAGATGACCTGGGCAATCTTCGTCGCATCCGGCGCGGCTTCGTTTCGCGTAACCAGGTGGAAAACGACAAAGGTGGCGACCAGCGCGATGAAGCTGCCGGACCATGTCGCTGTAGCGGATCGGCTAAGGCGGACTCGGTTTGGACCCAAGGTTCTCCAGATCGTCCACGCGACGGTGGCGAAAAAGATCAGGTGCGATCCTATAATTCCCCACGATCCCACGAGATTAGAGATCGGTCCTGTCACGGGTGTTCCGGGTTGCGGGAATCCTTCGATCACGAAGGCCATCAGGACGGCCAACAGTGCAAAGCCATAGGCGCCCCCGAACACGGCGATCAAGAGCAGGAAAGGGGCGGGCTGCCCGCGTCCCGCTACCGCCAATCGTTTGAGGTAGGCCAGGTCGGCTTCGTCCCTTGATGAAGAAGAATCTGTCATTCTTGGCTCTCCTGCGATATGACTGCTTTAAAATATAAACTTATCAAGTCAATGAGGGTTTTGCGCTCATTCGATTCGCTTGTGGGGGCCGCAGGGCTTAAGGATCGCGGGTGCGTTTCGACGAGAGATTCATCGATGAACTGAAGGCCCGCCTTCGGCCGTCCGACGTGATCGGGCGGACGGTGAAGCTGAAACGTCAGGGCCGCGAATATGTCGGCCTGTCGCCATTCTCGAAGGAGAAGTCGCCGTCCTTCTTCGTCAATGACGACAAGGGCTTCTTCCACGACTTCTCGTCCGGCAAGCATGGCGACATCATCTCCTTCCTGCAGGAAACCGAGCGGCTGAGTTTCGTCGAGGCGGTGCAGCGCCTCGCCGGCGAGGCGGGGATGCAGCTTCCCGCCGAAGACCCCAAGGAGGCCGAGCGCGAGCAGAAGCGGGCGGGTCTGTCGGACTGGATGGACCTGGCCCAGAAATGGTTCGCCGCAAACCTGCGCCGCACGCCGGGCAAGGCGGCGCGCGAATATCTGGACAAGCGCGGCCTGCCCGAGGATCAGTGGGAGCGGTTCGGTCTGGGCTATGCGCCTAACGACCGCGAGGGGCTGAAGCAGGCGCTGGTTCAGCGCGGCGCCAAACCCGCCGAACTGGTCGAGGCCGGGCTGCTGATCTCGCCCGAAAGCGGCGGCCAGCCCTATGACCGGTTCCGCGACCGGCTGATGTTCCCGATCCTGGATGCGCGCGGCCGGATCGTCAGCTTCGGCGGCCGGGCCATGAACCCCGACGACCGCGCCAAATATCTGAATGGCCCGGAAAGCCCGCTGTTTCACAAGGGCGCGACCCTGTATGGCCTGCCTGAGGCGCGGCGGATACTGGGCGCGGAATCCAAGAATGACCAGGCCATCATCGTGGTCGAGGGCTATATGGACGTCATCGCCTGCCAGCGCGCGGGCCTGCCGGCCGTGGCGCCGATGGGCACGGCTCTGACCGAGGAGCAGATGGAACGGCTGTGGCGCGTGTCGCACGAGCCGATCCTGTGCTTCGATGGTGATGCGGCCGGACTGCGCGCCGCCTATCGCGCCATCGAACGTTCGCTGCCGCTGCTGAAGCCGGGGCGCTCCTTCCGATTTGCCCTGCTGGGGGCCGGGCAGGATCCCGACGACATCCTGCGCGACAAGGGCGCGCCCGCGCTGCGCCAGGCCCTGGCCGAAACTCATGGGTTCGCCGAGGTGCTGTTCCGCCGCGAACAGGATCTGGAGCCGCTGGACACGCCGGAGCGCAAGGCCGGCTTCAAGGCGCGGCTGAGGAACACCGCCTCGGCCATCCAGGACAAGGATCTGGCGGAGCAATACCGCCGCGACCTGTTCGACCGTTTCGACGCCTTGTTCCCCCGCAGCCCCCAACGCGCGCCCTGGACGCCGGGGCAGGGCAAACGCGGTTTCGGCCCGCCGCCCAAACTGGGTCAGACGGCCGAGGGCGCCCAGGCGATGCAGTCGCTGTTTCGCGCCATCGAGCCCGTGCCGGCCGCCCTGGCCCACGGCGCCATCGACGACCCCGAACGAATGGACGACCATCTGGAGGAAATCGCCGCCCACGGATTCGGCGACAAGGGGTTGGATGGATTGGCGCAGGAGCTGGTTCGCCTGCGTCTATCGGGACATAGCCTTGACTCCGCCGCCCTGCGACGCCATCTGGCGCAATCGGGTCATGATGCCTTAGTGCGCGAGGTCGAGAAGGCGGCGGCAAAGTCCGGCGCGCCATTCCTGGCCGCAAATGCGCCCCTCGCCGAGGCAAGGGTCCGATGGTCGCAGGCGTTCGACGCTTCGACGCGGGTCGCCGCGTTGGAGGACGCCTTGGCCCATGCACGTGATGTGCCTGGGCAGGATGAGGCGTTCCGCCGGCTGAAGGCCGAGCGGGATGCGCTTCGCCGTGCGATCAAAGCCGGGACGATTTGGGAAGACAGCGCGGGCACGTAACCTTACGGCACGCCAAGCATTGTATTTTTCGCCGGGGCGGACTGATCACCCTCTCGGCTGGAGACAGACTGACTATGAACGCACAGACCGAGACGCAGGACACCGAGGTTTCGACCGATGGGCCCCTGCTCGATCTGACGGACGCCGGCGTCAAGAAGTTCATCAAGCAAGCCAAGGCGCGCGGCTATGTGACGATGGAGGAGCTGAACAAGGTCCTGCCATCCGAAGAAGTCACGCCCGACGCTATTGAAGACACCTTGGCGATGCTGTCCGAAATGGGCGTCAACGTCGTGGAGGCCGAGGAGGACGCGCAGGAGCAGCAGTCCACCGACGTCGCCGCTGCCGCCGGCACCGCCGTGGCCGAAACGCCTGCCAAATCCGCCTATGACCGCACCGACGACCCCGTGCGCATGTACCTGCGCGAGATGGGTTCGGTCGAACTGCTGAGCCGCGAGGGCGAAATCGCCATCGCCAAGCGGATCGAGGCCGGCCGCGACGCCATGATCTCGGGTCTGTGCGAAAGCGCCCTGACCTTCGAGGCCATCATGGTGTGGCGCGACGAGCTGGAAAACAACCGCATCCTGCTGCGTGAGGTCATCGACCTGGACGCCACCTATGGCGTTCTGAACCCTTCGTCCCTGCCGGGCGCCGCCCAGCCTGAAGGCGAAGAGGAAGAAGAGACCGAGGAAAAGCCGGCCGCCGAGGACAAGCCTGAGTCCGACGACGACGACGACGACGACTTCGACGATGGCGGCGGCATGTCGATCTCGGCTCTGGAAGCCGAGCTGCGCGACGGGGTGATGGACGTCCTGAACGCCATCGCCGCCGACTTCGGCGCCTTCCGCGCCCTGCAGGACAAGCTGGTTCAGACCCGCCTGAAGGGCGAGGTGCTGAGCGCCAAGGATGAAAAGGCCTATCAGGCGCTGACGACGTCCATCTCGGACCGTCTGAAGACGATGAAGCTGAACAACAACCGCATCGAGGCGCTGGTCGAGCAGCTCTATGCGATCAACAAGCGCCTGATCGGTCTGGAGGGCCGTCTGCTGCGCCTGGCCGACAGCTACGGCATTTCGCGTCCCGAGTTCCTCAAGGCCTATTTCGGCTCGGAACTCGACCCTACCTGGACCGACCGGATCAAGGATCAGGGCGTGCGCTGGACCAAGTTCAGCGAGAACGAAGCCAGCCAGATCGCGACCATCCGCTCCGACGTCGCCGCCGTGGCGCTGGAAGCCGGCCTGCCGATCGACGACTATCGCCGCATCGTCCAGACGGTGCAGAAGGGCGAGCGCGAAGCGCGGCAAGCCAAGAAGGAAATGGTCGAGGCCAACCTGCGCCTCGTGATCTCGATCGCCAAGAAATACACCAACCGCGGCCTGCAGTTCCTGGACCTGATCCAGGAGGGCAACATCGGCCTTATGAAGGCGGTCGACAAGTTCGAGTACCGCCGCGGCTACAAGTTCTCGACCTACGCCACCTGGTGGATTCGTCAGGCGATCACCCGCTCGATCGCCGACCAGGCGCGCACCATCCGCATCCCGGTGCACATGATCGAGACGATCAACAAGATCGTCCGCACCAGCCGTCAGATGCTGCACGAGATCGGCCGCGAGCCCACCCCGGAAGAACTGGCCGAGAAGCTGGCCATGCCGCTGGAGAAGGTGCGCAAGGTCCTGAAGATCGCCAAGGAGCCGATCTCGCTGGAAACCCCGATCGGGGACGAGGAAGACAGCCACCTGGGCGACTTCATCGAGGACAAGAACGCCGTCCTGCCGATCGACGCCGCCATCCAGTCGAACCTGCGCGAGACCACCACCCGCGTTCTGGCGTCGCTGACGCCGCGCGAGGAGCGGGTGCTGCGGATGCGATTCGGCATCGGCATGAACACCGACCACACGCTGGAAGAAGTCGGCCAGCAGTTCTCGGTGACCCGCGAACGCATCCGTCAGATCGAGGCCAAGGCGCTGCGCAAGCTGAAGCACCCGTCGCGGTCGCGCAAACTGCGGTCCTTCCTGGACAGCTGATACGATCAAGGGCGGCTCCGACGGGCCGCCCTTTTTTCTTGGCAGGCGACATGGCCCGAAAGCACGTCAATCTCGGCACGGCGCCGGCCAAGTCCGACCTGCCGCAAAAGCGCTGCGCCGCCTGCGGCCTGCCGTTCGCCTGGCGCAAGAAATGGGCGCGGGATTGGGATCAGGTGCGGTTCTGTTCGGATCGGTGCCGGGCCAAAGGCGCGTCCGAAGAGCGCCGATAGACGGCTCTCCGCCTCGTGACCACGGCGGCGTAGGGAATCAGCTAAGCGTCGTGACCATGCCTTCCGTGTCGCGTATCTCTCCCGTTCTCATCGGCCTCGGCGTCCTGCTGATCCTCAGCGGCTGCGTGCGGCGGCCGCCCGAGCCATTGCGGCCGCCATCGCCCTATCCGTCACGCACCGAGGCGCCGCTGGTCGGGGGGCTGGTGGATCGGATGATCGACGGCGGGATCCAAGCCCTGGTCGTGCGCGAAGGTAGCGATCTGGGCCGTTGTCTGGCCGAGTTGAACGCCGCGCGCGTGCGGTTCAGTCCTGTGCCGGATCGCCAGAACACCGCGACCTGCGGCCTGCATCAAGGCGGGGTGCTGGGCGCCGACCTGGGGACCGTGGCGCGCATGGCGCCGGGCGATGTGGAGATGACCTGCCAGACCGCGCTGGCGCTAAGCATCTGGCGTCGTCAGTCGCTGGAGCCGGCGGCGCGCGAGATCCTGGGCTCTGACGTCGTGCAGATCGACCACATGGGGGCCTACGCCTGTCGCAACGTGAACAACGGCGCGGGGTCGAACCGCATCAGCGCCCATTCCCAGGCAGCGGCGCTGGACTTCGCCGGGGTGCGGCTGAGGGACGGGCGGCGGATCACGGTGACGAAGGACTGGAACGGCGACACGCCCGAAGCGCGCTTCCTGAAGCGTATCCGCGACGACGCCTGCCGCATCTTCGGCACGACGCTCAGCCCCGATTACAACGCCGTCCACTACGACCACCTGCACCTCGAGGCGACCGACACGCGCTTCTGTCGCTGAGGCAACGCTTTGGCGCGGGGTGGATTACGCCCCTATGCGCGGTGAACTGAAGACCTATCAGGCCAAGCGCCGGTTCGGCGAAACGCCCGAGCCGAAGGGCGCGAAGGGCAAGCGCGCGAAGGGCGGCTTCCGCTATCTGATCCAGCGCCATGCCGCGACGCGGCTGCACTATGATTTCCGTATTGAGGCGGACGGGGTGCTGAAGTCCTGGGCCGTGACCAAGGCGCCGTCGCGCGACACGGCGGTCAAGCGGCTGGCGGTCGAGGTCGAGGATCATCCGCTGGATTACGGATCGTTCGAGGGCACAATTCCCGACGGCAACTACGGCGCCGGAACGGTACAGATGTGGGACGTCGGGACCTGGGAGCCGCAGGAGCCGGACTTGGAAGCGGCCTGGGCCAAGGGTCAGATCAAGATGATCCTTCACGGCGAACGGCTGAAGGGCAAATGGGCGCTGATCCGGCTGAAGAGCGATCGGGGCAAACCCTCCAAACGCAACAACTGGCTGCTGCTGAAGGAGAAGGACGACTTCGCCGTGGCGGGGGAGGGCGATGCGCTGGCCGAAATCGACGCCTCGGTGACGACGGGCCGGTCGCTGGCCGAAATCGCGGACGGAACCAAGGAATGGACGGCGTCCAAGCCGACGGGACGAAAGGGCCCGGCCAAGCCCACGCCCTCGAAAGCGGCGGCGAAGGCCAGGAAGCCGCCGGCCTTCGTGCCGATCCAGCTGTGCAAGGTGACTGACCATCCGCCGGGCGGGACGGGCTGGGCGCACGAGATCAAGTTCGACGGCTATCGCATCCAGATCGGCGTGGGCGGCGGTCGGGCGGTCTTGCGGACGCGCAAGGGTCTGGACTGGAGCGACAAGTTCTCGGATCTGGCGACGGACGCGGCGACCTGGCCCGACGCCGTGATCGACGGCGAGTTGTGCGCGCTGGACGACGAACACATGCCGGACTTCGGAGCGTTGCAGGCGGCCATCTCGGACGAGAAGACGGAAGACCTGGTCTATTTCGCCTTCGATCTGTTGTTCGAGGGGGCGGAGGATCTGCGTAAACTGCCGCTGTCGCATCGCAAGGCGCGGCTGCAGGCCTATGTGGACAGGATCGGAAAGGCGGCCGCAGGGCGGCTGCGCTACGTCGAGCATTTCGCCTCGACCGGCCAGGCGGTGCTGGAGAGCGCCTGTCGCATGGATCTGGAAGGCGTGATCTCCAAGAAGCTGGACGCGCCCTATCACGCCGGGCGGTCATCGACCTGGCTGAAGTCCAAATGCCGGGGGCGCGACGAAGTGGTGATCGGCGGCTGGTCGTCCGAGGGCGGCACGCGGTTCCGCTCTCTGCTGGTCGGGGTCAGGGAAAAGGGCGGCCTTCGCTATCTGGGCCGGGTGGGGACCGGCTATGGCGAGGCGGTGACGAAGACGCTTGTTCCGGCGCTGAAGGGCGTGGCGGCGCAGAAGTCTCCCTTCGCCGGGGCGGGCGCGCCAAAGGCGGCCAAGGACATCCATTGGGTCAAGCCGGTGCTGGTCGCCGAGGTCGAGCACGGCGGCTATACCGAATCCGGATCGCTGCGGCAGGCGGCGTTCAAAGGGTTGCGCGAAGACAAGACGGCCGCAGAGGTCACCGAGCCGCCGCAGCCGCCCACGGACATGGGCGACGCGAAGAAGACCACGACGACGGTGCGACCAGCCGGAAAGCCCGGCAAGGTGGTCGTGGCGGGCGTGACCCTCTCCAGCCCCGATAAGGTGTTGTGGCCCGCCGTCGGCGACCGGCCGGCGATCACCAAGGCCGATCTGGCGCGCTACTACGAGGCGGCGGCTGAGCGGATCCTGCCCCATGTGGCGGACCGGCCGACCTCGATCATCCGGGCGCCCGAGGGAATCGGCGGCGAGACCTTCTTCCAACGCCACGCCATGGCGGGGTCGAACCCGCGGCTGAAGCTGATCGACGTCAAGGCGCGCACGCCCTATGTGGCCGCCGTCGATGCGGGCGGCCTGGTCGCCATCGCCCAGTCAGGCGGGCTGGAACTGCACCCCTGGGGCTGTGCGCCCGGCCAGCCGGAAATCCCTGACCAGATCACCTTCGACCTGGATCCGGACGAGGGGCTGGACTTCGCCGACGTCATCGCCGCGTCCAAGGTCGTGAAAGCGAAGATCGAGGCGCTGGGTCTGGCCGCCTTCGTCAAGACGACCGGGGGCAAGGGGCTGCACGTCGTCGCGCCGATCAAGACCGACGCCCGCTCGCGTGTGACCTGGGATCAGAACAAGGCCTTCGCCAAGGCGGTGGCCGAGGCCATCCGCGCCGAGGCGCCGGACCGGTTCACCACGACCCTGGCCAAGAAGGCGCGGGGCGGAAAAATCTTCATCGACTATCTGCGCAACGGGCGGATGGCGACGGCGGTCGCGCCTTGGTCGCCGCGCGCCCGGCCGGGGGCGGGGATCGCCTTCCCGCTGTCCTGGGGGCAGGTGAAGGCCGGGCTGGATCCGGCCGCATTCAACCTTTGGACCTATGCGTCCTTGCTGAAGAAGCCCGATCCGTGGGCCGAATTCCGCGCCTCGGCGGTCAGTTTGAAATCGGCGCTGAAGGCGATGGGCGTCTAGGCCGCGGTCTTCTTCTTTGCCGCAGCCTTCTTGGGTGCCGCCTTCTTTGCCGGAGCCTTCTTGGCGGCTGGCTTCTTCGTCCCCGTCGCCGACCCTTTCAGGCTGTTCCGCAATGCGGCCATCAGGTCGATGACATTGGTGTCGTCGGGTTCGGCGACATCGACCACGCCCTTGCCGCCCTTGGACTTGGCCTTGATCATGGCGCGCAGGGCGTCGTCGTAGCCGTCCTTGAAGTCGGAGGGGTCGAAGTCTGCCTCCTTCTGGCCGATGATGCGGGCGGCGATCTCGACCATGTCGGGATCGGCCTTCACGGTCGGGATGTCGTCGAAATAGTCGTCGGCGTCGCGCACCTCGTCATGGGCGCGCAGGGTGTAGGCGATCAGCCCCTTGCCGCGCACCTCCAGCGCCAGCTGGCGTTCCTTGCCGCGCAGGACCAACTGGCCCAAGGCGACCTTGCCCTGTTTTTGCATGGCGTCGCGGATGACGGCGAAGGCTTCTACGCCAGCGCCCTTTTCGGGGACCACGAAGAAGGGGTCGTCCCAGTACAGCCGGTCGATCTCGGTCTCGTCGACGAACTTGTCGATGGAGATGGTCTTGGTGCTTTCCAGCTTCACCTTGTCGAAGTCGGCGTCGTCGAACAGGACGTATTCGTCCTTGGACACCTCATAGCCGCGCACCAGGTCGCTGCGTTCGACCGGGCCGGTGTCGGGATCCGTCGGCACCATGCGGATGCGGTTGTTGGTGTCGGGATTGATCAGGTGAAACCGCACATCGTTTGTGCTGGTCGTCGCGGTGTAGAGAGCCACCGGACAGGTAACAAGCGACAGCTTCAGATGTCCTTGCCAGGTGGGGCGAGCGGCCATGTCGTTTCTCCTCGATCCATGACAATGCGTCGGGAGGATTTGAGTTCGGACATGGCCGTCCTAGTCAGGCCCTGCCGTCGAAGACGACGTCGAAACCGCCCCACATCATGCGCTTGCCGTCAAAGGGCATGTCCATGTTCGCAAAGCCGGGATCGTCCTGCATCTTGCCGAAACAGGCGTCGGCGGTCGCGCGGTCGGGCCAGGTGACCCAGGAAAAGACGACCACCTCGCCGTCCTCCAGCTTCACCGCCATGGGAAAGCTGGTCAGCTTGCCATCGGGCACGTCCTCGCCCCAGGTCTCGACCTGGGACAGGGCGCCGTATTTCTGGAACAGGGGCCAAGAGGCTTCGGCGGACTTAATGTAGCGCGCCTTGTCCTGCGATTTCACGGGGGTCAGGAAGCCGGTCACATAGGTCATCGGTCGTCTCCTCTTTCTGGATTCAAACATCGGCGACGGCGCGGTCCAGCGCCGCGATGTCGATCTTGATCATGCCCATCATGGCCTGCATGGCGGCCTTGGCGCGCGCGGGGTTCGGATCGGTGGTCAGTTCCATCAGGCGACGAGGCGTGATCTGCCACGACAGACCCCAGCGGTCCTTCAACCAGCCGCAGGCGTTCTCGCTGCCGCCGTCGGCGAGCAGGGCGTCCCACAGCCGGTCCGTCTCGGTCTGATCCTCGGTCATCACCATCAAGGAGACGGCTTCGGTGAAGCGGAAGGTCGGTCCGCCGTTCAGCGCCAGATACTCGCGACCCGCCAGCACGAACTGCACCGTCAGGACCGTGCCTTCAGCGCCGGAGGGCGTATCGACCGGCGAGCGGTTGACGGCGGTGATGCGGCTGTCGGGCAGGAGGCTGACATAAAAGGCGGTCGCAGCCTCGGCTTCGCCGTCGAACCACAGGCAGGGAATGATCTTGTCGCTCATGCCGCATCTCCCTGCGCCAACGCCGCCAGTTGATCGGCGACGGCGCCCCAGCCCTGTTCGAAGCCCATGGCCTTGTGGGTTTCGGCGGCTTTTTCGTCCCAGTGCCGGGCGGTGGCGGTGTAGCGGGTTCCGCCGGCCTCGGGCTCGAAGGTGTCGATCCGCACGAAGTTCATGTCGCCGGCCTGCGGAACCCAGCCCTCTGTAAAGGCGCCGGTCGAGACCAGTTTGCGGCCCTGCACCACCTCCAAAAACACGCCGGAATAGGGATGCCGCTCGCCCTCGGGCGAGGCCATTTCCACATTGGCCCGCCCGCCGACGCGCAGGTCCCAATCCACGACCGGCGTGGTCCAGGGGCGGGGGCAGAACCACTCGCCGGTGCGCTCGGTGTAGATCTTCCACACCGTCTCCGGCGAGGCCTTGATCAGCCGACTGATGCTCAGTTCGCGAATGTCAGCCATCACGACACCATGGCGTGGGCGGCGAAGGCTTCGGGACCGGTGCCGACGGCGGCCGGGTCCATCCACATGACTTCCCAGATATGGCCGTCCGGATCGGCATAGCTGCGGCCGTACATGGAGCCGTAGTCCGTGGCCGCATTGGGATCGCTCTTGCCGCCAGCGGCGCCTGCCTGGGCTACGACGGCGTCGACCGCCTCGCGACTGTTCCGTGACAGGCACAGCAGAACCTGGGCCGAGGCATGGGCGTCGGGGATCGCCCGGTCGGTGAAGGTGCGCCATCTGTCGTGGGTCAGCAGCATGACGTGGATCACGTCCGACACCACCATGCAGGCGGCCGTGTCGTCGCTGAACATCGGGTTCTTGGTCGCGCCGACGGCTTCGTAGAAGGCGATCGATCGGGGCAGGTCGGCGACCGGCAGGTTGATGAAAATCAGCTGGGCCACGACGTTTCCTCTCCTTGTTATTTGCGAAACCTGACTCCGATGATTACCATAGTCAACTATGAAGTTAGAAAAGATAACCTATAAGGCGGGCCGAAAATATCATGATGCGTGCGGCGCTGCGCACGGACTGGACCTGATCGGCGAACGCTGGGCTCTGCTGGTGATCCGCGAACTGATGATGGGTCCGCGCCGGTTCGGTGATCTGAGGAAGGATCTGCACGGCATTTCCGCCAACGTGCTGACTCAGCGACTGGAGGGGCTGGAGGCTTCGGGCATCGTGACCCGCCGCAAGCTCCCGCCGCCCGCCTCGGTCCAGGTCTATGAGCTGACGCCGTGGGGCTACGAGATCAAGCCGGTCTTCATGGTGCTGGGTGGCTGGGCCGCGCGCTCGCCTCGCCACGACCCGACACTGCCGATCAGCGCGGTGTCGATCATGCAGTCCTTCGAGACGATGTTCGATCCGGCCTTGGCCGGGGACGCAGCGATGACCGTCGGCTTCGTCTTCGGCGACGAGCCTTTCGTCGTTCAGATCGAAAAGGGGACGATCACGACCCGCCGCGGCGCCACGGATGCCGCCGATGTCGTCCTGACGACCCAACCGCCGCTGGTCGCGGCCTGCGTCTACGGCAAGGTCCCGCCCGGCGCCTTCGAGGCCGACGGCCTGATGACCCTGACCGGCGACCGTGCCGTGTTCGACCGCTTTGCGGGCTTCTTCAACCTGCCGGAGAAGGCGCCGGTCTGAGGCTTCAGGCCAGCATGTCCAGCAGCGTGCCGGTCATGTCGTCGGCGGTGCGCAGAACGGCGGCGTTGGCGCTGAAGGCGGTCTTGGCGTCGATCCGCTCCACGGTTTCCTCGGCGAGATTGTCCAGCGGCGCGGCGGCGGTGCGGCGCGCGCTGTTGTCGAACCGGTTCTGCGCGGTCGTCATTCCGGCGGCGGCTATGGAAAGCGCTTGCATGGCGAAGCTCCGGACGCGGTGGGTTCGATCGCCAGACTGCGTCTTTCAGGTCAACGTCGCCTGAAGGAACAGGATGAACGGCGTTTTCCGCCCCGCTTGCGCCCTTATTGATGTATAGAGCGCCATCATTCGCCCGGCCTGAGGTCTGACCTCGGCCGGGCGCGGTCGTTTCGGCGACCGCCCTTGTCCGTTGTCCCAGGTTTCCTATGCCCTTTCCCGCCGTCCATCCCGCGCTCGACCGCGCCCTGATCAACAAGGGCTATGCCGAACCCACTCCGGTTCAGGCCGCCGTCCTGGAGGCGGAGCATGCGGATCGCGACCTGCTGGTCTCGGCCCAGACGGGTTCGGGCAAGACCGTGGCCTTTGGTCTGGCCGCTGCGCCGACCCTGCTGGGCGACAAGCCGATCTTCGGCCCCGGCGGCGCGCCGCTGTGCCTGGCCATCGCACCCACACGGGAACTGGCCATGCAGGTCGCGGCCGAGCTGCAATGGCTGTACGCCGACTCCGGCGCCAAGATCGCCACCTGCGTCGGCGGCATGGATGCGCGGCGTGAAGCTCGCGCGCTCAGCTTTGGCGTCCACATCGTCGTCGGCACGCCCGGCCGCCTGAAGGACCACATCGACCGGGGCAATCTGGACCTGTCCGAGCTGAAGGTCGCCGTCCTCGATGAGGCCGACGAGATGCTGGACATGGGCTTCCGCGAGGACCTGGAGCACATCCTGGACCAGGCGCCGGCCGAACGCCGCACCCTGCTTTTCTCAGCGACCATCGCGCGCGACATCGCCACCCTGGCCAAACGCTATCAGAAGGACGCGGTCCGCATCGACGCGACCGACAAGACGCGCCAGCACGCCGACATCGAATACCGCGCCTACCGCATCGCGCCCAACGAGATCGAGCACGCGGTCGTCAACACCCTGCGCTGGTTCGAGGCGCCGCGCGCCATGGTCTTCTGCTCGACGCGCGACAGCGTGCGTCACCTGCAGTCGTCGCTGCTGGAGCGCGGCTTCTCGACCGTCAGCCTGTCGGGCGAGATGGGTCAGCGCGAGCGCACCGACGCGCTGCAGTCGCTGCGTGACGGCCGCGCCCGCGTCTGCGTCGCCACCGACGTCGCCGCGCGCGGTCTGGACCTGCCGGACCTGGGTCTGGTCATCCACGCCGAACTGCCGATGAACCGCGCCGGCCTGCTGCACCGTTCGGGCCGGACCGGCCGGGCGGGCAAGAAGGGCATCTCGGTCATGCTGGTCCCGCACTCGCGCCGTCGCAAGGCCGAGCGGCTGATGGACGAGGCCGGCGTCGACGCCGTCTGGACCGGCGCCCCGACCTTCGATGAAATCCGCAAGGCCGACGAAGGGCGTCTGCTGTCGCCTGAGTTCTTCGAGGCCGACGTCTCCGACGAGGACATGGTCGTCGCGAAGCGGATGATCGCCGAGCGTACGCCAGACGAGATCGCCGCCGCCCTGGTGCGCCTGCTGCGCAAGGAACAACCGGCGCCGGAAGAACTGTCCGATCCGGGTTCGGATCGCGGTCCGGCCAAGCGCGAGCGCACCGTGCGCAACGACGACGGCACGGCGGCCCAACCCTGGCCGGGCGACCGCCTAGGCGCCGATGACGTGGTCTGGTTCCGTCTGGACGTAGGCCGCAACAAGAACGCCGACCCCAAATGGCTGATCCCGCTGATCTGCCGCATCGGCGGCATTTCCAAGCCTCAGATCGGCGCCATCCGCACCTTCCCCGAAGAGACGCGCTTCGAGGTCGCCAAGACCCACGAGAAGGCCTTCCGCGAAGCCGTCGCCGCCTCCAAGGACGAGGTGAAGATCACGCCGTCGGAAGCCCCGACGCCCGGCTCGATGAAGGCCAGCCGCTTCGCCGGCAAGCCGCGCGAGGATGGCGACCGCCCCTTCAAGAAGACCCCCTACAAGCGCGCCGACGGCGGCGAGGGCGAGGCCCGCCCGCCGTTCAAGAAGAAGCCCTGGGCGCCGAAGAACGATGGCGGCGCCAATCCGCGCTCGAACGCCTCGGGCGACAAGCCCTATGCCAAGAAGCCCTTCAAGGCCAAGCCGGGCTTCAAGAAGGACGGCTTCCAGGGCAAGCCGAAGGGCTGATCTGCGACCACTTGCCTGATCGTGGGCGGAGGCGCACCCTCCGCCCATGAGCACGCCGTCCGCACCCGAGGGCCGTTACGCCTCGTTCGAGGCCTTCTATCCCTATTACATCCACGAGCATTCCAACCGGGCGTGTCGGCGCATCCACGTCGTCGGCACCTTTCTGGTGATCTCGGCCTTCGTCGCCTTCGTGGCGACGCGGAACGCCTGGTGGCTGCTGGCCATGCCGCTGCTGGGCTACGGCTTCGCCTGGGTCGGGCATTTCTTCTTCGAAAAGAACCGGCCCGCGACGTTCAAATATCCGCTGTGGAGCCTGATGGGCGACTTTCGCCTGTTCTTCGAGACAGTGACGGGCAAGCGCCGCTTCTGAAAGACCGCATTTCAAGCTGCACGGTTCGGCGAAACGGAATAGTCTCCCCCTGCGGCGTTGCGCCGCTGCTGGAGGGAGCATCATGAAATCCATCGCCGTCATCGCCGCTGCGTCCGTGCTGCTCGCCCCTGGCGTCAGCCTGGCGCAGAAGAGCGGGGCCAAGCCCGACTTCACCCTGGACCCCAACTACGGCTCGGTGCGGCTGGAGACCGGCTTCACGCCCGATCCCTGGACCAAGTCCATCCTGGCGGGCGGTTCGATCGCCGCCTCGGCGGCGCAGTCGGGCTGCGAGGGCAAGGTCAGCGCCGCGCCCGATCTGCAACTGAACTTCGAAGCCGGCGATCTGGACCTGACCATCAAGGCGGTCGCCAGCGAGGACACGACGCTGCTGGTCAACAGCCCCGGCGGCCGCTGGTACTGCGACGACGACAGCGGCGGCGACCTGGACCCGATGGTGACAATCTCCAATCCCGAGAGCGGTCGCTACGACATCTGGCTGGGCACCTATAACGACAACATGGTCCAGTCGACGCTGCAGATCAGCGAACTGGGCGGCACGGACACGACGGCGGGCGCGGCGCCCAATATCGATCTTGAGCCCAACTACGGCAAGGCCAATCTGCGCGGCGGCTTCACGCCCGACCCCTGGACCAAGTCGATCCTGGCCGGCGGCTCCTCGCCCGCCTCGGCCGCCAAGGCGGGCTGCGAAGGTTCGGTCAGTTCAGCCCCGGACATCCAGATCTTCTTCGAGCCCGGCGACGCCGATCTGACCTTCCGCGTTCGCGCAGACGAGGACACAACCCTGCTGATCAATACGCCCAACGGCCGCTTCTATTGCGACGACGACGGCGCGGGCGGCGTCGATCCGAAGGTGACGATCACCAATCCGCAGAGCGGCCGCTACGACATATGGGTCGGCACCTATAATGGCTCGATGGTGCAGTCGACGCTGGAAGTGTCCGAACTGGACTGATTGGCGCAAGGCTTCAGACACGAAAACGCCGGCTGACCTTCGCGGTCAGCCGGCGTTTTTCATGATCGGCCGGATCAGTTGGAAGCGGTGGTCCAGGCCGGGGGGCAACCGTCGAAGTCGCCGGCGTCCACGATGGTCAGGGTGCGCATGTTCAGGCGCTGCGCCTGGTTCATCGAGCCGCGACCGTTGCCGGTATAGAGGTCGATTTTCTGGCCCTTGATCGCGCCGCCGGTGTCCGAGGCGTACCAGTAGCCGTCGTGGATCGAACCATCGGCCAGACGCATGCCGACCGTTTCGCGGATGAACAGCTTGGTGCGGCGCGGGATCACACGGGGATCGACCGCGACGGTGCGCATGGCGATCGGACGGCAACCCAGCGAATCGTTGCCCGTCGCGCCGCCGCCGCCTGCGTGATAGAGGCGCGCCGACGCGCGCCAGTCCGGATCGGAGGCCATCAGCTCGGCCTGTTCGGCGTTCAGGGCGGTCTCGACTTCATCGGAACCGACGATGGCGGCAGGGGTTTCAGTCCTGACTTGATCCGCCGCTACGACGTCATTGTAGGGGACAGGCCCGCTCGTCACAGACGATACGGCAGCCCAAAGCATGGCGATAGCAGCGGAGGCGCCGATCATGAGTTTCGCTCAGGAGACACCGGCTCCCAACGCCGCCGGCGCTGGCCTTGTCGCGTTAACCTGTGGCGAGAAAGTGGCGAAACCCGCCTTGGTGCCGTCTGTTACGATTTGTTTCTAGGTTAACGCCCTGTTTTGTATAATCTATTTATCCCCAACCTTCGCGCTCAGGGACGACGCCCCCGGCATCAGAACTTGAAGTTGAGGCCCGCCTGAAGCACCGGCAGGACCTTGTAATCATCGGCCTCGGCCTGAATCTCACGCTCTTCCTGATCCAAACGCGAACGGAAGGTAGGGTCGTTCGACAGCGTCCCGCCGCGAGCGTCCAGATCCACTTGCGGCGCATCGCCAAAGGCCGCGCCGGCCAGAAGGCGGAAGCCCAGCCTTCCTCCGCGCGTAAAGGTGTTGTCATAGCCCAGGCCGACGAAGGGCGCGGTGCTCTCCAGGTCGATGCGGCCGGTCAATGTCCCGACCTGGGCCGGGGTGAAGGTCGCGCCGCCGACATTGACGTTTCCGGTGGGGGTCGCATCCAGATCGACCTTGCGATCGCCGAAATAGGCCCCGCCCGAGATCAGAAAGCCGTTGCGGAACGGATGCAGGTCCACAAAGGCGCCCGGCGACTTGAAGTCGATCTTGGCGTCGTAATCGATGCCCTTGTAGGTCTGGTCTCGATCCCATTTCAGCACGTCATAGCCGCCGCGCAGCACCACGACCGGGCTGAGTGCGAATTGCGCCTGAAAGCCGGAGCCCGGCGTGCCGACCTGGGCGCCGACGGCGAACCGGCCGTCAGCCTGCGCCAGGGCCGATGTGGCGGGCAGGGCGGTCGCGATGACGGCGGCGATCAGCAGGGTCTTCATGGCGTGCAGGTCCGAAGCGGCAGGGTTCTCTTAACCTTGCCAGCCGGCTCTGAAGATTGGGTTACGCCGCCCAGTCGCCGGGCGCCGTGTCGCGCCTCGCCTCGGCCTCGCGCACGGCCTCCACTGCGCGGTCCAGCACCTCCAGGCCGGCGCCGGGCTTGATCGCCTCGACCGTCAGAATGCGACGGAACGCCCGCGCGCCCGGCCGGCCGTGCATCAGGCCCAGCATATGCCGCGCCATCGCGGGCAAGGCGACGCCTTCGTCCAGACGCGCGGCCATATAGGGCCGATAGCGCTCCAGCGCGGCGAAGGCGTCGGTATCCTCGACCGGCTCGCCATACAGGCGACGATCCGCCTGCCCTAGGATGGCCGGCTCGTGATAGGCTGCGCGGCCCAGCATGACCCCGTCCAGCTTGACGCCGTCGACCTCGGCCAGATGCGCCTCGGCCGCGTCCATCGAAGCGATGCCCCCATTGATCGAGATGTTCAGATGCGGCCGCTCGCGCTTCAGCCGGCGCACCAGATCATAGTCCAGCGGCGGCACGTCGCGGTTCTCCTTGGGCGACAGGCCCTTCAGCCAGGCCTTGCGCGCATGGACGACGAAGACCTCGATCCCGACGGCGGCGCAGGCGTCCACCGTGGCGAACAGGCTGACGGCCGGATCCTGATCGTCCACGCCGATGCGGCATTTGACGGTCGCGGGCACGCTGACGGCCCCCTTGATCGCCGCCATACAGTCCGCCACCAGCTCCGGCTCGCGCATCAGACAGGCCCCGAACCGGCCCGACTGCACCCGGTCCGACGGGCAGCCGACGTTCAGATTGATCTCGTCATAGCCGAACGCCTCGCCGACTTTGGCGGCCTCGGCCAACTGCGCCGGGTCCGACCCGCCCAGCTGCAAGGCCACCGGATGCTCCAACGCATCGAACCCCAGCAGCCGCTCGCGATCCCCATGCAACACCGCCGGCGCCGTCACCATCTCGGTGTAGAGCAAGGCCCGGCTCGTCAACGCCCTGTGAAACGCCCGGCAATGCCGATCGGTCCAGTCCATCATCGGGGCGATGGAGAGCGTGCGCGCTTGATTTATCGATCTGGTGGAAGGCATCAAACAGTGACGGGTGACATGGGCGCTCGATCAGGGAGAGGCGCTATATAGGCGAGACCTTCCTCAAACGCGATAATGCGCAGCCTGCGTGAGCTTTGGTGGCTATCGGCGTCACGCAGGCCTTGCTCAATCGGGGCGGATCAGTCGGGAACCGCATCCGCTTTGCGCCATGCCGCGAGCACCGGCAGGACGATCAGGGTGAGGATTGTCGCGGTGGTCAGGCCGCCGATGACGACTGTGGCCAGGGGTTTTTGCACCTCGGCGCCTGCGCCTGAGGCGAAGGCCATGGGCACGAAGCCGAGGACGGCGACCAAGGCCGTGGTCAGGACGGCGCGCAGGCGGCTGACGGCGCCGTGGAGCGCCGCCTTGGCCGGCGGGTCGCCCTCGGTCAGGCGTTGGCGGATGGCCTGCATCAGCACCAGGCCATTCAGCGTCGCCACGCCTGAGACGGCGATGAAGCCGACGGCCGCGCTGATCGACAGCGGCATCCCGCGCAGCGCCAGCGCCAAGGCGCCGCCCACCAGGGCCAGCGGCACGCCCGCGAACACCAGGGCCGCGTCCTTCCATGATCGCAAGGCCAGCACGAGCAGCAGGCCGATGGTCAGGAAGACGATCGGCACGATCAGCGCCAGACGGGCCGAGGCGCGTTGCAGGTTCTCGAACTGACCGCCCCAGTCGATCCAGCCGGATGGGGGCGGCTGAACCTGTTCGGCGACCTTGGCTTGCGCCTCGGCGACGAAGCCGCCCAGGTCGCGTCCGCGGACATTGGCCTGAATGATCATGCGGCGCTTGCCGTCGGCGCGGCTGATCTGGTTCGGGCCTTCGCCGACGTCGAAGCGAGCGACCGAGGACAGGGGTACGGTCGGCGCCCCGGACTGGGCGTTCTCGGGCATGACCGGCAGCTGCTCCATCACAGCCGGGTCGGCGCGCAGGGCGTCGTCCAGCCGCACGACCACATCGAAGCGCCGGTCGCCCTCGTTGACCTGACCGGCCGAACGGCCGGCGAAGGCGATGGCCAGGGCGTCCGCAGCGTCGGAGGCATGGATCCCCTGCGCCGCCGCCACGGTGCGATCCACGCTGGCGGTGATGGTCGGCTGGCCCGAGACCTGCTCGACCCGTACGTCCGCCGCGCCCTCGATGCCGTTCAGGACGCCCGCGACCTGCTGGGCCGTGCGCTCCATGGCGGCGAAATCATCGCCATAGACCATGACCGCCACGTCCGAACGCACACCCGCGATCAGTTCGTTGAACCGCATCTCGATGGGCTGGGTGAACTCGTAATTGTTGCCCAGCAGGGTGGAGAGCCGCGTCTCCATATCCGCCACCAGATCGACTTTCGGCAGTCGCGGATCGGGCCAGTCTTTGCGATCTTTCAGGATAACGAAGGTGTCCGAGATCGATGGCGGCATGGGGTCAGATGCGACTTCTGCTGTGCCGGTGCGGGTGAAGACCCGATCGACCTGGGGCATGGCCTTGAGCGCGCGCTCGACCTGGAACTGCATCGCCTGGCTCTGTTCCAGCGAGGTCGAGGGCACGCGCAGCGCCTGGACCAGCACATCGCCCTCATCCAGTTGCGGCACGAACTCGCGCCCCAATGGCAGGAAGGCGAGGACGCCGGCCAGCAAGGCGACACCCGCGCCGGCCAGGACGCGCCGTGGTCGGGCGATGGCGTGTGCAAGAAGCGGCTGGTAATGCGCCTTGGCCGCGCGGGTCAGCCGCGTCTCCTCATGATCCGCCTTGGGCTCGCGCACCAACAGGGCGGCCATGGCGGGCACGAAGGTGAAGCTGAGCACGAAGGCGGCGGCGAGCGCCAGCATGACGGTGGCGGCCATCGGGCCGAACATCTTGCCTTCCACTCCTTCGAACATCAGCAAGGGCGCATAGACCAGCAGGATAATCGCCTGGCCGAAGGCCGCGGGCCGAGCCATTTCGCGGGCCGATGCGGCGGCGACCCACAGCCTTTCGGCGGTCGTCAGCGGCCGACCCATCTCCGTCCGCTTCAGGCCCAAACGGCGCAGGGTGTTCTCGATCACGACCACGGCGCCGTCGACGATCAGGCCGAAGTCCAGCGCGCCCAGGCTCAGCAGATTGGCGCTGATGCCGAACCGGTTCATCGCCGAGGCGGCGAACAGGAAGCTGAGCGGAATGACCAGGGCGGTGATGACGGCCGCCCGCACATTGCCGAGGGCGAAGAACAAGACGGCGACGACCAGCAGGGCGCCGAGCAACAGATTGTGCTCCACCGTGCGAATCGTCGCCTCGACCAGTTCGGTGCGGTCCAGTTCGGGCTTGAGGACCACGCCCGGCGGCAGGCTGGGCGCAATGGCCTTCAGCCGTTCGCCGACGCGGTGCGCCACCTCTCGCGAGTTCTCCCCCTGAAGCATCAGGGCCGTGCCGACCACCGTCTCGCGGCCGTCGGCGCTGGCCGATCCCAAACGGGGCGCGCGGCCGATCTCGACCGTGGCCACGTCGGACACTCGGATCACCTGGCCGCCCCGGTTCAGGATCGGCGTCTGGGCGAGGTCGTTCAGGCTCTTCAGCCGAGCGTCGGCGCGTACGATATAGGCCTCGCCTGCACGATTGACGTATCCGGCGCCGGCGATGCGGTTGGCGTGCTCCAACGCCTCGACCAGTTGCACCAGGCCGACGCCATAGGCGGCCAGTCGGCTGGGGTCGGGGTGGACCGCATATTCCTTCACATAGCCGCCCAGCACATCGACGCCGGCGACGCCGGGCACGGTCTTCAGCTGGGGCGCGACCAGCCAGTCCTGAACCGTGCGCAGATAGGTGGCCTTTTCCTGGTCGGTGACGAGGCGTTCGCCCTCGGGCGTGACATAGACCGCGCCCGTTCGCGCCGCAGGGCCGGTCAGTTTCAGCGTCCAGATGTAGACTTCGCCCAGGCCGGTCACGACCGGACCCATCGAGGGAGAAAGCCCCCCTGGCAAATCTTCGCGCGCGGCCTGCAGTCGTTCATTGACCAGATTGCGGGCGAAATAGATGTCGGTCGCATCAGTGAAGACGGCGGTGATCTGCGAGAAGCCATGGCGCGACAGGGAGCGGGTCTCGGTCAGGCCCGGCAGCCCCGCCAGCGCCGTCTCCAGCGGGAAGGTGACCTGGCGTTCGACCTCTTCGGGTCCTAGCGCCGGCGCGACCGTGGTGATCTGCACCTGGCGATTGGTGATGTCGGGCACGGCGTCGATGGGCAGATGCAGCAGTTCGCGCCCGCCCAGGATGGCCAGGACGACGGCCAGTCCCACGACCAGCCAGCGGAAACGCACGGAGGCGTCGATGATCCGGTTCAGCATGATCAATGTCCGTGCTCGGCTTCGCCCTTGGCCAGTTCGGCCTTGAGCAGGAAGGCGCCGACGCCGGCGATACGCTCGGTCCCGGTCAAGCCGGACACGATCTCGATCCGACCGTCCGAGGTTCGTCCGGTTACGACCGGGCGCGCACGGAACCCGCCGTCCTCCTGAACGAAGACGGACGGCGCGCCCTCTATGGTCTGGACCGCGTCGATCGGCACGACAGGCGTTCCTGAGCCCGCGCCGGCCGAAACGCGGGCGGAGACGACCGATCCCGCCGGGGGCGTCTCGCCAGCGGGCCGCGCGCGAACCACGACGACCCCGTTCGCATTGGCCGGGGCGATGGCGACGACGACGCCGGACATGACGCGCGATCCGGCGACCGTGCTTTCCAGCCGGTCGCCGACCTTCAGGATCGCAGCGGCGGCGGGCGGCGCCTCGAACACCAGTTCGACACGGCCGGGATCGGCGACGGCGGCGACCTGCAAGGCCTCTTCGTGCAGCACCTGACCCGGCGACGCGCTCAGACGCGTGACGACGCCGGCGATGGGGCTGCGCACCACCGTCAGGCCGTCCGCTCCGGGCGCGCCGAATGCGCCGACACGAGCGCGGGCGGCGCGGTGTTGCGCCTCCGCACGGCGGGTCTCGGCGGCGGTGACGTCCAAGCGCGCCTGTGACACCCAGCCCTGTTCGAACAGGGTGCGATCGCGCCGTTCGGCGGCGCGCGCGGCCTGGACCGTCGCGCCCGCCGCGTCGGCGTCCGCCCTTGAGGCGGCGCCGTCCGGACTGCGCACGGTGATTAGCGGCGAACCGGCCGCCACGCGATCGCCCAGACCGACGTGGACGCGCACCACGGCGCCGCCCAACGGCGCATCCACGGCGGCCTCGGCGCCGGGCGCAAAGGCGACGCGGCCCGGCAGCTTCAGTTCGGCGCCGCCGCCCCGCTGCACGGCGACGACGGACACCCCGGCTTGCGCGGCCTCCTGCGGCGTCAGGGCGAGGAAGGCCGCTTTGCTGGGTTCGTCTTCGGCGTGGCCCGCCTCGGCGTGTTCGGCCCCGGCCGGCGGGCGGTCCAGAATGCGCGCGGCGCCGAAGCCCGCGCCAAGGGCGATGACGACGGCGGCGCCGGTCATCAGCCAGTATGTCTTCGAAATCATGATCGATCCTCGCCTGGCGCACGGCCGGGCCCAGAGTTCAGGACGCGCGACGTTTTCGCCACGCGCAGGGCTCAGGAAGGGCCGGACGCCAGGTCCAGCCGAGGATCAGGCTCTTGGGGGGCGCTCGGGACCGTCAGGCCGCCCAAGCGGGCCCGCGACGCTGTCGCTCCACGCCTGAGGCTGGCCGAAGACCGCGATGAAACGCGGCGTCGCCAGGTCGCTGGACATGGCGGAATGCGGCGCATGACAGCAGCCGTTGGCGCACGCCGGGCCGCAGTCGGGACATTGACCATCAGCGCCGCCGACCAGCTCGACCACCTGGACGCCGCCTGAGGCTTCCACCGCGCAGGCATGGCTTTCAAACGCAGGCATGGCGAAGGCGACCGTCAGCAGCAGAGCACTGACGAAGCCAAGTCGACGCACCATTTCCCGCAGTGCTTTGATCATCCGGGGCCTTCCTAGCACCCTTGTCCGGAAAAGTCCTCGCTACAGATGGTCGGCTTTCTCGGACAAGCGATGGCTTGAGGTTCGACGCGCGGGCTCACCTCTGTAATGCACTGGCGAGGCTGCGGTGCAGCTTCTAAAACCGTGCGACGCATCAGCAGGGGAGGCAGGTTTGCGGGGTGAGGTTCAAACGTTCGACGAGGCGACCGGATTCGGTTTGATCCTCGGCGACGACGGCGAGCGCTATTCGTTCACGAAGGAGGACGTTCAGCCGCCTTCAGTTCTCGAGCGCAGTCAGCGAGTCGATTTCATCGCCGAGACCGACGGACGCGCACAGCAGATCATCGCCATGCGGCCACCGAGGGTGACCCCCGCGATCACTGGCGGCGCAGGCAGCGGGGTGTTCGACCTTGGTCGTGTGATCCAGCGGACCTTCGGCGCGATCAAGCAGAACGCCGCCGTCTTCTTCGGCGCGGCGGCGCTTCTGGTCGGCGCGCCCAGCATTCTGTCGGCCTTTGGCCAAAGCGCGATGTTGAACGAAGATTTCGGACCGGGCGTCTTGATGATGATGGTAGGCGTGGTGTTGAACTTCGTCGGCCTGTATCTTTTGCAGGGCATGGTGGTGAAGGCGGCCGTGAACGGCTTCAACGGCAAAACGACCGCGTTTGGCGACGCCTTCAACGTCGGGGTTCAGAACTTCCTGCCGCTGTTGGGCCTGGCGATCGTCGCCTCCATCGGGATGATGCTGGGCTTTCTGTTGTTGATCGTGCCGGGCATCATCTTGTCGGTCATGTGGTCGGTCGGCGCTCCGTCCGTGGTGGTCGAAAAGCGCGGCGTCTTCGCCAGTCTGCAGCGCAGCCGAGAGCTGACTAAGGGTTATCGCTGGCAAGTGTTCGGCCTCCTGGTGATCTATGTGATCCTGTCGTGGATCATCGGCGCGGCCATCGGCGGTCTCAGTCTGGCGACCGGGGGAACTCTTACCGGCGGCACGCCCAACCTGGCCGTCAATCTGATCACCGAGCCCGTCGTCAACATCTTGTCCGGGGTCGTCGCATCGGCCGGCGTGGCGGCGCTTTATCACGAGTTGCGCTCAGCTAAGGAAGGCGTCGGCTCTGAGGAACTGGCCTCGATCTTCGATTGATCGCGCGATCCGTCAGACGTCGTGCTTGTCGCGGCGTCTGACACCCATAAGCAGCTTCTGCTCCAGACGGCCACGCAGGGCGGCATAATAGGCGCTGAGGAAGTCCCGATCCGTATCGTACGGGCCACGCGTCCAGCCGATCTTTTTGGCGATGCGGTCGGCGACGTCTCGAAAGGTCTTGCGGTCGCCCTGTCGAAGCAGGGTCTCCAGAACATGCAGTTCCTTGGCGCCATAGGCGTCGAGCTGCGCCGGGGTGAAGGCGTAGGCGGCCATCCGCGTCGCCCCGTCTTCGGCCATGTCGCGGATCAGCTTGCGACGCGGCGCGCGCACGACCCAGGTGCCCCCGATCAGGTCGCCGATGCGCAGCCGATCCTTGTTGAACAGGGGGAAGAAGACGAAGATCGCCGCCCAGACGAAGGCCAGCAGATACATCCAGCCGTCGACGCCGCCCTCCTGGCTGCGGGCGACCAGGATGGACAGGGGCAGGAAAACCTCCAGTTCGCGCATGGCGTTGCGGGCGAAGACGGCCTCGGCCTTCAGCCGTCCGCCGTCGCGCGAGGCGACGCGCAGTCCCATGATCCGCTTGCCCGGCGTGGCCGCCGCCGCCGACAGCTCGAAGGCCGTGAAATAGAAGTTCCGCAGCAGGAAGAAGACGATCAGCCAGATGACAGCGACCATTTCGGCCCCCGTCACGCCGGCGACGCTCGCGCTGGCGCCGAAGGCGAAGGCTGAGGCGATGGTGAAGACGATCAGCACGCCGATGATGACGGCCGCGTCGAGCAGAAAAGCGCCGGCCCTCTGACCCGCATCGCCGATGTTCAACCGCAGGTCCACGCCCTCGGGCGTGACGAAGGCGCGCTCGGTGCGGGGCGCGATGGGATTAGCGGACATGAATGGACTCCGCGACGGCGGGGCGGGGCGCATAGAAATACAGACCCCAGATCAGGGCGGTCGCCGCCGCGACCGCGTAACGCAAGCCGGTGTCGACGATCAGCTGGCGGCCGAACCCTTCCAGCAGCCCCGCGAACATCAGCATCACCACCACGCCGCCCATGGCGATGCCCGCAGTGCGCCCGGCCTCCACGGCCGCGTCCAGCCGTCGTCTTTGACCGGGGAAGGCGACGGCCCAGCCGATCCGCAGGCCTGCCGCACCCGCCAGGATGACGGCGAACAGTTCGGTCACGCCGTGGATCAGCAGCCAGCCGCCCAGCTCGAACCCCAGCCCCCGACTGGCGAACAGGGCGAAAAAGGCCCCCAGGGTCGCGCCATTGTAGAGGATCAGCAGGCCCGTCGGCAGGCACAGGGCGAACCCGAGCGCAAAGGCCAGCAGGGCGACCTGGGCGTTGTGGGTAAACAGATAGGCCGCGAAGGCCGACAGGCCTTGCGCCCCGTCCGCGCCGTCCAGGGTGGCGCGCAGGGTCTCGGTCGAGGCGGCGGGATCGCGCCCGCCGCTCAGGTCGGCGGGCACGAAGGCGTAGAACCATTCCGGCTCATGCATCACCAGCCAGGCGCCGACCAGGGCGCCCAGCAGCATCAGGGCCGCCGACACAAGGGTCTCGCGCCACAGTCCGCGCACGGCGGCGGGCCAGTCGGTGCGGAAGAAGGCGACCAGCCGATCCTGAATCGTCGCCCGCGAGCCATAGACGAAGAAATAGGCCCGCGCCGACAGGGTCTCCAGATACTCGATCAGCCCCTGATCCAGCGAGGTCTCGCGCGCCACCGACAGGGCCGACAGGGTCGAACGATATAGTACCGGAACCGCCAGGATGTCCTCGTCGGTCAGCTTGGACGCGGACCCCTTTTCGGCCTTGTCCATCAGCCGCTCCAGGCGGCGCCAGTCGTCCTCGCGCGCCTGGCGAAAACGCTGGCTCTTCAGCAGGCCTGAGGGGCGCACGTCGGTCACAGCAGATCCCTCCGCTTCAGGTCCAGATAGGCGTTGACGACCTCGGTCCCGACGCGCTCGGCGGGCGCGTCGACGATGTGCGCCCCCATGCGCCGCAACCGTCCGATCACCGTCTCGCGTTCACGCAGCAGGGTTCCGGCGACGACGGCGCGAGAGACATCCTCGGGGGCCCGGGGTTCGACGGCGGTCAGGCCTTCCAGCTCATCGTCGCGCAGGACGACGAACAGGACCAGATGACGGCGCAGCAGCCGCCCCAGCGACTCGATCATAAGCTCGGCGGCCGTGGTGTCGGTGAAGTCGGTGAAGACGACGATCAGCGAGCGGCGCTGGAGCCGGCCCGAGAGGGTCGCCAGGGCCAAGGTATAGTTGGTCTCGTGCGTCGAATAGTCGATGCGGCCGACGACGGCCTGAAGGGTGCGAAACGCGTCCAGACCACCCACGGCGCCGGTGGCCACGCGCGGCTGGGAATCGAAGGCGAAGACGCCCGTCCGGTCGCCCGATCTCAGGCAGGCGTAGGACAGCAGCAGCGCCGCATGAATAAAGCGGTCGATGCGCGGCATTCCGCCGACCGGTTCGCTGGCCGCCCGCCCGCAGTCCAGCGCCATGATGACATTGTGGTTTCGCTCGGTGCGAAACTCCTTGGCCAGCAGGGCCGCGTGGCGGGCCGACTGTTTCCAGTCGATGGACCGGCGATCCATCCCGGCCTGAAAGTCGCGCAGGGCCTGAAACTCCGAGCCCTCGCCGATCTCCAGCTGGGTCTTGGCGCCGAACAGGGCGTCGCGGGCGAACAGGCGAACGGCCTGATCGCGGACCCATTGCAGGTCGGTCAGGACCGGCGCCGCTAGGTCCAAGGCGAAGGTCTTCTGCTTCCAAGCCAGGCCCATCGGTCCATGCCAGCGGACCCACAAAGCCTTCAAGACGGCTGCGCCTCGGCGATTGGGCGTGAAAGGAAAGGCCAGGACAGCGGCGCGATCCGAGACCGGGGCACGGCACGAGACCTCTTCCAGCCCCAGCCGTGTGTCGCCCGAAAGGGCCGCTTCGACGGTCGTGGGGGCCGGGCCGCCGGCGTCGAAACGCACGGTCAGTTCGGCCCGGTCGGACCGGCCCACGGCCGCGCGCACCGGCCGAGGCTGGTCGATTTCCAGCCGGGAGCGCGAGCCGCCGCGCAAGGCGTCCAAGGCCAAGAGCAGCAGGACTCCTGCGATCCAGACCGGCCCGGCGAGCCAGCCTGCAGGGGTCAGGACGCCAGCCAGCAGAGCGACGGGAACGCCCGCCGCCATCGCCGTCACCGCGCGTCGGGTGGGATAGATCACCGGGGCGCCGCCACCTGATCCACTAGGCCGGCCAGCACCTGTTCGACGCGCCGTCCCTCGATCTCGGCCGCAGGCGACAAGACAAGGCGGTGACGCAGGGCCGGAATGGCCAGGGCTTTCACGTCGTCGGGAATGACGTAGTCGCGCCCGTCCAGCGCCGCCCGCGCCCGCGCCGCGACCGCCAGCATGGCCCCGGCGCGTGGCGATGCGCCGGTCTCGACATCGGCCGAGGCGCGGGTCGCGCGCACCAGGCCGGTGATGTAGCCGATCACCTCGTCAGTCAGGCGCACGTCCGCCACCGTATTGACGGCCGCATCGATGACCGCGGCGTCGGCGACAACCTCGACCCCCAGCGCGACCGGGTCCATCAGGCCGGTGCGCGAACCGTGGGCGGCGACGATGGCGCGCTCCTGCTCCAGGCTGGGATAGTCGAGCACCTGTTTGAACAGGAAACGATCCAGTTGGGCCTCGGGCAGGGGGTAGGTGCCCTGCTGCTCTATGGGGTTCTGGGTGGCGACGACGGTGAACCGTCGGCTAAGGGCGTGGGCTTCGCCGTCGATGGTGATCCGGCGCTCCTGCATGGCTTCCAGCAAGGCGGCCTGGGTCTTGGGCGGCGTGCGGTTGATCTCGTCCGCCAGCAGCAGTTCGCAGAAGATCGGCCCGCGCGTCAGGGTGAAGCTGGACGTCTGGAAGTTGAACAGGTTCGATCCGATGATGTCGCCGGGCATCAGGTCGGGCGTGAACTGAATGCGGCCGTAGTCGAGACCAACCGTGCGCGCGAACGTCTGGGCCAGCAGGGTTTTGGCCGTGCCGGGCGGACCTTCCAGCAGAACATGGCCGCCGGCGAACAAAGCCGTCAGCAGCATATCCACGGCGTCTTCTTGGCCGACCACAGCCTTGGCGATCTCGGCGCGAATGCGCTCGGCGATCGCCTTCACTTCATTGACGTGCACGGGTCAGCTCCTGGTTCCAGCGATGTAGGGCGCCGGCGACCCGCATCAGGTCGGCCGGCGACTTGGCGGCCCGGGCCTGTTCGGCCAGGGCGGTGTAGGTTTCGGTCGCGCCGGTGGTTCGGCCGACACGGTCGAGGAAGACGTCCAGCGCCCCCTCGTCCAGATTGCGCGGCGCCCCGATGGCGCGGGCGACTGCGGCGCGCACCAGAAGGGCGTAGGGCGCGGCCATCCGGTGTTCGCGCCGCGCCAGGCGAACGAGACCGGCGGTGTTGTCCGCCAGTCCGCGCTTGCCAAGCGCGATGACACGGCTCCTCTCGCGCGCCGGGCCGAAGCGGACGGCGGCCTGGAAACCGGCGAAGGCGGCAAGCGCGACCAGCACCAGGGTCATGCCGACCAGCGGCGGTTCCAGCATCAGCCGCAGCATGTTGCGCGTGCGTTGGAAGCCGTGCAGCGTCAGGTCGAACATCACCGGCGCCTCATCGGCGCGCAGGATGTCGATCAGGGCGACGGCGGTTGTCGCCCCGTCGAGGGTCTTCAGCGCAGCCGTGTCGATCAGGTCGGGATCGGCCAGGACATAGGTGCGCAGTTCGCGGTGCATGGCCAGGACAGCCCGGCCCTGGTCGTCGACCACGACCGGGATCCAGTCGGGGCCCTCCAGGGTGCGCAGCGCCTCGATCCGGACCGGCCGTCCGAACGACGCGCCATCGGGACGGCGCAAGGCGACGGTCGCGCCGCCTTTGCGCTCGGTCAGTTTCAGGCCGCTGCGCAAATCTTTCGGCAGAGACGCCACCACGCTCTGGGTCGGTTGCACGCCCACAGTCTTCACCCAGCCGGCATGGTTCGCATCCGGGATGGAGGTCCATTTGGGCAGGACGATCAACGTCGCGCCGTAATGCTCGATGTCGTCGATCTGTTCGGGTTTGGTCTGGATCGACGGCGTCAGGATCAACAGGCTTTCGTCCGACGTTTCCGAAAGCGTCCCCCGGTTCATCACCACCGGCACGCCCACGCCGCGCAAGAGAGCGGCCAGACCGCTGAAACCTGTAGACGACCGCGACAGGGCATGGCCGCCGCCGTCGTTGCCGGACTTGAGTTCCGGCGCATAGGCCGAAAGGACGCCGAGCCCCGCCAGGGCCACCACCCCGACCAGCAGCACGACGATCATGATGATCGGCGAGAACCCGCCGCCTGCTGCACCTTCGGATCGGCTCATGCGCGCCAGCCCTCGGGCAGGGCGAAGGCCTCATAGGCTTTGCGGCAGTCGGCGAAATCCTGGGCGCCGACAGATGCTCCGCCGAACAGGCTTCGCTCCACCATCCGGCCGATCAGGTCGAAGGCGGGTCGCGCGGCGTCCGGCAGGGCCTTCAATCGGGCGATCTCGCGGGTGGTCAGCGAGACGCGCACCGCGCGGGGCTGGCGCTGTTCGATGTCCTGAACGCTGCGCAACAGAAGCAGATGGGCGGCGTCGGCATACAGGCCGCGCGCGGCCAGGGCGTCGGCGTCGGCCAGCAGATCGCGCGCGGCTTGCGCCTCCGGACGCCACTGCGCCTCCGCCACGATCCCGGGTTTCTTCGGTTTCGCCGGCGGGGCGCGCATTCGAAGAATTTCGCGCACGATGGCGTAGAGGATCAAGCCGGCGACCAGCGCCAGGCCAATCCAGAAGACCCATTTCAGCGCGGGCGCTATGAAATGAAGCGCGTCGCCGATCCAGTGCAACCAGCCGGGCGGCTTGATGTCGGGGCGCTCGAAACCGACCCGGTCGAATTGGAGAGATCCATCCTTCAGCAGGCGGCCATGCGCCTTGGCCAGGGCTTCATCTGTGGGCGAAGCCCGATCCTGCATCTCGAAAACGCACCCCTACCCGACGGCCAAGCCATACCGCCCCGTCAGATCGAGTCAACCACAGGCGCCCGTGTGATACGCCCTATGCTATTTTTCTCACGCGACCGGCGGAAAATCAGGCGCGGTCGTGCAGCGTCGCCTTCCAGGCCGGATAGTCGCGGATCAGCAGGGTTTCAGGCCATTCGCCGACGTAGCGGTAACCGTTGCGGCGCTCGTGCTCGATCTGCATCAGGTCACGTCGGATGACGGAATCGCGGCCGATGTAGATGGGGCGGCCGTCCTCCAGATCGTAGAACCGGGCCCAGATGCGCGCGCCGGGCTTTGGGGCGAGGATGCGGTCGCGACGGCCTTGGGCGTCGGTGACGAAGACCTCGGTGGTGTCGGCAAGCGCGGCGCTCTCCAGCCAGGCGACGGCGCCGTTCACGGCGGCGACGACGTCGGGACCGGGGTCTGGCAGGCTCATCAGGAAACGCACGATGCCGACGCTTTCCTGGCCCGACAGGGACGGGGGCTCGAAACGACGCGCCCAGGCGGGCGCCAGGGTCTGTGCGTCGTGCTGGGCGCACCAGCCGGTCAGGACGCCGTCGCGCCGCACCTGCGTCTGTAGAAGGGTCTCGACCCCGCGCGCCACGGCCTGACGCGCCCGCTCGCGCCGCGCTTCATCGACGAAGCCATAGGGCGTCGCGCCGTCGCCCACATCGCGCAGCAGCTCCATCACATGGACCATGGCGTCGTCGTTGTAGGTGATCTGGTCGTGATAGCCGCCGCGCAGCGGATAGAACTGGGCCCAGCCGCCGTTGGGCCGTTGCGCCGCCAGCAGATAGTCGAGGCCCCGGACAAAGGCGGTTCGGCTTTCGGCGTCCCCGGCCGCGATCGTTCGCGCCAGAAAGGCCAGCGGCTGGGTCGTGCCGCCATTGTCGATCGTGTTGTTCAGCGCCGGGTCCGCATCGGGGCGGGGCGGGGCGAACAGGTCGGTGTTCTTGGGCCAGCCGCCTTCGGCCGATTGATGCTGGATGACGATCGCGGCCAGTCGACGCGCTTCGGCCGATCCATACCAGTCGGTCGGATGGCGCAGGGCGGCGCTGCTCCAGGCGACGGCGGGCGAGGCGGCGACCGGCTCCTGCGCTGACGCCGGCGCCGACGTGAAGCCGGCTGCAATCGTCAGGACGCCGAGGATCAAGACTATCTTTTTCATCAAGAGACCTTCGGGTTCGGCAAAAAGAAAGGGACGCCGATGTTTCGCGGCGTCCCCTGAAGGGACAGCGTCCCGGGAGAAGTCAGCTGTCGATCGTCGTCATCAGAATACGAACCGTGCGCCTACGAAGTACTGGCGGCCGGTCGAGCCATAGTTGTTGACCACCGGATCGGCCTGATAGGCCCAGCGGGTGTCGGTCTGGTTGGTCAGGTTCAGCGCCTCGGCGGTGAAGGTGACATTGTCCGTCAGCTTGTAGGTGAAGGACGCATCCACGTTCAGCGTCTCTTCCGAGCCGATGAAGTCGTTGATCAGCGGCGAGTCGCACACGCCCGGATCGCAACCGCCCGACGCCAGCGGATAGGTGGTCTGATAGGCGGCGCGATAGGCCGACGAGACACGCGCGCTCCACTTCTCGACCTCATAGAAGATCGTGGCGTTGAACGATTTGGGCGAGGCGCCCAGGAAGGGCGCCGTGCCGGTCAGATTGCGGGCCGGGTCCAGGATGTATTCCAGCTCGGATTCGATCTGGGTGTAGTTGGCCTGGATGCCGAAGCCGTCGAACGGCGCGGGCAGGAAGGTGAAGTTCTGCTGATAGGCGATCTCAAACCCGTCCAGCTTACCGCCCGGCGCATCGTTGTACTGACGCACCTGGAAGGGCAGGTCCTGGTCGATATAGGCCCGGCGGCTGTCGGAGGCGACATCGGTCAGGCCGTCATAGGCGGCGCGCAGATTGGCGATCTGCTCGGCGTCGAAGATTTCGCTCAGCTTGCCTTCGCGCAGCACCACCTGCGGGAAGCTTTCGATCTCCTTGTGGAACACCGCGACCGACAGAATGGCGTCGCGGGCGAAATACCATTCGACGTTGAAGTCCAGATTGGACGCGCGGAACGGCTTCAGCTTGGTGTTGCCCAGGGTGATGGCCGCGTTGGATCCGTCGAACTGGGCCGGGTCGGCGCCGATGCCGACCGGAACGGTGAAGGCCGTCACGCCCGGCTGCAGGGCCGTCATCTGCGGGCGGGCCATCACCTTGGCCGCCGCGAAACGCAGCATCAGCTTGTCGTTCAGCTCCCACACCAGGTTCATCGACGGCAGGGTGTCGTTGTACTGGTTGTCGTTCTCGACCGGACGGCCGCTGGGCGAGCGTCCGCGGGAATCGATCTTGGTCTCGGCGCGGCGCAGACCGGCGTTGCCGCGCAGCTCGCCCATGAACAGCGGCACACGGAAGTCCATCTGGCCATAGTAGGACAGACTGTCCTCATCGACCCAGAAGGTGTTGACCCCGCCGTTGCGCAGGTCCGACAGACGCCAGTCGCCCCAGGCGTTGATGCAGTCGCAGTCGAAGCCGAAGCGGTTCTTGAAGGCTTCCAGATTGGGCGCAAAGAAGCTGGTCGGCGTACCTTCCGGCACATTCAGCCCGTCGCCCCAGCTGACCAGTTGTCCCATCTGGCCGACGGTCGTGGCGGCCGCCAGTCCGGAGCGCACGCCCTCCAGCAGCGACGGATTCATCGTGTCGCTGATCAGCCGCTCGTAGCGCGTGTAGTAGAAGTCGAATTTACGCTTGCCGATGCCGAACTTGAACGTGAAGTCGTCGTTCAGGTCCCAGACGAAGTCGGCCTTGGCGGTCCGGTAGCCGTTCTCGGTGATGGTCCGATAGTTGCGAATGGCCGAATAGCCCTTCACGAAATCCCAGCTGTTCGGATTGGCGACGTCGAAGCCGAACTTCATGATCGGCATATCGCCGCCTTCGCGATCGTCGTAGACGAAGTAGTCATTGCCCGCGACGCCCTGCCCCGAATCCAGCCGGATGAAGTCGACCAGCAGGCCGGTGTTCTCATTGGTCGATTTGGAATCACCGACCAGCAGCGACATGCGGAAGGTGTCGCTGAACTCGTGCTCGATATTGATCGAGTTCTGACGGAATTCGGTGGTGTAGCCGCCCTGATCGACCGCCGAGCGGAAGTCGACATTGCCCAGCACCAGATAGTCGGCGTTGGCGCCCGTCTCGCTCAGTCCCGCATCGATCAACCGCACCGAGGGCCGCCCGATGAACGCGCCTCGCATGGCCAAATACTGGGGGTGCGCGACGTAACCGACCGATCCCGGCTGGTTGTAGTAGTCGTAGACGTCCAGGTTGTTGGGATTGAAGCTGCCTGTTCCGGCGGCCAGGTTCTGATTGGTTGCGCCGGGCGCCGTGGTGAAGATCGGGGTGGAGCCATACAGCGACTGGCCGCAGTCGATCGCGTCGCGGAACTCTGTCGCGGCCTGGGTCGCGCAGTTGGCGTAGGCGGCGCGGCGGTTGGCGTAGGAGTTGTTGGTCGCGCTGGTCGTCGGATAGGTCTGGTAGCTGAACGCCGTGGTGGTGCGGTTGCCGTTGGTGTTGTTGCGGTTCAGGCCCACCGGACCGATCTGATAGTTGGTCGAGATCTGCGTCATCTTCGAATACAGATTGTCGAAGTTGATCGTGGTCCGCTCGGTCGGACGCCATTGACCCGACAGGGTCACCCCCAACCGGTCCTGCTCCACGTCGCGGTGGTTCAGCGTCGCCAGTGCCGGGATGCGCACCAGCGAGCCGCGCGTCGCGCCGCCGTTGATCAGATTGTAGGCGGCCGGGTTCGAGCCGATCAGCAGATTGCGCGCCTCGGGATTGGTGACGCGGGGCAGGGCGGTGGCGGGATTGGTGCCGATGGGCAGGGCGAAGCCCTGGTGATCGCCGGCCGCGTTGGTCCCCACATTGTTGAACGTCGCGCCGCGATAGGTGTAGTCGAACGAGCCGACCTGACGCGAATAGCTGTCGATGGCCTGGGTGCGCTCATTGTAGGCGACCGAGCCCAGGAGCCCGAATTCGCCGACCTTGCTGGTCCAGCGGTCGGACGCCAGCAAGGCGAGGCGCGGATTGTGGGTGCCGCCGTTCTCGTAATAGGCGTCCTGAAGCGTCAGGGCCAGGCGGCGTTCCTTGAAGTCGAACGGACGTCCCGAGATCAGATCGACCGTGGCGCCCAGCGAACCCTCGTCCGTCTGGGCGTCGGCGGACTTCTGAACCTTCAGTGAGTTGAACAGCTCGGACGCGAAGGTGTTGAACTGGAAGCCCCGGTCGCGACGCAGGGCGCCGTCGGCATTGCTGGCGCCCGAGGTGGACAGGGTCTCCAACCCGTTCAGACGCACGCGGGTGAAGTCGCCGCCCAGGCCGCGCACCGAGATCGAGTTGCCTTCGCCGTTCTCGCGGTCGATCGACACGCCCGGGATCCGCTGCAGCGACTCCGCCAGGTTGGCGTCCGGGAAGTCGGCGATGTCCTCGGCGTTGATGACGTCGACGATGGTGTTGGAGCGGCGCTTTTCGGTCAGGGCGCTGGCCAGCGACGCACGGATGCCGGTGACGACGATCTCACCGACTTCGGTGGCGTCCTCGCTGGGAGTCTCCTGCGGCTGGACCTGCGCCTGAACCGGGGCGGCGAACAGCATGGCCCCCATGACGAGCGCGACCGGCGAGGCCGCCGCGCACAGATATCCCGTGGGTTGAGTTCTCATCCGCTTCCTCCGTTTCGTCGTGCTCCAGACCTCTTTGCGGGTCGGATGCCGACAGTCCCCTGTCCCTCGAACGCCGAGGAACTCCAAAATCTCGTGATGAGATCGACGCGCCCTAAGCATCAATGTCACCGGTGTCATAAAACGAAAAACCGTGTTTCGCCATACCCAAATATTCGAGGCGCATCATAGCGCCTTGAACGTGAAGTTCTTGAACCGCGCCTCGCCGTCGCCGGCCGCGTAGATGCCGGGCCGCAACATCATGAAGCCGCCGCGAACATTTTGATTATAGCCCGAGACCTCCATGCCCCGGTCAAACCGCTGCCAGGTCACGCCGTCGCCCGAGGTGTCGAAATAGACGTTCTGGTAGGCGTTGGTCAGACGAATGAACATGCGTCGTCCATGCGGATTGGCCGGACGCCCCCGCTCGATCCCGTACTGGTGGGTGACGTAGCGGGTCGCGTCGAAACCGAGGCCCGCATACAGCGCCCGGTCGTAGAACAGGATCAGGCCCGCCACCGCGCCGGGATCGATCTCGACCTCACACTCGATCTGATAGGCCTGTTCGCCCTGGACGAAGGTCAGGGGCGAACAGTCGACCGGCGCCTTGCCCTTGGCCTTCATGTGCAGCACGCCGTTCTCGCGACGCAGGCGATCCTTCTCGTTCGGCTGCGGGTCGTAGAAGCTCCACTGGATGCCGAACTTGTCGGTCGAGAAATCGTCCGACAGGGCCATGCCGTGCGGCACGGCCTCGCCGCCCTGGGGCTTGGCGATGGGCTGGGACAGGTCGCCGCCTTTCGCGCGGAACCAGCCGTCGTCGGTCCATTCGATGGGGTCCAGCAAGGTCTGGCGGCCCAGGCTCCAATAGGCGTTCTCATAGCCGTGATAGACCATCCACCAGTCGCCGTCTGTCGGCCCCTCGACCAGGGTGGCGTGGCCGCGCGACCACCATTTCTCGGCGCCCGAGGCGGTGCGGACGATGGGGTTGTGGGGGCAGTCTTCCCACGGGCCGTCGATCGACTTGGACCGTGCGGCGATGACCATATGACCGGTCGGCGGGCCGGCCGTGCCACCGATGGCGGTGATCATGTAGAAATAGTCGTCGCGCCTCAGCAGCTTGGGCCCTTCCTGGGCGAAGCCTTCGACGATCCAGTCTTCGGGATAACGCCAGGCCTTGTAGACGCCCCGTTCGACCGGACCGTCGGTCGCCAAACCGTCGTCGGTCAGTTTCGCCCGGTCGCCGCCGTTCAGGAACAGATAGCGTTTGCCGTCCTCGCCGACGATGTGACCGGGGTCGATGTTGGCCGGGATCTTCAGGTCGATGGGCTCGCTCCAAGGTCCTTCGATCCTGTCCGCCCAGATGACGTAGTTGGAGCGGTATTCCGGGAAGCGGGCCGGGATGTAGCAGTAAAATCTGCCCTCGTGCCTGATCAGTTCCGGCGCCCAGACCGAGCCGATGTTCGTCGTCAAGGCCGCGACCACCGGCTGCCAGTTCACCAGATCGCGCGAATGCCAGATATGGATGCCCGGCACCGACTCGAACGACGAGAAGGTCATGTAGTAGTCGTCGCCGTCCTTCAGGATCGACGGATCGGGGTGGTCGCCCGACATGATGGGATTGAGGAAGGTCCCGTTCCCGAGATCGGCCTTACGCTGGCCCTCTATCCCCCGCCGCCATTTCATCGACGCCCATTCGCGACCGAGCGGCGCTGCCTCTTCGTTCGTTTGGGCGAAGGCTGAACGCACCGGCAGGGCAGAGGCGGCGACACCGCCCAACAGGCCGGTCAAGGCGGCGCGACGGTCGATGTTTTTCATGGCGCGTCCTCCCTCCAATCAAGGCCGGGAAACGCCGGTTAAATCCGCCGTGCTCCGACTTGACCCGTCTCCTCTGTCTGCCGCTCTGATGACGGCTTCCGGCTATGACACCGGTAGACATTTTCAATAGATAGACATGGAAAGATCGTTCTGACTAGAGGGTTTCGAAGCGACGCCTTTGAACAGGCCGTGGCAACGCTCATGGCAATTGGAGGTTCGTCGGACGCTTGACGCTTAGGGACATCCCGCGCCGGGTCGCGCGGGATGTCCTTGTGTTCGGCCTAGCGACGTACGCGCAGTTCCAATTCGCCGATGCGGCGGCTCAAGTAGGCCGTGTCGTCGGACGAGGGGCTGGTGCGGCTATAGGCGGCGTCCAGGCGTGCGAGGTCGCCGGCCTCGACGCGGATGTCGGCGGCCTCGGTGCGGCTGACGGCGCCCGAGCGTTCGGCGGCGGCCAGGGCGGTTTCCAGGTTCGCCAGACGGGTGCGGGCGGGCAGGTTGGCGGACGGCGTCTGTCCGGCTGGGCCGTCGCCGACGCGCAGGTCCAGGGCGTCCAGACGCGCGTCCAGATCGGCGCGCTCGCTCGCGCTGATGGAGCCGTCAGCGCTGTAGCGGCTCTCCAGTTGGATCAGGGCCTGATAGTCGGATTTCAGGCGCGTCGCCTCGGTGCGCGTGATGCGGCGCGCGGTCACGGCGGCGTTGACGCGGGTGTCGAACTCCGCACGGCCCTGGGCGACGGTGTCCATGTCGGCATAGCCCGAGGCGCCGGCTTCCAGCGTTTGGGTAAGGGCGGTGTAGCGGGCGTTCAGATCCGCGCGTTCCTGGGCCGAGATGCCGCCGACGGCGTATTGGTTCTCCAGATCAACCAGGGCCGCATAGTCCGCGCGCAGGCGCGTCGCGGCCGAGGCGGAGACGCCGCCGGCGCGCACGCTGGCGTCCACGCGGGTCAAGAACTGGCTCTGGCCGTCACGCAACGGACGGCCGCCGCGCAGCCAGGCCTGATCCATTGCCGACAGGCCCAGACGATCGCCGAACAGGGCGCCCACGACCGCGCCCAGCCGATCCTGTGTCGTCGAGGGGTATTGCGTCTGGGCGACTGCAGCGCCGCCCGCGAGGGTCAGGGCGGTGGTGGCGATCAGGGCGAGGCGGACGTTGCGCATGGGAAGGTTTCTTGTCGGTTGATGTCAGCCGACAAAACGATGGTCGTCCGGCTTGGTTGCCTGCCTGCGCCTCAGTCGCGGATGAAGTGCGGCACGAAGCGCGAGGTGTTCCTCGTGATGCGGCCCGTGTCCTCGCGCAGGCTGATGCCCGCCGGTTCGGTTCCCACCAGCCACGACCCGACGATCACATGATTGCCGTCGAACAGGGGCGGATCGCACAGCGCCTGGCGGATATAGCGCCCCTCGCCATAGCCGCCGTCCACCACCTCTGCGGCGCTGACGCCCTGGTCGATCAGTTCGACATTGTCGCCCTCGCGCGAGAACAACGGCTTGCGCACATAGGACGAGCCCAGCGCCGCCTCGGCCGGATCACCCTCGAAATAGCTTTCCAGCAGGTTGGGGTGGCCCGCATGCCGCTCCCACAACAGAGGCAGGATGGCCTTGTTGGACAGGATGCTCTTCCACGCCGGCTCCAGCACGGTCACGTCCGCCGTCGGCAGGGGCGCGGCGTAGTCGTCGCGCAGCATCTGCTCCCACGGATAGAGCTTGAACATCGCCTGGATGATCCAGTTCTCGTGATCGACGAACCGGCCGTCGGCGTTCAGCCCGATCTGGTCGATGGCGACGAACTGGGGCTCCAACCCGGCCTGCTGGGCCAGGTCTTCTAGGAAGCGCACCGTCTGGCGGTCCTCGACGAACTCGGCGTCCGAAGCGAAATGCACGAAGCCGCCGTTCGGGAAGATGGCGCGGAACCGATCGACCAGCTTCTCGTGCAGGCTGTTGAACTGATCCGCATCGGCGGGCAGGGCGCCGGCCTTGATCTGGTCCTCCAGCCACAGCCACTGGAACACGGCCGTCTCATAGATGCTGGTCGGGGTGTCGGCATTGTATTCATACAGCTTGGCCGGACCCGTCCCGTCCCCCGAGCCGGCATAGGCGAAGTCGAACCGGCCGTAGAGGGACGGATCGCCCCGCTTCCAGCTGTCGGCCACATAGTTCCGCATGGTCTCGGGAATATCGAGCTGCTCCATCAGCCGCTCGGACTGAACCGCCTCGTTGACCAGCTCCAGGCACAGGCCGTGCAGTTCCTCGGTCGGCGCCTCGATCCCGTCCTCGATCTCGGCCAGCGAAAAGGCATAGGCCGCCGTCTCGTCCCAATAGGGTTTGCCGTCGGTGTGGCGCCAGGTGAAGCCGAGTTCCTCGGCCTTGGCGTCCCAGTCGGTGCGGGGATCGAAGCGCAGACGCTCCATGGATCAGGCCGGGTCTTTGTCAGGCGTGGATTGGCCGATGCGCGGCGTGACCACCGTCACCTCCGGCTGGCTCAGGCGCGCCAGGACGTCGTCGGCCGAGGAATGTCCTGGCAGGATGCCGGCCTCGCGCAGCTTGGCGTCCAAGTCCGCGCCGGTGCGACGATCCTCCAGCGCCTGGCTGGCGTTCAGCTTCTCTTCCTGGATCGCCTGGCGCTGTTTGATGCGTTGCAGGCTGTCCGCCGCCGAGCCGATGCGGGACTGGGCGCCGGCCGAGTTCAGGGCGACCGACGTCTGGGCCTTCTGGACGGAATCGTTGACCTTGACGATGTCGATCTCGCGACGAAGCGTCTCGATCTTCTGGTCTGTCGAGGCGATGGCCGTGCGCAGGCGCGTCTCGGCCGTCTTCATGTCCTCGATCAGCGGGCCGCGGCTGGTGATCTCGACCTCCAGCTCGGCGATGCGGCCGGCGACTTCGCGCGCCAGATCAGTCTTGCCCTGACCCAGGGCTGTGCGGGCCGAGCTTTCGTATTTGGCGACCTGGTCGCGGAAGCTGGCCATCTCGTTTTCGGCCATGCGGCGGCGCGCCACCAGGCCGGCCAGGTCATCGCGGGCCTTGCCCTGGGCGTTGTCGGCGTCGCGGATTTCCTGGTCGAGGATCTTCAGCGCATTGGCGTCGACGACGCCCTGGGCCGCATCGTGGGCCGAGCCGCGGAACAGGGCGGACAGTTTTCTGAGCATGGACATGGTCGGTCTTCCGGGATCAGGCGGCGTCGGCGCCGAAGGTTTCACGCAGTTCGGTGGCGTCGATCGCATTCTCGGCCAGGGTGCGCAGTTCGATCAGGATGGTCTGAAGCGTCGTCTTGCAAGAGAGTTCGCCCATCAGCTCATACACGTCTTCGCCACCGACATTGGTGATGGCGAAGTTGGACAGGGGCACCACGCGCTGGGCCTTCAGCAGGAACTCGTTGAAGGCGTGGCGATCCTTCTGTTCGGATACGGGCCACAGCAGGACCGAACAGACGATCTGGGCCCCGCCGACGCTCAGATAAACCGGCAGGTCGCCGTATTCGTGCATGGTCGCCAGCAGCACCGGCTCGGCGCCCTCGACGACGCGCAGGGTCATTTCGCCCTCGCGCAGCAGGGCGGACTCGTCCAACGCCGACTTGATGGCGGGCACGGTCCAGGGGGTCTCGATCACGGCGTCCATTTGATGGTCGTCTCCAGGGGTGATGGAATCGGAAGTGGGGCGGCGCGGGCGCCCCGCAAGCTGCGGCCCGCGCGTTGAATCGGTGACGATGGCGCGAACAGCCGCCTTGACGTCGTCGCGGGCGGCGGCCGGCACCCAAAGCTCCAGCTTGACCAGGCCCGCCTCACGACGCGCCTGTCGCCACGCACGAATGCGATCATTGGCGGAGGAGGAGGGCGATGTGTCGGTCGGCATATCGTTACATGAAACGCGTAACATGAACGCTTGACGTGACGCAAGATCAGACGGAATGTCGCGCTATGAACCGCCTCATTCGGTCGCATCGCTTCTGTTCGCTCGCCGTCGGCCCGCATCGGGCCTAGATAGTCGCCCATGTTCAAGAAGCTTTTCGGATCGTCGGAGAAGGCCGCGCCCGCCAATCGGCTGGCGACGGTGCGCAACATCACCGTGGGCCGCACCGTGTCGTTGGATCCGCTGGCCTGGCGCAGGCTGGGCGACGAGACGCATTTCACCCTGGATCGCGACGTGCTGGACATCTCGGCGCAGGGGCTGGTCAGCCTGGACAGCGGCCAGTTCGTCCATCGCTTCTACACCGACGATCACGTCATGCTTCAGGCCATGAGCGATGACGAGGCCGGGCTGGAATCCTACGACTTCAGCCTGTTCGTGCCCTGGACCTCGGCCTATCCGCCGGGCGAGCGTGACCGCCGCATCTGGCGCGACCGACTGTCGGCGCCGGTCTTTCGCGGCGCGGCCGAGGAACTGCCCGACTATCCCCGCTTCTGGTTCGCAGAGAGCGACGCCATCCAGCCGCCCGTCACCCTGTGGGAAAGCGTCTGGGACGACCGCGCCGCGACCACCCCCTATGCGAAGATCTTCCAGACCTGCATGTTGTATGCACGCGAGCTGTCAGATGGGCGCGAGCTGATGATCGCCCTTGAGCAGCAGCCCGAGGGCGGCGAGACGACGCACGAAATCATGATCGGCATTCCGCTGGAAATGGCCGAGTTCCGCGCCTGAGCGCGCAATCCGAGGGGCAAGACCGATGTTCGACTGGTTCATTTTTCAGCAGGGGGCGATCGCCTTCCTGATCGCCTTCGCCATGGCGGGCGCCTTCACCCTGGCCTTCAAGCTGGTCTACCAGTGGGTCACGCCGTATCACGAGCATACGCTGATCCGCCAAGGCAACACCGCCGCCGCAATCGCGCTGGGCGGCGCGCTCATCGGCTATGTCTTGCCTCTGGCCTCTGCCCTGTCGCACACCGTCAGCCTGATGGAGTTTGCGGCCTGGGCCCTTCTGGCCGGCGTGATCCAGATCGTCGTCTTCGTCGCCATCAGCCGCATGGCCTTCCGCAATCTGGTCGTCCGCATCGAGGCGGGCGAGATCGCCGCGGCTGTCTATCTGGCCTCCATCTCCATCTGCGTCGGCCTGCTCAACGCCGCCTGCATGACGTCGTGAACCCATGACCGACCCCAAAGACCTGCCCCAGAACCTGGCCAAAACCGACACCATGCGCAGGCTCAAGCGCTCGCGCGTCCTGCACGTCAGCAGCCTGATGGCGACGGCCAGCTTCTCGCTGGCCGCCTGCGGCTCGCCCCAGCGCGTGCCGGCGCCCGAGCCCGAGCCGACCCTGGCCTATCAGTCGTTGGACGAGTGCAAGGCCGCCAACGACATTCCCGACAACGAATGCGACGCCGCCCTGACCAAGGCTCAGCAAGAGGCCGCCAAGACCGCGCCGCGCTACGCCACGCGCGAGGAGTGCGAGGGTCAGTGGGGACCGTCGCAATGCCAGCCGAACAACAACGGCGGCTCCTTCTTCACCCCGCTGCTGACCGGCTTCATCGTCGGCCAGATGCTGAACGGCGGCGGCTATCGCGGCGGCGGACCGCTGTACCGCGACCGCGAGGGGCGGCTGTCGAACGGCTATGGCGGCGGCTACGCCTACCGCGACTATCGCACCGGCAAGACCCTGACCAACGCGCGCGAGCATGGTGACGTCGCTCGTCAGGCCCCGACGCGGGTGCAGAGCCGAACCACCGTCGTCTCGCGCGGCGGCTTCGGCGGCGGCGGCCGAGGCTACGGCGGGTGATACAGTTCTGGCGCCGGGCGCCGGTCTTCCCCTAATAGGGATCGCTCTCACGCTTCACGACAGACCGGACCGCCTCGCCTCATGACCGCATCGCCGCCCCCGAACGGAGGCCTGGACGTCGAAAGCTGGGGCGACCCCGAGGATCCCATCGTCCTGCTGATCGGCGCGCCCGAGCGTCTGTCCGGCGACTGGCGCCGGTCGGTGCGCGCGCTGGTCGAGGCCGGCCGCAACGTCATGCTGACCGCCCACTTCGACGAGGCGGATGACAGCTCCGCCGCCCTGCGTCGACTGCTGACCGAACTTCCCTCTCGACCGGCCATCGTCTGTTCCGACACGACGTTGGCGGCCGTCGTCCCTGCGCTCGCCGTCACCGGCCCGGCCCTGGCAAGCTGTCTGGTGGTCGTCGCCGAAGGGCAGGGGGCTGTCTCGCCCGAGCTTGAGACACAGTTGGCCGGCGTTCCGATCCAGACGATCGCGCGCGCCGAGGCACCGGACGCGGTCGAGGCCGAGAACGCCGCCCTTCTGGGCTTCCTAGAACGCCACGCCCCGCGCGACGCCCTGCACTATCAGGCCGGTTCCGACCCCCGCACCCTGCGCGACGCCCTGGGCTGTTTCGCCACCGGGGTCACGGTGGTCACGACCCTGGACGAGGCCGGACAGCCCGTCGGCCTGACCGCCAACTCCTTCTCCTCGGTGTCGCTGGACCCGCCGCTGATCCTGTTCTGCCTGGCCCGCTCGTCCACCAATGTCGACCGCTTCCGCCAGGCCGAACATTTCGCCATCAACGTCCTGCATATCGGCCAGCAGCCGACCTCCGGCGTATTCGCCCGGTCTCACGCCGACCGGTTTCAGGACGTGGCGTGGGAGACATGGGACACCGGCGCGCCCATCCTCTCAGGCGCCCTGGCCAGTTTCGAATGCGGAACCGAACAGATCGTCGAGGCGGGCGATCACCTTGTCATCATCGGCCGGGTCAGGCGCGCCCGGTTCGAGCCGCGCCGCGATCCGCTGCTCTATTTCCGGGGCAAGTATCGGCGGCTGCACTTTTCCTGACCGGCCGGGATCGCTATCTCTCGCCCGAATATAGAGGAAGCCGTCCCATGTCCGCGACCACGTCCGCCGATCCCGTCGTCATCGTCTCCTACGCCCGCACCCCGATGGGCGGTTTCCAGGGCGCGCTGTCCGACGCCAAGTCCACTGACCTGGGTGCCGTCGCGGTCAAGGCGGCGCTGGACCGCGCGGGCCTCGATCCGCAGAAGGTCGAGCAGATCATCATGGGCTGCGTCCTGCCTGCGGGCCTGGGCCAGGCGCCGGCGCGTCAGGCGGGCATGGGCGCGGGTCTGCCCACCTCGACCGAGGCGACCACCATCAACAAGATGTGCGGCTCGGGCATGCAGGCGGCCATGATGGCGCACGATGCGCTTGCCGCCGGTTCGGCCGATGTGATCGTGGCGGGCGGCATGGAGTCCATGACCAACGCCCCGTATCTGATGCAAAAGCACCGGGGCGGCGCGCGCATCGGCCACGACGTCATTTCTGACAGCATGTATCTGGACGGGCTGGAGGACGCTTACACCCCCGGCAAACTGATGGGCCAGTTCGCCGAGGACACGGCCAAGGACTATCAGTTCACCCGCGAACAGCAGGACGCCTACGCCATCGAAAGCGCCGGCCGGGCCAAGCGCGCCCAGGATTCAGGCGCCTTCGACGCCGAGATCGCCTCGGTGGAGGTCAAGACCCGCAAAGGGCCCGTCACCGTCGACCGCGACGAACAGCCGACCAAGTCCGACCCGTCCAAGATTCCCAACCTGAAGCCCGCCTTCGGCAAGGACGGCACGATCACCGCCGCCTCGGCCGCCTCGATCTCGGACGGCGCCGCCGCCTTGGTCATGATGCGCCAGTCGACCGCCCAGGCCCTGGGTCTGACGCCGGTCGCCCGCGTCGTCAGCCAAGCCGCCCACGCCCACGAGCCGCACCTGTTCACCACCGCCCCGGTCTTCGCCCTGCAAAAGGCGCTGAAGAAGGCGGGTTGGAGCGCCGACGACGTGGATCTGTGGGAGGTCAACGAGGCCTTCGCCATCGTGCCGATGATCGCCATGCAGGAACTCGGCATTCCCCACGACAAGATCAACGTCAACGGCGGCGCCTGCGCCCTGGGCCACCCGCTGGGGGCATCCGGCGCCCGCGTCCTGACCACCCTGCTGTCCGCCCTGAAAGCCCACGGCAAGACCAAGGGCATGGCCGCCCTGTGCATCGGCGGCGGCGAAGCGACGGCGATGGGCGTAGAGTTGGTGTAGTGCGTCCTGCGGGTTGCTTTAGCGGACGTAGCGAGCGTCAGCTAAGGGTGGGAAGCGGACGCTTAGATTCCTGATGCTTTCTGCCCCTCAGCTATCACGCTGCGGAACGTTCGAGCCCTTTCGGCGGGCGGCAGTGCGTTGATCTCTTCCATGATGCCCAAAGCAAAATGGCAACTGGCTGCCTTCTGATCCACGGTCGTGGCCAGTGCTGGTTGGAAATCGATAGACGTCAGAGCCGTCACGTCAGCGGATGACAACCGACCGAAGGTTCGTTCGGCGAGAGGCTGGAATTTTGCCTCATCAATTGGCTCCGGCGTTACGGTCGGCAGGCTTGCGGTCTCTTTCAGGATGTCAGCCATCAGGGCCATTTCCTCGTCAGCCATCTCGCGAGGGAACACCTTTGTTGGATCAAACGAAACGTGCCCCGGCGTGTTGAGCAGTTCGTGGCAGTACTGCGGGTTCTGGCCTTGCAAGAATGTCGCCTGCTTTACAATGAACGCAAGTTGACGGCTGATCGTCTCATCGCTCGCCTTCACCATTTGCAGGCTAAAAATCCCTAAAAGGCGAGGGCGGATGCGATTGATCGTCTGCAGGTTTGTCTCGCCTGCTTTGATACTTTCAACAGCAGTGTCGCGCATTACCGCATAATCGGCGGGGTAGTAGTCGTGCAGAACCTTGAACGCAGGAATCACCGCCAACTCTGCGTCCGCTTTAGCTTGGATCGAACTATTGGGCTGAACATAAAGAGACAACTGGTCGATGGGCGCTATACGGACCACGGCGATCCCCACCATGAGCGCTACGAACTGAGCAATCCTTTGTCCCTTCGCGCTAAGGCCGAGATGTTTGTGTGCAACCCATGCGAGGCCTGCTCCGACGCCGGCGATGACGCCACAGATCAATGCTGAAAGTAGAATGTTCATAGAGACTTCCCCACCCCACCATATCGTGCAGGCCTAGAACTGAGCAAGGCCTTAACAGAGCGCGAATTCTGTTCGTAGACGTTGCCAAAACAACGGACAGATATACGCCCGCGTAAGAAATCTAATATCCTTGGCTGACGCTGTTGCCGTATCCGATCAGAACGGCGCCGAGCAACAATATGGCGACCACAGCGACAATGCCTGTCGTGCTTGGATCGCTGTGTGTCACCACGTTGCCGGGGTCTTGGTCCCAACTCGACGCACCCTGCTTTTTGAGGTGATTGTAAGCCGCGATTTGCGTGAAGAACGCTACGATCGGGATGCCGAGACCGAACCCAACCAAATAGACCCCAAGCTCGCGCTTGAAGGCTCCGCCAAAATCCAGCTTTCGGCCGTCTTTAGTTACCTTGATGCCGAGCAATGATTTTCCGAACGTCGTACCCCAGGTGGAGAGCAGCAAAGCCTGAACAGGAACGGCAAGGGCCAGCAGGACTAGTCCTACGATCGTGTCGCTTGTTTCGCTTGTCCAACGCGGGAACAGCATTTCGGCTAACACGGCCAAGACGATAACAATGATCCAGACGTCAACGAGTTTAGCCCAATAGCGAATCCAAGGTCTCGGTGGAGAGGAAGCGATGGCGGATTTTTCCTCTCGCTCGCGCGAACTCTCCCAAATCAAGTCGTCGGGGAGATCAGGCTCGCAGGATGAGAGGGGTGAACCTTCGGCGAGCGTCGGCCTATCGTCCGGCGACTTGTGTGGTTGAACCGAATTAGCTCCCTGCGGCGAGCCAACCGCCATTCCACACGCTCCGCAAAACCTCGCCCCGGTGGGCAAGGTTGACCCGCAATTAGTGCAATACATCGTCGCCCCCAAGCGTGAGTTGCGACGCTACACTCGTTTGTGGCGAGGCGGAAAGCTCCGCATTGCGACACTCGCTCGAAGGTCCGCATTGGATCGAAAAGCGACATCGCTTTCAGGACCAGTATAGCGTCAGGCAACCGCCCTAAGCCGCGAACGCCGCCCGGATCGGCTGAACCGTCTGGTCCGGGCGTTTCACCGGCAGGTCGAAGCTGACGACCGTGCCGACGCCCGGCTGGCTTTCCATGCTTAGCTGCCCGCCGTGCATCTCGATCAGGGACTTGGTCAGGGCCAGGCCCAGGCCGGTGCCTTGGGTGGTCTTGGAATGCTGGCCCTCGACCTGTTCGAACGGGCGGGCCAGGCGCACCAGGTCCTCGGGCGCGATGCCGATGCCGGTGTCGGCGCAGGCGACGCGGACGCGGTCCTCGCCCTCGGCGCCCACGAAGGGCTTCAGCGACACGACGATGACGCCGCCCTCGGGCGTGAACTTCACGGCGTTGGAGATCAGGTTCAGCATCACCTGTTTGACGCCGCGCTGATCGGCCTCGATGTCGGGCAGGTCGCCGGCCTCGACCGCGATCTTCAGGCCCGCTTCCTGCACCTTGCCGCGCATCAGCCGCACCGCGTCCTCGCACACCTCGCGCAAGGACACCGGCTCATAGTGCAAAGTCATCTTGCCGGCCTCGATCTTGGCCATGTCCAAGACGTCGTTGATCAGGCTGAGCAGGTGCTGGCCCGACTTCAGGATGTCGCCGGCGTAACCCTTGTATTTCTCGTTCAGCGGCCCGAACAGCTCGCTGGCCATGATCTCCGAGAAGCCGTTGATGGCGTTCAACGGTGTGCGCAGTTCGTGGCTCATATTGGCCAGGAACTCGGACTTGGCCTGGTTGGCGGCCTCGGCCCGGGTCATGGCGACCTCGTATTTGCGCGCCAGCAGCGACAGCTTCTCCTGGCTGGATTCCAGCTGATCGACGGTGGCCCGCAGATCGTCGGCGGCGCGGCGGCGCTCGGCCTCCTGGCGTTTGATCGCGGTGATGTCGGCGGCGGTGACGACCGAGCCGCCTTCGGAGGTGAACCGCTCGGACAGTTGCAGCCAGCGCCCGTCGTTCAGCTCGACCTCGCGCAGGCCCGCACGACCGCTGGCCGGGCGATGCTCGGCCTTGATGGCCAGGCCGGCGATCCGGTTCAGCTCGTCCTTCATGGCGCCGCGCCGCACCACGCCGTGATCGAAGCCGAAGGCGTCCTCGAACGCCTGGTTCCACAGGATCAGCCGCCCCTGACGATCGAACAGGACGAAGGCCTCGGAGATGCTCTCCACCCCGTCGCGCAGCCGGCTTTCGGCGGCCTGGGCGGCGGCCTTGGCGCGGCGGGCCTCGGTGATGTCCAGCGCGACGCCCAGGATTGCGGAAAAGCCCATGTCGCCGCGCTCGCCGCGCGCCTGGCCCCGCGCGTCGATCCACCGCGCCCGCCCGTCCGGTCCCGCCACCGGGAAGGTGATCTCAAAGGCGCCATAGGCCGCCGCCTGGCGCAGGGCGTGGCGGAAATCTTCCTGAAAGCGGGGATGGACGCGGCCGATCACATCTTCGGCGTCGGTCACACCGCCGCGCGAAAAGCCCAGCAGCGCGGCCATATAGTCCGACAGCGACACCTCGCCCTTGGCCAGATCCCACTCCCACACCCCGCACCGCGCGGCTTCGACGGCGATGCGGAACCGCTTTTCGGTCGCCACCCGTTCGCGGTGCTGGCGCGTCTGGCGCAGGCCGTAGAGGACGAACAGAACCACGACCCCGACACCCAGCATTAGCGGCGCGAGCACCACCCAGGCGTCGTCGAAGACGGAGGCGGTCGTCCCTTCCGAGATTGCGACCACATAAGGGCCGCCCGCCCGGGCCTGAGCGGCCGCAGCGAGGCCGGCCTGCCCCCCCAGCGTCACGGCGCGCGGTTCGGCCTGACCGACCAGGGCCGAGGCATCGACGCCGATCAGGGTGCGGATGGGTTGGCCGATCTCGGCGGCGCGAGCCGAGGCCAGCACCACGCCGCCCGCCGACACGATCCGCGTCTCGCCGCCTGTCGGCAGGACCGGCGCGATCCGCGCCTCCAGCCTCAGACCGTCGGCATTGGCCTGGCCGGCGGCGACCGATCCTTCGCCCTTGGCGGCCTGCACCGTCTCGCCGGGACCGACCAGGGTGAAGGCGACCTTGGGCGCGGCGGCCTGCGCGGTTTCCACGACCTCTATGGGGGCGCGTTTGGCGACAATGGCGGTGCGACCCGCGGCCAGGCCCGCATCGGCCGACTGGATCAGCGCCGCGGTCTGGCTGGCGACCAACTCGGCGCTCAGCTTCAGATTTTCGGCTTCCAGGCGGCTGATTTCGCGGGTCGGCCGGCTGAACTCGCGCGACGCCATCAGGGCATAGGCGGCCGCGATCAGCGCCAGGACCAGGACGGCGATCCGCAACCAGGCGGGCGCGCCGGCGGCGCGATCGGAGGCGCGACGCCCCGACCGATTTTCCCGCCGCTCCTCGTCCCGCAAGCCCCGACCCTCCGACAAACACTTCGTTGCGGGAATCTAGGCTGCGTCGCGGATTCGTGTCGAGGCTCGGCGCGCGCTTTTAACGGGTTTTTAAGCGGCGGCGACCGGCGACAGCAGGCGGTCGGGCGCGGGCTCCAGCACACGCGTCACCCCATGCAGCACATCGCGCGCCTGTCGGGCCAGGGTCAGGACGGCCGGCGGCGCATCGTCCGGCGTCTCGGCGACCAGATCCACCAGATCCTGGGCCACGCGCATCAGCTGCGGCGCGGCGGCGATCAGGCGGGCCTGAAACTCGATATGCTGAGGATCACGGTCGTATTCGGCGCCCGGCACGCGCCAACCACCCCAGTCCGCCCGATCGGTGACGACGACCGGATAGGTGCCGGGATGGGGGTGATGCAGGCAATCCTCGGGCAACTGCCATTTGTTGCGCGCGCGCAGCAGCCGCCAGTCGCCCAAGCCTTGGTCCGAGGCCGGATCGTCGGTCGCCAACAACAGTTCGTTGGCGGTGAACTCGCGCCCCAGACCGACGTCATAGGTGACGCGTACGGGCTCTTCGAATCCCTTGGCCCAGACGGGCTGGACCTGTTCGATAAAGGCCCAGGCGCCGACGCACTCGACCCAGACCTTCTGACCCTTCTGGAACTGCGCGCGCGCCATGCCATCCTCCGATATCCGAAGGATCAGCATGAACGACGATCCTTGACGCCCGGTGTCGGGGCGCGGTTACGCAGGTCTTAACGCGAGATGCTTTCCAGCGTCTCGCCGGCGTATTTCTCTTTCACGCGCGTCGACAGGTCGCCCAGCGATACAACGCCGACCACGCGGCCATGTTTGTCCACGACCGGGGCGCGTCTGATCTGCTTGGCGCCCATCAGGTCCAGCACGACCTTCAGGTCGTCGGTGTCCAGCACCGTCTGCGGATCGCGGGTGATGAACTCCACTACCGAGGCGCTGGAGGCGGCGCCCGTCGCCAGGGCGCGCACCACGATGTCGCGGTCGGTGATGGTGCCGATCAGCTGATCGCCGTCCGCCACAGGCACGAAGCCGAAGCCGCCCTTGGCCATGCGGCTGGCCACGTCCTGGATGGTGTCGGCGGGGCGGGCCAGATGCACGTCCTTGGTCATCACGTCGCGGATCTTCATGGCGGGTTTCCCTTGGTTGAAGCGTTGCGCTCAAAAACCCGCCGCGAGCGTGGCGGTTCCGGTCAGGGCGTCCGCATCGGAGGAAGGCCTTGGGCCGCCCGCACCATCTGAACGAACTCGGCCCGATCGCCATAGGGGTCTTCGCCCCTGGCTCCTTGCGCCTGATCGATGATCCGATCCCAGCCATAGTCGGCCGTCATCCACGGATCGCCCCGCAGTTTTTGACCGAAGCCGGCGACCGCGATCGCCCAGCGCGTGGCCTCGGGCGGCTGGGCGCTGACCGACCCGCCCGCGCGGTTGGTCAGCGGCTGCTGGATCAGGTCCGAGCGGCTCTGGCCCGGCTGTTTGTAGCGCACCTGGATAAAGCCGATCTCGCCGTTCGGATCGCCGCCGCCGACCCCGATACGGTTATCGGGATAGCGCCTTTCGGGAACCTGGGTCGGGCCGCCGACGGGGGTGATTTCGTACAGGGCCGTGACGCTGGCGCCGGATCCGACCTCGCCCGCGTCGACCTGGTCGTTGTTGAAGTCTTCCTCGTTCAGCAGCCGGGTCTCATAGCCGATCAGCCGCCATTCGGCGACGCGGGCGGGATTGAACTCGACCTGGATCTTGACGTCGTCGGCGATGGGGAAGGCCCCCTTGTCGAAGGCCGGCCCGAACAGCCGGCGCGCATCCCTCAGGTCCCTGACATAGGCCGCGACCCCATTGCCCGCCTGCGCGATGGTCTGCATCCGCGCGTCCTGATAGTTGCCGCGCCCGAAGCCATAGACCGACAGATAGATGCCCGTCCCGCGCTTGTCGGCGACATAGTCCTCCAGCCGCTTGTCGTCGGTCACGCCGACGTTGAAGTCGCCGTCGGTGAACATCAGAATGCGGTTGACCTTGTCACGCGCGAAGTTCGCCTGGGCCTGGTCATAGGCGTTGGTCATGCCGGTCGCCCCGGCCGTGCCGCCCGAGGCCTTCAGGCTGGCGACCGCACAGCGCATCTTCAGCTTTTCGTCGCCCTTCGTGGGCTGCAAGGTCGTGCCGGCGCCTTCCGCGTAATAGGTGACGGCCAGCGTGTCTTGCGGCCTCAGCCGATCGATGGCCAGGTTCATTGCCTTCTTGGCCAAGTCCAGCTTGTCGGGGCTCCGCATCGAGCCGGAGACGTCGACCAGGAAGGTCAGGTTCAGCGGCCGCTGCTCGCCCGCCGGCAGTTCGTAACCTTGCAGGCCGATGTGCACGATTTGACGCCCGTCAGCCCAGGGCGAGGCCGCGACCGCCGTCGTGATGGCGAAGGGCCGGGTCTGGCTGGTCGGCCGGGCATAATCATAGTCGAAGGCGTTGATCAGCTCCTCCACCCGCACCGCATCCTTGGGCGGCGCACGACCCTCGTCGATGAAGCGTTTCACGTTCGAATAGGACGCCGTGTCCACGTCGATGGAGAAGGTCGAGACCGGCTGATCGCTGGTCCGCTTCACCGGATTGGGCGTCGCATCAGGGTAGCGTTCGGTGTCGGCAGGGGGCGGCGTCATCATGCCGGGCGACGTCGGGGCGCCTGGTGATCGCGTGATCCGGGAGCCTGTGACGACAATATCTTGCGGCGCCATCGATGACGGCGCGGGGGCGGGCGATGGAGGCGGCGGAGGAGGAGGAGGAGGAGGAGGAGGAGGAGGCGGAGGCGCGCCGTAGGGGACGCGATCCTCCTTGCGTGTCGGTGTGATCCTCACCGGCGGGGTCGGCGGACCGGTGCGCGGCGCCGGCGGTGCGGCGACGGGCTCAGGCGATCCCAGCTCAAAACCAAGAGGCCGGCACGCCGCCGGCGTCGGTTCGCCATCCAACGGCTTGGCCAGGGCGACGCTCGGCACGGCGACCGGCGGCGCGGCGAACGAGAGGCTCAGAACGGACAGCGCCGCCATCCTGACGATGCGTGACATGGCTTCCTCCGGTTGTTGTCTTGACGCCAGTCGCGGGTCGTCCTGGGGCGAAACTGTGGCGCCAGATACCGCTCGACGCACGATGATCTTCCAGCGTGTCTTTCGTGTCCTCTCGCAATCGCCGCTCAGGACCTCCACAATAGAGGCCAAGCTTGGGGGAATGCGATGGCTGAGGCGACGACGGGACTGGATCTGGGCGCGGCGGCCGCTCTGCTGGCCGCGGGCGTGCTCGCCGTCCCGGTGTTCAAGCGCATCGGCTTGGGATCGGTGCTTGGCTATCTGGCGGCGGGCCTCGCCATCGGTCCCTTCGGTCTGAAGCTGTTCCGCGAGCCCGAGACCATCCTGCACGTCGCCGAGTTCGGCGTGGTCATCTTCCTGTTCATTATCGGGCTCGAGATGCGGCCCAAACGTCTGTGGGGACTGCGCAAGGAAATCTTCGGCCTCGGCGCGGCCCAGGTGCTGTTCTGCGGCCTGATCCTGACCCTGACCGCCATGCTGGCGGGCTTCTCAGCACCTGTCGCCTTCGTCGGCGCTATGGGCTTTGTCCTGTCGTCCACCGCCGTCATCATGCAGATGCTGGAGGAGCGCGGCGAGATCGCGGGCGGGCCGGGCCAGCGGGCGGTCTCCATCCTGCTGCTCGAGGATCTGGCCATCGTGCCGCTCCTGGCCATCGTCGCCGTCTTGGCCTCAGTGCTGGGCGTGGCCAACGAACAGGCGCCGCCCCTGTGGCAGACCGTCGGCTTCGCGGTCGCGGCGGTCGGCGGTGTGCTGCTGGCCGGCAAATATCTGGTCAATCCGGTCTTCCGCCTGCTGGCCCAATATGGCGGACGCGAGGTGATGACGGCGGCGGCTTTGCTGGTCGTAGTCGGCGCCGCCTGGGCCATGTCGCTGGGCGGCCTGTCCATGGCCATGGGCGCCTTCCTGGCCGGGGTCCTGCTGTCGGAATCCACTTTCCGCCATCAGCTGGAGGCGGACGTCGAGCCGTTCCGGGCCATTCTGCTGGGCCTGTTCTTCCTCAGCGTCGGCATGTCGCTGGACGTCTCGGTCGTCGTCGCCGACTGGCGTCTGGTGCTGGGCGGGGTCGTGGCCTTTATGCTGGTCAAGGGCGTGGGCATCTATGCCGTCGCGCGCCTGTTCAAGGCCTCGCACCATGAGGCGATCGAGCGTGCAGGCCTGTTCGCACAAGGCGGCGAGTTCGCCTTCGTCCTGTATGGCGCCGCCGTCGCCGCCGGCCTGTTCGACGCGCGCATCGGGGCGATGATGTCGGCGGTGGTCATCCTGTCGATGGCCCTGACGCCCCTGACCTCGCTGCTGATTGCACGGCTGTCGCCCAAGCCGGTCCAGGACGCCGAAAGCGCCGAGGGCGTGGATTTCGCCAAGGACCTGCGCGGCCAGGTGCTGATCATCGGCTTCGGCCGTTTCGCCCAAGTCGTGTCTCAACCCCTGCTGGCCCGCGACGTCGACGTGTCGATCATCGAGAACGACGTGGAGATGATCCAGGCCGCCTCCCAGTTCGGGTTCAAGGTCTACTACGGCGACGGCACCCAGCTGCACACCCTGCGCGCTTCGGGCGCGGAGGAGGCCGAGATGGTCCTGGTCTGCGTCGACAAGCCCGAGGCCGCCGACCGAATCGTCGAACTGGTCAAGTCGGAGTTCCCGACCACCCGGATCATGGCCCGCGCCTTCGACCGAGGGCATTCGATGCGCCTGATCCAGGCCGGGGTGGACTACCAGATCCGCGAAACCTTCGAGTCGGCGCTCAAGTTCGGCGAGCGCGCCCTGGTCGAACTGGGGCTGGACGAGCATGAGGCGGCCGAGACCATCGGCGACGTGCGCCGTCGCGACGAGGCCCGCCTTGACCTGCAGCTGACCGGCGGGCTCAAGGCCGGCCGTCAGCTGATGCGCGGCAATATGCCGACGCCCCAGCCCGCACCCTACATCAAGCCCCGTCGCGAAGGCCGTCTGCTGAACGAGGACGAACAGGGGCCGCCGTCGCCCCGCGAAACGGCCGACGTCTGAGGCGGGTGGAGGCGGGCGTGACGATGCGCTAGAGCGAGGCCTTCCCGTCTTTCCGAGGTCGCCTCATGAAACGTCTCGCCATCGCCGCCCTGGCCCTCGTCGCGGTCGCCGCGCCGGCTGTCACCGTCACCGCCTGGGGCAACACCGGCCACCGCCTGATCGGCGTGGCGGCGATGCGGGCCTTGCCGGACGAACTGCCGGCCTTCCTGCGCACCCCGGCCGCCATCGCCGACGTGGGCGAGCTGGCGCGCGAGCCCGACCGCTGGAAGGGCGCGGGCCAGCCGCACGACCGCGAGCGCGACACCGCCCACTTCGTCGACCTGGACGACCAGGGGCGCGTCTACGACCAGCGCGGCATGAGCCTCAATGACCTGCCGCGCCTGAAGTCCGAATATGACGCCGCCCTGACCAAGGCCGGTCTGGATGTCAACGACGCCGGCTATCTGCCCTACGCCATGATGGACGCCTGGCAGCAGCTGGGCCGCGACTTCGCCTATTGGCGCGTGCTGAACGCCGCCGAAAAGCGCGAGACCAACATGGAGCGTCAGGCCTGGTATCGCGCCGACCGCATCCGCCGCGAGGCCCTGATCCTGCGCGACATCGGCGTCATGGGCCACTATGTCGGCGACGGTTCGCAACCGCATCACACCAGCATTCACTACAACGGCTGGGGCGACTTCCCGAACCCGGAAGGCTTCACCAACTCGCGCCAGACCCACGCCCTGTTCGAGGGCGAGTTCACCAATCGCGTCGCCCGCCTGGACGCCGTTGAGGCCGCCATGCCCGCCGCCAAACTGGACGGGTTCGACGTCAAGGCGCGCACCGTCTCCTACCTGACCACGACGCTCGGCACGGTGATCCCCTTCTATCGTCTGGAGAAGGCGGGGGCTTTCCGCGACAGCGACCCGCGCGGCGCGGCCTTCGTCAACGAACGCCTGGGCGCGGGCGCCGGCGAACTGCGCGACTTCATCGTCACTGCCTGGACCGCCTCGGGCAGCGCCTCCATCGGCTGGCCCGCCGTCAAGGTCGCCGAGGTCGAGGCCGGAACCGCCGACCCCTGGATCGCCATGGTGGGCGAGGACTGAAGCCCTTCAACCTACTTTCGTCATCCTCCGACGAGCGCAGCGAGATCGGGGGACCCAGCGGCGCCAACGGCGATGTGTCCCCCGCGCGATGCCTGAGGGTCGCGTCCGCGACAGTTTCGCGCTCTCGCGCGCCGCTGGGTCCCCCGGTTCCGCTTCGCGGCCCGGAGGATGACGAAAGAAGAGGGGTCCTTTTCGCGCGTGGGCTGAGGCGGTAAGCAGCGCCAATGTCCGACCTTCCTCCACCCGCCGTCATCCTCGACAAGTCGCAGATGGCCGAGAACATCGGCGCCGTGGCGCGGGTGATGGCCAACTTCGGCCTGACGGACCTGCGCCTGGTCACACCCCGCGACGGATGGCCCCAAGAGCGGGCCTGGGCCACGGCCTCGGGCGCCGACTGGGTGTTGGACGGCGTGCGGGTGTTCGACAGCGTCGCGGACGCCGTCGCCGACCTGAACACCGTCTTCGCCACCACCGCGCGCCCGCGCGAGACACGCCAGCCGGTCCGCACCCCGCGCGAGGCCGGCCGCGTCCTCTATGACGACACCGCCTCGGGCCTGAAGACCGGCCTGTTGTTCGGCGGCGAGCGCGCCGGGCTGGAGACGACCGACATCGCCCTGTGCGCCGGCATCGTCACCATCCCCATCGACCCCCGGCACCATTCGCTGAACCTGGCCCAGGCGGTGGCGATCAACGCCTATGAATGGCGCACCCTGATCCTGGACGCCCCGCCGCCGCGCTTCCGCGACAGCGAACCGCCGGCGTCGAACGAGCTGCTGATCGGCATGTACGAACATCTGGAGGAAGAGCTGGAAAACGGCGGCTTCTTCTATCCGCCCGAGAAGAAGCGTTCGATGAGCCAGAACCTGCGCGTCATGCTGGGCCGCGCCGCCTTCTCGGAGCAAGAGGTCGCCACCATGCGCGGCGCCATCCACGCCCTGTCGCGCGGTCGGGGCCGGGTCCTTGCCAAGCTGGCGGCCGAGCGGGCGGCCAAGGCCAAGACGGACGCGCCTGAGTGAAGCTTCTGCTGATCTATCCGTTGGCGGCGCTGGCGGAGATCGGCGGCTGTTTCGCCTTCTGGGGCTGGCTGAAGCTGGATCGTTCGCCCCTGTGGCTGATCCCGGGCGTCGTCTGCCTGATCGCCTTCGCCTGGCTGCTGACCCTGGTCCCCAGCGAGGCGGCGGGCCGCGCCTTCGCGGCCTACGGCGGCGTCTATATCTGCGCCTCCCTGATCTGGATGGCGCTGGTCGAGAAGACCCCGCCGGATCGCTGGGACATCCTGGGCGGCCTTGTCTGCCTGGTCGGCGCCGGGCTCATTCTATTCGGCCCGAGGGCCTAGCCAGCTGAACTGAGAGACACAATCGCAGACATTTCAAACTTTTGTCTCGCGTCAGCGTCATCTTCCTGCCCGCGCCCTCAGGCCGTGCGATCCTGTCTCGGTTCGCCCGCAGCGGATGCATCGCACGGTCGGGGAGGCCGAGATCAGACGAATTAGACGGTGTTTTTCCGATGCGACCGTCTGAATCGACGATGGCGCGTCAGCCCGCGCCCAGCAGGTCCGACCAGCGCCAGCTGCCTTTGCCCAGGGCCAGTTGCGCGCCGCCGGGGCGGTCTTCCAGCTTCAGGACCGCCAGGCCTGTCATGCGCTGGCTCTTGCACTCGGCCGGGGCGAAGGCGACTTCCAGGGCGATGGCCTGGCGCACGCCGGCCAGACCCTTGCCCGCCTGGTTGCGGCTTTGCAGCCAGTCGCCGTTCCAGACCAGGATGGCGCGTCCATTGGCGTCCATGTCCTGGGACGCGTCGATGACGGCGCGGCGCACGGCGGTGTCGTCGCGCACCGCGTCCTGGACCCAGCGCACCATGTCGCACGATCCGCCGCCCGATCCGGGGCCGGACCCGGCTCCGCCCGATCCGCCGCTGCCGCCGACCCCCGATCCGCCTCCGCCGCCCTGTCCCGCGCCCACCGTCATGGCGCCGGCGATCTGGGCCGCGCCCAGCAGGGGCAGGGGCGGACCCGGCGGGGCGGGCGCGGCGGGCAGGGGTTCGACGTCGGGCGGGCGTCTGCTGACCACCAGTCTCGGTCGCGCCGCCGCCACGGCCGGCGGTCGCCGCTGGGGCGCGGGCTTGGCCGGCGCGGCCGCCTGGGCGGCGGCGGCCGGCGCGTCGGGCTTTGGCGAGAGATCGGGCGCGATCACGCGCGCGGGCGGCGGCGGAGGCGGCGGGGGCGGCTCGACCAGTTCGACCATCATCGGCGGCGTCTGCGGCGTCTCGACCATCGGCTCCGCACCGCCGTGCATCAGCAGCGCCAGCCCCAGATGCGCGGCCAGGATCGGCGTCGCCGCCAGCGCCCAGCGCCGTGTGCGCGCCGCGCTCAATCGCCTATCCGTGATGGGAGTTGAACACGCCGCCGCATGGTCATCGGGACAAAACGCCTGTAAAAACCGCCATGCCCCGTTGAAAACATTCGGTCGCGTCAGGAAAGTGGCGTCGTCGTGAATACAACCGCGCGACGGCGCAGAGCGGCGATAGATGAGCGTGTCCGCCCTCCGGCATTGGCCGTCGGCGGCGCAACGCCTTCATTGAGGCGATGGTTCCGCCCTCATGCAAGAATAACGCGAATATTCGATCTGCTTATGGTCAAGCTGACATGATGCCGCCCAAAGCGCGTCATTACTCTGCCTTGTCTCATACGCCATTTTCATCTTGCGCATGAACTGGGTGTGGCGCTCCCGGCAAGAAGGAGACAGAACTTGAGCAGATCGAAACTCAGGACGGCGGTCGTCGGCGGCGCCCTCATCGCCCTCGGCTTTGCGGCCAGCGGCTGCGCCAGCCATCGTTTCGTGCGTGATCAGGTCGAAGTCGTCGACAACCGCGTGACCACCGTCGAAGGCACCGCAGGCCAGGCCCTGCAACGCGCCAACGACGCGCACAAACTGGCCGAGGGCAAGTTCCTCTATCAGGTCGTGCTGTCGGACGATTCCGTGAAATTCCCCACCGACGCGGCGGCCCTGTCGCCCGAGGCCGAGCAGCGCCTGGCTCAGTTCGCCCAGCGTCTGCAGGGCGAGAACAAGAACGTCTATCTGGAAATCCAGGGCTACACCGACTCGACCGGCACGCCCGAGCATAACGACCAGCTGGGCGAGCAACGCGCCGAGGCGGTGCGTCGCTTCCTGAACCGCCAGGGCGTCGCCCTGAACCGCATGGCCACCATCTCCTATGGCCAGGAACAGCCGGTGGCCTCGAACGACACGCCCGAGGGCCGTTCGCAGAACCGCCGCGTGACCATCGTCGTCCTGGCCTAAGCCGCCTCGACCTCGAACACCGGAACGGCGGCCGCCTTCGCAGCGGCCGCCGTTTTCGTCTCTACAGCGTGTCGAAGAAGGCCGGCACGGCCTGCGTCGCCGGCCCGTAAACGCCTTCGTCAAACAGGCGCGCCACCGAGGTCGGCTCCAGGTTGATCTCCACCGTCCGCGCCCCGGCATACCGCGCCGCCTGCACGAACCCCGCCGCCGGATAGACCGCGCCCGACGTGCCGATGGACACGAACAGGTCGCAGGCCTCCAGCGCCCGCTCGATCCGCTCCATCTGAAGCGGCATCTCCCCGAACCAGACGATGTGCGGCCGCATGACGCCTTCGGGATGATGCGGCGAGGCCTGATCCGCCGCCATGTCGCCGGCCCAGCCCATCACCACGCCCGACCGGGTGCAGCGGCCTTTCAGCAGTTCGCCGTGCATATGGATCAGCTCGAACCCGGCGGCCGGCGGCGTCTGTTCATGCGCCCGGTCGTGCAAATCATCGACGTTCTGCGTCACCAGCAGGAAGTCGCCTTCCCAACGCGCCGCCAAGTCCGCCAACGCTCGGTGCGCCGCATTGGGCCGGACATCGGCCAACTGCCGCCGCCGCTGATTATAGAAGTCCTGCACCAGCGCCGGATCGACCGCATAGCCTTCGGGCGTCGCCACATCCTCGACCCGATGCCCGCACCACAGCCCGTCCGACGCCCGAAAGGTCGGCACGCCGCTCTCGGCCGATATGCCGGCCCCGGTCAGGACGACGAGGTTTGTGTGTGACATGACGGCTTCATACCATCCTGCGCCTGCCTTAGAAGAGGAGGGAATCGTTCAGGAGCCCCCGCCATGAAAACCCGCGCCGCCGTCGCCTTCGAGGCCAAACGTCCGTTGGAGATCGTCGAGGTCGATCTGGAGGGGCCCCGCGCGGGCGAGGTGCTGATCGAGATCAAGGCCACCGGCATCTGCCACACCGACGCCTATACGCTGGACGGGCTGGACTCCGAGGGCGTCTTCCCCTCGATCCTAGGCCACGAGGGCGCGGGCGTGGTGGTCGAGGTGGGGCCGGGCGTGACCTCGGTCGCGGTCGGCGATCACGTCATCCCGCTGTACACGCCGGAATGCCGCCAGTGTAAGTCGTGCCTGTCGCGCAAGACCAACCTGTGCACCGCCATTCGCGGCACCCAGGGCAAGGGCGTCATGCCCGACGGCACCAGCCGCTTCAGCTACAAGGGTCAGGCCATCGCCCACTATATGGGCTGCTCGACCTTCTCGAACTTCACCGTCCTGCCCGAGATCGCGGTGGCCAAGATCCGCAAGGACGCGCCCTTCGATAAGGCCTGTTACGTCGGCTGCGGCGTGACCACCGGCGTGGGCGCCGTGGTCAACACGGCCAAGGTCGAGCCCGGCGCAAACTGCGTCGTCTTCGGCCTGGGCGGCATCGGCCTGAACGTCATCCAGGGGCTGAAGATGGTCGGGGCCGACATGATCGTGGGCGTGGACATCAACGGCGACAAGGAAGAATGGGGCCGTCGCTTCGGCATGACCCATTTCGTCAATCCGAAGGATGTGCCGGACGTGGTGACCCATCTGGTCCAGCTGACCGACGGCGGCGCGGACTACACCTTCGACTGCACCGGCAACACCGTTGTCATGCGCCAGGCGCTGGAGGCCTGCCACCGCGGCTGGGGCGAGAGCGTCGTCATCGGCGTCGCCGAGTCCGGCAAGGAGATCGCCACCCGCCCGTTCCAGCTGGTGACCGGCCGTGTCTGGCGCGGTTCGGCCTTCGGCGGTGCGCGCGGCCGCACCGACACGCCCAAGATCGTCGACTGGTATATGGACGGAAAGATCGAGATCGACCCGATGATCACCCACACCTTCGCCCTGGACGACATCAACAAGGCCTTCGACCTGATGCACGAGGGCAAGAGCATCCGCTCGGTCGTGGTGTTCTGACGCCTTGCGCGCCGCCGGGTTCGTTGTTTAAGAAAACGGACTGAGAGAGGGAGGTCTGACCATGTTCACCCACGTCACCGTCGGCGCCAACGACATCGAGGCGTCGCGCCAATTCTATGACGCCGCGCTCGGCGCCCTGGGCGTCGAGCCGGGCCAAGGGCCGGACCCCAAGGGGCGCTACTGGTGGCGCACCCGCATGGGCGCCTTTGCGATCGGCGCGCCCATCGACGGGGAGCCGGCCTGCCACGCCAACGGCGGCACCATCGGCTTTCACGCCAAGACGGCCGAGATGGTCCAGGCCTTCCACGACGCCGGCGTCGCGGCCGGCGGTCGCGCCATCGAGGACCCGCCCGGCGAACGCAAGGGCCCCTTCGGCCCCATGATTCTAGCCTATCTGCGCGATCCCTCGGGCAACAAGATCTGCGCCATGCATCGAAAGACCGACTGAGTGGAAATCACCAAGACCCACGCCGTCCACGGCGGAACCCTGCGCTATCTGAAGCACGACAGCACAGCGACCGGCACGCCGATGAGGCTGTCGGTCTTCACGCCGGCCGGCGAGGGGCCTTTCCCGGTGCTGATCTGGCTGTCGGGCCTGACCTGCACCGAGGATAACTTCACCACCAAGGCGGGGGCCTACCAGGCCGCCGCCGAACACGGCGTCATCATCGTGGCGCCCGACACCAGCCCGCGCGGAGAGGGCGTCGCCGACGATCCCGCCTATGACCTCGGTCAGGGCGCGGGCTTCTATGTGGATGCGACACAGGCGCCCTGGGCGCCGCATTTCCGCATGGAGACCTATGTCACCGAGGAACTGATCGCCCTGATCGACGCCGAGTTTGCGACCACGGGCGTCCGCTCGATCAGCGGCCATTCGATGGGCGGCCATGGCGCCCTGACCCTCGCGCTGAACCACCCCGACCTGTTCCGATCGGTCTCCGCCTTCGCGCCGATCTGCTCGCCGACCCGGTGCGCCTGGGGCGAAAAGGCCTTCACCGCCTATCTGGGCGACGACCGGGCGACGTGGGACCGCCACGACGCCGCCAAGCTGATCGCCGCCGGCGCGGCGCGCGGCGTCTATGACGACATCCTGATCGACCAAGGGGACGCCGACAGCTTCCTGACCGACCAGCTGAAGCCCGAGCTGCTTCAAGCCGCCGCCGACGTTGCAGGCCAGAAGGTCACGATCCGAATGCAGCCCGGCTACGACCACTCCTACTTCTTCATGGCCAGCTTCATCGCGGACCACATCGCCTTCCACGCCGAACGTTTGAAGACCTGAGCCGTCATCGGTGCTAAGCGGCCGCCATGAGCGCTTCTGATCCCTACGAACCGATGTTTTCCGCCCTGTGCCGCGAGGTGGGCTATTGCCTGCACGCCAAGGGCCAGAAGCGGGTCATCGAGGCCCTGCCCAAGGGGCTGGACGCCGCCGTGCGCGCCGTTTTCGCGGCCGAGGGCGTGGATGAACCCAATGCGCCGGGCGATGTGAAGCGGGCCGTTCGCGATTGCCTGAAGGCGAACTTGCCAGCCGCCTAACCTGATCTTGTCAGGGCGTCGGAACAATCTCGGTCGTGGTTCCCGCGGGCGTCGTGACAATGCGGATGGTGACGGGCGCCTTGCCAGTCTCCTCGACGGTCGTCGTCGTCGAAGACCAAACAGTATGACTGACGCGGCAGGTCTTACCGCCATAATTGTCCGCGCCGATTGCGGGGTCTCGGGTGCAGGTCGGCGTTTGACTCGCCATATCCGCCGCCGCCTTGTTCAGCGCCTTGAAACCAGCGCAACCGCTTCCTGAAAAGGCCAGCGCCAGCAGGGCGATTAATCCGATACGCGACATGACAGCCTCCGATTGACGGATAGACAATCGTGCGCATCATGGGCCAATGCAAATGGCCAAGCTGAACAAAAACGCGACGAAATCGCTTGGGTCAGACGCCATAGCGCCTAAATGGGGTTCACGAACAAACCCGTTTTCAGGAGACTGACATGGCCTTCACCCTGCCCCCGCTGCCCTACGCCTATGACGCGCTGGAGCCGGCCATCGACAAGGAGACGATGACCTTCCACCACGACAAGCATCACCAGACCTATGTCGACAACCTGAACAAGGCCGTCGACGCCGACGAAAACCTGAAGGGCAAGTCGCTGGAGGAAATCTTCACCAGCATCTCCACTGCGCCCAAGGCCGTGCGCAACAACGGCGGCGGTCACTGGAACCACAGCCTGTTCTGGGAACTGCTGGCCCCGGCCGATCAGGCGGGTGAGCCGTCGGCAGAGCTTAAGGCCGCCATCGACGCCGATCTGGGCGGCATGGACAAGTTCAAGGAAGACTTCAACGCCGCCGGCGCCGCGCAGTTCGGCTCGGGCTGGGCCTGGCTGATCGTGCAGAACGGCAAGCTGAAGATCACCTCGACCCCGAACCAGGACAATCCGCTGATGGACGTCGTGGACGAGCGCGGCGAGGTCATCCTGGGCGCCGACGTCTGGGAGCACGCCTATTATCTGAAATACCAGAACCGCCGCGCCGACTATCTGAAGTCGTTCTGGACGGTGGTGAACTGGAACAAGGTCAACGAACTCTACGCCGCCGCCAAATAAGGTCGGCTCAGACCAGAGACCGAGAGATGACGACGCCCGCCGGAACCTCCGGCGGGCGTTTTCGATTGCGTCATCGCAAACGGAGATCGAAGCGATGCGGATTATGATGACGGGGGCTGCTTTCGCCGCCCTGATGTTGGCGGCCTGTAACCCCAACGCAAACGCACAGAAGCCCGGCGATCCCGCGCCGCCCAATCCCACCCAGACCGTCGCCGCGCCAGCCGAGAAGCCGGTCTATCGCTTCAAGATCGGCGCGCTGGACGCCATCGCCCTGTTCGACGGCGAGAACCCGGTCAAGAACGACAACCAGACCTTCGGCGTCGGCCTGACGCCACAGGCGGTCGCCGCGCCGCTCACCGCCGCCGGACAGCCGGCCGATCCGATCATGCTGGAAATCCATCCGCTTCTGGTCAGGAACGGCGCCCGCACGATGCTGTTCGACACGGGCCTGGGCGAGGGCAAGGGCCAGTTGATGGACAGCCTGCAAAAGGCGGGCGTCGATCCGGCCTCGATCACCGACGTGCTGATCTCGCACGGCCACCCTGACCATGTCGGCGGCCTGATCCGCAACGGCGGCCTGGCCTTCCCCAATGCGGCGATCCGGATGTCGCAGGCGGAGTGGGCGTCCATCCGCGCCAATCCCGAACTGGCCGATCTGGTGCGGATCATCACGCCCAAGGTCCAGGCCTTCGAGCCGGGCGGCGAGGTCGCGCCGGGCGTCCAGTCCCAGGACACGGCCGGCCATACGCCGGGCCACGTCGCCTATCTGATCGCCGACGGCCAGAACCAGCTGCTCTACACCGGCGACCTGATGCATCACTGGATTCTGTCGGTCGAACATCCGGACTGGAAGGTCGGCTATGACGACGATCAGGCGGCAGGCCTGAAGGCGCGGCTAGACGAGGTGACGGCGCTGCGCAACTCCGGCGCCCACATCTACGCGTATCACTTCCCGTTCCCAGGCCTGGGCAAGGTGGCGACCCGCGAAGGTCGCGCCATGTTCATCTCCGAAGCCCAGTCCGCAAAGGATTAGGTCGCTAAGGACTAGATGCGAAGATCCACGCCGTGCCGGGTGCGCTCGTTCATGCGCTCGGCATGGTGCTGGCGAACCATGCGGCGCTGGCGCAGCATCTCGTGGATGCCGTCGGCGAGATCGAGCAGTTGATGATCGCTCAAAGGCTCGACCAGATCGACCAGCTGCGTCTTCAGCGTCTGCATGGCCTTGTCGGACAGGCCGGTCTGAAAGCTGTTGGGTTCGGTCTGCATTCCACTCCTCCTTGTCCTCATGCGTGGTTTGGTTGCGTCAAGGGAAGGGTGGGGCGACGGGATCGTTCCATTCCATCGTGCTTAACGGCCCGCCGTGCTTGACTCCGCCGCCCTCGCTGGCCATAAGCGCCGCCTTCCACGGGTCCGCTTCGGCGGGGCCGGGATGAATGACGGAAGATGCGTGGACCGCCGTTGAGATCGCATTCCCAATCCAGGGGATGCCGGGCCGTATCGTCGAAAAGAGAATAGAATGTCCAAGCGCCACAGCGCCAAGTACAAAATCGACCGGGCCATGGGTGAGAACCTGTGGGGCCGCGCCAAGTCGCCGGTCAACAAGCGTTCTTACGGTCCCGGCCAGCACGGTCAGCGTCGCAAGTCCAAGGTTTCGGACTTCGGTCTGCAACTGAAGGCCAAGCAGAAGCTGAAGGGCTACTACGGCAACATCACCGAGAAGCAGTTCGCCAAGACCTATGACGAGGCTGCGCGTCGCAAGGGCAACACCTCGGAAAACCTGATCGGTCTGCTGGAATCGCGCCTGGACGCCGTCGTCTACCGCGCCAAGTTCGTCCCGACCGTCTGGGCCGCCCGTCAGTTCGTCAGCCACGGCCACGTCCTGGTCAACGGCAAGAAGGTCGACATCGCCTCCTACCGCGTGAAGCCGGAAGACGTCGTCACCGTGAAGGAAAAGTCGCGCAACATGGCTCTGGTGCTCGAAGCCCAGCAGTCGTCGGAACGCGACGTGCCGGATTACCTGGAACTGTCGGACCGCTCGTTCTCGGTTCGCTACGTCCGCGTGCCGGAACTGTCGGACGTGCCGTATGCCGTGAAGATGGAACCGAACCTGGTCGTCGAATACTACGCTTCGTAAGCGGAGTTTTCTTCAGAGCGGCTATCGGCCTTCGGCCTACTTGAGCCGCTTCTGGATTTGAGTTTGGAGGGCCTCGGATTCGTCCGGGGCCTTTCGTTTTTTATCCTGTTCCCTCCAAGGGCGAACAGGCGCATTCTCGGCTGGTTCAGGCTTTGAGGCAGGGGAGGTCGTCAGTTGCGCGACTCCATCATGAAACGCTTGGCTTTGATCGCCGCCGCATCGGCGGGCCTGGCCGCCTGCGCCAGCCGCGGCGAGCCCACCGTCTCCACCGCGGGAATGCCCGGCGCGCTGGAGCCGATCCACGCCGCCGCCTTTACCAAGGACCAGGCCGTCTTCTGGGTCAGTTCGAACGGCTGCACGGCCAAGGAAGACCTGATCCCGATCGTCAGCCTGCAGGGCGGCAGCGCCGTCATCACCCTGCGCCGCATCGACGAAGACAAGTGCAAGCAGGACCTGGTCCAAGGCGTCGAGCTGAAGTGGTCGTTCGAGGAACTGGGCCTGACGCCCGGCTCGCCCGTCAGCGTCAACAACCCCTATCAGATGCCTCGCTCCTGAAAACGAGCGTAGCGTTTCGTTAAGCCTGTTCGAGCGCGTCTGATTAAGCAACGTCCGTTACGACGACAGACCGTCCCCCCAAGGTCTGTAGCTTCATGCGCTTCTTCACCTGCCTGACCGACGACCATAATCTCTGGCTCGTCGCGTTGGCCGCCGGCCTGTGCCTGATCGGTTCGATCATCACCTTCCGCTTGTATCGCCGCCTGCGCGCCGCCGAAAAGGGCACGCGTCTGGCCTGGGCCTTCATGGGCGCGGTGGCGACGGGGGCGACGATCTGGTGCACCCATTTCGTGGCGATGATCGCCTATGAGCCCGGCGTCACCATCAGCTATGGCCCCGTGCTGACCGGCCTGTCCCTGGGCGTCGCCATCGCCGGCAGCGCGCTGGCGCTCTGGGTGGCCTCGCGCCGGATGCCGGCCTCGGCCGAGATCGGCGGCGTGCTGTTCGGCCTGACCGTGGTGGCCATGCACTATACCGGCATGGCGGCCTTTGCGACCGACGCCGTCATCCACTGGTCGGCCCCATATGTCGCCGCTTCAGTTGCGGGGGCGGTCGTCTTGGGCGCCCTGGCGTTCAATCGCGCCCGGCAGTCCGGCAAGGTCGTCCCGGTCGTGCTGATGGTCCTGGGCATCGTGGCCCTGCACTTCACCGGCATGGCCGCCATGACGATCGTGCCGGTCGGCGCGCTGGTCGATATGGGCGCTGTCGGATCGACCAATCTGGTCCTGGCCTTCGCCGTCTCCGCCGTCGGATTGATGATGCTGGGCACCGGCGTCGCCAGCCACGCCTTGGACGTCCAGTCCCGTCTGCAGGCCAAGGCGCGCCTGGATCACCTGATCGAGGGCAGCGTCGATGGCATGGTGGTCGAACAGGACGGCGTGATCCTGGCCGCCAACGCCGCCTTCGCCGATCTGGCGGGTGTCCCTCACCACGCCCTGATCGGCGAACCGCTGTCGCGCTGGATCGCCGGCGTCGCCGATCTGGCGGTCAACGGCCTGAGCCAGTCCAAACTGGTCGCCGAAGGCGGGGCGGACATCCCCGTCGAGATCGCCGTGCGCCGCGACTGCGGTATGGATCACGTCATGATCTACGCCGTGCGCGATCTGCGCATGCGTCAGGCGCAGGAGCGTCGCATCGCCCATCTGGCGCGCAACGACGGCCTGACCGGCCTGCCCAACCGTTCGTCCTTCCTGGAATGGCTGACGCGCCAGACCGCCGATCTGACCGTTCCGAGCAAGGTCGCCCTCTTGGCCATGGACCTGGACCGGTTCAAGGAGGTAAACGACGTTCACGGCCATGCCGCCGGCGACCAACTGCTGATCCAGATCGCCGAACGGATGCGCGCCTGCCTGCGCCACGACGAGTTCATCGCCCGCCTGGGCGGGGACGAGTTCGTCGCCGTCGTGCCGATCCAGCACAAGGACGACGCCCTGGATCTGGTCGCGCGCCTGCGCGACGCCGTCACCGCCCCGGTCGTGCTGGACCATGCCGAGGTCGCCTGCGGTCTCAGCACCGGCATCGCGATCTGGCCCGACGACGCCCACGATCCGTCGGCCCTAATCAATGACGCAGACTTAGCGATGTACCGCGCCAAGGCCTCGCTGGGGACCGACGTCTGCTTCTACGAGGAGGAGATGGACGAGGCGGTGCGCAATCGCCGTCGCATGGCCCAGCAGATGCGCGAGGCTCTGGATCAGGGCCAGTTCAGCCTGAACTGGCAGCTGCAGGCCGCCGTCGATACCGGCGACATCACGGGTTACGAGGTGCTGCTGCGCTGGATCCAGCCGGACGGGACCTTCATTTCGCCGGCCGACTTCATTCCTCTGGCTGAAGAGAACGGTCTGATCCTGCCGATCGGCGAATGGGTGCTGCGCACCGCCTGCGCCGAGGCCGCCAGCTGGACCGAACCGCACAAGATCGCCGTCAACCTGTCGCCGGTGCAGCTAGGCCACGTCGACCTGCCGCGCCTGGTGCATCAGGTCTTGGTGGAGACCGGCCTGGCGCCGTCGCGGCTTGAGCTGGAGATCACCGAGACGGCCATGATCACCGACATGGAGCGCACGACCCACGTCCTGCGTCAGTTGAAGCTGCTGGGCGTCTCCATCGCCATGGACGACTTCGGCACCGGCTATTCATCGCTGTCGACCCTGCGCGCCTTCCCGTTCGACAAGATCAAGCTGGATCGCTCCTTCATGTCCGAACTGGACGGCGGACCTCAATCGGCCGCCATCATTCGCGCCGTCCTGGCCCTGGGCGAGAGCCTGCATATCCCCGTCCTGGCCGAGGGCGTCGAGACGCTGGAGCAGCTGGCCTTCCTGCGCGACCAGGGCTGCGACGAGGTCCAGGGCTATCTGCTCGGCCGCCCGCAAAAGACGGCCGATGCAGAGGTTCAAGCCGCTGCACGCGTTCTATGGGCCGTCGATCCGTCGATGGAAAAGGCCGCCTGATCAGGCCTTAAACGTCGGCCTTGCCGTATGCCGGCCAAACGCCCTTGCCGGCGCCGCGATACTGGACCGGCAGGCCTTCGTCCTCGCCCAGGGCTACGGCTGCATGGTGCGCCCAGTGCGGGTCGTCCAGCGCCGCGCGTGCAATGGCTATGAAGTCCGCCTGACCGGACGCCACGATGTCCTCGGCCTGCTGCGGATCGAAGATCATGCCGACGGCCATGACATTGGCCTGAGGCGTCGCCGCCTTCACGGCCTGGGCGAACCGCAGCTGATAGCCCGGCTCACCGGCCGGGATTTGCGCCTGCGCGACGTTCCCGCCCGACGTCAGGTGCAGATAGTCGTAGCCCATGTCGTGCAGCGCCTGACCAATTGCCGTCACCTCGTCCAGGGCGATGCCGCCCTCGACCCAGTCCGAGCCGTTGAAGCGTACGCCAAGCGCCTTGGTCCGGGGCCAGGCGTCGCGCAGGGCCTGGGCGACCCGCAGCGGGAATCGCGCCCGGTTCTCATAGGATCCGCCGAACTCGTCGGTGCGGTGGTTGGACACCGGCGACAGGAACTGGGTCAGCAGATAGCCGTGGGCGGCGTGCAGTTCGACCAGATCGAACCCGGCCCGGTCCGCCCGCCTCGCCGCGTCCTCGAAGGCGGCGACCACGCGGTCCATGTCGGCCGGGGTCATGGCGGTCGGCGTGTGCCAGTCATCCTTGAACGGTTCGGCCGAGGCGCTGAAGGTTTCCCACGCGCCGTCTTCGGCCGTCAGGGCGCCGCCACCTTTCCACGGCGCGCTGGTCGAAGCCTTGCGTCCGGCGTGGGCCAGTTGGATGCCAATCGGGGTGTCGCTGTAGGTGCGGATGTCGCGAATGATCCGGGCGAAGGCCTCTTCCTGGCCGTCGTTCCACAGGCCGGTGTCGTCCGGCGTGATCCGTCCCGCCGCCTCGACCCCCGTCGCCTCGACGATGATCAGTCCAGCGCCGGAGATCGCCAGTCGTCCCAGATGCTGCACGTGCCAGGGCTGAGGCACGCCGTCGATGGCCGAATACTGGCACATCGGCGCGATGGCGACGCGGTTCTTCAGCGTCAGGGGGCCGACGGCGCGGGGCGAGAACAGCTGGCTCATGAAGGACGATCCGTGGGGCAGGAGAGGGGGGACTGTAGCTATGGCGGTTGCGGTCACGTTCAACCCCGATCCTTTCCGATTGTTCACCCAGCTTTCCGATTATTCACGTGTGCGCGCCCGGCCCGCGCGGCACAAAAGGGTCAAGCTTCAACTGGGGAACACACCAATGCTTCGTCTCGCTCTCGCCATCGCCATCGCCGCCCCGCTGCTGTCGGGCTGCATCATCGTCTCGACCGAAAAGCCGACCACGCGCGTCATCACCGCGCCGGCCTCGGGCCAGTGATGCGCAGCCTGGTCAAGGGCCCGATGATCAAGGGCCAGATGATCAAGGGTCTGGCGGTCGCGGCCCTGGTCGCGCCGTTGCTGTCGGCCTGCGTCATCTATGACAGCGACGCGGGCGAGAATGTCTCGGTGAACCTGCGCCGCGACGACGCCCCGCCGGCCGAGGCCATCCGCGAAGCCCGGTTCGCCGACGGCGCCCTGGTCGCGCGCGTCGATTCCAACGGCTGCACCCAGGCGTCGGATTTCGAAGTGTCGGTGTCGGACGGCTCGCCAGCCGAGATCACGCTTCGCCGCACCAAACAGGACCTGTGCAAGGCCCTGGTCCCGGACGGCGTCGAATTGCGCTGGACCTATGTCGACCTGGGCCTGGAGCCCGGCACGCCGGCCCGCATCCTCAATGCGCTGAAGTAGGCGTCTCGAACACGGGCAGCATGTCTGGCGGAATGCGCTGCGGCCTCAGGGTCGCAGCGTCCACCAGCACCCATTCGGTGACGCCTTGGGCGCAGACGCGGCCTTGGGCGTCCTCGATCCGTACATAGCGGGTGAAGCGCGGTCCCTGCGGATCGCCGACCCAAGTGCGGGCGACCACGCCCTCTGCGCCGGGCTCGATGCCGCGCAGATAGTCGATCTCGTGCCGGGTCGCGACCCACGACCATTTCGACCGCGTCGCCTCGTCAAAGCGCGCGTTCCAGTGGGCCGTGCCCGCATCCTGCAGCCAGCCGACATAGACGACGTTGTTGACGTGGCCGTTGGCGTCGATGTGCTCGGGCCGCACGTCCAGCGGCACGACGAAGACCTCGCGGTCCTCGCGCGGCGTGAGGGTCTTCCTGGCCATCAGGCCTCGCCGAGCGGCACGCCCTTCTCGACCATAAGGGCCTGAAGTTCGCCGGCCTGGAACATCTCGCGGATGATGTCCGATCCGCCCACGAACTCGCCCTTCACATAGAGCTGCGGAATGGTGGGCCAGTCGGTGAAGCTCTTGATGCCTTCGCGCAGGGCTTCGTCCTGCAGCACGTCCACGCCCACGAAGCCGGCGCCGACATGGTCCAGGATCTGCACCGCGAGGGACGAGAAGCCGCAGCGCGGCTGGTCCGGCGTGCCCTTCATGAACAAAACCACGTCGTTCTGGGCGACGGTTTCGCCGATGAAGGCGTGGACGGGATCGGCGGCTTGGGCGGTGTCGGTCACGGATACGGGCCTTTCGTGAAGCCCGTCAGCTAGGGAGCCAAACGGGCGCGGTCAAGGCGTCCGCGACGTTCTGCACAGCCGGGAAGTACGGTCAGGCCGCCTGATTGGCCACGACGCGCGCCATCTCGATCTGCGCAGCCAAGCCCGGCGGCATGTCCCGCTCGGGCGCGGCGGCCAATGTCGCCAACCGATCGGTGTCGGTCGGATTGACGATCACGCTGGATACCGACGGGTCGGTCAGCACGTAGGACAGGCAGATCGCCTCGGCCGTCCAGTTTTGGGTGCGGTACAAGAAGCCGAAGGCGTCCTTCTTGGGCGTATCGACGGGACGCTTGTCCTTGCCGAAGCCGAACAGACCCTTTTTGAAGATCGGCGCATCGGGCGCCCGCGCGCGCCGGTCGGCGTAGAAGTCATAGGCGAAGACCGCCATGTCCTGCTCGCGCGCCGAGCGGATGCGGTTTCGGATCTTCCAGTCGGCGTTGATGTCGAATGGCGTCAGCAGGGCGTCGAACGCCCCTGTCGACACATAGGCGTCCATCACGTCGCCGCCGCCGGCGATGCCCAAAAGCTTGATCCGTCCGGTGGCGCGCATGGCCTTCAGCGCGCTGAGAGACGATTGCGCCAGTTCGGTCTCGCCCGGCTCGTGCAGCACTGCCACGTCGATCCAGCCCAGCCCCGAGAAGTGCAGCACCCGGTCGATGGCCGCCGTCATGCCTTGTGCCGAGAAGTCGCGCTGCTGGTCGCGGCCGTCGCCGGCGCCCAGGGTCAGGCTGACATAGACCAGCTTGCGGTCGACGTGCGACAAGGCCTCGCCCAGCACCTCGGCCGCCACCGGGTCGGCGGTCTCCAGCCGATAGCTGTTCACCCCGGCTTCGAGCGCCGAATACAGCAGGTCCAGCCCGGCCTCGCGCCCGCGCTTCAGCACGTCGGCGCCGAAGCTGAGCGTCAGGTTGGAGATGGCGGCGCCGGAGACGCCGAAAGGGCGATAGCGCATGGCCGTCAGCCCTCCTTGACCGGCGCGGAGGTCTCAAGCGCCAGGGCGTGCAGTTCGCCGCCCATCTGACCCTTCAGCGCGGCATAGACCATCTGGTGCTGACGCACGCGCGGCAGGCCGGTGAAGGCGCTCGACACGATCCGCGCGCGATAGTGGTCGCCGTCGCCCGCCAGATCCTCGATCTCGATCTCGGCGTCGGCGAAGGCTTCGACCAGATGCTGGCGCAGTGTTTCCACGGACATGGGCATGGCGGGCACTCACACTTCGTTGGACGCCAGTTTGCCCGATAATCCTTAATGCCGACCTACGGCGCGCGGCGGGGGCGTTCGAACAACTGGACCGGATGATCCTTGTAGGTCGCGCGCGCATAGGGACGATAACCGACCCGCGCCGCCAGCTTCAGCGAGGCCAGGTTCTCGGGCGAGATCATGCACACGGTTCGCCCCTCCAGCCTCCAGTCGGTCCAGGCCAGCGCCGCCGTCAGGGCCTCGGCCGCATAGCCCCGCCCCTGAAACCTCGGCGCCACGCCCCAGCCCAGCTCCGGCGCATCGAACGGCGGCTCCATCTCGCGGCGATAGTCGAACACCCCGACGCTGCCCAGATAGGCGCCGCCGTCCCGCTGCCGGATCGTCCAGTTGCCATGGCCCATCGCCCCCCAATGGCCGAGATCGCGCAGAAGCCGGAACCACACCTCTTCCCGCCCCAGCGCCCGGCCCATGATGTAGCGCGTGAAGTCCTCATCGGACCACAGCGTCAGCAGCTCACCGAAATCGTCGGTCGAGACGGGGCTCATCACCAGTCGCTCGGTCGTCAGAATCCTGTCGTTCACATCAGGCCCAGTTGCTTGAAGCTGGCCACCCCGTCGCGGCCGACGACCAGATGGTCGTGAACCTCGACGTTAAGGGCGCGGCCGGCCTGCACAACCTGTTTCGTGATCTCGATGTCGGGGTGGCTGGGGGTGGGATCGCCCGACGGATGGTTATGCACCAGGATCAGGGCGCTGGCCGACAGCTCCAGCGCGCGCCGCACGACCTCGCGCGGATAGACCGGCGCATGATCGACCGTGCCGCGGTTCTGCACCTCGTCCAGGATCAACTGGTTCTTCTTGTCCAGATAAAGCACCCGGAACTGCTCGCGCGGCTCGTGCTGCAAGGCGACGCGGACATAGGCCAAGAGCGCCGTCCACGACGAGATCACCGGCCGTTTCGCCGTCGGCTCCTTCGCGATCCGCCGCGTCACGTCGAAGATCAGCTGAAGGTCCAGCGCCACCGCCCGCGTCGCCTTGCCGACGGCGTATCCCATCGACCGCGCCACCTGATCCTCAATCGCCTCATGGCTGGCCGCCCCAATGCCTTCCAGGCCTCCGAACCGCGCTACCAGATCCTTGGCCAGCGGCTTGGTGTCCTTGTACGGCACGCTGCGAAACAACAGCAGCTCCAGCAACTCATAGTCGGGCAGGGCGCCCAGGCCGCCCTTGGCCGCCCGCTCACGTAGCCGGTCGCGATGACCGCTGTGGCGCGGTTTGGGCTTCACTTCAGTGTCGGCCTGCGTCGGTTTCCCGGTCTCCGGCGTGGTCACGGCGCAGCCTGTTCAGGGCCAAACTCCAACCCACGCGGCCAACGAGGCCATACGGGCGGGACCGTTGATCCGCTTGCGGGGGGAGATTGGTCGTGACGGCTGAGGAACCGCGTTCCATCCATGCGCTCCGCCGCCATGCCGACGCGGCCTTCGCTGTCCGCATAGAACGATATGAGCTGCCACGTCCCACTTTTGCGCTCGTAGGCGTTGCCGCCGCCGGGCGCGCCTCTGTTGAGATAGGCGCCGACCTGAGCTTTCAAGCCGCAGGAAGGTTCGTCTTCGGCGTAGTTGACGCAGTGGGTTAGCGGGGCGTCAGGGCCCGACCACCAGCAACTGAATATGACCTTGGTTTTCAGCGGAACGCAGCGCTCGAGCTCTGTGCCCTGATCAGACATCATTCCGATGGCGCTTGGCTTGGAAGGCGCGCGATCAGCGGCGCAGCCCAGCAGCAGCACCGCTAGGCCTATCATAGCGCAGACATTCCTCATCGGCGAATCCATCAGGTTGCGTTCCGGCAACCTAGCGTCGCGCTATCGATCGAGAAAGTGCCTGTCTCTAAAGCGCGCCGCCGCCGTCCGTCAGTTCGGTCGGAACAGCCCCGCCGGCGACGCCGTGAAGATTTCCAGTCCGTCTTCCGTCACCCCGATGGTGTGCTCGCACTGGGCCGACAGGGACTTGTCGCGCGTCACGGCGGTCCACCCGTCGGACAACACCTTCACGTGCGGCTTGCCCAGGTTCACCATCGGCTCGACGGTGAAGAACATGCCGGGTTTCAGCACCGCGCCCTCGCCGCGACGGCCGTAGTGCAGGACGTTGGGGCTGTCGTGGAAGACTCGGCCGATGCCGTGGCCGCAGAAGTCGCGCACCACGCTCATCCGCTGGGCCTCGACGAACTTCTGGATCGCATAGCCGATGTCGCCGAACGTGTTGCCCGGCTTGACCTGCTCCAGGCCCAGATCCAGCGACTGATAGGTCACGTCAATCAGCTTCTTGGCCCGCGCATTGATCTCGCCCACCGCATACATGCGGCTGGAATCGCCGTGCCAGCCGTCCACGATCACGGTGTGGTCGATGTTGACGATGTCGCCGTCCTTCAGCACCCGGTCGCCGGGAATGCCGTGGCAAACGACGTGGTTGATCGAGGTGCAGACGGTCTTCTCGTAGCCCTTGTAGCCCAGGCAGGCGGGCAGGCCGCCGTTGTCCAGGGTGAACTCGCGCACCAGATCGTCGATCGTGCTGGTCAGGACGCCCGGCTTCACATGCGCCGCGATCATGTCCAGCGCCTCGGCGACCAGACGGCCGGCCTTGCGCATGCCCTCGAAGTCTTCCGCCTCATGGATGCGGATGGCGCTGGAGCGGACCAGGACGTCGGTTTCGAGTTCGGGCGTTTCGTACATGGGGCGATCGGTCTGCAAAAGGCGGGATACGGCGCAATCCGTTCGCCGCAGATGGGCGTTATAGCATGAAACCTCAAGCCTGCCCCCGGATTCCCGCATGACCGACGCTGACACCGACCGTTCCGGCCCGACCGCTGCCGTGCTGGTCATTGGAGACGAAATCCTGTCGGGCCGGACCCAGGACACCAACACCAACACCATCGCCCGCTTTCTGGCGGCGTTGGGGATCGACCTGATGGAGGCGCGGGTCGTCAGCGACGATCACGGCCGGATCGTCGAGGCGTTGGACGCCCTCCGCTCACGCTGGGACTATGTCTTCACCACCGGCGGCATCGGTCCGACCCATGACGACATCACCGCCGACGCCGTGGCGGCCGCCTTCGGCGTGGCCCTGCCTGAACATCCCGACGCGCTGGCGATCCTGTCGCGCCGCTATGGCGACGACTTCAACGCCGCGCGCCGTCGCATGGCGCGCATCCCGGAAGGCGGCGTTCTGATCGCCAATCCGGTCACCGATGCGCCCGGCTTCCAGATTGGCAATGTCTTCGTCATGGCCGGCGTGCCCAAGATCATGGAGGCGATGCTGGAGGATGTGGCCCCGCGCCTGCGCACCAGCGCCATCGTTCATGCCCAGACCTTGAAGGTCAGAGGCGTGGGCGAGGGGGCTGTGGCGGATGTGTTACGCGCAGCAGCCAACCAGCGCCGCGACCTGTCCTTCGGCAGCTACCCCTTCGGCCATGGCAGCGTCGGCGAGATGGGAATCCATCTGGTTATTCGTGGCCGCAACGCCGATCAGATCCATGCGGCGGCGCATGATTTGATCGCAGAACTGCGTAATCTGGGCATCGACGTTGCCGCTGCGTAACCTCGCAAAGCCGTGATCGTGTGCGGCTCGGGCGCCACGGTTTCGCCTGTTTCCGGTCCGATGGGGGCCTTGCCCGCAACGCTTTCGCGCCGCGAACGCTGAGAGGGCTCCTCCCCTGATCGACCGCGCGTAATGCGGCCGGCGCTTACTTAGGTGTATGAAATGACCTCCAGGAACTTCGCCCGCGTGGGCGGGATCGCCCTGACGACCGCCCTGCTGGCCGGCGTCGCCGCCCCGGCCATGGCCGGCTCCTTCTATGTCCAGGAACAATCGACCCGCGGCCAGGGTCGCGCCAACGCCGGCGTCGGCGCCGATAAGGGCGTCCAGTCGCTGTGGTGGAACCCCGCCGCCATCGCCGGAACCCAGCGCGAAGTTTACCTCGGCGCCCACGGCCTGATCCTGGACTCCGACGTCGACAACACCGGCTCGAGCCTGACCTACAACGTTCCGGTTCCGGGCGTCGGCGTCGTCAGCCGCTCGGCTCCCGTCAACGGCGACCCGCACGTCCATGACGTGGTCGAAAGCGGCATCGTGCCGAACTTCGCCGTCTCCATGCCGATCGGCGACCGCTTCAACGTCGGCCTGGCCGTCCAGGCGCCCTACAACTTCACCACCAAATATGAGCCGACCGACTTCGCGCGTTACGACGCTCTGACGTCGGAACTGCGCTCGGCCAACGTCAGCCTGGTCGCCGCCATGACGGTCACCGACTGGCTGGACATCGGCGCCGGTTTCGACGCCCAATACGCCAAGGCGACCCTGTCGTCGGCCCTGCCGAACGTGCCGATCCCGGCCGTCCTGTCGCCCGCCTATGTCGTCTCGCCGTCGACCGATGGCCGCAACCAACTGGAAGGCGACGGCTGGGATTACGGATGGAACGCCGGCGCCCAGATGCACTTCGGCAAGCTGGACCTGGGTCTGTCTTACCGCTCCAAGATCGAACACGAGCTGGAAGGTTCGGTAAACATCTCGGGCCTCACCGGCGTCCTGGCCGGCGCCAACGTCTCTACCGATGGCGGCGCCTCCTTCACCACGCCTTGGTACGCCACCGTCTCGGCCCGCTACGCCGTCAACGATCGCCTGACCCTGAACGCCCAGGTCAACCAGATCGGCTGGAGCGAGTTCGACGCCATCCGCGTCGCCTACACCGGCGGCGGCTCGACCATCGTTCAGGACTATGACGACGTCACCACCGGCGCGATCGGCTTCGACTACAAGATCGATCCGTCGATGACCTTCCGCGCCGGCCTGGGTTACGACCCGACCCCGACGCCGGACGATCACCGCACCGCCCGTATTCCGGACGGCGACCGCTGGCTCTACGCCGCCGGTCTGTCCAAGACGATCGGTTCGATGACCTTCGACGGCGCTGTGACCTACATCGACATCGACACCGCGACGATCAACGACACGCGCGACGTCTATGGCAACGGCCTTGTCGTCTCGAACCTGCGCGGCGAAGCGCAAGGCTCGGGCGTCGGCTTCTCGCTGGGCGCGACCTGGAACTTCTAAGTTCCGCTCAGCACCGGCTGACATAAGAACGGCGGCTCCTTCGCAGGAGCCGCCGTTTTTTTTATCGCCTCAACATGAAGGCGGTGAGGAGCAAACGCTCCCCGATCCTCAGGCTCAGCCCTTGGCGGCGCCGCCGTAGCCTTTGCCGCCGTTCGACGGGCGGCGGCGGGGGCGGCGCTTCATTTCGCCCTCGGCCGGTTTGACGTTATCGTTGATGGAGGGGACGCGCTCGCCAGCCAGGGGGTTGTAGGCGCGCTCGGGACGCGGGGCCGCCGGGGTCTCGCCCGGGCGGTTGCGACGCTGGCGGTGCGGCTGGCCGCCGCCTTCCGGACGCACGCCCTCGCGGTGTGGCGCGCGACGGCCGCGACCGCCCCGTCCCTGGCCGCCCTCGTTGCGCTCGCCGCCCTCGCGTTCCGGCATCGTCGCCTTCTTGCCGACGCCGGTGGCCATGATGGTGGCGTCCAGGTGGCCCAGGGCCTTATCGTTACGGCGGTCGATGGCCGGGATCTTCTGGCGCGTGACCTTCTCGATGTCGCGCAGCAGCTTCATCTCGTCGCCGGCGACGAAGCTGACGGCGGTGCCGTCCTTGCCCGCCCGCGCGGTGCGGCCGATGCGGTGGACATAGCTTTCCGGCACGTGCGGCAGTTCGAAGTTCACGACGTGCGAGACGCCGTCCACGTCGATGCCGCGCGCGGCGATGTCGGTGGCGACCAGGACGCGCAGCTTGCCGGCCTTGAAAGCGGCCAGGGTGCGTTCACGCTGGGGCTGACTCTTGTTACCGTGGATGGCCCCGGCCTCGACGCCGCCGGCTTCCAGATAGGCCGCGACCTTGTCGGCGCCGTGCTTGGTCTTGGTGAAGACCAGGCAGCGCGTGTACTCGGGATCGCTGAACATCTCGGTCAGCAGGGCGCGTTTGCGGCCCTGTTCGATATAGACGACCGACTGGCTGATGCGCTGCACCGTGGTCGACTGCGGCGTGACCTGGACCTTGACCGGGTCCTTCAGCAGTTCGCCCGCCAGCTTGCCGATCTCGCCGGGCATGGTCGCCGAGAAGAACAGGTTCTGACGCTTGGCCGGGATCTTGGAGACGATCTGGCGGATCGGCTTGATGAAGCCCAGGTCCAGCATCTGGTCGGCCTCGTCCAGGACGAAGATCTCGGTCGAGGACAGGTCCAGGTTCTTCTGCTGGATGTGGTCCAGCAGGCGGCCGGGCGCGGCGACCAGGATGTCCAGACCCTGTTGCAGGGCCCGCTCCTGACCGCCGTATTTCACGCCGCCGAAGATCACCGCGACCCGGAAGCCCAGGTGCGCGCCGTAAGCCTTGAAGCTGTCGCCGATCTGGGTGGCCAGCTCACGCGTGGGGCTCAGGACCAGCACGCGGGTCGTGCGCGGCTTGGGCGCGATGCGGTTTTCGGCCAGGCGATGCAGGATCGGCAGGGCGAAGGCGGCGGTCTTGCCGGTGCCGGTCTGGGCGATGCCCAGCAGGTCCTTGCCGGCCATGACGTCGGGGATGGCCTTTTCCTGGATCGGGGTCGGCTTGGTATAGCCGGTCGAGGCCAGCGCCTGGAGAAGGGCCTTGTTCAGGCCCATGGATTCGAATGTGGTGCTCACAGCAGTCTGTCTTTCGCGTAGCGGCAGGGCGCTATCAGCCATGGCATGACGCCGTCGGGCCGCGCACCGCCAGTCCCGACGGGGCCTCGGGGAGGAGGCCTGCGGGGTGGATCGGGCGCCGCCCCGCGTGTCCGGGCAGCGAATGGATATGAGGGGCCGGCGGCTTCTACAGACAGGTCCGAAGGGGACCCACACGCGCTGGAGACGCCGGAGATCGCGAGTGTGCGACGCCGCGCAAATGGGCGCTTATCGCCGATAAGTCAACTGCGGCGCCCATCAGGGCGCGTATCGCGTCGCCGCCTCTGGCAGGCCGTCGGGCAGGCCGATGGCCGCGCGCCAGTCCTCGGGATGCAGCCGCGCCATCTCCAGATCCAGCCACGCCAGCGGCTTCAGCGCCCCGTCCGCGTCCCAGAACCGCTCGGCCCACGGCTGGCCCATCTCGATCGCCCGCGCCCGGTCCCGCGCCGTCGCCTCGGGCCCCAGATGCGTCGCGCGCCAGTGATACAGCCACGGAATATGCCAGTGCGGCGCCCGGCTCAGCCGCTCGTCCGTCATCGCCGCCGCCAGACATTCCGCCAGCGCCCGCGCGTCCTCCAGCTGGGCGTTGAAGGCGTCCCGCCGCGCCTGGATATGCCGGTCCCAGCCCTCGGCCGGCTCGATCGGCGCCACCGTCGGCTCGGGCCGTTTCCAGCCCTCCGCCTCGCGCCGCTTCCACAGGGCGGGCACCCCGACGTCATAGCGCGCGGCGACCGACCGCGCGGTCTCGCCGTCCTCCCACGCCTTCCTGACCTCGGCCCAGACGGCGTCCGGCCGGATCTTGCGATGTATGCCCTGGCTCATGCGACAGGGGTGTCGCACGCCCCTGCGTCATCATCGGTCGCACCCGCGCCTCATGCACAGCTGGCGCGCAACACCTCACATCTCGCGATGTGGAAAATCAGATCTCTAGCCTCGAAAATCGGCCTTCTCCCGGCCTGGGGTAAAGACCGCCCCATAATGTCCGCATGGAAAAACGCCGCTACAAGATCAAACCGCCCGAGGTCTGGACCCAGGTCCGAAAGGACTATCTGTCCGGCCTCGACGCCAAGACCGTCGCCGCCCGCCACGACGTGACCGAGGCCGCCATTCGCGCCCGCGCGACGAAGCAGGGCTGGTCCCGCCATCCGCGCAGCGAGGCCGCGACGCCCGCGCCCCAACCCCTGTCGCCCCACGACGCGGCCGACCTGTCGCCCGACGACCCGAATGACCCGGCGGCCCTGGCCCGCGCCGCCGCCCAGGCCTCGGGCCGCGCCCTGCACGCCCAGGACTTCGCCCAGGCCCGCGCCCTGGCGGCCTTGGCCGAGACCTATCGCAAACTGGCCGACCGCGACGGCCCCGGCCGGGCCGCCCGCCTGACGGTGAAAAAACGCCCCCCTGCAACTGGTTTTCGACATCCTGACCAATGAGGCCGAAGCCGAGAACCGCTTCGCCATGAACACCAGCGACAAGAGCGAATGGGAACTGCGCGGCCAGTACTGGCAGGCGAAGCAGAAGCTGACCCGCGCCAACGATGAATGGAGCAGCGCCCAACTGGCCCGCCGCGTCCAGCTGGACCGCCGCATCGCCGCCCTCGAGGACCAGCTCCGCGCCGCCGGCCTCGACCCCGTCATCGAACGCGAACAAGACCGCCGCATCTCCCAGGGCCTCGACCTCTATCTGGGCCCGCTGCGGGGAATCGTGACGATGGAGGAATGGGACAAGACGCTGGATGAACTCTGACGTCTGATCCTTCTCCCGCAAGGGGAGAAGGATCAGAAAGGCAATGAAGGCTCAGGGCCTGACCCGCGCCGCCATGGCCCGGAAATAGAGACCATCTGGGCACAACTGAAACGGGTGTTGAAATCGGAGGCATCGAACGTGACGCTGGTCGGCAAGAGCCGTGCGGAAAAGACGCTGCGCGAGCATTGTAGGTTTGGTCAAAGTCGGCTGGCTGCCTTATGAACTCTTGCTAGTAATTCCTGCCCATAGTTAAAAGCGCGGGGGGATTCAGTGGCACTCACACCATCTAGCAGCGGCAAGGCTCTTCTAAATACGCCCAGATTAGCGGCGCGGCGAGCTGTACTTCAGCAAGCGTTTTCACTTTCTGAGATGGAAAGGTGCTGGACTAAATATGTCCGACCCGGATTACGCGATCAGGAAGTTCTAGACCTATATGATTATAACGATTTCCACTGGGGGCGGAAAACATACTTCGAAAGTTTGCGCTCGGAAATTCTTGACGGCACTTATATGCCCAGCGCTTCCACGCCCGTTCGAGTTGAAAAATCAAATGGCGTAAATCGAACTTTGATAATACCGTGTGCTCAAGACTGCGTCGTCTTGCAATGCGTCGTTGAGCACATATTAAAGCGGGTTCTTGCGAAACAGCCATCTAGTAACGCATTTTTCAGCCGGAGTCATGGCTTTGCTGGGGCGACTGTCGGATTTGACTCAGATTATATATGGTTTCGGAGGTGGAAAAAATTCGCCAGTTTGAGGTTCAATTTAGCGAAATCTTACTCGCATATATGCACAACCGACGTCGCAAATTATTTCGATAATATCGATTATATCCATCTCAGAAGTATATTGTCGTCTGTGGCGAGAATAGATGAAGTTGTGTTGGATGTTATGTTTAAAGTGCTTGATGCTGTCAGTTGGAGGCCGGATTACCTTCCTCCATCCGGCCGGGGCCTGCCGCAGGTAAATTTTGATGCGCCACGTTTATTGGCGCACGCGTATCTTTACGAGATAGATAGCTACCTGAAGTTCAAAACTAACGACACATTTGTGAGGTGGGTCGATGACATGACGATACCAGCTTCAAGTTATGAAGAGGCAAAAACTACAGCCAGAGATTTGGATCAGCTACTAATGACACGAGGGTTACGCCTAAACGCTGGAAAGACTAGCGTCCTAAGCGCAGCTCAAGCAAAGAAATATTTCTATCAAGCGGAAAATTCATACCTAGACGATGAAATAATAAAAGCGAATAAGTTCGCTAACGATCCAGCCCGTAAATTAGCATTGATAAAAAGAGCCAAGAAAAATTTTCTAGCTTTTTCTGTGATGCCAAAAACTGGGCATTGGGACAAGGTCGCAAAGCGATATATTACCCTATTCACAAATCTGAAAGACGATTCGCTCGTAGATTATTGTTCTAAAGCAATAATCGATCAGCCGACATTAAGAGATTCGGTCTGGAGATACTTTGCAGCGATCGGTCCGTCTAAAAAATTATTTGACGTTATTAAAAAATATCTAATTAGTGAACACGCTCTTGATGACGCTTCAGTTTTTCAGTCTGTAAACGTGATCCTCAACTGGCCAGTTCAGCCGAGTTCAACAGTTCATAAGGGCGCTAAGTTGTTAGGGCAAACGCTGAGCGAAAAGATTTTTGTTGCAAGAAGCGAGTTCTATTTTATCGGTGCTTTAAGACTTATCGCGAAATACGGGTATGCAGCTGATCTTCATAAGATGCTGAAAGACACCAAAGAGTTATGGTCGGTGTCTGAATCGATGTCACGGCAGGTTGCGGCATCACTGCCAAAATTTCGCACATCGTCTTCAAAATTGGCTGTCCGCAAGACTATTGAAGCGCATCGGATGTCGTCTGCAAACTCCGTTATTATGTCTCTAGACCACATATATGAGACAGCGCCTAAACTGGACCCGGAAGTCAGGATGTATATCCTGAACGGAAAAAACAAGTCTAACTACACAATAGACAGATTTCTTTTAGCTCTTCATGTTCTTATCTGTAAAAAGCTAAGCGTCTCGATGAGAGTGAACTTAAAAAATGATCTTCTGAAATATATTCAAGACCCGCTATATTTAAAAGTCATAAACTCTGTAAATCCCACTTCGTAATTGGGGTGAGATAGCGCGCGTTTTAAGGTCGCTACCTACAGCCGCCCCTTCCTGAACCGCTCCTGCGCCTCCGCCGCCGCTTCCGCGCGCCAGCGCTTCGGCGCCGACTTGTCGACCGCTTCCCCCGCGCCGGTCAGGGCTTCGTTGGCGAACTCCAGGTCCATCAGCTTCATGCGCTTGATCTCGTCGCGCAGGCGGCCGGCTTCCTCGAACTCCAGGTTGGAGGCGGCCTCGCGCATGCGGCCTTCCAGGTCGCGCAGGGCGGCCTGGAAGTTGGAGCCGACGAAGGGTTTGGAGGCTTCGGCCACGCCCGGCTTGGTCAAGCGATCCATCTCGCGCGACTCATAGGGGCTGTCCATGATCTCCTTGATGTCGCGCTTGACCGTTTCGGGCGTGATGCCGTGTTCGGTGTTGTAGGCGACCTGGCGTTCGCGACGGCGGTCCGTCTCGGCGATGGCGCGCTCCATACTGCCGGTCATGCGGTCGGCGTACAGGATGACGCGGCCGTCCACATTGCGCGCGGCGCGGCCGATGGTCTGGATCAGTGAGGTCTCCGAGCGCAGGAAGCCCTCCTTGTCCGCATCCAGGATGGCGACCAGGCCGCACTCGGGGATGTCCAGACCCTCGCGCAGCAGGTTGATGCCGATCAGGCAGTCGAACGTGCCCAGCCGCAGGTCGCGCAGGATCTCGATCCGCTCCAGCGTATCGACGTCGGAGTGCATGTAGCGGACGCGGATGCCCTGCTCATGCATGTATTCGGTCAGGTCCTCGGCCATCTTCTTGGTCAGAGTGGTGACCAGGCTGCGATAGCCCTTGGCCGTCGTCGCCTTGACCTCGTCGATGACGTCGTCGACTTGGTTGCGGGTCTTGCCCGAGACGGGGCGGATTTCGACCGGCGGGTCGATCAGGCCGGTGGGGCGGATGACCTGTTCGACGAAGACGCCGCCCGCCTGTTCCATCTCCCACGGGCCGGGGGTGGCGCTGACGTGCACCGTCTGGGGGCGCATGGCCTCCCATTCCTCGAACTTCAGCGGGCGGTTGTCGATGCAGGAGGGCAGGCGGAAGCCGTATTCCGCCAGCGTCGATTTGCGGCGGTAGTCGCCCCGGAACATGCCGTTGATCTGGCCGATGGTGACGTGGCTCTCGTCCACGAACAGCAGGGCGTTGTCGGGGATGTATTCGAAGAAGGTCGGCGGCGGCTCGCCCGGCGCGCGGCCGGTCAGCCAGCGGCTGTAGTTCTCGATGCCGGCGCAGCTGCCTGTGGCCTCCATCATCTCCAGGTCGAACCGGGTGCGTTGCTCCAGCCGCTGGGCCTCCAGCAGCTTGCCGTTCTCGACCATCCAGTCCAGCGTCTCCTTCAGCTCCGCCTTGATGCCGGCGGCGGCCTGGTTCAGCGTCGGGCGCGGGGTCACATAGTGGCTGGCCGCATAGACGGTGATCTCGTTCAGATCGGCCGTCTTCTTGCCCGTCAGCGGATCGAACTCCTGGATCGCCTCCAACTCGTCCCCGAACAGGCTGATGCGCCACGCCCGGTCTTCCAGGTGGACCGGGAAGATTTCGATCACGTCGCCCCGCTTCCTGAACATCCCCCGGTCGAAGTTCAGGTCGTTGCGCTTGTACTGCAGTGCGATCAGATCCGCCCGCAGCTTCGCCTCGTCGATCTGATCCCCCACCTTCAGCGTGAACGTCATCGCCGTATAGGTCTCAACCGATCCAATGCCGTAGATGCAGGACACCGACGCCACAACAATGACGTCTTCGCGTTCTAGTATAGCTCTAGTCGCAGAGTGCCGCATCCGGTCGATCTGCTCATTGATCGACGAGTCCTTTTCAATGTAGGTGTCAGTCCGAGGAACATAAGCTTCCGGCTGATAGTAGTCGTAGTAGCTGACGAAGTATTCGACCGCGTTGTCGGGGAAGAAAGACTTAAATTCGGAATAGAGCTGGGCCGCCAGCGTCTTGTTCGGCGCCAGGATCAGGGCGGGGCGCTGAGTTTCCTCGATCACCTTGGCCATGGTGAAGGTCTTGCCCGAGCCGGTGACGCCCAGCAGCACCTGGTCGCGGTCCCCGGCCTGGGCCTGGGCCACCAGTTCGGCGATGGCGGCGGGTTGGTCGCCGGCGGGGGTGTATTTGGTCTCCAGCCGGAAGCGGCCGCCCTTCTTCTTGCCCTCGTGCGAGGGGCGGTGCGGCACCCAGTCGGCGGGCGCGGCGACCGGCTCCTCCGGCGTCAGGCGTGGCCCGGCGACCGGGGCGAACATCGGCATCTTGCCCCACTTCTGGCCCGTGTCGCGGATGAAGGCGGCCGAGGCCTCCTGCACTCCCGGATTGGGCACGTGAACGGGCTTGGCCGGCTTGGCGGCGGCGGGCTTCGGCGTCGAAGAACGGTTCATGAACAGAACTTAGTGCGTGAGGAGGTCTCTCGCCATAGCGCCGCACGACCGCAAGGGTTGCGCGGTCAGAACCCCGCGAAGGCGGCCTCGTTCACCGTGACCTGTTCGACCATTTCCACGACCACGCCCAGGCGGCGATCCTTGAGCAGATCGCACAGGGCATCACCATCCACCAGATCGATGGCGGGCGCCCCATCGCGCGTGGCCTCGCGCCGCGCATCGGCGGTGAAGGTCCCGGTTGTGATGATCAGTCCCTTGTCGGTCCGCCCGACCATGGCGCCGCGAAAGTCGCGCACTGCCCCCGCGCCGACCGAGCCGGAATAGCGTTTGCACTGGAACAGCACGTGGAAGGACAGCAGATTGACCCGCAGCACGCCCGTGCCGTCGATGCCGCCGTCGCCCGACTTGCCAGTGACTTCGACTTTGATGAAGCCAAACTCACGCAAGAGGCGCTGGCACAACCGCTCAAATGCGGCGGGATCAACGGTCGTAAGGACGGACAGCAGCCTGTCCTTCCAATCCCCGCCCTCTAACTCGGCTACGACCGCCGGCGGCTGGCCCGCGTCCTCGGGGTTGGCGGCGCCCTTCTTGGCGTCGCTATAAGCTTTCTGGACCTGCTTGGGGATGGCCGCGACTTGGTCGGGCGTCATAGCAAGCCCGTCAGCGGTTAGACTCCAAACTCCGCGTTGGCTGTTGTCGATCGCCCCTCCGAGTTTCAGCCAGCTGCGCGCGAAACCCAGCCGTTGATCGACGACCAGCTGATTCCACTTGCCATGCCGGACCGACATCGCTTCTTCGGAGAGGGCCATGTGCTGCGCTACGTCTTGGAGCATCTCCGCGTTGCTTAACGATCGGCCATGCGCCTTAAGTCGCTCGATGATCGGCCACATGAAGGCTTCCATGGGCGGTATGTCTGACGGAGCAATCATCAGGCTTCGACTTTCTTCTGTTCTCTGGCGGATGTAGGCAAATCCGCCATGGCGTCGGTGACGGCGAGGGTTTGCAGGCTGACGGTGACGACGCGGGCCAGCAGGTCGATGACCGTCTCCTTGTAGTCGGCGAAGCGGTAGGTGTTGAACTTCTCGCGGATGGTCGGGTCCTTCGGCGTCTTTTCCTTGTGCTGGTCCAGCACCCAGTCGATGGCCGAGCGGTTGCCCAGGCGATAACGCCAGGCCTCGGTCGGTATGCCCGACAGCTGGGTGTCGGCGTCCAGGACGACGACGCCCTTGTCCGGATCGGACTTCAGCTTGACCGCCGGGGTCGTGCCCTCGGCCCGTTTGGGGTCGGGCGCATCGGTGCGGGTCAGGGGATGCGGTTCGACGGCCTCGTAGCCGATGTGGAGGTCCAGCAGGGCCTGGCCCCAGTCCCGCCAGCGGCGGAAGTCGGGATAGAGGGGAATGCGCGGGAACTCGCGCTTCAGGTTCAGGGCGTAGGTCTCGCGGTATAACGGGTCGTGCAGCACCGCATAGACATAGGCGAAGATGTCGTCCTTGGTGAGCGCGGCGGCTTTGCCGTAGCGGTCGGTGAACGATTTCAGCGCCCAGTCGGTGATGTTGTCGAGGCGGTCGCCTTCTTTGTTGAAGCGTGATCGACTAGCGCAGATTGCCGCCGCCGCCGCGCCAACAAAATGGCGATCAGGAATCCACGCTGTCGCGAGGGTCATCCAGGGTTTTTGCGCGTGCGGGTCGGTGAAAACGATGGCGGGATGTGGTGCGCTATCTGGAAAGACGGCGGGTGTTTGGAAATGGAAAGCGTTTATGTGGCGGTCGTAGTAAATGAATCTTGGTGAGAATGGGCGGTACTCCGCACGTCTAATCTGACGGTCGTTGAACTGCTTTTGGACGGCACGTTTCACGTGCTTATCCAATTCTCGATCCCATTTGATCGGTGCAATACCAGTTTCTGAATCACCTCGACGTCGTCGCTCATACCCGTCGATGAAAAACCTGATCTTATTGGTCAGCGCTAAATCCGATTGATCGTAAGACCACTCATCTCGCTTAGTCTCGACGCCTTGCGTCGCCAATCCGAACAGGGCCCGGTCATCGCTCCGGGTGCTCACCGTACCCGTTGAAGAGGAAACAACAGGGAGGAATTGGCTCCAGTCGTTTTCGCTCACATCGAGCCAATCGTTCTTCCGGTTCGGTTGGATGGTCTCCACTTGCAACTGCCGCAGCCCGCCGATGGACGAGATCGCCTGAAGTTTGTCCTCGGCCGTCTCCATCTCAGGCCGCCGCGCGTAGCGAATGACGGCCCCGCCCTTGTGACCTTTCTTCTTGACCAGAAACATCATGGCGACGCCGGTCTGGATGCCGAAGACATTGTGCTTGGTGCCCGACAGCTTAGGGTTGTCGCGAACGTCGCCGCCCAGGTCGAAGACCCAGATTTCCGCGAACTCGCGCGCGATCACCTTGCGGAACCCGTCGTAGGCGGCCTTGGCGAAGGGTTTGCGGCCGATGATGAAGGCGATGACGCCCTCGTCCTTCACCCGGTCCGAGGCCCAGCGGACGAAGCGGGTGTACATGTCATAGACGCTATTCTTGTTCTGGGCCGTGCCTTCCTTGATGTAGGTGGCGCTGATCCGCTGATCGACCCGGTGATAGGGCCGATTGGCGTTGTTCTGGTTGTAGTTTTCCTGCCAGGCGTTGTAGGGCGGATTGCCGATGACGACGCTGATCTTGCGGCTGTTCTGACGCCGCACCCGCTCGGAATTCTCGTCCGAAATCGTGGCGAACAGGTCGTGCTGGTGACCGGAATAGATGCCGAGCGCCGCGACGTTATCCAGGGTGTCCACGAAGCAAAGGCCCGGGAACTCCTCATACTTGCCCACGATGGCGGCGTAGGTCGCCTCGATGTTCAGATTGGCGACGTAGTAGGGCAGGATCGCGACTTCGTTGGCGTACAGCTCGGTCAGATATTTGTAGACCAGCTTCTCAGGCCGTCCCCGGAAATGCTCCATCAGTTCGACGATGAAGGTGCCCGTGCCGGTAGCGGGATCCAGGATGTTCACGTCCCGGTCGATCAGCGACTTCTTGAAGTGCCGCTCGCACAGCCAGTCGGTCGACTCGATCATGAAGCGCACGATCTCGTTGGGGGTGTAGACCACGCCCAGCTTGTCGGCCGCCTTGGGATTATAGACCTTGTAGAAGTTCTCGTAGATCGCCTTCAGGAAGCCCTGCTTCTCCGAATGGGAGCTGATCAGGGCGGCGGTCGAGCGGATGGCGGCGTAATAGGGCTCCAGCGCCGCCAAGGTCTGGCGTTTGACGTCGCCGCGCCAGAAGCTGGAGTCCAAGGCATGTAGGGCCTTGGCGACGTTGTTCTCGTGGTGAAAATCATTATTGCCGAACACGCGGGCGAAAATGTCTTCCGTCAGGATGTGCTGGATCAGCATTTCGCGCACATCATCGGCCGTCACCGACGGATTGATCGCGGACTTGGCCTGTTTCAGGAAGGCGGCGGCGTCGGCCTGAAAGGCGGCGTTTGAGCCTTGCGCCTCGTCGATGCGGCGGCGCAGTTCCGTCAGAACCGCCGGCAGGTCGGCCTTGAACTGGGCGATGGCCTTTCTAAACTCGGCGATCTCGGGCCGCTGCCAGCCGAAGAACAGCTCAAGCAGGCGTTGCAGCCCTGGCCCGTCGTCGGTCTTGCACCGCATCACCTCAGCGCCGTTCTGGATCAGGACAGCCTGGGTCGAATCTTCAAAGATGATGTTGGTGTTGGGGTAGCCGCGCCTGAACTTCTTGGTGATCTCCTCGTCCAGATCGTCGTCCGCGTCCTTGGCCTCCCAGTAGCCGAAGGGGACGCGCAGATCGTGCATCAGGGCGCCGTCCACGTAGTTTCGGACCTTGGCCGTGGTGATAATCTCGTGCTCGGGGATGAAGACCAGGCTCTGTGACCGGCCCCACTTTTTCAGCAGGTCCTTGAAGGCCTCGCGCACCACGGACTCTCGCTGGGCGCCGGAGACGCGCTTCAGCGTCGCCAGATCGTTCAGATATTCCGTGATCAGTAGTTGGCTCATTGGCGTCCCCCGAGGCCGGGCGACCTAAGCCCATTTCATCTTGGCGTTGCAAGGCTGTGATCTCCTCTTGACTCCCTCACACAGTATGTCCCATACACTGTGCGTCACACACTATGTGACGCATGGAGGTTGGCGGGTGAGCGAGAACGACGAGGCGTTGCTGTTCGAGAGTCTGCGGCTGGAGCTGCGGCGGGGGTCGTTGATCCTGGCCGTGCTGGCGAGCTTGCGGCGCGAGCAATACGGCTATTCGCTGCGGGTCGCCCTGGGCGAGGTCGGGGTCGAGATGGAGGAGAGCACCCTCTATCCGCTGCTGCGCCGGCTGGAGAGCCAGGGGCTGCTGGACAGCGAATGGCGCGAGGAGGAGCGGCGCAAGAAGCGGTTCTACCGCCTGTCGCCGCGCGGGGAGGCGATGCTGGAAAGGCTCGCTGTGGAATGGCGCGGCCTGTCGGCCTCGCTGGAGAAGATGCTGTGAACATCGGGAAAGAGGGAGAGACCGGCATGGACCTGGTCGAGCGTTATCTGAAGGCCGTGGCGGCCCAGCTGCCGAAGGACAACCGTGACGACATCGTCGCCGAGCTGCGCGACGAGATCATGGGGCGTCTGGAGGCGCTGGAGGCGCATCTGCGCCGGGCGCCGACCGACGACGAGGTCGAGGGCCTGCTGCGCGAAGTCGGTCACCCGCTGAGCGTAGCGGCGCGCTATCGCGCAGGACCGCAGGCGCTGATCGGGCCTGAGCTTTATCCGTGGTGGATGTTCGGGCTGAAGGTCGGGCTGACGGTCATGGCGGCCGTCACCCTGATCGGCCTGGCGGTGCGGGTTCTGGTCGGCGATGTCTATGTGGGCCAGGCGATCGGGCAGGGGATCGCCAGTCTGATCAGCGGTGCGATCACGGTCGTCGGTTTGCTCACCGCCGTCGGCTTCGTTCTGGAGCGTCAGTCGAAGAAGCCGGACTTCATCGCCAAATGGCGCGTCAAGGATCTGGGCCTGTTTGAGCTGGGTGGCGATTTCGACGCCGAACAGTGGGGACAGAAGCTGGCGAACGGCGACTGGTCGGGACGGAACATGGGTCAGGCCAAGTCAGGCCGCGCCGTGCGCAAGAGCGCCGAGATGTCGCCCGTAGCGCGTGCGGTGGCCAGCGCCATCGGCTGGACCGTGGTGCTGCTGTGGTGGACGGGCCTGTTGCAGGTCGCGCCGATCCGGCCGGAGGAACTGGCCGGAGTCGTCGACGGCGTCGATTATGGGCGCATTCTGGCCGACATGGTGCGGGTCGCCTATTGGCCGGTCGCCCTGTTCGCCGCCTGCCGCATCGGTTTCGATCTGATGCGGGCGGCGTCGGGCGGCAATGTGCGGGTCACGGCGCTGGGCGACCTGGCGTTCGGTGTCGCCGCCGCCTGGGGCCTGCTGTGGGTCTGGTTCTGGTCGGCGCTGTCGCCGCTGATCTGGGTCGGCAGCGCCACCGATTTCGTGGATCGGATTCGGGTTCTGATCGGCCGCTCCGGCGACGATGTGGGCGGGGTGGCGACGATCCTGATGGTCGTGGTCGTCTGGGCCTTCGCCGCAGAGGTGGTGCGGGTCATCCGCGCGGCGGCGCGACTGGTCGTCGGTCGATAAGGCGACATCCCCTCTTGACGGCGTGTAACCTATAGGTGATATGTCACCTCAAGGTTACTTCAGGAGGAAGTCGTGAACAAGGACGAAAACGCCGCAGTTCTGCGGGTGCAATCGAGCCGGCGTCGATACTGGTGGGGCGGCGTCGCCATGCTCGTCATTGGCGCCGCCGCCCTGGCGGGCGGGGCGGGTTTCGCGCTCATGCATGGAACAGAGGGCGACCAGGCGACGACGGCGGGCGTGGCGGCGGGCTTCGGCTTCGGGCTGATGCTCATCGGAGCCATGATGGCCTGGTGCGGCCGCCCCGGACAGGCGATCGGTGTGGCGGAGAGCCGGGACGGCGCACGCCGCGAAAAGCTGCAGCGGGGGCGTACGCAACAGCTGGTCCTCTATCCGTTGGTGTTGCTGCTCTTCATGGCTCAGGCGCATCTGGCCATGCAGCGGGTGCTGGGCGGCGACCACAACCTCGGCGCCTATGTGCAGATCCTGCTGCCGGTTCTGTACGGCTGGCTGATTCCCGTGCTCGTCATGGGCTGGGATTGGAATGCGCAGAAAAATCGCCGCTTGATGGAAGACGAGCTGACGCAGGTGCTGCGGGCGCGATCGATGATCCTGGCCTTCGTCGTGCTGATGGGCGGGGTGACCGTAGCGCTGGGTCTGGGTCTGTGGCGCGCGGACTATGGCGTGCTGGCTCTGCCCTATGTCCTGGCGCTGGGCGGGGCGTCAGCGGGTCTGCGATTCGCCTGGCTGGATCGCGAGGCCGGTCGCGATGGGTGATCCCAGGCTCGGCTCGCGGCTGAAGGAGGCGCGCACCGCCGCAGGCCTGACGCAGCAGGGGCTGGCCGACAAGGCCAGCGTCTCGCGCAAGACCATCAACACGGTCGAGAACGGCGTCTTCGTGCCCTCGACCGTGCTGGCCCTGGAACTGGCGCGGGCCCTGGACACGACGGTGGAGGCCTTGTTCTTCCTGAGAGACTGATCCGATCCATGTCCGAAAACCGCGAGACATCGTCGGGCGGGCGGCGCATCCTGCGGGCATGGATCAGCTGTTGGATCAGAAGGCCTGCTGGCGCGCCGTCGTGGCGCGGGACGCCCGTTTCGACGGGCGTTTCTTCACCGGCGTGACCTCGACGGGCATCTACTGTCGGCCCGTCTGCCCGGCGCGGACGCCGAAGCGCGAGAATGTGGCCTTTCACCCCAGCGCCGCAGCGGCCGAGGCGGCGGGCTTGCGGGCCTGTCTGCGGTGCAGGCCCGAGACGGCGCCGGAAATGGGCGCCTGGCGCGGCACGTCGAACACTGTCAGCCGCGCCTTGGCCCTGATCGAGGCGGGGGCGCTGGATACCGGAAATGCGGAGGCCCTGGCGACACGTCTGGGCATGGGGGAGCGGCAGCTGCGCCGCCTGTTCCGCCAGCATCTGGGCGCCGCCCCGGTCAGCGTGGCCCAGACACGGCGCGTCCTCCTGGCCAAACAGCTGATCCACGAGACCGACCTGTCGATGGCCGAGGTGGCGATGGCTTCCGGCTTCGGCAGCGTGCGACGCTTCAACGAGACGTTTCAGGCCCTGTACGGCCGCGCGCCGTCCGAGCTGCGGCACCGCAAGGTCGAGGCCGAAGCGGGCGGGGTGATCAAGATCGGTCTGTCCTATCGCCCGCCCTATTACTGGGACGCCATGATGACGACCTTGGCGACTCGCGGCGTCGCGGGCGAAGCAGTGGTCAACGGCGCCTGGACCCGGCGGCTGCGCCCCGACGTGGATGGCACGGACGGTGCGGTGACGGTGCGCCCCGCTCAGCCGGGCAAGGCGGCGGTCGAGGCGCGGATCGACAATCTGAAAGCCTTGCCGGGCGTGCTGGCGCGGGTGCGACGCGTGTTCGACCTCGCCGCCGACCCCGAGGCGATCACGCGCGACCTGTCGGCCGACCCCGTTCTGCATGCCGCAATCAGGGCCAGGCCGGGGCTAAGACTTGCGGGCGACTGGATCGATGCCGGCGCGGATGCGCCCAGCGACCGGCTGGCGACGACGGACGCCGCGCTGCTGGCGCGCGCCGAGCGGTGGCGGCCGTGGCGGGCCTATGGCGGACTCTACTGGGCCCTGAGCGAGGAGCGGCGAGATGATCAAGCAGCCTGACATGCATCTGACCCTGGATCGCATACCGTCCCCTGTAGGCGAGATGCTGGTCGTCACCGACGCCGACGGCGCGGTGCGGGCCTTGGACTTCCACGACTACGAAGCCCGTCTGCGCCTGTTGTTGCGCCGACACTACGGTGAGGTCGTGCTGACCGAAGGCCGCGCTCCGGAGCCGGTCCGTCGGGCGGTCGAGGCCTGGTTCGGCGGCGAGCTTACCGCCTTCGACGCCATTGCGGTCCGCACCGGCGGCACGGATTTCCAACGCGCAGTGTGGAAGGCCTTGCGCGACATCCCGACCGGCGAGACCCGCACCTATGGTCAGCTCGCTGCGGCCATCGGCGCGCCAAAGGCCGTCCGCGCCGTAGGCCTGGCCAACGGCGCCAATCCGGTCGGTGTCATCGTGCCGTGCCACCGCGTGATCGGCGCGAACGGGACGTTGACCGGCTATGCGGGCGGACTGGAGCGCAAACGCTGGCTGCTGGCGCATGAGGCGGGCGGGCGATTGCTTTAGCCCCGCGTGAAGCGTTCGGGCGGCAGGGCGGCGTGGGTGAAGCGGGCCTGACGCACCGCGCCCTTGAAGTAATTCACGCGGTTGATGCGGCAACCGACCGAGGCGCGGCCTGGCCCTTGCGGCTTGAACGACAGCGGGTGCTCGCCCTGCAGGACGCCGTCTACATAGGCGCGGTACAGGACGCCGTCGAAGGTTTGCGCGACGTGAAACCACTGTCCGCAGGGATGGAGCCGCTCGGGGAAGATCAGGGTGTGGTTGTAACCGGGGCCGCGCGTGAAGGCGTCCAGGTACCAACGGTCCTGAACCACGCGGATCTCGAACAGGAAGCGCGTCTGCGACGGCGGCTGATCGGCCGGCGCCTCTTCGGCGAGATGAAACCAGCGCTGTTCGAAGGCGCCGCCGTCGGGTCGGAACAGGGCCTCGAAGGTGAAGGTTTCGGCCCCGGCCAGCGGATGCTGATTGATGAACAGGGCGTCGTCCACGCCGTCGAACTGAACCGCTCGGCCAAACGGACTGTCGATCAGGCTCGGCGCGCCCTCGACGCGGGTTTCGATCCCCCCGATGTCGGTCAGGCGATCGAAGGTCCATATCGATTGGCGCGGCGACGCAGCCGTCATGGTCGCGCACCCCGGCAGGATCGCAGCCGCGGCGCCCGATGCGCCCAGGGCCATCAGGCGGCGGCGGTCCAGCGGCAGGACGTCAGGCATGGTTCATCTCCCGGCGGTTTTGTCGCGCGACACTATGGGATCGGCGGCGCGAGGCAACGGCCTGCGTCCCGGTTCGTTGTCTCGATCCCTACAGACTGGAGTATCGACGATGAAACTTTCCAATGGCGCGCTGGTGGCGGTGGTCGATGGCGAGAAGCTGGCCCTGTTCAAGAATACGAACGCTTCGGACATCAAGCTGACGCCGCTGGAAACCCCGGCCATCGCGGATCGGGTTTCGGGTTCGGCCGGCCGCCGATCCAATGAAGCCAACCCCGACAATGACACCCAGGCCGAGGACGGTTTCGCCATGGGCGTCGCCGAGGTGCTGAACAAATGGTCGGTCACCAATAAGATCGACGAACTGCTCGTGATCGCAGCGCCCAAGACGCTCGGCGAACTGCGCAAGCATTGGCACAAGGACCTTCAAGCCAAGCTGGTCGGCGAGATCGCCAAGGATCTGACCGGCCATTCCAGCGATCAGATCGCCGCCGCCATCGACAAGGCGTGAAGATTGTCAGACGGGCTCTAATGTGGCGCCCGTCGCTTGATCAGGCGGCGCGTCTCGACTGCGCCGCCTGACCCAGGTCGAAGCGGCTGATCAGACCCTCCAGTTCGCCGGCCTCGTTCGTCAGGGCGTGGCTGGCGGCTGTGGATTCCTCGACCATGGCGGCGTTCTGCTGCGTGAACTGGTCCATCTGATTGATCGCCATATTGATCTCGCCGATGCCGACCGACTGTTCGCGCGTCGCGGCGGCGATGGAGCGAACCAGGGCGTTAGCCTCCGCCACTTGGACAGCGATGGCGCTGAGGCTATCGCGCGTCAGCGACACCTGGTCGGATCCGCGCTGCACATTGCTTTGCGACAGGGCGATCAGCGCCTTGATCTCTTTTGCGGCGCTGGCTGACCGTTCGGCCAGGCCCCGCACCTCGGATGCGACGACGGCGAAACCGCGTCCGGCTTCCCCGGCCCGGGCGGCCTCGACGCCGGCGTTCAGGGCCAGCAGGCTGGTCTGGAAGGCGATCTCGTCGATGACGCCGACGATCTGGTTGATTTGGGTCGAGGACTGCTCGATCTCTGACATGGCGCCGATTGCGTCTTGCACGACGGCCTCGCCCTTGTCCGCCGCCGCCTGAGCGGCCTGAGTGATGTCTCGGGCGCGCTCGGCGTTTTCGGCGCTACTGCGCACTGTCTGAGTCAGCTCGTCCAGCGCGGCGGCGGTCTGCTCCAGACCGGCGGCCTGCTGCTCGGTGCGGCGCGACAGGCTGTCGGCGGCGGCGGCGATGTCCTGACATCCGCCGCGCATCGACTGGGCCGTGGTCCAGATGCCGGTCATCGTCGTGTGCAGTTGATGCAGGGCGGCGTTGTAATCTTCCGGGATGCGACGCGTGTCGGCGGTGAAGCCCGCCTCCGGCATCCGCCAAGCCAGTTCGCCGGCGGCGAGGCGCGACAGACCTTCGCCCAAAGTCTCGACGGCGCGGGTTTGCGAGGCGGCGAAAAGCTCGGTCTCCTCGGCGTGCCGGCGACGATCTGTCTCGGCGGCCGCACGTTCGCGCTGTTGCTGGTCGCGACGGGTCAGACCGTCCGCAAGCTCGATCCTGAACCCTTCGAGCGCCCGCGCAATCTGGCCCAGTTCGTCGGCCTTGTCCGCGCCGGCCACGGGGATGTCATAGCGTCCATCGCTCATGGTCTGCACATCGGCCGTCAGACGCGCCAGTGGGCGTCGGATCAGACGGTCACTGGTGATCAGAAGGGCGACGATGATGGCGGCGATGATCAGAACGCCGCCGACCAGAAGCATCAAGGCCAACTGCCGCGCCGGGCCCTCGATCGTCTTGACGGGGATGTCCAGCACGACGGCCCAGGTCGCCTTTTGGCCGGGCAGGATCACGGGCTGGACCAGACGTCGAACCGGCTCGCCGTTCACGCTGACGCCCTCGACCGCCTGGGCTTGGCGTTTGGCGATGACGTTGCGCACGATGTCCGCGCCAGCGTCCGCATAGGCTTGACCTCGCACTGCGGCGTCCGGATGGGCGACCCAGACGCCCTTGTTCGACACCAAGGTCACGCGGCCCGTGCCCAGCGGTTTCATCGCCGCCAGACGCTGCGACAGGTTGGCCAAGGTGATATCCAGGCCCGCGACGCCGATGATGCGGCCGTTGGCGTGCACCGGATAGGCGACCGAGGTCATCGCGACCTTGCCGCCGCCAATGTTCTCTTCGTACGGTTCGACCACGACCGGCGCGCCGCTGGCCATCGGCTCGGTGTAATAGGCCTGTTCGAAGTCCGAGCCGTCTGCCTCAGGTTCCAGGGAAATCTGGCCGTCGCGGCGCACCCAATAGACTGAAAGTCGTCCGTTGACGTTCGAACTGGTCGCCGCATCACCAATGTGGGCGGCGTCGGCGCCGACGGCGTCAGGGGCAGCCATGAACCAGGCGCCCATGACCTGATCGGTCGCTTCGGCGTTCGGCTTGACCAGGGCCATATAAGCGGCGCGGTCGGTCAGGCCCGTCTGTCGTGCGGCGCCCAGGGTTGCCGCCAGGGTTTTGGCGCCCGTGCCCGCCGAGACGATCTCGTTGCGGATTTCTTGCGAGGCCTCTTGCGCAGCGCTTTCGGCGTACCGGCCCGCCATGTCGCGGACGATCGCGCCGGAATAGGCCGTCACGCAGATGGCCGCGACGATCATCAAGGCGCCGATGGCGAGCCCCGCCACGACGGCGAGCTTCAGGGCGATGGACAGGCGATTGAACGCAGACATGACGGGCTCCGTAGGCCCGCGCTTATGCGCCCCGTTCCCCAAACACCCCGTTAAGGCGGCGCTACGTAGTCATGCGCCGTCCAGAAACAGCCGGCACGCCGGATTGGCGGTCTCATCGACGTAAGGGTAGCCCAGATCGGCCAGGGCGGCGGTCAGTTGGCCCTGTTCCCGGGGCGGTACGCTGATGCCCGCCAGCACCCGGCCGACGTCGTCGCCGTGGTTGCGATAGTGAAACAGCGTCAGGGCCCAGGCGGGCTGGAGGCTGTTCAGGAACCGCAGGAAGGCGCCGGGGCGTTCGGGGAACTGGAAGCGCAGGATGCGTTCGTGGAGCAGGCCGACAGTGCGGCCGCCGACCATGTAGCGGACATGCAGCTTGGCGGTCTCATTGTCGCTCATGTCCTCGACGGCGTAGCCGCCCGAACGCAGGGCCGCGATCAGGTCGTCGCGCTCGTGCGGACCGTTTCGCAGGGCCACGCCGACGAAGATTTGCGCCTGCCCGTCGCCGGACCAGCGATAGTTGAACTCGGTGACCGAACGACCGTCCAGACTGTCCAGGAATCGACGGTAGTCGTCGCGGTCGTCCTTCATCGCCACGGCCAGCAGCGCCTCGGCACCCTCTCCGATCTCGGCCCGTTCGGCGACGTGGCGCAACCGGTCGAAGTTCAGATTGGCGCCCGAGTTGATGGCGATCAGACTGCCGCTTCCGGGGTGGGCGGCGGCCCAAGCCTTCAGCCCCGCCAATGCCACGGCGCCCGAGGGCTCGGCGATGGCGCGGCTGTCGTCGAAGATGTCCTTGATCGCGGCGCAGATGGCGTCGGTGTCCACCAACACGATCTCGTCCAGCAAATCCTTGCAGAGGCGGAAGGTCTCGGTTCCCGCTCGCCGCACGGCGACGCCGTCGGCGAACAGGCCGACCTCGTTCAGGGTCACGACCTCACCCGCGTCGATGGCGGTCTTCATGGTCGGGGCATCCACCGGTTCGACGCCGATGATTCGGGTCTCGGGCCGCAGGAATTTGACGATCGCCGCGACGCCGGCCGCCAAGCCCCCGCCGCCGATGGGCACGAAGATGGCTTCGATCGGGTCGGCGTGCTGCCGGGCGATCTCTAGGCCCACCGTGCCCTGGCCCGCGATGACGTCGGGGTCGTCGAAGGGATGGATGAACGCCGCGCCGGTCCGGCCCTCCAGATCACGGGCGTGGGCGTAGGCTTCGTCGAAGCTGTCGCCACGCAGAACCACTTCGCCGCCCAGGGCGCGGACGGCCGCGACCTTTATGCCGGGGGTGGTGGTGGGCATTACGATGGTGGCGGGAATGTCGCGACGTGCGGCCGCCAGGGCGACTCCCTGCGCGTGATTGCCGGCCGAGGCGCATATGACGCCCCTGGACAGTTCGTCCTCCGACAGGCCGGCGATCTTGTTGTAGGCGCCGCGGATTTTGAACGAAAAGACCGGCTGCAAGTCCTCGCGCTTCAGCAGGACGGGCCGGTCGAGCCGGGCCGACAGGCGGCGCAGCGGGTCGAGGGGCGTTTCCTCCGCCACGTCATAGACGCGGGCGGTGAGGATGCGGCGGATGGTGTCCTGCATGGAAATGCTGCGGATAGGCGCTTGGAAGCAAAGAAGTGGGCTGCCGTCTAGGCGATATTCGCCGAAATGGGAACGGTTTTTGCAAATCTTTGTCTTCGGTGGCGGATAGGAGGCGGCATGCATTTCCTCTTGCACAGCGCCCGCATAGGCCTACATTGCGCCTGCTTATGCTAAATGTGAGCATAAGGGTATGGAGATGATCATGGCTGACGGCGCCTTTGGTCTGACGAAAGAGCTGGCGCGGGAAACCGCCGGGGTGTGGGCCAAGGTCAAGGACCACGTCACGCCTTTGGAGTGGCCCGAACAGGCGCGCCTGATCAGCGAGATCAACCGGCTGAAGCGCGAGCGCGACGCCGTAATCCTGGCCCACAACTATATGACGCCCGAGATCTTCCACGGGGTCGGCGACTATGTCGGCGACAGCCTGGGCCTGGCCAAGGAGGCCGCGCGGTCGGACGCCAAGGTGATCGTCCAGGCGGGCGTCCACTTCATGGCCGAGACGTCCAAGATCCTGTCGCCCGAGAAGACCGTGCTTATCCCCGACCTACGCGCCGGGTGCTCGCTGGCTTCATCGATCACCGGGGCGGATGTGCGGCTGATCAAGCAGCGCTACCCCGGTCTGCCGGTCGTGACCTATGTGAACACCACCGCCGATGTGAAGGCCGAGACCGACATCTGCTGCACCAGCGCCAATGCTGTTCAGGTGGTCGAATGGGCGGCCAAGGAATGGGGCGTGGATCGGGTCATCCTGATCCCGGACGAGTTCCTGGCGCGCAATGTCGCGTCCCAGACGACGGTCGGCATCATCGCCTGGAAAGGTCGCTGCGAGGTGCACGAGCGGTTCACGGTCGCCGATATCGCCGAGATGCGCGCCGCCTATCCGGGGGCCGAGATCCTGGCCCACCCCGAATGCCCTGAGGACGTGCTGGCGGCGGCGGACTTCGCCGGCTCGACGGCGGCGATGACCGACTATGTCGAGGCGCGCCGGCCCAAACAGGTGGTGATGATCACCGAATGTTCGATGGCCTCGAACGTCGCTGGCGACGTGCCGGGCGTGCAGTTCATCGGCCCGTGCAACCTGTGCCCGCACATGAAGCGGATCACGCTTCAGAACATCCATGACTGCCTGCTGCACATGCAGTTCGAGGTGATCGTGCCCTCTGACATGATCGAACGTGGACGCCTGGCGGTGCAGCGAATGATCGACCTGCCGCCGCCCGCCATTCCCGCGCGCTACGATCTGGTCAAGGCGCGCCACCACGTCGATGTGGAGCTGATCTGAGCGTGACGCGGCGATCGGTCCCGGCGACGGGACGGTCGTCCGCGCCCATCTGGACGCCATGAGCAACACAGACACCACAGATCAGACGCCTGGCCGTACGCCGGGACCTTGGGACGCCAGGCCCGAAGCGACATCGGCGCGTGAAACCGCGCCGACGCCGGCAGCCGAAGCGCCGGTCGAGAAGGACCAGAGCCTGGTGTGGGCGATGCTGTCCACGGCGTTGATGGGCGGCTTCCTGTGGTGGATCACGGGCAGCGCCATCGTGGCGGGCGCGGTGCTGATCGGCCTGTTCGTCCATGAGGCGGGCCACGCCCTGGCGATGAACAAGCTCGGCATGGGACCGGCCCGTATCTACATCATCCCCTTCCTAGGCGGCCTGGCCAAGGCGCGGCGTGAGTCCAAGAGCGAGTGGGACGGCGTGCTGGTGTCGCTGGCCGGGCCGGCGTTCGGCCTGCTGGCCATGATCCCCTTCGTCGGGGTCTGGATGATGCTCGGTCAGGGCGAGTGGCTGATGGGCGCCTTCTTCATCGCTATGCTCAATCTGGTGAACCTGGTCCCCGCGCCGCCTCTGGATGGATCCAAGGCTCTTGGCCCGGTGCTGACGCGCGTGCATCCGCGTCTGGAGCAGATCGTGCTGCTGGTCATCGGCGTGGCGGTGGTCTGGTGGGGGCTGACGACCGGGCGGTTCATCCTGGCCGCCTTCCTGGCCCTGTCGGTGTTCAGCCATCTGAAGCGCGGCGTGTGGCGCGCGGCTTGGGGCACGCTGAGCTGGTCCGAGGCGGGCAAGAGTCTGGCGCTCTATCTGCTGACCCTGGCGGTGTGCGCGGCGGCGGCCGTCGGCGCGCTGATGCCGATGACGGGGGGTGATCCGGCCGGCGCGGTGCAGTTGGGCCTCAACTACTTGGGCTTTGGACGATGAACCGAATGCGGCATGACGGACCTCTGATCGTCGGGGCGGGCCTGGCGGGGCTGTCGGCCGCGCTGGAGGGGGCCAAGACCGGCGCGAAGGTTCTCGTCGTGACGCCCGAGCCCTTGCTGAACGCCTGTTCGTCCGCCTGGGCGCAGGGCGGGATGGCGGCGGCGCTGACGGCGCAGGATTCGGCCGCATTGCACGCCAAGGATACGGAGGCGGCGGGCGCGGGTCTGGTCGAGCCGGTCGCGGCGCGCGCCCTGACCGACGCCGGGCGTGAGACGGTGGAGTGGCTGGCGGCCCTGGGCGCGCCGTTCGATCAGGATGCGGACGGCGGCTTCGTCGTCAGCCTGGAGGCGGCCCATTCCGTTCCGCGCGTGGCCCGGGTCGGCGGCGACGGGGCGGGCCGGGCCATCCTGTCGGCCGTCGTTGCCGCGGTGCGGGCTGAAAAGCTGATCGAGGTCTGGGACGACGCGCGGCTGAAGGCTTTGCTTCAGGACGCCGACGGCCGAGTAGTCGGGGCGGTGGTGATGCGTGGCGACCGCCTGGTCGAGATCACGGTGACGGCGGTGGTGCTGGCCACAGGCGGGGCGGGTGGTCTGTTCGCGGCGACCACGACGCCAGCGGTGTTGAAGGGCGAGGGGATGGCGTTGGCCGCGCGAGCCGGGGCGGAAATTCTCGATCCCGAGTTCGTGCAATTCCACCCCACCGCCATCGACGTGGGACTGGACCCCGCGCCGCTGGCGACCGAGGCTCTAAGGGGCGAGGGCGCGCGGCTGATCGATGGTCAGGGGCGCTTTCTATTGGGCGACGAGGCCGACGCCGATCTGAAACCGCGCGACGTGGTGGCGCGAGCGGTCCATGCGGCGCGCGCGGACGGGCGAGGGGCCTTTCTGGATGCGCGCACGGCGATCGGGGACGAGTTTCCCCATGCGTTTCCCGCCGTCTTCGCCGCCTGCATGCGCGCTGGGCTGGACCCGCGCGTCAGCCCAATCCCGGTGATGGCGGCCTGCCACTATCACATGGGCGGGATCGCCGCCGACGCGGACGGCCGCACGACGGTTGCGGGCCTTTATGCGGTCGGAGAATGCGCGGCGACCGGCGTGCACGGCGCCAACCGGCTGGCGTCCAACTCCCTGCTGGAAGCGGCGGCCTTCGGTCGGCGCGCGGGCCGGTCGGCGGCCGAGGAACTCGGCGGCGGCCGCGCTTTGACGGCTGATATTTCGCCTGACCTGCCGGATGCAGCGATGGCCGAACTGCGGACCGCCATGACGGCGCATGCGGGTGTGGTGCGTGATGCAGAGGGGCTGTCGGGCCTGATCGCCCTGATTGATCGCCTGGAAAGTCAGCACGGGCCAGCCGCCGTCCTGTTGGCGGCAAGGCTGATCGCCCAAGCGGCTCTGAACCGGCGCGAGAGCCGGGGCGGGCACTACCGGTCGGACTATCCGCAGACGGACGGTGTCGCTGTGCATACGCGAGTGCGGATCCCCCACCCGGTGGCGTTGGAGGCGGCGGAATGAGACGACTTCCCGATGTCCTGATCGAACCCGTCGTCCGTATGGCCCTGGCCGAGGATCTGGGCCGGGCGGGCGACGTGACCGCCATGGCCTGCATCCCTGAGGGTGCGCGGATGAAGGCGGCCTTTGCGGCGAGGAAGGCTGGCGTGCTGGTGGGCATCGACTGCGTGCGTCTGGCCGTGCTGGCCATGGACCCCAGGGCCTCGGTCGATTTGAGATTGAGAGACGGCGACGCCTTTGACGCGGGCGCAGTGCTGGTGGTTGTCGAGGCCGACGCGCGCGCCTTCCTCTCGGCCGAGCGGACGGCGCTTAATCTGGTCGGACGGCTCAGCGGCGTGGCGACCTTGACGCGCACTTATGTTCAAGCCGTCGCCGGGACCAAGGCGCGGATCGCGGATACGCGCAAGACCACGCCCGGGCTGCGCGCGTTGGAAAAGCACGCCGTGGCCTGCGGCGGCGGTATCAATCATCGCTTCGGTCTGGATGACGCCATCCTGATCAAGGACAACCATGTCGCTGTCTGTGGCGGCGTCGCCGAGGCGGTGCGACGGGCCAAAGCCTTCGCCCCGCATTTGATGAAGGTCGAGGTCGAGGTCGATGGGCTGGATCAGCTGGACGCCGTATTGGCCCTGATCGACGAGGGCGCGGCGCCCGACGTCATCATGCTGGACAACTTCAGCCTCGACGACCTGCGCGCCGCCGTGGCGCGCGTCGCTGGGCGGATCGTGCTTGAGGCCTCGGGCGGGGTCGATCTGACGACGGTGCGCGGCATCGCCGAGACGGGCGTGGATGTCATCTCGGTCGGCGCCCTGACCCATTCGGCGCCCGTTCTCGATATTGGCCTGGACGCGCTCTGATCGCTTCCAGGCCTCCGCCGATCAAGCGGGGCTGGAGGCCGTTTCGGCGACTTCGGTCTTGGCCGAGGTTTCGTTCGACCGCGCGGGGCGAGAAGCCGGTTGTGGCGCGGCGGCGCGCGTGGCGGCGGGTGAAGGCGTCGTCGATTGCGCCGTCGGCGCGGGCAGGGCGCGACCTTCCTGCGCCAGCACCATCGAATAGGCGACCGCCTGTCCGGCCTGACGCGCAGTTTCGACCGGGTTGAGGCCGGCCTGGATCAGGCGCGGCTGGTCCGCCGGCGCCGCGCGACGGGCGGCGTAGGTGAAGGTACCGCCGGTGCTCGAACGGCCGCCGAAGCGATAGAACAGATGGCTGCCGACCTGGCTGACCTGCACCAGCGACGAACGCCACCCCGGCGTCACGGCGGTGGTGTGGAAGTGGGTCGCATTGCCGACGCGCGAGAAGACCGACCCCGACATGGCGTTCGAGGCCACGGCCCTGGCGCGGTTCCAGGCGGCCTGGTTAACGCGGCCGCGCATCGCGCCGGAGCAGGTGAAGGAGAACTGGCAACCGGTGCTGCGCGCCGCCCCTTGGAAGACGACGCCGCAGACCGTCTTGGGGAAGGCGGGGTGGCGCACGCGGTTCAGAACGACCTGGGCCACGGCCTTCATGCCGTCGGCGCCCTCGCCACGGGCTTCATAATAGACGGCCCGGGTCAGGCAATCGAGATCGCGGCTGGCGTCCAGGGCGTTGGCCACGCGGAAGGCGGGCGCGGCGGTCGGTGCTGTCAGGCTGGCGCGGCGAAGGTTGGGATCGCCGGGCGCACGGAGTTGTTCAAGACGGGCGGCCAGCAGTTCGGCCTGACGGTCGCGCTGGGCCGAGCCCGCGCTGGTGTAGGGATCATGACGACGCGCAATGGTCAGGGCGCTGGCGTCGAGGCCGCCGGCGGCGGCGGCCAGGGCTTCTTCCGTGAAACCGGCGGCGGTGGCGCCTTGAATCCGTTCGGCCTGGGCGCGCAGCGTCGTCGCGCGCGCCGTCGTGCCGCCCAGATAGGCGCATCCGATCGCCAGTCCCAACAGACCGCCAAAGGCTGCAGCAGCCGTCATGGGCTTGATCTTGGCCACACGATCGGCGCGCAAAATGGCGCGCGTCTGCGAAGAATGCGACAACGAGGTAGTCCTGTTCAGCAGGGCGAGAAACGCGGCCCCCGGGGTAGTCTTGCCGGCGAGGCGACCCATTGCGGTCGCGGTCCAGCCTGCAAATTCCGGCGCTCGGCTCAGTGGCCCGGGCGTCGAGGACGGGCCTTTAGCCAGCCTTTTATGGCCTCAATGTGTTCGATTCGCAATCCGATGGTTAACGCATCGGATTCGGTAGGTATTTTTCAGTCGCGGCGACCCGTGTGGCTGCAAAACGGCAAGACTGGATAAATCTATAGGCCGAATACTGTATCCATCAACAGTTGAACTTGTCATATCTAAATATGCTGCATCGCAGCAAGCTAACTGGAGCGAACAAAGCTGTTTAGAATTATGGCGGTGGTTGTCGGCGCAACTAGAGCCCAAGCCAGGAACCGCTATGACGCGTTCGCGTTGAAGCGTGGCCTTTGGAGAGAAGCCCATGACTAAAATGATCACCTTGAGCGCAGCCGCTGCGGCGGCGCTCGCCCTGTCCGCCTGCGGCGCGACCATCGAACAGAAGGCCGCCAGCGGTGCTGCCGGGACGGCTGTCGGCCAAGCGCAAAAGCCGAACTAAGACCGCCTCGGTCGACGCACGCTCTTATCGCCGCGCTTGCGATCAGGCCTGCGGCGCCTATCTGATCGAAGTGTTGCGGCCACGCCGCCGCTACGCTCCAAATGACGCATCGGGCCGATTTGCGGGCTGCGAACCTTGATTTTCGCGCGCTTATCGGCTTTGTGCGCCCCGCTTCGGGCCGTGCGTGGCGCAGCCTGACCCCCGACGACCGCCCTGGTCGCTCACAAGGAACCCTGACGCTTTCGCATGAAAGATCTGAAGACCGGATTCTCCGACCGCATTACCGCCCAGCAAGAGGCCAAGAAGGCCCTGCTCGCCAAATTCAAGCCAAAGGCCGCCGCGCCCGATCCCGAGTTCGAGCGTCTGGCTGAAAAGCGCGCCGCCGAAAAAGAGGCCCTGCGTCAGCAGCACGAGCTGGCCAAGGCCGAGCAGCGTCGTGAAAAGGCTGAAAAGGAAGCCGCGCGTCTGGCCGCCGAACTCGCCGCCCAGGAAGAGATCGACGCGGAAAAGCGCGCCGACCGCAAGGCGCGCAAGCAACTGACCAAGGAAGAGCAGAAGGCCAAGCGCGACGCGCGTTACGCCGCCCGCAAGGCCCGCCGCTAAATCCAGTTGCGGCTCCAAACAGATCGACGCGTCGCATCGGTGCGGCGCGTTTTTCTTTGGCCGTCAGGTCCCCGCTTCGTTAGTTCGTCGTCGCGGCGCTGAGGCGTTCCAGCAGGGCGCGCAACTGGTCCGACGAATAGGGTTTGCGCAGCAGGGGCCAGATCGTGTCGGCCAGCACCGCATCCACGTCCTCGCCGACGTAGCCTGAGGTCAAGGCGATCCGCAGATTCGGCCAGCGCGCCGCCGCCTCGCGCGCCAAATCGATGCCGCTCATGCCGCCGGGCATCACCACGTCGGTCAGCATCAGATCGAAGTCGTCGGCTTGAAGGAACTTCAGCGCATCGTCGCCCGTCTCGGCCCAGTCGACCTCCAGCCCGAAACCTTCCAAGATTTCGAGCGCGATGGCGGCGACGCCGGCGTCGTCCTCCACCAGCAACATCCGCCCGCCCTCGACCAAGGGGGCGCCATCGGCGGCGACCAGGTTCGACGTCATCGCGGCGTCCTCTGCCGACAGGGGCGGCAGGAAGATGCATATCTCGGCCCCAAGTCCCGGCTCGGAGATGATCTGGACGCCGCCGCCTGACTGGCGTGCGAACCCATAGACCTGGCTCAGCCCCAGGCCCGTCCCTTTGCCGACGCCCTTGGTGGTGAAGAACGGTTCGAACACTCGGTCGCGGATGTCCGGCGACATGCCTTCGCCGTTGTCGGCGACGCTGACGCAGACATAGTCGCCCGCCGCCAGTTCGGCGATCTGTCCGGCCTCGACGGTGCAGGCCCGCGTCTGCACGGTGATGCGGGCCTGGCGGCCCCTGGCCCCGGTCACATCACCCAGAGCGTCGCGCGCATTGACGATCAGGTTCAGCAGCGCGGCTTCGAACTGGGCCGGATCGACATTGGCGGGCGCGCCGCCGCGCTTCAGCTTGACCTTGAAGTCCACGGCCTCGCCGACGGCCCGGCGCAGCAGCGGTTCGCTCTCGCGGATCAGGGCGTTCAGATCGATCGGCTCGGGCCGCAGAGCCTGACGACGCGAGAAGGCCAGCAACTGGTGCGTCAGGCTCTCGCCCCGTCGCGCCGCCGCCAACGCCGCCTCGCCCAGCTTCTTGCGCTTGGACGCGTCCTCGCTGCGCAGGATGATGTCCAAGGCCCCGATCACGACGGTCAGCAGGTTGTTGAAGTCATGCGCGACCCCGCCGGTCAGCCGCCCGACCGCCTCCATCCGCTGAGCATGGACCAGTTGCGCCTCGGCCTGGGCCTTTTCGATCAGGGCCTCGTCGACCCTTTCTTCCAGCAGTTCATTGATGCGTTTCAGGTCGTCTTCGGCCCGCTTGGCGTCGGTCACATCCAGACAGGCACCGACATAACCCTGGAATAGGCCCGAGGCGTCGAAGCGCGGCACGCCTTCAGTCCGCAGCCAGCGCGGGCCGAGCGTTGGATGATTGATCCGCGTCAGCGCCTCGAACCGATCCCGGGCCTCGAAGGCGCGCATGAAGGCGGCGGCGAAGACCCCCTCGTCGTCCGGATGGATCAGTCGCCTCCAACTGTCGGGCAGATGCGCGTCCGCCTCCACGTCGAAGAAGGTGCGGTAACGCCTGTTGGCGAACACCATCTGGGCGGCGTCGTCGCTCATCCAGATCAGGGCGGGCGCGCTGTCGGCGACGGTGCGGAAGCGGTTCTCGGATTCCTCTAGGCGCGCCTGGGCCGTGCGCATGTCCGTCACGTCGAACGCCACGCCCACGAAGCCGACGACCTCCTGGCCCGCCAGCCGGGGACGGGAGAAGGACTTCAGCCAGCGCCATTCGCCATCGTGACGGCGATAGCGCGCCTCCATCGAAAAGGGCTCGCGCGTCGCTTCCCCGTTAATCGATTCCGCCAGGATGCGCTCCTGATCCTCGGGATGCAGCGCGCTTCGCCAATCCAGGTTGAGGACGGTCTGATAGTCCGATCCGTGGAAGTCGACATAGGCGCGGTTCACGAAAGCGCGTTTCCGATCCTGTTTGGTGACCCAGATCAGCACCGGCGCGGTGTCGGCGATGGCGCGGAATCGCTGCTCGCTCTCACGGGTCTCGTTTTCCGCGCGGGCGCGTTCGACCTCGGCCCAGGTGCGCGCCGCGACTTCTTCGACCAGGCTGACCTCGGCTTCGGTCCAGTCGCGCGGCGTCGCCGAATGGACATAGAGAAACGCGCGCAAACGTCCGGTGCGGATCAGCGGTGCGCGCACCAGGGCGCGGGTCTGGATGGCGTCGAAGGCGTCGGCGACCGCCGCCGTGCGAGGGTCGTCGCGCACATCTGAAATCTGGATGGTGCGGCCTTCGTTCAAGTCCGCGATCAGACCTTCGCCAAAGGCGTTCAGGCTGAACTGACCCTGAGCGCTTTCGACGCCGGCGGTCCAGTCACGGCTCATAGAGACAACGCCCGCCGCCTGATCGACCTCGCCATAGCCCACCCGCTCGACATCCAGCAGTGCCCCCAGCGTGCTCTCCACATCGGCCATGATGTCTTCGGGATCGGTCAGGTCGCGGAGCCGGTCGCTGAGGTCCAGCAGGAACGCCTGACGTCGCGCGGCGCGCGCCGCCGCATCCAGCGCCTCACGGGTTTCGGTCACATCGAACGAAATGCCGGCATAGCCGACGAAGGCGCCTTGCCCATCGAAGCGCGGACGCACGACGGCCCGCATCCAGCGCCAGACGCCGTCCTGCCCCTGAACGCGCGCCTCCATCTGGAAGGGCTTGCGATCAGCGGCGCCGGCCTTCTCGGCCGCCTTTACGGTCTTCAGATCGTCGGGGTGAACGGCTGTCTTCCAGCCGCCCTCGCGCAACGCCTCGATGTCCAGTCCATGCAGGGTGAAGACGGCGGCGTTGACGAACTCGAACTCGCCCTTGGCGTCCAGCAGCCAGATCGGCGAGGGGGCGGTATCGGCGAGTTCGCGGAACCGGGTCTCGCTTTCACTCAGCCGCGACAGGGCCTTGCGGAGCGACGCCCCCACCGCCGCGATGAACAGGCCGACGAGAACGAAATTCCAGGTCGCCGCACCACCGATGGCGTGAAGCACGCCATCCCGGCCGGTTGCCGTCAGCGCGACGATCGCCCAGCCGCCGCAGGTGCAGACCAAAAGCGCCGTCAAGGCTCCGGTCCAGCCGGCCGCCAGAGCGGCCAGGGTCACCGCCGGCAACAGGATGGTAAAGCCGGTGACCTCGCCATACAGCGGCGCCGCCGCCGCCCGGATCGCCAGACCCGCGAGGGCGATGCCGATCCCGATCAAAAGGCGATGCGTCGGCGAGGCCGTCGACAGGCGCGCCAGGCCGATCAGCCAGCGATCCATGACCGCGATCCGCCGTTTCGATCCGCCTGCGCTCATATCGTCGGTTCGCCCCACCAGCGACGCGTTTGCCCCGCTGGAACATAGTTTTACACCTTGCGTTTGGGGCGACCACCCCTGACGCGCAGAGGGGTTTGATAACGGCGGTCGTCGTGACGCCGGAAAATGGCCTATAAGTCGGACTAGACGCGCGATCTCAGCGAAAGGCCGGTGCGCCGATCGCGCCTATTGGACCCTGAATGACCCGGTTGCCCTGGAAGACGATGTGGAAGGCGCTGCGGCGCTCGGCGGCGGCCTTGCCCGCGGCCGGCGCGGTGCTGGGCGTCGCCATGGCGGCGGGGTCCAGCGTGCGACCCGATATGGATCGGACGGCAGAGGCTGTCTCGCGCATCACCGGCGGCGACCTCGGCGCGGGCGGGTTGGCCGCGATCAAGGGGCGATTGACGTCGTCGCAGCTGGCCGTCGCCATGCGGCATGATCCCAACCTTCTGCAGCCGGCTCTCTACGGACTGACGCCGGGCTGGGAGAGCTTGACGCTGGCCGGCAAGCCAGGTCTGGAATCGGGCAAGAGCGGCCTCGAGGCCCAACGTCTGAACGCAGCCATGGCGCCCGCGTCCGGCGCGCTGCGTCCCGCCTTGCCGTTCGTGTTCAAGGGCAGCGCCGAGGATCGCAGGCGGGCTTTGCGCTGTCTGACCCAGGCGGTTTATTATGAGGCGGCGCTGGAGCCGGACAACGGCCAGGCGGGCGTGGCCCAGGTGGTCCTGAACCGCGTGCGCGATCCGAACTACGCCAACACCGTCTGCGGCGTGGTGTTCGAGGGCGCCGAACGCGTCACGGGATGTCAGTTCAGCTTCACCTGCGACGGCTCGCTAGGCCAGTCGCCGGTCGGCTGGGCGTGGGAGCGGGCGCGCAAGGTGGCGGAGCGCGCGCTGAACGGCGCCGTGGCTCAGGAAGTCGGCACAGCCACCCACTATCACGCCGACTATGTGCATCCCTGGTGGGCGCCGACGGTGGCCAAGGTGACGCAGATCGGCGCGCACATCTTCTATCGTTGGAAGGGCGTCTATGGCGAAACGGCCGCCTTCCGCAAAACCTACAATGGGCGCGAGCCGGCGATCGACGAGGCGCGTTTCTCGCGTCCGCGCATGACGATCGCCGCCGGATCTGCAACCGGCGGCGCCGATCCCGACGCTCCGCTGAAAGACGCGCCTCTGAAGACGGTCGAGATCGATGGTCAGCAGCGGGTCGTCGGCGTGGTCAGCCTGGGCGGTCGCCGCCTGCCCACGCGTGACGAAGTCGCCGCCATCAACGCGCGCCTGAACGCCCTGGAGCGGCCCGCATCGTCGATCAAACCCGCCGCTCCGGCGCCCGCGGGCGTCACGACAATGGATGTGGAGGAAGTCGGTCGCCCCGCGAACTGACATCCTGCATTGCAACGCTTCGCCACTCCGAGCATTGATGTCGATGGCCGGACCTGACCGGCCCAGCGAGGACGCCTGCTTGACCCACCCCGAAGTCGATTGTCCGAGGTGGGACGAAGGCGACCGTCTGAAGGCCCTGACAAGTTACGGCGTCCTGGACACGACGCCCGAAGGGTCGTTCGACGATCTGGCGTCGCTCGCCGCGCGCATCTGTGAGGCGCCGATGGCCGCCGTCAGTCTGGTCGATTCCCAGCGTCAGTGGTTCAAGTCCGAGGTCGGTCTGGGCGTGCGCGAAACGCCGCGCCCGCTGTCGTTCTGCGCCCACGCCATGCTGGGCGACGACGTCATGGTCATCCCCGACGCGATGCAGGACGACCGCTTCATCGACAATGACCTGGTGACGGGCGCGCCGCACATCCGCTTCTATGCCGGCTATCCGCTGAGGACGCCCGACGGCGTGCCGCTGGGCGCCCTGTGCGTGCTGGACGACACGCCGCGCCCGCAAGGGCTGACCGAGCTTCAGCTGATCGCGCTCAAGACCCTGGCGCAACAGGTGATGACGCAATTGGAGCTGCGGCGCGCCTTGTTGGAGCGGGACCTCAGCGACCGCACCGCGCGGTTGGCGATGGAGGCCTCGGCCTATGTCGGGGCCTGGGACTGGGACATTCCCGAAAACCGCGTGATCGCCGACGAACGCTTTGCGCGGATGTATGGCGTGGATCCCGAAGCCGCGCGCGAGGGCGCGGCTATCGAGGTTTTCACCTCCAGCGTCCATCCCGACGACGCCCAACGCGTCACCGACGAGATCGACCGGGCCATGACGGGCGACGGCGCCTTCGTCAGCGAATATCGTCTGGGCCAAGGCGATGACGTGCGTTGGGTTCTGGCGCGCGGTCAGGTCTATTTCGACGCCGAGGGCGCGCCGATCCGCTTTCCCGGCGTCGCGGTGGACATCACCGAACGCAAGACCATCGAGACAGACCTCGCCGAAACCGCTCGTGCTCTCAGCGAGAGCGAGACCCGGTTCCGGGTTCTGGCCGATGCCATGCCGCAGATGGTCTGGTCCACACAGCCCGACGGTTTCCATGACTACTACAATGCGCGTTGGTATGAGTTCACCGGCGTGCCGGTCGGCTCTACCGACGGCGAAGGCTGGAACGACATGTTCCATAAGGATGATCAGGAGCGAGCCTGGGCGGCTTGGCGGCATTCGCTTGAGACGGGAGAACCCTACGAAATCGAATACCGCCTGAAGCATAATAGCGGCGTCTATCGCTGGACGCTGGGACGCGCGGTGGCGATCCGTGATGAAGACGACCAGATCACGCGCTGGTTCGGCACATGCACCGACATCGACGAGTTGAAGCGGCTGGAGCAGGGCCGCGAGCTGGTCAGCCAGGAGCTGAGCCACCGGATCAAGAACATCTTCGCCGTCGTCACCGCCCTGGTCGCCCTTTCGGCGCGCCAGTATCCGGAAGCCAAGGCGTTTTCGGCCTCTCTCCGCACACGCATCGCCGCCCTGGCCCGGGCGCATGAGTTCGTGCGGCCGCACACCGAGACGTCCAAGACCACGATCGGGGCGACAACCCTGCATTCCTTCCTGTCCGATCTGTTCAAGGCCTATGCGGACGAGACGGGTGGGGCGCGCGTCGTCATTCAGGGTGAGGACGCCGTCTTCGACGATCAAGCGGCGACCTCCGTGGCCTTGCTGTTCCACGAACTGGCGACCAACGCCGCCAAATACGGCGCGCTTTCCGAGCGTGGGGGCGTCGTGACGCTCGACACAGAACGAAAGGAGGATCGCTTCGTCCTGACCTGGTCGGAAACGGGCGGTCCGGCCATCCAGGGCATGCCGCAACGCACCGGCTTCGGTTCGTCCCTGGCCAGCCTGTCGGTTGAGGGACAGCTCGGCGGGCGTTTGTCGCGCGAATGGCGGCCAGAGGGGCTCCAGGTCATCGTGGACCTGCCGGCGACGGCCCTGTCCAGGCGCCGCGCGGCAGGCGGATACTCAAATTAGTCTTCTATTGAAACCTATCCCTCACACTGACGTTACGTACGGTCCCGAGCACTGATTGAACCCATGACTGCGCGTATCCTCATCATCGAAGACGAAGCTCTCGTTGCGATGGAGCTCAGGTTCGTCCTGGAGGACCTCGGCCACGAGGTTCTGGGCGTCGCCGCGACCGCACAGGCCGCGCGCGATCTGGTGCGCGAGAACGATGTCGATCTGGCGCTGGTCGATATCCACCTGTCCGACGGTCCCACAGGAATCAATCTGGGCCGCGAACTGGGTCAGGACATGGGCGTCTCCGTCCTGTTCATGACGGCCAACCCCGGCATGGTGCGCGACGGCGTCGCCGGCACCATCGGCGTCTTGTCCAAACCGACAGACGAACATGCGGTCCAGACGGCTGTGGATTACGCCCTGCGCCGTCGCCAGGGACAGCCAGTCGACTACGCGCCTCCGGGTCTTCAACTGTTCGGCTGACCGCAGCCGAGGCGGTTGCGGTCGCAATGATGCGGCATATGTCGAGGTCTCCCCAAGAGGAGATCTCCGCATGACCACCCTTTCCAAACGCAAGCTCGGCTCCAGCGGCCTGGACATCGCCCCCCTGGTGTTCGGCGGCAACGTCTTCGGCTGGACGGCGGACGAGGCGACCTCATTCGCCCTGCTGGACGCCTTCGTCGAGGCCGGTTTCGACGCCGTCGACACAGCCGACGCCTATTCGCGCTGGGTTCCGGGCCATTCCGGCGGCGAAAGCGAGACGATCATCGGCAAGTGGCTGAAGGCGCGCGGCCGGCGCGACCACGTCAAGATCCTGACCAAGGTCGGATCGGATATGGGGCAGGGCCACAACGACCTGTCACCGGCCTGGATAGAGACGGCGGTCGAGGCGTCGCTGCGCCGGCTCCAGACCGACTATATCGACCTGTATCAGACCCACTGGCCCGACCCGAAGACGCCGCAAGAAGAGACGCTGCGCGCGCTGGATAAGCTGGTGCAGGCCGGCAAGGTGCGCGCCATCGGCACCTCCAACCATTCGGCCGAACAGGTGTCCGAAGCTCTGGACATCTCGCAGCGCGAGAGTTTGGCCGCCTATGCGACGATCCAGCCGCATTACAACCTCTACAGCCGCGACACCTTCGAGGGCGGGTTGCAGGACCTGGCCGTCAAGAAGGGGCTGGGCGTCATCACCTATTTCAGTCTGGAGAGCGGCTTCCTGACCGGCAAATACAAGACCGTCGATCAGATCGCCGGGACCAAACGCGAGGGAATGCTGAAGGACAAGTTCGACGAGCGCGGCGTGCGTATCCTGACGGTTCTGGACGTCGTGGCCCAGAAGAATGAGGCCACCTCCGCCCAGGTCGCCTTGGCCTGGCTGCTGGCCCAGCCGGGCGTGACGGCCCCGATTGTAAGCGCGACCTCGACCGAACAGCTGGCCGACACGCTGAAGGCGGCGACCCTGATGCTGTCGGACGAGGACGGGGCGGAACTGATGGAGGCGAGCGCCTATTGATCGCGCAGGATCGGGGTCACCAGACCCCGATCTTCTCCGCCTCGGCGTGGCTGATGGGATGGTGGGCCTTGGCGTGGTCTTCCTCGGCGAGGAAGCGGCTGACTTCCAGGGCGGCCATGCAGCCCATGCCGGCGGCGGTGACGGCTTGGCGATAGACGTCGTCGGTCACGTCGCCGGCGGCCCAGACGCCTTCGATCTCGGTCGAGGCCGTGCCGGGCTTGACCCGCAGATAGCCGCCGGCGTTTGTCTCCAACTGGCCCTTGAACAGTTCCGACGACGGGGCGTGGCCGATGGCGATGAAGACGCCGTCGGCGGGAATTTCCCGGGTCGAGCCGTCCTGGACATTCTTCAGCCGAACGCCGGTGACATTTTTGGCCATGCCGTCCACGACGCCGACAATCTCCTCGATCGCCGAGTTCCAGATCACCTCGACCTTGGGGTGGGCGAACAGCCGGTCCTGCAGGATCTTCTCGGCGCGAAACTCGTCGCGACGGTGAACGACCGTGACCTTGGAGGCGAAGTTGGTCAGGAACAGCGCCTCTTCGACGGCGGTGTTGCCGCCGCCGACGACCACGACCTCCTTGCCGCGGTAGAAGAAGCCGTCGCAGGTCGCGCAGGCCGAGACGCCGAAGCCCTGATAGGCGGCCTCGCTCTCAAGCCCCAGCCACTTCGCCTGGGCGCCGGTGGAGATAATGACGGTCTCGGCCAGCATCTCTTCGCCGCTGTCCAGCTTCAGGCGGAACGGGCGTTGCGACAGGTCGGCGGAGACGACGATGTCGTGGATGACCTCGGTCCCGACATGCAGGGCCTGGGCCTGCATCTGCTCCATCAGCCAGGGGCCCTGGATGGTGTCGGCGAAGCCGGGATAGTTCTCGACGTCGGTGGTGATGGTCAGCTGGCCGCCAGGCTGGATGCCGGCGATGATGACGGGGTTCAGCGAGGCGCGGGCGGCGTAGATGGCGGCGGTCCAGCCAGCGGGGCCGGAGCCGATGATGGCGACGCGAACAGTACGAGCTTGGGTCATGGCCCCTATTTAGGCGGTGATTCCCGTTTGCGCGATGCTAGTCTCGCCTGACACGCAGGGGAGTATGGGGATGACGAACAAGAACGCGGCCTTCCTGCCGATCGGGATCGGCATGGGCCTGTCGATCGGCGTGGCGCTGGGCGTGGCGCTGGACAATGTCGGCCTAGGTCTCGCGCTGGGCACGGCCATCGGATCGGGCTTTGGCGTGGCCTTGATGGGGGCCGCGAACGCAAAGGCCCGGAAGGGCGGCGGATCAGACGGCGGCGCCGTCATGCCGTCATCAGATACGTCCCAGCCCAGCGGCTCTGACTGCAGCGGGGACAGCGGCTGTGACGGCGGCGGCGGGGGTGGCGGCGACTGAAAAGGCCACTCCAGAATCTTTCAGTGCACTTTCGTGCAGATTTTTGCGAACCGCTCTTAGAAAGCCGCCTAATGACGGTCTTCACCATGGGGCGTGACGGCGTCAGGAACGGACGTCGGTCTCGCTATCGCGTCTGCATCGCTTCCAGAACGGCGCGCGCGGCGCGGTCGGTCTCGGCCAGTGGCTCGTAGGTCCAGTCGTCCAGCGCGCCGTCGAACGGGCGGGTGGCGCCGCGCGATTGCAGGTCGTCGTGCAGGCGAGCGAACTTGTCGCCCGCCTTCAGCGGGATCATCGGCAGGACATGGACCGGCTTGCCGGTGGAGGCGGCCTCGGCCGCCATATTGGCGCTGTCCTCGGTGACCAAGATGTGGTCGGCGAAATGCAGGAAGCCGAACAGGGGATTTTCGCCTGTCCCATCCCAGATCCAGCCCGGTAAATCCGAAAGGCGAGCGGTCATGACGGCCTTAGCCGCATCGGGCGTCCGGCGTGAGAAGGTCAGCATCAGTGCGCCGCCGGATGCTCGTACGGCGTCGGCGATCTGGTCGGCCAGGTCGGCCGCATGGGCGGGGGTCAGGTCGAAAGCCTTGGACTTGCCGCCGATCAACACGGCGACGCGCGGATTGGGCAGGGATGCGATCCGGTCGGCGAAGGCGGGTGCGGCCTGGGCGATGCGCTGGGGCGTGATGCGGTGCGGCGAGCCGGTGATTTCAAAGACATTGTCGCCCGACAGACCGTCATGGGCGGGGGCGACGATCAGGTCGTAGCGGTCGTTGGCCCATCGGGGGTCCTGGGTCTGAACAACGAAGGTCTTGCCGCCGCTCCAGGCCTTGACGCGGGTCGACAGCGGCAGGGTCGCACGACCCGTGGCGATCCATAGGTCGGGCCAGGGTGCGGTCAGCGGCGCGGACGCCAGCATGGCCGGGCTCTTCAACGCCGACGGCAGGCGGTCGAAGATCGGCCGCCAGCGGATGTGTTTGATCGTAACCTCGGCCGGGGTCAGGCGCTGTACGGCCTCGGCGAGACCCAGCGCCTGATTCTCGATGCCGGCGCGGCCGTCGGAGACGACCCAGATGGCCAAAGGATTGGGAGAGAGGGGCTGCGCGGACGCTGCCCCCGCCACCGCTGCTACTTCCACTCGACCTTGAGGATTTCGTAGGCCTTCACGCCGCCGGGGGTGTTGACCTCCACGACGTCGCCGACCTCCTTGAAAATCATGGCGCGCGCGATCGGCGAGGCGATCGAGATCTTGCCCTTCTTCACATCGGCTTCGTGTTCGCCGACGATCTGATAGGTGGCCTCTTCCTCGGTGTCCTCGTCCACCACAGTGACCGTGGCGCCGAACTTGACCTGGCTGCCCGACAGTTTGGACACGTCGATAACCTGGGCGCGGCTGATCTTATCCTCGATCTCGGCGATCTGGCCTTCGATCCAGCCCTGACGCTCCTTGGCGGCATGGTATTCAGCGTTTTCGGACAGATCGCCGTGCTCACGCGCCTCGGAAATGGCGGCGATCACGCTCGGCCTTTCGACCGACTTCAATTGCTTCAGTTGATCGTCGAGGGCACGGTAGCCCTCGCCCGTCATCGGCACTTTTTCCATTTGTGTCGTGATTTTTCTGGTTCGCCCGGAGACTGGAAAGACGCGAGATAAGCACACAAAAGGCCGCGGGGCGGGCGCGGCCGGGCATCAAGACTAGGGTTTCTCGCTCACGAATTCAAGAGCGCAACGCCCGCGCCGGTTGACCGCTCAGGCGCGGGCCGGCGGTTCGGGATTGTGATCGCGGCGCAGGACGCCCTTTATGAGGCTGTAGGCCAGCCAACCGACGGCGGCGAGGCCAGCGAGCATGAAGACGCCGGAAATTAGGGCGGCTCCTGCCGCCATGAAGGCGAGGACGAAGGCGACGGCCGCAGCCAGTCCGGCGACGATCTGAATGGTTTGAAGGCGCATGAGACCTTAACGCCCTCGACCACGGCGGGTTGCGCCGCCGCGATCACGATCCGATCACGCGTAGCTGTAGGGACCGCCGCGCTCGAGCGCGCGTTGATAGGCAGGCCGCGCATGGATGCGGTTCAAGAAGGCCTTCAGACGAGGTTTGGTCTCGGCATTGAACGCGCGGTCGGCGCCGGCCTCGACCGGAAAGCTCATCATGATGTCGGCGGCGGTGAACTGATCGCCCGCGAACCATTCCGAGCGGCCCAGTTCGTCCTCCCAGAACCCGACGTGGGTGCGCAGTTGCGGGTCGACGAAACTGGTGATCGCCTTGTTGGCGACGCCATTAACGATGGGTTTCAGCAGGGCGGGCGCGCGGCGTGGCAGCATGCTGAAGACCAGCTTCAGCAGCAAAGGGGGCATGGCCGACCCCTCGGCATAGTGGAGCCAATAGGTGAACCGACGGCCGTCCTCGGTTCCCGCCGCCGGACGCAGCCGACCCTGGCCATAGGTATCGAGCAGATATTCGACGATGGCTCCGGTCTCTGCGACCTTGACCGCGCCGTCCTCGATGACCGGCGACTTGCCCAGGGGATGGATCGCCAGCAGTTCGGGCGGCGCCAGCCGGTTGCCGGGGTTTCGTTCGTAGCGCACGACCTCATAGTCCAGGCCCAGCTCTTCGAGCAGCCACAGGACGCGTTGCGAGCGGCTATCGTTCAGATGGTGGACTTTTATCATGGGTCGGCTCCGGGCGGCGAGGCGTGACTATTCGCAACGCCGCCCGAGAAGTCGAGCGGCGATTGCGGCCTCAGCGCGGGCGGCGGCCGCTCCAGCGTCCGCGCGGTTGCGGCGCGACCTTGGGCTTGGCGCCCTCGCGGCGGTTGCGCCAAACCTCATAGGCCAGGGTCGCCAGGGCCAGTTTACCGGCGTGACGACCGGCGACGCGGCGGCCGCCCTTGGAGAGCAGCAGGCTGCCGATCAGCGGGACGAGTTTGTTCAGACGGGACATGATTGAGTTCCTTTCGTCGTCCCAACGCGCCGTGCGCGATCGGGGTTCGCCCTGCGACGACATGAACTGTCAGCGACCAGTAGAAGGTTTGCCGCGCGCGATACGCCGAGCGGTGCTAGCGCTAGGGCATGAGCCAATCCCGCATCGCCGCCTTCTTCACCTCTCTGAGCTTTTTCGTCATCGCCGCCCTGGTCGCCGGCGTCGTCGTCGGCGCTCTGGCGCAAGGGTCGCAGGCGGCCTTGCTGACCGGCGCCTTGGGCGTGGTCGAGAGCCTGGGCCAGGTGTGGCTGAACGCCCTGCGCATGACCGTCATTCCCCTGGTGTTCAGCCTGCTGGTGACCGGCATCGTCTCCATCGCCGATGCGGCGGCGACGGGCCGTATCGCGGTGCGGTCGTTGGTGGTGTTCGCGGTGCTGCTGGTCGGGGCGACGATCTATGCGATCCTGGCGGGGCTGGGCCTGCTGGCGGTCTGGCCGATCGATCCGGAGGCGGGGCGTGGACTGCTGGCGGGCGTCAGCGCCGAATCGCTGGCGACCGTGGGTGAAGCGGCGCGCACCGACGGGCTGCGCGCCTTCCTGGCCAGTCTGGCGCCAGCCAACGTCATCAAGGCGGCGTCCGACGACGGGGTGCTGGCGGTGGTGGTCTTCGCCGTCGCCTTCGGCTTCGCCGCAACGCGGATCAAGGCCGAGCTGCGTCGGCCCCTAGCCGGCTTCTTCGAGGCGGTGGCCGAGACCATGGTGGTCATCGTGCACTGGGTGCTGCTGGCCGCGCCGTTCGGCGTGTTCGCCCTGGCGCTGGGCGTGGGTTTGCGCGCGGGCCTGGGGGTGGCGGGGACGCTGGCCCACTATGTCGCCATCGTCTGCCTCAGCCAGATCGGCCTGATCCTGATCATCTATGTCGTGGCGATCGTGTGGGGTCGGATTTCGCTGGCCCGTTTCGCGCGCGCCGTGGCCCCGGCCCAGGTGGTCGCCGTCTCGACCCAGTCGTCGCTGGCCAGCCTGCCGGTCATGATCGAGCGCGCGCGCGACTGGCTGGGCGTGCCCCAGACCTCCGCCGGCCTCGTTCTGCCGCTGGCGGTGGCGGTGTTCCGCATCACCAGCCCGGTCGCAAACCTGGCGGTCTGCCTCTATGTGGCGCAGTTGCACGGGGTGGAGTTGGGGCTCGGCGTGCTGATCGCCGGTGGACTGACAGCCATCGCCGTGTCCATCGCCTCGGTCGGTCTGCCGGGCCAGGTCAGCTTCTTCGCCGCCATCGGCCCCATCTGTCTGGCCATGGGCCTGCCGCTTGGCGTGCTGCCGCTGCTGCTGGCGGTCGAGGTCATCCCCGACATCTTCCGCACCGTCGGCAATGTCACCGCCGACCTGGCCGCAACCCGGATCGTGGCGGGCGAAGATGGCGCTGGCGAAGACGGTCGCGCTACAGAATGATCCAGGCGGCGCCGCCCGCCAGCAGGATCAGGTGAAGCAGGACGACGAAGCCGAACTGGGTCCTGAACGGCTCCTTGCGGGTCTTGTGGCGCAGGATGTGCTGACCCATCCAGGCGCCCAGCCCGCCGATCAGGCCGAACAGCAAGAGCATGGATTCCGGCGTGCGCCACAGGCCGGCCCTGGCGCGCCGCTTGTCCCTGGCGAAGGCGAGAAACCCCAGCATTTCGCCGCACAGGATGGCGATCAGGGCGAGGTCGAGATTGGACATCGGCGTATCTCCGGCGTTCGGCCGCTACAGCCTTGCAGCGTGCGGCCGAAAACCGGAGATTTCGTCAACGTCAGGCGTAATCCTGGATCGCCCGCACATCCAGGTCGCCGGCCTTGATGGCGCCGATGGCCTGGGCCGCCGCCAGGGCGCCGGCTGTGGTGGTGTAGTAGGGCATCTTCATCATCAGGGCGGTGCGGCGCAGGCTGAAGCTGTCCTGCAGCGACTGCTTGCCCGATGTGGTGTTGAAGACCAGCTGGACCTCGCCGTTCTTCATCGCGTCCACGATGTGCGGGCGGCCTTCCAGCACCTTCTTGACCAGCTTCACCTCCAGCCCCTGTTCGACCAGATAGGCGTGGGTGCCGCCGGTGGCCATCAGGCTGAAGCCTTCGGCCACCAGCGTTCTGGCGGCATCGACGATGAAGGGCTTGTCCTCGTCCTTGACCGAAATGAAGGCGCAGCCCGAGGTCGGCAGGGTCGTGCCGCCGCCGATCTGGGACTTGGCGAAGGCGCGGGCGAAGGCGGGGGCCATGTCGGCTTCTCCCGGCCGCTTGAAGTCCAGCCCCATGACCTCGCCGGTCGAGCGCATTTCCGGGCCCAGGACGGTGTCCACCCCGGCGAAACGGGCGAACGGGAAGACCGCTTCCTTAACCGCGATATGGTCGTAGGGCTTGTCCGTCAGACCGAAGGATTTCAGCGGCATGCCGGCCATGACCTTGGCGGCGATGGAGGCGATGGGCTGGCCGATGGTCTTGGCCACGAAGGGCGCCGTGCGGCTGGCGCGCGGATTGACTTCCAGCACGAAGATGCGCGGGTTTTCGCTGTGCGGCTCCTCGATGGCGAACTGCACGTTCATCAGGCCGCGCACCTTCAAGGCCTTGGCCATTTCGGTGGTTTGGCGCTTCAACTCGTCCACGATCTCGGCCCGCAGCGAGAAAGGCGGCATGGAGCAGGCGCTGTCGCCCGAGTGGACGCCGGCTTCCTCGATATGTTCCAGGACGCCAGCGACAAAGACCGTCTCGTCGTCGCACAGGGCGTCGACGTCCACCTCGGTGGCGCGGTTCAGATAGTGGTCGATCAGGACGGGATCGTCGCCTGAGACGCGCATGGCCTCGTGGACGTAGCGGTCCAGTTGCTCGCGGTCGTGGACGATCATCATGCCGCGACCGCCGAGGACGTAAGAGGGGCGCAGGACGACGGGATAGCCGACCTCTTCGGCCTTCTGCGCCGCTTCCTCGGCCGAACGGGCCAGGCCATTGGGCGGCTGGCGCAGGCCGATGCCCTCCAGCATCTGCTGGAAGCGTTCGCGATCCTCAGCCAGGTCGATGGAGTCGACGCTGGTGCCCAGGACGGGGATATTGTCCTCCTGCAGCGCGTGGGCCAGTTTCAGCGGGGTCTGGCCACCGAACTGGACGACGCAGCCGATCAGCTCGCCGTTCGAACGCTCGACCTCGATCAGCTCCAGCACGTCCTCGGCCGTGAGCGGCTCGAAATATAGGCGGTCGGAGGTGTCGTAGTCGGTCGAGACGGTCTCGGGGTTGCAGTTGACCATGATGCTTTCGACGCCGATCTGGTCGAAGGCGAAGGCTGCGTGACAGCAGCAGTAGTCGAACTCGATCCCCTGGCCGATCCGGTTGGGACCGCCGCCCAGGATGATGGCCTTCTTCTTGTTCGTCGGCTCCGACTCGCATTCGGGGACTTGGCCCAGAGCGCCGGTCTCATAGGTCGAATACATATAGGCGGTGGCGCTGGCGAACTCGGCGGCGCAGGTGTCGATGCGCTTGAACACCGGGCGCACGTTCAGGCCGCGACGGGCGGTCCGGACGGATTTTTCGCTCTGGCCGGTCAGTTGCGCCAGACGGGCGTCGGAAAAGCCCTTGGCTTTCAGGCGGCGGAACTCGGTCGGGTCGGTCGGCAGGCCCTTGACCCGCACATGGCCTTCTTCGCGCACGATGTCGGCGATCTGGCGCAGGAACCAAGGCTCATACGAACAGGCGGCGTTGACTTCTTCGACCGTCAGGCCGTGGCGGAAGGCCTGGGCGATGACGCGGATGCGGTCGGGGGTCGGAACGCCCAGGGCGCGGACGACGGCGCCGCGGGCCGTGGCGTCGTCTTCGGCGCCGGCCACCCCTTCGATCTCGATCTCGTCGAAGCCCGACAGGCCGGTCTCCAGCCCGCGCAGGGCCTTCTGCATCGATTCCTGGAAGGTGCGGCCGATGGCCATCACCTCGCCCACCGACTTCATCGAGGTGCCCAGCAGGGGCTCGGATCCCGGATATTTCTCGAAGGCGAAGCGCGGGATCTTGGTGACGACATAGTCGATCGACGGCTCGAAGCTGGCCGGCGTGACCTGGGTGATGTCGTTGGTCAGTTCGTCCAGGGTGTAGCCAACCGCCAGACGCGCCGCGACCTTGGCAATGGGGAAGCCTGTGGCCTTGGACGCCAGCGCAGACGAGCGCGACACGCGCGGGTTCATCTCGATCACGACCATGCGGCCGTCGGCGGGGTTGATGGCCCACTGCACGTTCGATCCGCCCGTCTCGACGCCGATCTCGCGCAGCACATTGATCGAGCCCGTCCGCATCCGCTGATACTCCTTGTCGGTCAGCGTCAGGGCGGGGGCGACGGTGATGGAGTCGCCCGTATGGACCCCCATCGGATCGACATTCTCGATCGAGCAGATGATGATGCAGTTGTCCGCCGTGTCGCGGACGACCTCCATCTCGTATTCCTTCCAGCCCAGGACCGATTCCTCGATCAGGACCTCGGTCGTCGGCGACAGGTCCAGGCCGCGCAGGACGATCTCCTCGAACTCCTCGCGGTTGAAGGCGATGCCGCCGCCGGTGCCGGCCAGGGTGAAGGACGGGCGGATGACGGCGGGCAGGCCGACGAACTCCAGCCCCTCCAGCGCCTCTTCCATCGAATGGGCGGCCTTGGAGCGGGGGCTCTCCAGACCCAGCTTGTCCATCGCGTCGCGGAACTTCTGGCGGTCCTCGGCCTTGTCGATCACCTCGGCCTTGGCGCCGATCATCTCGACGCCGTGCTTGGCCAGCGCGCCGGATTCATGCAGGGCCAGGGCGGTGTTCAGCGCGGTCTGGCCGCCCATGGTCGGCAGCAGGGCGTCGGGCTTTTCCTTGATGATGATCTTCTCGACCATCTCGGGCGTGATCGGCTCGATATACGTGGCGTCGGCCACCTCCGGGTCGGTCATGATGGTGGCGGGGTTCGAGTTGACAAGGATGACCCGATAGCCTTCCGCCTTCAGCGCCTTGCAGGCCTGAACCCCGGAATAGTCGAACTCGCACGCCTGACCGATGACGATCGGGCCGGCGCCGATGATGAGGATGGACTTGATGTCTGTGCGCTTGGGCATCGCCAGCTCTTCTTCTTATTGAACGCTAGTGGGTCACGACCGCGCATTCCCAGCCGTCATACTCCAGCTGGAAGGCCGCGGCCCAGGTCTGCATCATGGCCGAGGTCGCCGCGAAAGACGCCTCGTCCACCGCCATGGTCGTTTCGAGCACCGTCATGTCGTCGGCACCGCGCGTCAGAAAGCCGGCGCGCCGGGCGACCTCGTTCAGGTCGCCGTGGTCCCCCTCGCCATAGAAGTAGAACAACGTATGGCGCGGCGTCACACCGCTGTCGCCCTGTTCGGCCAGCGCCGCGCGCACCATGGCGTCGCGTTCGTCATGACGGATGTCCGAGGCGTCCAAGGGAGTGCGTCGTCCTTCGTTCTCTACGCGCGCGAGAAGCCCCCCCGCAGAGCCTGGCCCTGCGACGCTCACGTCTGCTTGTCGGTTAAGCGGCCCGTTTAGAGAGGGTGGGGCGAGGGGGCAAGATGGAAAGCGGAATTCCGAGTGTTCGGTCCCGGTCCGGATTGGGCAAAAGGAAAGGGGCGACCGTTGCCGGTCGCCCCTCGTTTCAAGATCACAGGATCTGTGAGTCTTAGAACACCTTGTAGTTCAGGCCGATGAAGAAGCGGCGGCCATAGGGATCGAAGTTCGAATATAGCGTCGTGCCCAGGTACGGCGCCTGTTCCGAATCGAAGGCGTTCACGACGCCGGCGCGCAGCGTCAGATCTTGGTTGACGTTGTAGCGGACGGTGAAGTCGTTGCGCACGAAGTTACCCGTGTCCAGCTGATCGGCCGAACGGCCGTCCGCGTTGTTCACGAAGTCGCGGCGGAAGACGATGTTCTGAGCCGATTGCCAGTCCGCCGTCCAGTTCACACTCCAGGTTTCGTTGGGGGTCCAGGTCAACGAGGAGGTGAAGCGAACGCGCGGGTATTGCAGCGTGCTGGCCAGTTCATCGAAGTCGCCGGGATCGGCTTCATTCAGGAACTGCTTCTGTTCGATCAGCCACGAGCCGGCGAGCGAGTAATCGAACACACCCCAGTTACGGCCGAAGCTGTCGCTGGTGTCGAGGCGATAACGGCCCGTGAAGTCCAGACCGCGGGTTTCCAGCGACGCATAGTTGAAGGAACGCTCGATAAAGCCGCCGATCGGATCGCCAGCCGGCGCGCCAATGCCGAACAGGATGTTCGGATTGTTGCGGAAGATGGTCGAGCAGGCATCGACGTTCAACTCCGCGCCGTTCACGCAGTTCGCCGCCGCCGTGTCGGCGGTGACAGCCGCAATGACGCGGTCAATCTTGATCTCGTAGTAGTCGAGCGCAAGGCTGAAGTTGGGCATGAAGCGCGGACGCAGCACCGTCGAGAAGGTGAAGCTGTTCGACTCTTCAGGCTGAAGGTTTGGGTTGCCGCCGGAGACGCCCGAGATGCCCGAGGTGTAGGTCGGGTTGAAGTCGTCGGTGTTTTGCGGGGTCGCGCCGGCGAAGTCGAAGGTCAGACCTTGCTGAGCGGCCAAGGCCGTGCAGTTTCTGATGCGGTTGGCCCTCGTTTCGCTGTCATTTACTGCCGCGATTGCTGCGGTCGTGCAGGGATCGGTGAACGAGTTCAGGAAGGTTTCGCTGTTCGGGGCGAAGTTTTCGGCCAAATCGGGAACGCGAACCGAGGTGTTGTAGCTGGTCTTGAAGGTGATGTCCCGGATCGGACGATAGACCAGGTTTACGCCGTAAACATCGACGTTTCCGACCGTCGAATAGTCCGCGTAACGATAAGAGCCGCTGAGTTCAGCGTATTCACCGAGCATGCTGTCGCGGAAGAGCGGTAGCGAGACTTCCGTGAAGACTTCCTTGGACTCATAGCTGGCTTCGGGGAAGTCAGGGCCAGAGTTGAGGAACAGCAGACGACCGTCGGTATCGCGGTCGCGACCCGTGGCTTCCGTCGTTTCCTTGCGATACTCACCACCCAGAGCGACGCCAATGGGACCGGCGCCCCAGAAGTCCCACAGGCTACCTGAGACCGAGGCGATCGCCTGCTGCTGCTCGTTCTGCTCAGTGATGCCGATTTCGGCGCCGACATAGTCAAGCGCTGCGGCGCTCTGGTTGCCCTTGCCAAACACGTTTAGCGGCGCGCATTGCGCCACCGAGTCGCGACCATACTGCGTATCACGCAGATCTCCGCCACGCTGATAGTCGTCTAGGGCGGCGCCCTGCTTCAGCAACAGTTGCGACCGGCAGACAATCTCACCGGCTCGGCCATTTACAACACCCAAGGTGTCCACAACCGCATCCGCTGCAAGCGCAAAGCGTTGACCATCGACCGCGCGTTCACGGTTCTCGATCTGGACCTTGCCGTAGGTGTAGCCGATATCCCAGCTCACGTCCTTGACGAATGAAATCTGGTCGTGGTTGCCGCGGAGCCCCAAGACGTAACGCTGCAACTCACGTGTGTTGTCTTGCGTACGGTCTGGGCCAAACAGGGTGTGGCGCGCATTCTGAAGCAGGACGCCCGGTTGGGCGGCGCCTGGGGTGGTCGCGGTCGGCGGTGCGTAAGGTGTGACCACGTTCGTGCGGATCGCATCCTTGACGTTTTGCGGCAGGAAGGCGTTGTCTGACCAGCGCAGGTCAAAGTTGTTCACGGCGTAGATCGGGTTGACCTCGCTCGCGCCGTACGAGTTCACAAGGTCGATGTCGAAGAAAGTCGGCTGAGCCAAGTCAAAGGTGTTCTCCTTGACGTATTTGGCTTCTGCGTAGGCTTCAATCGCGCTTGTCACCTTGAAGGTGCTGCCAACTTGATAGCGTTGCGACTCCGAGCTTGGAACGCGCGAGCCGGTCGAGAAGTCGGCCGGGTTTTCGCCATCCCCGCCAATGTTGTACGGGCGGTTGATGCCGGTGTTGCCGACACGCTCGCCAAAGTTGGCCAGGCGGGCGGTGGTGCCGTCGTACCAATATGTCCTACCCGGCGTCACGCCAAAGCAGTTGGCGCTATAGCTGAAATTGCCAGCGGTGTTGCCGCCCGGGAAGCAGTTTGCGTACGGGACATTCGGATTCGTCAGGTCGCTCGGCTGCTGCACGTTGGCCAGGGTGGTCTGGCCCCAGCGCGGGATGTCTAGGCGACGAACACCGGTGAACAGGAAGGCGTCCTGACGACCATCGAACGGCGCCGTGGTCGGATCGGCGTCGACGCCGATGCGGACCGGCGCGCGACGGATCCAGTCGATGTCCATCGACGTGACTTCGTCGACCTTCTCATATTCGGCGTGCGCATAGACGTTCAGGCGATTGTCGAAAAAGTTCTTGCCGATCAGGGCCGAGACACGCTGGTTGGCTTCGCCGTCCTGGTTGATCTGGCCGTAGTTGGCGTCGATTTCCAGGCCTTCGAAGTCCTTGCGCAGGATGAAGTTAAGCACGCCGGATACAGCGTCTGCGCCATACACCGACGACGCGCCGCCCGTGACGATCTCAATGTTCTGGATCAGCAGGCGCGGAATGGTGTCGATATCGACCGAAAGCGAACCGCCCGACGAACCGACGTGGCGACGTCCGTCGACCAAGGTCAGCGTGCGGTTGGAGCCCAGCGAACGCAGGTTCGGCAGCGAAAGGCCGCCGTCGCCTAGGCCCGAGCCCGTCGTATCCGACGGAACGACCGAGTTCGACAGGGCGGGAATGGTCGCCAGATAGTCGATGACCGTGGTCTGGCCGGTCGACAGCAGTTCGTCGCGCGATACCTGGATCAGGGGGGTGGGGGCGTTGGTTGCGTCGCGACGGATACGCGACCCGGTCACCACGATTTCACCAAGCTCGGCGGCCTGTTGGCTGTCAGCAGCGGGTGCGGTGCTGATGGGTTGATCTGCAGTCTGGGCGAAGGCGCTAGACGCCGCCAAGGCGCCCGCAAGGACCGTCGAAGTCAGAAGGAAATTGCGCATTTACTCTCCAATGATCGCAGCAGGGGGGATCAGGAGTGCTAGTAGAGCCGTCGCTGAACTGCCGCAGGCGTGCCACAGACCGGACACATCTCAATCGGTCAAGCGTCGCCTTTGCGTTCGTGTCAATATAACGTCGGTATTGAGATAATGTGGTCTCTATGCAACGCCCAATTTGTCGCATTGATTTTCAGTCAAATTCTTATTCCGAGTCCAGAAATGAGCGGAAATTCGTCCGATTATTGAGCTGATGCTGACTTGGTACAAAGGAAAATCTAATCAGTATACCAACCATCGATTGCCTCTTTTAAGCCGGCAATGTTGAACAATGAAGTATAGCGGGGCTCGTCAACCGGGGCGTCGGCCAGTTCGTGGGCCCAAGTGACGTGATAGGGGATGTGGACACCGAAGGCGCCGGCGGCGATGGCGGGCAGGACGTCGGACTTCATGGAGTTGCCGGCCATGACGGCCTCGGCGGGGCCGGTGCCGTGGCGAGTGAAGACCCGCTCGTAGGTGGCGCGATCCTTTTCGGAGACGATCTCGACGGCGCTGAACAGGTCGCCCAGGCCTGAGGCGGCCAGTTTGCGCTCCTGATCCAGCAGGTCGCCCTTGGTGATCAGGACCAGCCGGTACTTTTCCGACAGTTCGGCGACGACCGCGTCTACGCCGGGCAGGGTCTCGACCGGGTGGGCCAGCATCTCGCGACCGGCGGCCAGGATCTCGCGCACGACATGGGGCGGAGCCTCGCCGTTCGTCAGTTCCATCGCCGTCTCGATCATCGACAGGGTGAAGCCCTTGATGCCGTAGCCATAGAGCCGCAGGTTGCGTTGCTCGGTTTCGGCCAGGCGCGCCTCGATGGTCGCCTCGTCGCCGTGGTCGGCCAGAAGATCGACGAACCGCGCATGGGTCAGGCGGAAGATCGTCTCGTTGTGCCAGAGGGTGTCGTCGGCATCGAGGCCGACCGTGGTGATGCTCATGCCGCGGCCCCTATCATGGGACGAACGCGGAAGGGAGATGGGATGAACGGATCGGCGGTGGTGATCGGGGCGACGGGCGGCATCGGCCGGGCGATGGTCGAGCGGATCGTGGCGGACGGCGCGTTCGAGACGGTGTGGGCCGTTTCGCGGTCCGGCGAGGATGTTGCGGGCGCCCTAGGTTTGGCCGGCGATCTTGAGGATGAGGCCAGCCTGGCGTCCGCCGCCGAAAGGATCGGTCAGGGGCCAGTCCCAACCCTGATCGTCGTGGCGACCGGGGTGCTGCACGACGGGCTCCAGCCGGAACGGTCGTTTCGTCAGTTGGATGCGGAACACCTGTTGCGGGACTACCGCGTCAATGCGATGGGGCCGGCGCTGGCGGCGAAACATCTGCTGCCGCTGATGCCGCGCGATCGACGCGCGGTGTTCGCGGCCCTGTCGGCGCGGGTGGGGTCGATCGCCGACAATCGGCTGGGCGGCTGGCACGCCTATCGGGCGTCCAAGGCGGCGCTGAATATGATCCTGCGCAATCTGTCGGTCGAGATGGCGCGCAGCCATCCGCAGGCGGTGATCGCCGGTCTACATCCCGGCACGGTGGCGACGGACCTCAGCGCGCCGTTCCAGAAAGGGGTGGCGGAGGGCAAGCTGTTCACGGCGGACTATTCCGCCGAGCGGCTGCTGTCCGTGCTGTCGAACCTGACCCCGGCCGACAGCGGCGGCGTCTTCGCCTGGGACGGGGTGCGTGTGCCGGAATAGCGCGCAGTCGTGACTTGAGCGAGACGGCCGACTGACGTCAGATGGCGCTCATGCGTCTGAGCGTTTCCGCCCGGCTTTTCAGCCTCATGTTGCTCGGCCTGCCGCTGAGCGTTCCGGCCGTGGCCCAACCGGCAGATTCGCCGGTTGTCGATCCGGTGGTCGCCGCAGCGCCCTCGCGTGACCGCGCGCGGCTGAATCAGCGGGTGTTCGACCGGGTGTGGAGCGAGGTGCGGCGGGGCTATTACGATCCGACCCTGCACGACGTGGATTGGAACGCCGCGCGGGCGACGTTCCGGCCCCAGGCCCTGGCGGCGAGCGACGAGCGGGGGCTGTACCGCGTCATCAATGCGATGCTGGATCTGCTGGACGACGGTCATGCGGCGGCCAGTCCGCCGGCGGCGGTGCGGCGTCAGGAGGCGCAGTTCGCCCGGCGCGCCGTGATGGGCCTGACACTGATGCGGGGCGAGACGCCGGACGATTGGACCGTCGAGCGTGTCCGGCCGGGCTCGCCGGCCGAGGCGGCGGGCGTGCAGATGGGCTGGACCCTGAACTCGGTCGATGGGAAGCCCTGGGGACCGGATGTCGAGACCTATGACGGGGTTCCGGTGCAGTTGGTCCTGACCGACGATGCGGGACAGCGGCGCGAGACCACCCTGACGCCGCGGGTGATGGAGGCCATCGAGCCGTTCACCGCCGACAAGTCGCGACCGGGGGTGCTGGTGCTGCGTGTCGAGCAGTTCGACAAAGGCCTGGGCGCTTGGATGGGTAGTGAGCTGGAAGGTCTGCCGCCGGACGTCGATGTGGTGTTGGACCTGCGCGGCAATCCCGGTGGGCGGCTGATGGAGGCGGAATCGGTCCTGACCTGTTTCCTGCCGCGCGATCAGGTCTGGGCGACGCGGACGGGACGCAGCGGCCGGCCGGTGGTTCTGAGGGCGGCGGGCGACTGCGGCGATCGGCGCGATCCTCTAGCCAATGATGTCGCGGTTCTGGTGGACCAGGCCAGCCGCAGCGCCGCCGAACTGACGCCGGCCGCCTTGCAGGAGGCGCGGCGCGGCATCGTGGTGGGCGAGAAAACAGGGGGATCGGTCCTGATCGCCCAGGAGACCAATCTGCCGGACGGCGGGCGGCTGACGCTCAGCCGGGCGGACTTCGTGACTTCGGGCGGGATTCGGCTGGAGAAGCGGGGGGTCACGCCTGACATCGCCGCACCCCGCACCGTGGCCCAGCGCCGCGCGGGCGACGATCCGACACTGGAGACGGCGATCGCCGCCCTTCAGGCCGAGGATCGCGCCAGGGCCCACACCCCCGCCAGCGGCCTCTAGATCAGCAGCATTTGAACCCTCCGGCGCCGCCGAAGCGGCGCTGCTCGTGCAGGCGGAAGAAGGCGGTCTTGTCCAGCGGCGGCTGGTCGGGATGGGTCGTCGCCGCGTGATCGACATAGGCCTGATAATCCGGCTGACCGATCATGGCGCCGGCCGTGCGCCGAACGCCGCGACCCCACCGCAGGGCGGTGTCGCGACACAGGCACAGCAGGTCGTCCTGAACGTCAGGCACGGGCCGCATCCGCCGCCTCGTCGGCCGCCGTCAGTTGGTGGCTTTCCGGATACTCGCGGACCGTCGGGCGGTTGTTCGCATAGGCCTTGCGGCACGCCAGGACGCCATAGACGACCATGGTGACGACCACGAACAGGAAGCCCGCCGTCAGGGTCGAGTTGACGTAGTCGTTGACGACGATGCGGTGCATGTCGCCGATGCTCTTGGCCGGGGCGATCAGTTCGCCGGCGCCCAGCGCCTCCTGATATTTGCGGGCGTGGGACAGGAAGCCGATACGGACGTCCGGGTGGAACAGCTTCTGGAAGCCCGCCGTCAGGGTGCAGATCAGCAGCCAGGTCGCGGGAACGACCATGACCCAGGCGAACTTCTCGCGCTTCATCTTGAACAGCACGACGGTGCCCAGGATCAGGGCGACGGCGGCCAGCATCTGGTTGGCGATGCCGAACAGGGGCCACAGGCTGTTGATGCCGCCCAGCGGATCGACCACGCCAGTGTAAAGGAAATAGCCCCACAGACCGACCGTCAGGGCCGTGGCGACGACGTTGGCGCCCCACGACTTCGTTTCGCGCATCTTGGGCACGGCGACGCCCAGTAGGTCCTGGATCATGAAGCGGCAGACGCGCGTGCCGGCGTCGACCGTGGTCAGGATGAACAGGGCCTCGAACAGGATGGCGAAGTGATACCAGAAGGCCATCATGGCCTTACCGCCGATCACGCCGGACAGGATGTGCGCCATGCCGACTGCCAGGGTTGGGGCGCCGCCTGCGCGCGACAGGATGGAATGTTCGCCCACATCGCGCGCCAGCTGTTCAAGCTCTCCGGGCGTGATGTGGAAGCCCCACTGGGCCACGGCGGCTGCGGCGGAGGCGGCATCCTTGCCGATGACGGCGACCGGGCTGTTCATGGCGAAATAGACGGCCGGGTCCAGAACCGTGGCGGCGATCAGGGCCATGACGGCGACGAAGCTTTCGCACAGCATGGCGCCATAGCCGATCATCGGGATCTGGGCTTCGTTCTCCAGCAGCTTGGGCGTGGTGCCCGAGGAGATCAGCGCGTGGAAGCCCGACACCGCGCCGCAGGCGATGGTGATGAACAGGAAGGGGAACAGGGCGCCGGCGAAGACCGGGCCGGTGCCGTCGATGAAGGGGGTGATGGCCGGCATCTGCAGATGCGGGCGCACGATCAGAATGCCGACGGCCAGGGCCACGATCGCGCCGATCTTCAGGAAGGTCGACAGATAGTCGCGCGGCGCCAGGAGCAGCCACACCGGGATGACCGAGGCGATGAAGCCATAGATCATCATCAGGATCGCCAGGGTCGGGCCAGTCAGGGTGAAGGCCGGGCCCCAGAACGGATCGGCCGCGATATGGCCGCCGCCGATGATGGCCAGGATCAGCAGGACGACGCCGATCACCGACACCTCGCCCACACGGCCCGGCCGCAGGAAGCGGGTGTACAGGCCCATGAAGATGGCGATGGGGATGGTGGCGGCGACGGTGAAGGTGCCCCACGGGCTTTCGGCCAGGGCCTTGACGACGACCAGGGCCAGAACCGCCAGTATGATGACCATGATCATCAGGACGCCGACCTGGGCGATGATGCCGGGGATGTTGCCCATTTCGGTGCGGATCATGTCGCCCAGCGACTTGCCGTCGCGACGCGTGGACATGAACAGGACCATCATGTCCTGAACCGCCCCGGCCAGTACGGCGCCGACCAGAATCCACAGGACGCCCGGCAGATAGCCCATCTGGGCGGCCAGAACCGGCCCGACCAGCGGGCCTGCGCCGGCGATGGCGGCGAAGTGGTGGCCGAACAGGACGTTCTTGGGCGTCGGCACATAGTCCAGCCCATCGTTGCGGCGCATCGCCGGGGTCAGGCGCGCGGGGTTCAACTGCATGACCTTGTTGGCCAGGTAGCGGCTGTAGAACCGATAGGCGATCGCATAGGTGCAGACGGCGGCGACCACCATCCAGACCGCGCTGATGCTTTCGCCCTGATGCAGGGCGATGATGCCGAGGGACACCGCCCCCAGGATGGCGATGGCGCCGAAGATTATGGGTGTGCTGAGTTTGCCCACGACAGATCCCTCCCGGCCGGCTGACTGCGACCCTCGCCCTTGGTTTGCACCACAATGCGGGACAAGGCCAATCGACTAAAGTCGTAGAAATGGCTCCGCTGTCGTCATTCTCCGGCAAGCCGCTTGCGGCGCAGACCGGGGAACCCAGCGGCGCGCGAGAGCGCGAACCTGCCGCATCATCTGCCGTCAGAGTCTCGTGGCTGATGCATCGCCTATGGCGCCGCTGGGTCCCCCGATCTCGCTGCGCTCGTCGGAGGATGACGAAAGGAAATCAGCCCCGAACCACCTTCACACAGCCTGCGGCTTCGCGCGCGCGGTCGCGGGCCTGTTCGACGTCGGCGCCGCGGGCGACAGCCACGCCCATGCGGCGGCGCTCGAAGGCTTCGGGCTTTCCGAACAGACGCAGATCGGCGGTCGGGACCGACAGGGCCTCCGAGACGCCCTCGAAGGCGATCCCTTGCGCGTCCATGCCGCCATAGATGACGGCGCTGGCAGCGGGTTCACGTTGGCTCACGTCGACGGGCAGGCCCAGGATGGCGCGGGCGTGCAGCGCAAACTCACTCATGGTCTGGCTGGCCAGGGTGACCAGGCCGGTGTCGTGCGGACGGGGCGCAACCTCGGAGAACCAGACCTGGTCGCCCTTGACGAACAGTTCGACGCCGAAGACGCCGTAACCGCCCAGCGCCTCGGTGACCTTGGCGGCGATGTCCTGGGAGGCGGCCAGCGCAGCGGGCGTCATGGGCTGCGGCTGCCAGCTTTCGACGTAGTCGCCCTTGACTTGGCGGTGGCCGATGGGCGCGCAGAAATCGGTGCGGATCGAGCCGTCGGCGTCGCGCGAGCGGACGGTTAGCAGGGTGATCTCGAAGTCGAAGTCGATGCGTCCCTCGACGATGACGCGGGCGCTGGCGACCCGGCCGCTGTCCTGGGCGTAGGTCCAGGCGTCGGCGATTTCATCGGCGCCTTCGACGAAGGATTGCCCCTTACCGGATGACGACATGACCGGCTTGACGAAGTTGGGATAGCCGACGGCCTCTGCGCCGGCGGCCAGTTCCTCGGCCGAGCCCGCGAAGGCGTAGGGGCTGGTGGTAAGACCCAGCTCTTCGGCGGCCAGTTTGCGGATGCCCTCGCGGTTCATCGTCAGTTGCACGGCGCGAGCCGTCGGGATGACCGTCGCCATGCCGGCGGCCTCGATATCGGCCAGAACCTCGGTGGCGATGGCCTCGATCTCGGGCACGATGAAGTGCGGGGCCTCGGCCAGGATGACGCCGTTCAGCACCTGGGGATCGGTCATCGGGATGACGTGACTGCGGTGCGCGACCTGCATGGCCGGGGCGTTGGGATAGCGGTCCACGGCGATCACCTCGACGCCGAGCCGCTGAAGCTCGATGGCGACCTCCTTGCCCAGTTCGCCCGAGCCCAGCAGCATGACGCGGACGGCGGTGTCGGAAAGCGGGGTGCCGAGTTTCATGGGCGTCAGGCTCCGGTAGCGGGTTCGATCAGGTCCCAGGCGTTGCCGTAGAGGTCTTCGAAGACCACCACCTTGCCATAGGTCTCATGTCGCGGTGTTTCGCGGAAGTGGACGCCGGCGGCAAGCCAGGCGGCATGGTCGCGTATCAGGTCGTCGGTGTTCAGAAACAGCCAGACCCGGCCACCGGCCTGGTTTCCGACCTGAGCCTTTTGGGCGTCGGTCGTGGCGCGCGCCAACAACAGGCTGGTCTCGCCACCTTTGGGCGTGATCCGCACCCAGCGTTTGCCGCCGCCCATGTCGGTATCCTCGCTGAGGTCGAAACCCAGCTTGCCGACATAGAAGGCGATGGCCGCGTCATAGTCGTGAACAAGCAGGCTGATCGCGCCTATGCGGCTCATTTCGCGGGCTCCGCATAGAGCTGGCGAAAGGCGTCCAGGGCCGCGCCGTGATAGATGGTGGCGTGGCTCTCGGTTGGGCGGGGCGTGAAGCTCCAGCTCAGGCCGGGCAGGGCGTGGTCGCGCAGATTGGCCGTCAGGACGTCCATCGGCGCCTGCATTTCGGGGCCCTCGTCGCCCAGGGTCAGGATCAGGGTCCGCGGATCATTCGACTGGTCGCGCAGACGGGCCCCCGCCTGACGCGCCAGTTCACCGCCGTCCCACCATAGACTGGGGCTGACGGCGACATAGGCGTCGAACATCTGCGGTTCCTTCAGGAAGGTTTCGACCACGAACAGGCCGGCGAGGGACTCGCCCATCAGGGCGGTTTCGCCGCTGGTGCGGAAGCGGGTCTCGACGAAGGGCTGGACCTCTTTGGCCAGGAAACGGCGGAAACGGTTCGAATGGCCCTGGGTCGGACAGCGGGCGATCAGGTCAGGATCGGTGGTGGGCAGGGCCAGTTCGTTGCGGCGATCCTCCGAGGCGATGCCGACCACGATCACGTCGCGCGTCGTGCCGACGATGGTCCCCAACTGGGCGAGGCCCGAGATGTGGTGAAAGTCCTGATCCTGGCCGCCGTCGAGGACATAAAGGACGGGATAGGCCCGGCCGCTGTCGGCATAACCAGGCGGCAGCCAGATGTTGATCTCACGCGTCGCGCCCATAATCGCAGAGGGCAGGACGTAGGACCGGCCGATGACGATGGGGGTTTCGGCGATGGGGGCGGGGGTTTGGGCGTGGGCGACGGGCGCCGCCGTCAGGGCTAGGGTCAGAAGAAGGCCGAGGACGCCGGGTTTCATCGTCTGCTCCAACGTCCCTTCTCCCCTTGAGGGAGAAGGTGGCCCGGAGGGCCGGATGAGGGGTCGGTTGATGGTAGGCGTCGAGATCGGTGTGACCCCTCGCCCGACCGCGCCAGGACGACGGCTTCGCCGCCGTGCGCGGTCTCCCTCTCCCGCAGGGGGAGAGGGAGGTGAGAGGGGTTAGAGCCGGGCCTTGACCGCCGCGACGACGGCGTCGGCGGTGATGCCAAACTTGTCGTAGAGGACTTCGGCGGGGGCGGAGGCGCCGAAGCCGGTCATGCCGATGAAGGCGCCGTCTTCGCCGATGAAACGTTCCCAGCCTTGCTTGATCGCGGCTTCCACGGCGACGCGGACCGTGCCGCGGCCGATGACCGAGGCTTGGTAGGCGGCGTCCTGCTTTTCGAACAGTTCGAACGAGGGGACCGAGACAACACGGGTCGCCACGCCCTCGGCTTCCAGCATCTCGGCGGCCTTCAACGCCAGGGCCAGTTCGGTGCCCGTGCCGAACAGGGTGGCCTTGGCCTCGCCATTGGCGGCCTTGATCTCATAGGCGCCCTTGGCGGACAGGTTTTCGGTCGCGGCGACGGTGCGGACGGCCGGGGTCTTCTGGCGCGACAGGGCCAGGGCCGACGGGGCGGTCTTGGTCTGCAGGGCGATCTGCCAGCACTCCATCGCCTCGATGGTGTCGGCGGGGCGGAAGACCAACAGGTTCGGAATGGCGCGCAGAGCCGCCAGATGTTCGACCGGCTGGTGCGTCGGGCCGTCTTCGCCAAGGCCGATCGAATCGTGCGTCAGGACGTGGATGGCGCGCACGCCCATCAGGGCGCCCAGGCGGATGGCCGGGCGGCTATAGTCCGAAAACACCATGAAGGTGCCGCCGTAAGGAATGACCCCGCCGTGCAAGGCCAGGCCGTTCATGGCCGCGGCCATGCCGAACTCGCGGATGCCCCAGTTGACGTAGCGTCCTTCATAGGTCGGCGCGTCCAGGATCGGCGTGCCCTTGACGAAGGTGTTGTTCGAGCCGGTCAGGTCGGCCGAGCCGCCGACCAATTCAGGAATGGCGGCGAACAGTTCGTCCAGCGCGGAGCCCGACGACTGGCGCGTCGCCTGGGCCGGCTGTGTCTCGACCAGTTCGGCGATCTTGGCGTTCAGCGCGTCGAAGGCGGCCTCGGGCAGGTCGCCCTTCATGGCGCGGGTGAAGTCGGCGGCCTGGGCCGAGGCGGCGAGGCGCGCCTCCCACTTCTTGCGGTCCTTGGCGCCGCGACGGCCGACCTTCTTCCAGGCGTCGGCGATGGTCCGGGGCATTTCGAAGGGATCGTGATCCCAGGCCAGGCCGAGGCGCGTGGCGGCGATCTCGGCGGCGCCCAGGGCCGCGCCATGGGTCTTGTGGCTGCCTTCCATCGTGGCGGCGCCCCTGCCGATCTTGGTCTTGCAGGCGATCAGGGTGGGCTTGTCCTGACGCATGGCCCACTTCATCGCGCCCTTGATGGCGTTCATGTCGTGGCCGTCGATGGCCTTGACCGCCCAACCGGCGGCCTTGAAGCGAGCCTTCTGATCGGTGGTGTCCGACAGAGAGACCTTGCCGTCGATGGTGATCTCATTGTCGTCCCACAGGACGTGCAGCTTGTTCAGCTTGTAGCGGCCGGCAAGAGCAATGGCTTCCTGCGACACGCCTTCCATCAGGCAGCCGTCGCCGGCGATGACCCAGGTGCGGTGATCGACCAGATCATCGCCATACTTCGCCGCCAGATGGCGCTCGGCCATGGCGAAACCGACCGAGGTGGCCAGACCCTGACCCAGCGGTCCGGTGGTGACCTCGACGCCCGGCATATGGCCGTATTCGGGGTGGCCTGCGGTCTTGGAGCCCCACTGACGGAAGTTGGACAGTTCTTCCTTCGTCGCGCCCTTGTAGCCGGTCAGGTGCAGCAGGGCGTAGATCAGCATCGAGCCGTGGCCGGCCGACAGGATGAAGCGATCGCGGTCGGCCCAGTCGGGGCGCGAGGCGTCGAACTTCAGGAAGCGAGAAAACAGCACCGTGGCGACGTCGGCCATGCCCATGGGCATGCCGGGGTGGCCCGACTTGGCCTTCTCGACGCCGTCCATGGCGAGGACGCGAATGGCGTTCGCCATCTGCTCAGGCGTGGCCTTTGGTGCGGTTTTGGCGTCGGTCACTGTGGAGACCTCTGTTGGGAAGGCGGAAAAAGGGGGCGCGCCCCTTTACCCCGGCGCGTCCTCGGCTTCTATACGGAATCTAAAGGAGCGACCGATGGCAGACGCCACCACGGCCGCACGGGCGCGTATCGACCGCGCCCTGGCCGAACTGGAACGCAAGATTCTGGAGCTGAAGGCGCGGCCCGCCTCGGCGCCCCCGATCGCGGACGACGATCTGTTCGCCCCGCGCGCCACAGATCAGCGCGTGGCCGAATTGGAGGCCGCCGGGCGCGAGGCGTCCGAGGCGCTGGGCCGCGCCGCCCAGGCCGTGCGCGAAGTAATGGCCGAAAGCGAGGCCGGCTGATGGCGACGGTGACGGTCGAGGTCAACGGTCGCCCCTACGCGGTGGGCTGCGCCGACGGGCAGGAAGAGCGGGTCCGCATCCTGGCCAAACAGTTCGACAATCAGGTGCGCCAGGTCGCAGGCGACGTGGGCCATGTCGGCGATCTGCGGCTGTTTCTGATGTCCGCGCTGATCCTGGCCGACGAACTGCACGAGGCGCGGCTGAACGCCGGCAAGGCGGGGCCTTCGTCAGCGACAGCCCCGGCTCCGGCCTCGACGGACGGGGTCGCCGAGGCGTTAAACGCCGTCGCCGCACGGATCGAAAAGATCGCCCAAAACCTCTAGTCGATTATTCGTCTGCGGATGCTGGCGTCGGGGCCGGCGAAGGCCTATCTTGATCGACGGCGGGTCTTGCTGCGGCTCACGTCGAAGACAACATATCCTTCTGACCTTAATTCACTCATAGGGATCTGTCCCTGTCCGGGCTCGAGGGCTTGGGCATACGGAGCCCACCTGGCTACCCAGGTCGAGAGGATTTAAACGTTCTTCACGGTTCGCGCGGCGCCGCCACCTTCCTCTCTTTGTGAGTGTGCTATCGCTCGCCGCGAGGCGGCTCTTTGCATGAGCACGCGTTCGTAGGGGCGGTTCGATGATCCAGAACAAGCACGAACTTCGATCGGCTGCCCGCGCCTTGCGCAAGCGTCTGGCCGAGACCGATCCGCTGGCCGCCAGCCGGGCGGCGGACTATGCCGATGCCCTTCCTGCCGCTCAGATCGTCGCGCTCTATCGCGCCATGGGGTCGGAGTTGGACACCGACGCCCTGGCCGCGGCGCTGGAGGCGGCGGGCCGCCGGTTGTGCCTGCCGGTCGTGGTCCAGCGCGACGCGCCGATGGCGTTCCGCGCCTGGTCGCCCGGCGAGCCGCTGGAGATGGACGCCGCCGGATGCCCCGCGCCGCTGCCGCTGGCCGAGGTCGTCATGCCGGACCTGATCCTGACGCCGCTGCTGGCCTTTGACGATCAGGGCGGCCGCCTGGGGCAAGGCGGGGGCTATTACGACCGGACGTTCGCCGCCCGACCCGACGCCATCCGCATCGGTTTCGCCTATGCCGGCCAAAGGGTCGAACGGCTGGCGCTGGAGCCTCACGACATTCGACTGCATGGCGTTCTGACCGAGACCGGCTATACGGCTTTCAAATGAGACTGGCATTTTTCGGCGACGTCATCGGCAAGTCCGGCCGTGACGGCATCAGCGATCATCTTCCGGGCCTGAAGCGGGACCTGAAGCTCGACTTCGTGGTCGTGAATGCGGAGAACGCCGCGGGCGGCTTCGGCATTACCGAGAACACGGCGCGCGAACTGTTCATGGCGGGCGCCGACTGCCTGACGCTGGGCAACCACAGCTGGGACCAACGCGAGGCCCTGACCTATATCGTGCGCGAGCCGCGCCTGATCCGGCCGGCCAACTATCCGCGCCTGATGGATGCGCCAGGCGCCGGGGCCAATCTGTTCGAGACCCATTCGGGCCGGACGGTCCTGGTCATGAACGTGCTGGGCCGGGTGCATATGGACCCGATGGACGATCCGTTCGGAGCGGTGGAGCGCGAACTGGCGGCGGCGCCGCTGGGCGCGGTGGCGGACGCCGTTATCGTGGACATGCACGCAGAGGTCACGTCCGAGAAGATGGCGATGGGCCATTTCTGCGACGGGCGCGCGTCGCTGGTGGTCGGCACCCACACCCATGTTCCCACCGCCGACTGCCAGATCCTGCCCGGCGGCACGGCCTATCAGACCGACGCCGGGGGCTGCTGCGACTATGACAGCGTGATCGGCAACGAAAAGGAAGAGCCGCTGCGCCGCTTCACCACCCGGATTTCTGGCGGTCGCTACATGCCGGCCTCCGGACCAGCGACGGTATGCGGGGTCTTCGTTGAGACGGACGACCGGACGGGTCTGGCCAAGCGGGTCGAGCCGATCCGGGTCGGCGGACGGTTGTCTCAGGCGATCCCGGTCGTCTAACGCGCCCGGCGACGGTCGATCACCGTCTGGCGGACGGCCATCAGCTCGGCTGCACGACGTTGCGGCGTATGGGTCGCCAGCACATGGGCCTGGGCGGATTGCGCGAGCGCCAATCGTTCCTCGGGTGACGAGATCAGCCGGTCCATCGCCGCCGCCAATGTCTTCGGCGTCACTGCATCGACGTAAAGGGCGTGCGGCCCGCTGGCTTCACGCAGGCCGCCGCGCCCGGACGAGATCAGGGCCGCGCCCGCCGCATGGGCCTCGATCGCCGTCAGACCGAACGGCTCGTCCCAGACCGAAGGCGTCAGGGCGATGGCGACCGTCTGCATCCGCCGCCGCACCTCGCCCAAAGGCGCGGACTTCAGCACCTCGACCCGGTCGCCATACTTTTCCAGCGGCGCGACATGTCGGGCCGCCCAGCGCGCATGATCGTCCCAGTCGTTCAGCATCAGCACGGCGCGCCAGTCAGGATGGGCGTCCAGAACGCCGGGCAAAGCCGCGCACAACACATCGACGCCCTTTTCGGGCATGGCGCGCCCGGCGAAGGCGATCACCGGCTCTCGATCCTCGGGCGAGGCCAGCCAGGCGCCGGCGTCGATGGGGTTGGGCACCGCGAACGCCCGGTCATTCAGATCGGGGAAGGTGCGCACGAAGGCGTCGCGTTCGGCGATGCTGACGAAGACCAGGCCGTCCAGCCGCTCATAACGCGCCCGATAACGCCATCGGTCGATGGGGTGGCGCGGCGGGCGCAGGGCGTTGTGGCGATAGAGAAGGTGGGGCGTCTCGGGCAGGGCCTGCTGCACGGCCAGCGCCTGTTTCACCTGCTGATGATGTTCGATCACATCAGGTCGAAAGGCGCGCAGCCGTTCGATAAGTGTCGGCATGCGGCTACGCCCCGCCGGCAGGGCGTCCACGCTTGCTGAAACGCCGTCGTCCGCGCCCTGACAACAGAAGATGCGCGTCTCGCCGCCCTGATCGACACCCGCCATCGTCCGCACCACCGTCTCCATCGAGTTCGGTTGGGCTTTGGAAAACAGGCATCCCGGAGGGAGCAGGATGGCGGTGCGCAAGGTCGCCTCCAGTAGGAAGGTCGGCGCGACCTATAGACGGTTCGTGGCGGAACGGCGACGGCGCCTTAGCTGTTCGGGTAGCCCAGTTCCGGCTCCATCCTCTCGAAGGTGCGGTTCATGGCGTAGGCGTCCAGATTAGGCAGGGCGATATGGCCGAAGCGCAGCGACAACTGGTCCTCTGCGGCGGACTCTCCGCCCTTCGATACCGCCGCGACGTAGAAGGCCGACGCCAGCCCGGTGCGATCCGATCCGCCGGCGCAATGGATCAAAAGGGGTTTTGGTGCATCGCGCATGATGGCGATCAGGGTGCGGACCTCCTGCGGCGTCAGCTCTTCCTTGGCCGACATGCGAAAGTTGATGTGCTGGATGCCCAGGCGACGACTTTCGGCGACCTCGTCGTCATACCAGGGTGAGCCGGGGTTGTGGCCCCGCAGGTTCAGCACGGTGCGGATGCCGTACTGGCGCTCCATCCGGTCCAGCAGGCCGGGGCGCGGCTGACCGGCCCGATAAATCTCTCCGGTGATGACGGTGTGGACATTGCCGCTCAGGGCGACGCCGATGATGTAGGCGATCAGGCAGACGAGACTGACGGCGGCCGAGATCAGCACGAGCTTCAAGGGTGAGAGCCGGCGGATCACGCGGGGCGCGCTCCCGTAAACCATTTGCGATAGTTGGCCGTGGTGGCGATCAGCAGCACGACCAGCAGGCCTAGCAACGCCGCCGTCGATCCGATGGTGCCCAGGTCCAGTCCGCCCTTGGCGTGCGATTTCGTCAGCAGGTCACCCATGGTGGCTCCGAAGGGGCGGGTCAGGACGAAGGCGATCCAGAACAGGACGGTGGGCGAGATGCGGGTGAATTTCCAGGCCAGGATCGTCAGGACGATGCCGCCCGAGATCAGGGCGTTGCTCCACAGATACCCCAGGCCCGAGGTGTCGGCCAGAAAGTCGCCCAGGGCCGTACCCAGCGTGTTCGACGCCAGGATGGCCAGCCAGTAGAAGGTCTCCACCCCCGGCTCGCGAATATGATCGACCTTCAACGAGCCATAGGTCAGCCGCCAGGCCGCCAGAACGGCAATCAGGACGCCGGCGATGATCGTCGCACCCGTGGCGTAACCCAGGCCGAGGCTGCGATCCATGAAGTCGGACAGGGTCGTTCCCGCCGTGCTGGTGGACAGGATCACCAGCCAATAGAGGGCGGGATTAAACCGCTTTGACCGCAACTGAGCGATCAGGGTGATGACGAAGAAGCCCAGCAGGATCAGCGAACTGACGGCATAACCGACCTTCAGCGTCATCGACACCAGATCGCCGCCGGTCTCGCCGACCGTCGTCGCGCAAATCTTCATCAACCAGAAGGCCAATGTGACCTTCGCCACCTTGTCCACCGTGCCGGCGATAGACGGTTCAGCGGGCGTGGTGCTCATCGTGGCGATCCGGTTTCGACGGCCCACGACGCGCCGGATTTGCGGCCAAGTTTGGGCTGGATCAGCCCTTGCGCCTCGCCCTCAGCCGCAATCGCATGGGCTGGCGGCTGCGCAGGGTGATCTGGTGGACCGGACGGGGTTCCACCGTGGTCAGGGCCTCGACATCGGCGATGCGCAGGATGGCGGCCAAGGCGATCATCGCCTCCTGCAGAGCGAAGGCGGCACCGATGCAGACGCGAGGTCCGGCGCTGAATGGGATGTAGGCGTAGCGATCAATGGCCTTGCGGTTCTCAGGCAGGAACCGCTCGGGCTTGAAGGCGTCTGGGTCGTCCCACAACAGCTGGTGACGCTGGAGGATCCACGGCGAGATGATGACGGTGGCGCCGGCCTTGATCGTCTGTCCGCCGATCTCGTCGTCGGCCAGGGCCTTGCGGGCCATGGTCGGGGCGGGCGGAAACAGGCGCATCGTCTCCTCCAGCACGGCCCGGGTCCAGGGCAGGGCCTCGGCCCATTTGGGATCGGAGACGTCGAAGGCGTCGGCCTCGGCCTGGAGCCGCGCCAAATACTCCGGCTGGCGCGACAGCAGATGCAGGGTCCAGCCCAGGGCGCGGGCCGTCGTCTCGTGCCCCGCCAGGATGAAGGTCAGAATGTTGGCCGCGACCTCTTCGTCGGTCAGACCCGGACCGCCGTTCTCATCCCGCGCCAGCAGAAGCGCGCTGAGCAGATCGGCCGGCGGCGCATCGCCCGTTTCGACGCCACGCTCGATCCGGGCGCGTCGGGCCTCGACCAGCTTCGTGACGCGCTGCTCGAAGAAGCGGGCCGAGCGGAAACTGGCCAGCCGGCCCAAGCGCGGCGCCCAGTCCGGCGCGCCCAGCACGTCCAGCGGATCGATGCGCGCGCCGTTGGCCAAGAACTGGTTCAACGCCCGCTCGAAACCGCGCGCCTCACCGCCCAGCTCGTCCGAGAACATGGTCGCGGACAGGATGTCGAAGGTCAGGCCCGACATTTCGCTGTCGATATCCAGCACCCGCCCGCGCGCCGACAGCGACCAGGCGGCCACGCGCGTGTGACAGACCTCGGCCATCCGGGCGTTCAGCGTCGCCATCTTGGCGGGGGTGAACAGGGGCGCGAGGATACGCCGGGCGCGACGCCAGACCTCGCCCTCGGTCAGCAGCAGGCCCTCGGCCAGCATCGGCCCCAGCACACGCCGTTGCAGATCGCCCTTCACATAGTTGGCGGCGTTCTCGGTCAGGACATGCCGCACGCCCTCGGGATGGCTGACAACCAGGATTTCGCCAAAGGCCGAAGATCCATGCAGTTGCGGCTCGGTGAAATGCCGCTCGGACCACATCTGGATCGGATCGCGCCAGCTGATCCACAGGAAGGGCAGCAGCGACAGCGGTTTGCCCGCGCGCCGGGGCGGTATGGCAGGGCGGAAAATGGTGTCGGCGGTCGTCGCGTCCATCAGACGCTCCCTGTTCAAGTCGCCGGTTCAGCCAGGCGCATCGCTTCTGAAACGCGCCATCCGGCTCCTGCGTTCATGCGGGATCAATGCGAAGTCAACGCGACGGGCGCGCCCTGCCGATCGCGGCGAGCAAGCGCGTCATATCTTCAGCAGCCAGATCTTTCGCGCGCTGGCTGGACACGGCGGGTTTTGAAATCGTCGCTGCGGGGGCCGCGGCTTGAGCCGCTCTCTTCTTTTCGCGCCTTTCGAAAAGGAAGCGTTGAAGACCCCAGACCAGGTGAGGCGTCCACGGCTGGCCGCAGGCGGTGCTCTTTCCTGCCTTGTTCAGCAGGCCGGCGACCTCGTTAGGCCGGGTGAAGCCGCTTTTGAAACAGGCGCGGAGCAGGGGGTCGAGCTCGTCCAGAAATGCCTCTTTGGAGCGATCACGAAAGGCGAAATGCCTCAGCTCGTCTCTGGTGATCTGCGAAGGCTTGGACGACGGGCGCCCAGTCGACGGAGCCTTGGTGCGGGTGGGCGCCGCTGGCTTTCCGCCGCCGCGATAGGGTCCCTTGGCCAATCTCAGTTCGCCGGAGGGGCGGTCGGCGCCCAGGCCTTCATCTCGGCGATCTCGCGCGTCTGCGTGTCGACGACGCTCTGGGCCATGCGTCGGATTTCGGGGTCGCGGCTGTCGCGCAGAGCGACCTTGGCCATGGCGACGGCGCCTTCGTGGTGCGCGATCATCTTGGCGACATAGGCCTGATCGATCGTCTGGCCCGAGGCGGCGGCCATCTTGCGGTGCATCTCGGCCTCGGAGGCGGCGAAGGCTTTGTCTCCGGGGGTAGAGCCGCCCATGTCGTGACCGGCATGAACCGCGGCTTCCATCTGTTCCGTCGTGCGCGCCGCCGCAGCCTGGTTGGCGGCCGAGGTATCCCGAAGCGCCTGCTGCACCGGATCGCCGCCGCCATCGCAGGCGCTCAGCAGGCCGAGCAGGGCGAGCGGCGTCAGGACGCGGATCATGCGGCGTCGCCCAGCCAACCCGGCATCCAGCCTTCGTGCCATTCGCGCAGGTGGGCGATAGGGATGCTGAACAGTTCGCCCTTGTCGCCCTTGGAGGCGAAGGCGGCGCCACCCGCATGGCCGACGACCGAAGCGTGCAGACCCGCCTCGCGCGCCTTGGCGATGATGGCGTCGGCGTCGGCGTCGGGGACGGCGACCAAGTAACGGGCCTGATCCTCGGCGAAGAGGAAGATGTGGGCGTGGGCCGCGCTGGAGGCGTCCAGGGTCACGCCGACGTCGGAGGCCAGCACCAGATCGGCGGCGGCGCCGATCAGGCCGCCGTCCGAGAGGTCGTGAACCACGGTCAGCTCGCCCGCCTCGATCCGGTCGCGCACGAAATCACCGGTCTTCTTTTCGAGCTTTAGGTCCACGGGCGGCGGAGCGCCGTCCTCACGGCCCAGGACCTCGCGCAGATAGATGGACGCGCCCAGTTCACCCTGAGTCTGGCCGATCAGGACCAGCGCATCGCCCTCGGCCATGGTCGAGAAGCCGGTCACCACGTCGTAGTTGGGCAGCAGGCCGACGGCGCCGACGGTCGGGGTCGGCGGAATGGCGACGCCGTTGGTCTCGTTATAGAGCGACACGTTTCCGCTCACGACCGGGAACACCAGTTCGCGGCAGGCCTCGGCCATGCCGTCGATGGCGCGCACGATCTGGCCCATGATCTCCGGGCGCTGCGGATTGCCAAAGTTCAGGTTGTCGGTGATGGCGATCGGACGGCTGCCGACGGCGGTCAGGTTGCGCCAGGCCTCGGCCACCGCCTGCTTGCCGCCCTCATAGGGGTCGTTCTGGACGTAGCGGGGGGTGCAGTCCGAGGTGACGGCCAGACCCTTGTCCGTGCCATGCACGCGCACCACGCCGGCGTCGGCGCCGGTCGAAGAGTCTTGAAGCGTGTCGGCCATGACGTGGCGGTCGTACTGTTCCCAGATCCAGCGCTTGGAGGCCATGTCGGGGCAGGCGACGACCTTCATCACCGCATCGGCCCAGTTCTCGGGCGCAGGAATGTCCGAGTGGTTCAGCTTGGGCTGAAGCTCCGGCTGGACCCACGGGCGGTCGTACAGGGGCGCGTCGTCGAACAGGGGCGCCAGCGGCACGTCGCAGACGGTCTCGCCGTGATGCTTCAGCACCAGATGGCCGGTGTCGGTGGTCACGCCGATGATGGCGAAGTCCAGGCCCCACTTCTGGAAGATGCGATAGCCGACGTCTTCATAGCCGGGCTTCAGCACCGCCAGCATCCGCTCCTGGCTTTCCGACAGCATCATCTCATAGGCCGTCATGCCGGTTTCGCGCTGGGGCACCTTATCGAGGTTCAGTTCGATGCCGACGCCGCCCTTGCCCGCCATTTCGACAGAGGAGGAGGTCAGGCCCGCCGCGCCCATGTCCTGAATGGCAGCGACGGCGCCGGACGCCATCAGCTCCAGCGTCGCCTCGATCAGCAGTTTTTCGGCGAAGGGGTCGCCGACCTGAACCGTGGGACGTTTGGCCTCCGACTCGTCGTCGAACTCGGTCGAGGACATGGTGGCGCCGTGGATGCCGTCGCGACCGGTCTTGGACCCGAAATAGACGACGTCATGGCCCGCCTCCGGCGCGGCCGAATAATATATTTCGTCGGCGCGGGCCAGGCCGACGCACATGGCGTTGACCAGGATGTTGCCGTTGTAACCCTTATGGAAGTTGGTCTCGCCCGCGACCGTGGGCACGCCGACGCAGTTGCCATAGCCGCCGATGCCCGAGACGACACCCTTGACCAGGCGTTTGGTCTTTTCATGCGACGGATCGCCGAAGCGCAGGGCGTTCAGCAGGGCCACCGGCCGCGCGCCCATGGTGAAGACGTCGCGCATGATGCCGCCCACGCCCGTCGCCGCACCCTGGTAGGGTTCGATGTAGGACGGGTGGTTGTGGCTTTCCATCTTGAAGATGCAGGCGTCGCCGTCGTCGATGTCGATCACGCCGGCGTTCTCGCCCGGCCCGCAGATGACGCGTTCGCCGGTCGTCGGGAACTTGCCCAGGTGGATCTTGGACGACTTGTAGGAGCAGTGCTCGGACCACATGACCGAGAAGACGCCCAGCTCGACATGGTTGGGCTCGCGCCCCAGTCGGTCGAGGACGACTTGATATTCATTGGGGGCGAGGCCGTATTCGGCGGCCAGTTCAGCCATCGACTTCTGGGGGGTCTTTTGCGGAGCGCTCATGGGCGGCGCTTCTAGCCGCAGATGGGCCGAATGTCAGCCCGCGCGGCGCAAGAACGGGGAACATCGTCCATCGCAGGTGGTTGATTTCGTCGACAGCCAAAGGAGCCGCCATGACCGACACGCCCATCGACCCCGCCGCCACGCCCGAAGACGACGATCTGCCCGAGATCGCCGCCGACGACGCCGGCGCCTCCGCCCTGGCCGAGCGGGCTCAGAAACAGGCCGACGATGCAGAGGAGGACGAGGCGTGAGCAAGCCCCACACCGACCGCATCGTCCCGGCCTCGGGTCAGCAGATGGATCGTTCCAATGATCCAGAAACCACGGCAGAGATGGACGCCGCAGCGCCTGAAGCGGCTCTGGCCAGCCGGCGTCAGCTGCTGACCGGTTCGGCCGTCGGGGTCGGCAGCGTCGGCTTCGATGAAACCGGCGCCTTCGACGTGGGCGCCGATGACCATGCGCCTCAGGACGACGCGGTCACCGACAAACCCTGAGGCTTAGCGAGCGCGTTCGACGCCCGGTCGCAGGCGGAAGGTCAGCAGCAGGCCGCCGATCAGCAGGACGATCGCGCCGGCCAGGGCCGTGAAGGCGACGGTCGGCTTGTCCGCCTGTTCGGCGACGAACGCACCCAGAAGGCCCCAGGCCGTCGGCAGCGGATAGGCGAGGCTCCGCAGTACCGCCGTCACCGCCAGGCCGACGACCGTGACGGCGACGATGGCGACGATGGCCCACAGGTCAGGCGACAGGGCGGCGGGCAGGGCGTTGAACGCGGTCGCCGTCGTGATCAGGTTCAGCGGCGCGGCAACCGTCAGCCAGCCCGCCAAGGCCGCCAGCGGCCAGACCAGCAGGATGCGCTCGCGATCCAACATCCGCAGCGCGCGGATGTGGCCGGATACGGCCAGCATCGGCAGCAGCAGCGCGATCAGCGAGGCGAAGATCACGCCCACGCTGGCGGCCTTCAGGTTCATAGCCGCGACGATGATCCAGAAACCGATGCCGAAGAAGGCGACGGCGGACGGCAGACCCATTCGGCCCAGCAGCGGGCTTTCGCCCGTCTGCGGCAGGGCCTGACGGATCGCATAGGCCAGAATGCCGATATAGATCAGGCCCCAGATCGAGAAGGCGTAGCCCGCAACGCGCAGGGTGCTGTTGCCGTCGGCGGCGAACTCGGCCTGGTTCAGGCCCAGGCCCGCCAGGTTCTGAACCAGGGGCACGATGATGGCGAACAGGGCGGCGGCCAGGACGACCAGACGACGGGTGCGTTGGCGGGGCGTGGGACGGATTATGGAGGACATTCGATTTCCAGTGCGACGCGTGTTCCCGCCTTTACGCCTCGCCACGCCAGAAGGTTCACCGCGGCCGGCAGAAAAGTGAAGCTTGCATTGGCGGCCGGCGGCTTCATCCTGCCCGACATGACGCTCAAAGCCTCCCTGCCGGCTCTGTTGATCGCGATCGTCGTGGCAGCGGGCCAGACGTCCGCCCAGACGAGCGGAGCGCCTCTGCCGGCCTCGATCCAGACCGCCTGGTCTCGGGTCCGCGCGGCCCTGACGCCTCAGCAGCAGGCCAATGAGGTGCGGGGCTTCCTGTCGGCTCTCGCCAACGAGAACGGACGGCCGACGACGCCGGCGCTGGATGCGCGCGATATCGCCTCAGGTCGCGCCGTGTCGCTCGACGACCCTGCCTTGCTACAGCGCCCTCAGGCGCACGAGGTCACGGTGACGGTGGACGGTCAGTTCCTGATCTTCCGTCCGCTGTCCCGCGCCAGCCTGGACCCCTTCTTCGGCCGTTAGGAACCGAAGGCGCCCACGGGCGGTTGTTCGCGGGAAACCCTCAAAAGGATGCTCGCATGGCCGACCCAGACAACGAAGACCTGAACCTGACCGAAGAGGTCGAGGCCAATCTCGCGATCGAACAGGGCCTGGGCGTCGGCGCCCGCGAACTGGCTGCTCAACGCGAGGCCGGAGAAAAGTTGTTCGACGACGATCGGGCCGAAGACGATGAAGCTGCCGACCTGTCGGACGGTCGCGCTCAGATCAAGGACATCTGACGGCCGTCAGGGCTCCATTTTGAAGGTGACCGAGAAACGGACCATTCGGCCGGCAAGCGAGAGACCGGCCGCTGCGGCCTGTTCGGACAGTTTGAGGCGCGCTCGCGGCAGCGACCGTTCAACTGACCGCCACAGGTTGTAACCCGCTGGCTGCTCGCTCTCTGTCTGGCATTCAGTCATCTGACCGGCGTCCGTGAGGACGCAGGACAAAACCACATAGCCCTCCAATGGGCTTCGACCATTCACCGATGCTGGGAAAACCGGACGCGGCATCGTCTGCCATTGTACGGTGTCAGGCAGCCCATCTTGGCCGTTGCCGTCAATCTCCTTAGCCCGCGCCTCGCGTGGGTCGACCATCGGTCGGCCACAGGCAGTCAATGTCTGCTCGATCGCGGTGCTGGATGGATCCAGATCCATAACATATCGCGTTCGCGGACCGCCGGACGTGGATGGAACGATGACCTGAAGCTTGCCGCCTTTCGCCAGATCGCGCGCCACGACTGCGGGTATGCGGCTGAATGCGGTGTTGCGCTGCGTCCCCACCGTCCAGACGGACATGTAGGGCTCTTCCTGGTCGCCGGCCTGAATGCCCAACTCACGCGACATATCGCGACGGGGCGCCTCCGGCAGTCCCGAGATCAAGACGTCGTAAGCTCCATCGACGCAGCGCGCGGCGATAGCCAAACCAGACGTAAAGTCGATCGTGGCCAGCACGGCCTTGCGCTCGGGCACGGACGTTAGCGTCCAGTCCTCGCTCTGCGGAGCGCTTTCCTGAGCCATAACGGGTGCGCCGGCGGCGAGGGCGGCGAAGGCGAAGATGAATCGGAGACAATTGTGCATCGACCCAATCCGCACCAACTTGCGATTGCCGTCAAGCGGCCGCGTAGATGCTCTGGAACAAAGTCGCGCCGTCGGACGAGCCCAGTTCGGCTTCGAAGGCGCGGTCCGGGTGGGGCATCATGCCCAGGACGTTGCCGCGCGCGTTCTGGATGCCGGCGATATCGTTGACCGAGCCGTTGGGGTTGTCGACGTAGCGGAAGACGACCTGACCTTCGCCCTCGATCCGAGCCAGGGTTTCGGCGTCGGCGAAGAAGTTTCCGTCGCCGTTGCCCTGGGTCATCGTCACTTCGCGCTGGCCCTGATAGCCGGCGGTGAAGCGCGTCTGGCCGTTGGCGACGGTCAATGCGATGGGTTTGCAGACGTATTTCAGACCCTTGTTGCGCAGCAGGGCGCCGGGCAGCATTCCGGCCTCGCACAGGATTTGGAAGCCGTTGCAGATGCCGACCACGGCGACGCCGTCGTCCGCGGCCTTCTTGACCGCCTGCATCACCGGCGACTGGGCCGCCATGGCGCCGCAGCGCAGATAGTCGCCGTAGGAGAAGCCGCCGGGAATGACGATCAGGTCCAGGCCCTGGGGCAGTTCGGTCTCGGCGTGCCACACCATGGAGACCGGCTCGCCGGTGGAGCGTTCGACGGCGACCTTGCAGTCGCGATCACAGTTGGAACCGGGGAAGACGATGACGGCTGCGCTCATGGCGCGGGCCTTTAGCAGGGTTCTTTCGCCTTGTCAGGCCGTCGCGCGCGCCCGACCGGTCAGCCAGGCGATCAGGAAGATGACAAAGCCGCCCAGGGACAGGCCCATGCCGACCCAGCCGGTCGAGGCCCAGCCATAGCCCGCCGCGATCGCCATCCCGCCCAGCAGCGGGCCGATGGCGTTGGCCGTGTTGAACGCCGAATGGTTGAGCGCCGCCGCCAGGGTCTGGGCGTCGCCGGCGACGTCCATCAGCCGCGTCTGGAGGATCGAACCCAGGCCGCCTCCGCCGCCGATCAGGAAGACCACGACCATCACGGCCCACAGGTGAGGCGCCGCGAGCGGATAAAGCGCCAGCGCCGCTGCGCTCCAGAGCAACAGGCCGCCCGCCGCCTTGAACCCCAGGTGATCCGCCGCCCAGGCCCCCAGGATATTGCCCAGGAACATGCCGACCCCGAACACGGCGAAGACCCAGGGCAGGACGTCGGGGCCGGCGCCCGTCACCGCCTCAAGCGTCGAGGCGAGATAGGCGTAGACCGCGAACATGCCGCCAAAGCCAATGGCGCCCACGCCCAGCGTCAGCCAGACCTGGCTGCGCTTCAACGCGCCCAACTCGCGCCAGGGGCTGGCGTCGGGATGGGCCGGATCGCGCGGTGCGAACAGGGCGACTAGGGCCATGGTCAGAACCGCCAGCACGCCGACGATGGCGAAGGTCCAGCGCCAGCCGTGGGCATGGCTGATGATGTTGACGACGGGCACGCCCAGAACGGTCCCGACCGTCAGCCCCATCAAAATGGTCGAGACCGCGCGCGTGCGGAAATGCAGCGGCACGATCGAGGCCGCGACCAGAGCCGCCACGCCGAAATAGGCTCCGTGCGGCAGGCCGCTGAGGAAGCGAAAGACCAGCATCCAGTGATAGGTCGGTGCCAGGGCGCTGGCCACATTGCCGATGGCGAACAGGGCCATGAAGGCGATCAGCAGCAGCCAGCGGGGGTAGCGCGCGCCTAGCACGGCCAGGATCGGCGCGCCGACCACGACGCCGGCGGCATAGGCGCTGATGACATGGCCGGCGGTCGGCGCATCGACGCCGAGCCCGGCGGCGAAGTCCGGCAAGATGCTCATGGCTGCGAACTCGGTCACGCCGATCGCGAACCCGCCCATGGCCAAGGCGATCAGCACGAGGGCCACCGCCCCGCGCGAGCGGACGGGAAGGGAAGTGTCGAGGGCGGCGTCGGTCATGTTGCGCTGCAAACTAATCAGCGTTCATGACGCCACAAGGGCGACACCGCCCGGCGCCGATCACGCTTTGTTTTCGTAGGTCGACGTGATCGACGCCTTGGCCAAGGTGTGGAAGTGCAGGTTGAAGCCGAACACGGCGCCGGAGTTGTCGGCGGTGACGTCCAGGCTCTCAACATCAACGGCGAAGACGGTGAAGATGTAGCGGTGCGGACCATGGCCGGGAGGCGGTGCGGCGCCGCCGAAACCGGGCTGACCATAATCGGTGCGGCCCTGGATGGCGCTGTGGGGCAGATGCCCGCCTGGCGAGCCGGCGCCGGCCGGTAACTCGGTCACATCCGCGGGAATATTGGCCACCGTCCAATGCCAGAAACCCGAGCCGGTCGGCGCATCGGGATCATAGCAGGTGATCGCATAGCTCTTGGTCCCTTCCGGCGCGCCGGACCAGGAGAGCTGCGGCGAGGTGTTGCCCTTCGCATGAACCTGGGCGTCCGGCAGCACGCCGCCGTCCTGGATATCGGTGGAGGTAAGGGTGAAGGTCATGGGCGCTCCGTCAATCAAGCCGTCTGCTAAACTGGCGTCGATGCCGAAGGATGCAACCGTCTCCTTCCCGCGACATGGGAGAGGAGACAGCAGGCTTTACGCCGCCTCGATGCGGTAGCTTTCGATCACCGTGTTGGCGAGCAGCTGCTCGCACATCTTCTTGGCTTCGCCTTGCGGGTCTTCGGCGCCGGCGAGGTCGAACTCGATCAGCTTGCCGACGCGGGCGTTGGAAACGCCCGACCAACCCAGGCCTTGCAATGCGCCTTCGACGGCCTTGCCCTGCACATCCAGGACGCCCGGCTTGAGGAAGACGTGAACCTTGACCTTGCTTGAAGCGGTTGGGGCCATCAGTGCAGTCCTCCCTGAATCACCGTCGGCATGCCCTTCATGATGCCCAGGCGACGCGCGACTTCGGTATAGCTTTCAATGACATTGCCCAGGTCGCGGCGGAAACGGTCCTTGTCCAGCTTCTCGCCGGTCGAGGCGTCCCACAGGCGGCAGCTGTCGGGGCTGATCTCGTCGGCCAGCAGGACGCGGCTGAAGTCGTTTTCCCACACCCGGCCGAACTCGATCTTGAAGTCCACCAGGGTGATGCCGACGGCGCTGAACATGCCGGAAAGATAGTCGTTCACCCGCACCGTCATCGCCAGCATGTCGTCCAGCTCCTGGGTCGAGGCCCAGTTGAAGGCGGTGATGTGCTCTTCGGTGACCATCGGGTCGTTGAGCTCATCCTTCTTGTAATAGAACTCGATGATCGAGCGGGGCAGGGGCGTGCCTTCCTCGATGCCCAGGCGCTGGCTCATCGAGCCGGCGACGATGTTGCGGCACACGACTTCCAGCGGAATGATCTCGACTTCGCGGATCAGCTGCTCGCGCAGGTTCAGACGCTTGATGAAATGGTTGGTCACGCCGATGCCGTTCAGGCGCGACATGATGAACTCGCTGATCTGGTTGTTTACCACGCCCTTGCCTTCGAGAACGGCCTTCTTCTGAGCGTTGAAGGCGGTGGCGTCGTCCTTGAAATACTGGATCAGGGTGCCGGGCTCGGGTCCTTCATACAGGATCTTGGCCTTGCCTTCGTAGATCTTCTTGCGCTTGCTGTTCATGGTCCGGTCCCGGCTTACGGGCGCCCTCCAGAAACAAAAATCGCGCGGCCATATGTGGAGGGGGAAGACCCGGTCCTGGCGGCGCGTTTCGGAATCGTTCGGGCAGTCAATCTCGTTCGGGATCTCCTTAGCCGAAGGCGGCCCTCGATACAAATGAGGATGGCCGGCGCTGCAATCATTGGGGACAGGATGTCCATGCGACGGAAGTCATGTTGCGTTCGCGGGCGGGCGGTCTATAGACGGCGCTTGCCCCGACGTTAGCGGGGTGGACGGAGCTTTGCTGAGCGAAATGACGACCTTCGACGATCGGGAAAAGGCCTTCGAAGCCAAATACGCCCTCGATCAGGAGCAGGAGTTCAAGGCCATCGCCCGGCGCAACCGGATGCTGGGCCTTTGGGCTGCGGAAAAGATGGGCCTGTCGAGCGAAAGCGCGGACCAGTACGCCGCCGCCGTGGTGCGTGCCGATTTCGAACAGCCGGGAGACGAGGACGTGTTCCGCAAGGTCGCCGGCGACTTCAAGGCCTCGGGCCTGTCGGTGTCGGAGGGCGAGATTCGCTCCAAGATCGACGAACTGGCCTCGATCGCTCGTGAGCAGATTCGCGCCGGCGAGTAATCGCTTCGGTCTTTGGACTGATCTGAGAATTCGAAAGGGCCGCACCCGGGGGAAAGTGCGGCCCTTTCTTCTTGCCGGGGACGTTGGGGGGATGTCTCACCCGGCGTACTGTGCGTCTCGCGCTCCTGAAGAACACCAGGGCCGAGATTTGGTTTCAGGCGTCGCCGCCTGAAACCAAATATTTTTTACGGCATCAGAACCGTGTCGACGACGTGGACGACGCCGTTCGATTGGCCCACGTCGGCCTGGGTGATCGTGGACTTGCCGCCCTTGGCGTCGGTGATGACCCAGGTGTTGTTCGGGCCGGCCGAAACCTTCAGTTCTTCACCCTGAACCGTCTTCAGCGTGGCGGTGCCGCCGTTGGCCTCGGCCTGGGCTGCGATATCGGCGGCCGTCAGACGACCGGCGACCACGTGGTAGGTCAGGATCTTGGTCAGATCAGCCTTCATCGCCGGCTGCATCAGGCTGGTGCGCGTCGCCTCGGGGATCTTCTCGAATGCGGCATTGTCAGGGGCGAAGACCGTGAACGGACCCGCGCCCTGCAGGGTGTCGACAAGGCCGGCGGCCTTCACGGCGGCGACCAGGGTGGTCAGATTGGAGGCTTTGGAGGCGTTGGCGACGATAGTCTCGTTCGGGCTCATGGCCGCGCCGCCCACCATCGGGTCGGTCGCGGGGGCCATGGCGGCGCCGTCGGCCGGAGCCATGGCGGTCGATTCCGCCGGCGTCGTGGCGGCCGGCTCGTTGTTGCCGCAGGCGCCGAGCGCCATCAGCGCGCCGCCGGAGACGGCGACGAGCATAAGATTGCGAAGTTTGGTCATGTGTTTCGTTCCCTTTGGGCCGCTCTCAAGGCGGTAACGGGAACGTTACGCGCGACACCGCACAATGGATGCATGCCGCGCGACAAGACATCGCAGCTTCACCATTCAGTTTTCGCGCGCACTTCTATGCTGCTTTGCAGCAAGAGAACTATCGTTCGATCAGATCAGTCAACGAATTCCAGATGTTCGCCTTGCCTGCCAGTGGAATCGCATGAGCAGGGCTGGATGAAGGCAGGTCGATAAGGCCAACCCCTGCGACGTCGCCGATAATGCGCCGTCCCAACTTGGCCGCTAGCTTGCCGTTGAAGGCGACCGCTCTCAGCCGTGGCAAGCTGCCGATCAGGCCGCGCAGATCAACCGCCTCCGGCGAGCGGATCGCGGCATCCAGACTGCCCGACCTTTCCGCCGACGCAATCACATCCCACAGGCCCACGCCGCGCGCCTTCAATCGATCCAGCCGCTGCTCATAGGGTTGTGCCGCCAGGTCTTCACCCAGCACCCCGCTGATCAGCGGCCAGAAGGCGTTGCGCGGATGGGCGTAGTACTGGGCCGCCTTCAGCGAGGCGTCGCCGGGCAGGCTGCCCAGGATCAACAATCGGGTTTCCGTATCGACGACGGGTGCGAAGCCGATGCGTCGGACGTCCGTCACGCGTCTCCGAACACCCGCTTGAACACCACGTCCACGTTCTTGGTGTGGTAGCCGAGGTCGAACAGGGCTTCGAGCTGGTCGGCGGGCAGGGTGACGCGGTCGTCGGCCTTCAGGAAATCCAGGAAGGCGCCTTCGCCGCGCCAGACCTTCATGGCGTTTTCCTGAACGGCGGCATAGGCGTCTTCGCGCGACACGCCGGCCTGGGTCAGGGCCAGCATGACCCGCTGCGAATGCACAAGACCGCCCAGGCGGTCGATGTTCTTCTGCATGTTCTCTGGGTAGACGTTCAGCCGCTCGACCACATTGGCCAGACGATGCAGGGCGAAGTCCAAGTGGATGGTGGCGTCCGGCCCGATCCCGCGTTCGACCGAGGAGTGGCTGATGTCCCGCTCATGCCACAGGGCCACGTTCTCCATGGCGGGCGTCACGGCCGAGCGGACCAGACGGGCCAGGCCGGTCAGATTCTCCGTCAGGATTGGGTTGCGCTTGTGCGGCATGGCCGACGAGCCCTTTTGACCCTTGTCGAAGAACTCCTCGGCTTCGAGGACTTCCGTGCGTTGCAGGTGTCGGATCTCGACGGCGAGGCGTTCGACCGAGCTGGCGACGACGCCCAGGGCGGCGAAGAAGGCGGCGTGGCGGTCGCGCGGGATGACTTGGGTCGAGACGGGTTCGACGGTGAGGCCCATCTGGTCGGCGACATATTGCTCGACCGCCGGATCGACGTTGGCGAAGGTGCCGACGGCGCCCGAGATGGCGCAGGTGGCGATCTCTTCCTTGGCGGTGATCAGGCGGCGTTTGGCGCGCTGGAACTCGGCGTGATAGCCGGCCAGCTTCAGGCCGAAGGTGACGGGCTCGGCGTGGATGCCGTGCGAACGGCCCACGGTCGGGGTGTATTTATGCTCCTTGGCGCGTGTCTCCAGCGCGGCCAGAACCCGATCGACGCCCTCGATCAGCAGGTCCGAAGACCGTGCCAGCTGGACCGCGAAACAGGTGTCCAGCACGTCCGAAGAGGTCATGCCCTGGTGCAGGAAGCGGGCTTCTTCGCCGACGGTCTCGGCGACGTGCGTCAGGAAGGCGATGACGTCGTGTTTGGTGGTGCGTTCGATCTCGTCGATGCGGTCGGCGTCGAAGGTCGCATCCTTGCCCTTGGCCCAGATGGCGTCGGCCGATTCCTTGGGGATCACGCCCAGCTCGGCCATCTTCGTGGCGGCGTGGGCCTCGATCTCGAACCAGATCTTGTACTTGGTTTCCTGGGACCAGATGGCGGCGGCGACGGGGCGGGAGTAGCGCGTGATCATGGGCGGGTCGTGTCGGTCGTGGGGGGCGCGGAGTCAAGGTTTGCGGGACGGCGCGGTTGACTTTGCAGGCCGTTGTCCCAGATTCAGCGCGCTTTCAGGAGGACGACCTCCCCCACATGGGACCAACGCCGGGACGACCCGACGCCATGCAGGGAGAATGTCATGGCCTGGATATTCCTTGTTTTCGCCGGCCTGCTCGAAGTCGTCTGGGCGTTCCTGATGAAGGCGTCGGCCGGCTTCACGCGACCGTGGCCGACGGTGGGGATGATCGTCTTCATGATCGGTTCGTTCGGTCTGCTGTCGCTGGCGATGAAGACCCTGCCGCTGGGCACGGCCTACGCCATCTGGACCGGCATCGGCGCAGTCGGCGCCTTTGTGGCGGGCGCGGTCTTTCTGGGCGAGCCGCTGACGCCGCTCAGGATCGCGGGCGTCGCCCTGGTCGCATCGGGCCTGGTTGTGCTGAAGCTGGCGGCGAGCCATTGATGGCGGTGACAGGAGACGCGTGATGGAACTGGTGATCGGCGACAAAGCCTATTCGACTTGGTCGCTGCGGCCGTGGCTGGTGCTGAAACATTGCGGCGCGGCCTTCGACGAGATCATCGTGCCGCTGAACCAGCCCGACACCGATCAGCGCATCCGTGAGCATTCGCCGTCCGGCCTTGTCCCGGTGTTGAAGGTCGAGGGCGAGGTGATCTGGGACTCGATGGCCATCGCCGTCTGGGCGGCCGAACGCTATCCGGAAGCCCGCCTCTGGCCGTCAGACGCCCATGCGCGCTGGCTGGCGCGTTCGGCGGCGTGCGAGATGCACGGCGGCTTCACCGCCTTGCGCACGGCCTGTTCGACCGGCCCGGATCACTGGATGATCGGCCCCAGTCGCGCATCCGCGCCGGACCATCCGGGACTGGCCAAGGATCTGCGCCGGATCGTCGACCTGTGGCGGAGCCTGCGTGAGCGGTTCGGCGCGGGCGGGCCGTATCTGTTCGGAGACTGGTCCGTGCCGGACGCCTTCTTCACGCCGGTGGCCGCCCGCATCCGCCATTTCCAGTTGGACCTCGCGGCGCACGGAGACGACGGTACGGCCCGGACCTATGCGGAGACATTGCTGGCCCATCCGCATTTTCTTGAGTGGGAAGCCGACGCGCTGGGCTTAACGCACGACAACCATCCCGGCTGACGCAGCGTTAAGTGGACGCCGTTATCTCTAAGGGCATGACGAGCCCGATCCTGCCCAGCCCTCCGACCCAAGCCGCTGCGCGCGGCCTGAATCCGGTCATGGCCTATGGGCTTGCGGCCTTGGTCGGGGCGGCGTTTTGGGCCAGCCTGTTGTTCGCGGTCTTCTAAAAGGTCAGCGCGCGCCGGCGATGGGCGTCGTCTCGGCGATCAGGACCGGCTCGGCCTGGGGCGGCGGAGCCACGTAATCCAGCGCCATCGGAACGGCGCGCGCGCCCGATGCGACGGCGTCCAGGGTCTTCAGCGGGCCGCCGAACAGCCGCTGATAGATCCAATAGCTGGCCATGACCTTTTCGACGTAGTCACGCGCCTGGGGCACGTCGATCGTCTCGATCAGCAGCAGGGGATCGGCGTCCGCGCCCAGCTTCCTGACGGCCGCCAGCATCGGCCCCGGCCCTGCGTTGTAGGAGGCCACGGCCCGCAGCAGATCGCCCTGGAAGGCCGGCAACGCCAGCATCTTGTTGATGTAGGCCTGGCCCAAACGCATGTTGACCGCCGGAACCAGCAGCTTGGTCGGGTCCGAGACGAAGGTGCGATCGCCGGTCATCTCGGCCGCCGTCGTCGGCATGACTTGCATCAGCCCATAGGCGCCGACGCTGGAACGGGCGTTCGGATTGAAGTCGGTCTCCTTGCGCGCCAGGGCATAGACCAGCGCCCGCTCGATGACGAAGCCGCCTTCGGGCGCCAGGTCCGGCATCGGATAGCGGGTCGCATCGATGCGGGTGGCGTCGCCGTTGTTGACCGGCAGGATGGCGCGCGCCAGGGCCGTCCACATCTTGGCCGCATCGCCCACGGCGGTGCGCAGCCCGGACCGCAGCTCGGTCTCGGCGTCGGCGTTGCGCCCGACCTCATAGAAGGCGACGGTGCGTTTGGCGCGGGCGTCGGCCTGGACGAAGGCTTCCAGGGCGGTCGGTTCGACGGCGGCGCTCTGGGGCACATAGGCGGCGCGGCGCAGGCGTGGCTCGGCTTCGTAGGGGCGGGGGCCCATGTTCTCGATCGTCGGCTCTTCTCCGAGCTGACGCAGGGCGATCTGGCCATAGAAGGTGGCGGGCCACTGGGCCGACAGGCGCAGATAGTCGGTGACGCGATCCTGGCGACCGGACTGGGCGGCGGCGCGCGCGGTCCAGAAGGCGGCGCCGGCGCGGACCCAGGCGTCCTCGGTTGGGTCGTTGGCGACGCGTTCGAAGGCGGCGAAGGATTCGTGGAACTGGCCCAGGCGCCATTCCGCCAGGCCGACCGTCCACCAGTCGCCGATCTGGCGCCCCAGGGCCGAGGCACCGGTCAGGTCGTCATTGTTGTAGGCGACGCGCGCCGCCTTGGCCGGATCGGTCACGCCGCCGTCGCCGGACACGGCGCTGACCAGACTGTTCCAAGTGCGGCCCAGCACGCCGCCAGGACGCACCGGCTCGGGCGCGCCGTCGGGGCGACGACGCAGCGCCAGCGTATAGACCCGGTCCGCGCACGGCAGATCCGAATAGGTCTCAAGCCAGGCCGTCAGCTCTTCGTAGGTGGCGACATGATCGGGATGAAACAGGCTCTCGAACTCGACCTGACCCAGCAGCACGCGGTCCTGCGCCTGACGGGCCGCCGTGCGGGCCGTCTCGATGTCGCCGCGTCGCAGGGCGTCAAAGGCGGTGGTGTAGGAGATTCTGTCGGCCGAGCTCAGCGCGGTGGGACGTCCGGAACCGGCTCCGGCCTCGGCGGTTGACCCGTAGGGCGTCTCGGCGGTCGCGGCCGTCGTGGCGGCGCAGAACGCAAGGACAAGCGTCGACGCGAGGATCGCGCGGCGGAACAGAAACATAAGCGGCGGCCCCCTCGTTGGCGACGCGCGTAAGCTACGGGCGCGTGTATGGCGATCGGTCGTCAGCATGCGAGCATGCCGCGATTAGCCTTGTTCTTCAACCGAGTCCGTTTCAAGGCGAACGGCCAGAGAAAGCAGGTCCGCCCACACCTGCCGTTTGGCCTGTGGCTGACGCAGCAAAAAGGCGGGATGCAGGGTCGGCATGACCGGCGCCGACACCGCCCCTTCCAGCAGGCGCCATTCTTTCCAGTTGCCGCGCAGCTTCATGATGCCTTCTTCGGCGCCGAGCACCGACTTGGCCGAGGCTGCGCCCAGCAGCAGCACCGCCTTCGGCTTCAGCAGGGCGAAGGCGCGCTCGACGAAGGGCGCGCACACCGCCTGTTCCTGCGGGCTGGGGGTGCGGTTGCCGGGGGGGCGCCAGAAGACCGTGTTGGTGATGAAGACCTTGTCAGTCAGGCCTGCCGCCGCCAGCATCCGGTCCAGCAACTGCCCGGCCTTGCCGACGAAGGGTTGTCCCGCCCGATCCTCGTCCCCGCCGGGCCCTTCGCCGATAATCAGGACCGAGGCATTGGGGTTGCCGCGTCCGAACACCGATTGCGTCGCGCCCATGCCGCGCAGCGGACAGCCCTCGAACGCCGCGACCGCCGCCGCCAGATCCTGAAGCGTCGCGACGCCGGCGGCCAGCCGCCGCGCTTCGGCCAGGGCGTCATCGGCGTTGACGCCGGCCAGAGGCATGATGACCGAGGCCGTCGCCCTCTGCACCGCCTTGACGGCCGGCGGCGGGGCGATGTGTGTGTGATCGACGGGCGCATCGCCATAGCAGGCGTCGACCCCCGCATCCCGCCAGAAGGAGAGCAGGCTTTCGACTGCAGCGATGTCATGGGGTTGCGCGTTCATGTCTCGAACCACCGATAAGCCTTGACCGCCCTCGCGTCACCTTCCGATAAGCGGCATAACCACACAGATAACCGGGATTCAGGGGAAACCATGGCCGAAGACGCCATCGAAGGCGGCGCGGAGAACGCCCGTCAGGACGCCATCATCGACAATCTGCCGCCGCTGGAGGCGCTGAACGGCGTCGAGCGCGAGATCATGGAATATGACGTCGTGATCGTCGGCGGCGGCCCCGCCGGCCTGTCGGCGGCCATCCGCCTGAAGCAGCGCGCGGAAAAGGACGGCAAGGAAATCACCGTCGCCGTTCTGGAAAAGGCGGCCGAGGTCGGCGGTCATATCCTGTCGGGCGCGGTCATCGATCCCAAGGCGCTGAACGAACTGTTCCCCGACTGGAAGGAACGCGGCGCCCCGTTGGAGACGCCGGTCACCAAGGACAAGTTCCTGCTGTTGGGCCCGCAAGGGTCGGCGTCGCTGCCGATGCCGCTAATGCCGCCCTTCATGCACAATCATGGCTGCTACATCGCTTCGCTGGGCAACGTCACGCGCTGGCTGGGCGAGCAGGCCGAGGCGCTGGGCGTCGAGGTCTATCCCGGCATGGCCGCCAGCCACGTCGTCTGGGAAGAAGAGACGGGTCAGGTGAAAGGCGTCGTCGCCGGCGTCTTCGGCATCGACCGCGAGGGCAAGCCGACCGGCGACTTCCAGCCCGGCATCGAACTGCACGGCAAGTACGTCTTCATCGCCGAGGGCGTGCGCGGCTCCCTGGCCAAGACCATCATCGCCAAGCACAAGCTTCAGGACGGCAAGTCGCCCCAGAAATACGGGATCGGCCTGAAAGAGCTGTGGCAGGTGCCGGCCGACAAGCACCAGCCCGGCCTGGCCCAGCACACGACCGGCTGGCCGCTGGACGAACATACCGGCGGCGGCAGCTTCCTGTATCACTTCGGCGATCGCTACGTGGCCGTCGGCTATGTGGTTCACCTGAACTACAAGAACCCGTTCCTGTCGCCGTTCGACGAGTTCCAGCGCTTCAAGCACCACCCCGAGATCGCCCAGCACCTGGAGGGCGGGACACGCATCTCCTACGGCGCGCGCGCCATCACCGAGGGCGGCCTGCAGTCGATCCCGAAGCTGAGCTTCCCCGGCGGCGTGTTGATCGGCTGTTCGGCCGGCTTCGTGAACGTGCCCCGCATCAAGGGCAGCCACAACGCCATGAAAACTGGCATGCTGGCCGCCGACGCCGCCTATGAGGCCGTTCAGGCCGGGCGCGCGGGCGACGAACTGGTCGAATACCAGACCGCCTTCGAAAAGAGTTGGGTCTACAAGGAGCTGTCGGTCGTCCGGAACGCGAAGCCCCTGCTGTCCAAGTTCGGCACGACGCTGGGCGGGGCGCTGGGGATGTTCGACATGTGGTGCCGCACCCTGTTCGGCGGCCTGTCGCCGATCCCGACGCTGAAGCACGAAAAGACCGACGCCGCCTCGACCGGTCTGGCCGCCGACCACAAGGCGATCGCGTATCCCAAGCCGGACGGCAAGCTGTCGTTCGACAAGCTGTCTTCGGTGTTCATCTCCAACACCAACCACGCCGAGGACCAGCCGGCCCACCTGAAGCTGCTGGATCCGTCGATCCCGATCCGCGTCAACCTGCCCAAATACGGCGAGCCGGCGCGGCTTTACTGCCCGGCCGGCGTGTACGAGGTGGTCTATGGCGACGAGGCGGCCAAGGCCGATCCCCGCTTCGTCATCAACGCCCAGAACTGCGTTCACTGCAAAACCTGCGACATCAAGGATCCGTCGCAGAACATCGTCTGGACCACGCCCGAAGGCGGCGGCGGTCCCAACTATCCGAACATGTGACGGAACGGGGCAGGGGCGGCGTTCCGCCCTTGCCCGCCGCCGCAAAAGCGTGAAGGGTCCGGGCATGATCGCCTCCCGTCCTCGCCTGTTCGCCGCCTCCCTGACCGTCCTCGCTGTGGCGCTTGCCGGCCATGCCTCGGCTCAGGAAACGACCCCGCCCGCCCCGACGCCGGACACCCATCCGCCGGCCGTCATCCTGGAGCCGGGCCAGACGGCGCCGGGCCAGACTGCGCCGGCTCAGGCGCCGACCGAGGCCGCGCCCGATCCTCGCATCATCATCACCGACACGCCCGCGACGCCGGCGATCCCGGCCGTCTGGGCGCCGATCCCGACGAACGCCGAGGGCCGCAGCGCCTATGGCCTGTATCTGGCGGGCAAGCTGGCCCTGATGCAGGGCGAGGGGGCGACCGGATCGGACTATCTGGCCCAGGCGGAACGGCTAACGCCGGAACAGCCGCGCGTGCGCGAACAGGCCTTCACCTCCGCCCTGCTGACCGGCGATCTGGATGTGGCGGGCGCCCTGGCCCCGACCGATGCGACCGCGTCTCCCGCGTTTGTGGAGGGTGGGCGGCTGGTGCGTCTGGTGCAGGACTTCGTGCGCGGCGACGCCAGGACGCCGAACGCCGAACTGGCCCGTCAGCCCATCGGCGCCCCGCACGCGCGCGCCGGTCTGCTGGTTGCGCCGTGGATCGCGGCGGCGGCGGGCGACTGGACCCGGGCGCTTCAGCCGGTCCCGACCGCCGGCGATCCCCTGACCCTGGCTTTCGCCCGCATCAATCGCGCCGCCCTGCTGGAAAAACGTCGCGACTATGCCGAGGCTGAGGTCGAGTTGAAGACCGCTTCCGAAGTCGCCGGCGTCGGCGCCCTGTTCAAACGCCCCTATGGCGAGTTTCTGGAACGGCGCGGTCGCCGCGACGACGCCGTCGCCCTGTATGAAGCCGCCATGGCGGTGCAACCCGTCGATCCGGGCGTGGCCCGCGCGCTGCAACGGCTGAAGGACGGAGGGCGCCCGCCCGCCTTGCCCGACTTCCGCGAAGGCGCCGCCCAAGGCCTGATCACCGCCGCCGCCCAGGCTTCGGCCGAGCGCGGCAATGAGTTCGCCGCCGTCTATCTGCGCCTCGCCCAGAACCTGCACGACGATGACGAGACGGAATATCAGCTGGCCCAGGTGCTTTCCCGCGCCGGGCTGAAATCCGCCGCCCGCAACGCCCTGTCGCGGGTCGGGACCGCCGATCCGCAGCTCTACGCCGCCGCCCGCGCTCAGCTGGCCGTGGCGCTGGAGGAAGACGGCCAGTCGCAGGACGCGCTCACCGAACTGCGCCGCGCCGCCGCCGCCAGCCCCGACGATCGGCAGATCGCCTTGGTCTTGGCCGGTCAGCTGATGCAGCTAAAACAGCATGACGAGGCGCTGACCCTGCTGGACGGGCCGCTTCTGAACACCGCTGATCAGGGCGCCAGCGTCCACTTCCTGCGCGGCGCCGCCTATGAGGCGCTGGGTCGTGTTCCCGAGGCCGAGGCCGAACTGTGGGCCGCGCTTCAGACCGCGCCGAACGACGCCGACATGCTGAACTACCTCGGCTATCTCTGGGTCGATAAGGGGCTGCGCGTCCAGGAAGGCGCCGAAATGATCGCCCGCGCTCATGCGCTGGAGCCCGACAACGGCAACATCCAGGATTCGCTGGGCTGGGCGCAGTTCAAACAGGGCCAGTACGAAACCGCCGTCAATACGCTGGAAGAGGCTGTCGACAAGGAACCGTCCAACGCCGAGATCAATGATCACCTCGGCGACGCCTATTGGAAGGTCGGCCGTCAACGCGAAGCCGTCTGGCTGTGGAATCGCGTCCTGGTGCTGGAGCCTGAACCCGAACGTCGGGCCGAGGTCGAACGCAAGATCGCCAATGGGCTGGACGGCGCGCCGAGCGCTCAGGGCGTCGCGCAATAGGTCATGCCTGCCCTGACCGCCTTGGCGCCGGCCAAGATCAATCTGTTCCTACACGTCGGCGCGGTGGACGCTGACGGCTATCATCCGCTGTCCAGCCTGGTCGCCTTCGCCGATGTCGGGGATCGCGTGTCGGTCGAGCCGGCGGATCGCCTGTCGCTGACGGTCGACGGGCCCTTCGGCGGCGGGCTGGGCGCGACGGACGACAATCTGATCCTGCGCGCGCTGCGTCAGTTGGGCGAGGCCTGCGGCATTGGAGAGCCGAAACTGAAGGTCACGCTGGACAAGCACCTGCCCATCGCGGCGGGGCTGGGCGGCGGATCGTCCGATGCGGGCGCGGCGCTGAAACTGGCGCGCGACGTCCTGGCGCTCGATCTCGACGACCACGCGCTTGAGACGGTCGCGGGCGTCGTCGGCGCGGACGGGCCGATGTGTCTGCGGATGCGCACGGCCTGGGCCGAGGGGAGGGGAGATGTGCTGATCGACGAACCCCGCCTGCCGCCGCTGCCGGCCGTTCTGTTCAACCCTAGCGTCCCATCGCCGACCGGCGCCGTCTATCGCGCCTTTGATCAAGGGCCGGTGCAGGCCGCCGACAGACCCACGCCGCCCCAGGACTGGTCAATCGCCGCCGTCATCGAATGGCTGTCGGCCCAGCGCAACGATCTTGAAGCGCCTGCGCTGGCCCTGACGCCGGCGATCGGCGCGGCCCTGTCGGCGGTGGCGGTGACGGCCCAGGTCGCTCTGACCCGCATGTCCGGCTCAGGCGCGACGGTGTTCGGTTTGTACCCCAGCGACGACGCCGCCCAATCTGCTGCGCGCGCATTGTCCGCCGCTCATCCCACGGCCTGGGCCAAAGCAACGCAACTGTCCGTACAGCAACGCTAAAGCTTTGTGGCCGAATACCGGCGATCAGGCTGCGAAACCGGCGATTTCGCCCAGGTCTCGCCCAGATCATCACAAACGTTACGCATTGTTTCGAAATCTCGGAACCAGATCACGGCGTTCTGATTTGAGTCGGCAGTTCCGATGTCTGGAACGGGTCGCCTTCTCCCTCGTGGCGATCCTCAAACAGGAAAAAGGAAATCGCCATGCTTCGTGCAAAATTGCTTGCCGCCACGGCCGTCGTCAGCCTGATGGCTGCCCCTGCTTTCGCCCAGGACATGACCGCCCCGGCGACCACGACGACGCCCGCCCCGGCGACCATGCCGCAAACCGATCCGGCCATGCCAGCCACGCCGCAGACGCCGGCTCCGACGGCTGAGGCCGCCGCGACCACGACCACGACTGCGGAGGCGACCACGCCTGTCGCCGGCGAAACCGTTGTCGACAAGCTGAAGGCCAGCGGTCAGTTCACCACACTGCTGGCCGCGCTGGACGCCGCCCAGCTGACCGACACCCTGGCCAGCCGTCCGGCCATCTCGATCTTCGCCCCGACCGACGCCGCCTTCGCCGCCGTGCCCGAGGCCGAGCGTACCCGTCTGATGGAACCGGCAAACGCCGCCGAACTACGCCAGCTGCTGCTGTATCACGTCATCGTCGCCGACGTGACGCCCGACCAGATCATGGGCAAGAAGGGCGGCGTAGAGACGGCCGCCGAGAGCCAGGTTTTGCTGGACGGCACCGGTTCGGCAATCAAGGCTGACGGCGCGATCGTGGTCAGCGCCGAGTTGGACGCCTCGAACGGCGCCATCTTCCCGATCGACAAGGTCCTGAACCCGGCGAATTCCATGGCCGCCATGGGCGATGAAGAGGCCGCCGCGCCCGCCGAAGCCGCCGCTCCGGCCGCTGAGGCGACGCCAGATGCTGAAGCGACGCCGGCCCCGACCGCGCCGAACGGCCAGCCCGCCGCGATGACGACCACCACGTCCTCGTCGCCGGTCGTCAATCCGACTGACGGTCAGGTCGACACCCCGGCCACGCCGCCGGTTGATGCGGCTGATCCCGCCGCCGACGGCGCAGCCGAAGCCAAGCCGACCCCGAACTGATCAGGGTCATCCACGCGCTCGCTCGGTAGCGTGTTGAAGCGGAAGGCGGCGGGCCCTATGGTCCGCCGTCTTTTTTGCAGCCCCTCCCCAAGAGCCCGATTTGACCACCTCGACCGAGCCGCTCGCGTTTCAGGACCTGATCCTGACTCTCCACCGCTATTGGGGCGAGCAGGGCTGCGCCATTCTGCAACCCTATGACATCGAGGTCGGGGCCGGCACGCTGCATCCCGCCACCGTCCTGCGCGCGCTCGGCTCCAAGCCGTGGAAGGCCGCCTATGTCCAGCCCAGCCGCCGTCCCGGCGACGGCCGCTATGGCGAAAACCCCAATCGCCTCCAACACTATTACCAATACCAGGTCATCCTGAAGCCGAACCCGGACAACCTTCAAGAGCTGTATCTGGGGTCGCTGGCGGCCATCGGCATCGATCCGAAACTGCACGACATTCGCTTCGTCGAGGACGACTGGGAAAACCCCACCGTCGGCGCCTGGGGTCTGGGCTGGGAAGTCTGGTGCGACGGGATGGAGGTGACGCAGTTCACCTATTTCCAGGGCGTCGGCGGCATCGAGGTCGATGTGGTGTCGGGCGAGCTGACCTACGGGCTGGAGCGTCTGGCCATGTATGTCCAGGGCGTGGACAACGTCTATGATCTGAAGTTCACCAAGGAGGGCCTGACCTATGGCGAGGTCTTCCTGGAGAACGAGCGGCAACAGTCGGAAGCCAACTTCCACGGCTATGACGTTGACGGTCTGAAGCGGCGGTTCGAGGACATGGTGGGCGAGGTTTCGCGCCTGCTGGACATGCGCGGGCCGCAGGATCAGCCGCTGGTCCTGCCCGCCTATGATCAGGTGCTGAAAGCCAGCCACCTGTTCAACCTGATGGACGCCCGCGGCGCCATCGCCGTCGCCGAACGCCAAAGCTACATCGGCCGCATCCGCGAACTCTGCAAAGCCTGCGCTCTCGCCTACGTCGAACAAGAGCGGAAAACGGCGTGAGCGTTGATCATTCTTCTGAGCTCGTGAGCGGCAGTATGGCGTTTTCGAACCGCCTGCTGCGTCTGACAGCTGGACTCGGTCAGCGTGGGCCAGTGTGGCAGATGAATCCGCAGCCTGTGACCTTGAATGGTCGAGCGCCTAGCATCATCCACGCCAGCTTCGAGTCCCTTGTCCAATCGCATAACGGCACGCTCGGTAGCCTTTGGGAGAACGAGCATGGTCTGAACGGCGAGTTCTGCTTTGAACCTGCCTATTTTGATTTGCTGCAGCAGGCCGCGCTTTCGGCGGCAGACCTTGAACTCACCGTGATCTTCGGCGCACGCGACCAACAGGTCGAGACGCTGATGTTAACGCTCCAACACAAGACCGCCTGATGCCCCAGCTGCTTCTCGAAATCTTCTCCGAAGAAATCCCCGCCCGGATGCAGCAGGGCGCGGCGCGCGACCTGGAGCGGATGGTCTCCGACCGTCTGAAGGCCGCCGGCCTGACGTGGGAGGCGCTGACGACCTATGCCGGTCCGCGCCGCCTGACCCTGGTCATCGACGGCCTGCCCACGGCCACGCCGGACCGCGAGGAAGAGATCAAGGGCCCTCGCGCCTCCGCCCCAGAACAGGCGCTGGAAGGCTTCCTGCGCAAGACCGGCCTGACGCGCGATCAATTGACCGAGCGCGACGGCGTCCTGTTCGCCGTCCTGTCGTCCAAGGGCCGCGCCACGACCGATCTGGTTGCCGAGACGGTCGATCAGGTCATCCGCACCTTCCCCTGGCCCAAGTCGATGCGCTGGGGTTCCGGAACCCTGCGCTGGGTGCGTCCGATCAAGCGCATCCTGTGCCTGTTCGACGGCAAGGTGGTGCCGTTCGAGATTGACGGAATCCAGAGCGATGCGATCACCGAGGGGCACCGCTTCCTGGGGTCCGGCGAGCTGCTGCGCGTCAGCGACTTCGTCGATTACCGCACCCAATTGGAAAAGAACTTCGTCCTGCTGGACGTCGCCGACCGCAAGCTACGCATTCTGGAACAGGCCAAGGCCGCCTGCGCCGCGCGCGGCCTGGCCTTGGTCGATGACGACGGCCTGCTGGACGAGGTGGCGGGCCTGGCGGAATGGCCGACCCCGATCCTGGGCGACATGGACCTGCAGTTCCTGGCCCTGCCGCCGGAAGTCGTGCGCCTGTCGATGAAGGTGCACCAGAAGTATTTCGCCGTCCGTGATCCTTCGAAAGACGGCCTGGCGCCGAACTTCCTGGTCGTCGCCAATGTCGAGGCGACCGACGGGGGCAAGGCCCTGGCCGCCGGCAACAGCCGCGTCCTGTCCGCCCGCCTGAACGACGCGCGCTTCTTCTGGGACGAGGACCAGAAGGTCGGCTTCGACGCCTGGAACGCCAAACTTTCCGGCGTCACCTTCCACGCCAAACTGGGCACCCTGGCCGAGCGCGTCGAGCGCATCGCCGCCTTGGCGCGCGAGATCGCGCCGCTGGTCGGCGCCGACGCCGACGAGGCCGAAACCGCCGCCCGCCTGTCCAAGGCCGACCTCATGTCAGGCATGGTCAGCGAGTTTCCGGAACTGCAGGGGATCATGGGCGGCTATTACGCCCGTCTCGCCGGCCAGTCCGAGGCGATCGCGGACGCCGTGCGCGACCACTACAAGCCCCAAGGTCCCGCCGACACAGTCCCGACCGCGCCCGTCACGGTCGCCGTCGCCCTGGCCGACAAGCTGGACACCCTGGTCGGCTTCTTCGCCATCGACGAGAAGCCCACGGGGTCGAAGGACCCGTTCGCCCTGCGCAGAGCGGCGCTGGGCGTGATCCGGCTGGTGCTGGAGAATGATCTGCGGCTGAGTCTCATCCGATTTATGCCAGCGACCATCGCACATGCGCTGACTTACCCTGACCGTGAGAATGCTGAACAAGCAGTCACGTTAGCTCTAGCATTGCGCGATCAGTTCGGTATCCCATCCGCTCAGGTTGCTGCCGAGGAAAGCCTTGCGCTTTTAAGCCCTAGTCGAGCGTCCGAGATGGTTGCTCAAACGAGTGATAAAGCCTTTTCCATTGCGATGGAGGTCAGCACCTTCTTCGCTGACCGCCTGACCGTCCTCCTGCGCGATCGGGGGCAGCGCCACGACCTCGTCGCCGCCGTCTTCGCTCTGGGCGACGACGACCTCGTGCGCATCGTGCGTCGGGTGGAGGCGCTGGCCGCCTTCCTCGCTACGGACGACGGTGCCAATCTGCTGGCCGGCTACAAGCGCGCCTCCAACATCCTGCGCGCCGAGGAGAAAAAGGGCCCGCTGCCGACCGGCATGGTTCAGACCGGCCTGCCGAACCAGCCCGAGGCCGAGACCACCCTGGCCTTCGCCGTCGGCGCCGCCCGCACCGCCGTCGAGGCCGCGCTGGAGACCGAGGACTTCGCCGCCGCCATGACGGCCCTGGCGCGCCTGCGCGCGCCCGTGGACCGCTTCTTCGACGACGTTCTGGTCAACTCCGACATCCCCGCCGAACGCGAAAACCGCCTGAAGCTGCTGGGCCAGGTTCGAGACGTCATGGGCCAGGTCGCCGACTTCGGCCAGATCGCGGGGTAGGGGCCGCATTGTCTCCTCCCCACCTGTGGGGAGGGGGACCACGAAGTGGTGGAGGGGCTCTTGACGTCCCACGGCTGCGATGCGGTGAAGAACCCCTCCGTCCCGGCGCAAGCGCGCCGCGCCACCTCCCCATTTCATGGGGAGGAGACGGGGTGTTTCAGCCTCGGATTCGGTCTCTCGCCCTGTCGGCGATGAACTCGAGCACGTCGCCTAAGTCCACCCGCACCTGCTCAGCCGAGACGCGAATGATCGCAATGCCCTGAGCCGCAAGCCAGCGCGTGCGTCGGGCGTCGTATTCGCCTCGGCCTTCGTGGCTTTCGCCGTCGACCTCGACCGCCAGCATCGCCTCGGCGCAATAGAAGTCGAGCACATAGATACCCGCCGGATGCTGGCGTCGGAATTTCAGACCGTCCAGCGCGCGGCGGCGCAGGTGGACCCACAGTCGCGCTTCGGGCGGAGTCATTGCGCGGCGCAGGATGCGAGCGCGTGAGACGGAGCCTTCGTGCGTCAAGAACCCCTCCGTCTCTCCGCTGCGCTACGAGCCACCTCCCCATGAAATGGGGAGGAGACGGAGCCGTCAAGGAAACCGCACACCCCCTCACGCATTGTTACATCCGCAATGGTCAAGGCCGCTCTCACGCGCTAGATCATGCTGCATGTGCGAGCGGGGCCAACCCGCCGGACGATCCGAAAAGCTCAGGGACTGCATGATGACTCAGTGGGTGTACGGCTTCGGCGGAGGCTCCGCCGACGGCGACGCGTCGATGAAGAACCTTCTCGGCGGCAAGGGCGCCAATCTGGCGGAAATGTCGTCGCTGGGTCTGCCGGTTCCTCCGGGCTTCACCGTCACCACCGAGGTTTGCACCCACTATTACGCCAACAACGAGACCTATCCGGCCGATCTGGACGCCCAGGTCCAGGCCGCCTTGGCCAAGGTCGAGGGCGTGGTCGGCAAGACGTTCGGCGATGTCGAAAACCCGCTGCTGGTGTCGGTGCGGTCGGGCGCGCGGGCGTCGATGCCGGGCATGATGGACACGGTGCTGAACCTGGGCCTGAACGACCAGACGGTCGAGGGTCTGGCCAAGCTGTCAGGCGACCGTCGCTTCGCCTTCGACAGCTATCGCCGCTTCATCACCATGTATTCCAACGTCGTGCTGGGGCTCAGCCACGACGATTTCGAAGAGGTGCTGGATCAGCACAAGGATCGCCTGGGCGTCACGGTCGACACCGACCTGACCGCCGGCGACTGGGAGAAGGTCGTCGCCGACTACAAGGCCGTGGTCGAGCGCGAACTGGGTCACGCCTTCCCGCAGGATCCCAAGGACCAGCTGTGGGGCGCCGTGGGCGCCGTGTTCGAAAGCTGGATGAACGACCGGGCGAAATTCTATCGCCGCATGCACGACATCCCCGAAAGCTGGGGCACGGCCGTCAACGTCCAATCGATGGTGTTCGGCAATATGGGCGAGACGTCGGCCACCGGCGTGGCCTTCACCCGCAACCCCTCGACCGGCGAGGCGCGCCTGTACGGCGAGTTCCTGATCAACGCCCAGGGCGAAGACGTGGTCGCCGGCATCCGCACGCCGCAGTCCCTGACCAAGATCGGCCGCGAGGAGATGGGCGAGACCGCCCCCTCGATGGAAGAGGCCATGCCCGAGGTGTTCGCCCAGTTCGTCGATGTCGTCGGCAAGCTGGAAAGCCACTACCGCGACATGCAGGACATTGAGTTCACGGTCGAGCAGGGCCGTCTGTGGATGCTGCAGACCCGCAACGGCAAGCGCACCGCCAAGTCGGCGCTGAAGGTCGCCGTGGACCTCGCCGCCGAGGGCGTTATCTCTCAGGAAGAGGCCATCAGCCGGGTCGAGCCGTCGGCGTTGGACCAGCTGCTGCACCCGACGCTAGACCCCGATGCGGCGCGCACCGTGGTCGCCGCCGGCCTGCCGGCCTCGCCCGGCGCCGCGACCGGCAAGATCGTCTTCGACGCCGACGAGGCCGAGCGCATGTCGGGTCTGGGCGAAGCGGTCATCCTGGTGCGCGAAGAGACCAGTCCTGAAGATATTCACGGCATGCATGCGGCGCGCGGCATCGTCACCGCCCGCGGCGGCATGACCAGCCACGCCGCCGTCGTGGCGCGCGGCATGGGGCGGGCCTGCGTCTCCGGCGCCGGCGAGATCCACATCGACGAGGCCAAGGGCACCTTCACCGCGCGCGGCCGCACCTTCAAGGCCGGCGAGGTCATTACCATCGACGGCTCCAAGGGCGAGGTGCTGGACGGCGCCGTGCCGATGATCGAGCCGGAACTGACCGGCGACTTCCAGACCCTGATGGGCTGGGCCGACAAGGTGCGCCGCCTGAAGGTCCGCGCCAACGCCGAGACCCCGCTGGACGCCAAGACCGCGCGCGGCTTCGGCGCCGAGGGCATCGGCCTGTGCCGCACCGAGCATATGTTCTTCGACGACACCCGGATCGCCGCCGTGCGCGAGATGATCCTGGCCGACGACGAAAAGGGCCGTCGCGCTGCGCTCGCCAAGATCGCGCCGTTCCAGAAGTCGGACTTCGTCGAACTGTTCGAGATCATGGCCGGCCTGCCGGTGACGGTGCGCCTGCTGGACCCGCCGCTGCACGAGTTCATCCCGCACACCGAGGAAGACATCGACGCCCTGGCCGCCTCGTCCGGCATCGACGCCGAGAAGCTGAAGCGCCGCGCCAAGGAGCTGCACGAGACCAACCCGATGCTGGGCCACCGCGGCTGCCGGCTGGGCGTCGCCTATCCCGAAATCTACGAGATGCAGGTCCGCGCCATCATCGAGGCGGCGCTGGAGGTCAAGCAGAAGTCCGGCGCCGCGCCCCTGCCGGAGATCATGCACCCGCTGGTCGCCCTGGGCCTTGAGATGAAATATCTGCGCGAGCTGACCGACCGCACGGCCAAGGCCGTGTTCGAGGAGACGGGCCAGAGCCTCGACTATCTGGTCGGCACGATGATCGAACTGCCGCGCGCCGCCATCCGCGCCGGGGACCTGGCCGAATACGCCCAGTTCTTTAGCTTCGGCACCAACGATCTGACCCAGACGACGTTCGGCATTTCGCGTGACGATTCCGGCCGGTTCCTGCAGGCCTATCTGGACAAGGGCATCTTCGAGACCGATCCCTTCGTGCGCCTTGACCGGGACGGCGTCGGCGGCCTGATCGAGATCGCCGCCGAACGCGGGCGCAAGGTCCGGCCCGAGGTCAAGCTGGGCATCTGCGGCGAGCATGGCGGCGACCCGTCGTCGATCGCCTTCTGCGAACAGGCCGGGCTGGATTACGTCTCCTGCTCGCCCTACCGCGTGCCGATCGCCCGTCTGGCGGCGGCCCAGGCCGCGCTGAACGTGGAGCGCGAGAAGGACCGCTAGGCCTCCTCAGCAGGAAGAACCCAAGAAGGGCGGTCTCGGTTGAGGCCGCCCTTTTTGCTGCGGCGCCACAAAGTCGCCGATCTTGGCGGAACGCTGTATGTGTCCCTGCGTCCACAGGCATTCGTCCTGTTTTCGGGCCTCTGGAACAGATGACGCTGTGACCTATTTAAGCACTCGCTGGATGGGGCTGATGATCGGCTCGGTCATCACATCTAGGAGTTAATAAGAAACAATGCGTAACATTCTTCTCGCCGCTGTCGCCGTTTCCGCAATCGCCGCTCCGGCCTTTGCTCAAATCAATCCTGAGCCGCGTGGTTACGGCTCGCTGGGCTACACTCATCTTGAAGGCGACAATGCAACGACGGGCGCTGTCACCGGTCGTCTTGGCGTCAACCTCAACCGTTACATCGCTGTGGAAACTGAAGCCTCGGTCGGCGTGAAGCATGACGACTTCACCGTCGCGGGCGTCGATGGCGAGATCAAACACGAGTGGGACGCCGCCGGCTACGTGGTCGGCAAGGTGCCGGTCTCTGACAAGCTGGAACTGTTCGCACGCGGCGGCTACGGCCACACCGAGCTGAAGCAGAAGTTCCCGGGCGCGAACACCGACGTGGGCGGCGACAGCTGGAACTACGGCGCGGGCGCCAACTACTATCTGGACGGCGTCAACGGCGTGCGCGCCGACTGGACCCGTCGCGACTACCGCGACAACGGTGGTGAAGCCGACGCCTATTCGGTCAGCTACATCCGTCGCTTCTGATCTGATCGATCAGTCCTAACGACGAAGGCGCGCTCCGCAGGGAGCGCGCCTTTTTCGTTCAGGACATTCAAATCAGCCGAAGTCGCCGGCCAGGGCCCAACGCTGCGAGCCTTCGCCGAACGGGCGAACGAACCAGTCGCGATAGTATTCGAAGGTCTCGATGATCTTTTGGCGAAGATCGGGCGGGTTGACCGCCTCGCCGCGCTGGCGCTTCATCGCCGCTACGCAATCGACCACCATGTTCTGGTGCGCCGAGCCGCCCATGCTCTTCAACACGGTGGCGATATCATGAGCCAAGCTTTCCAGGACCTGCTTGGGCGTCTTGTGAGCCATCTGGGACATCCCCTGTTCTCGACAGGAGAATGCGTGACAAAAAGTCGTGAAAGATTCAAGCGTGGCCGGGCGAGAATCATCATGGATGCGAATTAACCTGACATAACGCGGGTCGCGCGGTTTGGTTCTCTCAAGGGAGACAACCATGACGAATTTCGATCCGGCGGCCGCGACGGCCCAATGGCTGGCGACCTTGTCGCCCCAGGAAACGGCACGCGCCATCGCCTATACCCACGGTTCGCACTGGTTGATCCTATGGAGCTTGCTGGTCTCAGCCCTGGTCGCCTGGATCATCGTGCGCACCGGCCTGCTGGTCGCGATCCGCAGCCGGATCGAACGTCGCCGCCGTCGTCCGATCCTGGCCAGTTTCGCCGTCGCCCTGGTCTATTCGGCCATGAGCTGGGCGCTGACCCTGCCGTGGGCGATCTATCAGGGCTGGTGGCGAGAGAAACAGTATGGACTGACCAGCCAGACCCTGGGCGGCTGGCTGGGCGAGGCTGTGATCGGCGCAGCGATTTCGGTCGTGGCGACCTCGCTGCTGCTCGTGGCGATCTATGCCCTGATCCGGCGCGCGCGTCGGTTCTGGTGGGCCTGGGCGGCCGGCGTGACGGCGGCCTTCATCGTCATCGGCCTGGTGCTCGCGCCCCTGGTGATCGAGCCGATCTTCAACACCTATACGCCCGCGCCGAACGGGCCGGTGCGCGACGCCGTCGTGACCCTGGCCAAACAGACCGGCACGCCGTCGGACAAGATTTTCATCTACAACGGCTCCAAACAGTCCGACCGCTACACCGCCAATGTCTCGGGCCTGTTCGGCACGGCGCGGGTGGCGATGAGCGACACCATGTTCAAACAGGGCGCGGATCTGGCCGAGGTGCGGGGCGTGGTCGGCCACGAGATGGGCCACTACGTCCGGGCGCACATTCTCTGGACCGTCGGCATTCTGGTCCTCCTGTCGGTGCTGGCCTTCTGGCTGACCGACCGGCTGTATCCGGTGGCGCATCGTCTGCTGAGGGCGGACCGCGTGGGCGACATCTCCGACCCTGCGGGCCTGCCGGTCCTGGCCTTGGTGCTGGCTTTCCTGGGCGTGCTTGGCACCCCGGTCTTCGCCACCATGACCCGCACGATGGAGGAGGACGCCGACCACTTTTCGCTGGTTCACGCTAATGCGCCGGACGGTCTGTCCAAAGCCCTGATCAAGACCGCCGAATACCGCGCCCCGTCGCCATCGGCGATCGAGGAGTTCCTGTTCTACGATCACCCCAGCGTGGAGAACCGCATCCGCCGCGCCATGGAATGGAAGGCGACGCATCCCGCCCAAGCCTCGGCAGAGCAACCGACGCGGCCCTAGGGCATTGAAGGCTTCGCCATTCCAAGCGGAGCCTTCGCCCCATGATCGACCTCTATCGCGGCCTCGGCCTGGGCGTTCCGGCCCTGATGGACATCGCGCCCCTGATCGCGCGGGTCGTGGTCGGGGGAATGTTCTTCCTGTCCGGCTTCTACAAACTGTTCACCCCGGCCCAGGCCGAGAAGATGCAGAAGACGATGGTCGAGGCCGGCATCGCGGCGCCGCGCCAGACCGCCAAGTTCGTCTCGGTGTGCGAGTTCGCCTTCGGCGCCCTGCTGATCATGGGCCTGTTCACCAGCCTGGCGGCCCTGGTGCTGCTGATCATCAGCCTGGTCGCCCTGGTGACCGTGGCGTCAAAGTCGGTGGAGGGGACCAGCCTCGGCTATCGCCTCTCCAGCTATTTCGACTTGCCCGAGACCCTGCTGATGGTCATCCTGATCTGGCTGATCGCCAATGGACCGGGCCTGTGGAGCCTGGACTTCGTCCTGTTCCTGCCCCGGCTTTAGGGCTTCAGGCCGCGCGCTTCCTGACAAAGACCGTCCCGGCCGAATAGCCGGCGCCGAAGCTGCAGATCAGCCCCGTATCGCCCGCCTCGAATCCGTCGTTGTGCAGGTGGAAGGCGATGATCGACCCGGCCGAGGAGGTGTTGGCGTATTCGTCCAGGATGATGACGTTCTCGTCCGCCGAGGGCTCACGACCCAGCACCTTCTTGCCGATCATCGTGTTCATGTTGATGTTGGCCTGGTGCAGCCACAGGCGCTTCAGATCATGCGGATCCAAGCCCAGTTCGCTGGCGTGATCCACGATCATGTCCGACACCATCGGCACCACGTCGCGGAAGACCTTGCGGCCCTGCTGGATGAACAGCTTGTCGTTCTGGACGCTGTCGTCGGCCTCCGGGCTGTCCAGATGCGCGGTGTCGCGCGCATTGCGGTTCAGGAAGCCGAAGTTGTTGCGGATGTTGTTCGAGAAGGTCGTCTTCAGACGCGTGCCCAGCACGTCCCAGCCGCCCGGTCCCGCCGTGTCTGACGACTCCACGATCACCGCGGTGGCCACGTCGCCGAAGATGAAATGGCTGTCGCGATCGGTGAAGTTCAGGTGCGCCGAACAGACCTCCGGGTTGACCATCAGCACCGCCTTGACCGAGCCGCCGGCGATGAAGTCCGCCGCCGTCTTGATGCCGAAGGTCGCCGAGCTGCACGCCACATTCATGTCGAAGGCGAAGCCCTCGATGCCCAGCGCCTGCTGCACTTCGATGGCCATGGCCGGATAGGCGCGCTGCATGTTCGATGCGGCGCACAGGACGGCGCCGATCTCGCTGACGGGCTTGCCCCAGGCCTCGATGGCCTGACGCGCGGCCTTGACCGCCATCTCGGCCAGGATCGAGATCTCGTCGTTGGAGCGTTCGGCCAGGTTCGGGGCCATCCGCTCGGGGTCGATGATCCCGGCCTTGTCCAGCACGAACCGGCTCTTGATGCCCGAGGCCTTTTCGATGAACTCGGGCGAGGAATGCGACTTGGCCTCCAGTTCGCCGGCCTCGATCTGGGCGGCGTGGCGGGCGTTCCAGCCGTCGGCCCAGGCGTTGTAGCTGTCGACCAACTCGGCGTTGGAGACCGACTGTTCGGGGGTGAAGAGGCCGGTGGCGGCGATCACTGCATTCGACACTTTGTGGTTCCTATCGCTCGACGCGCGGCGTCTCGCTGCTTGAGGAGTGTGTTCCTATCACTCGGCCCGCGGGGCCTCGCTGCTTGAGGACAGTCCGTTTCCTATCAGAACGCGTCAATAGGACGGCGGCGGTCTGCGGTCGAGACTGGCGATTACGCCCGTGGCCCAGCGCTGGATCTGACCGCGCGGCGCCTTGGGCGTCGGCTGGTCGCGCGCCGCGATCAGGGCTTCGACCAAATCCTCAGCCTCGCAGGGCCAGCCCGACGGCGTGACATAGATCGGATAGTGGATCAGGGCCGCCAGGATCAGATGATCCACCGTCGCCCGCCGCGTCCGACGCGCAAACGCCAGCCGGTCGTCGGTCAGCCCCCATCCGGCATAGAAGGGCCGGCCATAGACCGACACAGCCTTGCCCCGCATCAGGGCCTCGAACCCGGTCAGGGAGGTCAAGGTCGCCACCCGCCGGCACGCGTTCAGGCAGTCGATGATGTCCAGCCCATCCGCGCTGGCGTCCACCGAGGCCATGGCCGAGGCATCCAGCCGACCCGGCCGGTTGCCCGCCAGCACGTCGGGGTGATTGCGATAGATCAGGAAGGCGTCCGGATGATCGCGCCGCGCCGCCTCCACCAGGGCCGAGTTGGTGTTCAGATCCGGCGCACAGCCCAGCAGGATCGACTTGTCGTTCTCGACCTGACCGACGACCAGCAGGATGTCGCGGTCGGTCGGCCAACGGGCCGGCGCCTGGCCCTTCAGATTGTATTTCGACAGACCGGCCTGGACGATGCGTGCGCCCAGCGCCGCCGCGCGCGCCAACTGATCGGGCGTGGCGTCTGTCGTCTCGATCAGGGTCTCCAGCCGCGACGGGCGCGACGGGTCGTAATAGACCCCCTGGTCGTCCAGGGCGACTGACAGGGCGCCGACAAAGTCGGACCCCAGGCCGCGCGAACGGATGAAGCCATCCTCCATCCGCACCGTCGGGCCGTCGAAATCGGCCGCCGCCTGACGCGTCGCCTCGCTCTCCTTGCCGGCCCACCAGATCAGCCGGCCATCGGTCGCCTTGGCATGGGCGGCGGCGCGCGAGGGCGACATGAAATAACGCATCGTCGCCTTGGGCGAGTTCAGCAGACGGCGCACCGGCGGCCGCTTGGCGGGCGCGAACCCGACCGCCGACCACGACCCCGCCAGTCGGTCGGCCCGGTCGCGGAGCGCAATCAACCGCTCCAGCGCCTGTTCGGCCTCGCATCGCTGGCCCGTCACCGGATCGACATAGCGGCTGTAGGCGATCAGGGCGGCGGCGGCGATCTGTTCGATCGACCGCGCGACTCCGCGCCGCCCCGTCTGGACCGCATCGGTCGTCAGGCCCCAGCCGGAATAGAAGGGCGCCCCGAAACACCGCACAGGCAAGCCGCGCAACAGCGCCTCGAACCCCAGGGCCGAGGTGACGCAATAGACCGCATCCACCGCCGCCAGCAGGTCGGCAGGCCGTACATCCGTATCGACCAGGGTGACGCCCGTCAGGTTCGTCACGCACCCGCGCTTCCGGCCCGCCGCCACCGCCGGGTGGCGTTTGACGATCAGCTGGGCGTCCGGCTCGTCGCGCCGCGCGGCGGCGATCATCTCATCGAAGCGCTGGGCCGTCGCGAGGCCACAGGCGATTGAGGCGTCTCCAAACGTCTGGTCCACGATCAGCACACGCCGACCGGGTTTCAGCAGGCCCGGATCCAGCGGCCCGCCCATATTGGTCTTGGACACGCCAGACGCCACGATCCGGTCGATCAACCCGCGCGCCCGCACGGTCATGGCGGCGTCGCACCAGTCGTCGGCCGTCTGGATCAGATGCTCCAACCGACTGGGCCGCGTCGCATCATAATAGACGCCCAGATCGTCGACGATGAGGCTCAGGCTGGTCGCCCCCGCCTCGCCGATCCCGACCGATCTTAGGAACCCGTCCTCCAGCGCCACATAGGGCCGCCCGTTCTTCTGCGCCCACCGTCGCCCCGCCGCCGCCGTCGGCTTCATCCCCCAGCCCAGCACCGCTTGCACGTCCTCGCCTGGCAACCGACGCAGCTCGTAGTCGGCCAGAAACACGTCGAGGAACGGGACTTTCAGCACGCCGGGCGCACAGACCCAGGCCGGGATTTTCGAAGGCGTGTCGGAGGGTAGGGGCAAGGCGAGTCCGCTGAGTTTCGACGCGAGGTTTAGGGCGGTTGCGTAAAGGCGGCTAGGGTTCGCACCCGTCTCCTCCCCATTTCATGGGGAGGTGGCTCGAAGCGCAGCGGAGAGACGGAGGGGTTCTGCACCGCATCACGGGGGCCTGCGGGAGTTCCAGAGCCCCTCCACCGCTTCGCGGTCCCCCTCCCCACGAGTGGGGAGGAGACAGCCGGTCAGCCCGCCCGGGCCAGCAAGGCCTTCGCCTGCTCCAGATGCAGCCGTTCGACCATCGCCCCGTTCACGCGGATCGCGCCCCGCCCGTCGGCGTCTGGCCCGTCGAAGGCGGCGACGATCGCCCGTGCATCGGCGATCTCGGCTTCGGACGGCGAGAAGGCGGCGTTGGCGGCCGCGATCTGCGACGGGTGGATCAGGCTCTTGCCGTTGAACCCATACAATCGCCCCTGCAATGCCTCGCCCGCCAGGCCTTCGGCATCGTCGATCCGGTTGAACACCCCGTCGATGGCCAGCAAGCCATTGGCCCGCGCGGCGGCGACCAGCATCGCCAGCCACGGCTTGAACGGCTCGCGATCCGGCGACGCCCCGGTCCCCAGCGCCTTGGCCAGGTCGTTGACCCCCAGCATCAGCCCGTCCAGCGCCCCGTCCGCCGTTGCGATGTCGGCCAGGGCCATCAAGGCGCGCGGCGTCTCGATCATGGCCCACAGGGCGCAGCCCTTGGCCAGGCCGGCGGACAGGGCGTGCACGGCCTCGGGCGTCTCGACCTTGGGCGCGACGATCAGCGTGGCGCCGGCCGCCTTCATCGCCTCCAGGTCGTCCAGCCCCCAGTCGGTGTCCAGCCCGTTGATCCGAACGCCCAGGCGCGGCCCGAACCCGCCAGCCCGAACCGCCGCGACGGCGGCGTCACGCGCGTCAACCTTGGCCTCGGGCGCCACGGCGTCTTCCAGATCCAGCACGGCGACATCGCAATCCAGCGTCCGCGCCTTCTCAATCGCCCGCGCATTGGAGGCGGGCAGATAAAGGACGCTGCGGACCCGGTCGCTGCGCATCAGACGCGGCCCGTGACGGGCACCAGGGCGCCGGTCATGGCGCGGCTCTCGGGCGAGGCCAGGAACAGGATCACCGCCGCCAGATCGGCCGGCGCGACCCAGGCCGTCGGGTCGGCGTCGGGCATGTCCTTGCGGTTCGTCGGCGTGTCGATGATGGAGGGCAGGACGGCGTTGACCGTCACGTTTGTCGTCTTCAGTTCCTCGGCCAGCGCCTGGGTCAGGGCGTGGACTCCGGCCTTGGCCGCGCCGTATGCCCCCATGCCCGCGCCGGCCTTCAGCGCGGCGGCCGAGCCGACATTGACGATCCGACCCTCGGGCGAGGCCTTCAGCGCATCCAGCGCCGCGCGACTGGCGTTGACGGCGGTCGCGACGTTCAGCGCATGCATTCGGTCCCAGGCCGGTTCCGCATCGTCGGTCGTCTGCCAGACGAAGCCGCCGGCGATGTTCAGCAGGGCGTCGAGCCGCCCGAACCGGGCGATCACGGCGTCTACGGCCTTCTGCGCCTGGCGGGCGTCCGTCAGATCGACCCCGCCGACTTCCAGCACGCCGTCGGGCACGGTATGGCCCTCGGCATGGTCGATGACCGCGACCTGCCAGCCGGCTTTCAGCGCCGCCTCCAGCACCGCCCGGCCCAGGACGCCGTGTCCGCCCGTGATTGCGACTGTTCGCTGCATCATCCGATCCTCCATGTCGCCGGGGACCATAGAGCCGGCTGCGGCCGGATCAACCGGCCCCGATCAAGCGTCGGCGAACACCTTCGCCATCAACCGCTCCAGCGCCTCTTGATCGTCCGTATCGAAGGCGGCCGGCGTCGTCGCATCCACGTCGAACACTGCGATCAGAGCGCCTGAGGCGTCGCGCACGGGCACCACGATCTCGCTGGCCGAACGGCTGTCGCAGGCGATGTGGCCGGGGAAGGCGTGCACGTCCTCGACCAACTGCGTCTGGCCCGTCGCCGCTGCCGCGCCGCACACTCCGCGCCCGAACGCGATGCGCAGGCACCCCAGCGTCCCTTGATAGGGCCCGACCACCAGCTCGTCCGCCTTGTCCGGCGCCACGACATAGAAGCCGGTCCAGAAATAGTGCTCGAACGCATCGGCCAGCATCGACGCCACCGTCGCCATTCGCGCCGTCACATTCGGCTCGCCGTCCAGCACGGCCAGGATCTCCGCCTCGACCTCCAGATAGCGCGCCGCCTTGTCGGCGGGACGATCGTTGCGGGCGACATAGGCCATGGAAAACCTCCTGAGCGGGACAGGCTGGCGATATAGGCGAGCGCTCGGCCGAAGGGGAGGGGCGCCGTCATTCGCCGCCGCTTCGGCGGGAACGCTTGCATGCGCCCCCGTGTTGGCGCTGGGAGACAACGACGGAGGCTCGCGTGACATCCACCCTTTCACGATCGCTCAGCCTGATCGCCGCCCTGATGCTGTCGGCCGCCGCAGCGGCCTGCGGTCAGGACGCCGGCGCGCCTGCGCCGGCTGACGCGACGCAGACCCCCGCGCCGTCCGCGCCAGAGCCGACAGCACCGCCCCTGGAACCGGCGAAGACCGGCGCAAGCCCCGCCGCCTCGCCGTCGACATCCGCGACGCCGACGGCGTCGCGCAAGCCCTGCTATCTCTCGGTCGACGGCAAGGTTCTGCTCGACGAGCCCTGCCTCGTCTATCCGTTCGGCGACGGCGGCTACACGATGAACGCCTGGTCCGAGGGCAAGCCCAAAAACTCACATTTCGCCGTCGTCGTCCTGATGGCCGACGGCTCGGCCGACGCCACCTGGAACGCCGATCCCGATGACGACAAGGCCGGCGATCGCCTTGGAACGGTTCGCCTGGACGGCGACTGCTGGATCAACGACCGCGCGCGCATCTGCGTGCGGTGACCCTCGTTTCGAAGCCCCGCTTTCATATCCAGTGATAGCGGGCGGCGTTGTTTAGGAGGCGGGCGGATTCGAAGATCAGGTGATCGGCGGACAGGGGCTTGGGGATAACGACGTCGGCGCCGGCGCGTGAGGCCAGATCGCGATGGTTGGACGAGGCGTTGGCCGTCAGCATGGCGATCGGGAGCCTGTTGATCTCGCGCTGCTGTTCGCCTCTGCGGATGCTGCGGATGGCCTCGACGCCGTCCATGACCGGCATCTGCATGTCCATCATGATCAGGTCGTAGGCGTGCGCTGACCACAGATCGACGGCTTCCTGGCCGTTTTCGGCGACATCGATCTGACAGCCGAAGCCGCTGAGGAGCGCCTGGACGACCTGCTGGTTGACGAGATTGTCCTCCGCCAAGAGGATCCGCGCGCCGTAGAGTCGATCCAGCGCTTCCACATGGCTCTCGCCTTCGTGGGTGATCTCGCCGCTGGGATCCATCGGCAAGTCGAGAACGAAGAGCGTTCCCCGACCGGGCTTTGAGCGCACCCTGAGGCCGCCGCTCATCAGCTCCGCCAGACGACGACTGATGGAGAGGCCAAGGCCCGTGCCGCCGAACCGCCGCGAGATGGAATCGTCGGCCTGGCTGAACGGCGAGAACAGCAGTTTGGCCGTCGATCGGTCAAAGCCCATGCCGGTATCGGCGACGCGGATGCGAAGACGCCCGGACGGCGTCGAGTAGCGCGCATCGACCAGCACCTGGCCGACCGCAGTGAACTTGATGGCGTTGGAGACCAGGTTCAGCACGATCTGACGCAGGCGGGCCCCGTCGCCCATGAGATGGGCTGGAAGACCGTCCAACCGGGAGATCAGCTCAAGTCCCTTTTCGCTGGCCAGCGGCCGCATCAGATCGACCGCGCCGGAGATGGTGTCGGACGGCGCAAAGGGTTCGTCGACAAGGTTCATCTCGCCGGCCTGGATTTTGGACAGGTCCAGCACGTCGTCCAGGATGCGCCTCAGCGTTTCGCCGGACTTGATGATCAGATCGACCTTTTGACGCGCATCATCGGGCAGGTCGGCGCCTGACAGGGACTGCGCCAAGCCCAGGACGCCGTTCAACGGTGTGCGAACCTCATGGCTCATCGTCGCGAGGAAGGTGTCGCGCAGAGCCGCGGCGCGTTCGGCGACGAGCCGCGCTTCAGAAAGCGCCTCCAGAGCCAGCACATGTTCGGTCACCTCGAAACGGATGGCCGTGTAGGACGTCGGGCCCTCGGGACCGCTGAGCGCCGGCACGATGGTCGTATCGACCCAGTATAGGCTGCCGTCCTTGCGCCGGTTCCGCAACGTGCCGGTCCAGACCTTGCCGCTGCGGATCGTGCGATACAGATCCTGGAAGAAGGCCTTGGAATGCAGGCCGGAGTTCACGATCCGATGGGTCGAGCCGATCAACTCTTCTCGGCTGTAGCCGCTGACTGCGACGAACTTCTCGTTGCAGTCGGTGATGACCCCATGTCGATCGGTCGTCACCAGGATAGCGGCGACTTCGAGCGCTCTTCGAAGCTCGGCATCGAGCGCGCCTCCCGTGCTCATCCCCAGCGATCGTGTCGCCGTGACTGGGTGGGTGGGATGTCTTCTGACCGACGCCATCGGCTCTTTCCGGTTGTTGCCTCGCCACTTTGTTTCCAAAGGCTTGCGCGGCAATCTAGGATTGCGCCGGTATGAAATGATTTCCTTCTGGATGCGCTGTTAGAGGTTCGGTAGCCCTAAGGGTTGACCTTCGTCTATCTTGCAGGTTGCGGCCAATCCTGTCACACCGGACCTATGGGTGTTCGGGGAACGATGGATGAGTTCACCGTGCGGGCGTTCGATGATCCCGCGATGGCGCTCTATGCGCTCGACACCGCCTTACTCGAACTCGATCGCCAGCTTGATCGCGTCCTGCGCGCCGATGGTCAAAGCAATGCCGCCGTCCGCGCCTTGAGCCTGATCGCCGGCGAGGGCCGTCGCGGTGTCAAACAATGCGCCCTGGGATCGACGCTTCAGGCGCCGCCGGCCTCGCTGTCGCGTCTGGTTGATCATCTGGTTCGCGCCGATCTCGTCAAGCGTTCGCCCCATCCGAACGACCGGCGTGTCACCATGCTGGAAATCACCGAGGCAGGCCGCGCTGTTCTCGAAGATCGGCGGTCCCAATACGGTCGTCTGGCCGGCCTTTTGACCAGCGAGGGTCTGAAGACCGCCGCCCAGCTGATCCCGCTGCTGCAGACCATGGCGAAGGACGTCGGTCATACCGCGACCTGACGTCAGACCGGCGCAAACAATGCTTCCGCTGTGAAACAGTCTACAGGCTGAAGAGACTTCAACCGGCCTTTAGATCGAACCTCGTCCAACTGACCGCCATGCAAGGGGGCCGTCATGTCGGACGCAATGAATCTGGACCAAAGACTTCGCTTCTTGAAGATGGACAAGGCCGCAAGGTCCCGCCTCGCCGACGCCAGGCCCGTCATCGAGGCGGCGCTTCAGCCCAGCCTTGAAACCTTTTACGCTCAGGTTCGCGCGACGCCGGACGTGGCCCGCTTCTTCGGCGCGGAAAGCCAGATCGCTGGAGCCAAGGACGCCCAGGCGCGACACTGGGGCCTGATAGCCTCAGGCGCCTTTGATCCGGCCTATGTCGAGGGCGTGCGCCGCATCGGCCAGACCCACGCCCGCATCGGCCTGGAGCCGCGCTGGTATATCGGCGGCTACGCCCTGGTCCTGGAAGGGTTGATCGAGGCGATCGTCACATCCCACGCTAAGACGCGGTCGCTGTTTTCGAAGCGCGATGACGGCAAGGCCTTGGCGGCGACGCTGGCCAGTGTGGTGAAGGCCGCCATGCTCGACATGGATTTCGTCATTTCGCTGTATCTGGAAGCCTCCGAGACCAAGCGCCTGGAGGCGGACCAGAAGCGCGCAGAGGCCGAGGCCGAACAGACGCGGGTGGTGGAGGATACGGCGGCGGCTCTGGCGGCCCTGGCGCAGGGTGATCTGCGAACCCGCATCGCGTCCGACTTCACCGGCGGCTACGCGCGCCTGAAGACCGACTTCAACACCGCCATGCAGCGTCTCGACGACGCCATGGCCGAGATCGCCGGCAATACGGGCGCCATGCAGCTGGGCGCCGCCGAAATCAGCGAAGCGGCCGACGACCTGTCGCGGCGCACCGAGCATCAGGCGGCGACGCTGGAGGAAACGGCGGCCGCGCTGGACGAGATCACCGCCACGGTGAAGCGGGCGGCCGAAGGCGCCAGTCGCGCCGCCGCGGTCGTCGAAACCTCTCGTCAATCCGCAGAGCAGTCGCGCGAGGTGGTCAGCCGCGCCGTCGAGGCCATGACCGCGATCGAACAGTCGTCGTCGCAGATCAACCAGATCATCGGCGTCATCGACGAGATCGCCTTCCAGACCAATTTGCTGGCCTTGAACGCCGGCGTCGAGGCCGCGCGCGCGGGCGACGCGGGGCGCGGGTTCGCCGTGGTGGCCTCCGAGGTTCGGGCCCTGGCGCAGCGTTCCGCCGAGGCGGCCAAGGAGATCAAGTCGCTGATCACCACCTCGTCCGTCCAGGTGAAGTCCGGCGTCACCCTGGTCGCGGAAACGGGCGACGCCCTGTCGTCCATCGTCAAGCGCGTCGCCGAAATCGACGAGCTGATGAACGAGATCACGGCCTCGACGCGCGAGCAGTCGACGGCGCTGGAAGAGGTCAACACCGCCGTCAACCAGATGGACCAGGTGACCCAGCAGAACGCCGCCATGGTCGAACAATCGACGGCGGCCAGCCACAGCCTGACCTCTGAAAGCCGTCAGTTGTCGGATCTGGTCCAGCGCTTCAGCCTGACACGCGAAACCGCGCTGAGCAGCCGAGCCCTCGCCGCGCCAACGCCACGCAAGCCGAGCGCGACCCGCCCCACGCGTCCGGCCGCCCCGCGATCCTCCGGTTCGGCCGCGCTGGCCGTCGTGGAGGAGGCGGACATAGCGGACTGGGAGGAGTTCTGAGATGAGCGAAGGAAGCGCGAGCTACCGGATGACTCTGGCCTGCGGGCGGCTTTTGATGCTGGACGAGATCAATGCGCTGACGTCGCGCTGGAACGAAGCCCTGGCCGCCAGCCAGACCGACGAACAGACCTTCCAGACCATATCCAACGCCTGGCGCGACATGGGCGCCTTCATCAGCCGCGCCGTCTTTCAGAACGCCGCCGACGTTCGCCGACTATCGCTCGAACACCGCTGCCAAAGCGCCGGAAACGACAATGGCTGAAGCGATTGCTCAGACCGCGTTCTGACGACCCGGTGCGCCGGGACCACTTAAGAGTGGCCCAACCGCCAGGTGAAAAGCACGTAATCTTTCCGGCTGCTGATTAATGCAGCCTGTGATGGCACCTCCGTTTGTTCTGGATTTGCGTTGACGGCACGCAGCTAGGGACGCCGGAAAGCAGACTGAACAAGCTCGGCGGATCAGCTTCGTCGGCCCAGCCAGTGATCGAAACCAATCGGCCCGGCGCCGAACCTGATGATGTAGAGCAGCACCGTCGCCCAGAGCAGGTGGGTCGGCCAACCGAGGGGATAGACGAAAACCTCGATCACTATGGTCATGCCCAGAAGCGCGAGCGCGGCGAAGCGCGCGCCGAGGCCGAGCACCAGCAGGATCGGGAACAAATGTTCCGAATAGGTCGCCAGGTGGGCGGCGATATCGCTGGGGATCAGAGGCAGTCGGTATTCCTCGGCGAACAGAGCATAGGTGCTGTCTGTGATGGTCAGCAGGCCCTCCACCTTTGTCCGGCCGGAAAGAAAAAAGATCGCCGCGATTGATACGCGTGCGATCAGGCTGAGCACCGGCAGGGAGATCGCGGCCTGGGCCAGGCGTGGGAGGGCCGCCAAGAAGGGGCGCGGCGACGATGCGGCGGTCAGTTCGGTCATTGTGGCGCTCCGGTATCGATGCGGGTGAAGGCGCCGCTCAGAAGCAGATCTCTGAACAGCTCGGACAGATTGGCTGCGGGATCGGCGGCGAGGGCGGCGAGGGCCGCCGCTCCGACAGTGCGGCCGTGACGACAGGCGTCAAGGAAGGCGAACTGGGGCCGGTTCAGCCGATGGGTCTGGACCTCCATTTCCGGACGCACGATCAACAGGCCCTCAGGGGACTGGTCCCACAGCATGTCTTCCGAAGGCATAGCCAGACGATTGGCCAGCCAGATCGATGGCGCGGTCCAGTCGAACCAGAAGACTTGCGCAGACGGATGCAGGACCGCGCTGCCGGCGTTGAGAGCAGTGTGCGACAGGGCGGCGACCGTCCCAGGGCGCAGGGTCGGTGCGTCAGCGGCGCGGTGCGCGCGGCTCCATGCGCGATCAAGACGGGCGACAGGCGGCAGAAACGGAAGTTCAAACGCGGGCGGAAACGTCGCCAGCCACTCCGGGAAGCCCTCGCCATAGGCATCGAGAACCGGGGAGGAGGGAGGCGCGCTGTCGGCGTAGATCAGAGCGGCGTCGCGAAACCAGTCCGGACCGACCAACCGTTCGACAGTCGGATAGAGACCCGCCAGGGCGTCGGCACGCCCCTTGGCCACCGTGTTTCGATAAACCGCCAGTCCGGGCGCATTTGGGTCCGCCAGCCACGGTGTGAGCATGGAGCCTTGCCCCTGTAAGGCCAGGGAGAAGCTCGCATGAAATGACAGCATCGGATCGTCAGGCGGCGCACTGGACATGGCAGGCCTCCATTATAGCGACGGCTTGATCGCGTTCGGCGATCAACTCGGCGAAGTCGGGGATGTTGTCGTCGCGCTCGATCAGCGTGGGACGCGGCCCGATCCGCATGAGTGTCTCGGCATAGAGGGACCAGACGGCGTCGCTGACCGGCGCGTCGTGGGTATCGATCAACAGCGCCTCTGCGTGGGCGGGATCGGGCGCAAAGCCGGCCAGATGGATCTCGCCGATAAGATCGGCCGGAACGGCCGCCAGATAGTCCGACGGGTCTGCGCCCAGATTGTTGGCGCTGATGTGCACATTGTTCAGATCGAGCAGCAGGCCACAGCCTGTCGCGGCGGCCAGTTCGACCAGGAAGTCAACCTCCCCCATCTCGTGGCCTTTCAGGTCAAGGTAGAGGGACGGATTCTCGATCAGCAGGCGTCGGTCCAGTGCGTCCTGCGCGCGCCCGACGTTGTCGCTGACCCGCTTCAACATCTGTCGGGTGCGCGGAAACGGGAGCAGATCAGGATGATAGACGCCGCCGCCCCGCGACCAGGCCAGATGCTCGGACATCAGAAACGGCTCGAACCGGTCAGCGAGCGTCTTGAGCCGCGCCAGATGCTCCGGGTCCGGCGCCTCGTCTCCGCCGAGCGACAAGCCGACACCGTGCAGCGACAGAGGCTTTTCTCGACGGATGGCCTCCAGCCATTTCAAGCGAGGGCCACCATCGACCATATAGTTCTCAGGATGGACCTCAAACCACAGACCGGCCGCCGCAGACGCCAGAGCCTCGTCGTAATGGCGGGCCTTGAGGCCCAGTCCCACAGTGGGGACAGGCGTCGTGGCGGTCGATCCATGGTTCATCAGTCCAGTTCCGATCAGCGCGAGACTGGCGTCAGCGAGCCGTTGCCGCGCGGGGTGCGGATGCTGGTGCAGGTGCCGGCGGGCGTGTGCTTCCAGGCGTTGCCCTGATAGTCGCGCACCGAGGTGCCGGCGCAGGTCGTGCCGGGGCCGGCGGCGCAGTCGTTCTTGCCGGCCAGAGCGATGCCGTAGCATTTTTCCATGGCGGCCGGTTTGGCCTCGGGGTTCCTGGTCGATTGGGCGTGCGCCATGCCGGCGCCGGCGGTCAAGGCGACTAGGGTGGCGGCGGCGATCTTGGTGCGGGTCATGCAAGAGGTCCTTCTCAAAAGGCACGGCCGTTCGTGGCCGCTGAATCCGCCTTTCGCCGACGACCCGCCGCGCGTTACATTTTCGAGCCAACTATTTTTCGTGCATCATTTTGCGAGACGCCATGTAACCGTCGCGGTCTCCGCAGCGTAGGTCGCAGTCGCACGTGCTTGACCGGGAATCACAACTCAAAGCCTTGATGCTCAAAGGCCTGGACGGTGACGCGCAGGCTTGGCGCGTGCTGCTGTCGGACCTGGCCGCGCACCTGCGGCCCTTTTTCAAACGCCGTCTTTTCAACGGAGAAAGCGACGCGGAGGACCTCGTGCAAGAGACCTTGATCGCCATTCACGCCAAGCGCGCCACATGGGATCGCAACCAGTCGTTCACGGCCTGGGCCTTCACGATCGCCCGCCACAAGCTGATCGACCACCTGCGCCGCCAAGGCCGACGCCTCACCGAGCCGCTGGATGACGCAAGCGTGCTGCTGGCCGAGCACACGGTCGAGGACGGGGTCATGCGACGCGATTTGACCCGCGCCTTGTCGATCCTCCCGGCGCGACAGCGCGCCCTGATCCATGATGTGAAAGTCACCGGGCTGAGCGTGGCCGAGGCGGCCGAGCGTCACGGCTATTCCGTCGCCGCCGCCAAGGTCAGCATCCATCGCAGCTTCAAGGCTCTGACCGCGCGCTTCGCGGCTGGAGCAGCAGGGTCCAACGATGAAGACTGACGACCTGATCACCAGCCTGGCGCTGGACTTGCCGCCGACGTTCCGAAGCGACATCGACCGTCGTGTGCTGCTGTTCATGCTGCCGGCGGCGGGCGTCGCGCTTGCTGGTGTCGTTTGGTGGCTGGGATTGCGACCGGATCTGATGTCGGCCGTCGCCGGACCGACCTTCTGGGCCAAGGCGGCCTATACGGCGGCCCTGTGCGTCGCGGGCTTCTGGCTTCTGGATCGACTGGGGCGGCCGGGCGCTTCGCCGCGCCGTCCCGCAATCCTGCTAGCCGCCATTTTGGCCGTCGCTGCAGGATGGGCTGTCGTGGAGTTGCTGGGCGCTGCGCCTGACGCGCGGATGGACATGGTCATGGGGCGCTCCGCCAGGGTCTGTCCGACGAACATACTGTCGCTGGGCGCTCTGGCGGCGCCTTTCATATTCTTCGGCGCGAGACGGTTCGCCCCTGTGAAGCCCGCTTCCGCCGGCGCCGCCGCCGGTCTTCTGGCCGCAGGGCTGGCCGCGACCGTCTATGGCCTGCATTGCCCCGAGCACACGGCCGCCTTTGTGGCGGTCTGGTACACCTTGGGCATGGGCCTCGTCGCGGTCCTGGGCGCGGCTCTGGGTCGTTTCACCTTCCGCTGGTGAGTGTGCATGCGACACTGCCGTTAAGCGGTCTTGAGCCGCTGAGTGGCCCTGACAAACTAGTGCTCGCGCCGATTGCTTACCGATGAGAGCCGAGGCGCTTCAGTAGTAAATTGAGTCGACAAGTCAAATCACCCGCCTGGGCGAGATGAGTTCGGCACTATCAGATGTGAAATGCAGGCTATCGCAGCGAGGCATCGTCAGTTGTTCACCTGTGAAACTGGCAACCTGTGATCTGGCCCAGGGCCTACAGCCCGCAGCGGCCACAACAAATGGCCCCATGATCGATATGCCGCCGCCTGTATCAATCACAAAGGTCCCCGTCTGACCGCCGATCTCCGCCGATACGGTCCGTAGGCCGAAGTAGTCTCCCAAGGCCGACACTTGAGGCTGGCTCAGCCCTTGGCGGCCTCGCTGGATATGAGAACTGCCGCTAATGTCGCGACCACGCCTTCTCCCCGTCTCCAATGCTGACGCTAGATGCTCGCTGGATCGGGCTTGAGTGACAAATCGGCATCTGGCAGCAGGTGTTGCGGCGGCCGCGGCGCCTGCAGGCGGCGCAAGAGACGAAAGACCGCCACCTCGTAGGATGACGGCCTCAACGCTTAGCCATCTAACAATGGCCGCAGCCTGTCAGGGGCACATGAAGTAGTAGTCGTAGTGGGTGTTGTCGAAGTTCGTCGTGTCGCCGAAATTCACATCCGGGCTATTGCAGAACACTTGGGTATTGCCGACGTTTTGGCCGTTCCGAAAATAGGTGATTATCAGCCATGGGCGCTCGGCGGCCTGAGCCTGGGTCGGAGCGAGTGTGGCCGCGCCAACGGCGGAAGAGCTCAGCATTGCAGCCGCTAGAGCGAGATGGACCAGCTTCTTCATGATGGTGTTCCTATCGAAAGATCCGCCGCAGTAACGCGGTCGGAGATCAAGGTTTGCATAGTCTCGATCCTTGCGGGCCGACGTATTTGGAAACTCAACCTTCCTCAGGCGGGCAGGCCATTGCGCCGATCTGCCAGCGCTGGAGGCAATTGTAGAATTGAGGATCGTTCTCGTAGATGAATTCCTCCGTGCCACAGTAGACAGCACCATCAGCGTAGGGACAGTAGTTGCCGGGCGCGGCCTGTGCACCGGTCGTGGCGATGGCGGCCGCGCAGAAGGCGGCGGCGGCGATGGTTGTGCGAATGGTCTTCGTGATCATGTCAGCTCTCCACCTTTCAGAAATATTCGGTGCCGTTGGCAGTGCACCAGCCGACGTGCTCCTGGCTGTAGAATGCGGTCTGCTGGCCGTAGGTGTACTGGCTGCTTCCCGCCCAGATCGGGCTGCCCCAGCCGCCGTAACAGACACCTTGGTTGCGGCCGACTTCCTCGGTTTTCGAGGCGTCGCTGTAGTAAACGACATCGTACAGGGCGACCCGATCGCCAGGGCCGGATATTTGCGCGGATGGCGCCGTCGCGGTCAGGGCGGCGATCGCCACTGAACCGGCGGCGATGAAGGACAGGCGTAGCGGGTTCTTCATCACATACTCCATTTCTCCAAAAGCGGAGGCTACCTCATACCGGCACCTAGGAGTTGTGATGTCAATGCGAAGATTCCCCTGTGACGCTTACAATCATGGTTTATGACACGCCTGTGAGTTGATTTCGATCAGCCCTGGGCCGCTCCTAGAACAGCACGCGATAGGGCGTGCACATGGGAGTGAACACGATGAAAATCCGCGTCAAAGCCCTGCTGGTCGGCGCCGCGTTAGTCGCTGCAGCCGGCGTGACTACGGCCTCAGCTCAGGCCGACCTGACGGCCTACAGCTACGTCTATTACGCCGACGCTGCAAAGACCGAATACCTTGGCGAAGTTTCCGATCGTGGATGTGGCGGCTGGGGCAGCAACGTCTATGTTCTGAGGGCCAACGTGCCGTCGCCCTACTATGATGCGACGCCGATCTATGTCTGCACTGGCAGCGGCCCCATGCTGCCAAACGACTTCTGAAAGCAGTTCGCCCTCGAAAGGCCGCCCCGGTTCCCCGGGGCGGCCGTCGGTATCTCAACCTGCGGGCGTTACACAGTCTTGATAGACTTGAGGATCGTCACACGTCCAATAGCCGCCAAAGTCCGTAGTGGTGAAGAAACAGCCGCTCCTTAGCAGACAGCCTTCATCAGTGGCGCTCGCCATAGTTGGCGCTACCAGAGAAGACCCGACAAGAGCCAGCGAGGCAACTACAGTCCTAAGCGTCTTAGTCATCGCATTTCTCCAAGGGAGCTGATCTCCCAATAGACAATGCGTCACGAGATTGTAGAGCGAGCAATCACCAATCGTCATTAATGGCTGCGACATTCCGTCGGTGACTCCACAATGGGCCGTCGACATGCCAGCTTCTCGCGATGCGCAACCTGTATCGCCAGCGCTCCGGTCCCCAGGCCATCATGGACATGACGAACGCCATGCGCTCGACGGTCGGAAGACCTGTCGAATAACCAAATGTGCTGGACGATCTACCGGCGCGTGTGCCAATCCGAGCGCCAGAAAGATTTTGGGTTGAGGAACTATGCCGGTCATCACTGGAACGACGGGAAGCGACACACTGATCGGGACAGCCGACGTCGATGAAATCTACGGCCTGGACGGCGATGATGTCATTGACGGCGGCTTTGGTGCAGACCGCCTCTACGGTGGAAGCGGGAACGACATCTTCCGCTTCACGTCGGTCTCGTTCACCTTCCCCACGCCGCCTACGGGTACGATTGATGGCGGCGATGGTGTCGACGAAATCGACGCGCGTTCTATCTCCCCGGGCGCGGTCAACATTTTCTCAGCGGACAATCGTCAGTTTCGCGCTGGGAATCAGGGCTTCAGCCTCACAAGCATTGAGGTGATTAGGCTCGGCTTCGGCGCGGACACGATCGATATCGGGTCGGCGGGCGGCTTCGGCGTGTCAGTCTACGCGGGCGGAGGCAACGACAATATTTATACGTATGCCGACGCTTCCGTTTATGGCGAAGACGGCGACGACAGCTTTTTCCTGTCTGGCTCATTCGGCGGAGTGGCGCGAACCGGTCTCGTTGACGGCGGTGCAGGCATAGATCTGCTAAGAACGAACATTGCATTCACGGTTGATCTGGCAGCGGGCACAGCGATATCGGGCACCTCGACGTTCGCAATCTCCAACTTCGAAAACGTCACTGCCAGCGTCACCTCCGGGTACGATGCGACTGTTAGGGGAGATGATCGCGACAACGTGCTGACCACAAGCAACACCTACGGCCAAGCAGGCCGTGCATTCTTTGAAGGCGGGGGCGGCAATGACACCCTCATCGGCAATACCGCCGCCGATGTTCTCTCCGGTGGCGACGGCAACGACCGGCTCGACGGTGGCGATGGGGCTGACCTCCTGAACGGAGACGCTGGAAACGATATCCTGATCGGCGGCGCCGGAGCGGACGTGTTACGGGGTGGAGACGGTTTCGATCTGGCCCAATATCAAAACGGCGTCGCAGGCGGGTATCTGATCGTTGATCTTCTTGACGTTTCGCAGAACACTGGCGAGGCGGCCGGCGACACTTACGACTCTATCGAAGGCGTTATCGGGTCGGTCGGAGACGACATCATCCGCGGCGCCCTGGGCGCCGATTTCCTGAGCGGTAGGGAAGGCAACGATGTCTTCCTCGGCCGCGGCGGCGGCGACACATTCGACGGTGGCGCAGGCTTAGACACGGTCTGGTACGATCAGGCGGCGGTCGTCGACCTCCAGACGCCGTCGAGCAATTCAGGCGCGGCGGCGGGTGACGGTTTCACCTCAATCGAACGTATCGTCGCGTCAGATGGTGACGACATCATTCGCGGCACATCCGGAAGGGACTACTTTGTAGGCCGTGGCGGCAACGATGTGTTTCTCGGACGCGGAGGGGGAGACGTCCTCGACGGTGGCGCCGGCATCGACACCGTTTGGTATGAGAGCAGCGCCATCGTGGATCTGCTGAACTCATCGACCAATGGCGGAGCGGCAACCGGCGAAATCTATGCGAGCATCGAGCGCGTCGTTGGCTCCAACAGCGATGACGTCATGCGTGGAACAACCGGAACTGACTATTTTGTCGGTCGTGGTGGCGACGACGTGTTCCAGGGGCGCGGCGGTGGCGACTTCATCGAGGGCGGTGATGGCCTCGACACCATCTGGTTTGACGACACGGCCATCGTCGATCTTGCCGGACTGACGGCCAATGGCGGCGCCGCGAGCGGAGACACCTACAGTTCTATCGAACGCGTCGTTGGATCCAATGGGTCGGATGTCGTGCGCGGAACGGCTGGCGCAGACTATTTCCTGGGCCGCGATGGCGACGACGTCTTCCTGGGGCGTGGCGGCGGCGACATCATCGATGGCGGTGCTGGCATTGATACAGTCTGGTACGACGAAGGCGTCGCCGGCGGCACGCTCCTGATCGATCTGCTGTCCTTTGGCCGAAACACAGGGACAGCGGCCGGTGATCAATACACGTCGATCGAACGTGTCGTTTCGTCCAACTCCAACGATTACATCCTCGGAACCAACAATCGCGATTACGTCCTGACGCGTGATGGCGATGATGTCGTCGAGGGTCGTGGCGGCGATGACGTCATCGACACGGGTTCAGGCAATGATCGGATCGCCGGCGGGCAGGGCGTCGACATTCTGACCGGCGGGCTAGGACGCGACTCCTTTATCTATTTCGGGGCGCCGGAGGGCGGTGATTTCATCACCGATTTTGAGTCCGGAAACGATCAGTTTGAGCTGCACGGGCTTCACCTGACCGGCGACGCCTGGTTTGTCGCCGGTACGACAGCGACGGCTGCCCAGGCGCAAGTGATCTGGGATTCCAGCACGAACCGCTTGCTTTACGACGCCGACGGCACGGGCGCCGGTCAGGCGGTCGTCTTGGCCACTTTGCAGAGCGGCGCGAAGGTGGTCGCGGGGGATATTTCGCGCGTTCAGACCAGCGGGGCGGCTGACTTCGAAGACACCTACAGCATCAAGAGCTGGGACGGTCCTCAGACTTTGCCGACTGACCTGATCAGGCACGCGTCTGACGATGGTTTCGTAATTCCGGACCATGATATCACAATGCTGCCAACGCCATTTGAAGCCGCCACCCCAACCGAAGGCGTGCGCCTTCTACTGGACACATGGACGCCTTCCAACAGCGCGCGTCTGACCGGACTTGTGGACGCAAGTGATCTCGCGTTTTCGGTCTTCGAAGACACGTCCCACCTGAGGTATGACTACTGGTCGCTGTGACGAGCCTGTACTTGTATGGTTTTTGGTTTCGGCCCGCCCTTTTGAAAGGGCGGGCTTCTCCAAGCTTTCCAAATATTATGGTGACACCGCCGGCCGGATAACCTCATTGTCACCCCATGAGTTTCTTGGTCACGTTTCTGATTAGCGCTGACAGCTTGTTGAAGCTGCTTACGCACCGTGAGCGCATTCTTTAGCCCAGTCGCGTCGGAGTATTGGGCTGGCCTCGACACCTATCCATCGACCCTGTTTGATGCGATCCGCTGGACCTTGCCGGTGCCTGCACTAGAGAGCGTGGGGCGATGTCGCGCGCGGGTCCCACGGCCTCACGGCTCAGACGCTCACGAACGAGCCGGTGACAGCCACGCCAGTCTGCGGCGTCAGCGGAACGATCTTGTAACGCAACGAGGTCGCCCCACCCGAGAGCCGTAGCTGCCCGGTGAACATTTGAGGACGGGCCGTGAGATTGACCCTGATCACCGAGGAGGCAATCTCGCGGCCGTCGGCATCGAGTTCAGCAAGCGCGATGGCCGCCTGACCGGTCCCGCCCGGCGCCCAAAGTAGTGAACCGAACGACAAACGCGTGTCACCTGCGCGCGCAGTAAAATCTTGGCTCAGGGCGGCCAATCCCGATTCCGATGGAGCGGAGATGACAGCCGTGCAGTTGCCGTTGCCCGACCAGGGGGGCACGTCCAGCCAAGTCAGGCGCAGGTCCCGCGACATGGTCCAGGGCGAGGCGCTGCATTCGCCATCCGGCAGCGACGGCAGGTAGCCATTCCGAAGCCGGTTGGCCCCTGTGTAGAGCGGATCGACAGGCCACGTCGGCGCCCGAGCATCGACTGGCGACCGACCGTCAGGATCCCACGGCGTCGCCAGCGGCATGATCACCGACCAGTCGTGGCAATCCGCCATGTAGAATGGCTTGCCATGCAGTGTGAGATCATGAGGACCTGTGGGGCATTGAAGCCGAACGACTTCGGATGTCTCGCCTGTGCCCTGACGCCAGGCTTCCCATCGCGTGACACCGTATTCGCGGGTGAAATAGTTGAACTCCGCCGATGCATGACCGGGCGCGAAGTGGGCGACCCGCAGCGTGTCGAGTACCTTGCCGCTCTCATATCGATGCTGCGGATCATGGGACCACTCAACCGTCGAAGCGACGGCGTTTATCTGTCCGCGACACGTCGCGGCATTTTGGGTTGGCGAGGGCTTTGCGCCCGGCGTGAATGCTTGCTGCCCGCTTGGAAAAAGTAGCCAGCCGGCGGCGCGGCAGTCGCCGGTCCACCAGGGTTGCCATCCGCCGCCCTGGTCGAAGGTGCCGCGAAAATACACGTTCTCTCGATCAGCCCCGAGGATGTTGTAGCCGCCGTTCTCAGGGTTGAAGTGCACCATGTTCGGGAACAGCGGATTGGTCGACAGGTCAGAGACATAGAAATAGGTCTGCACCCCCCGCGAAATCCCATTCACGTCAGCGATTGGATAGGAGTCGCTGATCTGCCCTTCGGTGAAATCGACCTTATGATAGGGAAGCGGCTCGCCAACCTGCAGCTTCCTTCGCGATCCGGGGCAGGCCACGGGATCTGCCGGCAACGGACGACCGTTGGCGTCCACGCATACCATCTGCACAAGATAATCGGCGGCATCGACTGGCGGCGGGGGACTGGCCTCTCCCGGCGCGCAGCTTGCGGCGAGGCATGCAGCAGCGAGCGCCAGAACTCTCATCATCGTTTCCGCCTGTGTTCGTTTTCTCGATCTTTGAGACTCTATCGTGGCCGCATTGCGAACAGCGAAGGTGTCCGGTTTGACGGTTGAGGCTTCGACCACTCATCGACAAGCTGCCGCCAGCCTGCAGGCCAGTGTCCTCCCTCAGCGCCGAGCCTGCGGTAAGAATCGACCCTTAGCGAACCTCGGCTTGCTCCGCTTGTGGCAAACCTGCGGGTCTGGGAATGATGGCTCGATGACCAAAGAGCACTATCCTGACGCGATCCCTGCCGCTGAAATCGTCGATGAGATCGGAAAGCGAAGGGTCGCCGATCCGGCGTTTCGCAATGGCTACGAATGTTTGTTCATCGCAGAGCAATCGACAAGACCTTCCATGGAGTTCTCGCTTCTTCCGGCAGGCCTCAACTCCCCGGATTGGAGATCATACGTCGTCCGACAGGTTCAACGCGCAATGGAAGACGCTCGCGTCGGCGAAACCGTCTACTTTGATGCCGACTGATTTCGTCCGCTATCCAACCGCCCGACCATCCGCTGCCGATCCATTGCGGACATTGTTAGCTGCGGCGAGACTTGGAAATTCTTTGGGCGACGGCGACGGTTATCGCCTTGTGGAACTGAAAAAGTAGCCAGCAAATAAGCGCCGAGAACGGGACGTAGAGCCAACCCTGCAGCTGCAAAGGCGGGTCTACCGTCAAGGAGATAGTTAACCAAACCACCCAATAAACCCGGAAGAACCAAACCAGCACTTTGACTGCAAACTTGGTCTTTGTTCCAAGTTCAGGCTCTGACGCCCTTTGTCGTTTTCTAGGAGGCGGGATCGGCGCCGTCTTTCGCTCTAACCCTTCTATCGCTTTCGTAAGATCGCGAAGCCTGGCTTCGCTGGATGGTGACTCATCACTCATGACCTATGCTACCTGGGACAATGCCAGCGTTCTACCCTTACCGATCATCACTGCGCTCGCTTTGCGGTCGTTAGGCCAGCGTCCGCTTGTCTCGGTGAAGAGCACGACCTAGATCGACCCATTGCGGATGCCGCCGGTCAATGCTCAGTTCAATGCATGTCCTCGCGCTGGATCTATTGGCCCTCCTTACTACTCGCGGCGGTCGGCGGTGCGGTTGTGGTCATCAGCGCCGCATACGAACCGGCACGGGCAACGCTTGCCAGTCCCCTTGCGCTCTTGGCGGCTGGGGTCGCCATTCTTCTCTTTCTGCGGATGCTTTTTGATCCGAGGTGCCACAGGGGTATTAAGGTTGCGAACCAAGAGATGATGGGCGGCTACGGGTTTCAGTTTCGCCTCACCTCCGTTTTGGACCCTCAATGGGGTATCTTTGGGCGCCGTACGGGATCGCCGCTTTTACTAACAATCCGGATGGTTCTTCTCATCGAGGTCGTTGTGGTGACGCTGCTGGTGCGCGAGGTGCCCGTCCTCCAACTTCTGGCGTGCGCATCCTTCGGGGTCGTGATGATGCTCTCGCTGCTGCACGTCGCAAGCACCAGCCACTCCGTTGGTCGGTGAACGTCCGCTTCCCACCCAAAGCCGACGTTCGCCGCGTCCGGACCGCCCATCAGAAATTGAGTGCAATCTGTGCACTTCATCCGATCCCATAATGATCCGCCAGCGCTTGCAGCGCCTGTTTCAGCACGGTCTTGCCCTGGCGACGGCGTAGGCCCAGGCCGGTTTCCGCCAGTTGCAGGCTGTCGCCGTGGATGCAGATGCGGGTCAGGATGGGGCGAAGGCGCGGGCCGACGGCGGTCAGGGCCTGTTCGATGCGGCGGGCGGCGGACAGGGCGCGGTCGGTCGGCTCCATCCGCGCGGCGGTTCCCGAGCCGGAGGTCGGCAGGGCGTCCCAGCGCATGGTGACCGAGGCGCCCTTCGTCGCCTGTTCCGCCTCGCGTCGCAGCCGTTCGCCGGCGGCGGCTTCAGCCGGGGTCAGCCAGGGGCGGCCGGACGCATCCTTGCGCCGCGCCAGCCAGGCGATGGGGCTTTCGCCCAGATTGGCCCGCGCGCGGACCATGCGGCCGTCCGGCTGCATCAGGTCGCGCTCGCCCGCCACGAAGCCGGGACGGCCGGGAGCAGGGGACGGCGTCGGGTCCGGCTGGGCGCGTCCCGACCAGCCGCCGCCGGGTCGCACGCGCAGGCCGGGCTGGTCGATCAGGGCGCGAAACTCGGTCTCGGTCAGCGTCAGGCTGATGCGGCTGCGGCGATCGGGCGATAGGCGCAGGGCATAGGCGCCGCCTTCGGCCGACAGCCAGGCGCCGGGCTTGGCCATAAGATCGCGTGCGCGTTCCAGAAGCCGGCTCATTGCGGCAGCTCCAGGCGGGGCGACTGATACAGGCCCTGGATGCACCCTTCGAGGTCGTTCATCAGGTCGTCGATGCTGCGCCGTTCGCGCTCGTCCTCGACCCAGCGGCAGGCGGCGCCGACGCTGGCGCGATTGACGCCGAAAACGTGGCCGACCCGCTCCAACGTCCAGCCATAGGCGACGTGAGACAGATACATGGCCAGCCAGCGCGGGCGGGCCGCGCGCGGGTTCATCCGGCCCCGGCCGGTCATCTGCGACGGATGGGCGCCGGTGCGCGCCGCGATCAGATGAATGGCCAGCCCGGCCTTGACCTGGTCCTCCTCGGTGACCGGCACCCTGTAGTCCTCCAGCACGAAACGTCTCCCTCTCACGAACTCTCGACGCCGGCATCATAGGCGGCCGCGACGTCGCGATAGGAATATAGTCCTACTGTGCGCCAAAATCGGTCGTGGCAGCTTAACCGCCTTGGGGTTGCAGGTGGGACGTCGTGCGTGAGGGAGGCGGGGAACGGGCGATATGTCGCCCAAAACACGGGGGCGCAGGTTCAACATGGTTAATAAATCTCGAATCGTTGACTCCAGCCCCTCGACGCCGATTCGCAAATCAGCCTAGATTCGCCTCAATTGGATGGCGTTAACCCTTCTTAAGGTTTTCACGTCTTAACTTGCGAACAAGGTTACCCGGCCGTGTGTCAGGGTGGTTACCGCAAAGCTTTTGCCTGGAGGGGCACGTATGCGCGTCCTGTTGATTGAAGACGATCACGCAACCGCCCAAAGCATCGAACTGATGCTGAAGTCGGAAGGCTTCAACGTCTATACGACGGACCTGGGCGAGGAAGGCATCGATCTGGGCAAGATCTATGACTACGACCTCATTCTTCTTGACCTCAACCTGCCGGACATGAGCGGCCTGGAAGTGCTGCGCCAGCTGCGCGTCGGCAAGGTCAACACCCCGGTCATGATCCTGTCGGGCAGCCACGAGATCGAAACCAAGGTCAAGACCTTCGGCGGCGGCGCCGACGACTACATGACCAAGCCCTTCCACAAGGACGAACTGATCGCGCGCACCCACGCCGTGGTCCGCCGCTCCAAGGGTCACGCCCAGGCGATCATCCACACCGGCGAGATCGCCGTGAACCTGGACGCCAAGACGGTCGAGGTGAACGGTCACCGTGTCCACCTGACGGGCAAGGAATACCAGATGCTGGAGCTGCTCTCGCTCCGCAAGGGCACGACCCTGACCAAGGAAATGTTCCTGAACCATCTGTACGGCGGCATGGACGAGCCCGAGCTGAAGATCATCGACGTCTTCATCTGCAAGCTGCGCAAGAAGCTGGCCACCGCCGCCGACGGCAAACACTATATCGAAACCGTCTGGGGCCGCGGCTATGTCCTGCGCGACCCGGCCGAGGGCGTCGTCACCGTCGCCGCCTGATCGACCTTCGATCCGCGATTTCGAAACGCCCGCCGGTGACGGCGGGCGTTTTGCGTTGAGAGCTTACTGACGCTTCGCCGGCATGTCGCGGCCGCCCTGGTGCAGGACCAGGCCCTCGACGGCGCCGGCGGCGTTGCGGGTGAAGGTGATCTGGGCATCGACGGCGGTGAGGTAGAAGGCGTCCTCAGCTTCCGCCGTCAGTGCGAAGGCGGGCTGGCCGGTGGCCTGGGCCATCAGCTTTCCGTCCACGACGGAGATCGTCAGGGCGAAGGTCGGGGCCAGGTTATAGACGCCCTCGTAAGCCTTCAGCACCTCGGGCGAGAGGGCGACGGCGCGGCGTTCGCTTGGCAGGGTGACGGTCCCGCCGCGCGCCAGCGTGACGAGCGCCGCGCCCAGCTTGTCGGGCGCCTCGCCGTTCAGATTGCCGAGGACGATGACGGCGGTCCGATCGCCCGGATCATAGGCCATATAGGTGTTGAAGCCCTCGATGGCGCCGTTGTGCCAGACCAGACGCTTGTCGTCGGCTTCGGACACCATCAGCCCCATGGCGTAGCCGTTGCGCACCGGCGTGGTCAGGGCGGTCATCGACTGGGCGTTCAGCAGCCGCCCGCCGAACAGGCCCTGTTCCCACTTCAGCAGGTCGTGGGTGGTCGAATACAGGGCGCCGGCCCCGGTCGGGATGGTCATGTCCACATAGTCGGCGTTGACGACGCCGTCGGCGCCCGGCGCATAGCCCGAGGCCCGGCGGGGCAGGATCACGTCGTGGCGGTCATAGCCGCTGTCGCTCATGCCCAGCGGCTGGAACAGATTGGCGGCGACGAAGTCGGCGTAGGTCTGGCCGCTGGCCGCCTCGATGATGGCGCTGAGCAGCACATAGCCCGAGTTGGAATAGGCGAACCGGGAGCCCGGCGAGAAATCCAGCGGCCGGTCGCGGAAGCGGGCGATCAGCTGCGGCAGCGTCGCGGGCCGGGTCTTCTGGGCCTCGAAGTCGGAAAAGGCGGTGAAGTTGGGCACGCCCGCCGTGTGGCTGAGCAGATGGCGCGGGGTGATCGCGTCCCAGGCGGCCGGGGCGTCGGGCAGCCAGGTCTTGATCGGCGCATCCAGATCCAGCTTGCCCTGCTGGTTCAGCAGCATGACCGCGACGGCGGTGAACTGTTTCGACAGCGAGCCGAGGCGGAACTTCACATCACCGTCGTTGGGGATGTTCCACTCGCGGTTGGCCAGGCCGTAGCCCTGATCCAGAAGGATGCGGCCGTCGCGGGCGACCAGGACGGCGCCGGAGAAGGCGTCGGCGTCGCTGGAGGCGCGGATCACCTGGTCCATGCGGGCCACGTCCTGGGCGGCGGCCGGGCGGCTGGCCAGCGGGCTGAGCGTGAGGGCCAGGGCGCTGGCGGCCAGCAGCAGGATGGCCGGACGACGGCGGGCGAGCAACGAATGAGGCAAGGGGCGGTCTCCTGAACGCGTCACGCTAACGCTTTCAGAGAGAGGCGGCGAGCGCGGCGTTCGGATGCAGGCGTCCGTCCTTTTCGTCAGGGCTGTCGGAAGGTCAGGGTCGCCTCCAGCCCGCCGCCGTCGGCGTTGGCGAGCGCCAGATGGGCGCCGGCGCGTTCGGCCATGCGGCGCGCGATGGTCAGGCCCAGGCCGGAGCCGCCGCTGTCGCGCGAGCGGGACGGATCGAGGCGGTAGAAGGGCTCGAACAGTTTCTCCAACTGGTTGGGCGCCACGCCGGGACCGTGGTCGCGCACGATCAGGCGTACCGTATGGTCGTCGCGCACGGCGCAGACGGCCGCATCGCCGCCGTGGCGGACGGCGTTGTCGACCAGATTGGTCAGGCAGCGGCGCAGGGCCTGGGGCCGGGTCGGCACGACGGCGTTGCAGCCTTGGGTGAAGACAACCGGCTGGCCCGCCTCGGCCGCGTCCTCGCAGATGGCGGACAGTAGCGCGTCCAGATCGACGGGGGTCACGGCCTCGACCGTGGTTTCGATCCGGGCCAGGTCCAACCCTTCGCGGACCAGATGCTGCATGCCGGCCAGGTCGCTGATGAACTGGGCGCGCAGCGTCTCGTCCTCGATCTTTTCGACGCGCAGCCGCATCCGGGTCAGGGGCGTCTGCAGGTCGTGGGCGACGGCGGCCAGCACGCGCGTGCGATCCTCGATCAGGGCCTTAAGCCGGGTCTGCATGGCGTTCAGGGCGGCGGCGGCCTCGCGCACCTCGCGCGCGCCCTCCTCGACCAGAGGCGGGCGGTCCAGATCGTGGCTGAGGGCGACGGCGCCCTGGGACAGACGGTTCAGCGGCCCGGCCGCCAGACGCGACGCCATCCAGCCGGTCAGCAGGACGGCGGCGAGCCCGGCGAAGAGCAGGGCGGCGGCCTCGCGGCTGAGCATCCATGGGCGCGGAGCGGGCGGCAGGCTGATCGCCACCGGGACCGGCGCGCCGTTGACCGGCCGCAGCACCAGGATGCGGCACCGCAGGCGATCGGTCGCCGCGCCGCACGCCCCGGCCGAGGCCTCGAACGCCTTGACCGAGACCCCGTCGACGCCCCGCCGCTTCAGGGCCTCGGCGACCGCATGGGTCAGGGACGGATCGGGCGCGCCCAGCCTCTGACCGGCCGCATCCGGCAGGCCGTCTGTCAGGCCGGCGGCGGGATCGTCGCTGGAGCCCGCCAGATCCACGATCCGTTCGGCGGTGGTGAAGTCATGGGCCTGCGACAGGCGATGACGATGATTCAGGCCCAAGGCGGCGAAGGTCACGCCCGCCGCCAGCAGGGCTCCGACCAACAGCAGCAGGAACAGCCGCGTGGTCTCGGCCTCGGCCCGGCCGTGGCGTGGGGTCAGGCGCGCCATGTCACAGGCCCCGCCAGCATATAGCCCAGGCTGCGCACCGTGCGGATCAGAGCCGGGGCCTTGGCGTCGTCGCCCAGCTTCTGGCGCAGGCGGCTGACCCTCAGGTCGATGGCGCGGTCGTCGGCGTCGGCGACGGTGGACAGGGCGCGGATTCGCTCGCGCGACAGGGGCTTGCCGCCGTTCCTGACCAGGGCGTGCAGCAGGTCGAAATCGGCGCCCGACAGCGGGGCCAGCCGTCCGTCCGGCGCCGTCAGCGCCCGCGCGGCGATGTCCAGCGACCAGCCGGAGAAGTCGGCGTGTCGCCCTTCGTTCGTCGTCGCCTCGCCGCCGGTGCGACGCAGAACGGTGCGGATGCGGGCCACCAGCTCGCGGGGCTCGAAGGGTTTGGCCATATAGTCGTCGGCGCCCATCTCCAGCCCCACGATCCGGTCGATGGGATCGCCGCGCGCCGTCAGGATGATGACCGGCGTTTTCGACGCCGCCCGGATGCCGCGACACAGCGACAGGCCGTCCTCGTCCGGCAGGTTCAGGTCCAGCACCACCAGATCGACCGGCCCGGCCTCCAGCGCCGCCTTCATGGCCCGGCCGTCGGCGGCCTTCACCGTGCGAAATCCGTGCTGCTCCAGATGGTCGGACAACAGGTTTCGGATCTCGCGATCGTCGTCGACGACCAGAAGGACGGGGGCGGCGGAGGTCTGGGACATTGGCGTTCGGCGAGCGGGAAGAAGCGCGATCTGTCGTCCTGTCTCATGGCCAAAGCGCGGCGGATACAGTCGGACACAATTCTCTTCGCCGACGATACGCGGCGACACCGACCAGCCCCGAACCGGCCGGACGCGGGTCCGAAACAGCAGCTGTCCGACACGAGGCCGGACGCCAAACCCACAGAAAGACCCGCCATGAAGTCCTTCCGTTCCACCGCCGCTTTCGGCGCCGCCGCACTGGTGATCCTGACCAGCGGCGCAGCCTTCGCCGGCACCCCTTCGGCCCCGTCGTCGGGCGCTCACGCCCGCCCCGCCGCCTCCGCCCGTGCGCATCATCGGGTCAGCCACGCCCGCACCCACCGCGCCGTGACGCCCGCCAAGAAGAAGTAAGGCCCGACGCCTTGCTGGCCCTGCCGGCGTCCCCGGCCGGCAGGACCCCCGACACGCCTGAGACTTCGACCTTCAAACGAAAGACATCGACATGAAATCCTTCCGCACCGCCGCCGCCGTTTCCGCCGTCGCCTTCGTCGCCCTGACCAGCGGCGCCGCCTTCGCCGGCACGACCCCGGCGCCCTCGACCGCCATGACCGCCCGTCCGGCCGCGACCGCTTCTGCGACGACCCCTGCGCCGTCGGCCCGCGCCCCGCATGCGCATCGCCGGGGTCATCAAGCCCAGGCCCAGACCTCGGTCCAGGCGCCGGCCGCCGCGACCGCCAAGAAGAAGTAAACCGGCCGCCCCCTCCGGTTCGCACAGGAACGCCCGGCTGTCGCATGACGGCCGGGCGTTTCCGTATTCAGAGGCCTGTCGTCAGGCGGGGGTCTTGAAGCCTGCTGCGATGGCGGCCGCCATCGGATTGGGACGGCCGAAGCTGTCGAAGGGCAGGGGCTTGTCTCGGCCATCGTCCTTATCGCCCTGGCGATACCAGCTGTCGGTGTCGCGCAGGCCCCAGACGGTGAAGGCGAACTGCTGGGCCTTGGGCAGGGCCGCAAAGGCCGAGGCCAGTTCGGTGACGCGCGCGCCCTGGGCCGCGATCCGGTCGGCCTGGCTGCGGAGGTCCAGACGGTTTTCGGTGCGTAAGGTGCAGTCCAGCTCCGACACATGGATCGGCAGGCCGAACTGGCTGATCTCGCGCATATAGGCGGCGATGACGCCCTCAGGGATGTCGATCCACAGGTGGGATTGCAGGCCCAGGCCCTGCAGCGGACAGCCCGCCTTCAGCAGCCGCTCGACCAGTTTCAGGAACTGCGCGCCCTTGGCCGGCACGCTCTCCTGATTGTATTCGTTGAGAAACAGGACGGCGTCAGGATCCGCGATCCGGGCCTTTTCGAACGCGCGCAGGATATAGCCGTCGTGGCCGTATCGCGCCGACCAGTGACAGTCTCGCATTCCCGACCCGTCGTCCAGGATCGGCTCATTGACCACGTCCCAGCTGCGGACCTTGCCGCGATAGCGGCCGGCGACCGTGGCGATATAGCCGTCGAAGGCGCGGTCGAAGGCGGCGCCCGACAGGCCGGCGAAGGCCTCCTTGCCCTGCGCATACCAGATCAGGGTGTGGCCATGCATCGCCATGCCCTCAGCCCGGGTGAAGGCGGCGATGCGGTCCGACCGGTCGAAGTTGGGGCGGTCCAGGCCGTCGGCCAGGATGTACTCCATCTTCATCTCCCACTCGGGCGTGAGTTGGGAGACGTTGGCGCGGGCCAGCGCGATCCAGTCCGGGTCGTCGATCTGGCTGGCCTTGATCGCCGTGCCGAAGGGCGCCGGGGTGATGGATTTCAGCGGAGGAACGTTGGGCGGCGACGGCTCCGCCGAGGCGAAGCGGTCGCAGGCGGCGAGCGCGAGCGGGGCGGCGAGGATAGCGCGGCGGGTCGGCGTCATGCGTCTCCCTCCAGCGAAGGCAGACGTAGAAGGCTGCGGGTCGTCAGACCGCACGCTTCCGCAGGCCCAGCTCGTCGAAGGCGGCGGTTTCGCGCTTGGCCAGGGCGATCAGCTGGTTCAGGCGGGTCGTCTCGGCGACGTGTTCGAACTTCTTCAGCTCTTCGAAGGCGCCGGTCAGGGCGTCGCGGGCGCCGGCTTCCTCGGCGTCCAGCACCGACAGGTCGCCTTCGGCGGCGGCCTTCCTGGATTTCCAGCCGTTCAGATAGGCGCCTAGCATCATGCCGGCCTCGGCGTCCATGCGGGCGCGGTTGCGTTCGCCCTCGGCCTCGGCGTCCAGCACGGCGATGCGGAGTTCGGCGCCGGCGCGGCGTTCGGCGATTTCGGCCAGACGCTTCTGCAGCGTCTCGACCTCATAGTTGGAGATGCGGATCAGGGATTGGGCCCAAGCGGTCATCTAAATCATCACTCCCTGATCATGCCTTGGTTCAGGATTGCTTCCAGCCGGGTAAAGGAATCGGAAAGACGCGTCGCATCGTCCTTGTCCTGACCCAGAAAATCTTCCAGCGCGGGGTTCAGCGCGATGGCCCGGTCCACGATGGGGTCGGCGCCGGTGCGGTAGGCGCCGATCTTGATCAGCTCTTCCATATTGGCATAGGCGCTCAGACACTGGCGCGCGCGCTTGTTCAGCTCGCGCTCGGGCGGGGTCTGACAGCCGGGCAGGGTGCGGCTGACGGACTTCAGCACGTCGATGGCGGGGAAGCGCCCGCGCTCGGCGATCTTGCGATCCATGACGATGTGGCCGTCCAGAATACCGCGCACGGCGTCGGCGATCGGCTCGTCATGGTCGCCGCCGTCCACCAGGACGGTGAACAGGGCGGTGATGGGCGCCGCCGTCGTGCCGTCGGGCCGGATCGGGCCGGGACCGGCGCGCTCAAGCAGCTTGGGCAGTTCGGTGAAGACGGTGGGGGTGTAGCCCTTGGTGGTCGGGGGCTCGCCGGCGGCCAGCCCGATCTCGCGCTGGGCCATCGCAAAGCGGGTGACGCTGTCCATCAGGCACAGCACCTCCAGGTCCTGGTCGCGCAGATATTCGGCGATGGCCATGGTCATATAGGCCGACTGACGGCGTTTCAGGGCCGGCTCGTCCGAGGTGGCGACCACGACGACGGCGCGTTTCAGCCCCTCTTCGCCCAGCGTTTCTTCCACGAACTCGCGCACCTCGCGGCCCCGTTCGCCGATCAGGCCGACGACGACGGCGTCGCAGGTCGCCTCCTTGGCCAGCATGGACAGCAGCACCGACTTGCCCACGCCCGAACCGGCGAAGATGCCCAGGCGCTGGCCCCGGCAGGTGGTGGTGAAGACGTCCATCGCCCGCACGCCCAGATCGAGGCGTTCGCCGACCCTGCCGCGCGAATGGGCGGGCGGGGGCGGGGCGCGCAGGGGGTAGGGGGCGGGGCCTTGGGGCAGCGGCCCCTTGCCGTCGATCGGCTGGCCGAAGGCGTCGATGATGCGGCCCAGCCAGGCGGTGGTCGGGCGCACGCTGGCGGCCTGATCAATGATGCGGATGTCGGCGCCGGGGGCCACGCCCTCGACCGGACCGAAGGGCATCAGCAGGGCCTTGGAATCGCGGAAGCCGACGACCTCGGCGGGCAGGGGATCGTGGCCGCGCCGCCCGATCTCGGCCCGGGCGCCGACGGCGAGGCGCGACAGGCCGCCGCGCGACTCGATCAGCAGGCCCGACACGCCCGCGACCTTGCCGGTCACGACCAGCGGATCGATCGCTTCGACGGCGGCGACGAGATTGCGCAAAAAATCAGACCCCAGGAAGAGGTCTCAACAGATGCGGCAACGTGGTTAACGACCGATGAAGCGCTGCTGCAACGCGGGGGATAAGGCCGCGATTATTGCGTCTCGATTGCAACTCAAACGTGAAACGGTTTTTCAACTAATTAGGCGGCTAATCTTGCAACCGAGGCGGGCGGGGGGCCGGCCGACAGCGAAGAGGTTGTGACCTATGTTCGCGCGTAAACCGAAGTCGTCGGACATGCAGGACCGGCTGATCGATCTGGACGGCAAGATGGCCGCCATCGGCCGGTCGCAGGCGGTGATCGAGTTCAAGCTGGACGGCACCATCATCGACGCCAACCAGAACCTCCTGACCACGATGGGCTATAGTCTGGACGAGATCCGGGGCGCCCACCACAGGACCTTCATGGACCCGGCCGAGGCGGCTTCGCCCGACTACGCCGCCTTCTGGCGCGAGCTGAACGCGGGGCAGTTCCTGGCGCGCAAGTTCCGCCGCCTGGCCAAAGGCGGCCGCGAGGTCTGGCTGCAGGCCTCCTACAATCCGGTGTTCGGCCCCGACGGGCGGCCGACCAAGGTCATCAAACTGGCCATCGACATCACCGCCGACGAGCAGGAGGCCGGGCGCCGCGAGGCCGAACGGGTCGAGGCGGAAAGCGCCCAGACCCTGCTGGTCGATGCCTTGGCTGGGGTGCTGAACAAGCTGTCGGCCGGCGACCTGACCGCGCGGATTGATGCGCCGGTGAAGGGCGACCATGTGCGGGTGCGCGACGATTATAACGCTGCGGTCGAAAGCCTGCGCCAGACGATGGGACAGGCGCTGCGGGCCGTGTCGGGTCTGAGGGGCGGGGTGGGCGAAATCTCCAGCGCGTCTGACGACCTGTCGCGCCGCACCGAACAGCAGGCCGCCAGTCTGGAAGAAACGGCCGCGGCGCTGGACCAGATCACCGCCACGGTGAAGCGCAGCGCGGACGGCGCCAAACAGGCCTCGGCTGCGGCCCTGGGCGCGCGCGCCGAGGCGGACCGGTCGGGCGAAGTGGTGCGCCAGGCGATCGCGGCGATGGACGGCATCAAGCGCAGTTCGGCCCAGATCAGCGATATCATCGGGGTGATCGACGAGATCGCGTTCCAGACCAATCTCTTGGCCCTGAACGCCGGGGTCGAGGCGGCGCGGGCGGGAGAGGCGGGACGCGGCTTCGCCGTCGTCGCCTCCGAAGTGCGGGCTCTGGCGCAGCGTTCGGCGGAAGCCGCGAAGGAGATCAAGACCCTGATCACCACCTCCGGCCAGGAGGTGGCGCAAGGGGTCAAGCTGGTCGACGAGACCGGCGCGGCTCTGTCGGCGATCGCGGTCAAGGTGGCGGAGATGGACGCCCTGGTCAGCGAGATCGCCGCATCGGCTCAGGAACAGGCGACGGGGCTGAGCCAGGTCAATACGGCCGTCAACCAGATGGACCAGGTGACCCAGCAGAACGCGGCCATGGTCGAACAGACGACCGCTGCCGCCATGAGCCTGAAGTCCGAAACCGAACAACTGGCCCTGCTGGTCGAACGCTTCGAGACGGGCGAAGCGCCGGCTCAGGCCCGCATCCATGACCTGTCGCAGGCCGCCGCCCCCGTCCCCCTGGCCCGCGAACGCGCCCGTATCCGGGCCTTCGCCAGCGGCGGCGCGGCTGCGGCGGCGTCGAGCGCGGGCTGGGAAGAGTTCTAGGGCGCGCTCGGCTCCAGCTCGATCTTCGCCTCCCGCGTCGTCGCGATGGCGCCGACCGAGGCGGCGACGATGGCGGCGATGGCGAGCCACTGCTGGCCGGTCAGATGCTCGTGCAGGATCAGAAGCCCGGCCAGGGCGCCGACCGCCGGCTCGGCGCTGAGCACCACGCCGAAGGTGCGTTTGGGGATGCTGCGCAAAGCGACCATTTCCAGCGAATACGGCAGGGCGCTGGAGAAGATCGCCACCGCCACGCCCGCCAGGATGATGGCGGGGTTCAGCAAGGCGGCGCCCGCATGGGCCACGCCGAACGGCACGACGACCATGGCGGCGACGCTCATGCCCAGCGCCACCGATTGACCGGCGTGCAGGTGCGACAGCCGCTTGCCGAAGACGATGTACAGCGCCCAGCACAGGCCGGCGAAGGCCGCCAGCACCATGCCGACGGGATCCAGCGCGCCGGCCCCGGCCTGGATCGGCAGCAGCAGGCCCAGCCCCACGACCGCCAGACCGATGCAGGCGAAATGGATGGGTTTGCGCGAATTGATCAGGGCCAGGGTCAGGGGCCCCATGAACTCGATGGCGATCGCCAGACCCAGCGGAATGGTGCGCAGGGCCATGTAGAAGCTGAGGTTCATCGCCCCCAGCACGACGCCATAAAGCGCGATGGCGCCCAGGTCCGCGCGGGTCAGCCGGAACCGCCAGGGCCGGAAGACGGCGACCAGCAGAAGGGCCGAAATCCCGACGCGATAGGCTGAGGTCCCCTCCGCCCCGATCACCGGAAACAGCGTCTTGGCGAAGGACGTGCCGCACGCCAGCGTCACCATACCCGCAAACAGCGCCAGATAGGGGACCAGGCGCGCCGCCAGCGGCGAGTTCAGGTGGGTTTTCAGGGCCAGCGACGTCATGGCGTAAAGCTAGCGTAACGCCGCTTGCGCTTCCCGGCGATTTTCCGCTTGAATGCGACGGAAATCGTCACTGGAGACTCTGTAATGAAGAATTTCGTCACGCTCGACGATTTCGACCATAAGCTGCTGATGCGGGTCCGGCGCAACAATCTGGAGCCGGCGCGGGTGACGGCCGAGGCGGTGGGTCTATCGGAGTCCGCCGTGCTGCGCCGCCTGCGTCGCCTGCGGGCCGAGGGCGTCATCGCCGCCGACGTCGCCGTGATCGATCCCGCCCGCGTCGAGCCGCGCATCGTCCTGCATGTCCAGGTCGAGATGAACACCCAGGATCGTAAAGTCATGGACGCCTTCCAGCGCGCCATGAAGGCCAGCCCCGAGGTTCAGGGCTGCTGGGACGTGACGGGCGAAACCGACTATCTGCTGACCGTCGCCGTCCGCTCCATGCAGGACTATGAGGCCTTCGGCATCCGCGAACTGGTCCCCGAAAAGGGCGTGCGCGGCTTCAAGAGCATGATCGTCATCCGCGAGGTCGTCGGCTTCGACCCCGGCCGCGCCGTGCTGGAGCGCTAGGTCGCCGGGGCCTCGACCACCAGGATCGCGCCGACGCCCTGGGTTTGGTTCTCGATCGTGCCGCCGATCTGGCGGACCAGGCTGTCGATGACGCGCATGCCCAGGCTGCGGTCGCTGCGGGCGGCGATCAGGTCGAAGCCCTTGCCCTGGTCCGCCACGGTGACGGTCAGGCGTCCGTCGGCGATGCGGCCGGTGACCGAGACGCCGCCGCCCTCGGGGCCATAGGCGTATTTTATGGCGTTGGTGACCAGCTCGTTCACGATCAGACCGAGCGGGATGGCGATGTCTGCTCCCAGCGGCGCATCGGACGCCTCGCAGGTGACGACATGGCGGTCGCTGCCGGCGTCGATGGCCTCGCACAGCTGGCACAGGAAGTCGGACAGGATCACGGTCTGGACGTCGGCGCCGCGCCACAGCTGATCATGGACTTCGCTGATGGCCTGGATGCGCGATCCGGCCGTGGCCAGAGCGGCGCGCACCTCGTCGGAGGCCGCGCCGCGCGCCTGCATCGACAGCAGGCTGGAGACCAGGGACAGGCTGTTCTTGACCCGGTGGCTGACCTCTCGCGTCAGCAGGGCCTGATGTTCGATGGCGGCCAGAAGCCGTTGCTCGGTCTGCTGGCGGGCGATGGCGGCGCCGACGACGGCGGCGAAGGCGTCCAGGAACAGGGCGTCGCGGGCGTCGAACTGACCCTCGTCGGGGCTGTCGACCTCCAGCACGCCCCAGGGTTCGCCATCCAGCTCGGGCCGGATCAGGACGTTGATGGCGCGCCGCACGCCGTGGTCGGCCAGAAGTTTGGGCGTGTGGAAGCGCTGTTCGTTTTCCAGATGGTTGGAGATCAGCGGCTTGCCGGTCTGGAAGGCGTAGCCGGCAGGTGAATCCAGCTCGACGCCCAGCGAGGCGTGACCCTCGACCTCGCCGCTCCAGCCCACGCCGGCGACCAAGACCAGCCGGTCGCGGCTTTCATTGTGGATCAGCACCTTGGACAGGGGCGTCTCCAGGCCGTCGGCGCAGACCACGCAGGCGGCGTCGAGCAGGGCCTGACGATCGCGTTCGCGCAGGGCCACCTCGCCGAAACGCGCCAGCAGCGACTGCTGCTTCAGGCGATAGCGCAACTCGTCGGCGATGGAACGGGTCTCGGGCGTCGGCGCATCCTCGACCTTGGGCGCGACGGGATCGTCCATCTGGATCTGGGTCTGTGCCGCCGTGTCGGCCCACACCTCGGCGACCAGTTCGGCGATCTCCGGGGTCAGGCCGGGGTCGGAGGGCGGGCGGGTGTGGGGCAAGGACGGAAATCTCGGTTCGCGCGACGGCGACATATAGGCTGACATAGCCGCTCTGAAAGGTTTGCGCAGAAATCATCGCGCGTCACCCCTTGCGTGGGGGCGCAAGAGCCATGGTCATCCGTATCGGTTTCGCCCGGACCGGTCCCCGCGGCGCTACAGCGTTCGCTGGAAGAAGCGGACGATCTCGCGATTGAGATCCTTGTGAAAATCAGCGCGGTCGAAGTGTGGCGTCGGCGTGCAGATCTGCGGCGCCTCGGCCGCCAGGGCCGGCGAGCAGGGCGGCAGGAAGTCGTAATGACCTCCGCCTTCGACGCGGTGGTACTCGGGCGCGGCGCCCAGCCGATCGCGGATCGGCTCTACATTATAGGGCGCGGGCAGAATGTCGTCGGCGCCCGCCTGCCACAGCTGAACCGGAATGCGCACGGCGGCGAGGCTGTCGGACGTGAAGGAGAAACCCAGGGCCGGGGCGGCGATGACGGCGGCCTTGATCCGGTCGTCCTTCGCACGCGGACGCCAGGTCGACAGGTCGATCCCCATCGCGTCCAGCAGGCGGCAGGCGAAGAAACCGGGATGGGCCTGGCAATGGTCGCCGATGGCCGCCGCGTCCGAGACCCCGCCAATGGCCGAGGTGACCGTGAAGCCGCCCGCCGAGAAGCCAAAGGCGCCGATGCGGTTCGGATCGATGGCGACGCCGCGCGGCCGCGCGGACCAGTCGCCGGTCATATAGTCGATCAGGCGGCTGAGCTGGGGCGCGCGATTGGTCAGTTGGGTAGAGCGGCTCATGTCGCGATAGCTGTCGCCGGGATGGGTCAGGGCGGCGACCACGAAGCCGGCGTCGGCCAAGGCTCTGGCGGTGTCGGCATGGCTGCGCAAGCCGCCGCCGTTGCCGTGCGAGATGATGATCAGGGGCGCGGGCCGACCATCGGCCGGACGCGCCGGCAGCCAGACCCCGGCCTCCACCGCGCCGTCCGGTCCACCGAAAAAGGTGAAGACCTGATCGGGCGCCTGCGGATCAGTCTGGGCGCGCGCCGGGCCTTGCGCTTGTGGCGCGGTCGCGTGCACGGGCGATGCGGCGCCGGCCAGAAGCATCAGGGCCAGGCTGAGGCCGGCGGTCAGATTTTGGGGCGGCGAGCGATGGGTCATGTCGATTTCCCTTGGTCGAGACGGGCCAGGGTTCTGACCGACGGCGAGCAAGCGCCAGTCGCATTTCGCCAATGGGCGAACGGGTGCGTGGACGGGCGAAGGGTTCGACGATAGTGGGCTGACGAGGGGAGGGACGATGACGCAGAACGCCGCTGACAGACTGAATACGCCGCGCGCTTGGGCTGTCGATCTCGCGGCCTGCGCCTTGACGGGGGCGGTGTTGGGCGCGGTCGGTCCCTTCGGCAGCTTCTTCAACGACGGGCTGGCGGTGCGGATCGGCTATTGGACGGCGGTTTTGGTGATCAGCGGCGCGGTGTTCGGGGCTGCGATCCGCTGGGCCTGGCCCAGGATGCGCCGCAGACGCGTGTCCATGCAGTTCTGGCTGCCCATGCTGATCGTCGTCGCCAGCGGGCCGACCGCCGTGATCAGCCGGATCATCGCCGTGGTCCTGTGGCCCGGCATTCGCCAGCGTGTCGGCTGGGTCGAATGGTATGGACAGGCTCTGCTGATCGGGGCCGTCTATGTAGCGCTCTACGCCCTGTTGCGGATGCGGATGTCCGCTACGGCGACGCGAGCGGGTGAAGGCGATCCGGGCTTCGCGCGCACCCTGCCCACGGGGTTGGGGCGCGACTTGATCTGCCTGCAAATGGAAGACCATTATGTACGCGTGCATACGACGCGGGGGTCGCAGCTTGTTCTGATGTCGCTGTCGCAGGCTGTCTCGGCGTTGAAGGGCGTCGAGGGGCTTCAGACCCATCGCTCGTGGTGGGTGGCGCGCGCGGCCATCGTCGAGGTCGTCGAGGACGGCCGTAACCTGCGCCTGGCCCTGACCGGTGGTCTGACGGCGCCGGTGTCGCGCGCGCGGGTGGCCAACCTGCGGGCCGCCGGCTGGCTTTAGGCCAAGGGTTCTGACGGTCGTTCGCAGAAATCATCGCGCGTCACCCCTTGCGTGGGCCGGCAAGGCCTTATCTGTTGTCCGCCAGCATTCGAGGAGACCTTTTCCATGACCGACTTCAGCTATGACGCGTCCCGCCACCTGAAGAAGGGCCGGGGCAAGGTCTATGACTCGATCGTCGACACCATCGGCGACACCCCCATCGTGCGTCTGCCGCGTCTGTCGGCGGAATACGATACGAAGGCGACGGTGCTGGCCAAGCTGGAGTTCTTCAACCCGATCGCCTCGGTCAAGGACCGGATCGGCGTGGCTATGGTCGAGGCGCTGCAGGAGGCGGGCAAGATCGATCAGGACACGGTGCTGATCGAGCCGACCAGCGGCAACACCGGCATCGCCCTGGCCTTCGTGGCGGCGGCCAAGGGGCTGAAGCTGACGCTATGCATGCCCGAAAGCATGTCGATCGAGCGGCGCAAGATGCTGGCGCTGCTGGGCGCGCGGCTGGAGCTGACGCCGGCCGAAAAGGGGATGAAGGGCGCGATCGCGCGGGCGCAGGAACTGCTGGAGACCACGCCGAACTCTATCAGCCCGTCGCAATTCGAGAACCTGGCCAATCCCGCCATTCACCGCGTCACGACGGCCGAGGAAATCTGGAACGACACGGCCGGGGCGGTGGACATCGTGGTCGCCGGCGTCGGCACCGGCGGCACCATCTCGGGCGTGGGCCAGGCGCTGAAGGCCAAGAAGCCGTCGGTGCAGTTCATCGCCGTCGAGCCCGAGGCCTCTCCAGTGCTGTCGGGCGGCGCGCCCGGCCCGCACAAGATCCAGGGCATAGGCGCCGGCTTCGTGCCCGCCATCTATGATCCGTCGGTGGTGGACGGGGTCGAGCAGGTCTCCAACGACGACAGTTTCGACATGGCCAGAAAGGCCGCGCGGGTCGAGGGCATCCCGGTCGGCATCAGCTCGGGCGCGGCCCTGACCGCCGCCTTCCGCATCGCCGCGCGCGAGGAGAATGCCGGCAAGACCATCGTGGTGATCATCCCGTCCTTCGCCGAACGCTATCTGTCGACGGCGTTATTCGAAGGGCTTTGATCCGGCTCACGCCCGGTTAACCGCTCGCTTCTAAGGTGGGGGGATGGGCGATCTGGCAGCCATGATCGGGGAAGAGGCGACGCCGCCGCCGCTGCGTGCGCGCCGGGCGCTGCTGAAGCGTCTGGCCGACGTCGTGTCCCTGCCCGCCAGCCGGATCAACGCCTTCGAGCGGGCGGTGACGGGCGACCTGCTGGTCGAGATGCTGCGGCTGGCCTCGCACGATGAGCGCAAGCGCGTGGCCGCGCGTCTGGCGCCGCTGGCCGAACTGCCCAACAGCGTGGCGCGCATCCTGTTGCGCGACGATCCGGACATCGCCGGCCTGCTGATCGAACAATGCGCCTCGCTGAGCGATGCGGACATCGTCGGCTGTGCGCGCGACGCCAGTTTCGAACACCGGATGCTGCTGGCGGTGCGCCGGGGCCTGTCGGAGATCGTGACCGAGACCCTGTTCTCCTTCGGCGAGATGGAGGTGATTGAGGCGGTGCTGCGCAACACGACCGCGCGCCTGTCGCAGCTGGGCATCGAGACGGTGGTGGGCCTGAGCCGCCAGTCGCCGAGCCTGTGCAGCCCCTTGCTGAAGCGGCCCGAGCTGAGGCCGTCGGGCGCCTATGTTATGTTCTGGTGGTGCGCGCCCGAGGATCGCCGCACCATTCTGCAACGGTTCGCCGTATCACGCGAGGTCATGCAGGAGGCGTCCGAGGACGTCTTCGCCATCGCCAATGACGAAAGCTGGTCCGATCCTGTCGCGCGCAAGGCGCTTCAGTTTATCGAGCGCCGCCAGCGCAATCGCGCCGCCATCGAAAAGAGCCCGTTCGACAATCTGGAACACGCCGTCATGGTCGCCGCCAGCGATGGCCTGACGCGCGAGACGGCGTCCGAGATCGCCTTCCTGGCCGGGATCAAGCCGCTGACGGGGGCCAAGCTTCTGGGCGATCCCGGCGGCGAGCCGCTGGCGATCCTGTGCAAGGCGACGGGGATGTCGCGCGTCGATCTGACCAATCTGTGGCGCTCGATGCGGCGGCCCGAGACGACGGCGGACGGCAAGATCCATCCCGACTGGGAGCGTGTGCAGATCACCTATGAAATGCTGGCCGTCGATCGCGCCCAGACCGTGCTGCGTTACTGGAACTGGTCTTTGTCCTCGGCCCTGACGCCCACGCTGTTGCGCGCCATTCGCGACGGCGAGGATGACGCCGTCGATGAATATTCGGCGCCGGAGCGGGCGGCGATGATGGTGCTGGCCGAAGACTTCGGCCGATAGGTCTGATCACTAATGTCGAATGCATAGACGTGCATATCGCACCGCTTATACGCGTGTTTGCTTTCGCGGCGAAACAACCCTATGACGCTATTGGGGTCGTTCGGTTGGAGAATCAGCCGAACTCAATAAATCAGGAAAGCGAAGCCGATAATGGAAGATAAGCCCGAACTGCTGGAGATGACCGCAGACATCGTGTCGGCCTATGTCGGCAATAACTCGGTCTCGGCAGAGGCCCTGCCTGCGCTTATCGCCAATATTCACGCCGCCCTCTCGGGTGTGTCGAACGGTCCGGTCGAGGCCGAACCTGAACCCAAGGAACCGGCGGTGCCGATCCGCAAGTCGATCGCGCCCGATTTCCTGATCTGCCTGGAAGACGGCCGCAAGTTCAAGTCGTTGAAGCGCCACCTGCGCACCAAATACGACATGAGCCCCGAAGAATACCGGGCCAAATGGGGTCTGCCTAAAGACTATCCGATGGTCGCCCCGAACTACGCCAAGGCGCGTTCGGAACTGGCCAAGTCGATGGGCTTGGGCCAAGGCGGCCGCAAGCCCGCCCGCGCCGCCGGAACCCGCGCGAAGAAATAAGCCGAACCGTTTTCGGTCTGGAGACGCCCGCTTCCATCAGGAGGCGGGCGTTTTTCTTTTGGGCCTTTGTGTGATGCCTTTCCGTTGCTCGGGGGCAGGCGGCCGAGGCGCTGGATGCGGCTAGCGACGCACCATATCGACTGTGCCGATAGGCCCGCCGATGGGCAGCAGACGGACCCTCAGATCGACCGCCCCGGCGAATCCCTGACGTGTTCGATCTGTGAGTGTGAAGGTCATCCGCATGCCGTTCGCGCCTGTCGCGGTTACGAGCCTGCCGTTTCTTATCCTGCACTGGGCTGGTTCGGCATCGATTGTGCAGTTCAGCCGATCGCCTGATCGCGCCGTTATCGAGAGTGGTTGAACGAGTGGGCCGCCGTTTTTGGACTTGAAGGTGATCGTGCGTCCGTCGCCCTCGGCGGGCGTCATCCTGAGCGACCATTCGCCAATCACGTCACGACTGGTGATCGCAGGCGTCGTCTGTGCGATCGCTGCGCCGCATACGAGCGACGACATCAAAATCGCCGATGCGACGACGTGCCTGTCTCTCATGGTCGTTCTCCCAAGACTCGCCCACAGGATGTTCTGAGGTTGACCACCGGTTTGCACGTGAATCTTCGGAAAGCTTTGGGCCGCTCTGAAACAGGGTAGGGGCCGGGGACAACCGGACGACGTCCCACGGACCTGGTCTGTCAAAGGAGTGCACCCGTGCAGAGCCGGTCCCACCCGGTCGCTGCGCGACCACCCTCCCCCGCAGGGGGAGGGAGACGTTGGCGTGTCTGGCTTACGCTGCCTGGGCTGTGCGGCGCATGCGCCAGAAGCGCAGGGTGCGCAGGGCTGCGTCGCGGGTCAGTTCGCCGTACATGCGGCCATAGGCGGCGGCCTTACCCATCGGGTTATCCTCGGCGCCCAGGACGGCGACGGCGTAGGTCAGATAGACGGCGCGGTCCATGTCGGCCGCCTTGCAGACCACCGACAGGGCGTCCAGGTCCTTGCGCTCGACGATGCCGCGCGCGGTGTGGAAGTCGACGTCGGCCAACTTGGACAGAGCGATCAGGAAGGGCGTGCGGCCGTTGGAGCGCAGGAAGCGGATCAGGGTCTGGGGCGTCAGCTGGCCGGCGGCCTGAAGCTCGTCGATATAGGCCAGGTTCTCGGCATAGTCGGCCGGCAGGGCGCCGTCGTCGGTGGCGACGCGGGTGCGGCCGGCAGCGAGCGCCGCCTCCAGCAAGGCCGGGTCCATGCGCGCGTTCTGTTCCAGGATCTGGTGACGCAGCCGGGCCTCGACGACGAAATACATCTCGTTCAGCAGGTCGGCGGGCAGGCTCTGGCGCTCGACCGTGGCGGCGTGAAGGGCCGGATTGGCCTTGGCGCGCTCGATGGCGGTTTCGGAGGCGGCGCGCGACAGCTGGGCGCCGTCGTTGCGCAGCAGGGTGTTCAAGGTGTCGTCGTCGCCGTGCTCGACGATGACGTCGGAAACCGCCTCGGACACCGTCGCGCGGCCTGAGACGGCGCGCAGATGGCCCTGGCTGCGCTTGCGCACAACCTGGATCAGATCCTCGTCGGTCAGGACGGTGGAGGCGCGCAGAACCTGTTCGGCGACCTCGATCTCGTCGTCGGCGAAACGGCGGATCAGGCTGTGGGGGGCGTTGGGGGCCTGGGCGAAACGGGCGGCCAGTTCGGCGCGGACCGCGACCTCCATCTCGGCCGACAGCTTGGCCAGAACCGTGCCGTAGAGCGCGGTTTCATTGGCGTTCGGCGAAGGCGCACCAAAGAAGTGGGCCGTCAGTTCGCGCAGCAGCAGACGACGTTTCTCGCTCGACTCCTCGCCGGCCAGGGCGATGAGTTCGGGCAGGCGCGAGCCCTTGATCTCGGCAGGTTCGATCACGGCGCGATCGCTCATGGCAGGTTGTCGGCTTCAGTCTGTGGCACGGCGCGCAAGGAACCGTTGGCGTTGCGGATCAGGGCGGGCGGACCGTCCGGCTGGGCCAGGTCGCTGGATTGCGGCGTCTGGGCCATCTGGACGGGCAGGGCGTCGAGGTAGGTCTGCTGCGGCGCAGGGATGGCGTCGGGGTGACGGCCGGCCTGGCGGTGGACCGAATAGTAGCGGGCGCTGTTGTCGCCGGCTGTGGGCGTCGGGGCGGCCTGACCGCTGGCGGCGACGGCGGCGGCGTCCAGCGGCGCGCCGGCCTGGGGCCGTTGCAGGCGATAGATGGGGGCGTCGCGGCGCGGGGCCATCGGATCGGCGACGGCCGCCTGAGCCTGCTGGGGCGCGGGTTGCGGCTCGGCCTGCGCGGCCTGTTGGGGGACGGGCGCAGGCTCGGCTTGCATCTGAGGTTCAGGCTGAGGTTGAGGCGCGGAAGGCTGCGGTTCCGGAACATAGGGCGAGGGCGCGACGCGCGTCGCCTGCGCCGGGGGGGGGTCTATGGGGGCGGCCTCTACGGGTGCGGTCTGCGCGGGCTCGGCCGGCGTCGGCGCACGCTGGGGCATCCAGGCGCTGGCAGGCGTCAGGCCGTTGCTGCGCGGCGTGGAGATCGAGGGGGTGACCGAAGGGGCGGGCGACAGGCGGGCCAGGGGGATGGCGCCGGGCAGGGTGCGATTGGCGGCGGTCAGGGTCGGGGCGGGCGCCTCGGCCTGGATGACGGCGGGCGTCGGCGTCGCACGCGCGGAGACCGCCGGCTTGCCGGGCCAGGACAGGTAGCGCAGGCCCGACGCGTTGGTCGGCGCCTGTTGCGCCACAGCGGCGCCGGCCGCCAGATTGACGGCGGTCAGGACGATCGAAACTGCGAGGGCGCGGCGCACGGCGGCTCTCCGGAGAGGAATTCCAGCGCACACACTAGCGCTCGGACCCTTAATCCCGCGCTAATGTGACGCCAGGATTCGACAACGACCGCGTGTCAGCCGCGACCGGGCAGATAGTTGTCGGTGAAGGCGTCGCGCCAGTTCAGACCAGACTCGTAAACCCCCGCTTTCGAGGTCACGTCGAAGAAGGCCTGCCAGCGTTCCTCGGTCAGGGCGCCCAGGCCGTAAAGCGCCGCGTCGCCGCCATCGACGATGGCGTAGTCGCGCAGGCGTTCGCGGGCCTGATCCAGCACAGCCTGGGTCATGTCCGGGTTGTCCTTGCGGATCAGGGCGTCGGCGGCCGAGGCGTCGCCCCGAATATAGTCGCGCCACCCTTCCGCCGAGGCGGCGATGAAGCTGCGCAGCGCCGCCGCATTGTCTCGGGCGAAGGCGTTTGGCGCCAGGACCATGGCGGCGTAGGAGGGATAGCCCTCGTCGGCCAGCAGAAAGACGCGCGGGTCGAAATCGGCCGTCTGTTCGATGGCGTAGGGATCGCTGGTCAGATAGCCTTGCTGCACCGCCCGTGCATTGGCGATGAAGGCGGCGGGGTCATAGGCGAAGGGGCGCAGCTGCTCGTCGGTAAAGCCGTATTTGGCCTTCAGCCAGACCCAGAAGGTGCTGATCCCGGCCTCGGACAGCAGGAAGGGTCGGCCGGCCAGATCGGCGATGGTCTCCAGCGCCGCGTCCGGATGGGCCATCAGGACCTGCGGATCCTTCTGGAAGAAGGCGGCGACCGCCTTCACCGGCGCGCCGGACGCGACCAGATTCAGGGGGATGAAGCTGTTGGAGCCCATGCCCAGTTCGACCGCGCCCGAGGCCAGCAGTTGCGGCACGTTCACGCCCGGCCCGCCCTGGACGATCTGGACGTTCAGCCCGCGCTTCTCATAGGCCCCGCTGGCGAGCGCCTGATAGAAGCCGCCCTGTTCGGCCTGGGCGCGCCAGTCGGTGGCGAAACGCAAACGCACCCGGCCCTGTTCGTCGACCGGCGCCTCGGCCCGCCCGCAGGCCCGAAGCCCGATCGTCCCCGCCGCCACAGCCGCCCCGCCCGCGATCAGCGCACGGCGACGGGTCAGCAGGCGATTCCCCAACAAGCTCATGCCGCTGACTTACGGGGCGATAGGGGCCTTGGGAAGGCGGGGCGTCAGTCCGCCGCGTTGACCGATGTCGAGGAGGCCCCGTCGCCGGGACTTTGGGAAAGAACATAGCGGACGGGCGCTACACAGCGAACGCCCGCCTGGAACCCGGAGTCGGCCCGGCTGGTCTGAACCACGCGAACGCCGCTTTCGCCGAACGCGGAGGCGGGCTGGGCGTCGATGACCCCTACATTGCCGATTTGACCCCATGTGGCGAAGTCGAACCGCACGCGGGCCCAGCCCTCGATCCCGCGATCCCTGAAGGCCTGAGGGTAGGTTTCCGGCGTCGCGCGCGCCTGGAATCGCGCACCGACTTCGGGGGGACAGTTCTGCAGCGGATCGTCGCTGGTTTGCTGCATCACCGGCGCGCGAAGGTTTTCGCCGTACCGGTAGAAGTTGAAGACGCAGCCTTTCAGCGGCGCTCCGCTCTCGACAAAGGTTTCCGACACGGCGCGCCGCGTTTCGGCATCGAACGCCGTATCACCGGCGGAACCCAGGGTCTCGACATTGACGGCGCGCCCGTCGGCGTCGACGTCCCAGCGAACGACCGTCCAGGATCGACCGCCTGGCGGCGGACGCTGTCCGATCTTGTAGTCCGGATAACTGACGGTGCGGGGCGCGCGACCGCCTCTGCGCTCTCCTCCGCAGTTGGCGTCTGGCCCAGCGAGACGAACAGCCACGGCGTCTCGGATGGGACCGCGCGTCCGCGTGACCGCGAAATAGCGCAGCAGATCGCCTCTCGTCGCCTCGATGAAAGGTTTGGCCGTGTAACGAATGGTCATGATGCAGTCGCGACGAGGGCCATCGAAGCGCCAGGCGGCGAGGGCGGCCTGTTCATGTTCTGAGCCAATGCCGGTCGGGATGATGATCGGGCTGTTAGAGGGCGTCGCAGTCCGGGGCGCACGAATGTCGAAGGTGCGACCCGTGTCATCGACGCTGAAAGACAGGGAGACGGACGTTCGGTCGGCCCGAGATGGGCCAGTAGTTTCCACGCGGAGATCGTCGGAAAAGGTCGGCTTAACCGCCTGACCGTCACATTGGATGTCGGTCGAGGGGATCAAAAACACGACCTGCTCCGGCGATGTCGCACTTTGATGGCGAACGACCGGCGCTTGCGCCCACCCGGGCGCCGTCATCGTCAGAGCAAGGCCGAGGCCGAACAGGATCGCGCGCATGGGTGTCTCCGTCTGCACTCCATGGGTGCATCTGGCGCAGCGGCTGTCTAGTGCGACTTCATGTCGTCGGCGCCCCAATTGAGCGAGGGGACGAAGCGTTCGGGCGGACCCGTCAGCTTCGTCCCCTCGCCAAGTCCGGGTTGGACTTGGCCGTTTGGGTCTGGACCTTGGCGTCAGCGTCGTTTCGGGCGAACCCGAAAGGGCGGTCGGCTGTATCCTGTCGCGCTCCTGGTCTTCGGCGTCCCACGGCATTTTAGTCCGCGTCGTCCGTCGATCCCGATCCGGTTCTCCTGTCTGCCGTCGATCCAAAGACCGTCGAAGACTGGAGCCTGGATCCCGCCTGTCGCACGTTACGATCCGAAGATCGCCCGAAGCGCCGGGTCGGAGAGCCGGGCCGGTTCGCTGGAGGTCCAGGTCTCCCTGGATTTCCGCTGCCCCGTGTCCCTTGGCCTGTTGACGTTCGGACGAAACCGGCTATGAGGCAAGCGCCCGAACTCGCCCCAGTGTGCACGATTGGCCCGGCGGCGGTGGACAAGCCTGTGAACATCGGTGGACGGATCAAATTCGCGATTGCGGATCAGCGTCTTGTCTTGTCCACAGAAACGCGGCGATAGAGCGCTATGTCCGGCGTCGGACACATTGCGCTGCAACCGTGCGGCGCGCTTTGGGTTCTGTGATCAACGGACAAAAGTCCTTGGGGGAATTCGTTGTCCAACACCGGCTCTGACCACGCCTTGTCTATCGGTATCAATCGCAGCCAGCTGGCCCAGATGTTCGCCCATGCGCCGGGGTTCATGGCGCTGGTCACGGGCCCGGACCATCGGTTCGAGCTGACCAATCCCAACTACCAGAAGGTGATCGGCCACCGCGAGGTGATCGGGCGCACGGTGGGCGAGGTGCTGACCGATGCGGTGGCGCAAGGCTATCTGGATCTGCTGGACCAAGTTTACCGCAGCGGCGAGGCGCACCGGGCCGACAGCGCCCTGTACGCCGTTCAGGCCGAGCCGGGCGGCGAGATCGTGGACCGTTACGTCGATTTCGTCTTCCAGCCGCTGAAGGAGGACGGTCGGGTCTGGGGCGTGTTCATCCAGGGGATGGACGTGTCGGATCGCCACCGGGCGGACCAGGCGCTGGCGTTGAGCGAAGCGCGATACGGCGCCCTGTTCGCGGCGATGGCGACGGGCTTCTGCGTCATCGAGATGAAGTTCGACGCGGCCGATCGACCGGTCGATTACAGGATCGTCGAGGGCAACAAGGCCTTCGAAGAGATGACCGGCTTGGTCGACCCTTACGGCAAATGGGTCAGCGAGATCGCGCCGGGGCTGGAGCAGCACTGGTTCGATCTCTACGGCGGGGTGGCGCGGACAGGCGAGCCGGTCCGTTTCGAGAACCCGGCCGACATCTTTGGTCGCTGGTATGACGTGCAGGCGCTGAGGATCGGCCAGCCGGGCGCGTGGCAGGTCGCCATCCTGTTCAACAATATCACCGAGCGCAAACAGAGCGAGACACGTCAGAACGCGCTGCTGGAGCTGAACGACGCGATCCGCGACCTGACCGACGCCGGCGACATCGCCCAGGCCTCCGCCCAGGTTCTGGCCCGCACCATGGGCGTGAGCCGGGCCGGATACGGCACGGTGGACACGGTCGCCGAGACCATCACCATAGCCCGCGACTTCAACCAGCCGGGGGTGAGCAGCATCGCCGGCACCCTGGCCTTCCGCGAACACGGCTCCTACATCGAGGACATCAAGCGCGGCGAGACGGTGGCGATCGCCGATGTCGCGCTGGACCCGCGCACCGCCGACACGGCCGACGTGCTGAAGCGGATCAGCGCGGGGTCCTTCGTCAACATGCCGCTGATGGAACAGGGGCGGGTCGTGGCGATGGTCTTCGTCAACAACGCGACGCCGCGCCATTACACCGACAGCGATCTGCGCCTGATGCGCGACGTGGCCGAGCGGGTTCGCACGGCGACCGAGCGCGCCCGAAGCGAGGCGGCCCTGCGCGACAGCGAGGCCCAGTTCCGGGTCTTCGCCCAGGCCACGCCGATCCAGATCTGGGCCAGCTGGGCGGACGGCTCGCTGTATTGGTTCAACCCCCAGGTCTATGCCTACTCCGGCCTTGCAGAGGGCGCGTTGGACGGCACGACCGGGTGGGGCAAGGTTGTTCACCCGGACGACCTGGACTGGGCGTCCGAGCGATGGGTCCAGACCCTGGCCAGCGGCCAGGTCTATGAGAACGAGTTCCGTATACGCCGTCACGACGGCGTCTATCGCACCTTCATGGTTCGGGCCGAGCCCGTGCACGACGAAGAGGGGCGGATCCTGCGCTGGGTCGGGTCCAACACCGACATCGAGGACCTGCGCCGCCAATCGGCCGAACTGGCGCGGTTCAACGAGACGCTGGAAGAACAGGTCGCCGAACGCACCAGCGCCCTGATGCAGGCCGAGGAGGCGCTGCGCCAGAGCCAGAAGATGGAGGCGGTCGGCCAGCTGACCGGCGGCATCGCCCACGACTTCAACAACCTGCTGGCCGGCATCAGCGGCAGCCTGGAACTGATCACCAACCGGATCGCGCAGGGGCGTCATGCCGAGGTGGAGCGGTTCACGGTGGCGGCGCAGGGGGCGGCGAAACGCGCGGCGGCCCTGACGCACCGGCTGCTGGCCTTCTCGCGGCGTCAGACCCTGGATCCCAAGCCGACCGATCCCAACCGCCTGATCCGCGGGATGGAGGATCTGGTGCGGCGCACGACAGGGCCGGGCATTGAGGTCGAGGTGGTCGCCGGCGCCGGCCTGTGGCCCGTGCTGATCGACGCGCACCAGCTGGAAAACGCGGTGCTGAACCTGTGCATCAATGCGCGCGACGCCATGCCGAGCGGCGGTCGTCTGACCATCGAGACCGGCAATCGCTGGATCGACGCGCGCACGGCCAAGGCCCAGGATCTGGAGCCCGGCCAATATGTCTCCATCTGCGTCAGCGATACCGGCACGGGCATGGCGCCCGAGGTGGCGGCGCGCGCGTTCGAGCCCTTCTTCACCACCAAGCCGCTGGGCGAGGGGACGGGCCTGGGCTTGTCGATGATCTATGGCTTCGTGCGCCAGTCGGGCGGGCAGGTGCGGATCTATTCCGAGGCGGGCGAGGGTGCGATGATCTGCCTGTATCTGCCGCGCCACTTCGGCGAGGTGGACGACGCCGATCTGATCCCCGAGGTCGAACAGGCCCCGCGCGCCCAGGCCGGCGAGACGGTCATGGTCGTGGACGACGAGCCGACGGTGCGGATGCTGGTCGCCGAAATCCTGCATGAGCTGGGCTATCAGTGCATCGAGGCGTCCGACGGCGTGGCGGGGCTGAAGCTGCTGCAATCGGGCGCGCGGATCGACCTGCTCGTGACTGATGTGGGTCTGCCGGGCGGGATGAACGGGCGTCAGATGGCGGATGCGGCGCGGATTGATCGGCCGGACCTGAAGGTGCTGTTCATCACCGGCTATGCCGAGAATGCGGTGGTCGGCAACGGGCACCTGGACCCCGGCATGCACGTCATGACCAAGCCCTTCGCCATGGAGGCGCTGGGCAGCCGGATCCGCGAACTGATCGAGGCGAGCTAGAGGCGGGCGTTCAGCCAATGGCGGATGGCGGCGCGCGCGCCCCGAGCCGCCGGGCCGCCGAAATGCAGGAAGCCGTGCGGGGTTTCGGGGACGCGGATCAGGTCGGCCTGCGACGCCTCGCCCCAGCGGGTGGCCATCAACAGACTGTCCTCGAAAAGAGGATCCTGTTCGCCGGCGAGGAACAGGGCGGGCGGCAGGCCGGTCAGGTCGGCATACAGGGGCGAGACGTCGGGCTGGCGCAAGGCCGCCTCGTCGCGATCCGGCGCCAGGCGCGCCAGATCGGCCTGCATCGTCGGGCCATTGAACAGCAGGGTCTCTGGTCCCGCAGAGCGCACGCTTTCGGTGCCCGACAGGTCGAAGACGCCGTAGGTGAAGACGCAGCCCTTCACCAGGTCGATCAGCCCCTGGTCGCGCAGGGCGACGGCGGTCAGGGCTGCCAGATGCCCGCCGGCGGATTCGCCCGTCAGGAACAGGGTCGAGGCACCCAGTCGATCGACATTCGTGACCGTCCAATAGGCGGCCGCCAGACAGTCGGCGATGGCGGCGTCGATATAGATCTGACGCCGTTCGGACAGCAGACGATAATCCACCGAGACGACGCAGAAACCGTGGTGGGCCAGATGGGCGTTCAGCCGGTCGTTCAGCCCGGCGCTGCCCAGCACCCAGCCGCCGCCGTGGATATCCAGGATGACCGCTCGGGGTGCGCCCGTCGGATGCAGGATGCGCAAGGGGACGGGATGGTCGCCGTCCGTCTGGATGATTTCGACCGTCACGCCGCGCTTCCTTAAACGCGGGGTGGTGACCCGCCCGGCGGCCGCGTCCAGCCACAGCGACAGCCGCTGGCCCGCATCGATCCGCCAGCCGTCGGTGCGCAGGCGCGGCGCGCGGGCGAGGACGGCGTTGATCCGCCGCACCGCCGCCTGCTGGGGCGGGGCGAACTCGACGAGGTGGGTGCGCAGGGTCATCAAGCTTGAGTGTGCGGCGGCGGGTTTGGTTTCAAATCGGGGCCTTTGGCCTAGCCTCGTCAGCCATGACAAAGCCGGTTATCGTCCGCCCCATGAAACGGCTCACCCCCTTCGGCGTCCTGTTGATCTTTGGCTTGGTCGGGCTTTTGACGGGCAAGTTCGGCCTGTGGTTCGCGTTCGGCCTGGTCGCCTGCATCGCCGTCAGCGTGATGCAGAACCGAGGCGCGGCGAAGACGCCGCCCGGGGATCCAGACAGTTAGGGTTAGGACCTCAAGCCGTCCTCGCCAGGGTGACGAGCCGTTCGGTCTCTACCCCGCCAGAGCCGCCTTCTTCTCTTCCAGCTCCAGCCATTCCAGTTCGGCGGATTCCAGGTCGGCGCGGGCTTTTTCGGCAGCCTTCATGGCGGCGTCGAAGGCCTTGGGGTCGCGGGCGTAGAGGCCGGGGTCGGCCAGGGTCGCGTCGTGTTTCGCGATGGTCGCGGGCAGCGCATCGATCAGGGCTTCCAGCTCCTTCAGGCGGTGAGCGTCCTTGAAGGAAAGTTTGGCGGTCTTCTTGGGGGCGACGGCGGGCGGCGGCGCCTCGGCGGCGCGCTGGGCGGCGGCTTTGTCCTGGGGGCGGGGGTTCGAGCCGGGCTGGAGGAAACCGGGGTTCTGGCGGATGAAGTCGGTCCAGCCGCCGGGGGTCTCGACGATGTCGCCGCGCCCGTTCAGGGCCAGGGTCGAGGTGGACAGGCGGTCGATGAAGTCGCGGTCGTGGGAAACCAGGATCAGGGTGCCGTCATAGCCCTCCAGCAGCTCTTCCAGCTTGTCCAACGTGTCCATGTCCAGGTCGTTGGTCGGTTCGTCGAGGATCAGCATATTGGCGGGCTTCGCCAGGGCGCGCGCCAGCAGCAGGCGGTTGCGCTCGCCGCCCGACAGGGTCGAGATCGGCTGGCGCAGCTGGGCCTCCGAGAACAGGAAGTCCTTGGCGTAGGCGGCGACGTGTTTGGACACGCCGCGCACCAGAATGCTGTCGCCGCCGCCCGGCGTCAGGGCGTCCCACAGGGTCATGTCCGACTTCAGCCCTTCGCGCGACTGGTCCAGATAGACCGGCTCGAGGTTTGCGCCCATGCGCACCGTGCCTTCGTCGGGCGCCAGTTCGCCCAGTAGGGTCTTGACCAGGGTGGTCTTGCCCGCGCCGTTGGGACCGACGATGCCCAGACGGTCGCCGCGGATGATGCGGGTGGTCAGGTCCTTGAACAGGGTGCGGCCGTTGAAGCCCTTTGAGACATGCTTGATCTCGGCGACCAGCTTGCCCGATGTCGAGCCGGAATCGACGCCGAGATACAGTTCGCGCGGCACATCCTTCATCTTCTCGGCGCGTTCGGCGCGCAACGCCTGAAGCGAGCGGGCGCGGCCCTCGTTGCGGCTGCGGCGGGCGGTGATGGAGGAGTAGAAGGTGGCGGTCTCGCGCTCGATGGTCTTGGTCAGGCGGCGCAGGGATTCGGCCTCTTCCTCCAGCACCTTGGAGGACCATTCGTCGAACTCGACGAAGCCCTTGTTCAGGGTGCGGACCCGACGGCCCTCCAGCCAGTGGACGGTGTTGGTGACGCGGTTCAGGAAGGCGCGGTCGTGGCTGACGACCAAGAGGGCGAACCGGGCCTGGATCAGCTCGTTCTCCAGCAGTTCGATGGCCAGGATGTCGAGGTGGTTGGTCGGCTCGTCCAGCAGCAGCAGGTCGGGTTCTTCGGCGAAAGCCTTGGCCAGGGCGGCGCGGCGGGTTTCGCCGCCAGACAACCCTTGCGTCGACTTCGCCGGGTTCAGGCCGAAGGTCTCCAGCCAGCTTTCGGCCGTCCAGGTCTCGGCCTCGCCCGACGACGCATAGTCCAGCAGGGTCTCGCCGGTGATCACGGGCTCTTGCGGCACATAGGCGAAGCGGACGGCGGACTGGATCGAGCGGTCGCCGCTGTCCGGCTCGATCAGGCCCATGACGACCTTCATCAGGGTGGACTTGCCCGCGCCGTTGCGCCCCACCAGGGCGGCGCGGCTGCGCGGTTCGACCGCAAGATCGACGCCGTCGAAGAGAGGGCGCTGGCCGTCCTGAAGGCGGACGTCCTTGAGTGCGACGAGAGGGGGTCTGGCTGCCATGTGACTTTCGATCCTCTCGGGCGACGCCGGAGAGGGAAACCGCGCACTGCGCGGCGGAGGGGGGCGGAAACGGGTGTGATCTAAGGGGTTCAGGCCCATTTCGCCACTGGAAAGGCGATACGCGCCGCAGGCTGTGGATTTGCGGCCGGGCGTCGGGCCGGGCTATGGGCCTGTCATGAGCATGATCACCTGGGCCGCGCTGCTGGGCGCCATCGCGCTGGAGGTGGCGGGCACAACGATGCTGCAGGCCTCGCAGCAGTTCACGCGGGCCTGGCCGACGGCGGGGATGGCGGTCTGCTACGGCCTGGCGTTCTACCTTCTGTCGATCGCCCTGCGGCAGATGCCGGTGGGGATCGCCTATGCGATCTGGAGCGGGTTGGGGGTGGTGCTGATCTCGGTGATCGGGACGGTGGTGTTCCGCCAGCGGCTGGACCTGCCGGCGATGGTCGGGCTGGCGATGATCGTCGGCGGAGTGGTGGTGATCAACCTGTTCTCCAAGACGGTCGGGCATTGAGGCTGTGACAAGTGGCGGCGCGGCGCGTATGAGGCGCGCCATGCAACCCTACTGGGAAACCAAGACCCTGGCCGAGATGTCGCCTTCCGAGTGGGAGGGGCTGTGCGACGGGTGCGGGCTGTGCTGCGTGATCCGGTTCGAGGACGAGGATACGGGCGAGGTCATTCCGACGCGGGTGCATTGCAAGCTGTTCGACCCCGAGGCCTGCGCCTGTTCGGACTATGCGAACCGCAAGGCCCAGGTGCCGGACTGCATCAAGCTGACGCCCGGCAATATCGAGGCGTTGGAGTGGATGCCTAAGTCGTGCGCCTATCGCCGGCTGCATGAGGGGCGGCCGCTGGCCAAATGGCATCATCTGATCTCGGGCAGTCGCGAGACGGTGCATACGGCGGGCGTGTCGGTGCGGGGCCAGACGATTTCGGAGCTGTCGCTGGCCGAGCCGGAAGATGCGCTGGATTTCGAGGCGCCGGAATGGACGGTCGAACGGGGCCGGGAGCGATAGGGTAGCACCCCCTAGCCAGCGCAATGACGCTGGTTGAAAGGCTGCGAAAACAAGCCATTGGCGAATTATGTGGGCGTTCTTCCGGCCTGAGGACGCTGGTCCGCTATGGTTTGGGCATGACGGGAAATCGGGATGACGGAGAGGGCGGCTGCGGCGGCGCGCGCGAGACGGCTGCGTCCTGCGCCGGGTGGATGGAGCCCCTGTTCCTGATGATGAAGGCCAAGATCGAAGAGACGGCCAAGAGCGTCTGCGAAACGGACGTCAAGGACGCCGCCGTCGCCGAGAAGGTCGCGCGCCAGATCGGGGTGATCGCGCGGTCGGCCAAGGCGGTCGAGGCGCTGCGACTGCTGTGCCTGAGCGACAACGAAGAGGACGAGATGGGTGGACGAACCTACGACCCCGCCGAGGACGAGCGAATCCGACAGGAACTGGTCGTCGAGCACGAGCGGCTTGATCGGATTCTGGAAGAGAAGAACGCTGAGGCAGCTGAAAGGGCGCGAGCTAAGGCTGCATCGCAGCCATTGTCGGGTGGCGAAGCATCAGTGTTCGCCGACGGATGACTACCTGAAGACCTGGCTGCTGCTGGGCGGCCGGGGGTCGGGAAAGACGTTCGCCGGGTCGGTCTGGATCGACATCATGGCGCGAGAGCTGCCCGGCATCACCCTGGCGCTGGTCGGCCCCGCTCTGCACGATGTGCGCGAGGTGATGGTGGAGGGGGCGTCGGGGATCAAGTCGCTGGCGGAACCGGGCGATCGGCCGCGCTGGGAGGCCGGGCGGCGGAGGCTGGTGTGGAAAAATCAGTCGGCGGCCTATGCGTTTTCGGCCGAGGATCCCGACAGTCTGAGGGGGCCGCAGTTCCATGCGGCCTGGGCGGACGAGTTCTGCGCCTGGCGACGGCCGGAGATGGTGCTGTCGAACCTGAGGTTCGGACTGCGGCTGGGGGCCTCGCCGCTGCTGGCGGTGACGACGACGCCCCGGCCGATCCCGGCGCTGAGACGACTGATGGCCGAGGCTGGGACGGTGACGGAACGGGCGGCGACGGCGCTGAATGCTGAGAACCTGTCGCCCGGCTTTCTGGCGCATCTGAACGACGTCTATGGCGGGACGCGACTGGCGGCGCAGGAGCTGGAAGGCGTGGTGGTCGAGGGGGAGGGGGCCCTGTTCCGCATCGCGGACCTGAAACGGGCCAGGGGCGCGCGGCCGGTCGAACTGGACCGGATCGTGGTGGCGGTCGATCCGCCGGCGACCGCGACCGGAGACGCCTGCGGCATCGTGGTCGTGGGGCGAAAAGGTCGCCACGCCTTCGTGCTGGCCGACCGGACGGTGCAGGGGCGCTCGCCCCAGAGCTGGGGCGGGGCGGTCAGCGCGGCCGCGCACGAGTTCGGCGCGCACGAGGTGGTCGCCGAGAGCAATCAGGGCGGCGACATGGTGCGGTCGGTTCTGGCCATCAGCGCATGTCCATGCCGGATCGAGATGGTCCACGCCTCGCGGTCCAAGGCGGCGCGGGCCGAGCCGGTGGCCCTGCTCTACGAACAGGGGCGGGTGGTCCACTGCGAGGCCTTCCCAGCGCTGGAGGAAGAGATGCTGGCGCTGGGCAGCGAGGGCGGACCCAGCCCGGATCGGGCCGACGCCCTGGTGTGGGCGATCACGCGGCTGATGCTGGGACCACAGTCGGCGGGACCGCGATTGCGCGGGCTTTAGCCCTTTCGATTTTCAACGACAGGAGAGACGATATGCCAGCCATTCCCGAGCGGGACGGATTGCTGAACCACGGGCGCGACGCGAGCGGTCCGGCGCGGCGTGCGGCGGCGGCAGCGCCCAGCGATACGGCCGATCTGACGATCTACGCCAAGGCGCTGTATGTCGGTGGGGCGGGCAATGTCCGTGTGCTGACGGTCGGGGCTGAGGATGGCGACGCCGTGACCTTCGCCAACCATCCGGTGGGGTGGTTGCCGGTGCAGGTGCGCCGGGTGCTGGCGACCGGGACGACGGCGACGCAGATCGTGGCGGCCTTCGACTGATGTCGGGTGTCGAGATCGGAGCGGCGACGGCGGCGCCGGGCGGGGTGCTGGCCGGTGTCTTGGGTGGGGCGCGGTTCGCCGTGCCCGATATGCCCGTCTGGTCGGCGGCGGTCAGGACCATGCAGGCGGGCGGGCGCGAGGCGCGGCTGCTGTGCATCGGCGACAGCGTGACCCAAGGCTATGGCGCGGTCTCCGGCGGCTGGACGCCGAACGGTCAGGCGAGCGCCTGGCCGGAGCGGCTGGCGGCGATGATGAGCGGGCGGGGCCTGCCGGCGTCGGCGGCGTCGGTCGCGGGCGCCGGGGCGGCGGATGGGGCCAGCGGAGGCTATTCCGCCTATGATCCGCGCGTAACCTTGGGCGCCGGGTGGGGCGTCAACACCCTGACCGGGATGGGCGGCAAGCTTTTTTCGGGCGCGGCCTCGTCGACTGGCATGTGGAGTTTTCAGCCCGACCGGCCGGTCGATCGGTTCGACCTGTGGGCCGTGACCAATACGGCGCTGGGGGTGCTGACGGTCGAGACGGACGGCGCAGTGCGGGCGACGGTCAGCACCACCAAGGCGGCGTCGATGGAGGTGACGACCGTGGCCTTTCCCGAGACCGCCGGGCCGGTGAGCGTGCGCTGGGCCTCGGGCGGGGCGGTGTTCATCGCGGGCGGGGTCGCGTGGCGGTCAGATGTGAAGCGGGCGCGGGTGATCAACGCCGGGTGGGGCGGGGCCCGGATCGCGGACTGGATCACGACGGATCAGCCGTACCGGGCGTATGGGTCTATCCCGGCGGCGGCGCCTGATCTGTCGGTCGTGTGTCTGACGATCAACGACTGGAACGCGGGGACGGCGGTCGCGACCTATAAGGCCGGGCTGGGGACGCTGGTGGATCGGTGCCTGACGACAGGGGACGTGCTGCTGATGACCGGATGTCCGTCGGATCCGGCGCAGGGCAAGGCGAGCTATGCCGCGCAAACCGCGCTGCGAGATGCCGTTTTCGGCGTCGCGGCGACGCGGGGATTGGCGGCGCCCATCGACGGGACGGCCTTGTTCGGGGGCGGGTTCGCTAACGGGCTGATGTTTGATTCCGTCCATCCCAATGCGGCGGGCCAGGCGAGGATCGCCGAGGCGGTGCGGGCGTGTGTGATGATCTGAGGTTGTCGCGCGCTCTCGCGCGGTGGTAACCGTGGCGGATGGGGGAGCGGTTCTACGGGGTGCAGGCGCTGCGGTTCGCGGCGGCGACGGCGGTGGTCGTCACGCACGCCGTGGATCTGGCCGGCACGCGGCTGGAGCTGGAGACGGTGCTGGCTGGCGGGACGCTGGAGAACTTCGGCGCCGTGGGCGTGGACGTGTTCTTCGTCATCAGCGGCTTCATCATCGCCACGACGACGCAGGGGCAGACGGGCGTGGGCGCGGCCGGGGCCTTCCTGTGGCGGCGGTTTCGGCGGGTGGCGCCGATCTACTGGCTGCTGTCGCTGCCGATCCTGATCGGGATGGCGCGGGGCGGGACGCTGAGCCCGGACGTGGCGGCGGCGACGTTTCTGTTCTGGCCGTTCAGCGGGCTGGAGATGACGTTTCCGGCGCTGGGGCCGGGGTGGACCCTGTGTTTCGAAACGCTGTTCTACGCCGGGTTTGGGCTGGCCATAGCGGGCAGGGCGATGGCGGGCGGCCGGCGGGTCGGCTGGGGGCTGGTGGGGGCCTATGCAGTGATGCTGGCGGTCGGATTGGTCGTGGCGACGCCGGTGCTGAGGTTCTGGGGCGCGCCGATCATTCTGGAGTTTCTGCTGGGCGTCGGGATCGCCTGGGTGTGGCGGTCGGCACCGCGTCGGCTTGGGGTGTGGGCGGTCGGTCTGGCGACGCTTGGGTTTGGGCTGGGCCTGGTCTTCGGCTATGGCGGCATCGACGATGTGCGGGCGCTGAACGATCCGTGGAACGGGTTGAGGCGGGTGCTGATCTGGGGTCTGCCCAGCGCGATGCTGGTGTTCGGCGTGGTGCGGATGGAGCGGACGGATCAGGCGCCCGGGCGGCTGGAGCGAGCGGCGGCCTTCATGGGGGATGCGTCCTATTCGATCTATCTGGTCCACGTGCTGGTCATCCGGGCCTTGGGGCGGATGTTCGAGAGCGGGATGGTCGCCCTGCCGGGGGATGCGGTGGTGGCGCTGACGGTGATCGCCAGTCTGGCGGCGGGGGCGGTCGTCCACGTCTGGATCGAACGGCCGGTGCTGAGAATCCTCCCCAGAGCCGCGTAGCGGCTCGGAGAGGATCTAGAAGAGTTCAAGGAGATTGCGATGGTTTCGATCCGGTGGCCGTTCGGCCAGACGGGGCGCATGCGCGCGCCTGAGGGCAAGGAAAGCCGCGCGGGCGGGGTGATCGCCCTGTCCGGAGTGGGGCGACCGCGATGGACGCCCAACGACTACGCCAGCCTGGCGCGCGAGGGGTATCAGAAGAATGCGGTGGCCTATCGCTGCATCCGCATGATCGCCGAGGCGGCGGCGGCTGCGCCTTTCGCGGTGTTCGTGGATGGGGCGCGCGACGATGCGCATCCGCTGGCGAAACTGATCCGTCGGCCCAATCCCGAGCAGTCGGGCGCGGAGCTGATGGAGGCGGTCTATGGCGCGCTGCAGGTGTCGGGCAACGCCTATGTCGAGGCGACCGGCGATGCGGACGGGGACGGGGCGCCGGACGAGCTGTGGGCGCTGCGGTCGGACCGGGTGAAGGTGGTTCCAGGCCGTTCAGGCTGGCCCGAGGCGTGGGATTATTCCGTGGACGGACGGTCTGTGAGGATCGGGCGGGCAACGGACGGCTGGGCGCCGGTGATGCACCTGAAGCTGTGGCACCCGCTGGACGACTGGTACGGGCTGTCGCCGCTGGAGGCGGCGGCGCAAGGGGTGGATGCGCACAATGCGGCCGGCGCCTGGAACAAGGCCCTGCTGGACAATGCCGCGCGGCCGTCGGGGGCGCTGGTCTATGGGGCGAGGAACGGCGAGCGGCTGACGGACGGACAGTTCGAGGCGCTGAAGGATCAGTTGTCGAACGTCTATGCCGGGGCGACCAACGCCGGACGGCCGATCCTGCTGGAGGGTGGGATGGACTGGAAGCCGCTGAGCCTGACGCCGGCGGAAATGGATTTCACGGCCGGCAAACATGCGGCGGCGCGCGAGATCGCCCTGGCCTTCGGGGTTCCGCCGCAGCTGCTGGGGATACCTGGCGATGCGACCTACGCCAACTATCGCGAGGCCAATGCGGCCTTCTGGCGACAGACGGTGATCCCGCTGGTGCGGAAGGCGGCCGGGGCGATGACGGGCTGGCTGGGCGAGCGGTTCGCGGGGTGCGAGATCCGGGCGGACCTGGATGCAGTCTCGGCGCTGCAGCCCGAGCGGGACGCCCTGTGGGCGCGGCTGGAGGCGGCGAGCTTCCTGACCGACGAAGAGCGTCGGCGGATGGCGGGGTTGGGGGCGTGATTGGTGATTGGTGATTGGTGAATGGTGACTGGTGAGTGGTGACTGGGGCGGTTGCCAATCACGACTCACGCCTCACGAGTCACGCCGCAAAGGAGAGCGAAATGAGCGAACATCATATCCGGCGCGTGCCGACGGCGCTGCTGATCGCCGTCGTGGTGCAGACGGTGGGCGGCCTGGTCTGGGCCGGGGGCGCCGCGGCGCGGATCGCGACGCTGGAGCAGCGGGTCGGGGAGCAGAGGCTGGTCGCCGAACGGCTGGCGCGGCTGGAGGTCCAGGGCGAGGCGACGGCGGCGGCCGTGGAGCGGATCGAGCGGCGGTTGGAGGGCGGGGCGTGAGTGGTGAATCGCGATTGGTGACTCGACAGAAGCATTCACGAGTCACGATTCACCACTCACCCCTTCAAATCGAAGGCTACGCCTCGCTGTGGGGCGTGGCGGATCTGAACGGGGACGTGGTCCAGGCGGGGGCGTTTGCGGACAGTCTGGCCAAGACGGGGGCTGAGGGGGTGCGGATGCTGAACCAGCACGATGCGCGCACGCCGGTCGGGGTCTGGGAGCAGATCGTCGAGGATGCGCGCGGTCTGTTCGTGCGCGGCCGGATCGAGGACTGGTCGGCCGAGGCGCGGTTCGCCGGGGCGTTGAGTCGGGCCGGGGCGCTGGATGGGCTGTCGATCGGCTACCGCACGGCGCGGGCCCGGCGTCAGGGACGGCTGCGCGTGCTGAGCGCGGTCGAGCTGTGGGAGGTGTCGCTGGTGACGTTTCCCATGCTGCCGGGGGCGCGGTTCAGTTTGGCTTGAGCGCCTGGAAAGCGCCGTTGCGGTCGAGGGTTTCGGCGAGGGCCGCCATCTGGGCGCGGCCCTTCTTGCCGTGGAGATAGCGCAGGGCCCAGCCGGCGAGCACCAGGCCGAAGATCCAGCCGACGTGCAGCACGAGGTGGGCGAACAGGATGAAGACGGCCGCCAGCGCATAGGCGCCGAGATAGACCAAGGCCAGCTGGCCGCCGCGCGAGGCCGTGGGGTTGGACAGGCCGGCGATGATCTCGGCCAGACCCGGTGAGGCGGCGGCGGACGGCAGGGCGTGATCGGAGGGCTTTGACGCCGGTTGGGACGCGGGTTTGGGTTGAACTTTTGGCGCGGCTTGGGCGGCGGGCGCAGCGGCCGGTCGGGCGGCGGGTTTTGGCTTGGGCGGGATCGGATCGGTCGCACGCCGGGCGGGACGGAACAGGATCGAGCGGCCGGCTTCGTCGACGGTGAAGACCTCTTCGAAGGCGGTGGTCGAGAAGTCGATGGCGCGGGTGTCCTGGCCGTAGCTCTGGCCATGCAGGGCCGTCAGCCGGCCTTGGCGCAGCTCGATCTGGAAGCCCACGGGGTCGGGCAGGCCCGAGACCATCGCATGGACCGTGCCGAACAGGCCGGTGGCGTCCGGGTTGGCGATCGCGCGGTCCGCATCGACGACGATCTGGGAATAGAGGCCGGCGCCGGTGTTGCGACGCAGGCCCGGCGAGCTGGCGGCGACTTGGGCGCGCAGGTCTGGGACGCTGTCGCCCATCTGCCAGATCATGGCGTCCATCACGGCGCTTTCGAGGGGCGTCAGGTGGGACATCAGATGTCGTCGTGAGCCTGCAGGCGATCAAGCGGGCCAAGTTTTGGCGGCACCGTCAACGCGGGCAGATGGGGCGAGAGAGCCCAAATCACGCAAGCAAAGGCCAACGTCGAGAAGAACAGCAATGATCGCTCGCCGTCGTCTATCCATCCCATCTCATTGCTGATCGACGAAGCGCAGAGTCCCAAAATCATCAGCCAGAATGCCCCGTTCCTCCAGTTGGAGAAGGGAACGAGGCGGCCCAATCCGGTGCGTGGGAGCTTTGCTGAAGCACTCATTCGCCGACCCTAACCGCAACAGGCGGTTCTTCAACCGGAGATATCATGAAAGAGACCAAACAGGCTTCGGGCCAGCCCGAGGCGCGCGATGTCGTGCGCGAGGTGATGGCGGCGTTCGAGGCGTTCAAAGGGGCGAACGACGCCCGGCTGGGCGAGATCGAGAAGAAGGCGGCGGCCGATGTGCTGCTGGAGGAGAAGGTGGCGCGCATCGACCAGGCGGTGGCCTCGGCCCAGGCGCGACTGGACCGCGTGATGAGCCAGAGCCGTCGTCCGGTGATTGGAGGCGAACCTGCCGAGCCGACGTCTGCGCCCGAGGCGAAAGAGGCGTGGGACGGCTATTTGAAGACGGGCCAGTCTGGCGCGCTTGAGGTCAAGGCGGGCTTGTCGGGCGGGGCGACGTCGGGCGGCTATGTCGTGCCGTATGAGACCGAGCGGGCCATTGAGCGGCGTCTGATGGCGGCCAGTCCGATGCGCGAGATCGCGACGGTCAGGACTGTGGCGGCCGGGGTGTACAGAAAGCCGGTGTCGACGGCGGGCGTGGCCTGCGGCTGGGTGGCGGAGACGGCCGCGCGGCCCGAGACGGACCCGGCGACCCTGGCCCTGCTGGAGTTTCCGTCGGCTGATCTCTACGCCAATCCGGCGGCGACGCAGGCCCTGCTGGACGACGCCATGGTCGATCTGGACGAATGGCTGGCGGCCGAGGTCGAGGACGCCTTTGCGGCGCAGGAGACCCAGGCCTTCATCAACGGCGACGGGGTGAACAAGCCCAAGGGTCTGCTGTCCTATCCGACCGTGGCGGACGCGGGCCAGGCCTGGGGCCAGATCGGCTATGTCGCATCGGGCGCGGCGGGCGGGTTCGCGGCGACCAGTCCGGCGGATCGCCTGATCGACCTGATCTATGCGCCCAAGGCCCAGTACAGACCGAACGGCCGGTTCGTGATGAACCGCAAGACGGTCTCGGCCGTGCGCAAGTTCAAGGACGCGGACGGCAACTATATCTGGCAGCCGGCGACGCGGCTGGGCGAGACGGCGAGCCTGCTAGGCTATCCGGTGACCGAGATCGAGACCATGCCGGACGTGGCGGCCAATAGCCTGTCGATCGCGTTCGGGGACTTCCAGCGGGGGTATCTGATCGTCGATCGGGCGGGGGTGCGGGTGCTGCGCGATCCCTATTCCGCCAAGCCCTATGTGCTGTTCTACACGACCAAGCGCGTGGGCGGCGGGGTGCAGAACTTCGACGCGATCAAGGTGATGAAGTTCAGCGCAAGCTGATCCGGTCGTCTCCTCCCTGTCGCGCAGCGACGGGGAGGTGGCGCGGCGCGTCTTCGCGCCGTGACGGAGGGGCTCTGCGGGCGTCGAAGAGCCCCTCCACCACTTCGTGGTCCCCCTCCCCATTGCATGGGGAGGAGACGGAATTTCTGACAATGGAGATTGCAATGGCGCAGCCGGTGACGGTGGCGGAGGCAAAGCTGTTTCTGAGGGTCGAGCATGAGGTCGAGGACGGCTTGATCCAGACCCTGATCGCGGCGGCGCAGGCGAAGGTGGAGGGGGATGTCGGGTTGAGCCTGACGTCCACCTCTCCGGCGCCGCTGAGGCTGGCGATCCTGATGCTGGTGCTGCGGGCCTATGAGCGGGGGGAGCCGGTGGTGGTGGAGCCGGTCGAGGCCTGGATCGCGCCTTATCGCGTGGTGCGGTTGTGAGAATTCTAGCGGGGTTGTTTCAGCCGGTGGAGGCCGAGACGCCTTACGGCGGGCGCAGCGTGTCGTTCGAGGCGGCAGGATCCGCCTGGCTGAAGTGCGGGGCGCGTCGGCGCACTGAACGCGGCGAGGGCGATCAAAGGCGGGCGGTCGAGACGATGGGCGCCGAGGCGCGGGCGGATGCCCGGCTGATGATCGGTCGCGTGCTACGGTTCGGCGGGGCGGAGTGGCGGATTGTCTCGGTCGAGGATGCGCGGCCGGGGCGAGCGAAGCTGGTTCTGGAGCGGGTGCGATGAGGGACCATGAAGGCGCGCTGCAGAAGGCGATGGTGGCGGCGCTGAAGGCCGATCCGGCGCTGTCGGCCCTGATCCAGGAGCGGGTTTACGACCAGGCACCGGAAGGGGCGCTGTGTCCCTATCTGGCGCTGGGGCGGTGCGAGAGTCGGCCGGTGGCGGCGGACGGGGGCGGGGTCGAGCAGAAGCTGACCCTGACGGGCGTGTCGCGCTTCGCGGGATCGGAAGAGGCCAAGGCGGTCGCGGCGGCGGTGCGGGCGTGTCTGCACGAGGCCGTGCTGGAGGCCGACGGCGTGCGGACGGCGACGCTGAGGGCGACGTTGGCGGAAGTGTTCCGGGCGGGCGATGCGCGGCGGACCTATGCGGTCGTGCGGCTGAGGGCGGTAACCGAAGAAGTGGGAGAAAACGCATGACGGCACAGGCCGGCAAGGACATGTTGCTGAAGATCGAGGCCGCGCCGGGCGTGTTCACGACGGTGGCGGGGTTGAGGGCGCGGACGATCTCGCTGAACGCCAAGACGGTGGATGCGACCGACGGCGACAGCGCCGGGCGGTGGCGCGAGCTGCTGGCTGGCGCGGGCGTGAAGTCGGCGGCGGTGTCGGGGCAGGGCATCTTCCGCGATGCCGCCTCCGATGCCTTGGTGCGCGAGGCCTTCTTCGATCAGGCGGCGAAACGGTGGCGGCTGATCGTGCCGGACTTCGGCGTGCTGGAGGGGCCGTTCCTGGTGGCGACGCTGGAATACGCCGGCGAGCACGAGGGGGAAGCGACCTTCGCGCTGAGCCTGGCCAGCGCGGGGGCCATCGGCTTCAGCGCGATATGAACGGGGCGCGGGGCGAGGCGGCCGTGATGCTGGGCGGCGCGCGGCGACGGGCGTGTTTGACGCTGGGGGCGCTGGCGGAGATCGAGACGGGGCTGGGCGTCGACGGGCTGGCGGCGGTGGTAGAGCGGATGAAGACGCTGTCGGCGAGGGATCTGATGGTGGTGCTGGCGGCGGTGTTGCGTGGGGGCGGGGAGGAGGCGGTGGATGTCGCGACGGTCTATCCGCGCGAGGCGGGGGTCGCGGTGGCGCAGGCGTTTGCGGCGGCGGCGAGGTGACGCCCTGGGCCGAGATGCTGAGGCTGGCGGCTGCGATGGGCGTGGCGCCCGAGGCGTTCTGGCGGCTGTCGTTGAGGGAGTGGCGGATGTTGACGCAAGTTCCGCGGGGGACGGCGCCTTTGGGACGCGAGGGGCTGGCGCGATTGATGGAGGGTTGGCCGGATGGCGGATGAGTTCGGGCGGGACGGGATCGATCAGGTCGCGCTGAGAGCGGCCGAAGCCGGGGCGGCGCTGGAGGCGCTGAAGGCGCCGGCGCAGGATGCGGCTGACGCCATCGAGGAGGCGTTCGGTCGGGCGGGCGACAGTCTGACGCGATCGCTGGCGCGGGCGGCGGCGGACGGGGAGGTGTCGCTGGCCGAACTGGCGCGGGCGGTGCTGAATGCGGTCAATGCGGCAGCAGGATCGCAGGGTGGCGGGCTGAGCGCGGCGATCCAGTCGCTGATGTCCAGCTTCGGCGGGGCGCGGGCGGACGGCGGGCCGGTGCAGGGCGGTGCAGCCTATCTGGTCGGCGAGCGCGGGCCGGAGGTGTTTAGACCGTCGATGGGCGGCGAGATCGGGCCGGTCGGCGGTGGGGGCGTGACGGTCAATGTGGCGGTGGACGGCGGCACACCGGCCCTGCTGCGGTCCGAGGCGCAGATCGCCCAGATGCTGGCGCGGGCCGTCAGCCTGGGCGCCAGGCGGATGTGAAAACGCCGCCCCGTCGAGGACGGGGCGGCGGCGCTGAAGTCACTCGGGCGGTAAGACTTATTCGCCCTTCGGGTTCGGGCCGAAGCGGTTCTCGCCCTTCTGGCTGTCGACGACGCCGATCCAGATCAGGAACGCCAAGCCCAAGAGGCCGGCGATGGCGAACAGGCCGATGGCCGGGCCCATCAGGGCGAAGACGGCGGCGGGATTGCTCTCGTAATAGTCCTCGGCATAGCCGTTGGCGACGGCGCCGGCGATCATTATGGCGAAGCCGGCTACAAAGGCGACGATGGAGCCAATCCAGGGAATGGCGATCAGCCAGCCGGTCTTGCCCATGTCGTGAAGGCGCTTCACCGAAATGGCGAGGTTGGGCCAGATCAGCACGATCCCGAACAGATTGATGATCGGGATCCAGCTGATGACGACGTTGACGCCCAGCAGGATCAGCCAGCCGATCCAGAAATGGCTGCGGCGGATGCGCCCCTCGAAGGACAGAAACAGCTTTTGCCAGTCGAAGCCGGCGACGGCGGTCGAGGTCGAGCTGGCGTAGCCGCCGGCGACGCCGGTGGTGGTGGGCGAACCGGCCAGGATCAGGATCTGGGTGGCGGCGGCACCTTCGGGGACGAAGTCGACGCGGACGCCGGCGGCGGGCACGGCCGGCGATTGCAGCGCGGCCGAGGTGAAATCGTAACGGGCGCCGTCGTCGCCGCTGATCAGACCGATTCCGGTGGTGGTGTCGTAGCTGAGAATCTCGCCGCGCAAACGTGTCGCTCCCCTTGGGCATGCGGCCGAAGCTGGCCGCAATGCGACCATGAACGAGCGACGATCCATGAACAAGTGAAAGGGAGGAAAGGTTCGCATGGCCTTTCATGAGGTGCGCCTGCCCGCGCGGCTGGCGTTCGGTTCGACCGGCGGGGTGGAGCGTCGGACGGAGATCACGACCCTGGCGTCGGGGTTCGAGCGGCGGTCCACGCCCTGGGCGCTGGGGCGCAGGCGGTATCTGATCGGGGCGAACCTGAGGTCGCTGGACGACATGGCCGAGTTGGTCGCCTTCTTCGAGGAGCGGCGGGGACGGCTGTACGGGTTCCGGTTCAAGGACTTCGCCGATTTCAAATCGTGCGCGCCGGGCGGGGTGGTCTCGGCGGAGGATCAGGTGCTGGGCGTGGGCGACGGGGTTCGCACCGCGTTAGATCTGGTGAAGCGCTACGGCGATGTGGAGCGGCCGATCGCCAAGCCGGTCGAGGGATCGGTGCGGGTGGCGCTGGGTGGTGTCGAGACGACGGCTTTTATGGTCGATCTCGTGACCGGGCGGGTGACGCTGGAGCGCGCGCCGGAGGCGGGCGTCAGCGTGACGGCGGGGTTTCAGTTCGACACGCCGGTGCGGTTCGACAGCGATCGGATCGAGACGACGCTGGAGAGCTTCGAGGCCGGACGGATGGCGGCGGTTCCGCTGATCGAGGTTCGGGTCTGAGCCATGCGCGACATACCGAACGAAATGGCCGCCCGCATCGAGAGCGGGGCGGCGACGCTTTGCCATGTCTGGCGGCTGGAGCGAGCCGACGGCGTGGTGATGGGGTTCACCGATCACGACCGGGACCTGATGGTGGACGGGGTCGTCTGTCGGGCGGCGAGCGGCTGGACGGCGGGGGCGGGCGAGAGCGCGGTCGGGCTGGCGGCGGGGTCGGTTTCGGCGGCGGGCGTGCTAGACGATGCGGCGATCGCTGAAGCGGATGTGGCGGCGGGTCTGTTCGACAAGGCGACGGTCGAACTGTGGCGCGTGGACTGGGCGCGGCCGGATCTGCGGGTGCGGCTGTGGTCGGGGGCGCTGGCGAAGATCCAGCGCCAGGGGGAGAGCTTCGTCGCCGAGCTTGAGGGACCCCTGGCGAAGCTGGAGCGGGTGGTCGGGCGGACCTATGGGCGGATGTGCGATGCGCGGCTGGGAGACCAGAGATGCGGGGTCGCGGAGGCGGCGGGGCGGGTCTGCGACAAGCGGTGGGCGACCTGTGTCGGGACGTTCGGGAATGGGGCGAACTTTCGCGGATTTCCGGATGTGCCGGGGGACGACTTCCTGACGGCCTATCCGGCCGGAAGTGCGCGCAACGACGGCGGGAGCCGCCGGTGAGCGGGAGCGCGGTGGTGATGTCCGCCCGGTCCTGGCTCGGCACGCCCTATCGGCATCAGGCCAGCGTGAAGGGTGTGGGCGCGGACTGTCTGGGACTGGTGCGCGGGGTCTGGCGCGAGGTGTTGGGCGAGGAGCCCGAGGTCTTGCCGGCCTATTCGGCCGACTGGGCCGAGGTCGGCGGGCGCGAGACGCTGCTGGAGGCGGCGGGGCGGTGGATGCGGCCGGTTGCGGTCGATCAGATGCGGGCGGGCGACGTGTTGCTGTTTCGCATGTCGCCGGGGGCGGCGGTGAAGCATTGCGCCATCCTGAGCGGCGTCGGCGGGCCGGAGCCGAGGATGATCCACGCCTATTGGGGTCGAGCGGTGGTCGAGAGCTGGATGGGCGTGTGGTGGCAAAGACGGCTGGCGGCCGTGTTCCGGTTTCCTGTCCCCGGTTCGGCCTTGGCGGCGTGCGCCGCCTCGTTGACCGAGGATGACGGAGTTTAAAGGCATGGCGCAAGTCGTTTTGAGCGCGGTCGGGCAGTCGATCGGCGGGCCGGTCGGGCGGGTGATCGGCTCGACCCTCGGGCGGGCGATCGACAGTCGGGTGGTGGGCGCGCTGGGGCCGGCGCGGCAGGTGGGGCCGAGGCTGGAGACACTGAAGGTTCAGGGCACGGCGGAAGGGGCGCCGATGGCCTGCGTCTTCGGACGGGCGCGGGTGACGGGTCAGGTGATCTGGGCGGCGCGGTTCCTGGAAGGCAAAAACAAGGGCCGTGCGGGCAAGGGCGGTCCGAAGACGATCGACTATGTCTATTCGCTGAGCTTCGCCGTGGCGCTTTGCGAGGGCGAGATCGACGGGGTCGGGCGGGTCTGGGCCGACGGGCGGCTGATGGACACGACCGGCGTGGTAATGCGGGTGCATCGCGGGGGCGACGGGCAGAGGGCGGATCCGTTGATCGAGGCGGTGGAACGGGATGCGCCGGCGTATCGCGGCACGGCCTATGTGGTGTTCGAGGACCTGCCGCTGGGGCCGTTCGGGGATCGGGTTCCGCAACTGAGCTTCGAGGTGTTCCGGCGACCGCGCGGACAGACGGTGCGGCTGGAGGACCGGCTGGAAGGGGTGTGCCTGATCCCCGGCGCGGGGGAGTTTGCCCTGGCGACCGAGACGGTGGTGCGCCGCGAGGGACTGACGCGGGCGACAGCGGAAAATGTTCACAATGGCGAGGGCCGGGCCGACCTGATCGCTTCGCTGGATCAGCTTCAGGCGCAACTGCCGAACCTGAAGCGGGTCAGTCTGGTGGTGGGGTGGTTCGGCAGCGATCTGAGGGCTGGGCATTGTCAGGTTCGGCCGGGGGTGGAGCGGCGCGAGAAGCCGACCGAACCGCGGGTCTGGTCCGTGGCGGGCGTCGCGCGCGATGAGGCCTATGAGGTCAGTCAGGTGGATGGGGCGCCGGCCTATGGCGGGACGCCTTCGGACGAGAGCGTGCGTCAGGCGATCCGCGAGCTGAAGGCGCGGGGGCTTGAGGTGACCCTGTATCCGTTCGTCTTCATGGACTGCCTCGCCTATCCGTGGCGTGGACGGGTGGCGGGCGTGGACGGAGCCGGGGCGACGGCGGAGATCGCGGCCTTGTTCGGCGGGCCGGACGACTGGGGCTTGCGGCGGATGGCGCTGCACTATGCCCGGATCGCGGCGGATGAGGGGGCGGACGGCCTGTTGATCGGGTCGGAGATGCGGGGCGTGACCTGGACGCGGGATGCGGCCGGGGGTTTTCCGGCGGTCGATCAGTTGCGGGCGCTGGCGGCGGAATGTCGAGCGGTGGTCGGGCCGAGCGTGAAACTGTCCTATGCGGCGGACTGGAGCGAATATTTCGGGCGACAGGCGGGCGGGGAGGTGGTGTTTCACCTCGACCCGCTGTGGGCCGATGCGAACATCGATCATGTGTCGATCGACTGGTATCCGCCGCTGACGGACTGGCGCGAGGGCGACGGCGGGATCGATGCGGAGACGTTTGCCGGGGCGGCGGACCCGGCCTATCTGGCGGCGGGCGTCGCGGGCGCGGACGGGTTCGACTGGTTCTACGCCAGCGAGGCGGATCGGGCGGCGCAGGTGAGGACGCCCATCGTCGACGGGTCGCATGGCGAGGACTGGGTGTTTCGGCCCAAGGACCTGAAGGGCTGGTGGTCAAATCTGCACCATGATCGGCCGGGCGGGGTGCGGAGTGCGACGCCGTCGGCCTGGATTCCGGGAATGAAGCCGGTGCGGCTATCGGAGTTCGGCTGTGCGGCGGTGGATCGGGGCGGCAATGCGCCGAACCTGTTTCAGGATGCGAAAAGCAGCGAGAGCAGCCTGCCGCCGGGATCGACGGGCGCGCGGGACGACGCGGTGCAGCGGGCGGCGCTGGAGGCGGTGCTGGGGCATTATGCGGCGGCTGAGAACAATCCGGTTTCGGAGGTCTATGGCGGGCGGATGCTGGAGGCGGCGGACGCCTGGTGCTGGGACGCGCGGCCCTATCCGACGTTTCCGGCGCGGGGCGATGTCTGGGCCGACGCAGGGGCGTGGCGCGCCGGGCATTGGCTGAACGGACGGCTGGCGGGCGACGGGCGCGATCTGATCGAGGCGGTGTTGGCGCGAGGCGGGTTGTCACCCGAAGAGATGGCGATCGAGGGCGTCGAGGGGGCGGCGGCCGGCTATGTCATCGACCGGCCGATGCGGACGCGCGATGCGCTGGAGCCGCTGCTGGCGGCGTTCGACGCCGTGGCCGCCGAGCGGAACGGGAAGGTCGCCGTGCTGGGGCGGGTGGAGACGGTGGTCGAGATTGGGCGCGAGGCGCTAGCTCTGCCCGATGGCGGGGCGGCGGAGACGGCGACGCGGACGCTGGAGCACAGGGCGGGCGAGGCGCGGGTGCGGTTCATCGACGAGACGGCGGACTATCAGACCGGGGCGGTGGTCGTGCGGTCGGACGATGCGGCGGCGACGGCAGGCGGGGTCGATCTGGACCTGCCGCTGGTGTGCGGCGGCGGATTAGCGAAGGCGGCGGCGGAGAGAGCGCTGGACGGCGAGGGTGTGGAGGCGAAGACCTGGGGGCTGGGGCCCCTGGAAGCCTTGCGGCTGGAGCCGGGGGACGGAGTGAGGGTGGAAGGTCGGTCGGGCGACTGGCGCGTGATGCGGGTCACGTCGGACGAGACGCCGTCGGCGGTGCTGGAGCCGGTGAGTGCGCGGCGGGCGGTCGAGGACGACGGCGTCTGGCGCGTGGGAGAGACACCGGTCGTGGTCTGGGCGCCGTTCCTGAAAGTGTTGGACCTGCCGCCCTTGATAGGGCGTGAGGCGGACGCACGGCCCTTGATCGCCGTGGCGGCCGAACCGTGGCGGACGATGCGGCTGCATGCCGGGCCGACGGCTGAGGCGCTGACGGCGAGGGGCGAGGTGGAGACGCCGGCGACGGTCGGGGTGCTGGTCGAGGCGCTGGCACCCGGCGTGCGGCACCGCTGGGACGAGGCCAACGCCGTGGTGGTGCAGGTCGAGGGCGAGGCGCCGGAAAGCGCGGTCGAGGCGGCGGTGCTGGGCGGCGGCAATGCGCTGGCGGTCGAGACGGCGGCGGGCTGGGAGATCGTTCAGTATCGGTCGGCGGTTCTGGTCGGGCCGGGGACGTGGCGGCTGACCGGTCTGTTGCGCGGGCAGCAGGGGACCGAGGTCGAGATGCGGGCGGGCGCCGGGGCGGGGTCCGTCGTGGTGTTTCTGGACGACCGACTGGCGCGCGCGGAGATCGGGCGGGGGGAGCGTGGCCTGCCGCTGGTCTGTCGCGCGGGACCGGCTGGCGCGGCGCCGGGCGGTGCGGGGTTCAGCGAGGCACTGTTTGTGGCGAGGGGCGTGCATGATCGGCCGTGGTCGCCGTCTGGTCTGACGGTCGACACGTCGGTGGAGGGTCTGAAGATCGGATGGACGTCACGCGTACGGCTGTTCGGCGACAACTGGGATGGGGAACCGACAACGGTCGATCCGATGCGGTTCCGGCTGCGCGTGTTTGATCATGACGTCGTGGTGCGGACGATGGAGGTCGAGGGGCTATCGGCATCCTATTCTACGGCCGACTTGGCGGTGGACTTCCCAGACGGCGCGACATCGACGGCGCGGATCGCCGTGGCGCAGTGGGGCGACGGGTTCGGGTGGGGCCCAGAAGCGGAGGTGGATGCGGAAATCCGGCGGCTCTGACGAAATAGGGCGGGTCCAGCCCTTTGCGCGGGGCGGGGCATGGCTTAACTGACGGCCTCTCGACCTTTTTCAGCTGGAGCGACAACGGACGTGGCAGGCGACCCCTACAAGGAACTGGGCGTTTCGAAGGGCGCGAGCGCGGACGAGGTCAAGAAGGCGTATCGCAAGCTCGCCAAGGAGCTGCATCCCGACAAGAACCCCGGCGACAAGATCACCGAGGACAAGTTTAAACGGGTGACGGCGGCCTTCGACATCCTGGGCGACAAGGAAAAGCGCGCCAAATACGACGCGGGCCAGATCGACGGCGACGGCAACGAACAGTACCGCGGCTTCGGCGGGGGCGGTCGCGCCGGCGGCAGCCCGTTCGGCCAAGGCGGCAATCCGTTCGGCCAAGGCGGCGGGCCGGGCGGCCGGGCCAACTTTGAAGGCGTCGATCTGGACGACCTGTTCGGGATGTTCGGCGGGGCCGGGCGTCAGCGCGGCGCGCGGGACTTCACCTCGCGCGGCCAGGACGTGAAGGCGACGCTGGACATCAGTCTGGAAGACGCCATCGCCGGGGCGACGCGGCGGATTCAGTTCTCGGATGGACGCACCCTGGACGTGACCATTCCCAAGGGGGCGTCGGAAGGCCAGACGATCCGCCTGCGCGGCCAGGGATCGCCGGGACGCGGGGCCGAGAACGGCGATGCGCTGATCGAGCTGAGGATCGAGCCGCACCCCATCTACAAGCGCGACGGGGCGGACTTGACGATGGACCTGCCGGTGTCGGTGCCTGACGCGGTGCTGGGCGCCAAGGTGCGGGTGCCGACGCCCGAGGGCGTGGTGCAGATGACGCTGCCGGCCGGATCGAACTCGGGCAAGGTGCTGAGGCTGAAAGGCCGCGGCGCGTTTGCGCAAGGCAGACGCGGCGATCTGCTGGCGCGGGTCATGGTGACGCTGCCGGATGCGCCGGACGCCGAACTGACCCAGTTCGCCGAGGATTGGCGGGCCAGGCGGCCCTATACGCCGGGGCGGTGAGCGCGCTCAAGCCGCGTGAAGCGCGGTTGCGCCAAAGGAAAAGAGCATGAGCACGAAGCCTGATGTGAAGCCGGCGCGGCCGTGGTTTTCGGCGGGGCCGACGGCGAAGCGGCCGGGCTATGCGCTCGGTGGATTGCCGTCCGATCTGCTGGGACGCGGTATTCGCGCGCCGGAGGTGGTCGAGCGGTTCGCGCATGGCCTTCGGCTGACGCGCGAGGTGCTGGAAGTGCCTGACAGCCATGTGATGCTCTATACGCCGGGGTCGGACACAGGCGCGGTCGAGGCGGCGCTGTGGGGGATGTTGGGCGCCCGGCCCGTGCAGGTCGTGGCGTTCGAGAACTTCGGCCTGACCTGGCTGGCGGACGTGAGGGATCATCTCGGGCTGGAGCCCGAGGCGCTAACGGCGCCGTGGGGCGAACTCCCGGATCTGAGCCGGGCCGACTGGTCCAAGGACGTGGTGTTCCCGTGGAACGGCACGACCTCGGGGGTGCGCGTGCCGGACGCCGACTGGATCGCCGACGATCGCGAGGGACTGGCGATCTGCGACGCGACCTCCGCCGCCTTCGCCATGCCGCTGCCGTGGGACAAGCTGGATGTTGTGACCTTCAGCTTCCAGAAAGCGCTGGGCGGCGAGGCGGGCATCGGGGTGATGGTGCTGTCGCCGCGCGCGGTCGAGCGGCTGGATACCTACCGGCCGGATCGGGCGATTCCCAAGCTGTTGCGGCTGACGGACGGCAAGGGACGGTTTGATAGGGCGTTGGCGGACGGGGTGGCGATCAATACCTTCTCGATCCTGACAATCGAAGACTGGATCGACGCCCTGGGCTGGGCCAAGGACATCGGCGGATTGAGCGAACTGATCCGGCGGACCGACGCCAACTACGCCGCGTTGGCGCAATGGGTGGAACGGACCGACTGGATCGCCTTCCTGCCGGATCGGCCGGAGATACGGTCGACGACCTCGGTCTGCCTGAAGTTCACCGATGCGCGGATCGCCGCGCTGGACGACAAGGCGCAGAAGGCCTTCGTCGTGCGGTTCAAGGCCCTGCTGGAAGGCGAAGCGGCCGTGTTCGACATGGAGCCGCACCGCAATGCGCCGTCTGGCCTTCGTCTGTGGTGCGGCTGCACGGTCGAGACGGCCGATGTGGTTGCGGCGACGCGCTGGCTGGAATGGGCGTTCGAGACAGCGGTCAGCGAAGTCGGATAAATCCGCCTGACGGGACGACATCGGACGATTCCCTCGCTATAGGCTGCGCCCGCATTCCAGTGCGGAGAGACGGTTTTGGCGAACGTAGCGGTGGTCGGCGCCCAGTGGGGCGACGAGGGCAAGGGCAAGATCGTGGACTGGCTGTCCAACCGCGCCGACATGGTCGTGCGGTTCCAGGGCGGTCACAACGCCGGCCATACGCTGGTTGTGGACGGTAAGGTCTATAAGCTGGCGTTGCTGCCTTCGGGCGTTGTGCAGGGCAAGCCGTCGATCATCGGCAACGGCGTGGTCGTCGATCCCTGGCATTTGGTTGGCGAGATCGAAAAGATCGCCGCCCAGGGCGTGGCGATCAGCCCTGATATCCTGACCATCGCAGACAACGCCTGCCTGATCCTGCCCATCCACCCGGCGCTGGACGTGGCGCGCGAGGCGGCGGCCAGCGCGCCGGGCGCCAAGATCGGCACGACCGGGCGGGGCATCGGTCCGGCCTATGAGGACAAGGTGGGGCGTCGCGCCATTCGGGTCTGCGATCTGGCCAATGAAGACGATCTGAAGGTCAAGATCGATCGGCTGCGCTCGCACCACGATCCGCTTCGCGCCGGTCTGGGGCTGGAGCCGATCGATCCCGATGCGCTGCTGGCGTCTCTGTTGGAGATCGCGCCGAAGATCCTGCCCTATGTGAAACCGGCCTGGCGCGTGCTGGATCAGGCGCAGAAGGACGGCAAGCGCGTGCTGTTCGAAGGGGCGCAGGGCGCCTTCCTGGACGTGGATCACGGCACCTATCCCTATGTCACCAGCTCCAACACGGTGGCCGGCCAGGCGGCGGCGGGTTCGGGCATCGGTCCGCGCGGCGTCGGTTATGTGTTGGGCATCGTGAAGGCCTATACGACGCGCGTCGGAGAGGGCCCCTTCGCCTGCGAACTGAACGACGAGGTCGGCGAGCATCTGGCGACCGTTGGCCGCGAAGTCGGAGTGAACACCGGCCGCGCGCGCCGCTGCGGCTGGTTCGACGCCGTGTTGGTGCGCCAGTCCGTGGCGATCAACGGCATCGACGGCATCGCCCTGACCAAGCTGGACGTGCTGGACGGGTTGAAGACGCTAAAGATCTGCGTCGGCTACAAGGTCGATGGCGAGGTGCTGGACTATCTGCCCTCGAGCCTGAAGGCCCAGGGCGCGGCCGAGCCGGTGTTCGAAGAGCTGGAGGGCTGGAGCGAAAGCACCGCCGGGGTCCGCAGCTTCAAGGACATCAACGCCAACGCCATCAAATATGTGCGCCGGATCGAGGAACTGATCGGCGCGCCGGTGGCCCTGCTGTCGACCAGCCCCGAGCGCGACGACACCATTCTGATGCGCGATCCGTTCCAGGGCTGAGGCTTTGGAAGGGGCGGCGTGAGGCGGCGGACTACGCAGAAAGACCTATTCAACAGGTCTTAACCCGTGGGCGGTAAGGATAACGGCTCCAAACTCGGAGTCTGATGTGTTCGCCGCAAACGCCAGAACCATAAGCCGCATGGAGCCTGCGCTTCGTCGGGTGGTCATCGTGGACGCCAATCTGTCGTCAGCGCGACTGCTGACGGACATCGTGAAGGGCATGGGTGCGCGCGAGGTCTATTCCGAGGGCGACGAGGAGCGGGCGCTAGAGTTGCTGCGCGACGTCGAGCCGGGCGTGATCTTCACAGAACGGTCCGGCGACAGGCTGAACGGCGAGACTCTGGCGCGGCGCATCCGACGCTCCAGCATGTCGTGCCGCATGTCGCCGATCATCATGGTGACGGGCGAGGCGACCGCCGCGGCGATCAAGGGCGCGCGCGACGCCGGCATCCACGAGTTCCTGAGAAAGCCGTTCACGACGGGTGACCTGTTCAAGCGGGTCGAGAATGTGACGTTGAAGCCGCGACCCTGGATCGAGGCCGTCGGCTACGTCGGGCCGGATCGTCGCCGGTTCAACTCGGGCGAATATTCGGGCGCGCGCAAGCGCCGCAGCGATGGTGCGGCTGGAGGCGGCCCTGCCGAAATCCGCGATCAGGCGTCGCGAATCCTGGTTTCGGCCATGTCGCAGTTCGAGCAGGATCCGTCGCAGGCGACGCGCGCCATTCGCCAACAGGCCGAGACGCTGAACGGTCTGGCCATCAAGACGGCGGACGCCCGACTGGCGATGGCTGTGGCGACTCTGCAGGCCTATGTGGCCAGCGGTCAGGTGACGAAGGCGGGACTGGCCCAGCCCGTCGGAACGGTGGTGGCGGCTGCGAGAGCGGCCGACGATACGGCCCCAGTGGCGCGCGCGTCGTGACCATCGACGGTTCGCCGCGCCGTTGAGGGCGCAGCGAACCGAGTTGCTCAGGCGTCGACCAAGTTCCGCTCTTCGGCGGCGGCGCGCATGGCCTTTTGCAGCTTCTCGAAGGCGCGGACCTCGATCTGACGCACGCGCTCGCGCGAGACGCCATACTGGCCGGCGAGTTCTTCCAGCGTGACCGGATCGTCCTTGAGGCGACGTTCCGTGAGGATGTGCTTCTCACGGTCGGTCAGCTCTTCCATCGCCTCTTGCAGGAGGCTCATGCGGATGCCCTTTTCCTCGTCGTCGGCGAGTTGGGTTTCCTGAGACACGGCCGTGTCGTCGGCCAGCCAGTCCTGCCACTCGCTTTCGCCGTCGGCGCGCAAAGGGGCGTTAAGCGAGGCGTCGCCGCCGAGACGGCGGTTCATGTTGGTGACCTCTTCCTCCGTCACGCCCAGTTTGGTGGCGATGGCGGCGAGGTGTTCAGGATGCAGATCGCCTTCCTCGAATGCCGAGATCTGGCTCTTGGCCTTGCGCAGGTTGAAGAACAACTTCTTCTGCGCCGCGGTGGTGCCCATCTTCACGAGCGACCAGCTGCGCAGGATGTATTCCTGGATCGAGGCGCGAATCCACCACATGGCGTAGGTCGCCAGGCGGAAACCCTTGTCGGCGTCGAATTTCTTGACGGCCTGCATGAGGCCGACGTTACCCTCGGAAATCACCTCGCCGATCGGCAGGCCGTAGCCGCGATACCCCATGGCGATCTTGGCCACGAGACGAAGGTGCGAGGTGACGAGACGGTGGGCGGCTTCGGGGTCTTGGTGCTCGGACCAACGCTTGGCGAGCATGAACTCCTCGTCCTTGGTCAGCATCGGAAACTTGCGGATTTCCGTCAGATAACGCGACAGGCCTTGTTCAGGCGACATCACCGCGAGCGTACTATTGGCAGCCATATACAGGTCCCTCCGACCGTCTTGAACGAGCGGGCTCTTCGTCATCGGCCACGGTGTGTGCGCCGACGTCTCACCCCTCAACCGGTAAAGTAGCGATGGGTTGCCGCCATTTTTAGAGGCGGATCGTCACACGAAAGCGTGACCGTGGCCCTGGCGCCACTCGCGCCGATCGACGTCCAATATAGAACTTTGTCAGTTGCTATTCAAGACCTGCTTGAATGGACGCCTGCTCAGAGTTCGGCGAGGCGCGTTTCCAGGCGCTGCATGTCGGACGGCGGCGCGGTCTCGAAGCGAAGCGCCTCGCCCGTGACAGGATGGACAAAGCCCAAGACGGCGGCATGGAGGGCCTGACGCTTAAGGCCCGCTTCGGCGATGGCGGCGCGGACGGGAATGGCTGGACTGCCTGAGCCATAGGTCGCGTCGCCGAGGATGGGTGCGCCCTTGGACGACAGGTGGACGCGAATCTGATGGGTGCGGCCGGTGTGCAGCGTGCAGGCGACGCGCGCAGCCATCGGCGCGCCGCCAGCTTTCGCGGATTCGCCATAGGTCGCCTGGACGACATAGTCGGTGATGGCCTCGCGTCCGCCGGCCTTTAGGACCGCCATCTTCTTGCGATCGCCGGTGGAGCGGCCGATGCGGGTGTGGATGCGGCCGGTCGCGGGCGACGGCGCGCCGCGTGTCAGGGCGATGTAGGTGCGCTCGATGTCGTGCGTAGCGAACAGGGCGGAGAGGCCGGCGTGGGCTCGGTCGGTCTTGGCGGCGACCATGACGCCGGAGGTGTCCTTGTCCAGTCGGTGGACGATGCCGGGACGGGCGACGCCGCCGATGCCCGACAGACTGTCGCCGCAGTGGGCCAGCAGCGCGTTGACCAGGGTGCCGTCGGGCGTGCCGGGCGCGGGGTGGGCGGCCATGCCCGCAGGCTTGTCGATGACGATCAGGTCGGCGTCCTCGTAGAGGACGATCAGGGGGATGGCCTGGGGCTGGGGCGTGGCCGGCGCGACGGGCGGCAGGGCGACCGCATAGAGGCCGGGCTGAGCTTTGGCGGAACCGCCGGTGAGAACCGCGCCATCGCGACTGACGGCGCCCTCGGCCAGCAGGGTCTGGAGCCGGGCGCGTGACAAGGTGGGGAAGGCGCCGGCCAGGGCCTTGTCCAGGCGAACGCCGGCCGCGTCGATGCGGGCCTCCAGCACCTCGGCGGGGGCGCCGGTCGCGGGGTCTTCGTCGTCATCGATCAGATCTTGGGCGGACACGTCGTCTCCCTAGCACGACCGGCCGCTTGCGCGAGGGGTGCGGGTGAGGCGATAGTCAAGCTTGGGGGCGTTGGGGACATCCGATGAAGCGGTTGATGATCGCCGGGGGCGCGTTCGCCGCAGCGACGCTGCTGAGCAGTTGCACGACCATGAGCAAGGGCGAATGCCTCGCCGGCGCGTGGGGCGAGAAGGGCTATGCGGACGGGGCGTCGGGCTATCCGATGACGCGGCTGGACGACCACGCCAAAGCCTGCGCCAAGTTTCAGATCGCACCCAATCCGGCCGCCTATGGCTCGGCGCGTGAGGATGGCTTGCGGACCTACTGCACCTTCCAGCGCGGCTGGGAGGAGGGGCGGGCGGGCAATGCCTATTACGGCGTTTGTCGGCCGGAGGAGGAGCAGGCGTTTCTGCCGGCCTATCGTGACGGCCGAATGCTGCATGAGGTCGAGGACGCGTACGAAACGGCGGAAAGCGCCTTGAACAGCGCTGAGGCCCGGATCGAGAACCGCGAGGACAAGCTGGAGGCCAAGGAGCGAGAACTGCGCGGGGAGGGCCTGACGGACGAAGAGCGGGAGCGTATTCGTAACCGCATTCAAGAGGTCAGAGGCGAAATCCAGGATGCGCGTCGCAATGCCCGGGAGGCACGCGACGCGCTGGATCACGCGGAATGGAACGTTCGCCGGGTGCGGCGCGAATTGAGCGACCGCTACCCGCTCTAGACGACGGTGCTAGGCGGCCTTGACGGATGCGCCGCGGAAGGACGGATCCAGGTCGCCCGAGGCGTAGCGTTTGGCCATCTGGGCGGTGGAAAGCGGGCGGATCTTTGAGGCCTGACCTTCGCAGCCGAACTGCTGGTAGCGCTCCATGCAGAGCTTCTTCATCGCCTCCTTGGCGGGCTTCAGATAGTAGCGCGGGTCGAACTCGCCCGGCTTTTCCATCAGGGCCTTACGGATGGCGCCGGTGATGGCCATGCGGTTGTCGGTGTCGATGTTGACCTTGCGCACGCCGTGCTTGATGCCGCGCTGGATTTCCTCGACCGGAACGCCCCAAGTCTGGGGCATTTCGCCGCCGTACTGGTTGATGATGTCCTGCAGATCCTGCGGCACCGACGACGAGCCGTGCATGACCAGGTGGGTGTTGGGCAGGCGGCGGTGGATTTCCTCGATCACGTTCATGGCCAGAACCTCGCCGTCCGGCTGACGCGTGAACTTGTATGCGCCGTGGCTGGTGCCCATGGCGATGGCGAGGGCGTCGACCTTGGTGGCGGCGACGAAATCGACGGCCTGATCCGGGTCGGTCAGCAGTTGCGAGTGGTCCAGCTTGCCTTCGAAGCCGTGGCCGTCCTCAGCCTCGCCCATGCCGGTCTCCAGCGAACCCAGCACGCCCAGTTCGCCCTCGACCGAGACGCCGCAGGCGTGGGCCATTTCGGTGACGCGACGGGTGACGTCGACGTTGTATTCGTAGGAGGCGGGCGTCTTGGCGTCCTCCTCCAGCGAACCGTCCATCATCACCGAGGTAAAGCCGTACTGAATGGCGGTGGCGCAGGTCGCCGGGCCGTTACCGTGATCCTGGTGCATGCAGACCGGGATGTGCGGGTAGAGTTCGGCCAGGGCGTCGATCAGCTTGGCCAGAACGATATCGTTGGCGTAGTTCCGGGCGCCGCGCGAGGCCTGAATGATGACGGGGGCGTTGACCTCGTGGGCCGCCTCCATGATCGCCAGACCCTGTTCCATATTGTTGATGTTGTAGGCGGGCAGGCCGTAGTCGTTCTCTGCCGCGTGGTCGAGCAGCTGTCGCAGCGTGATGCGCGCCATGGGGTAGTCTCCTGAGCCGAATAGTCTTTTTGTTGGGCGAGAGATTAGACGCCGGACAGCGCGAAGTCACGCCGTGTTACAGTCGTTTCACCGCCAATTTCGAAGACGGGATGCAGGCGTGATCCGCCTGCAGCGCTGAGCCTTCAGGCGCGCAGGGCCTCGACGCCGGGCAGGGGTTTGCCCTCCATCCATTCCAGGAAGGCGCCGCCAGCGGTGGACACGAAGGTCAGGTCCGCCGCGACGCCGGCATGGCCGACAGCCGCGACCGTGTCGCCCCCGCCCGCCACGGCGATCAGGGCGCCGGCCTTGGTGCGCTCAGCGACGTGCTTGGCGGCCGCGACGGTGGCGGCGTCGAAGGGCGGGACTTCGAACACGCCCAGCGGGCCGTTCCAGATAAGGGTCTTGGAGTCGTCGATGGCGGCGTTCAGTCGCGCGACGGTATCGGGGCCGGCGTCCAGGATCTTGTCTTCAGTCGAGAGGGCTTCGCCTGTCTTTACGGTGCGGGCGGCGGCGCCGGGCTTGACCTCGGTCGCCACCACGACATCGACGGGCAGCAGGATGTCGCAGCCCTTCGCCTCGGCTTCCGCCAGGATTTCGCGCGCCGTGTCCGCCATATCCTTTTCGGCCAGCGAACCGCCGATATCGACGGCTTGGGCATAAAGGAAGGTGTTGGCCATGCCGCCGCCGATGGCGAGCGTATCCAGCTTGCCGACCAGGTTCTTCAGCAGGTCCAGCTTGGTCGAGACCTTGGAGCCGCCGACGATGCCGACGACCGGCTTTTGCGGATTGCCGAGCGCGGCGTCGAGCGCATCGAGTTCGCGGCGCATGGATTCGCCGGCATAGGCCGGGATGTGGTGAGCGACGCCTTCGGTCGAGGCGTGGGCGCGGTGGGCGGCCGAGAAGGCGTCGTTGACGTAGAGATCGCCGAGATCCGCCAGCTTCTGGGCGAAGACCGGATCATTGGCCTCTTCCGCCGCATGGAAGCGTACGTTTTCCAGCAGGACCACGCCGCCAGCGTCCAGGTCGCGAATGGCCTCCACGGCGTCAGGGCCGATGCAGTCGTCGGCGAAGCGGACGGGGGCACCGAGCAGCTCTTCCAGCGGCTGGACGATCGGCTTTAGGCTCATCGACGGAACGCGCTGGCCCTTGGGGCGGTCGAAATGAGCCAGCAGTGCGACCTTGGCGCCCGCGTCGCGCAGGCGCTGGATCGTAGGCAGTGCGACTCGCAGCCGAGTGTCGTCCGTGACCTTGCCGCCCTCCATCGGGACGTTGAAGTCGACGCGGACCAAAGCCGTCTTGCCGGCGAGGTTCTGGGCGTCGTCGAGAGTGCGGAATGTCATATCGGGCTGCCCCCAGAGAAGATGTGTCCGATCCAGAGCAAAGCGCCGTGGATCATCAGTTGAACTTGCAGTGCCATGACCGGGGCTGCCACTGCGATGAAATGTCGGCCGTTCTTGGCGTGATCGCGACAGGCCGCAATAGCGAGGCCTGCGAGAAGCACAGGAACCGCGAACCAAGCAAAAGCGGAGACTGAGTCAGGCCCGTTTCCAGTCACAAACGGGATGGCTGTTCCTAGGGTGAGCAATAACACGGCGGCACAGCCTCGAATAACGAATGCTCCGTCGGCCAATGACCCAAGCTTGATCTTTCGCAGTCCCAGCCAGACCAGAACGCCCCAAAAGGCTATAGCGAGCAACGACCATGGCAGCGAAAGCCATGCGAAAAACAAAAACCCCGGCAGTCCTGAGAACAGAAGCATGCCGGGGTTCTCGGTGCGATCTTACAGGAACTTCGCCATCACCAGCGCCGTGTCGCTCATGCGCGTCGCGAAGCCCCACTCGTTATCATACCAGCTCAACACGCGGGCCAGCTTGCCGTCGACGACCTGGGTCTGGGGCAGGGCGGCGGTGGAAGAGGCCGCGATGTGGTTCAGGTCGTGCGAGACCAGCGGGTCGGTCGTCGTGAACAGGACGCCCTTCATGGGGCCGTCGGCGGCGGCCTGAAGCGCCGCGTTGATCTCTTCGACCGTGACCTCGCGACCGGCGACGACCTTCAGATCGACGACCGAGACGTTCGGAGTCGGGACGCGGATCGAAGAGCCATCCAGCTTGCCCTTCAGCTCCGGCAGGACCAGGCCCAGCGCCTTGGCGGCGCCGGTCGAGGTCGGGATCATCGACAGGGCCGCGGCGCGGGCGCGGTACAGGTCCTTATGCATCGTATCCAGCGTCGGCTGGTCGCCGGTGTAGGAGTGGATGGTGGTCATATAGCCCCGCTCGATGCCGAACAGGTCGTTCAGCACCTTGGCGACCGGGGCCAGGGCGTTGGTGGTGCACGAGCCGTTCGACACGACGATGTCGTCGGCGGCCAGGGTTTCGTGGTTGACCTTGTAGACGATGGTCTTGTCGGCGTTGTCGGCGGGCGCCGAAACCAGGACGCGCTTGGCACCGGCCTTCAGGTGGGCGCTGGCCTTGTCCTTGGAGGTAAAGATGCCGGTGCATTCGAAGGCGATGTCCACCTTTAGCTCGGCGTGCGGCAGGTTGGCGGGGTCGCGCTCGGCCGTGACCCTGATCTTGCCCGTGCCGACATCGATCCAATCCTCGCCCGAGGTCACCGTGCCGGGGAAGCGGCCGTGGACCGAATCGTAACGGAACAGGTGGGCGTTGGTCTCGACCGGACCCAGATCGTTGATCGCCACCACCTCGATGTCCGTGCGGCCATGCTCGATGATCGAGCGAAGGACGAGACGGCCAATGCGGCCGAAACCATTGATGGCGACGCGAACGGTCATGGAGAGCTCCTGTGATCGGTATGACGAGCGTTATATAGGTGCGCGTCTCAATGGAGCGGTCGTTGACGGGTTTCAACCCCGCGCGCGTAACATGATGTGATGGACGGTTACGCTTCGAAAATCGCCCGTGCCAGCTTCGGGTAAGAAACACCCCGGACGCAGTCGTTTTCGATCTGTCACGCAAAATTATTGCGACAGGGGTTGTGCGGCTCCGGCGGCTATGGTTTCTTGGCGTTAGAACAGGGAGCCGCCCGTGGCCACGATGACGCGCGACATGACGAAAGGACGCCCCGCCAAGGCGGTCGCAGCCGTTCGCGCGCCTGTCGGCATGGGAAGCCCCGTATTCCTCATTACTCTCGTACTTCTCGGCCTGCTTACGCAAGCGGCGTGGATGCACGCGACCTGACCTTAGACACACTCAGGATCGCCTCGCACCACCCCGCTTCCGAAAGGAAGCGGGGTTTTTAGTGCGCGGCGGTTCGAAACGAACCGGATCGATGACGCAAAATTCTACCCCTCAGCCCAGAAAGCCCAACGCGCGCAGCGCGGCGGTGACGGCTGGCCCGAACCGGGCCGCCGCCCGCTCGTATCTGCGCGCAGCCGGCATGCAGGACGCCGACTTCGACAAGCCGATGATCGGCATCGTCAACACCTGGTCGACGGTCACGCCGTGCAACATGCACCTGGACCGACTGGCCAAGGATGTGCGCGCCGGCATCATCGCGGCAGGCGGCTATCCGGTCGATTTCAACACCATCGTCGTCACCGACGGCATCTCGATGGGCACGGCGGGCATGAAGGCCTCGCTGATCAGCCGCGAGGTTGTCGCCGACTCCATCGAGCTGGCCATCGAGGGCCACCAGCTGGACGGCGTGGTCTGCATCGTCGGCTGCGACAAGACGATCCCGGCGGCGGCCATGGCTTTGGCCCGGATGGATATCCCCGGCCTGGTCTATTACGGCGGCACCATCATGCCCGGCGTGATCGGGACGAAAGAGGTCTCGGTCCAGGAGGTGTTCGAGGCCATCGGCGCCCATTCGGCCGGCGCCTTGGACGACGAAGGTCTGAAGGCGGTCGAACAGGCCGTCTGCCCCGGCGCCGGGGCCTGCGGCGGCCAATTCACGGCCAACACCATGGCCATGGCCCTGTCGGTCATGGGCATCTCGCCCATGGGCGCCAACGACGTGCCGGCCGTCGATCCGAACAAGGCCGCCGAGGGTGAACGCTGCGGTCGGCTGATCGTCGAACGCGTCTTTTCCGGCGACACCGCCCGCAAATACATCACCCGCGCCAGCCTGAAGAACGCCGCCGTCGCCGTCTCGGCCTCGGGCGGGTCGACCAATGCGGTCATGCACCTGACGGCCATCGCGGCGGAGGCCGGCGTCGAGTTCGGCGTCGAGGACTGCCACCAGGCCTGCGTCGAGGCGCCGGTCATCTGCGATCTGAAGCCGGGCGGCCGCTTCCTGGCCTCGCACCTGTTCGCCGCCGGCGGCACCCGTCTGGTCACCCAGCGGATGGCCGAGGCCGGCAAGATCGTGAACACCCCCACCGTCACCGGCCGCAGCCTGTTCGCCGAAGCCGCCGAGGCCGAGGAGACCCCGGGCCAGGTGGTGGTGACGACGTTTGACGCCCCTGTGATGGATCGCGGCAGCTTCGCCGTCATCTATGGCGACATCGCCCCGGAAGGCGCGGTCATCAAGCTGACGGGCCACAAGGTCGACACGTTCGAAGGCCCGGCCTGCGTCTTCGACTCGGAAGAAGACGCCTTCCACGCCGTTCAGGATGGATCGGTCGGCGAAGGCGACGTGATCATCATCCGCTACGAAGGGCCCAAGGGCGGTCCGGGCATGCGCGAGATGCTGCAGGTCACCGCCGCCCTGAAGGGGCGCAAGATCGACAATGTCGCCCTGCTGACCGACGGCCGGTTCTCGGGCGCCAGCTACGGCTTCGTCGCCGGACACGTCTCGCCGGAAGCCGCCGTGGGCGGCCCGATCGCCCTCATTCGCGATGGTGACCGCATCACCATCGACGTCACCAACCGCCGCATCGACGTCAATGTCGATCTGGCGACGCGCCGGGCGGGCTTTACGCCCCACGTAGTCCGCCCGGCGCGAGGTGTCTTCGCCAAATACCGCGCCTCGGTCGCCTCGGCCGCCCAAGGCGCTGTCACCATCCCCAACCCGCCGCCGGCCCAAGTCCCGGCGTCTCACAAAACCGCTGCTGCTCAGGACGCCTGACCCACCATGGCCATCACCATCTACACCAACGAAGACATCAAGCCGGGCGCCATCGCCGGCCAGCGCATCGCCATCATCGGCTATGGCTCGCAGGGCCGCGCCCATGCGCAGAACCTGAAGGACAGCGGCCACGACGTGGTCGCCGGCGTCCGTCACGGCGGCACAGGCTGGAAACACGCCACCGCCGACGGCGTGCCGACCGCAGAGCCGGCCGAGGCCGTCAAGGGCGCCGACATCATCGCCATCCTGACGCCCGACATGGTTCAGGGCGACGTCTATCGCGACATCATTGAGCCGAACGCCAAGGAGGGCTCGGCCCTGCTGTTCGCCCACGGCTTTTCGATCATCTACGAGCGCATCACCCCGCGCGAGGACATGGACGTGATCTTGGTCGCGCCGAAAGGACCGGGCGATCTGGTCCGCCGAGAGTTCCAGCGCGGTCGAGGCGTGCCCAGCCTGTTCGCCATCGAAAAGGACGTCACCGGCAAGGCCCGCGACCGGGCGATGGGTTACGCCAAGGGCAACGGCGGCGCGACCGGCGGCCTGCTGGAAACCACCTTCCGCGAAGAGACCGAGACCGATTTGTTCGGCGAACAGGCCGTTCTGTGCGGCGGCGCCAAGGAGCTGGTCATGCAAGGGTTCAACACCCTGGTCGAGGCCGGCTACCAGCCCGAGATCGCCTATTTCGAATGCCTGCACGAGCTGAAGCTGATCGTGGATCTGTTCTACGAAGGCGGTATCTCGAAGATGCATCACTTCATCTCCGAGACGGCCAAATACGGCGCCGTCGCCAGCGGCCCGCGCGTGGTCAACGCAGAGACCAAGGCCCGCATGAGGACCATTCTGGAAGAGATCCAGGACGGCACCTTCGCGCGCAACTGGATCGCCGAGAACGAGGCCGGAAAGCCGCAATACGAGGCCTGGCTGAAGTCGGACCGCGAGAGCCAGATCGAACAGGTCGGCGCTCGTCTGCGCGAACGCATGGCCTGGCTGAACACGCCCAAGGCTGAAGCGGCCTGATCGCCGCCTGAACGACCGGATGACCCTGATGACCGCCGCCGCTTTCAAACCCTCAGCCGAGACCGCACCCCAATCGGGTGCGCGTCTGCTGGTCTCCACCCTGGAGCGGCTGGGGGTGGAGGTGGTGTTCGGCTATCCGGGCGGCGCCATCATGCCGGTCTATGACGCCCTGGCCGGCTCCAAGCTGAAACACATCCTGGTCCGCCATGAGCAGGGCGCGGCCTTCTCGGCCGACGCCTATGCCAGGAAGAGCGGCAAGGTCGGGGTCTGCATGGCGACGTCAGGCCCCGGCGCCACCAATCTGGTCACCGGCATCGCCAATGCGATGATGGACTCGGTGCCGATCGTCTGCATCACCGGCAACGTCGCCCAAGGCCTGATGGGCACTGACGCCTTTCAGGAGATCGACATCCTGGGCGTCACCCTGCCGATCGTGAAACATTCGATCCTGGTCCGCTCGGCCGCCGAAGTCCCCGCTGCGATCGAGGAAGCCTTCCATATCGCTCGGTCTGGCCGTCCCGGGCCGGTCCTGGTCGACCTGCCAAAGGACGTGCAGTTCGAGACGACCGCGGACGACTACGGTTTCTCGATTCCCAACGAGACGCCGCGCGTCGATCACGACGCCATCGCCGCCGCCGATGCCGCGATCCGGGCTGCGAAGAAGCCGCTGGTCTATATCGGCGGCGGGGTGAAGATCGCCGGCGCGACCGAGGCCCTGCGCGCCTTCGTCGCCGCGACCGGCATTCCCCAGGTCTCGACCCTGAACGCCCTGGGCACCATCCCGACCGATGCGCCCGGCATGCTGGGCATGCTGGGCATGCACGGCACGCGCGCCGCCAACCATGCAGTGCAGGACAGCGATCTGTTGATCGTCGTCGGGGCCCGGTTCGACGACCGCGCGACCGGCAAGCTGGCCGAGTTCGCGCCCAATGCCCGCATCGTCCATTTCGACATCGACGCCTCGGAAGTCGGCAAGCTGCGCAGCGCCAATGTCGCCGTCGTCGGCGAGCTGCGCGAAGGCGTTGAGGCGCTGACCGCGCGCATGCGGTCGGGCGCGGCGCTGGACATCCAGGCCTGGGCCGACGACTGCGCGCGCGCGGCCGAATCCGGCGCGCACCGCTATGACGCGCCGGGTGAGGGGGTCTATGCGCCCGCCCTGCTGAAGGAAATCTCGGAAGCGGCGGGCGATGACTTCGTTGCCGCCTGCGACGTGGGCCAGCATCAGATGTGGGCGGCCATGCACTGTCGCTTCGCCAAGCCGGAAGCCCACATCACCTCGGGCGGTCTGGGCGCGATGGGCTTTGGCCTGCCCGCCGGCATCGGGGCCAAGCTGGCCGATCCGTCCGCGACGGTCGTCACCATCGCCGGCGACGGCGGCTTCATGATGAACATCCAGGAGCTGGCGACGCTGAAGCGTTACGGCATCCCGTTGAAGATCGTGCTGATCGACAATTCCTCGCTGGGCCTGGTGCGCCAGTGGCAGGAGCTGTTCTTCGCCGAGAACTATTCCGAGATCGACCTGTCCGACAACCCGGACTTCGTGAAGGTCGCCGAAGCCTTCGGCATCGAGGCCTTCCGCATCGATCGCCGCGATCAGGTGTCCGACGGCATCCAGCGCCTGCTGGCCGCCGACGGTCCCTGCCTGGCTCATGTGGTCATCGACCCCCGAGACAACGTCTGGCCGCTGGTTCCGCCGGGCAAGAGCAATGCTGAAATGATGGAGGGCTCCTGAGATGAGCAACACGATCCACATCCAGATCGACCGTGCGGACGGTTCGCTTCAGCGTCTCATCGGCCTGGTGGAGCGCCGGGGCTTCCACATCGACGGCATGGCCCTGGCTGACGAGGGCGCCTTCCGCCGCATCGCCCTGACGGTGCGCGGCCGCGACGCGGGCCGCTGCATGGACAACCTGGGTCGCCAGATCGACCGGCTGTTCGGCGTGCGTCGCATCAGCAACGACATTATTCAATCCGAGGCCGCGTGATGATTAACCCCGAAAGCGTACGCGTATCGGGCGTATCCCGCACCGAGGAGATCGCCGCCGATCCCAACCGCGTCATCGTCTTCGACACGACGATGCGGGACGGGGAACAGGCTCCGGGCTTCTCGATGAGCGCCCAGGCCAAGGTGAAGATGGCCCAGGTTCTGCGGGACCTAGGCGTTGACGTTATCGAGGCCGGCTTCGCCGCCGCCTCGCCGGGTGACGAGGACTGCATCCGCCGCGTGGCGGGCGAGGTCGAGGGGCCTGTCTTCTGCTCCCTGTCGCGCGCCAACGAGAAGGACATCGACGCCACCTTCCGCGCCCTGGCGCCGGCGCCGAAATCCCACCGTCGCTGCCACACCTTCATCGGCACCAGCCCGATCCACCGCACCGCCAAGCTGAAGATGTCCACCAATGAGGTGTTGTCGACGGCCGTGCGGTCGGTGGAATACGCCCGCAGCCTGTTCGACGACGTAGAGTTCTCGGCCGAGGACGCCTTCCGCACCGAGCCGGAGTTTCTGGCCGATGTGCTGGAGGCCGCCGCCGACGCCGGCGCCCGAACGCTGAACGTGCCCGACACTGTCGGCTATGCGACCCCGCAAGAGGTGCGCGAAACCTATCGCGCCCTGGCCGCGCGTATCAAGAAGCGGCATCCGCACGTGATCTTCTCGGCCCACTGCCACGACGACCTGGGCATGGCGGTCGCAAACTCCCTGGCCGCCGTCGAGGGCGGCGCGCGTCAGATCGAGGGCGCGATCAACGGTATCGGCGAACGTGCCGGCAACTGCTCGATCGAAGAGGTCATCATGGCGCTGAAGGTCCGCGAGGACCGCTATGGCGTCACGACCGGCGCCGACAGCCGTCATCTGGTGCGCGCCTCCAAGATCCTGTGCGAGATCACCGAAACGGTCATCGCCCGAAACAAGTCGGTGGTGGGCATCAACGCCTTCGCCCATGAGGCGGGAATCCACCAGCACGGCATGCTGGCCGACAGCCGCACCTATGAGATCATGCGGCCCCAGGATGTGGGCTTCGAGGGCAGCTGGTTCGTGTTGGGCAAGCATTCGGGCCGTCACGCCATCGCCAAGCGCGCCGAAACGATCGGCCGTCCCATCGAGGGCGAGCGCCTGGCGGCGGTGGTCGCCGGCTTCAAATCGCGCGCCGATCAGATCGGCGAGATCAACGACGCTGAACTGATCGCCATCATCGACCGGGTCGATGGCGTGTCCGAGATCGTGGCCCAATATGCCTGATTCCAAGACTCTGTTCGACAAGGTGTGGGACGCCCACGTCGTGCGGTCGGAAACGGCCGATACGCCGGGGGTGCTGTATATCGACCTGCATCTGGTCCACGAAGTCACCAGCCCACAGGCCTTCAGCGAGATCGAGGCGCGCGGTCTGAAGGTGCGGCGTCCGGACCGGACCTATGCGACCCTGGACCATTCGACGCCGACGCTGCCGGCGGGGCTGAATGGTCTGAAACCCTATGTCACGGCCCAGGCCGAGGCTCAGGTCCATACGCTGGAGCGCAACTGCGCCGCCCACGGCGTGCCGCTGGCGGGATGGGATTCGAACGATCGCGGCGTGGTCCATGTCATGGGGCCGGAGCTGGGCCTGACCCAGCCGGGCATGACGGTGGTCTGCGGCGACAGTCATACCGCCACCCATGGCGCCTTCGGCACCCTGGCCTTCGGCATCGGCACGTCCGAGGTCGGCCATGTGCTGGCGACCCAATGCCTGTTGCAGCGCAAGGCCAAGGCCATGCGGGTGACGCTGGAGGGAAAGTTGCAGCCCGGCGTCTCGGGCAAGGATGTCGCCCTGGCCGTCATCGCCGCCATCGGTTTCGGCGGCGGCACCGGCTATGTCATCGAATACGCGGGCGAGGCGGTGCGGTCGCTGGACATGGAAGGGCGGATGACCCTGTGCAACATGTCCATAGAAGCCGGGGCGCGGGCCGGCATGATCGCCCCGGACCGGACGACCATCGACTGGCTGCGCGGTCGCAAGCACGTGCCCGCTGACTATGAGGCGGCAGCGGCCGAATGGCTGAAACTGGCGACGGATGCAGGCGCGGTCTTCGATAAGGAAGTGACCATCGACGGCGCCGCCATCCGGCCGATGGCGACCTGGGGTACGACCCCGGATGCGGGCGGGCCGATCGGCTCGCCTGTGCCGCAACCCCAGTCAGACTCAGACCGCAAGGCCATCGCCTATATGGGTTTCACCGCCGGGGAGGCGACGACCGACCAGCCGGTGGATGTCGTCTTCATCGGCTCCTGCACCAACGGGCGCCTGCCCGATCTCCGCGCCGCCGCCGAGGTGCTGCGTGGCCGCAAGGTCAAACCGGGCCTGCGCATGCTGGTGGTGCCGGGGTCCGAGGCCGTGCGTCGCGACGCCGAGGCCGAAGGCCTGGATCAGGTCTTCATCGCCGCCGGGGCCGAATGGCGCATTCCCGGCTGCTCGATGTGCATCGCCATGAACGGTGACTTCGTCGCGCCGGGCCAACTGGCCGTATCCACGTCGAACCGCAACTTCGAAGGGCGTCAAGGCAAGGACGCCCGCACCATCCTGGCCAGTCCAGCGACGGCGGCGGCGACGGCGGTCGCTGGCGTGCTGACCGATCCGCGCGTCTTTCTGAAGGAGGTCGAGCATGTCTGAACCCTTCCAGGTGCTGACCTCCAAGACCGTGACCCTGAGCCAAGCCAATATCGACACCGACCAGATCATTCCGGCGCGCTTTCTGACCACGACCACGCGAGAAGGGCTGGGCAAGGCCGCCTTCTATGACTGGCGTTACGAAGACGACGGCTCGGAAAAACCCGAGGCCATTCTGAATCGCATCGATCCGGCCGAGCATCGCATCCTGCTGGCGGGCCGGAACTTCGCCTGCGGTTCGTCGCGCGAACATGCGCCCTGGGCCCTGCTGGACTATGGGTTCCGGGCGGTGATCTCGACCGAGATCGCTGACATTTTTACATCGAATGCGCTGAAAAACGGCCTGCTGCCCATCGTTGTCAGCCAGGCGGTTTGGGACGATCTGGCGTCGCAGCCGGACCAGCCGGTCACGATCGACCTCCAGGCCAATCAGATCCAGCGCGGCAATGCCGAACCCGTGCCGTTCGGGGTCGAATCCTTCGCCCGTCAATGCCTGCTGGACGGGGTGGACACCCTGGGCTGGCTGCAATCAAACATGCCTGAAATCGAAGCCTACGAGCGATCGAAAGAGACCGTAAGATGAGCACCGCCGCCACCAAGACCTACAACATCGTCCTGCTGCCCGGTGACGGCGTCGGACCGGAGGTCACGCGGGCCGCGCGAGACGTCCTGCGGGTCATCGGCGACTTCTATGGTCACCATTTCGAGTTCTCCGAACACCTGATCGGTGGCGCGGCCATCGACGAAACGGGCGAACCCTTGCCTGAGGCGACCCGCGCCGCCTGCGTCGCTTCCGACGCGGTGCTGTTGGGCGCGGTCGGCGGGCCGAAATGGGATGGCGGCAAGGCGCGTCCGGAACAGGGGCTGTTGGCGATCCGCAAGGCGATGGGCCTGTTCGCCAATCTGCGGCCGTTGCAGGTGTCGCCGGTGCTGGCGCATCGCTCGCCGCTGAAGAAGGAGATCGTCGAGGGCGTCGATCTGATCGTCTTCCGCGAACTGACCGGCGGCGTCTATTTCGGTGAGAAGACCCGCACCGCCGATCGCGCCACCGACCTGTGCGAATACACCGTGCCGGAGATCGAGCGGGTGACCCGCGCCGCCTTCCAGACCGCCCAACAGCGTCGCGGTAAGGTGACCTCGGTCGACAAGGCCAATGTCATGGAGACCAGCCGACTGTGGCGCGAGGTCGTGACCCGCATCCATGCTGAGGAATTCCCAGACATCACCCTGGAGCACGCCCTGGTAGACTCCATGGCCATGCACCTGATCCGCAAGCCGCGCGAATACGACGTCATCCTGACCGAAAACATGTTCGGTGACATCCTGTCGGACGAGATTTCTGTGCTGGGCGGCTCCATCGGCCTGTTGCCGTCGGCGTCGCTGGGCGCGGGCGGGCCGGGCCTGTTCGAGCCGATCCACGGCTCGGCGCCGGACATCGCCGGTCAGGATCTGGCCAATCCGGTCGGCACCATCCTGTCGGCGGCCCTGCTGCTGCGTCACAGCCTGAAGCTGGAGGACGAGGCCGATTCCATCGAGGCCGCCGTCGCCGCCGTCCTGGCGGCCGGCGCCGTGACGGCTGACCTGGGCGGCGCGCTGGGCACGCGTGCGGCGACCGAAGCCGTCATCGACGCCATCCGCGCCATCCATTGGGCGGCGGCGCACCGGGTGCAAATGCACTGGGCCTGACGGCTTAAACTGAAGCTGAAAATCCTGCCGCTCAGCTTGGCTTTTTCGGCATAAAGAATCTGGTATCGGGCCGCAGGATCGCAAGATCGTGCGGCCCTGTTCTTTTTCTCCATGACCGTTGCAAGAAAGTTGCGCCGTTCACGGTCTAGCCCCTTGCGCCTATCGCAAATGCGGTAAAATCTTCGCAACTGCGAGATTGCATAGGGGGTACTAGCTCATGTCGCAGACCACGAAACGACTTACGGGAGCGGCTGCGCTCCTACTTCCCACACTCTGCCTGATGGCTGCCGGCGCGGCGAATGCGCAGGACGCCGCGCCCGCCTTGCTCGGCCACCAAGCCGCGCTTGAGCTGGACAGCGCCGGCGCCTCATGGCTCGGCACCTCGACCGCCCTGGTTCTGCTGATGACCCTCCCCGGTCTGGCGCTGTTCTATGGCGGCATGGTGCGCAAGAAGAACGTCATCGCCACCATCACCCAGTCCGTTGGCGTCTTCGCCGTGGTGTCGCTGGTATGGTTCATCGCCGGCTACAGCCTGGCCTTCGGCAAGAACGAGAGCGCGGGCCTTCAGCCCTTCATCGGCAGCCTGGACATGCTGTTCCTGAACGGCGTGTCGCTGAAGACGGCCAACGCTCTGCTGCCGGGCATTCCCGAGTTCCTGTTCATCTCCTTCCAGATGACCTTCGCCATCATCACCCCGGCGCTAATCACCGGCGCCTTCGCCGAACGGTTCAAATATTCTGCGCTATTGCTGTTCACCGCCCTGTGGTCGCTGCTGGTTTATGCGCCGATCTGCCACTGGGTCTGGGGCGGCGGTTTCCTGGGTTCGGCGGGCGTGCTGGACTTCGCGGGCGGCGCCGTCGTTCACGTCAACTCGGGCGTCGCGGGCCTGGTCTGCGCCATCTTCCTGGGTCGCCGTAAGGGTTACGGCACCGAGGTCATCACCGCCCACAACCCTGTCCTGACCATGATCGGCGCCTCGCTGCTGCTGGTCGGCTGGATCGGCTTCAACGCCGGCTCGGCGGGTGCCGCCAACGACCTGATGGGCGTTGCGCTGCTGAACACCATCCTGGCCGCCGCCGCCGCCGCCCTGACCTGGAAGGTCGTCGAATATATCGAGAAGAAAAAGGTCTCGCTGATCGGCATGCTGTCGGGCGTCGTCGCCGGTCTGGTCGCCATCACCCCGGCGGCCGGCTTCGTCGACCCCAAGGGCGCGGTCATCATCGGCCTGATCGCCGGCCCGGCCTGCTACGCCTCGTCGGTGTGGATCAAGAAGCTGCTGCGCTACGACGACAGCCTGGACGCCTTCGGCATCCACGGCGCGGGCGGCCTGATCGGCGCCCTGCTGACCGGCGTGTTCGCCACGACCGCGATCAACAGCCTGTCGGAAGGCGCCAACGTCGGCGCCCAGGCCCTAGGCCTGCTGTGGACCATCGTCTACAGCGCCGTCGGCACCCTGATCATCCTGTTCATCTGCAAGTTCACCACGGGCCTGCGCGTGAGCGAGGCGGAAGAAGCCGCTGGTCTGGACACCTCGCTGCATGGCGAGGCGCTGGAACACTGATGGAGATCGGGCGCGGCTCCCAAACCCGCGCCCGGCCTCGACCTCGAACAACGACAACAAGGGGATAGACTATGAAAAAGACCATCATCCGCGCGGCCGCCGCCGCCACGCTCGCCGCAGGACTGATCGGCCTCGCCGCGCCGGCCTCGGCCCAGAGCACCGTCGATGTCGCCTGGAACGTGGGCGCCGTCAGCGACTATGTCTTCCGCGGCTTCAGCCAGACCAGTGAAGATCCCGCCATTCAGGGCGGCGTCGATCTGACCTCGGGCAGTTTCTACGCCGGGGCCTGGGCCTCCAACGTCGACTTCGGCGACGACACCGATGCGGAAGTCGACCTGTACGGCGGCTATCGCACCGAGGCGGGTGGTTTCGCGCTCGACTTCGGCGCGATCGGCTATCTGTATGTCGGGGAGCCGGACGGCGCGGACTATAACTACGCCGAGTTCAAGGCTGCGGCCTCGCGCGCGGTCGGTCCCGCCACGTTTGGCGCGGCCGTCTATTACTCGCCCGACTTCTTCGGTGCGGACAAGGAGGCGACCTATGCCGAGGTCAGCGCCGCCTTCTCGCCGGCGCCCAAGTGGACGGTGTCGGGCGCGCTCGGCAAGCAATGGCTCGACGTCAGCGACGACTATACCACTTGGAACGTCGGCGTCGGCTATGCCCTGACCGACAAGGTGGGCGTCGATGTCCGCTATCACGACACCGATGTGGACGGCGTGCCCGGCGCCGAAGATCGGATCGTCGGGGCTGTGAAGCTCACCTTCTGAGCCACGTCAGTGTGAAATGAGAACGGCCCCGGAGAGCGATCTCCGGGGCCGTTTTCGTATCAGCGAGCGTAGCGGTCGTGGACGGGGTCGTAGCTGTCCCAGACCTTGCCGTCGGCCAGTGACCGCAGCAGCTTCAGATATTCCGCGTGGGTCCAGGCAAGGGGGGTGGCCGAATCCGTATTCTGACCCACGGCGTAATCCTTGGCCGTCGGGTTTCCGACGCCGTCCCACACCTGTTCGGCCAGCATCAGTCCGCCGTTGGCGAACCGCTCCATGCCGCGCACATAGGTCTGGCGGATGGCGGCGATGTCGGCGGCCGAGGGGGCGCCGTTCACGCTGACGCGGGCGAGCTCATAGTGACCGCGCTCGCCCGTGAAGAAGGGCCAGACCCGACCGCGCTGGCCAGGGCTCATTTCCCCGCCGACGCCATAGTTGGCGCCCGTCAGATGGTCCTCGCCATAGCCATCGACGCCATAACGGCGCCAGCCCGGCGTCTTGTCGCCCTCGGGACCGAAGTCGTAGCGGACGCGATACAGCGGTTCCAAGGACTGATCGTCATAGACGGGCAGGGTTGCCAGGATGTGCGGATCGTCGGCCTTGCGAACCCCATAGCGCACCAGTTCCAGGAAGCCGCCGTCAACGACGCGGTCTTCGGCCGGAGCGATCTGGCCGTTGGCGGTGCCGATCGGGGCCTTGTCGTTCGGGTTCTCGTTTTGCGTGATGCGGATGAAGTAGCGACCGTCGCCGAAGTCGCCGTTGGTGGTGAACATTCGGTCTTCGATCTTGGACGCATAGCTGTCGGCCGCGATCTGGTAGCGCGTCGCGTCGGCGGCGTCGCCTGAGGCGCGCGCCATTTCGGCGGCGACCGTCAGGCCCGCGACCACGGCGGCGGTCGAGGACGGCGAATAGCCTTGCTGCTCCTCCCAACGTTCCTGCTGGGTGAAGGGCGGCTTGATCTCCGCGTCGTTCCACATCAGCCCGATCTTGCCGCCGTCGACCAGGAAGTCGGCCGCCGGCTTCAGCATGGACCGATAGTGTTCGGTCATCTGGGCGTCGGACAGCCAGCCCATCTTCCACAGACGATAGCCCAGCATGATCGGCATGGCCGTCTGGTCCAGCTGGACCGCAACCCATTCCAGTTCGCCGTCCACGTGCGTCTTCTGCAAGAACCAGCCGCCGACGCCGGTGTTGCCCGGCGTGTTAGGGCCGACCTGGACCTGGGGCAGATAGTTGAAGGCCGCCAGCGGTGTCTCCTTGTCGCCCAGCGCCGCCAGAGCCATCGCCACCTGATAGAAGTCACGCGGCCAGACGGCCTTGTAGCCGGTCGAGGACTTCGACGCGTCCACCGTGTCTCCCCACGGGTTCGACAGTGACGCGATCAGGGCGCCGGCGTGGGTGCGATCCTCCTGCACCTTCAGCATCAGGGCCGAGGCGTAGGCCAGCTTGCCGCCGTCGGTCGCCTGCTCGGCGATGCGCGGCAGCTCGGTGAGAGAACCGACATAATCCTCCCAACCCACGCGCTCGCCCTCGCCGTTGAAGCGGGCCAGCACTTCGTCCAGACCGGTCGAGAACGAACCGTCCGCGGCGGCGCGCGCCTCAGCCTCGCTTGCGCCGAAGCCGATGACGAAGTCGCGCGTGATCCGGCTGCTTTGGCGCAGGCGCGGCAGGGCCCCGGTCATCATCGTGTTGCCGGCCTGATCGCCGGTGGAGGCGTAGGTCCAGTCCAGCTTGCCGTCCTTTAGATCCGTCAAACCGTCCGAAGCGCCGACGAAGCCGACGCTGGCCTTTTCGAAGGCCTCGCTGGGCTTCAGGAACAGGTGGGTGTCGCCCTCCCAGGCATGGAAACCGTCGCGCGTCGCCGCGCCCCGATCGTCGACGCCGGTGTTGGCGATGTGCGGCTCCAGCATCAGATAGGGCGTCACATCGCCTTTCAGCGCCGTGATGGTGACGCGCAACACCAGGGCGTTGCGGTCGGGATCGCTGAAGATCTGCTTTTCGATCTCAAAGCGGCCGTTCTTGTCCTGCGTCGTGACGCGATAAGCCGGCGAGAGCGGACGCCCCTGGGCGTCGACGTGCAGATATTCGGTGCGGCTGGTTGTGTCGTCGCCTTCGACGACCAGACCGTCCTGGGTCACGCCGGCGAAGCGCAGCGCCTTGATCTGGGCCTCATGGATCAGGCCGTACATGGTCTCGGTCAGGACGCCGTCGGCGATGGAATACCAGACCTTGGACACTGCGCCGGTCGGGCCGCCGTCGCGATACTGGCCGTCGACATAGGCCTCGTAAGAGGCTCCCGCGCCGGTCTTGGCCGCGCTGGACCAGACGGGCGGGGCGCCGGGCGCGCCGGGGGCGACGCCCGATTGGGCGCTTGCGACGGAAGCGAGGGCCAGGCCGGCGGCGCCGGCGAGGCAGAAGGTACGGAAGTGACGCATTGTGGTCCTCACGGGTTGCGCGTGGGGGCGGGGGAAAGAAGGAAGGTCAAAGGCACGTCCAGGCGCTGGTTCCAAGACGCTTCATTGTGCTGGGCGCCGGAGAAAACCAGGCTGCGGAAGTCACCGGGGCCATAGCCTCGACGGCGGAAGCTCTGATCTACCTGGGTCTGGAAGACGGCGTAGAACTGATCCAGCGTCTCGTCGCCCCGGTCGAAATAGAAGCGGTGGTCGCCCGGCGCGGGCAGGCCGCGTTCGATCACGCCGGTCCAGGCCGCGACCAGGCGTTCGCGCCAGGCGTCCAGCGCCGCGCCGGGCTCAAGCCCTTCGACCTTCAGCGGCCAATGGGTGGACAGACAGGCGGCGGCGGAAAAGACCTGCGGCTGTTTTATCACCGCATACATCGAGATGAGGCCGCCCATGCTGGAGCCGGCGATCATCGTGTCCTGCGGGCCAGTCAGGGTGCGGTAGGCGCCGTCGATGAAGGGCTTCAACTCCTCGACCAGGAACCGCAGATAGCCGTCGGACAAGGACGGGCCGCCGTAAATGGCCTGGACCTCGTCGCGCATGTCGGCGGGCAGGGCGGCGATCAGGTCGGCGGGGACATATTCCCTCAGCCGCAGGTCGGTGTTCCAGATCCCCACCACGATCGGCGTCCGCACCTGACCGCTTTCGATCAGCCGCGTCAGATGCTCGTCCACGCCCCATTCGCCGAAGTTGGCCGTGGCCGGATCGAACAGGTTCTGGCCGTCGTGCATGTAGAGAACAGGCCAGGCGGCGTCGGACGCCTCATATCCGGGCGGCAGCCAGACCGAGACGTTGCGCGCCTTCACATGGGCCGACGCGACCGCCTCATGCAGCACCAGCCGCCCGCCCGCGAGGGCGCCCTCAGCACGCGCCGCGCTGGAGAAGGGCAGGGCGGCTATGAGGGCCAGAAGACCCCGACGGTTCATCCGCGATGCTCCTTGACCATCAGCGCGCTGGCGGCGGCCAGGACGAAGGAGACGGCGCCCAGCACCAGAGCCCAGATTGCCTGGCCATCGAACAGGGTCTTCAGGATCAGGCCCAGAACCGTGGCGGCCAGCAGCTGGGGCACGACGATGAAGATGTTGAAGACGCCCATATAGACGCCCATCTTTCGGTCCGGCACCGCCGCCGACAGGATGGCGTAGGGCATGGAGACGATCGACGCCCAGGCGAAGCCGACGCCGATCATCGGCAGCCACAAGAGGCCCGGCTCGCGGATGGCGAAGACGCCCAACAGGCCGGCTGCGCCAAGCAGCAGCATCAGCGCGTGGGTCGCCTTTCGTCCGATCCGTTTGGCGATGACCGGCAGGGTGAAGGCCGCCAGGGCCGCCACGCCGTTATAGACCCCGAACAGAACCCCCACCCAGTCCGCGCCCGTCGCGTAGGCGGCCGAGGTGGTGTCGGTGGCGCCGTAATGGACGCGGGTCACGGCCGCGGTGGTGTAGATCCACATGGCGAACAGGGCGAACCAGCTGAAGAACTGAACGACAGCCAGGCCGCGCATCGTCTCGGGCATGCGGAAGATGTCGTTCAGGATTTCGGTCGCGGCGTTGGTGATGCGGCGTCGCTGCATCATGCCCACGGCGATCTGGAGCAGGCCGAACCCGGCGAAGAAGCCGGCCAGGATCAGCAGCTCCTTCTCCAGATCGAGCGCGCCGATCAGCACGAAACCCAGCCCGCCGAGGACGGTGCAGACCAGGCCCGAAGTCATCCAGCCCTGGACGCTGCGAGCCGGCGCTTCGGCCTCGACGGGCGCGCTCGGCGCGTCGTCTCGGGCGCGTTCGAAGGCTGCGATCTGTTCGGGGCTATATTCCTTGGTGGACAGCACCGTCCACAGCACGGCCGAGAACAGGCCGGCGGCGCCGACGTAGAAGGCGATCTTGACCGACAGGGGCACCACGCCCGCCTCGGCGGTCGAGGCGATATCGAAGACGTTGGACAACAGCCACGGCAGGACCGAGGCGAAGACCGCGCCAGCGCCGATGAAGAAGCTCTGCATCGCATAGCCGGCGGTGCGCTGCTCCTCCGGCAGGTTATCGCCGACGAAGGCGCGGAACGGCTCCATGGTGATGTTGATCGAGGCGTCCATGATCCACAGCATGGCCGCGGCGAACCACAGGCTGGGGCTGTTGGGCATAGCGATCAAGGCCAGGGTGGTGGCGATGGCCCCGACCAGGAAATAGGGTCGCCGCCGGCCGAACCGGGTCCAGGTCTTGTCGCTGAAATGGCCGATGATCGGCTGGACCAGCAGACCCGTCAGCGGCGCGGCGATCCACAGGATCGCCAGGCTGTCGACCTCGGCGCCCAGCGTCTGGAAGATACGGCTGGTGTTGGCGTTCTGCAGGCCAAAGCCGATCTGGATGCCGAAGAAGCCGACGCACATGTTCCAGATCGCCAGGCCGGACAGGCGCGGGCGGTGCGAGAGCAGAGTCATCCGCGTCGCGCCCGGCCGACCGGCACGAACCGGATGGCCTGACCGCCGCCGGGGGCCAGCGCCAGGGTCAGCACGTCCGCAGAAGTCACCTCGCGCTGCTCGATGACGATGTCCTCGCGCTTGCTGCGATAGTCGGCGTCCGGCCCGTCGCGATAGATTTCGGCCCGATATCGACGGCCGGCGTCCAGGAAGTCGAGCGGGGCCTTCAGCACGCGCGGATGCTCGTCGGTGACGGCGCCCAGCGCCCAGACGTCCGTGCCGCGCTGCTTGCGAACCGTGACGACATAGTCGCCCATGGCGGCGTCCAGCGTGCGGCTCTCGCTCCAGTCGACCGGCACATCTTTGATGAACTGGAACGGGCCGGGGTTGGCCTCGTAGTTGACCAGCAGGTCCGCCGCCATCTGGATCGGGCTGTAGATCACGACATAAAGCGCCAGTTGTTTGGCCCAGGTCGTCTGCACGCCGCCGGGGCTGCGCGTCTCCATGCCGAAGATGCCGGGCGTATAGTCCATGGGCCCGGCCAAGAGGCGGGTGAAGACCAGGTTCGGCTCATGCTCGGGCGGATTACCGGGATTGCCCCAGGCCGAATATTCCATCCCGCGCTGGCCCTCGCGGCTGATGATGTTCGGATAGGTGCGGCGAAGGCCGGTGTCCTTGAACGGCTCGTGAGCGTTGACGGCGACCTTGTGGCGATAGCCGGCCTCGACCACGCGCATGTGGTGCTGAGCCATCGCCTGGCTCTCGTGCCAGGCCATGACCATCTGTCCATCCGGCCCGGCGACGCGGGCGCCTTGCGCGTCGGCGACATAGCCGGTCTTCACCGAATGGACGCCGAGGCGTTCATACAGGGCCATGGCCGGTTCGAGCTGCTGCTCATAGTGGAAGGCGTTGCCGCCGGTCTCGTGGTGGCCGATCAGTTGCACGTCCTTTGACCGCGCGTGGGCGCAGACCGCTTCAATATCGAAGTCGGGATAGGCCTCGGTGAAGCTGAAGTCCGCGCCGTTGGCGAACCACTGGCCGTCCCAGCCCTTGTTCCAGCCCTCGACCAACACCCCGCCCAGGCCGTGCTTGGCGGCGAAGTCGATGTGTTTGATCGCATTCTCGGTCGTGGCGCCGTGCTTGGGCCCGGAGTTCCAGCTCTTCAGCTCCAGGTGCATCTCCCACCAGACGCCGACGTATTTCATCGGCTTGAACCAACTGACGTCGCCCAGCTTGTTGGGTTCGTTCAGGTTCAGGATCAGGCTGGAATCCAGCAGGCCCGCGGCGCTGTCGGAGACTTGCAGGGTCCGCCAGGGCGTGTTGAACGGCGCCTCGCGCACCACCGCCGCATTGGTCAGGCCCGGCGTCAGCTGAGCGCGGAACTTCGTTTCCTCCGACCGGCGCAGGTTCATCCCTGCGTAGTCGATGCAGGCGGCCTCGTGGATGGAGACGTGCAGGCCCGACTGGCCCCGAACCGTCATCGGCGTCTGGGCGCTGCCGACCGCATCGATGGGCGTGCGGCTATAGAGATATTCCTCGCGGTTCCATTCCCAGGCCGGGCACCACAGAGCCTCGCCGTTTTCGGCCAGATTGAACTCGGTGATTTCCGATCCGATGCGGACGGTGGTCAGGCCGGCCTGCTGCGGGAACTCATAGCGGAAGCCCAGACCGTCGTCGTACAGGCGGAAGACCACGTCCACGCGGCGTCGCAGGCCGCCGGTCTCGGCATAGGCGACACGCCATTCGTTGTAGTGGTTGCGGATGAACTGCCGCTCGCCCCACGGCTGCTCCCAGGTGTCGTCGACCGTGACCGGCTGCCCTGCGGTCAGGGTCAAGCCGCGCTCGATGGCCGGCGCGTCGGTCAGGAGGAAGCCCAGCTTGGACGGCGCCACCACGACCCGGCCCTGACGCAGCACCGAATACATCGGCCGTCCGTCGTTGTCGGTGAAAGCCTCGACCGTCAGCACGCCGCCGGGCGAGGACGCCCGGGCATGGTTCGGCGCGGTCTGGGCGCGCGCGCCCGTCGCTCCCAGAGCCAGGATCGACACGCCGCCAAGGGCCAGGAAGGATCTGCGCTGCATCATGGGAACTCCGTTACGCCGCCTCTTGCCAACCGCCGCGAACGGTGGCTGAAATATTTGCAGAAAATTTTGCAGCTTCACCATGCTGCTGTGAGGACCCGCGACCTTGAGCCGCAAGACAACCCGTCTGGAAGACATTGCTCGCCTGGCCGGCGTGTCCATCGCCACCGCCTCGCGCGCCCTGAACGACAGCCCCGCCGTCAACGATCGCACCAAACAGACGATCTGGAAGCTGGCCAAGGAACACGACTATCCGTTCCGCCGCCACATGCCCGCCGGCCCCATCGGCGCCCAGGGCACGATCGCCCTGGTGGTGCCGCGTCCGCAGGGGCGCGAAGGGCGCCTCAGCGACCCCTTCTTCCTGGAGCTTCTGGCTGGGGTTGGCGAGGCGGCGCGCGAACGCGGCTGCGACCTGCTGATGAGCCATATCTCGCCCGCCAACTATGACGAGCTGTCGGGCGCGCTGAACACAAGCCGCGCGGACGGGGTGATCTTCCTGGGGCAATCCAGCCTGCATTCGGCCTTCAACCGGTTGGTGGACGCCGACCATCGCTTCGTCGTCTGGGGCGCCGAACTGCCGGATCAGGACTATTGCTCCATCGGCTCGGACAATATCTCGGGCGGACGCCGCGCGACGTTGCATCTGGCGCGACTGGGGCGAAAGCGCATCGTCTTCCTGGGCGATCTGGATCCGCCCGAGGCCATGCAGCGGCATCGCGGCTATCTGGACGCCATGAGCCAGAGCGGACTGGACGTGGACGCCGACCTGATCGTGCCTGCGCATTTCGAGGTCGAATCCGCCGAGGCCGCCGTGGACGCCCTGATCCGACGCGGGCTGGATTTCGATGGGGTCGTAGCTGCGTCCGACCAGATCGCGCTCGGCGCCGTGCGTGCCCTGTTGCACGCCGGCGTCGAGGTGCCGGGCCAGGTCTCGGTCATCGGTTTCGACAATGTGCCGTTCAGCCGCTACTCGCGCCCGGCGCTCAGCACCATCGCCCAGGACACGATGAAGGCCGGCCGGTTGATGGTGTCCAAACTGCTGGATCACGGCGGCGCCGCAGCAGGCCGTTCCGAGCGCGTTCCGACCGAGCTGATCGTTCGCGAGACCTGCGGCGGCTGAACCCGTCATCCGGCGTCGGCGAAGATCAGGCCAGCCAGCGGCCTCAGCGTCGATCCGTCCGCTTCGGTCCAGTTGACCCCCGCGATCCGCCGCGCGCCGGCAGGCGCAGACCAGTCCACGGCCTCGAAGCCCAAGTTGAACACGCACAGCAGACGCTCGCCGCCCTCGGCCCGTTCGAACCGGCGGAAGACCACCAGGTCGCCCGCGCTCTCGATCTCCAACCCGCCGGTCCGCAGCGCCGGATGGGCCTGACGCAGGGCGATGATGCGGCGCGCGGCATGCAGGATCGAGGTCGGGTCCGCCTCCTGCGCATCCACGGCCAGCGACAGATGGCGCGGATCGACCGGCAGCCAGGGCTCGACCGTCGAGAAGCCGGCGTTGGGCGCCGAGGCCACCCAGGGGATCGGCGTGCGGGCGCCGTCGCGGCCCAGAGTCTCAGGCCAGTTGGCGATGGCCTCGGGATCGACCAGCCGCTCGAACGGCACCTCGGCCTGCGGCAGGCCCAACTCTTCGCCCTGATAGACGAAGACATTGCCGCGCAGGCACATCAGCAACAGCAGGGCCATTTCCGAGAAGGCCTTCTCGTCCCGGCCCTGGGCCCAACGCGACACCGCGCGCGGCGCATCGTGGTTGGAGAAGGTCCAGGACGGCCAGCCCTCGCCCTGCTGATCCGGCCACATGCCGTCACCGAGGCCGATCAGTTCGCTCTTCAGCGTATCGGCATAGAGATAGAGGAAGCCATAGGCTGAGTGCAGGCGGTCGTTCCCGGCGGTGAATTCCTTCATCTCGCGGTCAGCGTGATCGCCGCCGACCTCCGCCACCGTGAACCGGCCTTCATAGCTGTCGGTCAGGGCGCGGATGCGGTTCAGGAAGCCGATGATGTCCGGGTGGGACTGATTGTAAATCTTGTCCTGGAAATCGAACGGCCGCGTGCGCTTCTTGCCGTCTTGGATCGGCGGATTGTCGCGCAGGGACGGATCGTGGATGGCGAAGTTGATCGCATCCAGGCGGAAGCCGTCCACCCCCCGGTCCAGCCAGAACCGCGCCGCTGCGATCAGGGCGTCCTGAACCGCCGGGTTCCTGACGTTCAGCTGAGGCTGCGAGGCCAGGAAGTTGTGCATGTAGTACTGGCCGCGCCGCGCGTCCCAGGTCCAGGCCGGGCCGCCGAACACCGACTGCCAGTTCGAGGGCGGCGAGCCGTCCGGCTTGGCGTCGGCCCAGACATACCAGTCGGCGTGGTCGCCGTTTCGGCTGGCCCGGCTGTCGGTGAACCAGGGATGTTCGTCCGAGGTGTGCGAAAAGACCTGATCGATGACGACCTTCAGCCCCAGTGCATGGGCGCGCGAGATCAGGGCGTCGAAGTCGGCCAACGTGCCGAAGATCGGATCGACGTCGCAATAGTCCGACACGTCGTAGCCGAAGTCCTTCATCGGCGACGTGAAGAAGGGCGACAGCCAGATGCCGTCGACGCCTAGAGAGGCGACGTGGTCGAGGTGCTGGGTGATGCCGTTCAGATCGCCGACGCCGTCGTCGTTGGAGTCGGCGAAGCTGCGCGGATAAATCTGATACAGCACCGCGCCGCGCCACCAGTCGTGCGCCAATGCGGGGGCGGCGTCAGCCGTGGAAAGATCGAGGGGCAGGGCAGTCACGGCACGCTCTTGCAGACGAGGTAATCGAGGGGGGGCACGCGAACGGCGACGCTGGCGGGTGCGGAGGATTCGGGTGCGCAATCGCCGCGCAGAGCTTGCCACCGCATTGAACCGGGCTCCACCTCGACTTGAGCGGCGACGGGCGTAGTCGAGCTGTTGAACAGGGCCAGGATCTCCGATCCGTCCTCGCCGACGCGCGACAGGGCGAACAGGCCGGGCTTGTCGCCATAGGCGCGCACGACCTGACGGCCGCGTCGCAGGGCCGGCTCCTCGGCGCGGATGCGGGTCATCTCTGCGATCGCCTGGTAGAGGGGGGCGTCCGTGGAATAGGCCGGCTGGCGACCGCCAACGGGCGTCTCGTTCGCATAGACCGGCGTGCGGCTGGGCCACATGTCCTGGCGCGAGTTTCCGTATCCGCCCGCGCCGGCGAAACCCTGTTCATCCCCGTAATAGAGCGTGGGCACGCCCCGGCTGAACATCATCAGGGCATGGGCCAGTTTGATGCGCGCCAGCACCTCGGCGTCGTCGGCGTTCGGATTAGCCTGTTTCACGAAGAAGCCGACCCGGCCCATGTCATGGTTGCCCAGGAAGGTCGGCAGGATGGCGGCGGTCTCGGCGCCCTTGTCATAGATCGTGTCGGCGTCGAACAGCTTGGCCAGGCCGTCGGTCCCGACCTTGCCGGCCGCCACATCGGTCGCCTGCTTCTGGAACGGGAAGTCCAGCACCGCCGGATAGCCGTCGACCCGCGTGAACCGCGCCGTCACCGCCGGATCGGGATCATAGACCTCGCCGAAGATGTGGAAGTTCGGAATGCCCTTGGCTTCGGCGCGGGCGATCATGGCGGGGATGAAGGCCTGCCAGAAGCCCGGGTTCACATGACGGGCGGTGTCGATGCGGAAGCCGTCGATCCCGTATTTGTCGATCCAGCCGCCGAAGATGTCGATCATGCCCTGGATGACCACCGGGTCCTCGGTCAGCAGGTCGTCCAGCCCGGCGAAATCCCCGTCCAGGCTGCTTTCGCCGGTGAAGGTGCTATCGCCCCGGTTATGATAGTGGATCGGGTCGTTAAGCCAGGCCGGAACCTTGGCGTTCTCCTCGCCCGCCGGGACATAGGGGGTGTAGGCGTAGTCGGGCTGGGTCAGGCGCGAGAAGTCGCGACCGTCAAAGCCCTCATTGATCGGCGCACCGTCGACGCCGCCGCGACGGGTGTAGGGATAGTCGGCGCGGCTGCGATAGGCGCAGCGACCCTCCGGGCATTCGCGATACTGGATGACGTCGGCGGTGTGGTTGGCGACGATGTCCAGATAGACCTTCATCCCGCGCGCATGGGCCGCCTCGACCAGGGCGCGCATCGCAGCCTCGTCGCCGAAGTGCGGATCGACGGCGGTGAAGTCGGTGATCCAGTAACCGTGGTGCGCCGCGCCGGTGTAGCCGCCATGGCTCTGCACCGGCTTGTTCTTGAACACGGGCGCCAGCCAGACCGCCGTCGCACCGAGGCCCTGGATATAGTCCAGCTGTTGGGTCACGCCCGCCAAGTCGCCGCCATGGTAAAAATCGGTATCGGCCGGATCGAACCCGCTCTTCAGCCGGTCGGCGGCATAACCGCCGTGGTCGTTCGTGGCATCGCCATTGGCGAACCGATCCGGCAGCAGGAAGTAGATCACCTCGTCCTGTGGAAGGCGTTGACGCAGAGCGGATAGGGCGTCTTCGGCCTGGCGCGTTTCCGCCGCCGTCGGCGTTGCGAAGCCGCTCAGCAGAGCCGCCGCCGCCATCGCCGCGTGCAACCCGGCCCTTCTGTGGGTTCCCCTCGCCATGACGCTCACTCCCTTGCGTCTGGAAAGTGCAAAGCCTTCCAGATCGATTTGCAAGATTTTGCAGCAATGAGCGGGGCTGTCAACGCGTCGCTGAAATGCTGCAATGCGTCACGGAAATGGCGCGATACCGCAAGTTCTTGTGTGCCGACGGCCTCGGAAACGGCTTGAAGTGCGACGGAAATCAGGCCTCCGCATTAACTGCTTGCAACATTCCCAAATATTTGCATATTTTTGCGACGGCTTCAGATCGCGACGTTCAGAATCGCGGTCAGCCCCAGGGAGGATGACCATGTTCCAACGTCTCAACCGGCGCGCGCGCCTGCTATCCGGCGTCGCCTTCGGCGCAGCCGCCCTGATGGCGGTCGGCTCGGCCCACGCACAAACCGCCGCGACAACGCAGGCCGACGATCAGGCGACGCAGGTCGATGAGATCGTCGTCACCGGCATTCGCCGTTCGATCGAAGCCGCGATCTCGGCTAAAGCGAGCAACACCTCGATCGTCGAAGTCATCTCGGCCGAAGACATCGGCAAGCTGCCGGACGTCTCGATCGCTGAATCCCTGGCGCGACTTCCGGGCGTGACGATGCAGCGTCTCGACGGCCGCAGCCAGGCGATCTCCATCCGTGGTTTGGGTCCCGACTTCACCACCGCCCTGCTGAACGGGCGCGAACTGGTCACCACTGGCGACAACCGCGGCGTCGAGTTCGACCAGTTCCCCGCCGAACTGCTGAACAGCGTCGTCGTCTACAAGACCCCGGACGCGGCCCTGATCGGCCAAGGCCTGGGCGGCACTGTCGATCTGCGCACCGTGCGCCCGCTGGCCTATGGCCGCCAGGCCATCGCCATGAACTATCGCCACGAGTGGAACGAGATCGGCGCACTGAATTCGGGCACGACCGACAACGGCGACCGTTACACCATCTCCTACATCGACCAGTTCCTGGACGGCACGCTGGGCGTGGCCCTGGGCTACGCCCACATGAGCTCGCCCTATCAGTCCGAGCGCTTCAACGCCTGGGGCTATCCCAACTACACGGACGGCAATCTGCTGACCGGCGGCGTGAAGCCCTATGTGATGTCGTCGGAGCTGGAGCGCGACGGCTATATGGGTGTGCTGGAATGGCGCCCGAACGATCGCATCCACTCCACGATCGACGCCTTCTATTCCGAGTTCAAGAACACCCAGGTTCTGCGCGGCATCGAATTCCCGCTGGCCTGGGGTGGCTCCTCAGGTGACTGCACCGTGAACGTCCCTTCGGCGGTCTGCCGTCCCGGCCCCGCGCTGCGTCCTGGCTACACGGTCCAGGACGGCCTGATCGTCGCCGGCACCTGGGACAACATCAAGGGCGTGGTCCGCAACGACCTGAACAAGCGCGACAGCAACATCACCGCCTTGGGCTGGAATACCGAGTTCACGCTCAGCGACGACTGGTCGGCGAACCTGGACCTCAGCTATTCGAAGGTCGAGCGTAACGACATCATCTTGGAAACCAACGCCGGCACCGGCCGCAACATCAATGGCGCGCTGGACACTCTGGGCTTTGAACTGACCGACGATGGCGTGACCCGCTTCACCAGCCGTCTGAACTACGCCGATCCGAACCTGATCCGCATCACCAGCCCGCAAGGGTGGGGCGGCGACGTCATTCCGGGCGGTCAGGCCGGCTATATGAACACGCCCTCCATCGAGGACGAGATCAAGGCGGCGCGCTTCTCCGTAACACGCCAACTGCACCAGAGCCCGTTCAAGTCGATCGACTTCGGCGCCAACTATACCGAGCGTCAGAAGAGCTTCGTCAACGATCAGTTCTATCTCGGCGTCCCCGGCGGCGGCGATTTGACCGTGCCTTCTGCCTTCCTGCTGGACCCGACCGACCTTGGCTATCTCGGCATCAGCGCCGTGCTGAGCTACGACGCTCTGGGCCTGGTCAACAGCGGCGCGTTGAACCGCGTCCGCAACCCGAACGCCGACGTCACCGCCGGCAACTGGGAAGTGACGGAAAAAGTCTCGACCGCCTACGTCCGCGCCAACATCGATCACAACCTGTTCGGCCGCGCCCTGACCGGCAACGTCGGCATGCAGTTCGTCTATACCGATCAAAGCTCCAGCGGCTTCTCGGCTCGTCAGGTCGGACCGGGTGTCTCCGAGACTATCGCGGTGACGGGCGGCGACGAATATCTGGAGATTTTGCCTAGCGCGAACTTCATCCTGGAAACAGGCGAGGACATGTTCACTCGTCTGGCGGTTTCGCGCACCCTAGCGCGTCCGCGCATGGACGATATGCGCGCCTCGCGGAACTACAGCTATAACCCCAGCTTGGCCCAATCGACCGACATCAACCGTTCTCCGTGGGGCGGCGGCGGCGGCAATCCGGAACTGCGGCCGTACATCGCGGACGTGATCGACGTGTCGTTCGAGAAGTATTTCGCCAACCGCAAGGGCTACATCTCGCTGGCGGCCTTCTACAAGAATCTGGAAAGCTACGTCTTTAATCGCAACCAGATCTTCGACTTTACCGGCTATCCGATCGGCGTGATTTCGCCGACCAACCCCGAGCCAGCGTTGCGCCAAGGCCTGGTCGGCGCGCCTGACAATGGCGAAGGCGGCTGGATCAAGGGTCTGGAGCTGTCGATCTCGGCGCCGTTCGACATCTTCCATCCGGCCCTGGAAGGTTTCGGCGCCCAGTTCAGCGCCTCGACCACGGACAGCGAGGTCCAGCCGGATCCGACCCAGGCCCCGACCGCTCTGCCGGGTCTGTCGGAGAACGTGATCAACGGCTCGCTGTACTATGAGCGCTACGGCTTCCAGTCGCGGATTTCGGCCCGCTATCGCTCGGATTATCTGGGCGAGGTCGCCGGCTTCGGCAACGGCCGCACCCTGCGTTCGGTCGCGGCGGAAACCGTGGTCGATGCCCAGGTCGGCTATGAGTTCCAGTCCGGTCCGCTGGAAGGCCTGTCGGTTCTGGCTCAGGTCAACAACCTGACCGACGAGCCGTTCAAGACCTTCGAAAACGGCGATGAGCGCCGGACGATCGACTATCAGCACTACGGCCGCACCTTCGCGGTCGGGCTGAACTACAAGTTCTGATTTCCCCTCTCTTCTGAGCAAACTTGGGCCGCCGCGTTCGCGAGGCGGCCCTTTTCTTTGCCTGCGCCCCGGCTCGGCGGGAAAGTTTCGTTACAGAGCGCGCTTTTCGGCTGGACGCGCCTTTCGCGATGTCCGAACCAAGCAGGATGAGAACCGCGCGACCACAGCGCGGCCGTTCGATTTCACTGGGGGATCATTCATGACCGTTCCGGACGCCGGAAAACGCCAGGGCGCAGGCTTGGCCTTCGCCTATGTCACCACGCTGTTCTTTGCCTGGGGCTTTGCGACCTCGCTGATCGATCCGCTGATCGCGGCGGTGAAGCGGGTGTTCGACCTGAACAACGCCGAGGCCTTCCTGACCACCTTCGCCTGGTTCATCGCCTACGGGCTGATGTCCCTGCCGGCGGCCTCGGTGCTCAGCAAGCTGGGCTACAGCCGCTCGATCATTGGCGCCCTGATCGTCATGGTCGCGGGTTGTCTGATCGTGCCGGCAGCGACCGCCGCCGACTGGTATCCCGGCGTGCTGATCGCCCTGTTCGTCATCGCCTCGGGCGTCACCCTGCTGCAGGTCGCGGCCAACCCGCTGGTCGCCGAGCTGGGCAGCCCCAAAAACGCCTCCAGCCGTTTGAACCTGTCGCAGGCCTTCAACTCGCTAGGCACGACCGTGGGGCCGTGGCTGGGCTCGCACGTCCTGCTGACGGGCGGCGTCTTCGCCGCTGGCGCAGTGGTCACCGCCGCCACCCGCACCCAGTCGCTGCGCAGCATCGACATGGCCTTCCTAGGCATGGGCGCCTTCTTCGCCTTGATCGCCGTCTTCATCTTCACGGCGCGCAAGAAGATCAATGCGGCGGCGCCTGAATCGCACAATGCGGTTTCGCCGCTGAAGGCCCTGTCGTCGCCGTGGGCCGTGTTCGGCGCCCTGGCCATCTTCCTCTACGTCGGTTCCGAAGTCGCCATCGGCGGCATGCTGACCAACTTCCTGGAAAGCCCCGACATCCTGAACGCTCCCATCGAGACGGCGGGTAAGATGGTGGCCCTGTATTGGGGCGGCGCCATGGTCGGCCGCTTCATCGGTTCGGCCGTCTTGACCAAGGTGCGCCCCGGCATCGTCCTGGCCTGCTGCACCGTCGCGGCGGCCGTCCTGTGCCTGACCGTCAGCCAGATCGGCGGCCCGACGGCGGCCTATGCCGTCCTGTCAATCGGCCTGTTCAACTCGATCATGTTCCCCACCATCTTCACCTTGACGCTGGAGCGCTCGACCGCCCCGACATCGGCGACGTCGGGCCTGCTGGTGTTTGGCATCATCGGCGGCGCTCTGCTGCCTCAAGTCGCGGCGCATATCGCCGATGCGGCCGGCAAGCTTCAGCCCGCCTTCATCGTGCCGATGCTGGGCTACGTCGGCCTGACCATCTTCGCCATCGGCTGCATCCGCACTAAGGCGCGGACCGAAGTGACCTCGACCGCCTCCCACTGAGGCTGGTCGCCACACAAGACAAAGGGCGCGGAGGTCAGCCTCCGCGCCCTTTTTCATTTCGGCGATTGGGTCAGCCGTCGATCAGGGACTGAAGAATGGGCGCCAGGCGGTCGCGCATCTCCTCGCATTGGGCGGGTTCGATGTTGAAGCTGCCGCCGCCCAGTTCGCGACTGACTGACATGCCCATGATGAAACCGGCCAGGAGACGCGCGCGGACCGTGGCGTCCGGCCCGCTCAGCCATTCCTCCAGCGGACCGAAGAACCGCTGGGTGCAGGTGTTCTGAACCATCTCCGACGCCTTGGCCGAGCCGATGGAGCGCAGCATGATCGACATGCCCTTCAGCTTTTCGGCCTTCTTGGGTTCGAAGACGATCTCGTGCGCCACGCGCCGGCCGAAGTCGGCCTTTTCGCCCTGCATCAGGGCGCTGCCGTCGCCGCAGCTGTCCAGCGCGGCCAGGAACAGGTCGTCCTTGGAGCCGAAGTAGCGGCTGATCAGGGCCGCATCGACGCCGACATCGCGGGCGATGTCGCGCATGCCCACGTCGTCATAGCTCTCGGCCGCGAATCTCTCGCGCGCAGCATCGAGAATGGCCGTGCGCGTGGCGGCGGCGTTTCTCGGGCGTGGGCCGGGACATAACAAGGTGATGACACTCCACAGACAATAACCGTAGATCACATATGGCTTTGTCAACGTCTGTTGACAAGCGCCACGGCTCCGACCATTAAGTCACCACGCGTTGACAAGGCCGACTCCCCATCGGCCTCTGTCCGCACGACAGGGATTTACCTCCGACAGGGAGATGCGCAGATGCGCGGGCTGAAGATTGCGGCGGTATCCGTCATGGTGACGGGTGCGCTTTATGGTTGTTCCCCAAAGGCAGAGGCGCCCGCACAAGGCGCGCCGCCCGTGACGGTGGCTGTGCCGCTCAAGCAGCAGGTGCGGGACTGGGACGAGTTCACCGGTCGCTTCGAAGCGGTCGAGAGCGTGGACGTGCGCGCCCGCGTCGGCGGCTATATCCAGGCTGTCCACTTCCGCGACGGCCAGATGGTCCAGCGCGGCCAGTTGCTGTTCACCCTGGATCCGCGCCCGGCCCAGGCCGCCCTAGCGCAGGCTCAGGCCCAGGTGGCCCAGGCTCAGTCGCAACTGTCGCTGGCCCGCGCCAACCTGGCTCGTAGCGAGGCCCTGCTGGCCTCGCAGGCGGTGTCCAAGGCCGAATATGATTCCAACAAGGCGGCCGTCGATGCGGCCCAGGCCAATCTGGCGGCCGGCAACGCCGCCGTCCGCAATGCGCGTCTGAACCTGGAATACACTCGCGTCACCGCGCCGACCTCGGGTCGCGTGTCCGACCGTCGCGTCGATCCGGGCAATGTCATCGCCGGCGGTTCGTCGGCCGGTGACATCCTGACCACGATCATCTCGGGCGGCCCGATCCATTTCGTCTTCGACGGCTCGGAAGCGGTCCTGCTGAAATACTTGCGTCAGGGCGGCGCCAATCAGGGCGCGGTCGTCAACGTGCGCTTGCAGGACGAGAGCACGTACAAGCATACCGGCCGTCTCGACTTCTCTGACAACGCCGTGGACACCGCCTCGGGCGTGATCCGTCTGCGCGCCATCCTGCCCAACGCCGACGGCTTCCTGCGTCCGGGCATGTTCGGCAGCGCGCAGGTCGCGGGCGCCGGCGCCTATGACGCCCTGCTGGTCCCGGATTCGGCCATCGGCACGGATCAGGCCCGCCGCACCGTCGCCGTGGTCAACGCCGACGGCACCGTGACGAACAAGGCCGTTCAGCTCGGCCCGATCGTGCAGGGCTTGCGCGTCGTCCGTTCGGGCCTGGCCCCGACTGACCGCGTCATCATCGCGGGTCTGCAACGCGCCGCTCAGCCGGGCTCCAAGGTCACGCCCAAGAACGGGAAGATCGAACCCGTCGCCGGCGATGCGTCCCAGGCGCCCGTCACCCAGTCGGCGCCCGCGTCCAGCGCCTCCTTCGCCAACAGCCTGCCGGCCGGCTAAGCCATGAACATCTCCCGCTTCTTCATCGACCGGCCGATCTTCGCGGCCGTGATCGCGGTGGTGATCTCCATCATCGGCATCGCCGCCTATCCGCTGCTGCCGCTGTCGCAGTATCCGGAGATCGCGCCGCCGACGATCACCATCAACGCCGCCTATCCCGGCGCCTCGGCCGAGACGCTGGCCGAAACCGTCGCCGCCCCCATCGAGCAGGAGGTGAACGGCGTCGAGAACATGCTCTACATCTCCTCCTCGTCCACATCGGACGGGGCGGTGGCCATCACCGTGACCTTCCAGCCCGGCACGGACCTGGATTCTGCACAGGTGCTGGTCCAGAACCGGGTTGCCTTGGCCGAACCCCGCCTTCCCGAGGCGGTTCGCCAGACGGGCGTCGTGGTCAACAAGGCCGAGAGCGGCTTCCTGATGATCCTGGGGCTGACGTCGCCCGACGGAACCCTGGATAACGACTATGTCGGCAACTACGCCAACTCCACGCTGCGAGACCGTCTGCTGCGGATCGAGGGCGTGGGCGCGGTTCAGGTGTTCGGCGGCGGCAACTATTCGATGCGCGTCTGGATCGACCCGGCCAAGGCGGCCGAGCGCGGTCTGACGGGTCCCGAGATCGTTTCCGCCTTGCGCGCCCAGAACGTTCAGGCCGCCGCCGGCTCCATCGGCCAGCCGCCGTTCCCCAACAGCGCGGCCGCCTTCCAACTGCCGGTCCAGGTTCAGGGTCGTCTCAGCGATCCCAATGAGTTCGCCAACGTCGTGCTGAAGACGGACGCCCAGGGCCGTGTCACCTATCTGCGCGACGTGGCGCGGATCGAACTGGGTGCCCAGGACTACGGCATCCGCGGCTTCTTCGACGGCCAGCGCGGCGTCGGCATCGCCATCGTTCAACAGCCGGGCGCCAACGCCCTGGGCACCGCCGACCGCGTCCTGAAAGAGGTCGAGGCCCTGAAGTCCGAAGTGCCCGCCGGCATGAAGGTGGACGTGCCCTACAACCCGACCGAATTCGTCGCCGCCTCGGTGGAGTCGGTTCAGCACACCCTGGTCGAAGCCGTCATCCTGGTCATCATCGTGGTCATGGTCTTCCTGCAGACCTGGCGCGCGGCCATTATCCCCATCGTCGCCATCCCCGTCGCCCTCGTTGGCACCTTCGCGGTGCAGCTGGCGCTGGGCTATTCGATCAACTCCCTGTCCCTGTTCGCCCTTGTCCTCGCGGTCGGCATCGTCGTCGATGACGCCATCGTCGTAGTCGAGAACGTGGAGCGGGCCATCGGTGAAGGGCTCAGTCCCAAGGAGGCTGCCTATCGATCGATGCAGGAGGTTTCCGGTGCCCTTATCGCCATCGGCCTGGTGCTGGTGTCGGTGTTCGTGCCGACGATGTTTGTGCCCGGCATCCCCGGCATCTTCTATCGCCAGTTCGCGGTCGTCATCGCCTCGGCCTCGGTCATCTCCTTGTTCGTGTCCCTGACCCTGTCGCCGGCCATGGCCGCCCTGCTGCTGAAGCCGCACAAGAAGGATCATGAGCACGCTCGCAAGCCGGGCGTCCTGGGCACGGTCGTCTATTATGGCGGCTGGGCCGGGCGGAAGTTCAACGAGGGCTTCGATTGGCTGTCGGATCGTTACGGCCGCCTGACCGCGCGTCTGGTGCGCACGGTCGGTCTGGTGCTGATCATCTACGCGGGTCTTCTGGGCCTGACCGCCTGGCGTCTGGTCGACACCCCCTCGGGCTTTATCCCTGAACAGGACCAAGGCTTCCTGATCGGCGTCATCCAACTGCCGGCGGGCGCGTCTCTGGATCGCACCCAGGCGGTGATGGAACGCGCCACCAAGATCATCCAGGGCACCGCCGGGGTGAACGGCACCGTGGCCTTCGCCGGTCTGGACGGCTCCAGCTTCTCGTTCGGCTCCAACGCCGCCACCATCTTCGTGCGTCTGAACGGCTTCGAGGAACGCTCCAAGGAAGAGGCCGCCACGGCCTTGGCCGGCGCCATCACCCAGGCGACCGGACAGATCGAGGACGCTCAGATCTTCGTCATCGCCCCGCCGGCGGTCCAGGGTCTGGGCACCGGCAACGGTTTCTCGATGATGATCCAGGACCGCGAAGGCGCCGGCTATCGTCCGCTGGAAGGCGCGACCTTCGCCATGATGGGCGCCGCCGCCCAGAAGCCGACCGAGGTCAGTCAGGTCTTCTCGACCTACAACACGGCCTCGCCGCGCATCACCGCCGACGTCGATCGTGACAAGGCGCTGATGCTGGGCGTCCAACCCAGCGCGGTGTTCGACACACTGGGCGTCTATCTGGGCTCGTCCTACGTCAACGACTTCAACATGCTGGGCCGCACCTTCCGGGTGACGGCGCAGGCGGAGCCGACGGCGCGCGACGACATCGCCGACATCGCCAATCTGAAGACCAAGTCGTCCACGGGCGCCATGGTGCCGATCGGATCGGTGGCCAACCTGGTCAACGATTCCGGCCCGGCGCGGATCGTGCGCTACAACCTGTTCCCGGCGGCCGAGCTTCAGGGCAACGCCGCAGCAGGGGTCTCTTCCGGCGAGGCGCTGCAGGTCATGGAAACCATGGCCGCCCAGACCCTGCCGCAGGGCTTCTCCTACGAATGGACGGGTCTGGCCTATCAGCAGAAGGCGGCGGGTTCCGGCGCGACGGTCATCTTCCTGATGGCGGTGGTGTTCGTCTTCTTGGTGCTGGCGGCTCAGTACGAAGCGTTCACGCTTCCGCTGGCGGTCATCCTGATCGTGCCGATGTGTCTGCTGGCTGCCATCATCGGGGTGAACCTGCGTGGCCTGGACAACAACATCCTGGTCCAGATCGGTCTGGTCGTTCTGATCGCCTTGGCGGCCAAGAACGCCATCCTGATCGTCGAGTTCGCCAAACAGGCTGAGGAAGAGCAGGGCATGAACCGGTTCGAGGCTGCGGTCGCCGCCGCCAAGACCCGCCTGCGTCCAATCCTGATGACCTCGTTCGCCTTCATCCTCGGCGTCGTGCCGCTGATGCTGGCCTCGGGGCCGGGCGCCGAGATGCGTCAGTCGCTGGGCACGTCCGTCTTCTCGGGCATGCTGGGCGTGACCTTCTTCGGCCTGATCTTCACCCCGGTCTTCTATGTGGTCAGCCGCTGGCTGTCCTCGAAACTGCCGCAAGGCAAGAAACCGACCCCGACGCCTGACCGTCCTTCGGACCGGCCCGTGCGTTATGACGAAACCAGCGACCTGACCGATCCGAACGGGCCTGCGCCCGCGACCGGCCGGGGAGGGGACATCTGATGACCCGCAACAAGACCCTCAGCTTCCTGACCGCCGCAGCCTCCAGCGCCCTGCTGGCCGCCTGCGCGGTCGGGCCTAAGGCGCCCGTCGCCGACCTGCCCGTCGCCGGCACGGCCGCCTTCGTCGGCTCGGCCAGTCCCACCGTCTCGACCGCTGCGGCGCGCGACGACTGGTGGCGGCTTTACGAAGACCCCACGCTGGACGCCCTGATCCAGCAGGCCTTCGCCGAGAACAACCAGCTCGAGGCCGCCTTCGCCAATCTGCGCGCGGTCCGGGCGTCGCTGTCGGAGGCCCGCGTGGGTCGTTTCCCGACCACGACGACCAGCGCCCAGGCGCAGCGCAGCCGCGCCTCCGCCGCCACGGTCCAGGGCCTGCCCGCAGGGCAAGATGCGCCCGAGATCGACACCTATGACGTCGGCATTCAGGCGGCCTATGAGGTCGATCTGTTCGGACGGGTGGAGTCCACCATCCGCGCCGCCCGCGCCGACGCCCGCGCCGCCGAGGCCGCCCTGGCCACGGTCCAGGTGACGGTCGCGGCCGAGACGACCCGCGCCTATGCCGACACCTGCTCGGCCAATGCGCAGATCGCGGTCGCCGAACGGACGCTGGAGCTGCAACGCAATACCGCCAACCTGACCCAGACCCTGCTCGACGGCGGGGCGGGCACGGGGCTGGATGTGGCCAGCGCCCGCGCGGCCCTGGCCCAGACGGCGGCGACCCTGCCGACCCTGCGCGCAGCCCGTAACGAGGCCCTGTTCCGCCTAGCGACCCTGACCGGCCGCACCCCGGCCGAGGCCAGCCAGGCCGCCGCCGCCTGCGTGCGTACGCCGCAGCTCAGCCAGCCGATCCCGGTCGGCGATGGCGCGGCGCTTCTGGCCCGCCGTCCCGACGTGCGCCAGGCCGAGGCCGAACTGGCCGCCGCCGCCGCGCGCGTGAACGTGGCGACCGCCAACCTGTTTCCGCAGATCAGCCTGGGCGGATCGTTCGGCTCCACCGCGCTGGACGCTGGGGAACTGGGCGACGACCAGAACTTCCGCTTCAGCTTCGGTCCGCTGATCAGCTGGTCCTTCCCCAACGTCTTCGCCGCCCGCGCTCAGATCAAGGCCGCCGGCGCCCGTTCGGACGCCGCTCTGGCGAACTTCGACCAGACGGTGCTGACGGCCCTGCAGGAGACGGAAACGGCCCTGTCCAACTACGCTAACGAACTGGACCGCCGTGCGGCCCTGACCGAAGCCAGGGACCAGGCCGCCCGCGCCGCCGACCTGTCGCGCCTGCGCTTCAACGCCGGCGCCGACAGCTTCCTGCTGGTGCTCGACGCCGAACGCACCCAGGCGGCGGCAGACGCGGCTTTGGCCCAGTCCGACGCCCTGGTCACGACCTATCAGATCGCCCTGTTCCGCGCCCTGGCCGGGGGTTGGCAAGCCGACAGCTGATCGCGTCGCGATGCTGAAACAAGGGGGCCGGGCGATGCATCGCCCGGCCCTTTTTCGTTCGTCCACAGTTTGGCGACTGTCTGGGTGTTCTGCATTTGTTCCATTCATGCTCTAACCGTCTGCGGCGGTCGGCGGTGTGATGGAGGATCAGATGAACGACGGAATCCTGGCCCATATGATGGCCGAACTGGATGCGGAGCTGGCGCGGGCGGAGCCGTCCTTGCCCGCCCATCCCGAACATACGCGCCAGACCGAGATCATGCGCGCCCTGGCCCTCGGGCTGGGGAACTTCGAGCGGATGCGGGCGCACGACGTGCATCTGCTCGCCGCCAGCCTGTCGCCGCGATCGGCCTGATCCGGCGTCAGGGCTTGCGCTTGAACGTGTCGCCGATCTCGGCGGCGTCCGGACCGTCCGGTCCTGCGCTCTGGCGCTCGGCCTGACCGACCGCCTTGGTCGCCTTGTCGGAGGTCAGGGCGTCCGGCTTGCCGGCGGGATCGGCGCTGTTCTCTTCACGACCCTTGGTCTGTTCGCGGTCCATGTTGCTCTCCGTTGCTGGGAGAGGTAGCGCGATGGGGAGCCGCGCGTTCCGTCAGCCGGCCGTATTCACCTTCGCCACCACCGACATGCCCGGCGCCAGACGCTCGGCGGCGGGCTGGTTCGGGTCGATGCGGATGCGGACGGGGATGCGCTGGGCCACCTTGGTGAAGTTGCCGGTGGCGTTGTCGGGACGGATGACGCTGAACTCCGATCCGGCGGCGGGGGCGATCCTTTCGACATGGCCGCGCAGGGTCTGGCCGCCCAGGGCGTCGACGGTGATCTCGACCGGCTGGCCGACGCGAATGTTCTTCATCTGCGTCTCCTTCATATTGGCCGTGACCCAGACCACGTCCGGCACCAGACCCATCAGCTGGGTTCCCGCCGTCACATACTGGCCCTGACGCACGCCGATCTCGCCCAGACGGCCGGCGCGGGGGGCGACGATGCGGGTGTTGGCCAAGTCGATCTGGGCCAGGCGCACGGCGGCCTGGGCGTTCTCGACGGCGGCGGCCAGGCTGTCGCGGCCGACGACGGCGGAGGTGACGCCGGTCTGGGCGATGCCCTCGGCGGCGCGGGCCTGGGCGACCTGGGCCTGGGCGCTGCGCAGGGCGGCCTCGGCGACGTCCACATTGGCCTGGGCGACCCAGCCGCCGGCCTTGAGGGTGCGGGCGCGGTTGGCGTCGGCCTGGGCCCGCGTCAGCGTGGCTTCGGCCGCGGCGATGGAAGCGCGCTGCTGGGCCACCGATCCGCGAGCCGACGCCTGGGTCTGAGCCGAGTTGGACAGGGCCGCCTGGGCCGAATGCAGGCTGGCCTCGGCCTGCTCCAGCCGCTGGCGATAGATGCGGTCGTCCACCTGGGCCAGCAGCTGCCCCTGTTGGACGGTCTGGAAGTCCTGGACCGGCACGGCCGTGACATAGCCGTTTACCTGCGGGCTGATGATCGTCACCTGGCCGCGCACATAGGCGTTGTCGGTGCGCTGGATCGCGCCTCGGAAGGGCGGCAACTGCCAGGCGTACAGCACCATCAGAACGCCCAGCAGGGCGACCCCGGCGGCGATGACGGTCCACATGACGTTCTTCTTCGGCGCAGGCGCAGGTGGAGCAGCGGCGGGCGCTTGCGGGGCGGCAGGGGCGGAAGAGGCGGGGGCGGGCGGGGCGGCGTCGGTCATTGCGGGTCTCGGTTCAGTCGGCGGCGGCGACGGCGGCGGTCTGGACCGCAGCGTCTGCATTGTTGTTCTTGGCGTCGCGGCGCGCTTTCCAGCGCGGCCGCAGGTGGGTGACGGTCACCCAGGCGGAGCCCAGGGCCGCGATCACGGCGATGACCAGAAAGACGTCGTTGTAAGCCAGCACATTGGCCTGCTGCGTCACCTGTCGGCCCAGCAGGACGGCGCCTTCGGCGTTCGTCAGCGCGGGGTCCGTTATCGTCGAGGCATAGGCGCCCGACAGCTGGCGCAGCCGCAAGGCCACCTGCGGGTCCAACGCCGAAATCCCAGCCGCCAGCTGGTTGGAATGGTATTTCTCGCGGAGGATCTGAAGCGTCCCGGTCAGAGCCGAACCCGCCAGACCGCCGACGTTCTGAAGCACGCTGAACATGACGATGAAGCTGATCAGGTTCTGCTTGCCCTGGGTCAGCACCTTGACGATGCCGATCATCAGCGCCGGGCCGATGAACATGGCCGAGGCGAAGGCGATCAGGGCCTGACTGAAATACAGCTGCGCCGGGCGCGTCAGCACGGTCGAATGGCTGTCGATCCAGGCGCCGACGGCGATCAGCGCCAGGGCGATGGCGATCGGCTTGTTCAGCTTTTCCATGTTCAGGGTGAAGGCGCTGACCAGGGTGCCGGCGATCATCGACAGTAGAATGACGACGAACAGGCCGTGAAGCTGATCTGGTCCCAAGCCGACGACGGTCAGGAAGCCCACCGCGCCGGATGTCTGTTCCGACAGCACGATGCGGATCAGCAGGATCGCCCCGAACAGGCGCAGCAGGTCCGGTCCGGTCAGCCAGCGGGTGTTGATCAGGGGGTTCTTGCGATTGTGCTCGACCAGGAAGGCGGCGGTCAGCAGGATGACGGAGCCGATCAGAGCCCAGCCGATCCAGGCGGCTTGCGTCCACCAGACGATCCGCCCCAGACCCAGGGCCGCACACAGCAGGGCCACGCCTGGCGCAAACAGGGCGAAGGTCAAAAAGTCCAGCCGGTCGAACACCCGCAGCCGCTCGGACGGCGGCAGCTTGACCACCTGCACCGCGCCCCAGGCGACCAGGCACAGGCCCAGCTCAAACATATAGAAGGCGCGCCAGTCGCCCAGCTGGAGCAGGCCGGGCATGACGAGCCGCGAAATCGGCACGGCGAAACTGGCCAGGCCGATGCCGATGATCAGACCTTTGAGCCTATGCGCCGCCGGAAAGGCCTGGATGATGTAGAGGAAGCCCAGGCTGGAAAGGCCCGCGCCCGCCATGCCGGCGATGGCCCGCACTAGGAGGGTCGATTGATAGTTGTCGACGAACAGGTGAGCAGCGCAGACCAGCACGAAAGCGCCCAGGAAGATCTGGGTGAACAGGCGCAAGCCGTACTGCATCCGGAACTTGACGAGGATCAGGTTCATGCAGGCGTTGGTCATGACGAAGACGACCGGCAGCCAGGCGGCCTCGGTGATCGTGATCCCCAGCGAACCTTGCAGGTTCTGGATATTGGCGGTGACGGCGGCGTTGCCCAGCGATCCGACCATGGCGACCAGCAGGCCGGTCAGGGCGTACTGGATCCGCATCGGCCAGGAGTGATCGGGCGTAGCGGGCGAGCCGGGCATCATCGGCCGCTCGTGCGGCTTCAGCGTCTCGACATACTGTTCCCAAGGCAGGTGCCAGTTGTTGCGGGCCATCAGCGCGGCCCCCTGCGAGGTCTCAGCCCGTCGAGTACAAGCGCGCGGGTGCGCAGCGACACGGCTTGGCGCTCGGCTTCGTCTGCGCCCTGAAAACCAGCGCCCAGCAGGGTGGCGATCAGACGGATGTCCATCGGCCGCAGATCCTCCCTCACCAGGCCGGCGGCCTGGGCCCGCTTCAGCGGTGCGGCGCCCGCCTCCATCAAGCTCTGCCGCAACGGTGTAAGCGCATCTGGCGACCGCACGTTCCGCACGACGCCGGCCAGTCCCGCATTGCGCACCATGTCCTCGGCCAGGCGGTCCAGAAACCAGAAGAAGGCCTGCGGATCATCGCCCTGTTCGGCGGTGCGCCGACCCAGGTCTGCGACGTCGGCCTCCAGCACCGCCAAGGCCAGTTCGGTGCGGTCGGAGAAGTGCCGGTAGAGGGTGCCGCGCCCCACACCGGCCCGTTCGGCGATCAGATCCAGGGGCGCATCCAGCCCCTGATCGGCGAAGACCGCGCGCGCCGCCTCCAGCACCGCCGCCCGGTTCAGAGCGGCGTCCTTACGGACAGGTTTTTCGGCAGGGCGCGTCATGGTGAGGCGCGTAAATGGACACGACTGTCCGTTTTGCAAGGGCGGCTAGAGCGCTTTTTCCAGCACCGCGAATTCCAGCTCGTGCCGGGGCGGATCGACGGGGAAGGGGCGGGTCTCGCCGGTGGGGGCGTAACCGCGTCGTTCGTACCAGGCGAACAGTTCGGTCCGGCGGTGGATGACGGTCATTTCCATGCGGCGCGCACCGAAACGCGCGACCGCTTCGCTTTCGGCCGCCGCGAGCAGACGACGGCCGAGGCCGGACGCCTGCAAGGTCGGCTCGACCGTCAGCATGCCGAGATAGGCCAGGTCGTCGCCGAGGCGGGCGACCTGGACGCAGCCGATCAGCGCGCCGTCGCGATGGGCCAGCAGGATGACCCGGTCGGGATCGGCGATCAGAGCCGACAGCTCCGCCGCGCTGGTGCGATCATCGAACAGCAGGTCCGCCTCGTGCGTCCAGCCGGCCTTGGCGGTGTCGCCGCGATAGGCGCGCTCGATCAGAGGATGCAGCGCGGCGACGTCGTCGGGCGTCGCCGCGCGGACGGCGATCTCAATCACCGGCTGACGCCCAGCTCCGTCAGCAGATGATCCATCCCATAGACGTCGCGCAAGGCCACGGTGACGGCCTGGGTTGTGACGATCACGCTGCGGTTGGTGTTGCGGTCATAGCCATAGGCGTTGCGCTGGGTCAGGACGGTGGAATCGAAGTTGGCCCCGATGATCTCGCCCCGGGCATTTACCGCGGGCGAGCCGGACGAACCGCCGATGGTGTCGGTCGAGACGGCCATGTCCATCACCGCGTTCGGATCGATCCGGTCCTTGGCGGCCATCAGCTTGGGCGCGACCTTGAACGGCTCGGCGCCGGTGGCGCGGTCCCACAGGCCGGCGAAGGTGGTGAAGGCGCCGAAGCGCTGGCCGGGTACATCGGAGCCTTCGACCTTGCCATAGGTCAGGCGCAGGGTGCCGGTGGCGTCGGGATAGACGGCGTCGCCATAGGCGGCGAAGCGGGCGGCCGCCAGCTGTTCCGACGCGCGGTCGGTCGGGGCCTTGACCTTATTCTCCCATTCCGTGCGAACGGCGCGGGCGTCCGCATCGATCGACAGTACATACTGGATCATCGGATCGTCCGACGCCTGAACCGACGCCAGGCCGCCGGTCCACAGGGCGCGACGCACGGCCGGATCGGCCAGCTTGGTGCCAGTTACGACGCGGGCCGACAACTCTTCGGGGCTTTCCTTGCCCAGCAGGGTGCGAACGTAGGGGCTGTCCACCGTGAGCCATTCGCGCGTCTTGGACAGCCACCATTCCAGCCGGATCTGCTCCAGCTCGGGATAGGTCGGCCGCTCTGCGAACAGGCCGGATTCGACGCCCGGCAGGCGGCTGTCGGCGAACTCGGCCAGACGTTGGTCCGACGGCTTGGCCCGCTCCTGCGCGCCGCGCACGATGGCCTTGGCCCACTGGAACAGCTGCGATCCGCCGGCGACCGAGGTGGTGCCCAGACCCGTGCCGCCTTCCAGCAGGGCGGTCGGCGCATAGAGTTCGCGCGCGATGGGCTGGACCGCTTCCAACGCACCCCACGGATCGGGACCATTGCCGTTGGCGGCGGCGTAGCGCTGCATGAAGTCGACCTCGGCCGCCGCCTTGGCCCGGATGAACTGGGCGTCGGTCAGGGCGCGCATCCGGCCCAATCCGCGCTTGTAGGTGTTCTCCACGCCCACGATCGGGTCCATTGCGATAAAGGCTTGGTCATCGCCCTCTTCAGAATAGCGGATCAGACGACCGCGCAGCTCCGAGGCGATCAACTGATCCAGCGGCAGGACCACGTCGCGGATCGTCGCCAGTTGATCCATCGTCAGCAGGCGCTGGGTCGCGCCGGGATTGCCGGTGATGAAGACGGCCTCGCCCTCGGTCGGCTTGTTGGCGTTCCAGGCGAAGTGGATCGGCGTCTCGACCGGCTTGCCATCCTCGTACAGGCGGATGAAGGCGGCATCGATGGCGAAGCGGGGGAAGGAGAAGTTGTCCAGATCGCCGCCGAAGGTCGCGGCGCGATCTTCCGGCGCCCAGGCCAGGCGCACATCGCTGTATTTGCGGTATTTGTAGAGTTTGAACTGGCCACCCCGGTACAGGCTGACTACCTGGCAGCGGATCTTGGGATCGTTTCCGCAGGCTTCGTTTTCGATCCGACCGGCCTCGGCCTCGCGCGCCTGGGTGAATGACTGGCCCTCAAGCCCTTCGCCAGCCTTGTGCATCCGCTCGGTGACGTCGGAGATGTCCGTCAGGATCTCGGCCGTGGCGCCGGGGCATTTGCGCTCTTCCTCGCGCGTCTTGGGCGTAAAGCCCGTCTCGCCATACTGCTGTTGCGGCGTGGACAGGTTGGCCACGCAGGTGGCGACGCAGTGGTTGTTGGTCATCACCAGACCCTGGCCCGACACCACCCCCGCCGAGCAGCCGCCGAACTTCACCGACGACAGCCGCACCCGATCCAGGAAGGCCTGATCGATATTGGTCCCCAACGTCTGGTTGGCGCGGGCGATGGGGAAGTTGTCGTAGGTCCACATGCCTTCCTCGGCGCTGGCCGAGCTGGCGGCGGCGAACGCGAGAACGGCGGCGGAGGCGAGGAGAAGAGGGCGCATGGGCGGTGTCCTTTAAGTCTCCTCCCCGCCTTGCGGGGAGGTGGCGCGGCGCTTCTTCAGCGTCGTGACGGAGGGGCTCTTGGGCAGTTTACAGGCGATTGTGTAGTGGTGAAGAGCCCCTCCACCGCTTCGCGGTCCCCCTCCCCGCGCAGCGGGGAGGAGACTTCTTCGTTTTCGTTCTAGCGACGCACGCCCAGTTCGCTCAGCAGGCGCGGCTGGTTGTAGACGTTGCGCAGGGCCTCGGTGATGGCGGCGGTCGAGACCGTCACCGTGCGGTTCAGCTCGCCGTCGTAGCCGAAGCTGCCGCCCAGCGAGTGGATGTTGCCGTCGAAGGCGGCGCCGATGACTTCACCCTTGGCGTTGATCACGGGCGAGCCCGAGTTGCCGCCGATGATGTCGTTGGTCGAGACGAAGTCATAAACGGTCGACTTGTTGACCTTGCCCTCGGCCGCCAGCCAGTCCTCGGCCGCATTGAACGGCTCGGCGCCGGTGTTGCGCTCATAAAGGCCGCCGATCTGGGTGAAGGGTTCGACCGTCACGCCGCGATAGGTCCAGCCCTTCACCTGGCCGTAGGACAGGCGCAGGCTGAAGGTCGCGTCGGGATAGAGGTTGGTCCCATAGACCGCGAACCGGGCCTGGGCGATCTTTTCGCCGGCGCGGCTGGTCGGGCCGGACACGGCCGATTCCCACTGGGTGCGGACGGCCTGGGCCGCATCGTCATTGGCCAGGACGAACTGGATCAGCGGGTCACCCGAGGCGGCCAACTGCTCCGGCGTCATGGCCAGGGCCTGGGCGCGGAATGCGGGATCGGCCAGGCGCGTGCCGTCGACCAGACGCTCCGCGATCTGCTCGGGGCTTTCCTTGCCCAGCAGCGCCTTCACGTTCGCATTGTCGACCGTCAGATATTCGCGGGTCTTGGACAGCCAGAAGTCGAGATAGATCTTCTCCAGGTCGTTTGAGATCGGCGTTTCGGTCGCCAGGCGACGGCCCAGCGAAGCGATGTCGGCGTCCGAATAGCCGGCGCGGCGTTCAGCGACGGGCTTGGCGCGTTCCTTGGAGGCGCGGACGATGGCCTTGGCGTAGCTGTAGAGCGACGAGCGCTGACCGGCCGCCGATTCCAGCTGGCGATAGGGCAGATAGAGGTCGCGCTGGGCGCTCGAGGCGCGTTCCAGATCGGCCCACGGATCGCCGATGCGTTGGGCCAGGGCCGGGTCGGCGGCGACGCGCTGGCGCAACTCCTGCTCCTCGCGGCGTTTGGTGGCCATGAAGGCCGGGTCGGTCAGGGCGCCCTGCTGGCCGTAGTTGACCTTGAAGCCGTTCTCCAGGCCGAAGATCGGATCGACCGAGACGCGCTTGGCCTCTTCGCCGGTGGTCGAATATTCCAGCAGGCGACCGCGCAGTTCCGAGGTCTGGATCAGGCTGATGGGCAGTTGCTGGTCACGCAGGGTTTCCAGCTGGGCCACGGTCAGCAGGCGCTGGGTCGAGCCGGGGTTGCCGGCGACGAAGGTGACGTCGCCTTCCTTGGGCGCATTGGCGTTCCAGGTCAGGTGGTTGGGCGTGGCGACCGGCTTGCCGTCCTCGTAGATGCGCAGGAAGCCGGCATCCAGGGCGTAGCGCGGGAAATTGAAGTTGTCCGGGTCGCCGCCGAAGAAGGCCGCCTGGAACTCGGGCGCGAAGACCAGGCGCACGTCATCGTATTTGCGGAACTTGTAGAGCTTGTACTGGCCGCCGCGGTAGAAGCTGATGACCTGGCAGGTCAGCTTTTGGTCGTCGCCGCAGGTCTCCTTCTGGATCTTGTCGATCTCGGCGGCGCGGGCCTGGACGAAGGCGGCGCCTTCAAGGCCGGCGCCGGCGCCGGTCACGCGGTCGGTGACATCGACGATGTCCGTCAGGATCTCGGCCGTCTGGCCGGGGCACTTTTTCTCTTCCTCACGCGTAGCGGGCATCCAGCCGTTCTTGACGTAGTCGTTCTGGGCCGTGGACAGGTCCTGAACGCACGACACGACGCAGTGGTGGTTGGTCAGCACCAAGCCTTCGTTGGACACCAGCGAGGCCGAGCAGCCCTGCAGGCGGACGGCGGCGTTGCGCACGCGGTCCAGCCAGGCCTGGTCGATGTTGGTGCCGTACTTCTCGTTCACCGTGGCGATGGGAAAGTTGTCGAAGGTCCACATGCCCTCGTCGGCGCGGGCGGAGGTCGCAGGCGCGGACAGGACGGCGGTGGCGGCGCCGAGCGCGGCGAGCGAGGCGGTGAGACGAAGCGAGGGCAAGGACATGAAGGCGTGTTTCCCGGAGCGTGGGACGGCCTGTCCCATCTGTTATGTTGTAACTAGCGCCGACGAAGGCCCGGCGCCAAGAGGCTGCATCGCCCTTAATCCCCGGATTTCAAACCCGCAATGTCCGTGTGGCGGAACCCTTACCCCGATTTAACTTGGCGGTGAGGGGGCGCACGGTCAGATAGGCGCAAGTACCGGGGGTTTATCGACGACCATGTCGCTTGCGCTATCAACACTGCTGTTCGAGTGGCGTCGCTATATGGCGGCGGTCATGGCCCTGGCCCTGTCCGGGCTTCTGGTCCTGGCGATGACCGGCGTCTTCATCGGCATCGGCAAGGGATTCACCGCGACCATCGAACGGTCGAACGCCGACATCTTCATCATGCAGCCCGGCGCCAAGAGCCTGATCGGCGGGCCGTCGGGCGTGCCGCGCCGGTTCATCCCCCTGGCCTACAATCACCCCGAGGTGGTCGAGGTCATGCCGCTGGACGGCGCCGGGGGCACCTTCCAGAACATCAAGAGCGTCGATCCGACCAAGAGCCAGGCGGACAATGCGTCGCAGGGCGCGCCGCGGCAGAAGTTCGTTCAGGCCAGCATCATCGACACTCGTCCTGGCTCGGTGACCATCCCGACCGACTATTCGCAGGAACTGGTCGATGCGCTGCGCCAACCCTACACCGTGGCGGTCGATGAGACGGCCCTGACGACCCTGGGCGTGAAGCTGGGCGACAAGGCCCTGTACAACGGCCAGACCGTCACCGTCGTCGGCGTGACGCGCGGCTATCCCAATATGATGCAGCCGGGCGTGGTCATGTCGCGCGACACCCTGCGGATGCTGGGCCAGGCCGACACGGGTCCGCGCGTCGGTCCTTTGATGGTCAAGCTGCGAGATCCGGCCCGCGCGCCCATCGTGGTGGCCCAGCTGAACGCCATGGGCGCCGGTCAGTGGAAGGCGTGGACCAAGCAGCAACTCGCCGACGCCAACGCCGGCGCCATGTTCGAGGAAGGCATCCTGGTCATCATCATCGGCGGCTGCGTCGTCTTGGGGATCATCATCGGCGTGGCCATCACATGGCAGACCCTGCGCGGCGCCATCATGGCCAACATCAAGGAGTTCGCCTCTCTGCGGGCCCTGGGCGTCAGCATGGGGTCCTTGCGTCGGATCGTGGTCGAGCTCAGCTTCTGGGTCGGCGTCGTCGGCGTCATCGCGGCCATCGTCCTGACCTGGCTGGTGTCGCTGCTGGCGATGATGGGGGCGGTGATCATCGCCCTGCCGCTGTCGCTGCTGATCATCGTCGGCATCGGCCTGATCGCCATCGCCATGGTGTCCGGCCTGCTGTCGCTGGGCATCCTCAAGAACAGCCAACCGGCGGACCTGCTGCGATGAACGTTCATACAAAGGTTCACGGCAAGCACGGCGATTTCGCTATCGAGGCCAAAAGCCTGGTCAAGCGGTTCAAGTCCGGCAAGGCCTGGGTGGATGTGCTGAAGGGCGTCGATTTCGATGCGCGGCATGGCGACCTGACCATGGTCATGGGGCCCTCCGGCTCGGGCAAGTCCACCCTGATCGCAGCCCTGTCGGGCCTGCTGAAGCCCGAAGAGGGCCGGGTGGACGTGCTGGACGTCGACGATCTGTGGAAGCTGTCCTCGGGCCGGATCGACAAATTCCGCCTGGATAATTGCGGCTTCATCTTCCAGGGCTTCAACCTGTTTCCCGCGCTGACGGCGCTTCAGCAGGTCGAGACGGTGTTGAAGTTCCAGGGGCTGACCGCGGGCCAGGCCAAAAAGCGCGCCACCATCGCCCTTGAAGAGGTGGGTCTGGGCCACCGTCTGCACCAGCGGCCGGCGGCTTTGTCGGGCGGTGAAAAGCAGCGCGTCGCCATCGCCCGCGCCCTGGCCAAGGATCCCAAGATCCTGTTCGCCGACGAACCGACCTCCGCCCTGGACGGCGAAAACGGACAAGTGGTCATCAAGCTGCTTCGCCGCGCCGCCACCGAACACGGCGCAGCCGTCATCTGCGTGACCCACGATCCGCGCCTGGAGGCCTGGGCCGACCGGGTCATCCACATCGAGGACGGCAAGATCCTGGACGACCAGCGCCGCATCCCTGATCCGAACGCCATCCTGGCGTCCCACTAACCGACACGAAGATTTCCCTTAGGACGACACGCCAATGCCCGGCTTTCTGAAGAAAAAACGCACCTGGATCGGCCTGCTGCTGGTGATCGTGCTGGCGGTCGGCTTCATGCTGTTCCAGTCCGCCGCCAAGACCAAGAAGGCCGAGCAGGAGAAGGCGGCGGCGACCAAGGTCGACAGCCCCTATGCGGCCATCGCAAATGGCAAGGTCGACGTCGAGGGCGGCATCATCCAGATCGCGGCCCGTCGCGGCGGCATCGTCCGTGACGTTCTGGTTCAGGAAGGTGATCGCGTCGTCGCCGGTCAGATCCTGGCCCGTCAAGAAGACGACGAAGCGCGTCTGGCGGTGCAGGCCGCCGCCGCCGCCGTCAGCCAGGCCGAAAGCCAGCTGGCCCAGATCCGCGTGGACATCCGCACCGCCCAGCGCGAGCAGGAGCGTCTGCAACGTCTGGTCGCCACCAACTTCGTCGCCGCCCAGCGCATGGACCAGGCCCAGGACGCCATCGCCACCGCACAGGCCCGCCTGGGGTCGCAGGTCGCCGCCGTCCAGACCGCGCGCGCCCAACTGGATCAGGCCCGCTACAATCAGGAACTGACGGTCATCCGCGCCCCCACCAACGGCCGGATCGTGCGCCGCTACGCCAACCCCGGCGCCGGCGCCTCGACCCTGAACGTTTCCAACATGTTCGATCTGGAACCCGACGCGCCGCGCATCGTCCGCGCCGAGGTGGTCGAGAGCGACCTGCCGAACCTGACCGACGGCCAGGCCGTCGAGATCAGCCCCGAGGGCGACGCCAGCAAGGTCTATATCGGCGCCGTCATGCGTCGGGCCGCCGTGTTCGGCGCGCGTAAACTGGCCTCGGACGATCCCTCGCAACGTAGCGACGAGCGGGTGGTTGAAGTGGTCGCCTCGGCCGGCGATGCGCCCCTGCTGATCGGACAGCGGGTGCTGGTCAAGTTCATGAAGCCGGGCGAGACCGCCGGGGCCAAACGCGCGGTCGCCGCCGGCGTCGGGCCCAGCGAGGCCATGAAGACGAAATAGAACGTCGGATCAGCGGCCGGTGAAATTGCCCGGCCGCTTTTCCAGCACGGCGGCGACGCCTTCCTGATGGTCCTCGGTCAGATGGGCGAGCGCCTGCATGGCCGCCGACATCTCCAGCATCTGGTCGAAGGTCGTGTCTCGGCCCTGACGCAGCAGGGTCTTGGCCATACGCAGGGCCTGCGGCGGCTGGGCCGCGACCTGGACGGCGACGGCCAGGGCCTCGGTCATCAGGTCGTCGTGCGCGACCATGCGATTGACCAGCCCCCATTCGGCGGCCGTCGCGGCATCGATGGAGCGGGCGGTGAACAGCAGTTCGGCGGCGCGGGCATAGCCGATGTTGCGTGGCAGCAGCCAAGACCCGCCGTCGCCGGGAATGATGCCCAGCTTCAGGAAGGGCACGCCGAAGCTGGCGCGGTCCGAGGCAATACGGATATCGCCCAGGCCGGCGATATCGCAGCCCAGCCCCATCGCCGGCCCGTTGACGGCGGCGATCAGCGGAACCTCAAGCCCATACAGCGACCGCACGATCCGGTGGACGACCCGGCGATAGCGTTCGCGGATGGCGGCGCCTGAACCCTCGAACAGGTCGCGCCTGTCCCGCATCGCCGTCAGATCGCCGCCGGCCGAGAACGCCCGCCCGGCGCCGGTCAGGACCACGCAGCGGATCGACGGATCGGCGTTGACCCGCTCGCACGCCGCCGCGACCTCGTCGCCGTCGCGCAGATCGGGCAGGGCGTTCAGCCGCGCCTCGCGATTCAGCGTCCAGATCAGGATCGCGCCCCGCTTCTCTTCGGTGATCAGGCCCATGCATCGTCTCCGTCTTCGCGCCCGTCATCGACCGCGAACGCCGCGTCAGGCAAGCCCGGAATTGCAAAAGCCCCGGCGAGACCGGGGCTTCTTCAGGCTGTGAACCGAGCGGGTCGTCAGCGTTTCTTGATCGTATAGGGTACGAAGTTGGACGGATGGCTGACCACCCGGCCCGAGTTCGACGGCATGTGCCGACTGTTGACCAGCATCCCGCCCCAAAGGGCGAAGGACATCATGGCGTGTTGGAGGTTACGCTCCTTATCGTTCATCTTGGCGTCTCCTTTCGCAGAACGATGAAAAGAGACGCGTCGTACCAATGGGATTCCACCGTCAGTCGTTTCGCGTCATCAGCCGATATAAGACAGTTTCGTGAATTTGCAACTTTATTCGTCAGGAGTCGGAGTGATTTTCGCCACTGTGTCACAATGAGCGCGACGACCCCGAACCGGCCCGCACCGCCAAAGGCCATCGCCACGCCCTGCGTCATGGTGTGCGCAGTCGATGGCGAGAGCGGCCTGTGCCTGGGCTGTTTTCGCACGCTGAAGGAGATCGCCGGCTGGCGGGCGCTGAGCGACGCCGAGCGCGCGACGGTCATGGCCGACCTGCCGTCGCGCCGTAGTCAGGTGGATCCGGCCAAGCTGGGCTAGCGGTTCGCGGCTTAAGCTTTCGTCAGCCACGTCGTTTCACCCCATCCAAACGCCGCGCCTCTAAGACAGAGGCATGGTTCGCATCGATACCCAGTCTGTCGTCGTCCTCGGCTTCGCTCTCATGGCGTCGTTCGGCACGGCGCTGACCATCCGCCATCTGGAAGGCGACGGCATGGCCCAGGCGGCGACGCCCGTGGTCGAAACGGCGGTCGGCGCCTCCGGCACGGACGCCCAGGTGGTGAAGGGCGCGGACGGCCACTATTGGGCCGAGGCCAATATCGACGGCAAGGCGGTGCGGGTGCTTGTGGATACGGGCGCCAGCGTGGTCGCCCTGACGCGCGCCGACGCCCTGAGGCTGGGCGTCGATCCCGAACCCGAGGCCTTCACCGGCAAGGTCCAGACCGCATCGGGGGTCGTGCGTGCCGCGCCGGTTCAGCTGAAGACGATCTCGGTCGCAGGCGCGCGGGTGGACCGGGTCGAGGCCCTGGTGGTGGAGCAGGGGCTGGAATACTCCCTGCTGGGCATGAGCTATCTGGGCCGGCTTTCCGCCTTTTCCGCCACACCGGCCGGGCTGACGTTGCGGCCCTAAAGGTCGCGCATCTGGCGACGGGCTTCGCTGAAATACTGCCAGCCGGTCCAAAGGGTGATGATGGCGGCGAACCAGATCAGGAAGATGGCGAAGGACTCGAACGCCGGCTGCCAGGCCAGCGGCGATCCATCGTCGTTCTGCAGGCCCAGGGCGCCCCACAAAAGGGTCAGCTGAAGCGCGGCGAGCGCCACCATCTGCACCGTGGTCTTCCACTTGGCGGCCAGGGTGACCGGCAGTTCGATGCGGCCGGCCATCGTCTCGCGCAGGGCGGAGACGGCGAATTCGCGGAACAGGATCAGGCCGCAGGGCAGGGCGATGCCGGGCAGGGATCCCGAGGCCAGGACGCCCAGGATGGCGCCGGTCACCAGCACCTTATCGGCGATGGGATCGAGAATGGCGCCCCAGCGCGTGGTCGCGTTCCAGCGCCGGGCGAGGTAGCCGTCGACCCAGTCGGTCGAGGCGGCGATGACGAAGATCCAGAAGGCCCAGACGCTGAACCGCCCTTGCGTTTCCGGCGACAGCCAGGCCTCCAGCGCGCCCGGCGCGGCCCCGGCCATCATGGCGAACATCACCACCCCGGCCGCCAGGCGCAGCCCGGTCAGGATGTTGGGAATGGGGTTGGCGCGGTGGGCGGAGGTCATCGTCATGTCCGTTGCAACGCGCCGGGTGTGGCACGGTTCGCCGCTCAATCCAACGGTTCGAACCGGGGCTTGTCGGTCAGGGCTGTGAGCGCCCCCTCGGCGATGCCGAAGTGCAGGCCGCTGAGCTGAAGCTCGCCCTTGGCTTCGCGCTCGGCAATCCAGGGGAAGGTGCGCAGGTTCCGGATCGACAGCCGCACGATGGCCTCTTCGGCGGCGCGTTCCAGCTGGTCGGGGGCGACGGTTTCGGCGACGTGCTGGACGACGGGCGCGCCTTGAGCGATCCAGGGGGCGACAAAGTCGGCGACGATTTCTGGGGCGCCGTTGATCATGGCGTTGACCCCGCCGCAGTGGGCGTGGCCCATGACCACGATCCGCTTGACGCCCAGCACCTTGACCCCGAACTCCAGCGCCGCCGACACGCCGTGGAGCTTGCCGTCCGGCTCATAGGGCGGGACCAGATTGGCGACGTTGCGCACGACGAACAGCTCGCCCGGCTTGGCGTCGAAGATCAGAGCCGGATCGGCGCGGCTGTCGGAACAGGCCACGATCAGGGTGTGCGGCTTCTGGCCCTTGGTCGCCAGGGTTTCGTACTCGGCGCGGGCCGTCGGCCAGTGCTCGGCGCGGAAGCGGCGATAGCCGGCGGTCAGTTCGTCTTCGATGTCGCTCATGGTCGGTGTCTTAGCTCCGGCTCAGCTTTTACGGAAGAAGGCGTGGATGCGCTCGGCGAGGGGTTGGTTGATGCCGTCGACCTTGACCAGGTCGGCCAGGGAGGCGCGGCTGACGCCCTTGGCCGAGCCGAAGGCGTGCAGCAGAGCCTTCTTGCGGCCGGGGCCGACGCCTTCGATCTCGTCCAGCGGGTTCTTCTTGATGTCCATCGAGCGGCGCTTGGCGTGGGCGCCGTTGGCGAAGCGGTGGGCTTCGTCGCGCAGCCGTTGGAGGTAGTAGAGGGCCGGCGACTTCAGCGGCAGCATGAAGGGGGCCTTGCCGGGCATGAAGAACTTCTCCAGCCCCGCGTCGCGATCCGGCCCCTTAGCCACGCCGACGACGGTGATGTCGTCCAGCCCGCCCAAGTCGGCCATGACCGCCAGCACCTCGGCCAACTGTCCCGCGCCGCCGTCGATCAGCAGCAGGTCAGGGCGCACCACGTCTTCGCCCTTGGCCTCGCCTTCCTCCTCGTCCTTGATCAGGCGTGAGAAGCGACGGCGCATCACCTCGCGCATCATGCCGTAGTCGTCGCCGGGCGTCAGATCCTCGCCCCGGATGTTGAACTTGCGATACTGCGACTTCTGGAAGCCCTCGGGGCCGGCGACGACCATGCCGCCCACCGCATTGGTCCCTTGAATGTGGGCGTTATCGTAGATCTCGATCCGTTCAGGTCGGCTCTCCAGTCCGAAGGCCTCGCACACCTCGTCCAGAATCTTGCCCTGCGCCGAGCTTTCGGCCAGGCGCCGGCCCAGGGCCTCGCGCGCATTGGTCAGGGCGTGGTCGACAAGGGCCAGCTTCTCGCCGCGCATCGGTCGGACGATCTCGACCTTGCGATCCGCCTTCATCGAGAAGGCCTCTTCCAGCAGTTCCAGCTCGTGCGGGCGCACGTTGGACAAGATCAGGCGCGGGATCGGTTTGTCCTCGTAGAACTGGCCCAGGAAGGCGGCCAGGATCTCGGGATCGGTGTCGGTCTTGTCCACGCGCGGGAAATAGGCGCGGCCGCCCCAGTTCTGGCCGGCGCGATAGAAGAAGACCTGGACGCAGGCCTGGCCGCCGTCGGAATGCAGGGCGAAGACGTCGCCTTCGGCGACGCTGTCGGCGCTGACGGAGTTCTCCATCGCAATGGCCGACAGGGCGCGGATGCGGTCGCGCACGCGGGCGGCCTGTTCGAAGTCCATCTCGTCCGACGCCGCCTGCATCTCCTTGGACAGGCGGCCGATGACGGCGCGGGACTTGCCGCGCAGGAACTGTTCGGCCTCGGTGACCAGTTCGCCGTAGTCCTCGAGGCTGATCAGGCCGGTGCAGGGGGCCGAGCAACGCTTGATCTGGTGCAGCATGCAGGGGCGGGTGCGGGTCTCATAGACGCTGTCGGAACAGGAGCGCAGCAGGAAGGCCTTCTGCAGGGTGTTCAGCGTGCGATTGACCGCCCAGGTCGAGGCGAAGGGACCGAAATAGTCGCCGGGCGTGGTGTGGGCCCCGCGATGCTTCCTGACTTGGGGCGCGCGGTGGTCGCGGCGGATCATCAGTTCGGCGAAGGACTTGTCGTCGCGCAGCACCACGTTGAAGCGGGGCTTCAGCTTCTTGATAAAGTTGGATTCCAGCAGCAGGGCTTCGGTCTCGGTGGCGGTGACCACCAACTCCATCGACCGGGTCTGCGACACCATCAGGCCGATGCGCTGGGTGTGAAAACGCCCCTGCGCATACTGGATGATGCGCTTCTTCAGCGACTTGGCCTTGCCGACGTACAGGCACGAGCCGTCCTCGCCGTACATGCGATAGACGCCCGGCTTGTCCGGCGCCCGGCGCGCCTCGTCGGCGATCAGGGCGGCGGCTTTCAGTTGGGAATCAGGCGTCTCCTCGGTCATCGCGCCCGATATAGGGTCAAGAGCGCCGGACCAGAAGGACGCCGGCCAGAACAAGCCCTACCCCGGCGATGCGGCCGATGTTCAGCGGCTGGCGCGGCACCCCCAGCGCCCCGAAATGATCCAGCGCCAGGCTGAGCAACAGCTGGCCGCCGACCATCAGGGTGATGGTCATGGCCACGCCCAGGCGCGGCACGCCCCAGGCGGCGGCGACCACGAAACAGGCGCCGTAGGCCCCGCCCAGCCAAGCGTACCAGGGCAGGGCGCGCGTCGCGGCCATGTCCGGCCGGCTGTGCAGGATCGCCGCCAATATCCCCAGCACCGTCGTCCCGACCGCAAAGGAGATGAAGGCGGCGTTGACCGGCGAGGCCACGGCGGTCGCCAGCTTGGCGTTGGTCGGGGCCTGAAGTGCGGTGGCGCCCCCGGCCAGGATGACGACGAGCATGGCGAGCAGGGACGGGTTCATGGCCCCTGGCTAACATGGCTTTCATGGCTTGCAGAGGGCGGCGTTCGGCGGTGGGCGCGACGCAGGCGGCGGCGCTCGGCCCGATTGAGGGACGCGCCGGACCGGCTTAGGTCGTCCGAAGATGAATCACGGTGCAATTCGTGCGCTTCACCCGGTCCGGACTCGGCGTCGTCCGTCGAAGGGTGAGGGTCGGGCGCGTCGGTCCGATCAGACGGTCGGGGCGAAAAATCAGAGTGCAATGTGTGCACATCGCCGGTCGCCGACGCCATCGACGACAGGGCTTCGAAAATCCTGAGCCAGCGCTGGGCCTGGGTCGCCTCGCCGTCCATCAGGGCCAGTTGCAGGCGACGGCGCGCCGTGTCGGCCATGTCGGAAAAGGCGACAGGCTCGACCGCCTCGAGCTCGAGTGCGGGGTCGTACAGGTCGGGGTCGTCCTGATCGCCGCGCCGCCATTCGCCCTTGCGGGCGCGGATGCGAAAGGCCGACAGGCCCAGGTCGTAGCGGCGGCAGACGATCCGCGCCGGCTCGCCCGCCAGATAGTCGTCGCGGGCCATATCCCAGATCTCCTGCGAGCGGACGCGATAGACGGGGGCGACTTGGGTCATGGGCGGACGCTGGCACGCGCCTGCGTCAGATGCGGACGTCTCTCACCAGTCCGGATCGACCGGGGCGCCGTCGAAGATTTCGGCCAGGCGCGCGCGACAGCCCCGGTTCACATCGGCGGGCAGGTCGGAGGGGGAAAACCAGCCGACCTCGGCGATCTCGCCATGGCTGGTGCGCTCGCCCCGGTCGAAGTCCTCCAGGCGGAAGACGACGACATGGTCGCCGGGAAAGAAGCGCTCGTTGGAATGGATCGAGACGAGGCGCGGCGCCGCCCGCGCGATCAGCCCGGCCTCTTCATGCAGTTCGCGCACCACGGCGGCGTGGGTCGTCTCGCCCCGATCCACCCCGCCGCCCGGCAACCACCAGCCGGCCAGATAGGTGTGCCGGACCATCAGCACCCGCCCCTGTGTATCCACCGCCACCGCCCGCACGCCCAGCGTCTTGCCGCGCGTCAGGCGCGACCAGGCGAAGAAGAGGGGACGGGTGAGGGGTTCGACGTGGATGCGCCAGGTCATGGATGTGCCGGTGCGGAGTGGGTGACGATCCGTTCGACCATCTTTGCGATCAGGAGGGAAGGGCGCGGCGAAGGAGAGGGAAAACCCCTTTCACGTCGTTTCGACCTAACAGGCCGCCGCGACCTAGCGGGGTTCGAGGCGGTCGCCGATCCAGGCCCGGGCGTCCTGAAGAATCTGGTCGGAAAGCGCCTCGTCGTCGAGGGTGCGCGCCATGATCACCGCGCCGACCATGGTCGCCCAGGCGCCGGTGGCGTCGCGGCGCGCTTCGGGCGAGGGCGTATCGGAGATCGCCGCAGTGATCCGGTCGATCTGAGAGCGAACGCCGGAAGTCAGGGCTTCGCGGGCCTCTGCCCCTTGGCGACGGATGTCAGAGACCAGAGCCGCCGTCGGGCATCCCACCGCAACGCCCTGTCTGTGCTTGGGCGAGAGATAGGCGTCGATGAAGGCGGAGAGATCGGCCGTTTCGGATTTTGCGTCGTCGGATGGCTCGAACATATGGGCCACCGTCTGGGCGATCAGATCGTCCTTTGACGAAAAATGGCCGTAGAATCCGCCGTGCGTGAGACCCGCCGCCTGCATCACCTCGGCCACGCCGACGGCGTCGAACCCCTTGGCGCGAAACAGCCTGCCGGCCTCGGTCAAGATACGCTGGCGGTTCGCCTTCATCTGCTCGCGGCTGACTTTCATGACGCAATCTCCGTTCTGCCCATTGACACATACATGATGACGGTCATATTTGGCAACATAGATGATAGAGATCATGAATAACCAGGTCGCAATGGAGCCTCTCATGTCCGATCTTCCCGCAGTTCTCATCACCGGCGCATCCAGCGGCATCGGCGCGACCTATGCCGACCGGTTCGCCAGGCGCGGCCACGATCTGGTGATCGTCGCGCGCGACAAGGCGCGGCTCGACGCTCTGGCCGAGCGGCTTCGTGCAGAGGCCGGCGTTGCGGTCGACGTGATCCAGGCCGATCTGACGCAAGACGCCGATCTGGACGTGGTCGAGGCCCGACTGCGCGACGACGCCCGCATCGGCGTGCTGGTCAACAACGCCGGGCTTTCGGTCGCCGGTCGCTTTGATCGCCAGGCCGCGTCCGACATCGCGCGGCTGGTGGCGGTGAACACGACGGCCGTCCTGCGGTTGGCCCATGCGGTGTCGCCTCGGTTCGTCGAGGCCGGCCAGGGCGCGATCATCAATGTGGGCTCGGCCGTCAGCCTGGTCCCCGAGTTCGGCCAGACGGTCTATGGCGCCACGAAGGCCTTTGTCCTGTATCTGTCACAGGGGCTGGCGTTCGAACTCGGTCCCAAGGGCGTCTATGTCCAGGCTGTGCTGCCGGCCGCTACGGGGACCGAAATCTGGAGCCGGGCCGGCGCCGATCCGTCGCAACTGCCGCCCATGATGGAGGTCGGGGAGATGGTGGACGCCGCGCTGGTGGGCTTCGACCGCCGCGAGCCGGTGACGATCCCGCCGCTGCACGACGCCGGACAGTGGGACGCCTTCCAGGCCGCCCGTCTCGTCATGCTGCCCGGCTTTGGGCAGGTCACCGCCGCCCCCCGCTACAAGGCGGACGCGTGATGAGAGCCTTCTTCCTCGACCAATACGCCAAGAAGGCGACGCTTCGATTGGGCGAGGCGGCTGAGCCTAGGGTCGGCGACAAGGATGTGCTGGTCGAGGTGCATGCCGCCGGTCTGAACCTGCTGGATTCGAAGATCAGGGACGGGGCGTTCAAACCGATCCTTCCCTACAAGACGCCGCTGGTTCTCGGCCACGACGTGGCTGGCAAGGTCGTGCGGGTCGGCTCGGCCGTGCGACGGTTCAAGGTCGGCGACGAGGTCTATTCACGGCCACGCGACGGGCGGATCGGAACCTTCGCCGATTATATCGCCATCGCGGAAGACGACATCGCGCTGAAGCCGCGCAATCTGTCGATGGAGGAGGCGGCGGGCGTGCCGTTGACGGCGCTGACGGCATGGCAAGTGCTGGTGGATCGGGCGGGTTTGAAGCCGGGGCAGAAGGTTCTGATCCATGCCGGTTCCGGCGGGGTCGGCATCCTGGCGATCCAGTTGGCCAAACACCTGGGCGCCAGCGTCGCGACGACCGTAAGTGCAGCGGGCGCGGACCTGGTTCGCAGCCTGGGGGCGGATGTGGTGGTCGATTACAAGACCGAGGACTTCGCCCAGTTGTTGTCGGGATACGACGTGGTTCTGAACAGCCTGGACAGCGAGACGATCCAACGGTCGCTGGCTGTGCTGAAGCCCGGCGGCAAGCTTATCTCTATCTCCGGGCCGCCCGATCCGGCCTTTGCCAAGGCCCAGGGCCTGAACTGGATCATCCGCCAGGTCATCGGCCTGGGCAGCCGCAAGATTCGCGGCGAGGCGAGGGCGCGCCAGGTGGACTATAGCTTCGTCTTCATGCGGGCGGACGGCGAACAGTTGGGCCGCATCACAGGCCTGATCGAGGCCGGGGACATCCGTCCCGTGCTGGATCGGGTGTTTCCTTTCGAGGAGCTGAACGCGGCGCTCGCCTATATCGACACGGGCCGCGCGAAGGGGAAGGTCGTCGTCAGCGTGAAGCCGTCCGTCGTCGCCCATTGATCGATGGGGAGCCGTCCCCGCTTGAACCCCGCTCCATCCCGCTCTAATCGGGGACGGACAACAGGAGCATTCCATGCTGGCTCTCGGCATCATCTTCGGCTTCATCGCCGTTCTGGCGGCGTTCAACGTGTTCGAGTTCGGTCGGGTTGACTGAGGCGGCTGCTCGTTCTGAGCGGGGCGTCGCCCTGGTCACGGGCGGGGCGCGGCGGATCGGGCGGGCGATCTGTCTGAAGCTGGCCCAGGCCGGGTTCGACGTGGCGATCCATCATCATGCGTCGGGCGACGACGCCCGGACCCTGGCCGACGAGATCGCGGGCCTGGGACGGCGCGCGTGCCTGTTGCAGGCGGACCTGACGGACGAGGCCAAGGTGCGGGCGGTGATCCCTGCGGCGGTCGAGGCGCTGGGGCCGGTCAGCGTGCTGGTCAACAACGCCTCGGTGTTCGAGGACGACCGGATCGGCGAACTGACGCGCGACAGCTGGGACCTGCATCTCGACACCAATCTGAGGGCGCCGATCGTGCTGGCCGAGGCGTTCGCGGCGCAAGCCGTCGCGGGCGCGATCGTCAACCTGCTGGACCAGAAGGTGCTGAAGCCGGATCCGCGCTTCTTCTCCTACAGCCTGTCGCGGAACGGCCTGTGGTGGGCGACTCAAACCCTGGCCCAGGCGTTGGCGCCGGGCATCCGGGTCAACGGGGTGGGGCCGGGGCCGACCCTGCCGTCCATCCACCAGACGCCCGAAGAGTTCGCCGCCGAGGCGCGCGCCACCCTGCTGGAAACGCCCGGCAGCCCCGAGGCGGTGGCCGAGGCGGTGCTGTGGCTGATTGACGCCCGCATGGTCACCGGCCAGATGATCGCCGTCGACGGGGGCCAGCATCTGGCCTGGCGCACCCCAGACATCCAGGAGTAGCGCGTGGTTTCCTCTCCTCTGGCGACGCCGGCTCCGGCGGACGATCCGTTGCGTTTCGAGCGGCTGAGCGTGTTCGTGCGCGGGCTGGAGGTCGAGGCTGGGATCGGGGTCTATGACCACGAGCAGGGGCGGCTGCAGCGGCTGGTGATCGATGTGACGCTGGAGTTGGCGCCGCGCCCCATCGAGCGGCTGGGCGACACCATCAACTATGAGACCGTGGCCGACGCCGCGCGCGCCATCGCCGCAGAGGGGCATGTGGGGCTGGTCGAGACCTTCGCCGAACGGCTGGCGCGGGCGTGCCTGGAGGACGGCCGGGTGCAGCGGGCCACAGTGCGAATCGAAAAGCCCGGCGCCCTGGCGGCGGTCGCGGCGCCGGGCTGCGAGATCGTGCTGGGACGGTAAGGGCGGTTGCTTCGCGCCGCGCCGACCGCCATTGTCGTCGCCAGATTCCAGCCGGGCGTCCGGCGTGACAGAAGCGTTGTCCATGGCCGAACCCGGCGATCCGAAAGACCCAGCAGCGCCCCGCGATCACGACCACGATCATGACGCCGAGGTCGGCTTCGTCTCGCCTGCGTCGCTGGCGGGCCGTGCGCGTGAGCGTCAGCCGGAGCCGTTTACCGCCGAGGAGCGCGAACCAGACCTGTTCGACCCGCCCGAGCCGGGGCCTTTCGACCGGTCTGGCCCGACGACCCGGCCGACGGCGCCGTTTCCGCCCCGCTCCGAGCCGACGCCTGTCGAGGCCGAGCCGGCGCCGGCCGTGCGCGCGGTGCGCCAGCGTCTGACGGCCGAGGCCGCGCCGCGCCGCGAAGGACCGGTCGTGCCGATGCGGCTGTATGCGATCTATGTGCTGATCCTATTGGCGGTGCCGACGCTGGGCGTGTCGTGCCTGGTGGCGCTGCTGGCGGTGATGCGGCGCGACGGGGCGACGGATCAGCTGGAGCACAGCCACGCCGTCTATCAGCAGCGCACCATCTTGGGCGCGGTCGGGGCGGCGGTGGTCGGGGCCCTTCTGATCGTGGTCAACATCGGCGTGCTGGTGCTGTTCGCCCTGGCGATCTGGGTCCTGGCGCGCGGCGCGTTCGGGGTGCTGAAACTGAAGAGCGGACAGGCCGTTCCCAACCCGCGCAGCTGGCTGTTCTGAAGGACCGACGATGACGAACGAACCCAATTTCATCGCCGGACAGCCGTCCGAGGGCAAGGTCGGGGCGCTGATCGCCTGGGCCCTGTTCATCCTGTCGATCCCCAGCGCCAATGTGCTGGTGCTGATCGGGCTGGTGGTGTCCTATGTGACGCGTGGGACGGCGACGGGCGTGGCGCGCCAGCACATCGAGGCGCAGATCCGGCTGTTCTGGTCGGTGTTCTGGTGGACGGTCGCGGCTTGGGTCGGGATCATCGTCAGCGCCTTCGCCTCTCTGGTGCTGATCGGCATTCCGTTCCTGCTGCTGTTCCTGCTGGTCTGGTTCCTTCTGAGCGTCTGGTTCACGGTCAAGAGCGTGATCGGCCTGCTGAATCTGCTGAACGACAAGCCGATCTAAGGGCCGATTTGAACGTGACGGAACGTCCCGACGGCCTTGGCGGTTGATCCGTCAAAGGAGAACCCGATGGGACAGTTCAAGGACGTCGAAGGCGACAACCGGTTCGAACAGGCGTTCGACGACGACAAGGGCGCGGGCCTGGTCTGGGCCGACTATGCCGTGAAGGGCGATGCGCGGATCATCCTGCATGTCGAGGCCGAGCCGTCGCTGCGCGGATCGGGCGCGGCGGGGCGGTTCATGCAGTCGCTGGCCGACCATGCGCGCCAGACCGGCCTGAAGCTGTTTCCGCGATGCAGCTACGCCGTCGCCTGGCACAAACGGCACCCGGATTACGACGACGTGCTGGCCTGAGAAAACTCCGCCGCCCCGCGATCGCAGGGCGGCGGTTTCGGTTCAGCCGCCGGCGTAGCCGCCGATGATCGGCAGGATCTCGCCGGTGATGAAGCTGGACATCTGGGGCGAGGCCAGAAAGACGTAGGCGGGCGCGATCTCTTCGGGCTGGGCCGGGCGTTTCATCACCGTTTCGGCGCCGAACTTCGAGGTCGCCTCGGCGTCCTTGTCGGCGGGATTCAGCGGGGTCCAGACCGGGCCGGGCGCAACCACGTTCACGCGAATGCCGCGCGGGGCCAGATGCGTGCCCAACGAACGGGCATAGGCGTGGATGCCGCCCTTGGTCAGCGAATAGTCGAGCAGGTCCTTGTTGCCCATAAGACCAGTGACCGAGCCGGTCATGACGATGGCGCCGCCGGCCTTCATGTGCGGGACCGCTGCCTTGGTCATGTTGAAATAGCCGTAGAGGTTGGTCTTCAACGTGCGGTCGAAATGCTCGTAGGTCAGGTCCTCGAAGGCGGGGACGTGCTCCTGGAAGGCGGCGTTGGGGACCAGGACATCCAGGCGTCCGAAGGCGTCGAGCGTCGCCTTGACCGCCATCTCGGCGAAGGCGGGATCGGAGACATCGCCCTTCAACACCACGGCGCGGCGACCCTCGGCCTCGACGGCGGCCTTGGTGGTTTCGGCGTCGGCGTCCTCGTCCAGATGGCAGATGACGACGTCGCAGCCTTCGCGCGCGAACAGGACGGCGACCGAGCGGCCGATGCCGGAATCCGCGCCGGTGATCAGGGCGGCGAACCCGTCCAGCTTGCCCGAGCCCTTCCAGAAGGGGGCGTCGTACATCGGCGCGGGGTCGAGCGCGGCCTCGTCGCCGGGCTTTGTCTGATGTTGTTTGGGGAAGGGCGGTTCGGGGTAGGGGCGGGCGCCGGCCTGCATCGCGCCGGACGGCTTGTCATCGCCGGACGCCTTGTCCTTGGCGTCGATGTCGCGCTGGATGGCGCGTTCCTGATCGGCGATGTCTTCGGCGCGCGCGTGGGTCCGGTCGTCCATGGGGTCGTCTCCTGAAGATGGGGTCCTCAGGAAAGCGGACGGGCGGGCGGGTCGTTCCGACGGCCCAGCTTCGGTTTTTTCAGCCGACGCGGTGGACGATGGTCTTGATGGTCTCGGCCTTGGTCGGCAGATCGGCGGCGAGACGCGAGGCGATCTCGCGGGCGCCGACCGGATAGGCGTCGCCGCCGTCGGCGATGGCCTTGGCCTTGGCGGCGGCTTCGAGCAGCAGACGCTCCAGACCTTCGATTTCTTCCAACGCCAGGGCGTGGGCTTCCAGCTGAAGGCGTTTGACGCGGTCGGCGGTGGTTTCGGGCGCTTTCATCAGGTCGTAGATCTCGGCCTCGGCCGCGACGAGCCGCAGGTCAGGCTTGGCGTCGGAACCGGTGGATTTGGCCATGGAATCACGTCTCCCGCAAACGACAGGACCCTAGGGTGAGGCCGATCGAGATTGCCGTCGAGCGTTGCTGTAACGGTTGTGGCGACACTGTGGCCGCCACGCATCGGTCGATTACCGCTCGGGCGCGCGCGCCGGGACCATCGCAGGCGCGGCGACGGGGGCCAGGACGCCGCCGGCGACGGCACGCAGCGGCGAGCGCGGCGTGTGCAGGACGGCCGGCGAGACGCTGACGCCGTCCTGAACCGGGGTGACCAGATAGCCCTTGGCGGCCAGCTTGTCGCCCGAGCGGACGCGCGAGGTCCAGACGGTGATCGGCGCGGCCAGCAGCAGCGGCAGGACGATCGGGGCGAACCAGGTGGCCAGGTCGGGACGAACCGCCAGCGGAATCAGGAAGCCGACGCCGGCAATCATCTGCCAGCGCATGGCGCGGAAAGCGTCCGACCAGGCCAGGCCGTCGGCCTCGCGCTGCTGGGTCGACCAGCCGGTGTCGTGGCCCGAGACGATCTGGATGAAGGCCTTGGTGTTGGCGACCATTAGGATGGGGGCCAGGATGGCGGACAGGGCGATCTCGGCCGCCATGCCCTTGGCGATGGCGCGACGGCCGCCGAAGGCGCGCAGCTCGGCCGGACGGCTGAGGACCAGGGCGGCGCCCATGAACTTGGGCCCGATCAGCAGCACGCCGGACAGGAAGGAGGCGAGCATGAAGGGCGTGAACTGGGGGTTCAGGATGTAGAAGAAGCTGGTCCAGTCGACCGGATAGAACATCTGGATGAACAGGCCGACCATCAGCGACGCCAGCCACAGGGGCGACGACAGATAGGCCATGCAGCCCATCAGCAGCTGCAGGCGGCTCATCGGCGACAGGCCCTTGGCCGTGATCAGGCCCAGGTGCTGCAGGTTGCCTTGGAACCAGCGGTGGTCGCGGCGGATGAAGTCGGTGATCGACGGCGGGGTCTCTTCCCACGATCCGTCCAGCGAGGCGGTGACGTGGACGGCCCAGCCGGCGCGGCGCATCAGGGCGGCCTCGACGACGTCATGGCTCATGATGTGACCGCCGAAGGGCTTCCTGCCCTTCAGGTGCGGCAGGCCGCAGCAGGCGGCGAAGGCGCGCGTGCGGATGATGGCGTTGTGGCCCCAGTAGCTGGATTCCGAACCAGTCCAGTAGGCCAGTCCGGCAGCGGCGACGCGGCCGTACAGGCGCACCGAATACTGCGACACGCGCGCGAAGATGGTGCGGGCCTTGATGATGACCGGGGCGGTCTGGATCAGGCCGACGCCGGGATTGCGCTCCATGGCGTCGACCATGCGCAGCAGGGTCTCGCCGGCCATGGTGCTGTCGGCGTCCAGGACGATCATGTTCTCATAGGCGCCGCCGAAACGACGGACCCATTCGGCCAGGTTGCCGGCCTTGCGCTCGGCGTTGTCGGTGCGGCGACGGTAGAAGGCCTTGGAGTTGGCGGCCATGCGGAACGCCTGGAAGACCGAACGCTCGGCGGCGGCGGCGTCTTCCTTGGTCGAGTCGCTGAGCACGAAGATGTCGAAGGCCGACGAGGCGCCCAGACGCGCCAGGCAGGAATCGATCTGGGACAGGCGCGCGAAGGACGAACGGGCGTCCTCGTTGTACAGCGGCATCAGCAGGGCCGTGCGGGTGCGCGGCATCGGCGGATGCGGCGAGAAGGCGAGGTCCGCCTGATCCTTGCCGCGCAGCATGACGAACAGGCCCATCAGGCCGCTGACGAACCAGCAGGAGATGGCGGTGATGAGGACCATGAACAGGCTGAAGGCCAGGATCTCGGTGCCGTCCCAACCCTTGCGGGCATAGAGGTAGAAGGGCGTGATGGCCGACAGGCCGGTCAGGACGATGGTGCCGGCCAGCAGGGCCAGGCGGCGCGTCGCAACCGTGCGCGGTGAGGTCGCGGGCGTCACGTCGGCGACGGCGTCGGGCGCGGACAGGGACTGAACCGGCATGGCCAGCGGCGCCTCGTCGGGCAGCCACGACCAGCTGGGCGTTTGCGCGCCGTGGATCGTCGTCTCGATTTCAGCCTGTTCGACAGGCCGGATCGCCAGCTTGTTCATGCCGCTCTGGACGCCCCCGAGTGAACCGGATGTCGTCCCGAGGGCTGGGGACGACGCGGAGTGCTGCACTGCAACACGACCTGCATAATCGATCACATTCGCGCGATTTTCAATCACGCAATGTTGATGAAACCAAAAAAATGTGGGGGTGAAGTCAGGCCGGAACGTCGAACGGGGCGCAAGCCGGGCGGCCGTGCGGCGACTCCGTGGCGACCGACAGCAGTTTACGATCCAGCACCCAGGCTGCAACCCCCACCCAGCAGACCAGGACGATGGCGTAGAGACGCTCCCACCAGCCGACGTTGGCGTCGTTGACCGTGCCGGGGAAGACGAGGTGCTTGGTCAGGACCGTCAGGATCGCCATGACGACGAAGGTGACGGCGAGGAAGAGCTTCAGGCGCGGCAGGTCGCGGCGTTTGGCCAGGCCCCACAGCAGCAGCATCGGCGCCAGCTGAATGCCCAGGGCCAGGTTGATGACCATGTGGCGCGGATCGGGCCAGGGCCACAGGGTGGAGGCCGACATGCCGCCGCCGGCCAGGATGAAGACGATGGCGATGACCCAAGCCGCGACCCGCGCGCCGGTCAGGGCGTAGATGGCCAGACCAAAGCCGATTCCCGCCAGCCCGGCCATGACGCCGGCGACGAAGACCCCGCCGTTAAAGATGATCGGCGCCTTGGCCGTCGCCCCGCCCAGTTCGCTGAGATACTGGGTCGCATTGTTGAACCCGGGGTAGGCGAGGATGGCCGCCGCAACCACCGTCAGGGCCAGAAGCGGCGCGGCGACGCCCACGCCCAGCAGCCGACGACGGCGGTGATAGCGAAGCTGCGGTTTCAGCAGGGCCTGGAGGTCCAGCGGCCAGGGCCTGCCGTCTAAGGGCTTCAGCCCCCACAAGGGGCGAATGGCCGGGATGCGCCGCACGACCTCATAGATCGCCAGGCTGCCTACGAAGGTGACGGCGATCAGGGACAGCAGTTCGATCGGCGCCGGCAGGTTCGCCGGGCGGATGATCCAGACGGCCGCGACCAGCACCGTCTGGTGCGCCAGATAGAGGGGAAAGGTCGCCTGCGTCAGATAGTTGAGCGCAGGGCCGCCTCGGTCGCGCAGATGGCGATAGCCGAAGCCCAGGATGGCGACGATCACCGCCCATTGGTCGACGCCGTAAACGGCGGCCTTGGGCACGCCCCAGAAGGCCCGCGCGCCGGGATGCCAGACCTGGACCATCATGATCGGCAGGGCGACGGCCGCCAGGGCCAGGGCGATCCAGCGATACCGCTCCATCGTGCGCCACAGGCTCTCACGCCCCACGATGCTGAAGCCGAACAGGAAGGCGACCAGCGACAGGGCGTGATTGTACCAGTCGTTGTGCAGGGTGTTGGTCAGGCCGAACCAGGGAAAGAGCAGCCACCGGATGGCGAAGAGATAGAGGATCGGCAGGATCAGCAGGCGCGGGCCTGTCAGCGCCTTTTCCAGCCCATTGCCCAAGCGCTCGATCAGGCCGGGCTGACGCCACAGGACGACGGCGATCAGGCTGTAGACGGCGATATAGACGATGAACCACAGATGGTTGACCGGTACGCCGTCGGCGAGACCGCTCCAACTGAACTCATGGCCCAGCCAGGCGACGAAGCCGGCGACGCCGCCGGGCCAGCCGCCCTTGTCCATCGATTCGATCCAGGACTGGATCGGCACCAGAACCAGGGCGCCGAAGATCAGGGGCGGGACCAGCCGCTCGAACCGGGCGCGAGCGACCTCGCGCGGGGTGCGCCGGAACGTCATGAACCGCAGGGCGGCGCCGGACACCAGAAACAGCAGGGTCAGCCGCCAGGGATTGGTGACCAGGATCGCCTCGCGCATCCACTCGAAGGTGTGGGCGCTGTGGATGTGCCAGTCATAGACCCCGTAAACCAGGCCCACATGATACAGGATCAACAGGCCGAAGGCGCCGACACGGATCCAGTCGAGATCGTAACGGCGCTGGGTCGGGGAAGCGGGCGGGTTCACGGCCGCGTCTATGATCCGGGGACGCGGATCAGGCAAGACGCCGGATGGACGCGGGGCGCCGCCAGCCCCGCATCCGGTTGAACGGACTAGACCATCTCCGTCAGGCCCAAGGCCTTCAGCGTCGCTGTGATCGAGGCGTCCTGTTCAGCGCGGTACAGGGCCATCTCGTCTTGGACCGAGCGGCCCAACGCCTGTTCGAAATCGGCCTTGGCGGGATCGACGGCATAGGCGGTTTCGCGGGCCTCCGATCCCAGGTTGGACTGGAAGATGCCGGCGGCGCTGACAGGCAGGAAGTCTTCGTAGGTGATGGGTTCGGCGATCACGTGGCCCGAGGCGATCAGGGCGTCCAGGTCGGCAGTCTCGGCGCGGACGGCCAGCCCCTCAGGCGTCGCGCGATAGCGGAACCAGGCCAGGTCTGCGCGGCGCAGCGTGTCCCAGTCATCGGGCAGGGCCGAGAAGTCCTTCTTCGCCAGGGCCTCGTCATACAGGGCGCGACCGGCGGGGGTCAGGGCGCAGCCGCGCTGTTCGATCTCGCCGAAGCGGGCGGTGTGGGCGCCCGCCGTGGGGCCGTCGGCGCCGGGGAAGGTGATCGCCTCCTGCAATGCCTTGAAGCTGGTCTGGCGCAGCAGGATCGGACAGGCGCGGGCGGGCGGGCCCTCGATGGTTTCTTTGGGTGAAATGCCGCGTGCGGGCATGGCGGCCTGGGCCGCGTCGATATCCAGCGTGCGAGGCGTCAGGTGGTTGATGTGCGGCCCCTTGAAACTGACCACATCGGCGATCAGTCGGTGGGCGGCGACCAGCCGTTCGTAGGTTTCGGCGCTGACGGTCGCCTGGGCGTGCCAGCGGAAGGTCTCCAGCAGCTCTGACACGAAACGATCGGCCTGAGCCTCGTCCAGACCGCCGGCCGTCTCCGCCGTCGCGATCAGGTCACGCGCGCCGGGGGTAAAGATGTCGCGGCGGGCCAGCGTCTCGGCCGCTTCCGCGCGCAAGGCTTCGTCCTCGATCAACTCCAGCCGCAGCAGCGAGGTGAAGACCCGGAACGGATTGCGCGCCAGGGCCGCCGGATCGACGGGGCGGAAGGCGGTCGAATGGACCGGCACCCCGGCGGGGGCCAGGTTGTAATAGCTGACCGGCTCCATCCCCATCACCGCAAAGGCGCGCGCGATCGTGGCCAATTCATCGGCCGTGCCGAGGCGGATGGCGCCGTGGCGTTCCTCCGACAGACGCGCCAGTTCGCCGGACGCCGCCAGCCGGTCGGCGCTGCCGGCATCCGCCTTTAACGTCTGCGCATTGATGTCCGCCACCAGCGTCAGCAGGTCGCCGTATTGCGGCACCTCGGCCCGGTACATGGCGGACAGGGCGGCCGAAAACCGGCTGCGGATCTCGTCAGGATGGACGAAGGCGGACATGAGCGCTCCCATTTTTCGCCGATCCATAGGCCGACTGGCCGCCGGTTGAAACCCGGCGGCCGTCGCAGGGGTCAGGCGTCGACGCCGACCCCGATGGGGCAGACCACGCCGGTCCCGCCGATGCCGCAGTATCCGGCTGGGTTCTTGGCCAGATAGCCCTGGTGATAGCCCTCGGCGTAGAAATAGTCGCCCGCCGGTTCGATCTCGGTGGTGATCGTCCCGCGGCCCGACTTGGTCAGGGCGGTCTGATAGGCGTCGCGTGACGCCTCGGCTTCGGCCTGCTGATCGGCGTTCAGCGTGTAGATGGCCGAGCGATAGGTGGTGCCGATGTCGTTGCCCTGGCGCATGCCCTGGGTCGGGTCGTGGTTCTCCCAGAAGGCCTTCAGCAGTTCGGCGTAGGTGATGACGCTCGGGTCGAACACGACCTTCACCACCTCGGTATGACCCGTCCGGCCGGTGCAGGTCTCCTCATAGGTCGGGTTGGGCGTGATGCCGCCGGAATAGCCGGCCGAGGTCACCCAGACGCCCGGCAACTGCCAGAAGATGCGCTCCACGCCCCAGAAACAGCCCATGCCGAAGATGGCGGTCTGGAAACCGTCGGGATAGGGCCCTTTCAGCGGGTTGCCGCTGACATAGTGGTTCACATCGGTGTCCAGCGGCTCGGCGCGGCCGGGCAGGGCGGTCTCGGGCGTGGGCATTTCGGCAGTCTTCTTGAACAGCATTTGGGGCTCCCTCATCGGAAAATGACGTTGAAGTCCATATGGGGATGCGAGAGGCGCTTGCCGAGGGGGCGAGGGTGTTCTATCAGGCCCGCCTCCCGCCGGATCGACCTCCGGCGGCGCGCAAGACGCAGCGTGAAACGGACAGGTGGCGGAGTGGTCGATCGCGCACGCTTGGAAAGCGTGTGTAGGTGAAAGCCTACCGAGGGTTCGAATCCCTCTCTGTCCGCCACGGCGCATTTTTCCGCGAACAAGTTCAACTACTTGGCTCCATTTTTGTCTAACCGGTCTTCAAGGTTAGACAGCGATTGTTCTGCTTCTGTGCCGCCGATCCGCAGCATTGCGCTGTCGGCGAGACGTTTCCGACCCGCGTCACGCGTGTATCGTTCGACTTCCTTCAGCGTTGTGTGGCCGGTGATCGCCATGATCTCGTGAGCTGAGCAGCCCGCCTCGGCGAGACGGACAGCCATAACCTTTCGAAGCCCGTGGGCCGAGCAATGCGCGATGCCTGCCGCCTTGGTGGCCCACTTGATCCAGTTTCCAAATCCGGCCGGCGTGAAAGGCTTGCCGTAGTCAGTCGTGATCAACAGCAGGTGGCCGCCGTCGTAGGCTGACAGCGACGCCGCCAGGGCGGGATGCACCGGAATATCGATAGGAGCGCCTGTCTTGTCTTGCTTCACGACCACACGGCCGCCCTTGACGTGCTGGCGGGTCATCTGCCGAACATCGCCTGACCGCTGCCCGGTGTAGAGCATCAGATCCAAGGCGAACCTCTGCTTGGTCCCCACTTGCCAGTGTGCTTCGAACGCCGAGACTTCGTCCTCCGTCCAGGTGTGCCAGCCCTCGCTGCGATATTTCAGGGGTCGCACGGAGCGGCTGGGATCGGATGGCCGCCAGTTCCGTTCGACGGCGAAGCGCATCAGCGCACGAAAAATCTTCAGCAGATTGTTGGCGGCAGACGGCGTCGCCGCCATCGCGTCCATCATTCCGCGGATTTGGTGGGCCTCGATGGCTGCGACAGACTTGTCGCCGTGCTTCGTCCGGAGGCGCTCGATGATGCCCCGATACGTGTTGTGCGTCGCTGGCCTCATCTGCGCCCATTCCGCAGAGGCGTAATAGGCGACTGCCAAAGCATTGACGCTGCCTGGCTTCACGCGGCTGGCCCCTATGGGCGGCGAAACTGCCCGAACTGCCGCGTCATACCACGTCCACCAGGCAGCACTGTCGAACGGCTCCCGCGTCTGCGACTGCGGTTTGCCCGGCTGCCGGAACCGCCAGCGTAACACGCCGTGGCGATCTCTATAGCTGCTGACGTGGACGGGCTTAGAGCGTGGCATTGTCCCACTCATTCGGCCCGAGATCGTCGGGCAACGCAGAGAAATAGCTTTCGAGATCGCGACGATCCCACACTTTGCGAGTGTCGATCCGCTTCGGCCGAGGCATCCGACCGTCCTTCACCAGCTCGTCGAACTTGCTGACGCTAATGCCCAAAAACTGCGCCGCGACCTCTCGACCGACGCCAAGAGGGGCGAGGCTAGGTGGAAGTGCGTTTGCGCGGGCCATCTCAGGCGGTTTCAAATTCTGGCGACACCAAGCCGGCGTCAGAGACGGCCTTGTCGAGCCGCGCCTTCAGATTGGTGAGGTTGACCAGGTGAATGACGTCCTGCGCTTCCCACTCCGTCGGGATGTCGGACGCACTGCCCGTAGCGGCGATAAGCCCGAGATCGTCAGCAAAGATCCACCAAGCGCTCGACCATCCCCACTCCGGCAGCAAAGACAGGTTTTGCGCGACGTCGCCAACCCAACCAGAGACCCGACCGAATACGTCTACGCAGCGCTTTCCGATTCTGGCTCGAGACCGCTCACGCGTCATGCCGCTTCGGGCCATAGCCCCCGCCAGCATGGCTTCTAGCGCATTGTCGTAACTGTAAAGGCGCGGGCGTCCTCGCTCGGCGGGCTGAAGCTCCGTCTGCCACAGATTGCGCTCGTTCCAGTTGACCATCATCTTTTGATGAACAGCCCCAGCAGTCGCCGCCTCAATAACCGCAGCCGGGATAAAAAATTTAGACATAGAGATTGCTCCTTTGAACAAACCATGAGCGCACTTCCAGCCCGCGTCAATGGGTGGACTCAGCGATTGTTCACTCACTATGAGATTTGTTTAATCCGCCGGAATAGCTGCTCAAGGCGACCAGTCGCAGGATCGGTGCGCAGCGGATCGGTCGCCGTCAGGAACGCGCGCGCGGCAGACTTCTGGCGGTCATCGAGCGCGGAATAGATCGCCATCGCCATCAGTTGACTTTGCCATACGGACAAACCGGGTTCGTTCACCGGAGGTGGACGGCGCCTTGCACCTAATCGGCATTGCCAGAAATCGGGCTGGCATTTTGGATGCGGCTTGGTCACGACCTGATACGTCGGCTTTCCGATGCATGAGGTGTTGCTCTAGTTAATCCGACCGAAGAACCGGAGCCGGGCGTCGCGAAAGGGCGTGCAGGGCCGCCACACCGCCGCCTAGAGCCGCGACGCCCGTGGCGCCGGTGAGAAGAAGAACGACGCCGGTCCAGTCCACGCTCCATGTCGCCTTGAAGGCGAGGGTCACGACTGGCCAGGCGCCGGCGGCGCCGAGAAGGAGGCCGGCGAGCCCGGCAATGGTGCCGACCAGGCTGTATTCAACGAGGTAGGCGGTCAGGATCTGGGCGTGGGAGCCGCCCAGCACCTTGAGGACGGCGGCCTCGCGCGCCCGCTCGCGCACGCCCGCCGCAATAGCTCCGATAAGAACGAGCAGGCCCGCGAGACCGGCGACGGCCGCGGCCCCGCGAATGGCCAGGGCGAGGCGGTCGAACAGGGTGGCGGCGGCCTCGAGCTGCTCGCGAACGCTGATGATATTCACCTCTCGGAAGTCTGCGCCCAGCGCCTGGGTCAGGGCGCGTTCTTCGGCGGGCGAGGCGCGGGCGATGGCGACGCTGCGCGGATTGGCGCCTTGGATAGCGGCGGCGTTGAGGACGAGCAGGAAGTTGGTCCCGAACCCGCCCGGCTCGGTCCGACGAAGGGCGGCGATGCGGACGTCCATCTCGCGGCCCAGCAGTTGTAGGGTCAGGCTGTCGCCCACCTTGAGATCGGCGGCCTTGGCCAGATCCCGCGAGAGGGCGATTTGCGGCGGACCGGCATAGTCGGCGGCCCACCATTTGCCGGACACGACATTCGCATCGTCCGGCGCGCCGGCCAGGGCGGACAGGAGAATATCCTGATCGAAGGCCCAGCGTTCGCCTTGAGGCAGGGCGTCCACATCGACCGGCGCGCCCTTCAACCGCACGATCCGCCCGGTCAGGAGGGGAAGGCGCCGATAACGATCCGGGCCGGGCGTCGCCATCACCTTCGCCACCGCCGCATCGAACGCTGCGCCGCGATCAGCGGGGATTTCCGTGAAGACGACGGATGGGGCTGATCGTGGTGCGACCTCTGTGATCTGGCCCAGCAGGCTGGACTGGATCAGGACGACCATGGCCAGAAGCGCGACGCCCAGGCCGATGGCGGGGGAGGCGGTGCGCGCCGCCGAGCGCGGCCCGGCGAGATTGGCCAGTCCCAGCCGCACCGCGCCGCCGGCGTGTCGTCTCAAACGCCCGGCCAGGAAGGCCGCCGCACGGCCGAGCGCCCACAGAAGGGCGAAGGCGACGACCGTGCCGCCGATCAAGGCCGCCGCTGCAAGCTTGGACGGCGCGGTCCAAAGGGCCAGTCCCGCCAGTCCGATCGCCGCCAGGACAGCGAAAACCAGTTCGACGCCGAGGACAGGTCGGTCGGTGAGCTGGCGACGGAACAAGGCGGAAGGCGGCGTGGCGCGGGCGCGGGCCAGGGGCGCAAGCGCGAAGGCGGCGGCCGCCAGAAGGCCGAATGTTCCAGCCTTGACCAAGGGCGCCGGATAGACCGCGAAGAGGGCGGGGATGGGCAGGCTGTCCTTCGCCAGCACGCCGATGACGAGCGGCGTGACGGCCCCGATCAACAGCCCGATAGCGACCCCGACGGCGGCCAACACGCCGATCTGGATCAGATAGATGTCGCGGATCAGCCCGCCCTCGGCGCCGAGCGCCTTCAGCGTCGCGATCGACGGTTTGCGCCCCTCCAGATAGGCCGAGACGGCGCCCCCGACACCGAGTCCTCCAGCCACCAGGGAGGCCAGACCGATGAAACCCAGGAAATACTCCAGCTGATCGATCAGCCGTCCGGCGCCGGCGGCGGCCTCTGACCGATCCCGGGCTTCGAGCCGGCTCTGCGGAAACTGTTTTTCGATGCCAGCGATGGCGGCCTTGGGGTCGACGCCGGCGGGAAGGGCGATGCGCACCGCCTCGCCGAACAGGCCGCCGGGCGCGAGCAGGCCGGCCTGTTCGACGGCGGGAATCGTCGTCACCACGCGCGGCCCGAGCGCAAAGCCCCGACCCAGGCGGTCGGGTTCCGCCAGAAGGACAGCGCGGGCGACGAACCGCGCGCCGCCGACGGTGAAGGTGTCGCCGAGCTTGAGATTCAATCGGTCCAGCAGCGCCTGTTCGACGACAGCGCCCGCTAAGCCGTTCTCGACGCGCAAGGCCGTGGCCAGATCAGCAGCGCCCGACAGTTCGACCGCCCCGACGAGCGGGTAGGCCGCGTCGACCCCGCGCATATCGACCAGACGACGCTGGCCGGTTCCGGTTTCGGCCATGCCGTTGGCCCTCACCGAATAGGCCACGGGCCCCAGGGCGGAGAAGGCGGCGCGTTGGTCAGGGCTGAACCGGCCCTGGTCGAGGCTGAAGATGACGTCGCCGCCGAGAATCTCGCGCGCTTGGCTGGCCAATCCTTGGCGGAAGGCCTCCGCAGTCGATCCGGAGGCGGCGATCGCCGCCACGCCCAGCGCCAGACAGGCCAGAAAGATTCGAAACCCCGCAATTCCGGAACGGAGTTCGCGGCGGGCGAAGCGGAAGGCGAGTTTCATGCAGAGGCCAAGGCCGAAGCGACGACCCGGCCGTCGCGCATCGTCACGATCCGATCTGCGCGCGCGGCGAGACGGTCGTCATGGGTCACCATGACCAGGGCCGCGCCGCTGTCGCGCAAGAGGTCGAACAGCAAGTCGGCGACAAGAGCGCCGTTGGTCCCGTCCAGATTTCCGGTCGGTTCGTCAGCGAACAGCAGCTCGGGCTCGATCGCCAGGGCGCGGGCCAGGGCGACGCGCTGCTGCTCGCCGCCGGACATCTGATGAGGATAATGCGACCGCCGGGCGCCGAGGCCGACCCGCTCCAGCCAGCTACGCGCCAAGGCTACAGCCTCCGGCCTGTGGGCCAACTCGAGCGGCGCGGACACATTCTCCTCGGCCGTCATATTGGGCAGGAGGTGGAAGCTCTGGAACACCAGGGCGGCGCGCCCCCGACGCAGGCGGGCGCGGCCGTCCTCGCCCAGCGCGGCCATATCCTGACCGAACAGCATGGCCCGGCCCCGGGTCGGGGTTTCCAGCCCCGCGGCGATGGAGATCAGCGACGACTTGCCCGATCCGGAGGGGCCGACGATGGCGACCGTCTCGCCTGGCGCTACGACCAGGTCCACGCCACGAAGAATCTCCACTGGGCCTGCGGTCGAGGGCAAGGTGAGGACGACGCCGTCGAGGACGAGCGGAGCGGCTGAAGCCATCGATATGTCGCCTGCTGGATTGGGAGGAGGAAAGCCGGTCCCTATATGGGTGTGCAGATCATGACTCCAAAGCCCCCTTCGCCCATGCCGCCCATCCACCGCCGCACGCTCTTGACCGGAGGGGTGGGGCTCGTCCTTGCCGGATGCAGCGCCTCGAAAGAGGACACGTCAGAGGCGCCGGCTAAGCCCTCGGTCTCGCCTTCACCCACGGCTGCACCTTCAGACGGACCCGAAAAAATCGTGACCCTCTTGGGCGATTCCATCACGGCCGGCTTCGGCCTGCCTTCGGCCGAGGCTCTGCCGGTGCGCCTGGAAGAGGCGTTGAGGGCAAAAGGGCTCAGGGTGAGGGTTCGCGGCGCCGGCGTTTCGGGCGACACGACCGGCGGCGGGCTGGCCCGGGTCGGCTACAGCGTCCAGGACGACACCGATCTGTGCATTGTCGCCTTGGGGGGCAATGACATGCTCCAGGGCGTCGACCCCAAAACGGTCCGGTCCAATCTGGAGGCGATCATCGCCTCGCTGAAGGCGCGCGATATTCCCGTCCTGCTCGCGGGGATGAAGGCCCCGCCTCAGTACGGCGCCTACGCCGCCGAGTTCGACCGCATCTTCGCGGACCTGGCGCGCAAGGAAGATGTTCCGACCTATCCCTTCCTGCTGGAAGGGGTTGCTCTGGATCGCCGTTACAACCAGCCCGACGGCATCCATCCCAATGCTGAAGGGGTGCGCATCATCGCAGACGGTTTGGCGCAGGTCGTCGCAAAAGCGCTGTCTGGGTAGTCGAGGACGCGGCGACGTTAAGGGCTCGCACCGCCCCCGAGTGCTCATCGCTTTGTGCGGCGGAGCTTACTGTTGTTTGAGAAGAATTCCTGTCTGAGCGTCCTATGCCGAAATCCAACGACACGGTGCATCTGCGCTTCACGCTAAAGGGCCAAAGCGGTCCATTCTGGCAGACCAATGCAACAGTGGCCTCGGTCGCCAACGGAACCGCCCTGCTAGACGGCCTGGATCGTCAGATCGCCACCCGTATCGCCGATTTTCGCCGAGCCGGAGAGGGCCGTTGGACGCTCGATTTCGAAGTCCGGGCGCGGCCGTGACCACTTCGTTATCCTAGTTTCTCTACATCGCATGCCCAAATGCCGTAGACTAAAAGTGCTGCTGGCCGGCAGCGCCGCTGTCAATGTGCGGCCAAGGCGCATCGATATCGCCTTCAAGAACGGCCTTTTAACCAAAGCGTCGTTCAGTGAGCCATTCTGAAGTCCACCTCGAAGACCTTCGCAGATGGCTGAATTCGGCGGTAAGCGGCCCTCTTGGCGAATGACAGCCTGGTGTTGGTTCCGAGCCGACAGCAGGACGCAGGGGAGGCGGTAAATCAACTGCCTTTGAGAACCCTTATTATAAAGTTCCCACACGCACTGTTTGTGCATTTCAGACGTCGAGGGTCGACTTGCCCTCGAACGTGATCTTATCGACCGCTTCCCACGGGCCGCCCAAGTAGCGCCAGACGAGCAGGCCTTCAGCCAGAATGTCGAAAGGTTCGAACTCAAGTTGAAGCTGCTCAAGCAGTGTTTTGGCGTCTGGGGGGTCGACCTTGTTCTGGATCGTGATGTGCGGCCGGAACGGGGCCTGATCTTGGCGGGTCAGCGAGGGCGAAAAAGCGTCCGCGAGTTGTCCACGCAGTCGGTCCAGATCGGCGGACGCCAGGCGGTAGGCCACGCCACGCCCCAAGGACCACGGGCCGCGTACATCGAGGCGGATGGGCGTCTGCCGCCGGCACGCCGACTTCAGCGTCTCCAACACGAAGTCTTCCTGCGCCCCAGGAAGCGCGTGGAACAGGGTTAGATGAGCTGGGATGAAGTTGCGGTGGCGGGGAAAGTGCGCCTGGCGCAAGCCGTCGAACCAGTCGAAGGCGCCGTCGTCCAGGGCTGCGGTGATGATGAGCGGCGGCTGATCTGCCACGATCAAGCCTCCCGCCGGGCCAAGCCGCGCCGCCAGGCGTGGGCGGCCGCGCGATGGAGCGTCGCATGGCGGCGCGCCAGACGATCAATGTCGTGGTCATATCCACCGCCGATGACTCCGACGAGCGGCGCGACCGCCAGACAGGTTTCCAGCACATAGGCGTCGCGCTCAGCCAATCCCTCGTCGCTCAGCGACAGTCGCCCCAGCCGGTCGCTTTCGTGCGGATCGACGCCGGCGATGTAGAAGACGAGATCCGGTGCAACGCGTTGAAGCAGGTCGGGCAGAACGTCTTTGAGCCGGGCGACATAGGCCTCGTCGCCTGTTCCGTCGAGCAGGTCGATATCTAGATCGCTGGGCCCCCTACGCACCGGAAAATTCTTCTCGCCATGCATGGAGAAGGTGAAGACGCGAGGTTCGTGTTCGAAGATGAAGGCGGTTCCATCGCCCTGATGGACGTCCAGATCGACCACCAGGACCTGGCCGACTTCGCCATTATCGAGCAAGGCTCTCGCGGCCACGCCGATGTCGTTGAAGACGCAGAAGCCGGCGCCGCCCATCGGGCCGGCATGATGGCTGCCGCCGGCCGTGTTGCAGGCGAGGCCGTGGCGAAGGGCGAGACGGGCGGCTGTCAGCGTGCCGCCGACGGCGGCCTGCGTGCGTTCGACGACGCTTCGCGTGATGGGCAGGCCGATGACACGTTCGACCTTCGGCGGAACGCGGGCGTCCAGCACCTGGCGCACATAGTTGGGATCATGCACGGCGGCGAGCAGCGAGAAATCCGCAGGTTCGGGCTCCCACAGCCCCTCCGGTCCGATAATTCCCTCTTCTCTCAGCACCTCGACCAGGCGCGCATATTTCTGCATCGGAAAGCGATGACCCGAGGGCAGTGCGGCGCTGTAGGCCGGGTGATAGACGATCGGGGGAAGGGGGCCTGGGACGGACATGGGTTTCGTAGAGAACGTACTAGGATTGATGACGCTGCATTCTAGTTTGCCGACCCTCGGAAGGCTCTCTGCAGAAACACATAAGGATAGCCTTATGTATTTTGCGTGCTCATCCATTCCGCGCGGCAGTGGTTACGAAATTAGGGTAACGATAGTGGCGATCATGCAATCGAGCTATCAATCTTGAACGAGGCGCAACGTGTCTGACCCATCTCCAATCATCGATCGCATCGTCGTCGTTGGCGGCGGGACGGCGGGGTGGATGGCGGCGGCGGCGCTGGCGCAGGCGTTCGAGGGCGCTGGCAAGACCGTGATCCTGGTCGAATCCGAGGCGATCGGCATCATCGGCGTCGGCGAGGCGACGATCCCGGAGATCCTGAAGTTCAATGCGCGCCTGGGGATCGACGAGGCGGACTTCCTGCGCGAGACGAAGGCCACCTTCAAGCTGGGGATCGAGTTCGACGGCTGGCGACGCGAGGGCGAGCGCTATTTCCATCCGTTCGGCGCCTTTGGGCTGGATATGGAAGGCGTCGCCTTTCATCATTTTTGGCTGAAGGCCTGCGCCGAGGGGGGGGCGGAGCCGTTGGAAACCTATTCCATGGCCTGGCAGGCCGCGCGCCGTGGCCGTTTCGTTCATCCCCAGGGCGGGCCGCAGTCGCCGCTGTCCAGCCTGGGGTACGCCTATCATTTCGATGCGGCGCTCTATGCGGCCTTCCTGCGCCGCTTTGCGGAGGGGCTGGGGGTCGTCAGGTGCGAAGGGCGGGTGGTCGAGGTCCAGCAGGCGGCGGATGGTGATATCGCGGGCGTCAGGCTGGACGACGGGCGGGTCGTCGAAGGCGACTTCTTCATCGATTGCACCGGCTTCGTCGGCCTTTTGATCGAGCAGGCGTTGGCGTCCGGCTATGAGGACTGGAGTTCTTGGCTTCCGTGTGACAGCGCTGTCGCCGTCCCATGCGAACGGGAGGGGGCGTTGTCTCCTTACACGCGGTCGACGGCGCGCGAGGCCGGATGGCAGTGGCGCATCCCGCTGCAACACCGGGTCGGCAACGGCTACGTCTATTCCTCGGCGCACATCTCGCATCAGGCCGCCGAGGACGCGCTGATGTCGCGGTTGGAGGGCACGGCCCTGGCCGAGCCGCGTCGCCTGCGGTTCGCCACGGGCAGGCGCAAGGATTGCTGGAAGCGCAACTGCGTGGCGGTCGGACTGTCGAGCGGATTCCTGGAGCCGCTTGAATCGACCAGCATTCACCTGATCCAGAGCGCCATCACCAAGCTGATCACCCTGTTTCCGTCGCACAAAAACAGCGACGGCCTTCGCCGTGAGTTCAACGTGCTGATGGAGGAGGAATTCGTCACGGTCCGCGACTTCCTGATCCTGCATTACAAGGTCAATCAGCGAGCGGGATCGTTCTGGAGCCAAGTGCGCGACATGCCGATCTCGGACCGGCTGGCGGCCAAGATCGCCCTGTTCGAGGATACGGGTCGGATCGTCAGGCGCGACCATGATATCTTTTCCGAATCAAGCTGGCTGGCGGTCGCGGTGGGGCAGGGACTGACGCCGCACGGACGTCACCCGATTTCCGACGTTATCAGTCATGACGCCAATCTGGGCCGGCTGTCAGCGATCCGAGACAGCATCTGGCGCACGGCCGACGCCCTGCCGACGCACGAAGATGTTCTGGCGACGACGATGAATCGCAAGGCGTTTTGAGACCGGGCCTGCCGCCTGAAAACCGTGTCAGCAGACTGGCGTCCTTCGCAATGGTGGGCGCGCGCCGCTTCTGAACCCGCTGATCAAAAACGAGCCAAGCTTGTCGCGAGGCGTTGACATCGCTGTCAATCAGTAGTCCAACACGCTCGCGGACGGTCGATCAAGGCTGCCGAAACGATTGCGACGGGCTGAACCGTCCTCGGGGGGATCAGAAGTGAAGTCAGAGATGTTCCAAGCCGGCTATGCGCCCGCCGCTCGCGGGCTGCGCCGTTCCGCGTCCGCCCTGGCGTTGACGGTCGCCGTCGTCGGCGCAACTGCCGCCCACGCGCAATCGACGCCGGCGCCGCAGACGACTGCCCCGGCCACGGACGATGCGGCGCAGGTGGACGACGTCGTCGTCACCGGCATCCGGGCGCGGATCGCATCCTCGCAGGCGATCAAGCGCGACTCGGACACCTTCGTTGACGCAGTCACGGCTGACGATATCGGCGCGCTGCCGGACAAGTCCGTCAACGAAGTGCTGCAACGCATCCCCGGCGTGAACATCAACCGCTTCCAGGGCCCGACCGACCCCGACCACTTCTCGGTCGAAGGCTCCAACGTCATCATTCGCGGCCTGTCCTACGTCCGCTCGGAGTTCAACGGCCGCGACGCCTTTAGCGTGAACACGGGTCGCGCCCTGGGCTTCAACGACGTGTCGCCGGAACTCCTGTCGAGCGTGCAGGTGTTCAAGAATGCGACGGCCGACAGGATCGAAGGCGGCATCGCCGGGGTCGTTGATCTGCGCACCCGCAAGGCGTTCGACAGCCGCAAGTTCGTCTTCGGCGCGACGGTCGAAGGGTCGTACGGCGACCTGCGTGAAAAGCCGGGCCTGGGCTTCTCGTCCCTGATCAGCAACGTCTGGGACACCCAGTACGGCTCGTTCGGCGCCCTGCTGAGCTATGGCGAATCCGACCTGTATTCCGAAGCTTACGGCAGCCACCTGACAGATTTCACCTATCGGTCCGATCTGTCGAACGGCGAGGATCGCCGATACGTCCCGCGCGGCGGCGCGGTGCGGACCCAGCAGTTCGACCGTTCGCGTTCGACCTTGGATGGCTCGCTGCAATGGGAATCGACCGACGGCCGCGCCAAGCTGACCGGCGAATACATTCGCGCCGACTCGACCTCGGCCTGGGGCGAGCGCGTGGTCGAAGTGGATCTGGGCAGCGGCGGCAATCCCACCCCCCTGCCGGGCCAGTCGTTCACCTATGATTCCAACGGCGTCTTCACGAGCGGGCTGCTGGTCAGCAATGCGCCGAACCTGCAGGTTCTGCCCAAGCGTCAGCGCGATCTGCAAACCCTGACCGAAGACTTCTCTCTGGCCGCCGAGTTCCATCCGACCGATCGCCTGTCGATCTGGCTGGATGCGCAATACAGCAAGGCCAGCGCCGACGATCTGGACATGAGCGTCTACGGCGCAATCACGCCGCTCTACACCTTAATCGGCGAAGGGCGTCACGGCGTGCCGGACATCCAGTTTGTGGACGCCTCGGGCCAGCCGTCGGCCAGCACAAACAGCCCGTCGAACTTCTACTATCGTTCGGCGATGGACCACATCGAACAGTCGGACGGCGATCAGACCGCGTTCAAGGCCGACGTCAAATACGACTTCGACAACTCGCCGCTGCGCGCCATCCGCATGGGCGCGCGCTATTCGGACCGCGAGCAGACCCGCCGCTATACAGCCTATAACTGGGGTGCGATTTCCGAGAGCTGGGCAGGCGGCGTCACGCCGTTCCAGACCACCGGTCCGCTCGCCGTCGAAGCCTACGACTTCCCCAACTTCCAGCGCGGCCATAATCCGACGCCGATGAGCGGATTCTATCCGACAGCCGATCTGATCGCGGCCTATCGGGACGGCACGCTGCAGGCGGCCTTGGCTGCGGCGAGCAGCTCGGGCTCGACCTGGCGTCCGCTTGATCAGCGTCCCGGCGCTATCGCCGGCACGCCGTTCTTGCCGGGCGATATCAACAACTCGGCGGAACAGACCACCTCGGCCTATGTCCGGTTCGACTTCGGCTGGGATGATGTCTTCGGTCCGGACACCGCCGTCACCGGCAACCTGGGTGTTCGCTACGCCAAGACCGACTTCCAGACGCGCGGCTTCATCTCCAGCCCCAACATCGCGCAGAACTTCGGTGATGCGAACGGCAACGATCCGCGCTTCCCGGGTCAGAACATTCCGGTGACACAGGCAAACGCGGCGGCCATCGCCCGTTTCCGGTGCTCGACCGTCCAGCCGGGTCAGTCGGCGCCGGGCTATTGCCTGCTGTCGAACGACCGTCTGAACCAGCTGGTCGCCTTCAGCGACGGCAGCTTCCAAGAGGTCGAGCGCGGCAACAGCTATGACGACTGGCTGCCCAGCCTGAACGTCAATCTGAAGTACAAGGAATGGGTGTTCCGCGGGGCCGTGTCGCGCGCCATGACGCGCCCGGACTTCGGCGTGACGGCCTTCGCCGCCACCCTGTTCTACACAGACATGAACCAGGTCCGGGACAACGGCGGCGACGTCAACACCGCCCCGCTGCTGACTACCTTCACCGGCGGATCGCAGCTGACGGGCGTGCGCTCGTGGAACTATGACCTTGGCGTGGAATGGTATTTCAAGCCGGGCAGCTCGGTGACTTTCAACGCCTTCTACAAGGACCTGTCGGACATTCTGGCCAGCGGCTCGACCGTGCAGCAGTTCAGCAACGCGCAGGGCGTCTCCACCGACGTCCAGGTCAACCAACAGGTCAATATCGGCTCAGGCTGGATCAAGGGCTTCGAGGTCGGTTATCAGCAGACCTACAGCTTCCTGCCAGGCCTGTGGAGCGGGCTGGGCATCGAGGCGAACTACACCTACGTCGAGCCTTCGACCTTCCCCAATGCTGTGACCGAGCCGCGCTATGTGGGTCTGGAACTGCCGCTGCAGCAGCTGTCGAAGCACACCTACAACTTCTCGATCTTCTACGAGCGGGATCGTCTGTCGGCGCGCCTGGCCTACAACTGGCGCAACGGCTTCCTGCTGACCCCGCGCGACGACGTGAACCCGTTCTCGCCGATCTTCAACGACTCGACGGGTCAGCTTGACGGTTCGATCTTCTACACTCTGAACGACAACTGGAAGATCGGTCTGTATGGCGCCAACCTGCTGGACGAGGTCACCGTCACGCAGCAGCAGACCTCCTACAACCTGAACGGCGCGAACCAGGCCGGCCCGCTGGCCCCGCGGTCCTACTTCCGCAGCGACCGTCGGGTGACGTTCAGCCTGCGCTACACCTTCTAAGACTTCTTCTCTGAGCGAAGACTTGGGGCGTCGATCTGATCGACGCCCCTTTTTTTCGTGCTGGATCAGCCGCCTTCGCGCAGCCGTTCGATGAACTGAGAATGGGCGGGCAGGGCGGCCAAGGTCTGGTCGAAAGCCATGACCATTCGCCCCAGCGAAGCCGTGGCGCTCTTGATGTCCAGACGGTCGGCCTGGATGTCGTAACGGCGCGGCGTCAGGCCAAGGCCGGCCATCAGCAGGGTCCAGTGTTGTGCGTCGTAGGGATCGCCATCCAGGCCGACGCCGGCGTTGCGAGACGTGAACTGGGCGATGCGACGCGCCAGGTCGTCGCCAGCCGGGGCTAGTCGTTGGCCTTGCGATCCGCATAGAAGGATCAAATGGAGTCGGTCCGCGCGGTGCGTGATGTCGCGAACCACCGCCTGATTATAGGCCTCGGCGCAGGCTATAATCTGCGCGGACGCGCCCGGCAGCGATGCGACCAGTTGTGTCAGCTGTCGCTCCAGCGCGGCGCTATCCAGGCCCAAGGCGTCGCCAAAGCGCGCCGCCGCCGGACCAAGAGCAAGACGACGGCCGCTCCAGGGATGCGTATCCAGGCCGGGCGCGAGGGCGACGTCCGACAGGGCGACGACATCAACATCACCCAGCCAGGCCGCCAGCGCCGCCTTCGCAACGTCAGCGGTCGTGCGATCTGCGGCGTAGGCCAGGCTGGCGAAACCGCCGCCGGGCAGGGGGCTGCGACTGGCCAGCCCTTCGACCAGGTTGGTCATATCCAGACGCGGCGCGTGGTCGCCGCCCGCGTAGCGCACCGTCAGACAGCGGTCGTAGCCCAGGCGTGCGGTCCAGTCGCCGTCGCCGTCAAAGGCTCTGGTCGTTCGCGTGTCCACGGTCATGAAGGGCGCGATCTCGCGGGTGTCGCCCAGACCCTCTCGCACGCCGGCGCGCCGGGCGATGTCCCGCAGTCGCGCCGTCAGAACGCGCGCGTCCAGCATCAGTCTGGGACGAAGAAGAGAGCGGGGCGATTGCCGATCCGGGCTGGGATGGGCGTAACGACCGGCCGCCATCACGCGCGCCTGGAACTGCAACGGCGCCAGAAGCGCGGCGTAGTCGGGGGCGGCGGGAGATTGACGGGCGGCGCGCAGCACGACGTCCGCCAACGCGACCCCATCGATCCCAGGTAGGGGCTCCTGCTCGACGACGGCGATGTCTCGCCCGTCGTGCCAGTTTCGCAGCAGTGAGCCGAGTAAGAAGCCGCCGTGGCCCCGAGCCAACAGGTCGGCGCCGTCAGACAACTGGACGAGCACGCCGTCTGGATCAGCGATCACGACCTCGGGCTCTTCACCAAGCGCGGGAGGAGCGGCGTCTTCGATCAGGACCGAATGACCGGGCGGCAGCGTCTTGGCCAACAGGGCGGTCGCCGCCCAGGCCGCCAGTCCGCCGCCTCGAATGACCCAAGCCTTGTCTGACCCGCTCATCGGACGCCCCCTGCGCGCTGGCCCGCCTGGCGGATGAAGGTCATGTGATCGGGCGTTCGATCGACGGTCGATCGGACGTCGTCGCTCAGGCCCCCCAGCTTGGCGGACAGGGCTTGCGGTTCCAGCCGATCGACACGCGGATCCCAGGCGTTCGGGACGATGTTCTGCCCCACCAGCACGGCGAGCCAGCTGGGCGGCAGGAAGACGCCGATGTCGTAGTCGGGAAGCAGGCCGCGCGACTTAAACGCTTCGACCTTGGCCGACAGACTGTCGGGCCAGGCCATGGTTCGCATCTCGCGCCAGAACGCCTCATCACGCTGGTTGGCGACATAATGCAGGACGAGGAAGTCACGAACCCGGTCGAACTCCAGCGCCATTATCCGATTGTATTCCTCGGCGTCCGCCGCCATCCCAACCCTGTCGGGAAACAGATCCAGCAAGGTCGTGATCCCCAACTGGATCAGGTAGATGCTGGTGGATTCCAGCGGCTCAAGGAAGCCGCCGGACAGGCCGATCGCGACGACGTTGCGGCTCCACAGCCTTTGGCGTCGTCCGGTCTTAAAGCCTAGCCGACGCGGCTCGGCCAGCGCCGGACCTTCCAGATTGGACATCAGGGTCGCCACGGCGTCCTCGTCCGAAATGTGAGCCGATGAGAAGACGTGGCCGTTTCCGGTGCGATGTTGCAGCGGAATGCGCCATTGCCACCCCGCTGCGCGGGCCGTCGCGCGGGTATAGGGGCCGACCGGCGCCGTCGTCCGGCACGGCACGGCGAAGGCGCTGTCGCAGGGCAGCCAATGGCTCCAGTCCTCGAACGTCGTCTCCAGCGCCTGATTGATCAGCCGACCGCGAAAGCCCGAGCAATCGACGAACAGATCGCCCGAGATGCGACGCCCGTCCGACAGGATGATGGCGTCGACCTCGCCGGTCGCGCGATTCAGGACGTGATCGACGACCCTCCCTTCGGTGCGGACCACGCCGCGTCCGCACGACACTTGGCGCAGGAAGGCGGCGTAGAGGCTGGCGTCGAACTGAAAGGCGTAGCTGAAGGTGGACAGCATGGAGCCGGGGTCGGAAACCGGCCGTTGGAACCGGTTCGCCTCGGCCGCCCTGACCGGATAGCTGTAGTCGCTGATGTCGGCGGCGTCGCCCATGGCGCGGCGCGCGGCCCAGACATGCTGGAAATCGATCCCCTCGATCGGCTCGCCATAGGCACCGAAGGGATGGATATAGCTGTCGCCGGGCCGCCCCCAGTCCACGAACTGGATGCCCAGTTTGAAGGTGGCCTGAGTCTGGTCGATCAACGTCTGTTCGTCGATGCCCATGGCCGTGTTGAAGGCGCGGATGTGGGGCAGGGTGGCCTCGCCCACGCCGACGATGCCGATCTCGTCGGACTCGACCAGTTCGATCGAGACGGCGCTGCCCGCCAGACGATGAGACAGGGCGGCGGCCGTCATCCAGCCAGCGGTTCCTCCGCCCAGGATGACGATTTTTCGGATCGGACCGGCATCGTTTTGGATCATCATGCCGACTGTCTAGCAGACCATTTTTCGGCATGACAGCGATGGACAAGCCTGACCACAAGCGGTGTCGGCATCGCCTTTTCGAGCGGGGATGTTAGAAGCGGTCTGAGCGACGTTCAGGGGGACGGATTTTGGCGACGGTGACGATCTACGACGTGGCCGCGAAGGCGGGCGTGTCCATCAAGTCCGTGTCGCGCGTGCTCAACAACGAGCCGAACGTCAGCCCGACGCTGCGAACCAAGGTAGAGGAGGCGGCTGCGTCTCTGGGCTATCGGCGCAGCCTGTCGGCGCGCAGTCTGGCGGGGGCGTCGTCGTCGTTGATCGCGGTCCTGGTGGACGCGGATCTGACCATCGAACACTGGAAGAGCGGGCGCGGAAGCGACTATCTGGGGCGTCTGGAGTTCGGCGCCCTGATGGAGGCGCGCCAGGTCGATTACCATCTGATGATCGAGTTGGTGGATCACAACTCGGCCGATCTTGAACGCGATCTCATGGCGCTGCTGAACTCGATCCGGCCCGAGGGCGTCATTCTGACCCCGCCGAACTCGGACAATACGGTGGTGATGGACGCCCTCGACGCGGCCGGTACGCCCTATGCTCGCATTGGACCGGAAGCGGCGTTTGATCGGGGCTTCTGCATCGAGATGGACGAACGGCGCGCCGCATTGGAGATGACCCGCCATCTCATCGAACTGGGCCACACGCGGATCGCCTTTGTCACCGGGCCTGTCGCCTATGGGGCCAGCCGGCGTCGTCTGGCCGGTTACACGGACGCCATGGCCGAGGCTGGCCTGGACGTGGCGCCGGCTTGGGTGGTGGAGGGCGACTTCACCTTCAACTCCGGGGCGCTGGCGATGGAGAAACTGCACGAGACCTCGCCCGACATCACGGCCGTCTTCGCCAGTAACGACGATACGGCCCTTGGCGTCCTGCAATGTGCGGCGAGGCTGGGACTGTCGGTGCCCGGCGACCTGTCGGTGGCCGGTTTCGACGATTCGCCCGGCGCGGGTTTCAGCACGCCGGATTTAAGCACCATCCGTCAGCCGGTAGCGGAGATGGCCGCCGCCGCCGCGCAACGCCTTATTCCGCCTCTGCGTCGTCTCTTGGACGGCGACGCCGCGGCGCGTGTCATCGTTCCGCATGATCTGATCGCGCGCCAGTCCACGGCTCGCATCGAGCATTGAAAGGGCGAACTCAGGCAGTTGTTGACAGCGCTGTCAGACGTTTGGCACAGTGGGTTTTGTCCGGGGCTGTTTCGGACATCCATATCGGCCTGAAGGCGCGTCTCCGGGGTTGGCTTGGGCGGCGTGGCGGCCGCAACGATCAGGTCTCCCTCCATGCGCATGGCCGCCACCGCCCTGGTGATCACCCTCATGTCGAGCGCCTGCGCCATCGACCCCGGCATGGCTCGGGCCGTTCCCGTGCAGGCCGTGACGCCCCAGGCCTCCATCGTCACTGAGGCCACCCGCGCCCATCCAGTTTTTTGGCCCCGAGCGGCCTCGCCGGCGGCGATGACGGATGCGACGACGGAAGCGTTCGTCACCGACCTGATGAGCCGGATGACGCTGGAGGAGAAGGTCGGCCAGACGATCCAGGCCGACATCGGCTCGATCAAGCCTGAGGACCTGCTGACTTATCCGCTGGGTTCGATCCTGGCGGGCGGCAACTCGTCGCCTGGTGGGGACGAGCGCGCCTCCGCCCAGAAATGGGTCGAATTGGCCCGGGCCTTCCGCGCGGCGGCGGCCCAGCGCCCGGGCGCCAAGGTGCCGCTGATCTACGGCATCGACGCCGTTCACGGTCACAACAACATCGTCGGCGCCACCATCTTTCCGCACAACATCGGCCTGGGCGCCGCGCGCGATCCCGACCTGATCCGCCGCATCGGCGAGGCGACCGCACTGGAAGTCGCGGTGACCGGCGCAGACTGGACCTTCGGTCCGACCCTGGCTGTTCCCCAGGACGACCGTTGGGGCCGCGCCTACGAAGGGTACTCCGAGAATCCGGAAGTGGCCCAGAGCTACGCCGGACCGATGACCCTGGGCCTGCAGGGGACGCTGTCGGCCGACCACCCGTTGACCCCCGGCCATATCGCCGGCTCGGCCAAACATTTCCTGGCTGACGGCGGCACCACGGGCGGCAAGGACCAGGGCGACTTTGCCGGGTCCGAGCAGGAGCTGATCCGTACCCATCTGTCGGGCTATCCCCAGGCGATCGACGCCGGGGTGCTGTCGATCATGGCCAGCTTCTCCAGCTGGAACGGCGTCAAGCACTCGGGCAACGAGACCATTCTGACCGACGTGCTGCGCGGCCCGCTGGGCTTCGACGGCTTTGTGGTGTCGGACTGGAACGCCCACGGCCAGCTGCCGGGCTGTTCCAACGAGAGCTGCGCCCTGGCCTTCAACGCCGGCATCGACATGTTCATGGCCCCCGACAGCTGGAAGCCGCTGTACGAAAGCACCCTGTCCCAGGCGAAGTCGGGCGAAATCCCGATGGCGCGCCTGGACGAGGCGGTGCGCCGCATCCTTCGCGTCAAGGTCAAGACTGGCCTGTTCAACGACAGCCGCCCGGTCGAGGGGCATCTGAACGAACTGGGCTCGCCCGCTCACCGCGCCCTGGCGCGCGAGGCGGTGCGCAAGTCGCTGGTGCTGCTGAAGAACGAGGGCTCGGTCCTGCCGATCCGCTCGGGCGCGCGGGTGCTGGTCGCCGGTCACGCTGACGACATCGGCCAGGCCTCGGGCGGCTGGACCCTGACATGGCAGGGCACGGGCAACTCGAACGCCGACTTCCCCAACGGCCAGTCGATCTGGGGCGGCATCAAGGAGGCGGTCGCCGCCGGCGGCGGCCAAGCGACGCTCAGCGCCGACGGGGCCTTCACCCAGAAGCCCGACGTGGCCATCGTCGTCTTCGGCGAAACCCCGTACGCCGAGTTCCAGGGCGATGTGGACACGCTGGACTTCCTGCCGACCGGCCCGCTGGAGACGCTGAAGCGTCTGAAGGCGGGGGGCATTCCGACGGTGTCAGTCTTCCTGTCCGGCCGGCCGATGTGGACCAACCCCGAGATCAATGCGTCCGACGCCTTCGTCGCCGCCTGGCTGCCGGGCACCGAAGGGGCCGGCGTCGCCGACGTCCTGATCGGCGATGCGGCGGGCAAGCCGCGCAACGACTTCACAGGAACCCTGTCCTTCAGCTGGCCCAAGACCGCCAAGGGCGAACCCCTGAACGTCGGTCAGCCTGGCTATGACCCGCAGTTCGCCTATGGCTACGGCCTGACCTATGCGCGCAACGCCCGCGTCGGCGCCCTGTCGGAAGACAGCGGCGTCGCCAACGCCGGCGGCAGCCTGGATCGCTATTTCGTCGATGGCCGCTTCGTCGCCCCGTGGTCGCTGATGCTGCGCGATGCGGGTGGAGATTTCCGCCTCGGGGCCGAAAAGAGCGGCGCTAGCCCGCGCGGCGGCGTGTCGGCGCGCGCCACCGACGGCGCAGGCCAGGAGTCGGCCCGCGCCCTGACCTTCTCGCAGGGCGGGGGACAGGCTCTGATCGCGGCGCAGCCGGTCGATCTGACGCGCCAGTCGAACGGCGAGATGGCCATCGCCTTCCGCTACCGCGTGGACGCACGGCCCAAGGGGGCCGTCTTCCTGACCTTGGGCGCCGGTTCGGTCGATATCTCCGGTCTGATCGGCGCAGCCCCCGTCGGCGAATGGCGTACGCTGAACGTGCGTCTGTCGTGCCTGCGTGACCGTGGCGCCGACATCGCCGCCGTCGATCAACCTTGGGGCCTGCGCACCAACGCCGATTTCGCGGTCACGGTCGAAGACATTCGCCTGGCGTCGAACGAGGGCGACGCCGTCTGTCCGACGCAGTAGGCTGGCGCTCGCCAAGGGGGGAACCGGCCGCATGACCAATGCTGAACTGAGCGTGGCCTTCTTCCTGCAGATGGCGATCATCATCGCCGCCTGCCGCATCGTGGGCTGGCTGGCCAAGCGCTACTTCGGCCAGCCGCAGGTGGTGGGCGAGATGATCGCCGGGGTGATCCTCGGGCCATCGCTGTTTGGCCTGCTGGCGCCCGATCTGCAGGCGGCTCTGTTCCCAAAGGAGTCGCAGTCGATCCTGTTCGTCGGCGCCCAGTTGGGCGTCGGCCTCTATATGTTCCTGGTCGGGCTGGGCTTTCGTCGCGATCACTTCAGGGCCAATGCGAAAAGCGCCGCCGCCGTGTCGCTGGCGGGCATGGCGGCGCCCTTCCTGGTCGCCATCGCGATCGCGCCCTGGCTGGTCGCTAAGGGTCTGTTCGGGCAGGGCATCCAGACCTGGCAAGCCATGCTGTTCATGGGCGCGGCCATCTCGATCACCGCCTTCCCGATGCTGGCGCGCATCATCCATGAGCGGGGGCTCAGCGGCACCCGGCTGGGGTCGTTGTCGCTGGCGGCCGGCGCCATCGACGACGCCGGGGCCTGGTGTGTCCTGGCCATCGTCCTGGCCAGCTTCGGCGCCGGGCCGATGGTGGCGATCATGGCCATCGCCGGAGGCGGCGCCTTCGCCCTGTTCATGCTGACGCTGGGCCCGAAGCTGCTGGCGCCGCTGGGCCGTATCGTCGAGCGGGAAGGGCGGCTCAGCCCGACGGTATTGGGGATCGTGCTGATCCTGTTCATGCTCAGCGCCTGGGCCATGGATGCGGTCGGCATCCACGCCGTCTTCGGCGGCTTCATCCTGGGCGTCGCCATGCCGCGCGGTCCCTTGAGCGACGAGGTCAAGCGTCAGCTGGAGCCGTTCGCCGTGCTGGTGCTGCTGCCGATGTTCTTCACCTTCTCGGGGCTGAACACACAGCTGACCATGGTCAACAGCCTGGGGCTGCTGGCTGTGACCGTCGTCATCCTGCTGGGCTCAATCCTGGCCAAGGGCGGCGCCTGCTGGGCCGCCGCGCGCCTGACCGGTCAGGACAACGCCACGGCCATGGGCATCGGCGCCCTGATGAACGCGCGCGGTCTGATGGAGCTGATCATCATCAACATCGGCCTGCAAAAGGGCGTCATCGGCCCGGCCCTGTTCTCCATCCTGGTGCTGATGGCCATCATCACCACCCTGATGGCCTCGCCCCTGTTCGAATGGGTTTACGGCCGGAAGGCGAGGGCGCGGGGCGAGCTGGGCGGGTCGAAAGAGTCCGATCCCGAATTGCCGGGTATCACGGAACGCCAGCAGGCTTAGGAATAAAGGCCCGAACCATTTTGCGGGCTTTCGGAGGGAATATCGAGATGGCAGGACCGACGGGGGGCTCAGGCCCCGACATCGCGGGCGACGACCGCGTCAACATGGCCTTTATCGCCCTGATCGTGGCGGTCGCCACCATCGGCGGCTTCATGTTCGGCTACGATTCCGGCGTCATCAACGGCACCCAGGACGGGCTGGAGGCGGCCTTCAACCTGTCGGCCCTGGGAACCGGTTTCAACGTCGGCGCAATCCTCTTGGGCTGCGCCGTCGGCGCCTTTATCGCGGGACGTTTGGCCGACGCCATCGGCCGTCGCACGGTCATGCAGATCGCCGCCGGCCTGTTCATCGTTTCGGCCTTTTGGGCGGGGACGGCAGACACCTCGGCCCACTTCATCATCGCCCGCTTCATCGGCGGTCTGGGCGTCGGCGCCGCCTCTGTCCTGTCGCCGGCCTATATCTCCGAAGTGACCCCGGCCTCGATCCGCGGCCGACTGTCGTCGGTGCAGCAGATCATGATCATCACCGGCCTGACCGGCGCCTTCGTGGCCAACTATGTGCTGGCGGCGACGGCGGGCGGCTCGACCGCCGAGTTCTGGCTGGGCTTCCCCGCCTGGCGCTGGATGTTCTGGCTGCAGGTCATCCCCGCCGCCGTCTATCTGATCGCCCTGCTAGTCATCCCGGAAAGCCCGCGCTTCCTGGTGGTCAAGAAGAAGGACGTTCAGGCCGAGGCCGTGCTGTCCAAACTGTTCGGTGCGGGCGCCGGTGCGCGCAAGGTCCAGGAAATCCGCGCCTCGCTGGCGGCCGATCACAAGCCGAAGTTCGCCGACCTGCTGGACCCCGCGACGAAGAAGGTGCGCCCCATCGTCTGGGCCGGCCTGATCCTGGCCGTGTTCCAGCAACTCGTCGGCATCAACATCGTCTTCTACTACGGCGCGGTGCTATGGCAGTCGGTCGGCTTCTCCGAGAACGACGCGCTTCAGATCAACATCCTGTCCGGCGTCCTGTCGATCGCGGCCTGTCTTGCGGCCATTTCGGTCATCGACAAGATCGGCCGTAAGCCGCTGCTGCTGATCGGTTCGGCGGGCATGTTCGTGACCCTGGCCACCGTCGCCTGGTGCTTCTCAAAGGCCGCCCTGATCGACGGTTCGCTGCATCTGGACGACAACACCGGCCTGATCGCCCTGATCGCGGCCAACGCCTATGTCGTCTTCTTCAACTTCAGCTGGGGCCCTGTCATGTGGGTCATGCTGGGCGAGATGTTCCCCAACCAGATGCGGGGTTCGGCCCTGGCCGTCGCCGGCTTCGCCCAGTGGATCGCCAACTTCGCCATCTCGGTCAGCTTCCCGTGGATGGCGGCGACCCTGGGCCTGGTGATCACCTACGGCTTCTACGCGGTCAGCGCCCTGATCTCCTTCTTCCTGGTCCAGGCCTGGGTGAAGGAAACGCGCGGTCGCGAACTGGAAGAGATGGCCTAAGGATTTAAGATCCCAACTTCCGCCGTTCCTCCGAACGGCGGAAGTCCCAGGTCTGCAACGCGTCAGTGATCGTCGATGAAGGCGGCGACCCAGACCAGGGGCGCGTTCCAGTTGATGGCCACTTCGTTCAGGGCATAGGCGTTGATGTCGTCGGCCCAGCATGTCTGGGCCGCGCACTTGCCGACCAGGGTCTTGGCCACGTCGTCGATCATGGCCTGATTGTTCGGCCCGCCCGACAGGGCGCCCGCCGGGGGTAGGGGATAGGCCGGGTCGGCCTGATGCGCCCAAAAGCGATGGTGCGGGTTCTGGACCGGACGATCGCCGTAGCCGGTCACATAGGACCGATCCATCGGATTGCGGCCCAGAACATAATCCAGTGACCAGATCACCGCATTGCGGAAATCCCAGTCGCCAGTGTAGTCGAAGGCGGAACCCAGGATCACCGCCCGGCTCATCAAGGCGCCGTTCGAACCCCATTCGTATTTCTCGCCCGCGACCGGCAGGCCGTAGCCCTGACCATAGCCGGCATCGACGTAGGCGCGGGCGGCCGCCACGATGTTGGCGCGCACGGTGACCAGATCCTCGGGCGGCAGAACGTCAGGCACGGTCGCCAGCGTCAGCGACCCCAGCGACGCCGTCCAGGAGAAGCCCGGATCGCCAGTCGCGCTTTTGCCCGACAGGGGTCCGCCCAGATAGTAGGGCGAGGTCTTGAGCGCGGTCAGATAGGCCGGATTGCGCGTCGTGGCCAAAAGCTCGGCCGTGGCCCAATAGAATTCATCCGAGAAGTCGTTGTCGCCATAGGCGCCGCCGCCGGCGAAGTTCTCTCCGGCCCGAACGTCGCGATTGCGCAGCGCCGCGCGGAAAGCGCGCTGCGACGCCGTCAGACACTGGCGCGCGAACGCCGGGTCGATGTCACGCCAGATCCGCGCGCATTGGGCGCCGACCGCGGCGAGATTGAGCGTCGCGGCTGTGCTGGGCGGATAGAGAAGTCGCGGCTGGGGATCGTCCGCCGGGGCCATCGGCAGGCCCGTCCACTGCGCATCATGCACCTTGTGATGGACCATGCCGCCGGCGTCGATCTCGGTCAGGGTTAGCGGCTGACCCGGCGCCTGGGCACCGACCGGGACCTTCAGCTTCACGCCGTCAGCAATCTGCATCTTCAGCAGGAACTCGATCTCGTAACGCGCCTCGTCCAGCAGATCGTTGACGCCGTTTCCGGCCTCGGGAATGTCGACCTTGCCGTCCGCGAAGGCGCTTGCGCCGGGGCCGCTCTTGGTCATGGCGCGTTCATAGGCGTTCAACAGCATCCAGACCGAGATGCCGCCGTTGACGACGTATTTTCCGTGATCGCCGGCGTCATACCAGCCGCCGGTGACATCCAGCGTATAGTCGCATCCGGGCCAGACCACGCCGGCCATATCCGCGCCCGAGAAACAGGCGGCGACTTCGTGCGGGTGCCCGGCTGCACGCGCCAGATCCGGCCGCGCGACGTGATCCGCCAGGATCGGCACGCCGGCCCGATTCTGGTAGAAATAGGCCAGGGCGTCGTACTTCAGGCGGGCGTGCGGATGCTGCTGGATCGAGAATGGTCGGCTTTCGTGCGATCCCACGATCAGCCGATAGCCTTCGCCAACGGTCTGCAGCGACTGAAAATCGACCGTATGCACGGCTTGGCCCGAGGCGGCGTCTTGGCCGAAGACCTTGGACGTGCCTTGGGCCACGTTAGCGCCCGCCGGGTCCACCACGCGCCAAGGCAGGGGGCGGGTGGCCCGATCCTCGACCGTTGCCGTCTTCGGCCCTTGGGTTTCGAACCCGATCTGGCTCATCCGGACGGCGCTGGTCTCCGTCTCCGCCTGTGCCGCATTGAAGGCGGCCGCCAGGGCCACGGCCGCGACGCTCGCGCTCGATCTCTTTCTCACCCCAACCTCCCTCAAGGCCTGTGTACTTTCATGAGCGACGCCCATACGCCGACGTGCCGCACGATCCTCGCGAAAACCCTAGCATCTGACAGCGTTGTCACAAGTGTTTCGCCGATCGCATTTTGTTGCAGCTACTCACACCGGATGACGCCATGATCGCGCTAGCAAGCGTGTCGAGCCACGTGCCATAGAGGAGGGGGCCGCTCGATGGAGGAGGGTGAAGTTTCCAGCCGTTCTCAAACCCGCCGCACGCCCCTGGTCTTGGTGGCATATCTGGTGCTTTTCCTAGCCGCCTTCATCGGTCTGGCGCCCCTGTTCCAAATCGTCGCTCCGCTCCACGCCGCCGCTCTTGACGCCGGGGGTAAAACTCAAATTCTTAGCCGGGCTATGGTCTGGGGCGCGATCACGGCCGCCGTGGCCAATATCGCCATGGGCGCGATCAGCGACCGGACGCGTTCGCGGTTTGGTCGTCGCCGACCTTGGATTGCGCTTGGGGCGCTGCTGACGGTTTTAAGCTATGTCGGCATATGGCGGTCGTCGACGCCGGGCGAGTTCGTATGGGCCTTGGTCGGATTTCAACTTGCGTTCAACGTGCTCATGGCTCCGCTCGCAGCCGTATTTGCGGATCGCGTGCCGATTTCGCTGAGAAGTACTGTCTCGGCGATGCTGGGACTGTCGTATCCGCTCGCTGTCGCTCTGGGCTCCAGTCTGATGGCGCTCGGTCCGCAGTACGAACCCGGCAGATTAGCGCTTCTGGCGGGCATTCTTCTTGGTGCAGCCGCTTTCTTCCTCCTCGTTTTCGATGAGTCGTCTTCGGAACGACAACCTATAGCGCCGTCGTCTCAGACTGGCGGGAGCGGATCGCTGCTTGCGCCGTTTCGATCGCGCAATTTCGCTACGGTCTGGACAGGTCGCCTCCTCATCGCGACCGGCTACGCCCTTGTCAGCATTTATCTGCTTTATTTCGTTACCGACGCAGTCGGATGGCCTGGTCGTACTCCGGAACGTTCCCATGCCGTGCTAACGGGCGTCGCCTTCGTGAGTGTCGTATTCATTGCTAGTTTAATGGCGGTGTTTGGGACGCGTATCGTGCAGCGACAACCCATTGCTCTTGCGGGAGCGGTGGCCCTTTGTGTGGCTACCGTCGCCTTGGCGATCGCGCCGTCATGGACCGTCGTGGTTTTCGCCTTCGCAATCTACGGCCTGGGGCAAGGGGGCTATGGATCCGTGGAAATGGGATTGTTGGCGGATGCACTTCCCACACAAGACAATCGTGGTCGGGATATGGGACTCAACAATCTGGCAGTGGCCTTACCCCAGGCGATGGCCCCAATCGCTGCCATCATTCTGGAACAGGTAGGCTTGGATATCCGAGGCCTCTACGTCGCAGCAGCAGCGTGTTTCGCTGCTGCTGCGGTCGTTATGACCCTATTTCGGTCAGCCCGGACATGAACGTTGCCGGGTTAACCTGCGCGGGCTGAACGGTGCTGTCAGGTTGCCAAGTGCAAGTTGCACGTTGCCCAACCCGCCGAAATATCAGGCGCAGGCCGCAACCTACGCTGCCTGAGCCCCTGCGCAGAAGCGGCAAAGATTTGGTCGGCTGATGAGATTTCGTTGGGTGTAGAAGGTGTTGTCGATCGCGGCACGAGTGGTGAGGAAGCGCTGGGCTGAGGCTGAAGCAAAAGTAGAGCCACACGGCTCGGCGGATCACCGCCGCAGGGGGGCGCCAACATGACTTTCTGAACTTCAACTTCCGAAGGTTGGAGACCGCGTGGCCTTTTTGACGGGACGGTCGTGACTATGCGCTGACGGTTCGCGGCCCCGTGGAAGCAAACAATGGCGAGAGCCTGACGCAACTTGCGCCGGCCGGCGTCGGCGTAACTCGCGTGGGCAACTTCAGCGTCGCCGACGCGATTGCTAAGGGTGAGTTCATGCCGCAGCTTGAAGATTTCAGTCCTGGCGACCGCGACACCATCCATGCCGTCTTTGTCGGCGGCGGCGGCGTGCCCGCTCGCATCCGGGGTGTTCGTCGACTTCTTGGTCGATCAATTGCGGCCACGGTCGGTTGCAAGAGACACAAAACATCAAGAAGCTCCACTGCACAAAACCGAGCGGCCTTTTTGTGTTTGATGATCGGGAATCCAGCCGCAGGCTCCCGCGATCCGAATAGGTCTACTGCGGCGCTCCCCACCTAAGCGTCAGGCCGATTGTGCGAGGGCGCAAAGGGGTGATGGCCTGGGCGTCGGGAAGGCGGAAAGGGTCGCTGTAGGCGAAGGTGTTGGCTTCGGTGTCGAACAGATTGTCCACGAAGATCGTCGCGGTCCAAGCCGACGCTTCGACGCCAAAGGCCAGTCTTCCCGTGCCGTAATCGCCCATACGATATTGTTGGCGTCCGTCGAACGTCAGGCGCGACGCGCCGACGTAGGAAAGGCCGCCGTCCGCAAGCAACGCCAAACGCACGCCCAGCGGACGACGCCAGCTGAAGCCGACATTCGCAGAAGCCCGAGGCACCCCCGGCAAACTCGCGTCTCGGCGGGAATCAAACCGCGCGCTGGGCGAGGTGATGCGTGGGTCGGCGACAAGCCCGTTGGCGAAAAGCTCAAGCGTCTCAGAGGGGCGCCAGTTGGCTTCGACCTCGAAGCCTTTGTCGGCGCCGTCGCCGACGTTGACGACATAGGCCAGGCCGCTGGGCAAAAACTGGTCGCTCTGCACATTGCGCCAGCGTGCGGCGTAGACGGCGGCGCGGAAGCGGGCGCGACCGTCCGCCGATCGGTACTTGGCCCCAAACTCGGCGTTCCATAGGCTGTCTGGCTTGTACTGGCGCGCCGGTGAATCGGATAGGCCGCTGAAGTCCTGGCCGATGACCCCGGCGGTGTTGAAGCCGCCGGCCCGGTGGCCTTGGCTGACCAAAGCGGACAGATTCAGGCGCTCGCTGGGCTGCCAGGCGAGGGCGATCTTGGGCGTGAAGCCGGCGGATTCCCCGCGTCCGTCGAACGATCGCGAGCGGCTGAACTGTCGAACCAGGGAGGTGGTGTCGTATTCAAGGGCGTAGTAGCGGGCCCCGGCGGTCAGGGTCAGGTCGTGGGGCAGGTCCAGCGACGCTTCGCCATATACGGCGGCCTCGTTCAGCCGGTCGCGCCGCGCCTCTGAATAGACCGTGCGAGGCTCGGGCGTCAGGGCGGACAGGACGGGATTGGTGCGTGTGGTGTTGGACGACACCAGACCGCCGGCCAACCAGCGCCAGCGACCGATATCGGGAGAGGCGAAGTTGGCCTCGCCGACGACCAGATGGATATCCTTGCCTTCGTCCAGCGCGCCGATGCGCCAGCCCGATCCAAAGCGACGAAGGGCGCTGGAGGCGTCATAGCGGCTTTTGAAACCATGCTCGACGACCGAGACCGAGGCGTTCAGCCGGCCCCAGGCGCCACGTCCCTCGATCGAGGCCGAGCCCTGGTCGAAGCGGTTCTGATGCGGTTCTCGAACCAGATTGGCGCGCCTCAAAGGGCCGAGGCCGCGATAGACGTAGTGGGTGTCCTCGGTGACGATGGACTGGTGAACGACGCCGGCGCGTGCCGTCCAGCCGGGCGCAATCTCCAGCGCGGCGGACAGCCGGCCGCCGCGCCGCGTGCCGTCATTGACCCGCCGCAGGTTCAGTTCGACGTCGTTGATATAGCCGCTGTAGGTCTCGCCATAGAGGGCTGCGCGGATCGCGGCGCGGTCGCCGGCGATAGGCAGGTTGGCGACCAGGCCATAGTCGGAGTTCCAGCCGCCGCCGTCAGTGCGCGACCGGGTCGCAGAGAGCGACAGAGATTCCTCGCCCATCGCCGGAGCCCGCGTGACGATACGCACGACGCCGCCGATGGGGCCGGTGCCGTACAGCGTACCTTGCGGGCCGCGCAGCACCTCGACCCGGTCGATGTCGATCAGCTTCAGGTCCGGGTCCGGAGCGGCGTATGTGAGCGGCGTCAGGTCGAGGTACAGGCCGACGGTGGATTGGGTCAGGCCGGTGAAGACGCCGTCCGATATGCCGCGCAGCAGGATCTTGTTCCGGCCGGGGCCGAGATTGGTCACAGTCATGCCGGACACGAGGCTGTCCAGTCCCTGCATGCCCGTGACCCCAGCACGGGTGATGCGATCGGCGCCGACCGCCGTCATTGCGGATGAAGAAGACTGGATCAGTTCGGGTCGGCGCGGGGCGGTCACGACGACTTCGCTGACTTGAGCCACGTCTTCCGGCGACGCCACAGCAGCGGCGGGGCGTGGGGCGATCGGTCGAGCGGGAGCGGGCGGTGCGCTTAGTTGCCTGCTGATGATCACAGCGCCGTCTTGGCGGATGGCGTAGCGACATCCGCTGCCCGCCAGCAATTGCGTAAGGGCCGCGTCCAGCGACATCCGGCCACTGATCGCTGGGCTGACGCCTGCACACGACGTCAGGCTGCCGCCCAGTGAAACGCGGGCCTGAAGCGCCAGGTCCAGCAGGGCGTCGTCTACGGACTGGCGCGGGATGTAGATGTCGAACAGACGCGCATCCGCCTGCGCCGGCGTGCTCAGGGCCGTCGTGGCGAGCAGAAAGAGACTGGGAAGAAGGGCGGCGGCGTGTGGCTTGGACCGGCCGAGGCGTTCGGGCCGCCCGCCCTTAACCGACCTCACGGGCGTTGACGCGGACTTCACGCGAAGATGCGTCCACGCGGACGGGGGCGAAATCCTGCAACTGCTTCAACATCACGGCCTCGTCGCCAATGCGAAGGGCGCCGGTGAACCGCAGCGCCCGAGCCGATGTCGATAGCACGACCGGCTTGTCGAGATAACGCGAAAGATCGTCCGCGACATCAGTCATCGGTCGGTTGCGATAGACGAGAACGCCTTGTCGCCAAGGTGAAGTCTGGTCCGGCGAAACCTGAGACAGGGCTGGGGCCTGCTCGTCGCTCTGCGCTAGCGCCTGACCGGCGACCAGGCGGACCTTGGGTGCGTTGACGGGTGTTACGGCGACGACGCCACGCTCCACGGCGACGGCGAAACGGTCGCCATGGTTCAGCACGTTGAAGGCGGTGCCCAGCACCTCGACCTGATGATCGCCGGCAGCGACGATGAACGGATGGGCAGGGTCGTGGGCGATGTCGAAGGCGGCTTCGCCTTCAGTCAGCGACACCGAGCGGTTGTCGCCGTCGAATCGGACGTCCAAGGTGGAATGGCGGTTTAGATAGACGTGCGATCCATCTTCGAGCGCGACCGTCAAGGGCGCGTCGGTGGTGGCGTAGATTTGCGAGCCCGGCGTCAGCCAAAGGAACAGGCCGACAGCCAGAGTTACGCTGGCGGCGATGCCGATCGCCGCGCCCAGCCAAAGCGAACGCGTCTTGAAGCGACGTGCACGCGCGGCGACGAGGTCGATGACAGGGGTCTCTGTCGGTGCGGATACGGCCGGGGCGTCCAGATCGACCCACAGGCGCTCGACGGCGTCATAGGCGGGGGCGTGGGTCGGCGACGCCTCCAGCCAGTCCTGGAATTCAAGCCAGGCGGATTCGGGCGCATCGTCGTCACGCAGGACGACGAACCAGTGCAGCGCCTTTTCCTCGATGTCGGTTTGTGCGGTCATCCGATCTCAGCCTGGAGGAACGCCGTGCAACGCGCCTCCTGATAGCAAGACGGCGCCGCCAAGCTTTCACCTTCAGACAAATTCCCCCAGGACGTGAAAAGAACCGGCATCACGGTTGAACCTTGCGGGAAAGAACGCGCAGCGCGTCCATCATGTGTTTCTCGACGGAACTGCGCGAAATGCCCAGTTGGACGGCGACGTCGGCATAGCTGACCCCATCGAACTTGTGCAGCCGAAAGACCGTCTGAGTCTTGGGCGGCAAAGTGTCCAGGGCGGCGAGAAGGCGCGCCAGTTTCTTGCGCCCAGCCACGACCGCCTCTGCCGAAGGGGCCGCGTCCAGGTCTTCGGCGGCGCCCGTCTCGTGGTTCAGCTGACGCCACTGGGCGTCGCGGTTGGCCGACCGCTGCCCTGACCGCCAGCGATCCATCAGCAGGTTGGAGGTCAGGCGAAATAGAAAGGCGCGAGGATTGTCCGGCGGCGGGTCGGGATCGAGCGTCGAGACCTTCAGATAGATGTCCTGCAACACATCATCGACATCGCCAGACGCGCCGCCCAGCCGCGCGCGGCAGAACCGGGCCAGATCCTCGCGCTGCTCAAGATAGGCGGCGATCAGGGGATGCGCGGCAGGCGCGGTCAAACGGGCGAAGTCCTCTCGTGCAGCCAAACAGGCCAAGACCTTCAATGCCGTGACGATTTTCATGAGGCAAGGGCTGGTCGGCGGCGTCCTTGTCATGAAGGCGCCGTGTTGCGGCGACGAGCAGGACCCAGATGCGCGCGTTTGCAGGACATGACGGCACGACGGCCCCGGTTCTTTCGGTCGGCTAGGGCGTCGTCGTGTTCGATCTCTGGCGCTCGGGCTTCATCCGCCGTCCCTTAAGCAGCTTCGTTGACCATGAGCCGCGCGCGGAAGAAATCGTCTGGCTGCCTGACTGCGGCCCTCATGCCTATGTCGCGGACCCGTTCGGGATCACCCGAGATGGCGTGCTGACCGTCTTCGTCGAGGCGTTCGACTATCATGTGCGCCGCGGCGAGATTCACTATCGCCAGTATGACGCCGACGACCGGCTGGTGAGGCAGGGCGTGGCCCTGTCCGAGCCCTGGCACCTGTCCTATCCGACCCTGATCGAGGACGGCGGCGAACTCTACATGCTGCCCGAAGGCTACAAGAGCGGCGGGCTGATCCTCTATCGCTGTGTCCGTTTCCCGGATCAGTGGGAGGCGGTGGCCCGCATCGGCGAGGCGGCGGCCGTCGACGCCACGGTGGTCAAGCACGACGGCCGGTGGTGGATGTTCCATGCGCTGCCCGGACCGGACGACCGGGCGATGCGCGAACTGCACATCGCCTGGGCCGACAGCCTGACGGGGCCTTGGACGCCGCATCACGCCAATCCGGTGCTGAGCGGTTTTCAGACCTCGCGTCCGGGCGGCTCGGCGTTCCTTCAGGACGGCGCGCTTCATCTGCCGGTTCAGGACTGCGCCGAGACCTATGGGGCGGCCATCAATCTGCTGCGGATCGATGTGTTGTCGCCAGACGCGTTTTCGGCGGTGGTCGTGAAACGGTTCGAGCCGGGCCATCTGCTGGACGGATACGGCGACGGCTTGCACACCCTCTCGGGTCACGGCGACATCACCTTCATCGACGTGAAGGGCATCCGCCAGTCGTCGGCGGAGCCATGGCTGAAGGCCGGCTTCAAGGCGCGTCGCCTGCTGGGCCTGAACGGGCCGCGCGGTCGCCGCGCCACCGGCGCCGCCGTCCATCCAAAGATTTTCCAGACCGCTTCCGTTCGGAAGGAAGGCTAGACCATGCGTATCGCCGTCGTTCTGCCGCGAGGCTGCACCTTCTGTCCGGACAAGACCAACTCGATGGAGACGGTGGTGCGCACCCTGTCCGCGCACAGCCGTTTGAACCGGTTGGTGACGCTGATCGCCGATGCCGGCGGGCCGACGCCGGCGGGCGTGCAGATGGTGACGGTGCCTGCCGGACTGGGCCGCAAGGCGCGAAACGCTGCGGTGGTTGACGTTCTGAAGAAACTGTCGCCGGACATCGTGGAATACCATCAGCAGCTGAAGGCGGCCTCGGAGCTGGCGAGACAACTGCCTGACGCGATCCACGTTCTTTATCGCCACACGCGGATCAAGCCGCCGCGCAACCTGATCGAAAGCCTGCGATATGGTCGACGCCTCGCGCGGTTCGACCGTCTGGTGTTCGTCAGCCGGGCGGCGGGTGAAGAGTTTGCCTCCGATTATCCGCGTCTGGCCGGGCGCGTATCGTCGGTTTGCAATCCGATCGAAAGCGACGCCTGGCGTGCATCGCCCGAGCAGCGCGAGAACCTGATCCTGTTTTCGGGGCGGGCGATGAGGGACAAAGGGCTGGACCTGTTCTGCGCAGCCCTGGCCGAGACGTTGGATCGTCATCCCGACTGGCGCGGCGCACTGATGCTGGGCGACTGGGACAAGCATCAGGACTGGGCCGCGCCGCAGGTGCAGATGCTGGAACGGTTTGGCGACCGGGTCGAAATCCACAAGTCGGCGTCGTTGGACGCGGTGCGGGCGATGACGCAGCGCGCCGCCATCGCGGTCACGCCTTCGCGGGTGCGCGAGGCCTTGGGATTGGCCGCGCTGGAAGCCCATGCGGCGGGCGCCGCCCTGATCTCGTCGGGACGCGGCGGCTTGCGCGAAGCCAGCGGCGAATATGCGCTGTATGTCGATGTCGAGGAGGCCGGCTCGTTGACAAGCGCCATGATGCGTCTGGTCGAAAATCCCGATGAACGTCTGGCCCTGGCGCGTGGCGGGCAGGCCTATGTCGAGCGGGTGCATTCGCCGGCCGCGCGCGCGGCCGAGCTGGATGCGTTGCGCGAGGCCTTGGTCGACAATGCGTTTGTCACGCCGAAGCCGCCGCTGCGGAGGCGTCCTCTGTTGGGGCCGGCGGCGTCGCTGACCCGGCTTCAGGGCTAGGCTTCAGCCTCTTCGGATAAAGCTGTCGTAAACGTGGGTGACCGCGTCGAACCGCACGCGCGTCGGCTGGTCGCCCAAGGGGGCAGCCTGGAAGTAGAGATCAATCAATCCTGCGGCAACGGGATCGGCGATCTTGTCGGTGTTCCAGCCCAGCAGAAGGCGACCGCCCGGGCGCAGGATGGCCGCCAGAGCCTTCAAGGCCTGCTGCTGCTGGTCGGGACTGTCGACGCCATAACCCAGCACGCCGTTGCAGACGACGGCGTCGAAGGTCAGGTCCGAGAACAGCCGATCCGCCTCGCATATGTCGCCGGTGCGGTGGCGACCTTCGCGGCCCCAGCGTGCGGCCGCCGGATCGATGTCGGTGGTCCAGACCTCGCCGCCCTGCGCCTCCAGCAAGGCGTAGTCGTCCAGAGTATACTCGCGGCAACCGACCCACATGATGCGCCCGCCGTCGGCCGCCAACGCTGGGACATAGCTGTCGGCCATCACCTGTCGGTCGGGCAGGGCGCGGATTCGCGCCGCCTTGGCGGACCGTCGCCTGCGGTCGGCGTCCTTACCGAAGATCAGACCCCTGACGAGCGTTCCCAGACCCACGTGCTTCCCCTTGGACTGTTCGATACGGTTGTTATCGAGGGGGCGGCGATCTGTCTCGCGCTTTTCCGGGCGTTTCGGATCGCCGGGCTTTGATGTGGCGAAACGACCGCCTACTGACGGCGCATGATCCAGGACGCTCCTCCCCCCGTCACGCCCACCGCCTTGCCCGAGATCGTCGTCACCGCCGCGCGTCTGCCGCCGGCGGCGGCTGATGCTGCGTTTTCTGTGGTGCGGATCGATGAGGGGGTCTTGTCTCGGTCGTCGCGTCTGGACGAGGCGCTACGGTCCGTGCCGGCGGTGTCGCTGTTTCGACGCACCAGCAGCGCGGCGGCCAACCCGACGACGCAAGGGATTTCGTTGAGGGCCATTGCGCCGTCCGGGGCAGGTCGGACGCTGGTGCTGCTGGATGGCGTGCCGCTGAACGATCCGTTCGGCGGCTGGGTCATCTGGTCCCAGGCGACGCCGGAATCTCTGGAGAGCCTGGATGTGATCCGGGGGGCGGGCTCGGGCCCCTATGGCGCGGGCGCGCTGACGGGCACGATCACCCTGCGTGAACGCGCGAAAGGCGGCGCGGTGGATGTGTCCGCGTCCGAGCGCGGCGGGTTGCGGGCGGCGGGGTCCGCCTCCACGCGACTGGGACCTCTGGCGGTGACGTTGAGCGGGTTGCGCGAAGTCAGCGACGGCTATGTGCCGGTGCGCGGGCCGGCGGCAGGCGCCGCGGACACGCCGCTGGATCTCGACAGCCGAAGTGCAGCGCTGCGCGTCGATACGGCCTTGGGACAGGCGAACCTGTCGGTCAGGGCGGCGAACTGGGAGGAGGATCGCGGATCGGGTCTGGCCGGAACGCGCGCCAACGCCAGCGGGCACAGCCTGAGCGCCACGGCGGCTCAGACGCCGTCGGCCGACGGCTATGGCTGGCGGCTGCAGGCATGGCGGATCGACAGTAATCTGGCCAACAGTTCGGCCTCAGTGTCGGCCGATCGATCGACCACGACGCCGGCCAACGATCAGTTCAAGACGCCCGCGACGGGATGGGGACTGAACGCGGCGCTGCGCCGCCGCATGACCGATTTCGCGGGCGGACGGCTAGAGTGGGAGGTGGGCGCCGATGCGCGCTTCAACTACGGCGAAACCAACGAACTGTTCAGCAATCCGACAGGAGCCGGCTTCACCCGCATTCGGCGTGCGGGCGGGGAGACGGCGGTGGCCGGGGCCTATGTCGATGCGTCCTGGACCGCGGCCGACTGGCTGGTGGCCGGCGGACTGCGGGTGGATCGGTGGGAGAATGCCGGCGGATTCCGTCAGGAGAACACGCTGGCGACCGGCGCGGTCTTGCTGAACGAAAGTGATCCGGATCGGTCGGGCGAGGTGGTCAGCGCGCGTCTGGCCCTTCGGCGTGATCTGGGCGGCGGCTATGCGGCGCGGGCGGCGGCCTATTCCGGATTCCGGCCGGCGACGCTGAACGAACTGCACCGGCCGTTCCGCGTCGGCAACGACATCACCGAGGCCAACGCCGCCCTGACGCCGGAAACGCTAAAGGGCGTGGAGACGGGATTGGCCTTCGACCGCGAGGGCATGCGTTGGGGTGCGTCGGTGTTCTGGAATCAGATCGAAGACGCCATCGTCAATGTGACGCTCGGGTCCGGGCCGGCGACCTTCCCGCGCGCCGGGTTCGTGCCGGCGGGCGGCGTGCTGCGCCAGCGCCAGAACGCCGGGACCATCGACGCCTGGGGCGTGGAACTGACGGGGGCGCTGGACCTGTCGTCAGCCGTGTCGCTGAACGCCGCTGCGTCCTGGACCGACGCCGAGATCGACGGCGGATCGTCCGCCGCGCAGCTGACCGGCCTGCGTCCCGCCCAGGCGCCGGAATGGAGCGCGACCGCTGGGTTGGATTGGCGCGCGACCGATCGACTGACCCTGGCCCTGGCGGCGCGTTATGAATCGAGCCGGTTCGACGACGACCTGAACAGCCGGGTGCTGGACGCCGCCGTGACGCTGGATGCGCGTGCGGAGTGGGCCTTCACGCCGAACGCGACCCTCTGGATGGCGGCGGACAATCTGTTCGACGAGGATGTCGAGGTGTCGGAAACGGGCACGGGCGTCGCCGGATACGGCCCGCCGAGAACGCTCAGCGTCGGTTTGCGCCTGAGCTATTGAGGGGGATGACCGGCGGTCTTATCGACCAGGTTTTTGCGCGACGCACAGATTTCGTCCGCCCAAAGGGTGAAAATGACCTTCAATGCTGTTGCGCGAGGGCGCTGGCGCGCTAAGCGCTAAAGGCGGTCGATCCACGGCCGCTGATCCCAACGACGAGCCTGTCATGTCCGAAGAATTCTACCGCATGAAGCGGTTGCCGCCCTATGTCATCGCCGAGACCAATGCGATGCGCGCGGCGGCCCGTGCGGCGGGCGAGGACGTGATCGATCTGGGGATGGGCAACCCCGATCTGCCGCCGCCCCAGCATGTGATCGACAAATTGATCGAGGTGGCCAGGAAGCCCGACGCCCACGGCTATTCGGCGTCACGCGGTATCCCCGGCCTGCGCCGCGCCCAAGCCAACTATTACGGCCGCCGCTTCGGCGTCGATGTGGATCCCGAGACCGAGGTGATCGTCACCATGGGCTCCAAGGAGGGCCTGGCCAGCCTGGCCACCGCCATCACCGAGCCGGGCGATGTGATCCTGGCGCCCAATCCGTCCTATCCGATCCACACCTTCGGCTTCATCATCGCCGGGGCTGCGATCCGCAGCGTGCCAACGACGCCGGACGAGAAGTATTTCGAGGCGCTGGAGCGGGCCATGGCCTTCACCGTGCCGCGACCCAAGATCCTGGTCATGAACTATCCGTCGAACCCGACGGCGGAGACGGTCGATCTTGCCTTCTACGAACGCGTCGTGGACTTCGCCAAGGCGAACGATCTGTGGATCATCAGCGACCTGGCCTATTCGGAGCTCTATTACGACGGCAAGCCGACGGTCTCCATCCTCCAGGTCCCGGGCGCCAAGGACGTGGCGATCGAGTTCACCTCCCTGTCGAAGACCTACAGCATGGCCGGTTGGCGCATGGGGTTTGCCGTCGGCAACAAGAAGCTGATCGCGGCGATGACGCGGGTGAAATCCTACCTCGACTACGGCGCCTTCACGCCGATCCAGGCGGCGGCGTGCGCCGCGCTGAACGGGCCGCAGGACATCGTCGAGCAGAACCGCAAACTCTATCACCGCCGTCGCGACGTGCTGGTCGAGAGCTTCGGCCGCGCGGGCTGGGACATTCCCAAGCCGGCCGCCTCCATGTTCGCCTGGGCGCCCTTGCCGCCGGCGCTGAAGCATTTGGGCAGTCTGGAGTTTTCCAAGCAGTTGCTGACCCACGCAAAGGTCGCGGTGGCGGCGGGCGTGGGCTATGGCGAGAACGGCGAGGGCTTCGTACGCATCGCCATGGTCGAGAACGAGCAGCGCATCCGCCAGGCCGCGCGCAACATCAAATCCTATCTGAAATCGCAGGGCGTCAATGTGCCGCCCAGCCGGGAAGACTGACTATGCCCTCCGGACTGATCGCGCTGCTGGACGACGTCGCCGGCATCGCAAAGCTGGCGGCCGCGTCGCTGGATGACGTGGGCGCGGCGGCGGGCAAGGCCTCGACCAAGGCCGCCGGCGTGGTGGTGGACGATGCGGCGGTGACGCCGCGCTATGTCATGGGCCTGTCGCCCAGCCGCGAGCTGCCGATCATCAGCAAGATCGCGCTCGGGTCGTTTCGCAACAAGCTGATCTTCATCCTGCCGGTGGCCCTGGTGCTCAGCGCCTTCGCGCCCTGGGCCATCACCCCGATCCTGATGTGCGGCGGGACCTATCTGTGTTTCGAGGGGGCGGAAAAGTTGCTGGAGGCGATGGGGCATGGCGGGCATGGTGATGCGGAGCCGATCGCCGGGGATGCGGCGGCGCTGGAGAAGACGACGGTGTCGGGGGCGGTACGCACCGACCTGATCCTGTCGGCCGAGATCATGGCCATCGCCCTGGCCGATGTGGCGGCGCAGCCGATACTGACCCAGGCCGCTGTGCTGGCGGTGGTCGGCATCGCCATGACCGTCGTCGTCTATGGCGCGGTCGGCCTGATCGTGAAGATGGACGACATCGGCCTGCATCTGGCCCAGCGGCCCAATGGCGGGGTGCGCGCCTTGGGGCGGGGTCTGGTCAAGGGCATGCCGATGGTGATGAGCGCCCTGTCGGCGATCGGCACGGCGGCCATGCTGTGGGTCGGCGGCGGCATTTTGCTGCATGGTTCCCATACGCTGGGGCTGCACTGGCCGGCGGTACCGGTCGAGCATCTGTCGCATGCCGTCGGCGAACTGTTCGGGCCGTTGGCCGGCGTGATGAGCTGGCTGACGACGGCGGTGGCCTCGGCCGTGATCGGGCTGATCGTCGGCGGGGCGGTGGTGCTGGTCCTGCATCAGGTCGCGCGCCTGCGCTCCAGGGAATCGCACTAGGAGCGAGCCGGGCTGTCACGCGGGCGCCATCCGCAACAGCTAGAGGCCGCACGGCTGTTGTTGGAGTTGTTCATGTCCCTGTCGCGTCACGTCGCCGCCGCGTGTCTGGCCGTCTTGTCGATCGCTGGCGCCGCCTGTGCGGGCGCGCCGGTCGCCCAGCCGGCGGTTCAGGCCGCTGCGCCGCAGTCGTCGCTCGCGGCCCTTACGCCGCCCAAACTGATCGTGACCATCGTGGTCGATCAGTTCAGCGCCAACCTCTTCAACCAGTATCGCAGCCGCTACAGCGGCGGCCTGCGCCGGTTGGCCGACCAGGGACTGGTGTCGATCAACGGCTATCAGACCCACGGTCTGACCGAGACCTGCCCCGGCCACTCCACGGTTCTGACCGGCATGCACCCGGCCGAGACCGGCATTCCCGCCAACGATTGGATCGACGGCAAGACCGGCAAGGAAGTCTATTGCCTGGCCGCGCCGCAGAACCATCTGGCGCACGGGCGCGACGACACCGACAACGGGCCAGTGGGACCGGATCAGCTGCGCGCGACGACGCTGGGCGACTGGCTGAAGGCCGTCAGCCCGGACAGCAAGGTCATGGCGGTGTCGGGCAAGGATCGCGGGGCGATCAATCTGGCCGGTCATCAGGGGCAGGCCTTCTGGTTCACTGACGGGTTTGGATTGACGACCTATGTCGAGCCCGGTCAGACGGCCGAGACAAAGCTGGCACCGGTTGCGGCGTTCAACCGTGACTTCAACGCCTGGACGGCGGCGACGCCGACAGCCTGGGACTATCAGAACGCGGACTGCCGGGCGCTGGCGGGCGACTGGACCATTCGCGGCCAGACCTTCCATTCGGTGCTGCCGCCGGCGGGGCTGAAGTTCGACACCTCGCCATTGCTGGACGAGCAGACGCTGAAGGCGGCGGAATATCTGCTGGACAGCCAGAAGCTGGGGCAGGGGACGGCGACCGACATGCTGGGCGTCAGCCTGTCGGCCACCGACCGGATCGGCCATATGTACGGCACCCAAGGGCCGGAGATGTGCGAGCAGATGCACCGGCTGGATACGGCGCTGGGCGCCTTCCTGGATAAGCTGGCCGAGGTTCCGGGCGGCGCGCTGGTGGTTTTGACGGCGGATCACGGCGGTTCGGACTTCGTCGAGCGCCTGCATGAGCATGGCTATCCGCAGGCGCACCGCGCCGATACCGATGCGATCAAGGGCGTCAACGCCGCGCTGAAGGCGCGCTTTAACCTGGGTGCCGATCCGCTGCAGTCCGGCGGAAGCGGCTGGATGGTCGCCGATGCGGATCACAGGTCGCTGCCCGATCCGTTGCGGACACAGGTGGCGGAGGCGGCGGTCGAGATGCTGCGCGCCCTGCCTGAAGTGGCCTTCGCCGAGACGCGCGACCGGCTGCTGGCCGAGCCTCTGCCGGATAGCCGGCAGCCCGAGATGATGACGGTGCGCGAGCGGATGCGACTGTCGACCGTCGCCGAGCGATCGCCCGACATCCAGTTCGCCTGGACCCAGAACACCACCTCGGGCGGCCGCGTCGGCTCGACCCTGGCCGGACACGGCACGCCGTGGGAATATGACCGGCGCGTGCCGATCATCTTCTGGTGGCCAGGCGCCAAGGCCGAGGAGCGGTTTCTGCCGATCCGGACCGTCGATATCGCCCCGACCCTCGCCCATGTGATCGGCGTCCCCGCGCCGCAGGTGGAGGGCCGGTGCATCGATCTGAACGGGTTCGCCGTTGCGACTTGCGGGGCGGCGGCCAGATAAACTCCTGTTTCCGGCCGTCAACTCATGTTTCCTGAGGGGAAGGCGGCCTTACGCAGCGCAGGTTTCGTTGGCAGAAGAGGGCGAAATCGCCCAGGCGGCCCCGTTTTGCCGTCCGAGGGAGCCAACAGGAAACGTCATGAACCGAGCCCGTCGCGCGCGCATCGTCGCCACCCTGGGACCCGCCAGCCGTGCGCCCAGCACCGTCAAGGCGCTGGCCCAGGCGGGGGTGGATGTCTTTCGCCTGAACTTCAGCCACGGGTCGCATGAGGATCACGCCGCCGCGTTGAAGGCGGTGCGCGGCGCCGAAATGGCGTTGCAGCGTCCGCTGGGCGTGTTGGCCGACCTTCAAGGGCCGAAGCTGCGTTTGGGCCGGTTCAAGGACGTCGAGATCTCGGTCAAGCCGGGCCACACCATGCGTTTCGATCTGGACCCGACGCCCGGCGACGAGACGCGGGTGCAGATGCCGCATCCCGAAATCTTCAAGGCGCTGCGCAAAGGCATGCTGCTGCTTCTGGACGACGGCCGGGTGCGGCTGCGTGTAGGCGAGCGGACCGACGAGTGGGCCGATGTGACGGTCGAGAGCGGCTCGAAGCTGTCGGACCGCAAGGGCGTGGCGGTGCCGGAGGCGGTGATCCCGGTCTCGGCCCTGACGCCCAAGGACCGTGAGGACCTGGCCTTCGCCCTACGGATGGGCGTGGATTGGGTGGCGCTCAGCTTCGTGCAGAAGCCCGAGGACATGGCCGAGCTGAAGCGGATCGTGAATGGTCAGGCGGCCTGCCTCGCCAAGATCGAGAAGCCGGCGGCCCTGGCCGATCTCGAAGCCATCCTCGACTATTGCGACGGGGTGATGGTGGCGCGCGGCGATCTGGGCGTCGAGCTGGATCCCGAGGACGTGCCGGTGGCGCAAAAGCAGATCGTGCGCGCGGCCCGCAATCGCGGCGTGCCTGTGATCGTCGCCACCCAGATGCTGGAATCTATGACCAGCGCCCCGGCCCCGACCCGCGCCGAGGCGACCGATGTGGCCAATGCGGTCTATGAAGGCGCGGACGCCCTGATGCTGTCGGCCGAGACCGCGTCGGGCGACTATCCGCTGGAATCCGTCGGCATCATGAGCCGGATCATAGAGCGCGTCGAACGCGATCCGATGTGGCCCAGCCTGATGGGCGCCGAACACGCCGGCATGGACGAGCATGACGTGGATGCCCTGGTCGGCGCGGCGCGGATGGCGGCGAATGCGCCTTCGACCGGCTGTCTGGTGGTGTTCACGACCCTGGGCGGCACGGCGCGGCGGATGGCGCGCGAGCGGCCGCTGAAGCCGATCCTCGTGCTGACGCCCAATCCCAACACCGCGCGGCGGCTGGCCCTGGTCTGGGGGCTGGAGCCGCGTCTGGGCGAGCAGCCGGACTCGCTGGAGGCCGTGACGGACGACGCCGTCAACAGTGCGGTCAAATACGGTCTGGCCGAGCCGGGCCAGCGCATCCTGATCCTGGCCGGCACGCCGTTCGGGGCGCCTGGCGCGGCCAACCTGCTGCGACTGGCCCACGCGCCTGCGGCGACGTCGAAGGGCCGCAAGAAGAGCTAGAGCGCGATCTCGCGGCGCTCCGCCGCGCTACGCAGACCGGCGTCGAGGATGCGCATGACGGTCAGGGCCTGATCGGCGGGCACCGGCGGCGGTCCCTCGCCGAGGATCGCATCGCGCATGGCGGCGTAGAAGGCGGGATAGTCGCCGCGCTCGGGCGTCGGCGTGGTGCGGACGGTGTCGCCGTCGATCTGTTTCGTCAGCACGCCGGGCGAAGGATCGACGCCCCAGTCCGCGTCGCCGGGACGCAGGCCGGCCTTGGACTGCCCCTCTTGGGCGTCGAGGCCGCGTTTGATGAAACTGCCAGCCGTGCCGTGGACGGCGTAGCGGAGGCTGGCCTCGGCGGCGAGGTGGCTCATGTTCAGGATGACGCGCAGCCGGTCGTAGCGGAGCAGGACGTGGGCGTAGTCGATGGCCTTGGCGCCGACACGTTGGGCCTGGAGGTCGGCATAGATGGCCAGGGGCGGGCCGAACAGCTGAACCGCCTGGTCGATCAGGTGCGGGCCCAGGTCGGCCCAGACGCCGCCGTCCCGCTGGTCCTTCCAGCGGTCGGTGACGGTGGGGCGGAAGCGGTCGTAGTGGCTTTCGAATACGGCGACTTCGCCGAGTTCCCCCTGGTCGATCACGCGGCGCAGGGTCAGGAAGTCGGCGTCCCAACGGCGGTTCTGGAAGACGCTGAACACGCCGGGCGCATCGGCGGCGACGGCGGCGACGGCTTGGGCGTCGGCCAGGGTGGCGGCGAAGGGCTTGTCCACCACCACCGACTTGCCGGCCCTCAGCGCGGCGATCGACTGTTCGGCGTGCAGGGCGTCGGGGCTGGCGACGACGATCAGGCCGATGTCGTCGCGAGCTAGGGCGGCGTCCAGATCGGGGAGGACCGCGACGTCGGGCAGGTCGGCGTGGACCGCTTCGGGCCGGGACGAGACGACGGCGATCAGGCGCAGGCCGGGGGTCGCCGCGATCAGGGGGGCGTGGAAGGTCTGGCCCGCCAAGCCGTAGCCGACGACGGCGACGCCGATGGGTGTATTGGAGGTCATGCCCCGATCAATAGCGGTCGGGGCGCGGGCCATCCAGCACATAGGGCACCACGCCGCGCTCGTTCTCCGGCACGTGCAGGGTCCTGTCCAGGGGCGGGAAGGCGCGCTGGGTGCAGTCGGTGCGCTCGCAGATGCGGCAGCTGACGCCGATCCGGGCGGCGGGGCCGTTCAGGTCCAGACCGGCGGCATAGACCAGGGCGCCCGCATGCTCGACCTCGCACCCCAGCGACAGGGCGTAGCGACGGTCGTTGGCCAGATAGGAGCCGCTGGGTTTGGACACGCTGCGGGCGATGGAGATGTAGCGCGAGCCGTCCGGCATCTCGGCCAGCTGGACCCCGATCCGGTCCGGCGCCGCGAAGGCTTCGTGCACGTTCCACAGGGGGCAGGCGCCGCCGAAGCGGGCGAACTGGAAGCGGGTGGCGCTGTGGCGCTTGGTGATGTTGCCGGCCATGTCCACGCGGGCGAAATAGAAGGGCACGCCGCGCCACCCGGGCCGTTGCAGGGTCGAGAGGCGGTGGCAGACCTGTTCGAAACTGACCTGGAAACGGGTGCGCAGCCGGTCGATGTCGTGCTTCTCCTCGCGCGCGGCCTCCAGGAAGGCGCGGTAGGGCAGCAGCAGGGCGCCGGCGGCGTAGTTGGCCAGACCGACGCGGGCCACGTCCCGCGCGGCGTCGGTGCGGAAGGCGGCCTGATCCAGCTCGGCTTCGATCAGGTCGCGGAAGGACAGCAGGGCCAGCTGGTGCGCCAGCTGGAACGACCGCGTCGCGCCGGGCTGCCAGGCGTCAAGCGTCAGTACGCGGCTGGCGGGATCGTAGCGACGCAGCGCCTCCTGACCCGCGACATAGGCGACGCGGACGCCGTGCGCCTGGCTCAGGGCAGACTCCAGCGCCCGCTCGATCTGGCCGTCCTGAACCAAGGTCGCCGCCAGCGCCTCGGCCGCGGTGTCCAGCGTGTCGATGTAGTTGTCGCGATAGTGGAAGAAGTCGCGCACCTCTTCGTAGGGCAACAGGGCGACACTGGCGCCGTGTTCATCCCGGCCCAGGGTGTCGTCCAGCGCCTTCACCCGCTCGTCCAGACGACGGAAGGTCTGATGCAGGGCCAGAAACTGGCGGGCCAGACGCGGGGTGTTGGCGACGGCCTGTTTCAGCTCTGCGGCCGTGGGCGGCTCGGCCTGACCTGCGATGTCGGTGGTCGCCTCGCGCAAATCGGCGATCAGGCGGGCGTCGCCCTCCAGATCGAACAGACTGGCGTCCACATGAAAGGCGCGGGTCAGGGCGATCAGGACGCGCGCGGTCGCCGGGCGCTGGTTGGTCTCGATCTGCGACAGATAGGACGGCGACAGGCCCAACCGCTCGGCGCAGGCCTCCAGCGTCCAGCCGCGCGCCTCGCGCAGCTTGCGCAGTTTGGCGCCCAGGAAAAGCTTCTCAGCCATTCGCAACTTTGCAGATCATATCGCCATCCTTTGCAAGCCCGCGCAGTTCCACACTTTTTGCAAAGTTGCGTTTGCCATTTTGCGATGAAGGCGCCACGCGTTCTTTGAACGAGAGGCGAAGATCCATCATGACTCAAGCCATCCTTGAAGAACTGGAGCGCCGTCGCGCCGCCGCCAAACTGGGCGGTGGGGAAAAGCGTATCGCCGCCCAGCACGCCAAGGGCAAGCTGACGGCGCGCGAACGCATCGACGTGTTGCTGGACGAGGGCTCCTTCGAGGAGACCGACATGTTCGTCGAGCACCGCAGCCACGACTTCGGCATGCAGGATCAGCGCATCCCCGGCGACGGGGTGGTGACGGGTCGCGGCACGATCGGCGGACGGCTGGTCTATGTCTTCTCCAAGGACTTCACCGTCTTTGGCGGCAGCCTGTCGGGCGCCCATGCGGCCAAGATCGTCAAGCTGCAGAAGATGGCCCTGACGACGGGGGCGCCGATCATCGGACTGTTCGACGCGGGCGGCGCGCGGATCCAGGAGGGGGTGGAGAGCCTGGCGGGTTACGCCGACATTTTCCTGCAGAACACCCTGGCCAGCGGCGTCATTCCCCAGATCAGCGTGATCATGGGGCCTTGCGCGGGCGGCGACGTCTATTCGCCGGCCATCACCGACTTCATCTTCATGGTGAAGGACACGAGCTACATGTATGTGACCGGCCCCGACGTGGTGAAGACGGTCACCAATGAGGTGGTCAGCCACGAGGACCTGGGCGGCGCGCGGGTCCATGCGGGCAAGTCTGGCGTGGCGGACGGGGCGTTCGAGAACGATCTGGAAGCCTTGTCGGAGGTGCGCCGCCTGATCGGCTTCCTGCCGCTGTCGAACCGCGAAAAGCCGCCGGTGCGCGAGAGCTATGACGAGCCCGAGCGGGACGAGCCGTCGCTGGACACCCTGATCCCGGCCAATCCGAACCAGCCCTATGACATGAAGGAGCTGATCCTGAAGGTGGTCGACGAGGCCGACTTCTTCGAGATCGGGGCCGACTTCGCCAGGAACATCATCTGCGGCTTCGGCCGGCTGGACGGTCAGACGGTCGGGATCGTCGCGAACCAGCCCCAGGTGCTGGCGGGCGTGCTGGACATCGATTCAAGCCGCAAGGCCGCGCGGTTCGTGCGCTTCTGCGACGCCTTCGACATCGCGCTGGTGACCCTGGTGGACGTGCCGGGCTTCATGCCGGGGACCAAGCAGGAGTATGGCGCCCTGATCAAACATGGGGCCAAGCTGCTGTTCGCCTATGCCGAGGCGACGGTGCCGAAACTGACCCTGATCACGCGCAAGGCCTATGGCGGCGCCTATGATGTGATGAGTTCGAAACACCTGCGCGGCGACGTCAACTACGCCTGGCCCACCGCCGAGATCGCGGTCATGGGCGCCAAAGGCGCGGTCGAGATCATCTTCCGCAAGGAGGCCGGCGATCCCGAGGCCCTGGCCGCACGCGAGGCCGAGTACAAGGACCGGTTCGCCAACCCCTTCGTGGCGGCGGGGCTGGGCTACATCGACGACGTCATCATGCCGCACGGGACGCGGCGGCGGCTGGTGAAGGCGCTGCGGACGCTGAAGAACAAGGTCCAGGAGAACCCCTGGAAGAAGCACGACAATATTCCGCTGTGAGCGATTTCCCGACAGAAACCGCAAATGTTCTGTCCCCTTCTCAACAGAAGGCGATAAACGTCTATGGCGAGATCATCGCTGAAGCGAGAACTCGAACGAGCTCTATTCCTCAGTTTGTTGAATGTGAATCAAGCATTCCTCCCGTCTTGCGATTGGAGGCGTGCGTTCTTCAGCTTCGAATAATTTGCGAGCTGATTGCGCTCGGGTGTCTCGTTGCACACGGCGACCTAGAAGAGGTGAATACCTCTCGCCTTCAGAAGGCGTATGAAGCTGATTTTATCGTAAATTCATTAGAGCGGCTGCATCCAGATTTTTATCCGGTGCCACACTCCATCGAGAATGATCCAGAGGAAAACTCTGAAGGAATTTTCTTCAGATATACGGAAAAGACTGAGCCGTTTTTGACCAAGGACGGTTTGGTGAAGCTGTATCGCCGAGCGGGTTCGATTTTGCACCGGGGCAGTGTGAAATCTTTGCTTTCGGATCCAATTTCAGACGAAGACTTGTTGAAAGAAATCCATTCTGCACACAGCCAATTGGTTGAGCTGCTTTCTGCTCACCACGTCATGACCCGTGACCGTTCTACCGTGATCGTGTGCGCTGTCGCCGAAGATGGCGGAACGCACATCGCGCTCGCCGGACGAATGCCTTTCGGCGGATGCTCGTGTTTTAACCTTCTGATTGCTCAGTCTTAGTGGACCGGTAAGGCTCAAAATGTTCTCCAAAATCCTCATCGCCAACCGGGGCGAGATCGCGGTTCGGATCATCAAGACCTGCCGCCGCATGGGCATCAAGACGGTGCAGGTCTATTCGGAGGCCGACGCCGGGTCGTTGGCGGTCGAGATGGCCGACGAGGCGGTGCTGATCGGGCCGGCGCCGGCGGCGCAGTCCTATTTGCTGGCGGACAAGATCGTCGAGGCGGTGCGCCAGACGGGGGCGCAGGCCGTGCATCCGGGCTTTGGCTTCCTGAGCGAGAATGCCGGATTCGCGCGGCGGCTGAGGGACGAGGGGATCGCCTTCATCGGCCCGAACCCCGAGGCCATCGAGGCTATGGGCGACAAGATCAGCTCCAAGAAGCTGGCGGCCGAGGCGGGGGTCTCGACCGTGCCGGGCCATATAGGCCTGATCGAGACGCCGGACGAGGCGGTCAGGATCGCCAACGAGATCGGCTATCCGATCATGATCAAGGCCTCGGCCGGCGGCGGCGGCAAGGGCATCCGGGTGGCCCATTCGGACGCCGACATGGCCGAGGGGTTTGCGGCGGTGAAGGCCGAGGCGTTGAACGCGTTCGGCGACGACCGGGTCTTCCTGGAGAAGTTCATCGTCGATCCGCGCCACATCGAGATCCAGGTGCTGGGCGACAAGCACGGCCATGTGGTCCACCTGTTCGAGCGCGAATGCTCGATCCAGCGGCGCAACCAGAAGGTCATAGAGGAGGCGCCGAGCCCCTTGCTTGACGAGGCCACCCGCGCCGCCATGGGGGCGCAGGCCGTCGCCCTGGCCCAGGCGGTGAACTATGACTCGGCCGGCACGGTCGAGTTCGTCGCCGGTCAGGACAAGAGCTTCTACTTCCTGGAGATGAACACCCGGCTGCAGGTCGAGCATCCGGTAACGGAGCTGATCACGGGCGTCGATCTGGTCGAACAGATGATCCGTTCGGCCTGGGGCGAGACGCTGGCCTTCGAGCAGAAGGACCTGAAGATCGACGGCTGGGCCATCGAGAGCCGCATCTACGCCGAGGATCCGTATCGCGGCTTCCTGCCGTCCATCGGGCGGCTGGTTCGCTATGAGCAGCCGGAGGAAGGCGATCAGGGGGACTATACGGTCAGAAACGATTCCGGCGTCCGCGAGGGCGACGAGATCAGCATGTTCTACGATCCCATGATCGCAAAACTGTGCGCCTGGGGCGAGACGCGTGAGGCGGCGGTCGAGGGCATGGCCCGCGCGCTGGAGGACACCCACCTGTCGGGCCTGGGCCACAATGTGCCCTTCCTGGCGGCGGTGATGGACCAGGACCGGTTCAAGTCGGGCAATCTGTCGACCAGCTACATCAAGGATGAGTTTCCGGACGGCTTCCACGGCCTGAAACCGACGCAGGACCAGGAGCGCATCCTGATCGCCTCGGCGCTAGCCATGCACGAGGTCATCGCCGAACAGGACGGCGATCCGTCGGACCGCACCGAATGGATCGTGATGATCGACAAAACGCCGCACGGCGTCGGCCTGTCCTATGACGAGGATGAGGAGATGATCCTGACCCTGACGGGCGGGGGCGACATCCGCCTGTCGGACATCGACTGGCGGCCGGGTCTTGCCCAGTTCAAGGCCGATCTGGACGGCGAGCCCTTCACCGCTGAGGTCAAGCGCGTCGCCGACGGGTTCGACATCCGCCACCGTGCGGCCAAGGCGCGGGTGCGGGTGCTGCGGCCCCATGTCGCCGAACTGTATGCGCGCCTGCCGGAGAAGGTCGCGGCGGACACCTCCAAGATGGTGCTGTCGCCGATGCCGGGTCTGGTGGTCTCGATCCCGGTGGTCGTGGGCCAAGAGGTCAAGACCGGCGAGACGGTGGCCATCATCGAGGCCATGAAGATGCAGAACATCCTGAAGGCCGAGCGCGACGGGGTTGTGAAGGCCGTCGGCGCCAAAGACGGGGATCCGGTGGCGGCGGATGACGTGCTGGTGGAGTTCGGGTGATGAAGAACCCCTCCGTCTCTCCGCTTCGCTCCGAGCCACCTCCCCATTGCATGGGGAGGAGACAGGGGGGTGTTGCGTTTCCTCCCCACGTAGTGGGGAGGGGGACCGCGGAGCGGTGGAGGGGCTCTTCATGCCGCACGGGTGGGGAGGGCTGCGCATGACCTTCCCCACCCCCACGCCGCTCGAATGGCGCGAGGCGGCCCAGAAGGCGCTGAAGGATCGGCCGATCGAGTCGCTGATGCATCTCGACGCCGATCAACTGGTGACGCGGCCCCTGTATGCGGGCGCGACGGGCGTGCAGCCGATCTTCGCCCCTCGTCCGTCCGACTCCGAAGGCCGGGCCTGGGATCTGCGGACGCTGGTGGAGGGCGACGATGCCGAAGCGGTCAACGCCGCCGTCCTGAGCGATCTGGAGAACGGCGCGGCCTCGGTGGTGCTGAAGGGGCGGGTGCTGGCGGATTCCGCGCCCCTGGGCCGGGCGCTGGAAGGCGTGGCGCTGGAGCTGGCGCCGGTCGCGTTGGATGCAGGGATCGACGGGCCGGATGCGGCCAATGCCCTGGCGGTCGTCGCCAAGGGCTCGCCGCGCGCCCAGCTGCGGTTTCATATGGACCCGGTCTCGGCCTTCGCCGAGGCGGGCGGGGCGCCGCGTTCTGTGGAAGAGCATCTGAGCCTGGCGGCCAATACGGCGGTGCGTCATGCGGGCGCCTATCCCGACGCGACCTTCTTCCTGGCCAGCGGCCGGGTCGCGCACGAGGCGGGCGGATCGGCGGCGCAGGAGCTGGCCTTTGCGGCGTCCAGCGTCGTGGCCCATGCGAAGGCGGCGGTGGAGGCCGGGATGTCGGTCGAGGCGGCTTTGCGCGGCATCGTCGTCGGCCTGTCGGTCGATGCGGAATATTTCGACAGCCTGGCCAAGGTGCGAGCCATGCGGCTGATCTGGGCCAGCCTGACGAAAGCGTTCGACGTGGATGTTCCGGCGGTTATCGAAGCGCGCTCGTCACGGCGGATGCTGTCGGCGCGCGACCCCTGGCCCAATCTGCTGAGGCTGACGGCGGCGGGGTTCGCCGGCGCGGTCGGGGGGGCGGACGTGGTGGTGCTGGACGGCTTCACCCGCGCCTCCGGAACGTCCGACGCCTTCGCCCGGCGTCAGGCAAGGAACACCCAGCTGGTGCTGATGGAAGAGGCCAATCTGGGCCGGGTCGACGATCCGGCCGCGGGGTCCTGGTACCTAGACGCCCGCACCCGCGATCTGGCCGAGGCCGGCTGGGCCGAGTTCCAGATGATCGAGGCCGAGGGCGGGTTGGTCGAGGCCCTGAAGGGCTCGGTCATCCAGCCGCGTATCGCCCGCGCCCGCGCGGTCCGCGAAGCCGCGCTGACGAACGGCGCGGCGCAGATCATCGGCGTGACCAAATATGTCGATGCGGACGTGCGGCCGGCGCCGGTCGAGGCGGGCGATGAGGCGGCCGTGGCGGTCGAAAGAGTGTGCGAGCCCTTGGCTCCGATCCGGTTTGCCGCGGCCTTCGAGGAGGCGGCTCAGTGAGCTTTCCAGACTTCAGCAAGATCGCCCTGAACCTCGATGCGACGGGGCGGGGGCCGATGCGCGATCCTTGGTTGACCCCCGAGGGGCTGACGGTCGAGACCGCCTATGGTCCCGACAGCACGGACGCGCTGGATCATCCGCATGGCCTGCCGGGGTTCGCGCCGTTCGTGCGTGGTCCTTATCCGACCATGTATGCGGGCAATCCCTGGACGATCCGGCAATACGCCGGATTCTCCACCGCCGAGGAGTCCAACGCCTTCTATCGCCGCAACCTGGCGGCCGGTCAGAAGGGGCTGAGCATCGCCTTCGACTTGGCGACGCACCGGGGCTATGACAGCGACCACCCGCGGGTGAAGGGCGACGTCGGCATGGCGGGCGTGGCCATCGACAGCATCTACGACATGCGCACCCTGTTCGACGGGATCCCGCTGGACCAGATGTCGGTGTCGATGACGATGAACGGGGCGGTGCTGCCGATCCTGGCCCTCTATGTCGTCGCGGCGGAAGAACAGGGCGTGCCGCACGCCAAGCTGACCGGGACCATTCAGAACGACATTCTGAAGGAGTTCATGGTCCGCAACACCTACATCTATCCGCCCGAGCCCTCGATGCGGATCATCGCCGATATCTTCGCCTGGACGGCGCAGGAGACGCCGAAGTTCAACTCGATCTCCATCAGCGGCTATCACATGCAGGAGGCGGGAGCCTCGGCGGATATCGAGCTGGCCTACACCCTGGCGGACGGGATTGAATATCTGCGGGCGGGCGTCGCGGCGGGTATGCCGATCGACCGGTTCGCGCCGCGTCTCAGCTTCTTCTGGGCCATTGGCATGAACTATTTCATGGAGGTGGCCAAGATGCGCGCCGGCCGCCTGCTGTGGGCCGAGGCGGTGCGCAAGGAAGGCGGGGTCGATCCCAAGTCGCTGTCGCTGCGCGCCCACTGCCAGACGTCGGGCTGGTCTCTGGCGGCTCAGGACGTGTTCAACAATGTGCCCCGCACCATGGTCGAGGCCATGGCGGCGGCGGGCGGCCAGACGCAGAGCCTTCACACCAATGCGCTGGACGAGGCCCTGGCCCTGCCCACCGACTTCTCGGCCCGGATCGCGCGCAACACCCAGATCCTGTTGCAGCAGGAGACGGGGCTGACGCGGGTGATCGATCCTTGGGGCGGCAGCTTCTATGTCGAACGGCTGACCCACGAACTGGCCGAACGGGCGCGCGCCCATATGGCCGAGGTCGAGGCCCTGGGCGGCATGGCCAAGGCGATCGAAGCCGGCATCCCCAAGCTGCGGATCGAGGAGTCCGCCGCCAAGACCCAGGCCCGGATCGACACTGGCCAGCAGACGGTGGTCGGGGTGAACAAATATCTGAACCCCGTCGTCGACGACATTCCGATGCTGAAGGTCGACAATGCGGCGGTGCTGGCCGCCCAGATCGACAAGCTGAAGCGCCTGCGCGCCGAGCGGGATCAGGCGGCGACCGATGCGGCGCTGAACGCCCTGACCGAGGGGGCGCGCGGGAACGCAAACCTGCTGGAACTGGCGGTTCAGGCGGCCCGCGCCAAGGCGACGGTGGGCGAAATCTCCGACGCGCTGGAGGCCGCCTTCGGCCGCCACGTGGCGACGGTCCAGACCGTGTCGGGCGTCTATGCCAAGGAGGCGGGGACCGACGCCCGCTTCGCCCGCGCCCGCGAGATGGTTGCGACCTTCGTCGAGAATGACGGCGGCCCACCGCGCATTCTGATCGCGAAGCTGGGCCAGGACGGGCACGACCGGGGCCAGAAGGTCGTCGCGACCGGATACGGCGATCTGGGCTTCGACGTCACGGCGGGCAGCCTGTTCCAGACGCCGTCCGAGGCGGCTCAAGAAGCGGTCGAGAAGGGCGTTCACGCGGTCGGCGCATCGTCGCTGGCGGCCGGGCATCTGACGCTGGTGCCCGAGCTGAAGGCCGAGTTGGAGAAACTGGGCCGGCCCGACATCATGATCGTGGTCGGCGGCGTGATCCCGCCGTCCGACGTCCAGCCTCTGCTCGATATGGGCGCGGCCGCCGTCTATCCGCCCGGTTCGGCCATCGCCGATACGGCGGTCGACCTGGTCGAGAAGCTGAACCAGCGTCTGGGTTACGCCCAGCCCGCCCCTGACAAGGACAAGTCATGATCGGCGCCCTGAACCACGTCGGCGTCGCCACGCCGTCCATCGCCGACTCGATCAAACTGTATCGCGATATCCTCGGCGCGACGAAGATCGGCGAGCCGTTCGACCTGCCGGCGCAAGGCGTGAAGGTCTGTTTCGTGGATACGCCGACGGCTCAGATCGAGCTGATCGAACCCTATGACGAGACCAGCCCCATCGTCGGCTTCCTGGCCAAGAATCCCAAGGGCGGCCAGCACCACGTCTGTTTCGAGGTCGCCGACATCCACGCCGCCGTCGCCGAAATGCGCGCCAAGGGGGTGACGATCCTGGGCACAGGCCAGCCGCGCATCGGGGCGCACGGGACGCCGGTCGTCTTCCTGCACCCGCGTGACATGGGCGGCGTATTGATCGAGCTGATGGAGACGCCGAAAGCGGGGCATTAAGCGGAGCCTTTGGTCAGGTTGGGCCGTTGAAGGCGAAACCAGAGGACATGACATGATGTCGCACCGCCTAACCGCATTCGTCGCCATCGCCGCCTTGGCCGGCGCCGCAGCCTGCTCTCGCACCCAGCCCGAACAGCCCGCCGCCCCGGTCGAACCGTCGGCCGCGCCTGCATCCGATGCGCCCTCGATCGGTTATGCCTGCGAAAGCGGCGCGACGCTTCAGGTCCAGTATGTCGACAGCGACAACGCCAGGCTGACCCATCAGAACCAGAACTATGCCTTGCGTTCGGTGCAGGCCGCCAGCGGCGCGCGCTATGTCGGCGGCGGGGTGGAATGGTGGACGGCGACGCGTGATGGACAGGAGAGCGGCACGCTGAGCCGACTGGGTCCGGACGGCACCACAGGTGTCGCGGTGCTGGAGCGCTGCTCGCGGCCGATCCCCGGGGCGGATGCGACGCCCGGACCGCTGCCGACGCCAGGTCAGACGCCGACCGAGGCGACCGGCGGGGTCTTGCCCGCTGCGCTGCCCTGCAAGGGGCCGCAACTGACGCTGGCGGCGGGCGACGGGGATGCGGGCGCCGGAAATCGGGTCACCAACTTCAGTCTTCAGAATATCGGAAGCCAGGCCTGCAGCCTGACCGGCTATCCGACAGTGACCTTGCAGGACGCGCGCGGACGCACCCTGTCGTCCATACGCGCCGAACAGAGCCCCGGAAGCTATTTCCGCCAAGGCCAGGCCCCGACGCCGGTCCAGCTGGCGCCCCGCGCCAAGGCCTATTTCGAAATGGCCTGGAGCGTCGTGCCCAACGAAGCCATGCAAAAGACCTGTCCCGACGCGGCCACGATAAAGGTCACGGCGCCCAGCGATACCGCCGCCGTCAGCCTGCCGTTCTCGTTCAGCCCCTGCGGCGGTCGCATTCGCGTCAGTCCGATCCGGGCCGAGGCCAACCCGGCCCCGGCGACCTGAGGCGGGTGGAAACCGATCGAAAATCGGCGTAGGTCGCGGCTCATGACCCAGAGCTTCTACGACCGCGTCGCCGGCGAACTGTCCGAGATCGACGCCCAGGGCCTGACCAAGCCCGAACGCATCATCGCCTCGCGCCAGGGGCCTGTGATCCAGGTCGCCGGCCGCGACGTGCTGAACTTCTGCGCCAACAACTATCTTGGCCTGGCCGGCGACGAGCGCGTGACCCAGGCCGGAATGGCGGCGCAAGCGAAGTGGGGCGCCGGCACCGCGTCCGTGCGCTTCATCTGCGGCACGCTGGAGATCCACAAGGAGCTGGAAGCGGCCATCGCCGCCTATCTCGGTTTCGAGGACGCCATCCTGTTCGCCGCCGCCTTCGACGCCAACGGCGGTCTGTTCGAGCCGCTGCTGGGCGAAAACGACGCCATCGTCTCCGACAGCCTGAACCACGCCTCGATCATCGACGGGGTGCGGCTGTGCAAGGCCAAACGCTATCGCTTCGCCAACTCCGACATGGACGAGTTGGAAAGCCGGCTGAAGGAGGCCCGCGCGGCCGGCGCCCGCGACATCATCATCGCCACCGACGGCGCCTTCTCAATGGACGGCTATATCGCCAAGCTGGACGAGATCCGGGCGCTGGCCGACAAATACGACGCCCTGATCATGGTGGACGACTGCCACGCCACGGGTTTCCTCGGCATGCAAGGCAGGGGCTCGTTCGCCCATCACGGTGTCGAGGTGGATTTCGTCACCGGAACCTTCGGCAAGGCCCTGGGCGGCGCCATGGGCGGCTTCATCTGCGCCAAGAAGTCGGTGGTCGAACTGCTGAAGCAGCGGGCGCGGCCCTATCTGTTCTCCAATGCACTCGCGCCGGCCGTGTGCGGGTCCAGCCTGGAGGCCATCCGCATCGCCCAAGGGACGGAAGGCGATGCGTTGCGCACCCGTCTGTCGGCCAACGCCCATCGCTATCGCGGGGCCATGTCGGACGCAGGCTTCACCCTGCTGGACGGCGAGCATCCGATCATCCCTGTCATGCTGGGCGACGCCAAACTGGCGCAGGATTTCGCGGCGCGGGCGTTGGAGCTGGGCGTCTATGTGATCGGGTTCTCGTTCCCCGTCGTGCCGCGCGGCCAGGCCCGCATCCGCACACAGATGTCGGCGGCCCACACCTTCGACCAGATCGACCGTACGGTCGAAGTGTTCACCCAGGCGGGCCGGGAACTCGGCGTCATTTAGCCCTTTTCGCGCGCCATCGACGAAGACCAAGCGGCGAGGAGGCGTGGGGCCTCAGCCGCAGGTTTCGGGATGAACCCGGAGCCACGATTTCAGGGAGTTAAGACTATGACCGACACGATGAAGGCCTTGGCCAAGACCGCGCCCGGCGTCGGCCTGGAACTGATCGACGCGCCGATTCCCGAGGCGGGACCGGAGGATGTGCTGATCCGGGTGCATCGCACGGCCGTCTGCGGCACCGACATCCACATCTGGAACTGGGACGAGTGGTCCCAGAAGAACGTTCCGACCCCGATGATCACCGGCCACGAGTTCGCCGGGGAGATCGTCGCCATCGGCAAGGACGTGGATCGGCCGCTGAAGATCGGCCAGCGCGTCTCGGCCGAGGGCCACGTCATCGACCTGAACTCGGAAGCCGCCCGCGCCGGCCATTTCCACCTGGACCCCAAGACGCGCGGCATTGGCGTGAACCGTCAGGGCGCCTTCGCCGAGTTCGTGGTGGCCCCGGCCTTCAACGTCATCGAGCTGCCGGACGATGTGCCCTATGAGATCGGCTCGATCCTCGATCCGTTCGGCAATGCGGTTCACACGGCCCAGCAGTTCGACCTGCTGGGCGAGGATGTGCTGGTCACCGGCGCCGGCCCGATCGGTATGATGGCCGCCGCTGTTGCCCGCCACGCGGGCGCGCGCACCGTGGTCCTGACCGACATCAACGACTTCCGGCTGGAGCTGGCGCAGAAGGTCGCGCCGGGCGTTCGCACCGTGAATACGACCAAGGAAGACATCCACGATGTCATGAAGGAACTGGGCCTGAAGGTTGGCTTCGACGTGGCGCTGGAGATGTCGGGCTCGCCCATCGCCTTCAAACAGTGCGTCGACACCCTGATCATGGGCGGCGGCATGGCGCTGCTGGGCATTCCCGGCAAGCCGATGGAAACCGACTGGGGCGCGATCATTCTGAAGGCCCTGACCATCAAGGGCGTCTATGGCCGCGAGATGTTCACCACCTGGCGCAAGATGCTGGGCCTGCTGAAAGCCGGCCTGGACCTCAGCCCGCTGATCACGCACCGCCTGGGCTACGCCGACTACCGCGAAGGCTTCGAAGCCATGAAGTCGGGCCAATCGGGCAAGGTCGTGCTGGACTGGGACAAGGCGGCCTGAGAGACGAATGCTGCTGATCAGACAGCCAGCAGCTGTTTGATCAGGGCCTTTTCAAACCCCTTGGTCTCCGACCCCGGCAAGGCCTTGCCGATCTCGCCGCTTTCGAACAGGGCGAAGACCTTGGGGTGGACGTAGGACGCACGGCAGACGGTAGGGGTGTTGCCCAAGAGGCCGGCGACGGCCTTGATGCAGACGGTGATCTTTCGCTTGGCGTCGGTGGGCGAGGTCGGGGCCTCGGTGTCGCGCAGCGCCCGCGCTGCCGAGACGGTGCCGGCCCAGGTGCGGAAGTCCTTGGCCGAGAACTGCTCGCCCATCGCCTCGCGGATGTAGGCGTTCACGTCGTCGGAATCGACCGGGCACAGCGCGCCGTCGGCCGCGCGGTATTTGAACAACTGCTGGCCGGGCAGACCTTCCAGCTGCCGCACGACCTTGGCCAGGCGGCGGTCCTTGACGCTGACGCTGTGATCCTTGCCGCTCTTGCCGCGAAACTCGAACGTCAGGGCTGCGCCATCCACGTCGATGTGGCGCTTGTGCAGGGTCGTCAGGCCGTAGCTGCGGTTCTGTTTGGCGTAGATGGAGTTGCCGACCCGGATCAGGGTGATCTCGAGCAGGCGCACGGCGGTGGCCAGCACCTTGTCGCGACAGACGCCGCGAAGGGCCAAGTCGTGTTCGACCTTCTCGCGCAGTTTCGGCAGGTTGCGCGAGAAAGCGGGCAGCTTGTCGAACTTGTTCTCGGAGCGGGCGGTGCTCCAGTCGTTGTGATAGCGATATTGTTTGCGGCCCTTCACGTCCCGGCCGGTGGCCTGGATATGGCCGTTTGCCTTGGGACAGATCCAGACGTCGGTCCAGGCGGGCGGAATGGCCAAGGCGCGGATGCGGGCCAAGGTCTTGGCGTCCGTGACGGTCTTGCCCTTGGCGTCGCGATACGACCAACCCTTGCCGGCGCGGCGGCGCGTCAGGCCCGCGAACTCGTCGCTGCAATAGCTGAGGCCTTGAGGGACTTCGGCGGCGATGTCGAAGGCGTGCGATCCGTCTGCCATCACCCGTTCGCCTTTTCGAGGCGCTCATGCAGCCGTTTGATCCAGCGTTCGGCCGGGTCGCCACCCCACAGCAGCCAGGCGATATAGCCGGCCGAAGGATCGGTGCGGCTGCCCCAGCCCTTGCCGTCCTTGTCCACGGTGTGGCGGGCGAAGTAGCTGTAGATGTCCTTGATGTCCTTGTCCGAGACGGGCTTCTGGTCCGCCAATTGATGGGCGCGGCGTACGCCGACCTCGGTGCCGCCCCGGTCGTGCTTGTCGCGCAGGTCGAGACCGCGCTTGGCCTGGGTCGCGACGCCCTTGGGCGGCTTGCGTTGCGCGTCGGTCAGGGTGGTTTTGGCGGCCATCGCATCTTTCCGTACAAGGACTTAGGCCGAACGCCGTGTCTGGCGCGCGAGTTCCGCTTGACCGCGCGGGCCGGGCGCGAGACGAGGCGGCATGAACTATCGCCACAGCTTTCACGCCGGAAACTTCGCCGACCTGGTCAAGCACGCCCTGGTGCTTTGGCTGGTGAAGGCTAGGCAGGCGGCGGGGCCGGTGACGGTGTTCGACACCCATGCGGGGGCGGGGCTGTACGATCTGACGGGCGATGGCGCGCGGTCCAGGGAGGCCGAGGCCGGCGTGGCGCGGCTGATGTCCGCCGACGGGCGGACGACGCTGATGGATGCGCTGGCGGGCGAGGTCGCGGTGCTGAATCCTGAGGGCGGGGCGCGGTTCTATCCGGGGTCGCCGTTGCTGATCGCGGACGCGCTGACGCCTGGCGGTCGGTATGTCGGGTTCGAGCTGAACCCGCCGGTGCGGGCCATGCTGGCCGAGGCGCTGGCGGGGCGCGCGAACGCCGAGGCGCGCGAGGGCGACGGCTATGCCGCGGTGGCGGCGGAGGCGGCGAAGGTGCGCGGGCCGCTGGTGCTTATCGACCCGCCTTTCGAAAAGCCCGACGACTATATCCGTTCGGCCGAGACTGCGATTTCGGTGGTCAGGCGTGATCCGACGGCGACGGTGGTCATCTGGACGCCGCTGAAGGATCTGGAGACCTTCGACGGCTTTATTCGGCGGCTGCAAGGCAAGGCAGGTCCGACCCTGGTCGCCGAGGCGCGGCTGAGGCCGCTGACCAATCCGATGAAGATGAACGGCTGCGCCATGGTGGTGGTCAATCCGCCGGCGGGCGCGGAAGCGGCCGCGGCCGAGATCTGCGGCTGGGTCGCGGGGGCGCTCGGCGAGGCGGGCGGACGGGCCGAGGTCTGGACCTTCTGACCGCAGTCACTAGGTTGGTTGCATGACGCGTATCGCCATTCTGGAAACCGGACATCCGCCAGATCATCTGAAGGACGACTTCGACGACTACCCGGCGCGGTTCCGGGCCCTGCTGGGCGAGGGCGTGCCGACGACGCGGTTCGACGTGCAGTCGGGGCAACTGCCTGAGGATCCGTCGGTCTTTCAGGGAGCCATCGTCACGGGGTCGGCGGCGGGGGTCTATGACGACCTGCCGTGGATCCCGCAGTTGATCGACTGGCTGAGGGCGGCGCGGGGGCGGACGCGGCTGGTCGGCATCTGTTTCGGGCATCAGGCGCTGGCCCATGCGTTCGGCGGGGTGGTGGAGAAATCGGACAAGGGCTGGGGCGTGGGTCTGCACCGCTATGACGTGCGCGAGGATGCGCCGTGGATGCATCCGCGTGCGCGGACGATCGCCATTCCCGTGTCGCACCAGGATCAGGTCGTCGCGGTTTCGGACGATGCGCGGGTGATCGCGTCCAGCGGGTTCACGCCGTACGCCGGCCTGGCCTGGGGCGACGATGCGATCTCGTTTCAGTGCCACCCGGAGTTTCAGCCGGACTATGCGGCGGCCCTGATCGAGGGACGGCGCGGGGCGCGCATCCCGCACGATGTGGCGGATCAGGCGATCGACAGTTTGAAGCGGCCAAACGACCGGGCGGTGCTGACGGCCTGGATCCGCGCCTTCCTGCTGCTGACCCCGCCGCCAGTCGAGGATGACGGCAGCGGGATCTAGAGGCCCAGCAGCCGGATCAACGCCAGCGCCAGCACCACCAGAGCGCCCAGTGACAGGATGACGGCGGCGACGACGCGGCCGCCGGCACGGGCGACGGCGCGAATGTCGGTCTGGAGACCCAGGGCGGCCATGGCGACGACGGTCAGCAGGCCCGAGGCGGCGGCCATGGGCGCGAGCGCAGCCTGCGGGATTAGGTCAAACGAGCGCAGGCCGATCATGACCAGGAAGCCGATGATGAACCAAGGGAGCAGGCGCGACAGGCCGGGCTTTGCGGTGCTGGGCGCGCGGTCGCGGAAGATCAGCGACAGGGCGAGGATGACAGGACCCAGCATCAGCACCCGCACCAACTTGATCACCGTGCCGGTTTGCGTGGCGACCGCGCCGAAGGGCGCGGCGGCGGCCAGAACCTGCGGCACGGCATAGACGGTCAGTCCAGCCAGGGCGCCGTATTGCAGGCCGTTCAGATGGATCAGGCCGCCCAGCAGGGGCAGGGCCAGAACCACGATCACGCCGAGCACGGCGGTGAAGGCGATGGAGGCGGCGACCTCTTTTCCATCGGCGTCGATGACGGGGGCGACGGCGGCGATGGCGGAGTTGCCGCAGATGGCGTTGCCGCAGGCGACCAGCAGGGCCATGCGTGGGTTCAGGCCCAGGGCGCGACCGACGCCGAAACCGACGACGATGGCGAGCGCGACCAGGGCGAAGATGCCCAGGACGAAGCCGACGCCCAGCGATGACAGGGTGGCGGCGCTGACCGAGGCGCCGAGCAGCACCACCGCGACCTCCAGCAAGATCTTGGCTGAGAAGTCGATCCCGGCCTTAAACCGCGTATCAGGCGTCCAGGCGGTGCGGACGGCGGCGCCCAGCAGGATGGCCAGCACCAGCGGCTCCAGCCAGACATGGCCGATCACGTCGCGCTCGATGCTGGTCAGGCCGATGGCCGCAAGGGTGACTAGCAGGCACAGCATGACGCCGGGCCGGATTTTGCGCGCGAACGCCGTCGCCGACGCCAGAGTGGGCGCGTGAAGCGGGGCGGGCAGGGCGGCGGACTTCATCATCGAGCGTGATGCGCCTGCCCTCGACGGCGGTCCAACGGATAGTTATGGTCGTTCCAATCCGATTTGGAGATCAATCGTGACCTTGGAACGCCTGCGTATCTTCGTCGCCGTCGCCGAGCGCGACCATGTGACGGCGGCGGCGAGGGCGCTGAACCTGACACAGTCGGCCGTGTCGAACGCCCTGGCGGCGTTGGAAACCGAGCATGATGTGCGGCTGTTCGATCGGGTCGGGCGGGGCGTCGTTCTGAACGAGACCGGCCGCGCCTTCCTGCCCGAGGCCAAGGCGGTGCTGGCGCGGGCTGCGGCGGCCGAGGCGGCGCTGGCGGACATGAGCGCCCTGCGGCGCGGGCGGCTGGCGGTGTTCGCCAGCCAGACCATCGCCAGCTACTGGCTGCCGCGCCGGCTGGTGGATTTCCACACGGCCTATCCTGGCGTCGAACTGGCGGTCGAGATCGGCAACACGCGCGAGGCGGCGCAGGCGGTGCTGAGCGGCGCCGCCGAGATCGGCCTGGTCGAGGGGGCGGTGGACGAACCGGCCCTGTCGCAGGTTCAGGTGGGGTCGGATCGGCTGGCCGTGCTGGTGACGCCGGACCATCCCTGGGCGACGCGACGTCGGCTGGAGGCCAAGGATCTGGCGGGCCAGCCTTGGGTGTTGCGCGAAGTCGGCTCTGGCACGCGGTCGACGCTGGAGGCGGCGGTGCGGGACATGGGGATTGACCCCGCGACCTTGTCGGTATCGATGACCCTGCCGTCGAACGAAGCCGTGCTGGCGGCGGCCGAGGCGGGGGCGGGAGCCACGGCGCTGTCGGAAAGCGTGGCCTATGCGTCGGTGGCGGCCGGACGGCTGGTGACGGCGCCCTTCACCCTGCCCGAGCGGCCGTTCCGCCTGTTACGACACCGCGAACGGTATCGCAGCCGGGCCGGCGACGTATTCGTCGAGGCGATGGGCTAGGGCCACTTCACCACCGGCGGCATGGACGACAGGATCGAGTCGACGTTGCCGCCCGTCTTCAGTCCGAACATGGTGCCGCGGTCATACAGCAGGTTGAACTCGACGTAGCGGCCCCGGCGGATCAGCTGTTCCTCGCGCTCCTCGGTCGTCCAAGGCTCGGCCATGCGGGCGGCGACAATGCGCGGATAGACGTCCAGGAAGGCCAGGCCGATGTCGCGGGTGAAGGCGAAGTCGCGGTCATAGTCGCCGCTGTCGTGATGATCGTAGAAGACGCCGCCGGTGCCGCGCGGCTCCTTGCGGTGCGGCAGGTAGAAATACTCGTCGCACCAGGCCTTGTATTTGGCGTGCCAGGTCGGGTCGTGGGCATCGCAGGCGGCCTGCATGGCCGCGTGGAAGGCGACGGTGTCGGGGTGATCCTGACGACGATCCGCCATTAGCACCGGCGTCAGGTCGCCGCCGCCGCCGAACCAGCTCTTCGTCGTGGCGATGAAGCGGGTGTTCATATGAACGGCCGGAATGCGCGGGCTGACGGGGTGGCAGATCAGGCTGATCCCCGTCGCGAAGAAGCGCGGATCGACGTCGGCGCCGGGCACGTTCCTGGCGTAGTCGGCGGGAAAGGCGCCATGCACGGTCGAGACGTGGACCCCGACCTTCTCGAACAGGCGGCCGTGCATCATGCCCATGACGCCGCCGCCGCCCTCGGGCCGTTCCCATGCCGTGCGCACGAAGCGGCCGGGCTCGCCGGGGAACAGGTCGGCGGGGGCTGCATCCTCCAACGCCTCGAAGGCGGCATGGATGCGGTCGCGCAGATGTTCGAACCAGGCGCGGGTCTCGACCTTCTTCAGGTCGAGCGGATCGGAGAAGACGGCGTCGCTCATGGCGCGCTTGAACCACGTCGCGGCGGCGGCGTCATCCGGCGAGGTTGTCATAAGCAGAATCGCGGGCGCTAATGGCAGCCTGCCGTTTTCAGGAAGCCCGCCCATGATCCGCCGTCTCGTCTCCGTCGCCGTCGCCTCGCTCGCGCTGGGAGGGGCGGTCCAGGCCCAGGACGCCGATGAGGCGCTGGTGATGGAGATTTTGAAGACCACGCCGCTGATCGACGGGCACAACGACCTGCCGTGGGCGCTGCGACAGCAATATGGAAACGACGTTTACGCCGTTGATCTGACGAGGAATCTGGCGGCATCGACCAAACTGCATACTGACATCGCGCGCCTGCGGGCCGGGGGCGTCGGAGGGCAGTTCTGGTCCGTCTATGTGCCCGCCAGCCTGACGCCGCTGGAGGCGGTCGAGGAAACCTTTGAGCAGATCGACACGGCCAAGCGCATCATCGCCGCCCATCCCGACACCTTCGGCCTGGCGACCACGGCGGACGAGGTGGATGCGGTGTTCAAGTCGGGCCGGATCGCCAGCCTGATCGGGATGGAGGGCGGCTATTCGATCGACGATTCCCTGGCCCTGCTGCGGGAGTTCTACCGGGCCGGCGCGCGCTACATGACCCTGACCCATTCCAAGACCACGACCTGGGCCGACAGCGCGACGGACGCGCCGAAATGGGGAGGCCTCAGCCCGTTCGGCGAGGCGGTGGTCAAGGAGATGAACCGGCTGGGCATGATGGTCGACCTCAGCCACGTGTCCGAGGAGACGATGCTGGACGCCATGCGCGTGTCCGATGCGCCGGTGATCTTCTCCCACTCCTCGGCGCGGGCGGTCACTGATCATCCGCGCAACGTGCCGGATCGGGTGCTGCGGATGATGCCGCAGGACGGCGGCATCGTGATGATCAACCTGGCCCCCGGTTTCGTGTCCGAGGCGGTGCGGGCCTGGAACGGGGCCAAGGCGGGCGAGGAGGCGCGGCTGAAGACCCTGAACCCCGGCGATCCCGGCGCGGTCGAGGCCGGGCTGACGGCCTGGACCGCCGCCAATCCGACGCCTCAGGCGACCCTGGCCGACGTGGTGGCGCATATTCAGCACGTGCGTGAAGTGGCGGGCATCGACCATGTCGGCCTGGGCGCCGACTTCGACGGCATCGGCAGCCTGCCGGAAGGCATGGGCGGGGTGGACGCCTATCCACGCATCCTGGCAGCCCTGATGGCGGCGGGCTGGACCGAGGCCGACATCCGCAAGATCGCCGGCGAGAACCTGCTGCGGGTCATGCGGTCGGTCGAGGCCGTGGCGGCGTCAAAGTCCGGCGAACGCCCGTCGATGGCGCGGCTGGAGCCCGCTTCGGCTCAGAACTGACCGACGGCGCCCGTCTGGCGCAGGCCTTCCCAAAGGGCGATTCCGGCGGTGACGGACAGGTTCAGCGAGCGGGCGTCGGGCCTAAGCGGCACGACGACACGCGCGTCGGCGGCGGCATGGACATAGTCGGGGGCGCCGGCGCTTTCCTTGCCGAACAGCAGGGTGTCGTCAGGCTGGAAGACGAAATCGGGCAGGGGCGTGGCGCCCTTGGTCGTAAGCAGCACCAGACGCCCGGCCGGACGATCCGCCTGGAAGGCCTCCCAGTCGGCGTGGCGGGTCATGTGGGACAGCGGGCCGTAGTCGAGGGCCGCGCGCTTCATGGCGCGGTCGTCGAAACGGAACCCCGTCGGCTCGATCACATGCAGATCGACGCCGAAACAGGCCGACAATCGGATGCAGGCTCCGACGTTCTGAGGAATGTCCGGTTGAAAAAGGGCGAGACGCATTCTAAGGCCTGACATACGCGCGGCGAGGGGGTTTGTCGCGGTCTGTTTGCGAGCGTTTCGCAAGAAACGTCAGCAGCTTGCGTCCAACGCGGCGCAAGTCACGGGCCGTCGGGGATTCCCGGCGTCTTTTGTTGGTTCGTGCCGTGGCTGGGGACGCCCTTGGGGGTCTTCTGCGGCGTTCGAGAGGTGGAAACGTGGCCGAATCGGTCGTGCATACGGAAGACGGTCATAGCCCTGAGGGCGGTGATCCCAATCGTCGGGACTTTATTTACATCGCGGCGGGCGCCGCAGCGGTCGGCGCGGGCGCCATGATCGCATGGCCGCTGATCAACCAGATGAATCCGGCGGCCGATACGCTGGCGCTGGCGTCGATCGAGTTCGACCTGACCAAGGTTCAGGAAGGCCAGCAGGTCGTCATCAAATGGCAGGGCAAGCCGGTGTTCGTGCGTTACCGTACCCCGGCCGAGCTGCAGAAGGTCATCGCGGACGATCACGCTCCGGACCTGAAACAGCCCCAGACCGACGCCGAGCGCACCAAGCCGGGTCACGAGAAATATCTGGTCGTCATCGGTTCGTGCACGCACCTGGGCTGCGTGCCGACCTTTGGCGCGGGCGATTACGGCGGCTGGTTCTGCCCCTGCCACGGCTCGCACTACGACGCTTCCGGCCGCATTCGTAAGGGGCCGGCGCCTCTGAACCTGGTGGTGCCGGAATACGATTATCTGTCCGACACCCGCGTCAAGATCGGCTGAGGACCAAGGGGGAATCATGAGCGATCACGAGAGCACCTACGTCCCGAAGACGGGCGTCGAGAAGTGGCTGGACACCCGGCTGCCGATCATCCGTTTCGGCGCGGACTACATGTCCCTGCCGACGCCGCGGAACCTGAACTACTGGTGGACCTTCGGCGGCATCCTGGCCCTGTGCCTGATGACGCAGATCGTCACCGGCATCGTCCTGGCCATGCACTATACGCCGAACGTCGATCTGGCCTTCGCCTCGGTCGAGCGCATCATGCGCGACGTGAACGGCGGCTGGCTGATCCGTTATGTCCACGCCAACGGCGCGTCGATGTTCTTCATCGCCGTCTATCTGCACATGCTGCGCGGCCTCTACTACGGCTCGTACAAGGCGCCGCGCGAGATGATCTGGATCATCGGCTGCGTGATCTTCTTCCTGATGATCGCCACCGCCTTCCTGGGCTACGTCCTGCCGTGGGGCCAGATGTCGTTCTGGGGCGCTGAAGTCATCACCAACCTGATCGGCGCCATCCCGGTGCTGGGCGAGCCGATCCTGATCTGGCTGCGCGGTGGGCCGGCGATCGACAATGCGACGCTGAACCGCTTCTTCTCGCTGCACTATCTGCTGCCGTTCGCGATCCTGGGCTGCGTCGTGCTGCACCTTTGGGCGCTGCACTCGGCCGGTCAGAACAACCCGGTCGGCATCCTGATCCCGAAGGATCGGGAGAAGAAGGACACGCTGCCCTTCCACCCGTATTTCACTGTCAAGGACGGCTTTGCGATCATCCTGTTCCTGATCCTGTTCGCCATCTTCGTCTTCTATCAGCCGAACGCGCTGGGCCACGCCGACAACTACATCCCGGCCAACCCGCTGCAGACGCCGGCGCACATCGTGCCCGAGTGGTACATGCTGCCCTTCTACGCGATCCTGCGCGCCATCCCGGACAAGTTCGGCGGCGTGGTGGCGATGTTCAGCGCCATCGGCGTGCTGTTCGTCCTGCCCTGGCTGGATACGTCGAAGGTGCGCTCGATGCGCTATCGCCCGACGATGCGGACCTTCTTCATCATCTTCCTGGTGGTGGGCGTGGGCCTGGGCTGGTGCGGTGGTCAGCTGCCTGACGCGCCGGTGATCGGGTCGTTCAAGACCTTCACTCTGATCGACGGCGACCTGAACTCCTACCTGTGGCTGACGCGGGTCTTCACCCTCTACTACTTCGTCTTCTTCCTGATCATCATGCCGTTGGTCGGGTTGAAGGAGCAGCCGCTGCCGATCCCGGCGACGATCTCCGAGCCGGTCCTGACCGGCGCCGGCGCCGTCGAGCACAAGGTCTGAAAATCATGACGATTGGAATGAAGACCGTGTCGTTCAAGACGATCATCGCCTCGGCCGCGATTGCGCTGGGTCTGTTGAGCGCGGCCGCTCCCGCCATGGCGGCGGGCGCTGCGGCCCATCCGCGCTCGGGCGGATTCAGCTTCGAAGGGCCGTTCGGCACCTATGACCAGGGCCAGCTGCAACGCGGCTACAAGGTCTATCACGAGGTCTGCGCCGCCTGTCACAGCATGAACCTGATGCACTATCGGAACCTGGGCGACCGTCATGGGCCGTTCTGGAATCCGAAGTATCCGAACCCGAACGACAACCCCGTCGTGAAGGCTCTGGCCAAGGAAAACCAGGTCGGCGACATCGACAGCGAGACCGGCGAGGCGATCCAGCGTGACGCCACGCCCGCCGACAAGTTCCGCGCCCCTTATCCCAACGCCACGGCAGCGGCGGCGGGCAATGGCGGCGCCGCGCCGCCCGACCTTTCGGTCATGGCCAAGGCCCGTCACGACGGCGCGAACTACATCTATTCGCTGCTGTCGGGCTACAAGGCCGCGCCGGCCGGCCTGCAGATCCGCGAGGGTCAGCACTACAACCCCTATATGGCCGGCGACCTGACGCCGTTCTGGACGGGCGACCACAAGGACGTTCCGCCCGGCGGCTTCATCGCCATGCCGCCGCCGCTTCAGAACGGTCAGGTGACCTATGACGACGGCTCGCCGCAGACGGTCGATCAATACGCCAAGGACGTCGCGGCCTTCATCGCCTGGACGTCCGAGCCGAAGATGGTCGAGCGCAAGCAGGCCGGTTTGGGCGTGATGATCTATCTGCTGCTGTTCGCCGGCATCACCTATGTCGCCTACCGCCGCATCTGGAAGGGCGTCGCCCACTAAGGGCTACGCTGCGGGATCGAACTCGTAAGCCCGCCAAGGTTCGCCTTGGCGGGCTTTTTCGTTTGCGACGAAAGGTCCGGGACGCAGCATCGACAGGGAGAAGTTCGCCCCCTAGGGTCGCGTATCGTTTTCGGCTGTGGGGCCTTTAGTTCATGCGTCTTGTCTCTTCTTTCGCCGCCGTTCTGTTGGCGAGCGCCGCCTTGTCCGCCTGCGCCACGGCGGCCAATCCCGCTGCGGTTCACACCGTCCCGACTTTCGATGCGGCGCGGATCTCGCAGGACATCAAGACGCTGTCGGACGACAGCTTTGAGGGCAGGGGCATCGCCACACCGGCCGAGGAAAAGGTCATCCGGTATCTGAGCGAAGGCTACGCTGCCGCTGGGTTTGAGCCGGGCGGGCCGAACGGCCAGTGGACGCAGAACGTGATCCTGAACCGCTTCACCCAGTCCAATGTGCGCGCTTCGCTGAAGCTGGGCGACTGGACCCTGCCGATGACGCAAGGGCGCGAGGTCGCCATCTCGACCCGTCGCCCGGCCGAACACGTCAGCCTGAAGGACGCCCCGCTGGTCTTCGTCGGCTATGGCATCAATGCGCCCGAGCGGCAGTGGAACGACTTCAAGGGCCAGGACCTGCGAGGCAAGATCCTGGTGGTGCTGGTCAATGACGCCGACTTCGAGGAGCCGGCGCTGAACACCTTCGGCGGTAAGGCCATGACCTATTACGGCCGCTGGACCTACAAATACGAAGAGGCGGCCAAACAGGGCGCGGCGGGCGTGCTGATCGTGCACGAGACGGCGCCGGCGTCTTACGGCTGGCAGACGGTCGCCAACTCCTGGGGCGTGTCGCAATTCGACATCCTGCGCCAAAATGCGGCGGCGGAGCGCGTGCCGATGGAGGGCTGGATCCAGCGTGACGTGGCGGTCGACCTGTTCCGTCGCGCGGGTCTGGATTTCGACGCGCTGAAGGTCCAGGCGCGCAGCCGTGACTTCCAGCCGGTCGCCTTGCCCGGCGCATCCTTCTCGACCGAGTTCGACGTGGCCACCAATCAGGTCACCAGCCACAACGTCATCGCCCGCCTGCCGGGCGCGACTCATCCGGACGAGACGATCCTCTATACCGCCCACTGGGATCACATCGGCATGGGCGAGCCGGATGCGACCGGCGACCGCATCTTCAACGGGGCGGTGGACAATGCCTCGGGCACGGCGGGGCTGCTGGAACTGGCGCGCATGTTCGGTCGCGCGCCGCGCACCGAGCGCTCGATCGTGATGATCAGCTTCACCGGCGAGGAAAGCGGCCTGCTGGGCTCGGAATACTATGCGGTGAACCCGGTCTATCCGCTGGCCAAGACGGTGGGCGGGTTCAACATGGACTCCATGAACGTCTATGGCCGCGTCACGGGGCTGGGCGTCACCGGATATGGCCAGTCGGACTTCGACGAGCGTCTGGCGGCGGCGGCCCAGCCGCAAGGGCGAGCACTGGTCCCGGACTACGAGAATGCGGCCGGCACCTATTACCGTTCGGACCACTTCCCGCTGGCCAAGCGCGGCGTGCCGATGGCCTATGCCGGCAGCCGGGGCGAATTCCGCGACGAGCCGATCGCCGCGCGCGAGGCGGCGCGGTCGGAATACGGCGCCAAACGCTATCACCAGGCGGCGGACGAATGGTCGCCCGACTGGGACTACAGCGGCATGATCGAGGACCTGACCGTCTTCTACGATGTCGGTCGCGCCCTGGCGAACGGTCGCGACTGGCCGCAGTGGAAGTCGGGCTCAGAGTTCGCGCCGGTGCGCGCCACGACCGCGTCCGAACGCCGCTAGTCTTTTCACACATCAAGATGGGGCGGGGAGGAATCTCCACCCATTTGCCATTTCGCCTGTCGAGTCAGTTCAATGATCCATCGCCGTTCACCCCTGGTCGCCCTTGCGGCGCTTGCGCTCACCGCCTGCGCGACGACGCCGGTCGCATCGCCGGCGCCCAAGCTGGACGCCTTCGCCGTCGCCTCGGCCGCGACGCCCCAGTTCAGCGCCCAACGCCTGTCGGACCACATCAAATATCTGGCGTCGGACGAGATGGAGGGCCGATTCCCCGGTCTGGTCGGCGAGGGTCTGACCCTGGCTTATCTGCAAGCCCAGTATGAGGCGATGGGGCTGGAGCCCGGCGGCCGCGACGGATCATGGCTGCAGCCGGTGGACCTGGTGCGATTTACCCCTGGGCGGGCGCCGACGGCGTCCTGGACCGGGGCGGACGGCGCGACGCACCCGCTGGTTTCGGGAACCGACATCACCCTGCGCGCCGGGCCGGCTGACCCGATAGTGAAGATCGAGGGCGCGGCGCTGGTGTTCGCCGGTTATGGTATTTCGGCCCCGACCTGGGACGACTATGGCGACGCGGACCTGACCGGCAAGGTCGTGGTCGTCCTGCGCGGCCAGCCGAGCGTCATGGGGGCGGACCCGAACTTCTACGGCTCCACCACGCACAAGACGCAGGAGGCGCTGAGGCGTGGCGCCGTCGGGGTCATCACGCTTCAGGATCAGGACGGTCGCTGGCGGCGCGCCGTGGGCGGGGCGACCCGGCCGCAGATGACGGTCAAGGGCGCAGAGGACGCCCGCTTTACCGGCGCGATCAACATGGCCACCGCAACCGCCATCGGCGGCGAGGCCGTCATAGACGTGGCTGAGCGCGGCAAGACGGCGGCGCTGGGCGGTGCAGTCGATATGGGCGCACGGCTGAGCGTGGACATCGCTGAGACGACCGAGGTCATTCACTCCAACAACCTGCTGGCCAAGATTCCCGGCACGGAACGGCCGGACGAATATGTCTTCTACTCCGCCCACTGGGATCACGTCGGCAAGGCGAAGACGCCGAACGCCGAGGGCGACGACATCTTCAACGGCGCCTGGGACAATGCGTCGGGGACGGCGGGCCTGATCGAGATGGCGCGCGCGTTCAAGGCCGGGCCAGCGCCGAAACGCACCGTGGTCTTCCTGCACGTCACGGCCGAAGAGCAGGGGCTGTTGGGGTCGGAAGCCTATGCCGCCGATCCGGTCTATCCGCTGGCGAAGACGGCGGCGGACATCAACATCGACATGCTGCCCTTCACGCCTGCGACGCGCGACGTGGCGGTGTTCGGGGTCGGCAAGTCGGAGCTGGAGGACATCCTGGGGCGGTTCGCCGCCGTGCAGGGGCGGGTGGTGACGGGCGACGGCTATCCCGAGGAGGGCTTCTACTACCGCTCGGACCATTTCAACTTCGCGGCGGGCGGGGTGCCGGCGTTGATGCCGTGGACGGGGCGTGATTTCGTCGAGGGCGGGATCGACGCGGGCAAGCCCTACTATGAGGGGCAGATGGCGCGCTACTATCACAAGCTGACCGACGAATGGCGCGCCGACTATGACTTCACGGCGGCGCTGCAGAACCTGGACCTGCTGTATCGGCTGGGTCTGACGGTGGCTGACAGCGAGAGTTGGCCCGCGTGGAAGCCGACCGCCGAGTTCAACGCCATCCGCGACCGCACGGCCGATCAGCGGCGGTAGGTCTCAGGCCGCCGCGAACGGATAGGGGCTGACCGATTTCGACCAGTCGTCGACGGCCAGCGGGCGGTCGACGGGGGCGGCGGCGCGTTCGGCGCAGGGGTGGCGGTGGCACAGGCGGCAGGCCGGGCCGATGGGGGTGACGTCGGGCTTGTCCAGATCCAGGCCGTGGGCATGGGCCAGGCGGTGGGCGTGGCGCAGTTCGCAGCCCAGGCCGATGGCGAGGTCATGGCTTTCGCCGAACCCGTCGTGGCCCTGGCGTTCGACCGTTCGGGCGAAGGTGAACCAGCGGCTTCCGTCCGGCGTCTCGATGATCTGGGTGACGATTCGGCCCGGCGTGCGGAAGGCGGAATGTAGCCGCCAGCGCGGGCAGGCGCCGCCGAAGCGAGAGAAGGGGAAGGCCCCCGCCGCGTAACGTTTCGAGATATTGCCGGCTTGATCGACCCGCATCAGGAAGAAGGGCACGCCGCGCGCTGTAGGGCGCGACAGGGTGGTCAGGCGGTGGGCGGCCTGTTCGTAGCTGACGCCGAACCGGGCCTGGATCCGGGCCATGTCGTAGCCGGTCTCTTCCGCCGTGCGCTGGAAGGCGGCGTAGGGCATCAAAGTCGTGGCGGCGAGGGTGTTGGTCAGGGCGACCTTCAGCAGGGCGCGTGTGGCGTCGTCAGGGGCGTTCGCGGCCTGGACCATATCGTTCAGTGCGGGGCCGTGCTCGGCCAGGGCCAGCTGATAGGCGACGGCGAAGGCGCGCGAGGAGGGGCCCAGGGTTTCGGAAAGCAGTAGGCGACGACGATGCAGGTCGTAGCGGCGGGTCCACTCCACCATGACCTCGGCCGGCAGGGTGCGGACGCCCAGATCGTGTTTGGCCGCGAGACGATGACGCGCGGCGGGTTCGAAGCCGTCGGCGTGGACGGGAGCCTCGGCGGACAGGGCGTCGGACAAGGCCTCGCCCATCTGATCCAGTTCGGGGAAGTGGTTGCCGCGCGACTGGATGTATTCGCGCACCCATTCGGCGGGACTGGTTTCGACCAGGCCCTCGCCATTCTCGGCGGCGGCGCGGGCGCGGGTGCGGCCGTCGTCGAAGGCCTGATACAGGCGCAGCATGGCGTCGGCGACGCCCGGCGCCTCTTCCAGCATTTGCACCAGTTCGTGGCGCGGCGCGGACAGGCCCTTGAACAGGGGATCGGCCAGGATTTCGGTCAGCCGGGCTTCGTCTGCGGTCCCGCCCTGGTTCAGGGCGCGCAGATCGACGTCATAGGTGTCCGCCAGACGCAGCAGAAGCTGGGCCGAAACGGGTCGCTGATTGCGCTCGATGTGATTGAGATAGCTGGGGGAAACCCCCAGGTCAGCCGCCATGGCCGTCTGGGTCAGGGTCAGGTCGCGCCGCAGCCGCTTCAGCCGGGAGCCGAGGAAGAGCTTGCGATCGGCGGAGGCGTTCATGGCTGCAGAATGTCACAAAATTACGGATTATGCAAAGTCATGATGTGACAAAATGACATCAAAGCGCCGGGTGATGCAGTGTAATTCGTGACTGTCGCGTGTTCTTGTCTCCGAGACGGCGGCTGCGGCCGCGCCATTCAGAGACCGAGTTCGACCATGACCACCTTCGCCGATCTGGTGCCTTCGCCCGCCGGCCGTTTCGACGGCATCGAGCGCCCCTACGCGCCGGAAGACGTCCTGCGCCTGCGCGGCTCGGTGCTGATCACCCATACGCTGGCCGAGCGGGGCGCCAACCGCCTGTGGCAATTGCTGCACGACGAGCCCTTCATCAATGCGCTGGGCGCCGTGACCGGCAACCAGGCCATGCAGATGGTCCGCGCGGGCCTGAAGGCCATCTATCTGTCAGGCTGGCAGGTCGCGGCGGACGCCAATACGGCCGGCGCCATGTACCCCGACCAGTCGCTGTACCCGGCCAACGCCGCGCCGGAACTGTGCCGCCGCATCAACCGCACCCTGCAACGCGCCGATCAGATCGAGCATGCCGAGGGCGGCGCCAAGCGTGACTGGTTCGTTCCCATCGTCGCCGACGCGGAAGCCGGTTTCGGCGGGCCGCTGAACAGCTTCGAGATCATGAAGGCCTTCATCGAGGCGGGCGCGGCCGGCGTTCACTTCGAGGACCAGCTGGCGTCGGAAAAGAAGTGCGGCCACCTGGGCGGCAAGGTTCTGATCCCGACCCAGGCGCATGAGCGCAATCTGGTCGCCGCGCGTCTGGCCGCCGACGTCATGGGCACGCCGACCATCACGGTCGCGCGCACGGACGCCGAAAGCGCGCAACTGATCACCTCGGACATCGACGAGCGGGACCAGCCCTTTATCGATCGCGACAACCGCACGCCTGAAGGCTTCTTCCGCCTAAAGGAGGGCACGGGTCTGGATCACTGCATCGCGCGCGGCCTGTCCTACGCCAATATCGCCGACCTGCTGTGGTGGGAGACGTCGCATCCGGATCTAGACGACGCCAAGAAGTTCGCGGAAGCCGTGCAGAAGAAGCATCCGGGCAAGCTGATGGCCTACAACTGCTCGCCGTCCTTCAACTGGAAGGCCAAGCTCGACGACGCCACCATCGCCAAGTTCCAGCGCGAGCTGGGCGCCATGGGCTACAAGTTCCAGTTCGTGACCCTGGCCGGTTTCCACAGCCTGAACAACGCGATGTTCGAGCTGGCGGACGGTTATCGCGATCGCGGCATGGCGGCCTATTCCGAGCTGCAACAGCGCGAGTTCGCCAACGAGGCCATCGGCTACACCGCCACGCGTCACCAGCGCGAAGTCGGCACCGGCTATTTCGACCAGGTCGCTACGGTCATCTCCAACGGCACGTCCTCGACGACGGCGCTGAAGGACTCGACCGAGACCGCCCAGTTCACCCACGCGGCTTAACCCGGAAAGGAACCCGCAAATGGAACCGCTGACCCGAACCGAAGCCATCATCGACTTCTGCCTGGCGCCCCTGGCGCTCGACTCCGGCACGGAGGCCGAACGTGAGGTGCGTCGTCGTCTGACTCACGTGCTGAGAACCTATCAATCCAAGACCGCGACGCCCGTCGCCGTGGACTTCTCGTCCATGCCGTCACAAGTCATCAACGAAGCGGCGCACGGTTACGAATAGGCCTATGGCCCAAGAAAAAGGCCCGCTCCGATCGCTCGGAGCGGGCCTTGCTCTGTTCGAAGTGTCGCTTAGCGCGTCGTCGGGCCGGTGTTCAGCGATTGGGTGGTCGCAACCGCCGGGGTCGGAACAGGCGTCGCTTGCGGGACGGTGACCGAGATGGGCGTGCGCGCTGGCGCGGCGCCGGTTTCCTGAGGATCGCCGACGACGATGGTGGTGATCTGCGTCGCCTCGGTGGTGCAGGTCGCCAGGTCGCGGGTGATGTGACGGCCCAGGCAGAAGATGTCCTCGTAGCTGGGGCGCGAGGCGGCCAGGCACTGGAACAGCATCAGCTTGGACATATCCATGCAGAACTCGCTGTTCGGCTCGTGCGTCAGGGCCTCGGTATTGACCCGGGCCTCGTCGCCGCCGGCGCCGAGCGCGCCCAGAGCCGCGATGGCCAGAGAGCGGACGACGGCGGGGGTGTAGGGCGGGCCCTTGCGCGAAGGCTCCAGTCCCAGACCCGTGCCGCTGTTGGCGGCGGCGAACAGGCGGCTCGATTCCTCTGGCGACGGCAGCATCTTCACGGCCGACAGGGTCTTTGCACTTTCCAGTCGCACTTCGCGGTTCGGAATGGGGGTGATGGCCCAGCGGCGTCGGGGATCGCTGCGGCCCTGGATGGTGTAGGCGTCCTGCTCGATCGCCTCGGCGATGGCGCGCATGGCGATGGCGTCCTTGCCGACGGTCGCCGAGATCAGGCCGGCGGCGGCGTCGGCGCCGGGCAGGGTGGCGGCGTAGGCCGGATCGGCGACGATCTGGGCCACCATGCGCTGACGCTGCGCCGGATCGATCGCATACTGCTGCACGCCGGCGACGAACTCGGGCGACTGCAGGGCGATGATGGCGCCGTAAGCGATCAGGCCGCGCGACAGCTGGTCGGCGTCATAGGCTGAACCCTTGCGCAGGGCGGCTTGGATCGATTCGGCATCGGGGAATCCGCCCGGCTGGATCGTCTGGGCTTCACGCAGGAAGGCGACATAGATGGCGGCGGCGTCCGCCACGCCTTGGTTCAGGGACACGGGGGGCGGCTTGCGGGCGGCCAGTTCGGCCGCCAGACGCTGGGCCTCCAGCTCGGCCTTCGAGGGTCCGCTCTCGCAACTGGCGAGCAGGACAGCGGCGGCGAGGGCGGCGGCCGACAGACCGCGGCTCAGTAGGGCCGTTTTCATGGAGACTTCCTCAGGCGAATACGCGCGCAAAAAGCGCCAATACTGTTGGCGCTTATAAGGCGGGCCTTATGGTTATCCGAAGGTTAATCGAACAGTTTCGATACCGATTCTTCGTTCGCGATCCGTCGGATAGCCTCTCCGACCAGCGGAGCCACGGAAACCGCTCGGATTTTTGGGCAGTTCAAAACTTCGTGGGGTTGCTCGATGGAGTTGGTGATCACCAACTCCTTCAGCGGGCCGTCGGTGATGCGCTGGACGGCTGGTCCGGACAGGACGCCGTGGCTGATGTAGGCCGAAACCTCGGTCGCGCCCTGGTCGATCAGGGCCTTGGCGGCGTTGACCAGGGTGCCGCCCGAATCGACGATGTCGTCGAACAGGATGCAGCGGCGACCCTGAACGTCGCCGATGATGTTCATGACCTCGCTCTCGCCCGCCTTGGGCCGGCGCTTGTCAACGATGGCGAGATCGGCGTCCAGGCGGCTGGCCAGCGAACGCGCGCGCACCACGCCGCCGACGTCGGGCGAGACGATCATCAGGTCGTCGCCGCGGGCGTAGTTTTCCTTGATGTCCTGCGCCAACACGGGGGTCGCGACCAGATTGTCGGTCGGAATGTCGAAGAAACCCTGGATCTGACCGGCGTGCAGATCCATCGTCAGGACGCGGTCGGCGCCGGCGCGGGTGATCAGATTGGCGACTAGCTTGGCCGAGATCGGCGTACGGCCACCGGTCTTACGGTCCTGACGCGCATAGCCGAAATAGGGAATGACCGCCGTGATCCGTTTCGCCGACGCCCGCACCAGGGCGTCGGTGATGATCAGCAGCTCCATCAGGTTGTCGTTGGCCGGATAGGAGGTCGACTGCAGGATGAAGACGTCCTCGCCGCGGACGTTTTCCTCGATGATGGCGAAGACCTCGTTGTCGGCGAACCGCTTGACCTGAGCCTTGGTCAGGGGCGCATCCAGGTGGTCGGCGATCGCCTGGGACAGTGCGCGGTTGGAGTTGCCTGAGAGCAGCTTCATCGGCCGGTCATCCTTTCGCCGTCATCCGCCCCCCATGAACGGCGGTCGGTTGGCGCGCTCTTTACCAGTGGAGCCGGGCAGGGCAAGTCGTATGCTGAGTTTTCCTCGGCATGGCGCGGCTCGGTCGCGGGTGCTAGAGGTCGCCGCGTTGGTTTCCGGGGAACGGCTTCAGGGCCGTCCTTCACACGTCATGGGGTCGTCCTTGTCCGCTTCTAAGTTCCGTTCCGGCATGGTGCTGATGGCCGCGGCGCTCGCCGCAGTGACGATTTCAGGCTGCTCGGGCACCAAGCGTCCAAAGCTGGCCTATGAGGAACGTCCGGTCGAGGCGCTCTACAACACCGGCTATGATCGGCTGCAGCAGCGCCGCTGGTCCGACGCCGTGGACTATTTCCAGGAAGTCGAACGCCAGCATCCCTATTCGGACTGGGCGCGGCGTTCGATCCTGATGCAGATCTACGCCTACTATCAGAACAACGCCTATGCCGACGCCATCGCGGCGGCGGACCGGTTCATCCAGCTGTTCCCGGGCAATCCGTCGGCCTCCTACGCCTTCTACATGAAGGCCGTCTGCAACTTCGAGCAGATCACCGACGTGGGGCGCGATCAGGGGTACGCCACCGCCGCCCTGGCTGGTCTGAAGGATGTCTCGCGCCGCTATCCGGGCACGCCCTATGCCTCGGACGCCGCCGTCAAGATCGACATGGTCAACGACCAGCTGGCCGGCAAGGAAATGAACATCGGCCGCTATTATCAGCGCGCCAATCAACCGCTGGCGGCCCTGAACCGTTACAAGGCGGTGATCGCCAACCCGGACTTCCAGCGCACCTCGCACACGCCCGAAGCTCTGTATCGCCTGGTCGAGGTCAACCTTCAGCTGGGTCTGAAGGAAGAGGCGACGCGCAACGGCGCCGTGCTGGGCTACAACTATCCGGGCAGCCCCTGGTACGCCGAGGCCTATGCGCTGCTGACCGAGAATGGCCAGACGCCGGACAAGGCGCCCGAGGGCAAGCGCGAGAGCTGGCTGCAGCGGATCATTCCGGGCTGATCACGCGACGGCTTGTGCAATCCGGCGGGGATCGGGATTCTGTCGGTCATGATTCGTTCCGCCGGCGCCTGACGCGATGCTGACCGCCCTTTCCATTCGTGATGTCGTCCTGGTGGACGTGCTCGATCTCGAGGTCGAGAATGGCCTGACTGTGCTGACTGGCGAGACCGGAGCCGGCAAGTCGATCATTCTGGACGCGCTCGGCCTGGCGCTTGGCGGGCGCGGCGATGCGGGCCTGGTGCGCAATGGCGCCAAACAGGCTGTGGCCACCGCCGTCTTCTCCGCCCCCGACGATCCCGATCTGCTGGCCCTGATCGCCGACAAGGGATTCGATGTGCAGCCAGGGGAGGATTTGATCCTGCGACGGGTGTTGGGTGCGGATGGCCGCAGCCGGGCCTATGTCAATGATCAGCCGGCCGGTGTGACCGCCGTGCGCGAGATCGGCGCGGCCTTGGTCGAGGTGCATGGACAGCATGAGACGGTGGGCCTGCTGGACTGGCGAACGCATCGCGCGTCACTGGATGCCTATGGCGGACTGCAGCCTCAGTTGTCGGCGGTCGCGTCGGCCTCCGCGAGGCTCAAGGCCGCCGAGGCGAAGCTGGCGGAGCTGAAGGCGCAGGCGGCGGACGCCGATGCGCGGCGCGAAGAAATCAGCCTGAACCTCTCCGAACTGGATACGCTGGATCCGCGCGCCGACGAAGAGACGGAACTGGCAGGCGAACGCGCCCTGCTGGGCGCCGCCGAAAAGGCCATCGCCGATTTGGGCGACGCGCGCACCCAGTTGGGCGGCGACAAGCTGAGCCAGAAGCTGGGCGCGGCGTTGAGGGCCGTCGAACATGCGCGCCAGAGGGCAGGGCAGGCGGGCGCCGAGGGCGATCATCCGGTCATCGTCAAACTGTCGGCCGCCGTGGAGGCGATCGACCGCACCATGGTCGAGGCGGCGGAAGCCCTCGCCGCCGTGGACGCAGCCGCCGACGCCTTCGACTATGAGCCCGGCCGTCTGGACAAGGCCGAGGAGCGTCTGTTCGCCTTGCGCGCCGCCGCCCGCAAGCTGCACACCACGGTCGACGCCCTGCCGACTCTGCGCATTCGCCTGCGCGAGCAGCTGCGGCTGATCGAGGATGGCGAGGAGGCGCTGACCAATGCCGGGCGCGAGGCGGCCGAGGCGGCGGAAGCCTATGATCTGGCGGCCACTTTCCTGACCTCGGCGCGGGAAGCCGCCGCCGAACGGCTGACCGCCGCCGTCATGGGCGAGTTGGGCCCGCTGAAGCTGGAGCGCGCGCGGTTCCGCGTGGCTCTGGAGCCGATCGAGGGCCGACGCGGGCCGGACGGCGTCGAGACGGTGCGCTTCCAGATCGCCACCAACGCCGGAACCGACTTCGGCCCGCTGGACGCCATCGCTTCAGGCGGCGAACTGGCGCGTTTCGCCCTGGCGATGAAGGCGGCCCTCGCAAGCCGTGAGGACATCCGTCAGCCCGTGATGATCTTCGACGAGGTCGATCAGGGCGTCGGCGGCGCGGTCGCCGAGGCCGTCGGTTCACGCTTGAAACGCCTGTCGAACGGCGCCCAGGTCCTGGTCGTGACCCACAGCCCCCAGGTCGCCGCGCGCGGCCATGCCCACTGGAAGGTGATGAAGGCCGACCGCGACGGCCTGACCACCACCACCGTGGTCGCCCTGGACGATCAGCGCCGTCAGGAAGAGATCGCGCGCATGTTGTCCGGGGCTGAGATCACCGACGAAGCCCGCGCGGCGGCGCGGGCTTTGATCGGCTGATAAGCCCGGCCTAGACGCCCAGGATCCAGCCTTCTTCCTGTTCGACCTGGGCGATCAGTTCGGGCGAGGCGTCCTTGGGCGGGGCGAACGCCTTGGCCAGGTCGCCGGCCTCGTCCATGCGGGCGAGGGCCTCGGCCGTGGAGCGGACCTGGGCCTGGTCCTTGAACTCGCCGGGTTGAGGCTTGGTCTCGTGCATCGACGGCCAGACCTCGACAACCAGGGCCGACAAGGGTTCCACGTCATCGGGGGTCAGCGCGCGCCAGCCGGTGCCGAAGGGCCAGACGGCGCCTGACGGGCCGAGGCTTTCCAGAAGCCGCCGCACAGCCGGGATGCCGACCAGGGTCTGGCCGCCCACGGCGCCGGCGCCGTGCATCTGCCACACGCTCTTGGGCTGAAGCCGGCCCTTGCGAGCCGCGTTTTCTGTGGCGCGGAACTCGGGGATGTCGGCGCCGGAGCCGGCGGGCGGTTTCGTCGTAGTCAACCAGCGCTGGGCCTGTTTGGCCGGCGCGCCCCACAGAGGCCAGGCCTCATCGGTCATCAGCCGGTTCATCTTGGCCGCGACCTGATAGCGGTTGTTGGTGTTGTCGGGTTTGTCCACGACGTTGGAGGCGATGAATTTCCACATCAGCTGCCAGGGGGGCTGCCCCGCCGTTCCCTCCAGCTTCAGCCGTGCGGCCGTGCCGGCGGGATAGCCGAAGTTGAAGTCCAGCCCGACCAGAACCCGGTCGCCGCGCTTTCTGTGGTCCGCCAGGATCGAGGCCAGCAGGGCTTCGCCCTCGGCCCGGGTCGCGACATTGTGCGTCTCGGTATAGAGGCGGAAACGCACGTCGCGCTTGGCCACGCCGATCCACAGCGAGGTGTCGCCGAGCTTCTTGGTTTCGGCGGCGGTCCAGTCAGCGACGATATAGGCGTCGAAAAGGCGGGCCAAGGCGGCCTCCCTGATAAAGGCTTGTCGGTTAGGAATGAGCCGGGCTTCTAACGCCGCATCGCGGCGACCGAAAGGCCCTGTCGCGTCTCAGCCCTTCAGCAGGGCCTCCAGATGCGACAGCCAGCGGCGACCGAGACGAAGCGCTTCCCCCGGTGAGCCGGTCTGGACAGGCAGGGCGGCGTCCCACAAGGCCAGTTCGAACTCCGGGTGGCGGGCGTCGGCGAACATCAGCCGAAGCACCACCTGTTCGGCGTCGGGGGCCAGCACGTCCAGCGACTTGCGCGCCTCGCCGCGACGGATGCGGGCGACGACGTGGCCATCCACGATGATCTCTCCCCCCTCGACCTCATCGAAGGCATAGACCAGGCCATGGGCGCCGTTGGCCCACAGCACGACGACCTGTTCGACATCGAAGTTCAAGGCGCAGGCGCGACCTTCGCCCGGCGACAAGGCCTCGACCTCCGGCGCGGCGCCCAAGGTCTTGAGCATGGCGCGGTGCAAACGGCGTGGCGGCTCCATCCACCACGACAGCGCCAGGGCCAGGGTCGTCAGCAGGGCCGCCGCGAGGGCGATCAGCAACACCACCCGCAATACGTCGGCCATGGTCGTCAGGCCTCTAGATCAATGTCGACCACCACGGGAACGTGGTCGCTGGGTTTTTCCATGTCCCGGGCGTCTCGGTGGGTCTCGATCCCGCGGAACCGGTCGGCGGCCTGGGGCGACAGCATGGCGAAGTCGATTCGGATTCCGTGATCGCGCTGCCAGGCGCCGGCCTGATAGTCCCAGAAGGTGTAGGTGCCGGCCGGTTCGCCGCCGATCTCGTGCGCGTCGGCCAGACCCAGGTTCTTCAGAGCGCGGAAAGCCTGGCGGCTCTGAGGCTGGAACAGGGCGTCGTCGGTCCAGGCGGTCGGATTCTTGGCGTCCTCGGCCTCGGGGATGACGTTGTAGTCGCCGCACAGGGCCAGCGGCTCCTCGAACGCCAGCAGATCCTGGGCATGGCGGTTCAACCGATCGAACCAGGCCAGTTTGTAGGCGAACTTCTCGGTCCCGATCGGATTGCCGTTCGGCAAATAGATGGCGCCGACGCGAATGGGCCGGGGCGCCTCGACCAGAGCCTCGATATAGCGCGCCTGTTCGTCAGTCTCGTCGCCAGGCAGGCCGCGCCGGATGTCGGACAGCGGATACTTCGACAACAGGGCGACGCCGTTGTAGCTCTTCTGCCCGTGGGTCTCGACATTGTAGCCCAGGCTCTCGAAAGCCTCCTGCGGGAACTTCTCGTCCACGCATTTGATCTCCTGGAAACAGGCGACGTCGGGGGCGGCCTGCTCCAGCCACGCCAGCACAGTGGGCAGGCGGGCGTTGACGGAGTTCACGTTCCAGGTGGCGATGCGCATGACGGCGACGCTAGGCTGCGTCACCGTTCTGGAAAAGAGGGCGCGCAAAACAAAAGGGCCGCCGGATCGCTCCGAAGACCCTTTCGTCTGGTCTCTGTCGTCGTTTACGGGCGACCGCCGGCAGGGGCTGGCGCAGCGGCCGGAGCCGCCATTGTCAACTTGCAGCCGCCGCCGATGCGTTGTGCCGTGGCGCAAGGATAGACTTGCTGAACCGCGTTTTCAGTGTTCACGCGGGCGATAACGCCATCAGCGCCGTCGCACTTGGCTTCATAGAAAACGCCGTTGGCGTTCTGGCCCATCAGCCGAGCTTCGGTCACGTTACAAGACGCGGCATCCGACCCTGCAAGAAGGCCTTTCACGAATGCGGCATTTTCAGCGACTGTAGTGAATTCACAAACTCCGCTTTCGGCCAAAACTCGGATGCAGGGTGTCTTTGTCCAAGCTTCGCCCTCCTTCTGAATCCAGTAACCAGCAGCGTCCGCGCAACCGATTTCATAAACAACAGCCCCGTCGCCCGACTGGCCCAAAACCTTTGTCTGATCAACCGAGCAAGGTACGCTGGCTTGCTGAGCGTAGGCACGGATAAACCGATCTACATCCGTATTCGCTGCTATCGTGCATTGCATACCGACATCCGCCGCTGGATCTCTCTCGCGTACGATCCGCGCCGAATAGGCTAGATTGATGCAGCTTGTCGCGACAGCTGGCGTCTTCGCTTCAATGATGAAGCCAGCCTCTGCTCCGCATGCAACCTCGAAAACGGAGGTTTTGTCCGCCGTTTGGCCCAACAGCTTGGCCTCAGTGACCTGACATTTCGTATTCGCTAAAGTTGCCTGTTCTTGCGCGGATGCAAGAACTTGCTCTGCGGTGGGAGCGGTTGCACTAGGCGCTTGTTGTCTACGATTCTGGCGGTTCTGTCGCAGGCGCGAAGCAGACGTTTCGCGTGTTGATTGTGCCCGGGAGGGGTCAGACGGATTTCCTGGCGCCGCCCTGCCGCCGTATTCAGGGTTGGACGTAGGGCCAGCCGATTGAGCAACGGCTGAACCAGCCAAAGCCAGGCCGATAAATGCGCTGCTAGCAAGAGCCGCAAGGACGCGATGATGGGACAAGCAGGACCTCCGAAGACCAGTTTTGTTCAGCCTTGAGCTGTCATAAGATAATCGTCAAGAGAACCACGCACAGCAAGTGTGACCTGGGTTTGGAAAGCTAGTGCGAAATGGCAAGACAAGCGTGACATCACAAAGCGATGAGCGCGAGCGGATGTCACGCCGACCCATTCTTCATTATCCCTTGGGCGCGAATGTCCCCGAACAGAGCGCAGTTGAAGTGACGCGAGGCGTGCTGTGGCTGCGGTTCGCCCTGCCGTTTCAACTGGATCACGTGAATGTCTATGCGATCCGGGACGGCGACGGCTGGGTCGTCGTCGATACGGGTTTGAAGACATCCACGACCGTTGCTGCATGGGAGACGGCGCTGGATGGCGCGCTGGGCGGCAAGCCGGTGACGCGACTGATCTGCACGCATATGCATCCCGATCACATCGGCCTGGCGGGCTGGCTCTGCGAGCGGTCGGGGGCGCCGTTGCTGATGTCGCGACTGGAATATGTGACCGCGCGGATGCTGATGGCCGAGGAGGCGGGCGATGCGCCGGCGGACGGCGAGCGATACTATCGCGCCGCAGGCTGGAGCGATGAGCAGATCGCGCGCTGGCGGGCCGACTACGGCGGGTTCGGCAAGGGCGTGGCGACGATGCCGCGCAGCTATCTGCGACTGTCCGACGGCGATGTCGTTCAGATCGACGGCGACGACTGGAGTGTGGTGGTCGGTTCGGGCCATAGCCCGGAGCACGTCTGCCTGTGGCGGCGGTCGGACGACGTCTTCATCGCCGGGGATCAGATCCTGCCGCGCATTTCCTCCAATGTCTCGGTCTGGTCGACGGAGCCGGAAGCCGACCCTCTGGGTGACTGGATGGACTCGCTGGACAAGCTGAGGGCGCTGTTGCCGGAGGGCGCGTTCGTCCTGCCGGCGCATGGCGAGCCCTTCTACGGCGTGCATGCGCGGCTCGATGCCCTGAAGCGAGGGCATGAGGTCGCGCTGAAACGGCTTGAGCGGACGTTGCGTCAACCGTCTAGAGTGATCGACGGCTTCTCCGCCGTCTTCGGTCGAGCGGTTGGGGACGGGGTGCTGGGCATGGCCACGGGCGAGGCCCAGGCGCACCTGAACTATCTGGAAAGACGCGGCCGCGCGACGCGGACGCGGGACGAGAGCGGCGTCGACTGGTGGAGCGCCGTCGCACAGGACGAGGAAACGACGTGAGCGAACATATCCGAAGCGAACTGGCCGACGGCGTCCTGACCGTCACCCTGGACCGGGCCGACAAGAAAAACGCCATCACCCAGGCCATGTATTCGGCCTTGGCCGAGGCGACGGAGCGGGCGCGGACCGACGATGCGGTGCGGGTGCTGCTGCTGCGCGCGGAGGGCGACAGCTTCTCGGCCGGCAACGACATTCAGGACTTCATCGCCTTGGGCTCGCAAGGCGCGGGACCGGGCGAGATGCCGGTGTTCCGCTTCCTGAAGGCGCTGGCGGACCTGGACAAGCCGGCCGTGGCGGCGGTGAAGGGGCGGGCGGTCGGGATCGGCTTGACCATGCTGCTGCACTGCGACCTGGTGGTGGTGGCCGAGGACGCCCTGTTGTCGGTGCCCTTCGTCAACCTGGCCCTGGCGCCCGAGGCGGCGTCCAGCCTGCTGCTGCCGGCCGTGATCGGTCATCAGCGGGCCTTCGAGCTGTTCGCCCTGGGCGAGCCGCTGGATGGTCGCACGGCCATGGCCTGGGGCATCGCCAACCGCGCGCTCCCGGCCGATCAGGTCGAGGCGACGGCGGCGGACCTGGCCGCCAGGGTGGCGGCCCGCGCGCCCAACTCCATCCGCAAGACCAAGCGGCTGATGCGCGACGCGGAAGGTCTGTGGGCCTTGATGCAGCGCGAGGGCGAGGCCTTCGGCTCGCAGATGAAGAGCCCCGAAGCCATGGAGGCCTTCATGGCCTTTACGCAAAAGCGTGCGCCGGACTTTTCCAAGGCCGGATGACGGTCATCGAAGCGCGCCTTGATTTGGCGCAGCTTTGCTTCTAGGTGCCCGCGCTTGTTGGAGCGCCGATGTCGCACGCCCTCGCCATACCTGCGGCCCTGAGCCGGATCGAAGCCGAGACCCCGGCCGACGCCGAAGGCGTGGAGGCCCTGGTCATGGCCGCCTTCGGGCCGGGTCGGTTCGCCAAGACGGCCGAGCGGCTGCGTGAAGGCTCGCACGCCGCCGTGGGCTTTGTCGTGCGGCTGGATGGACGTGTGATCGGTTCGGTGCGGCTGTGGCCGGTGACGATCGGAGACACGCCCGCCCTGTTCCTGGGGCCGATCGCGGTGGACGCCGGCCGACGCAGCGACGGCCTGGGCGCTGAGTTGGTGCAGGCTTGTCTCGATCAGGCGCGGACGCTGGATGTCGGCGGGGTGCTGCTGGTCGGCGACGCCGCCTATTTCGAGCGGTTCGGTTTCGTCGGCGCGCCTGGCGCGATCCTGCCGGGTCCGGTGGATCGCCGCCGCGTCCTGTGGCTGGCGACGGGTGTCGATCAGGTTTCGGGACCGGTTCGCATCGGCTGACCTTTCCCGCACGCTTTGCGGGGCTTAAGTCAGAGGGATGAATGATCCCAAGTCAGGACTGAACGCCGTCGCCGAGGCGGCGAAACAGGTGCCCGGCAAAGGGCTGCCGCCGGTTCACCTGTGGCATCCCGAGCATTGCGGCGAGATCGACATCATCATTCGCGCCGACGGCGTCTGGATGCATGAAGGATCGCCCATCGGCCGCAAGGAACTGGTGCGGCTGTTCTCGACCGTGTTGCGCAAGGACCCGGACGGCTATCACCTGGTCACGCCGGTCGAGAAGTTGAAGATCCAGGTCGAGGACCTGCCGTTCCGGGCTGTGGCGATGGCGCGCGAGGGCGACGACCTGGTGTTTACGACCGATGTCGGGGACGAGGTGCGGGCGAGCGAGGTCGATCCCATCGTGGTCGAGACCGATGCGACGACCGGCGAACCGGCGCCGCGCGTCCATGTGCGGCGAGACCTGTGGGCGCGGATCGCACGGCCGGTCTTCTACGAACTGGTCGAGATGGCCGAGGAGGTCGATGGGCGGCTGGTGGTGCGGTCAGGGGGCCAGACCTTCTCGCTGGGAACCGTGACGTGAGTCTGGAGACGCTGAGAAACCGGCTGGTCGAGCGGCTGGCGCCGGTCGAGACCTGGCGGCCGGAACTGGTCGCGGCGCGGTCGGACTTCGACCTGAATCCCCAGGCGACACGGACGGCCAAGGAGCTTCGGCCGGCGGCGGTGCTGATCCCGATCGTGGCGCGACCCGAGGGGGCGACGGTGCTGCTGACGCGGCGGGCGGACACCCTGGCGCGGCACACGGGCCAGATCGCCTTTCCGGGCGGACGGCTGGATCCCGGCGAAAACGCGGTCCAGGCGGCCTTGCGCGAGGCGGACGAGGAGGTGGCGCTGAACCCGGCTGCGGTCGAGGTGCTGGGCCTGTCCGACGCCTATGAGACCGGCACGGGCTTTCTAGTGACGCCGGTGATCGGCTGGCTGCGCGAGGCGCCGGTCACGACGCCCTCGCCGGACGAGGTGGCTGAGGTCTTCGAGACGCCTTGGGACTTCCTGATGGACGCCGCCAACCACAGGCGCGACTTCTACGACATGGACGAAGGGCTGCGGCGCTGGTTCTGGGCCATGCCTTGGGGCGAGCGCTACATCTGGGGCGTGACGGCGGGGATTCTGAAGGCGTTGCACGTGCGGCTTTATGGGGATGAGGCTGTGCCAGAAGCGGCGGCCGACGAGGACGCGGCATGAGCGTCTCTGTGAAGGGACAGCCCTGGCTGGAAAGCCAGGCGACGCGGGCGGTGATGCGGGCGCTGGAAGCGGCGGGCGGTCCGGGCTGCGCGCGGTTCGTCGGCGGCTGCGTGCGCAACAGTCTGCTGGGCCAGTCGGTCGACGACATCGACATCGCCACGCGGTTGAGGCCGCAAGAGACCATCGCGGCGCTGAAGGCGGCCGGGTTGAAGGCCGTGCCAACGGGCGTCGAGCACGGCACGGTGACGGGCGTGTCGGAGCGGCGTCCTTATGAGATCACGACCCTGCGTCGTGATGTCGAGACGGACGGACGCCGTGCGGTGGTCGCCTTCACCGAGGACTGGGCCGAGGACGCGGCGCGGCGGGATTTTCGTCTGAACGCCCTTTACGCCGATGCCACAGGCACGGTGTTCGATCCGACCGGCGGCGGGTTGGAGGATGCGGCGGCGGGACGCATCGTTTTCGTCGGAGAGGCGGAGACGCGCATCCGCGAGGACTACTTACGCATCCTGCGCTTCTTCCGGTTCTACGCCTGGTACGGGCGGGGTGAGCCGGACGCGATCGGACTGGCGGCGTGCGCGGCGCTGAAGGCCGGGATGGCGCAGCTGTCGGCCGAGCGGGTGTCCAAGGAGATGTTGAAACTGCTGGCGGCGCCTGACCCGCGTGCGGCGGTGCGGGCGATGGCCGAGACCGGCGTGCTGGCTCAAGTGCTGCCGCAGGCGCAGCCGCTAGCGCTGTTCGATGCGATGTGTGACCTGACCGACGATCCTGTGATGCGGCTGTCGGCCTTGGTGCCCGCAGATGCGGCAGGTGTGACGGAGATCGCGGGTGGTCTGAGATTGTCGAACGCGGTGCGAGATCGGTTGGCGGCGGCGGTCGCGGACGGGCCTGCGGTTTCGCCGACGATGAGCGACGCCGAGGCGCGAGCGGCGATCTATCGTTTGGGACGCAGGGCGTTCGAGGATCGGCTGATGCGCGCCCAGGCGGCCGGTGCGGGCGTCGGCGCGCGATTGCAGGCGCTGGCCGCCAATTGGACGCCGCCCAAGATGCCGATCGGGGGGCGCGATCTGGATCGTCTGGGCCTGAAGCCGGGGCCGAAGACAGGGCGGGTGTTGAAGGCGTTCGAGGACGGTTGGGTCGATGACGATTTCCCTGCCGAGGGGCATGAGGCGCGGCTGAAGATTCTTATCGCGGCGGCTGAGCGCGGGTGAACTCGGTGATGACGGGGCGGTGGTCGGATCCTGTCGGCTCGCCCAGGCGGCGCGTGATCAGGGCCAGATCAGGCGAGCGATAGATCTGGTCGATGGTGATGCCGGCGAAGGCGGGAATCTGGCTGGGCCAGGTGCCGGGCCAGCCGGGCGCGGGGACCAGGCCCAAGTCGGACTGGATTTGTTTGCCGATTCGAGCGCTGGAGACGCTGTTGAAGTCCCCGGCGGCGATGACGGGATGGTCTGGCGCGGCCTTCATCCGCTCGGCCAGGGCCATGACTTGGCTGATCTGACCCCACTGATATTGATAGGGCCAGGGTCGGGTCAGGTGGACGCCGAAGACGTTGATCGGGCCGATAGACGTCTGAACCGTCGCGCCCACGGCGCTGAGGCCGTCGGGGCGCTCGGGCAGGCCTTGCAGGATCGGATAGCGCGAGGCGATGATCGAGCGCGCGTGGTCGCCGGCGCGCGCATGGCCGATCAGAACGCGGTGGGGATAGTCCGGCAGCAACTGGTCCAGCCGCGACGCCGGGGCCTGCCCCAACTCGACCAGCACCAGGATGTCGGCGTCGGCGGCCGCGATGGACCGGCGCATGGCTGCGACATCGGTGTTGAACACATACAGATTGGCCGAATAGACCCGTACGATCGGCTGGTCGGGAACCGGGGTGCCCTTCGTCGGCGTCCATTGCGGCCAGACCGACAGGGCCAGCACCACGCACGCCAGTCCACCGACGATCGAGGCCGGCCATAGGCGAAAGAGCAGACAAACCACGGTCACGCCGACGGCCGCCAGCAACATCGGCGATGTGAATTGCGCCAGGATATCCACCCAGCGATGGCCGATGCCGCTGAGCGCCGCTGCGCCGAAAGCCGCCAAGCCCAGCAGCAGGGCGCTCGCCGTCACATTCGCCGCCAGCTTGATCAGGGTCATCGAAGACGTTTCTCTCGGATTGAACAGGAAGCCTCGCCCAGCGTTAAGGCGACGCTTTGGAGGGCGACATGGCCAGACGGTCGATCCGGGATATCGAGAACATCTGGTCCAATGTCGAGGGCGTCAAGAAACTGTCGGACCGGGTCATCGGCATCGGCCCGTTCGGCATGGGGCTGGACGCCATGCTGACCTGGGTGCCGGTCGTCGGCACGGCATACACGGTCGGAACGGGCGGCTGGCTGATGCTTCAGGCCGTGCGGGCCAAGGCGACGCCGGCGACCCTGGCGCGGATGGGGGCCTATATGGCCATCGACACCGCCACTGGTACGGTGCCGATCGCAGGCGACATCGTCGACACCTTCTTTCCCGGACAGCTGATGGCGGCGCGGGCGCTGCAAAAACATATCGAAAGCACCCACTGGGTCGAGGACACCGAGGCCAATGCGCGCGTCACGGGCGACCACGCGATGCACGAGGCGCGCGTGCAGAACGACAAGACGCTGAAGCGGATCATCTATCTGCACGATTGAGATGCGCTGGCTGAGGCGGCCTAGCCATCGTTTTCTCCGCAACGAATCTGCCTGAAATCAACGGCCTGATCCAAATGAACGGCCGTCTTCCGGCCTGAGGAAGGGCTGCGTCCAGACTGATCTCCACGACAACGGAGAGAAGAATGAGCGACGATTTCAGCGCGCGTCTGAACCTGCCCTATCTGGCGGCGGGGCAGATGCAGAAGCATGTGACCCTGAATACGGCCCTGACCCGGCTGGACGCCCTGTTGCAGACGGCGGTGGTCAGTCGCACGACGGTCATCCAGCCGGCCGATGCGTCGGATGGCGATCTCTATATCCTGCCGCAAGAGGCCGAAGGCGTAGCCTGGGCCGGGCGGGCGGCCGGCGCCCTGATGCGGTTCGAGCGCGGCGGCTGGACCGTCGTGACGACGCCGGACGGCATGATCGCCGGCGTCCTGGATGAAGGCGTCGTGGTGGTGCGGGCCGATGAGGGCTGGATCACGTTGGGGCAGCGACTGGGCGAGGTGCAGGGGCTAACGCGGCTGGGTCTCGGGACGACCGCCGACGACGCCAATCCCCTGGCGGCCAAGATCAACGCCGCCTTGTTCACGGCGCGCGGCGAGGCGGAAGGCGGCGACGGCGATTTGCGCCTGACGCTGAACAAGACGACGGCGGGCGATGTCCTGTCGCTGCTGTTCCAGAGCGGATATGCCGCCCGCGCAGAGCTGGGTCTGATCGGCGACGACGACCTGAGCCTCAAGGTCTGCGACGACGCCGGGATATGGCGGTCGGTGTGGCGCGTGGATCGCGCGACGGGGCGTATCGGCTTCGATCAAGGCGCGGTCCGGCGCGAGACGATGCTGTTCACCAGCGATGACGACTATGCCCTGCCGGCCTGGGCGCGCTGGGTCGAGGCGACGTGTGTGGGCGGCGGGGGCGGCGGGTCCGCAGGGCTGGCGGGCCCGCCTGGCGCGTCCCGCCTGGGTGGCGGCGGAGGCGGCGCCGGCGGGCTGACCCTCGGGCGATGGTCGGCCGACGATCTGGATGGCGTCCTGACGATCACGGTCGGCGCCGGCGGGATCGGCGGCGTTTCGGGCGGAGATAGTGAGGTCGCGATGGGTGACACGGTCCTGTTGCGCGCGACGGGCGGGACCGCAGGCGGCTCGTGCGTCGGTGGAGCAGGCGGTATCGGCCAACGGCTCGCCAATCCCGGCGGCAACTCGTCGACAACCGCGACGGCGGCGACGGGCGCAGCAACCATATGCGCGGACGGACCGGGCGGAGGCGGGGCAGGCGGCGGTCTGAGTGCGGCGGATGTCGCCTATGCCGGAGGCGCGGGCGGCGTGGGCGGCTGGTCGGGCCTCCGCGCGGACGGCGGCGTCGCGGGCGCTGCGGGACAGGCCTCGCCCAAGCCGCTCCTGTCGATGGTCGGCGGCGGCGGCGGGGGCGGCGACGCATCAGCGAGCGGAGCGGGCGGCCCCGGCGGCTCAGGCGCGCTGTTCGGGGCCGGGGGCGGGGGAGGCGGCGCAGGCCTGACCTTCGGCGGCCAAGGCGGTTCGGGCGCTTCGGGCGCGGTTCTTATCACGGTCGTCGGATGACCCGGCGCGGACATCCGGCTGAGCCGGTCGAGGTGCTGGAGGCCGAGGCGTGGGAAGCGCCCGACAGCCTCAGCGACGGGGAATGGCGCGCCCAGTCCGGATGGGACGGCCGCTGCGCCGTCGAAACCTATGACGAGGAGGACGAACGATGACCCGACACAAACAGGGGGTGGTCCCGTTGGCGGAGGGGCGGTGGCTGTTTCGTCGCCTCTATGCCTTTGCTGTCAGCGCGGGACTTTGGGTGCTGTTGATGCGCACGGTCGGGCGGACGCCGGCTGAGATGCTGCCCAGGATCACGGACGGGCTGATGGGCCTGCTGGCCTTGATCCTGGTGCTCTATCTGGTGGCGCCGACCGCTCAGCAGTTGATCACCCTGATCGCCACAGCGCGGCTGCGGATCAGCGGAGGCCGACCATGAGCTTTCGTCTGTCCAGCCGGTCGCGGGCACGGCTCGTCGGGGTGCATCCGGCCCTGATTGCGGTGGTCGAGGCGGCCATCACCCGCACGACCGTGGATTTCATGATCACCGAGGGACTGCGAACGGTCGAACGTCAGGCTGTCCTGGTCAAGGCGGGCGCCAGCCGCACCGCGCGCTCGCGCCATCTGACGGGCTATGCCGTCGATGTCGCCGCACTGGTCGAAGGGCAGGTGCGCTGGGACTGGCCGCTGTATGGCCGGATCGCCGAGGCGTTCAAGGCGGCGGCGCGGGATCTCAAGACGCCGCTGATCTGGGGCGGCGACTGGAAGACGTTGCGGGACGGTCCGCATTTCGAGCTGGATCGAAAGGCCTTTCCATGAGCGCGGGATCGATACTGCGGGCGCTGACGCCGCTCGGCTGGCTGGTGGTGGGTGCGACAGCGTTGGCGCTGGGGTTCGTCCTGCTGGGCGGGCTCGGCTTCCGCTGGGACCCGCTGAACCTGCAGCACAAGCGTCTGGAGGCCGCGCGCAATCAGGCGCGGGATGCGACTGCCGTGGCGGCGGCGCAGGCTGACGCCCGACGCATCGAAATCGAAGGCGCCGCGGCTCAGGCCCAGCGCGTCGATCACTATCACTACATGACGGGGGCGGCGGACCGGGCGACCACGGCCGCCGTCGCCCAGAGCAGGAGCGCCGACGATGCCGACCAAACCTTGGACAACCGCCGCGCTGATCGCCTGCGCGACCATGACCGCGAACTGTGCCGCGTTGCCCCCGATCTCGACGGTTGCGCCGGCGCGACTGGTCTTGCCGGAGGTGGCGACACGCCCGTGCGCGCTGGCGACCCTGCCGGCTGAACCGACGGCCGGCGATCTGGACGCGGCCTATGTGCAGCGCGGCGCCCAAATCGTGGCCTGCGACGGGGCGCGGCGGCTGGCGGTCGAGACCCTGTTGGCCGAACGCGCGATGCAGGACGCTCAGGTTCGACGCCGCGACTGACGCCCTGCAAAAACGACTCGGCAACTTCTGCCGCCTGGTGTGCAGGCTTGCCGGGTCGTTTCTCAAACCGCCGAGATAAGTTCAATGAATTCAGCGTCGGCGTCTGGCTGGCGTCGCTTTTTGGACTGGCCCCGCCCTTGCTCTCCTGAAGACCGAGCAAAACGCTCCTGATGCCAAAATGGCGTCGGACATCACACGAAGTGAACAGGAAAGCCAAAATGGCTACGAGCATCAATACGAACTACGGCGCCGCTGTCGCCCTGCAAAACCTCAATGCGACCAACGCTATGTTGGAGCGCACGCAAAACCGTGTCTCGACGGGCCTGAAGGTGGGCTCGGCCAAGGACAACGGCGCGATCTACGCCATCGCGACGACCCAGCGCGCCAACATGGGCGCTATGGATGCGGTTCGGAATTCACTTCAGCGCGGACAGTCGATCGTCGATGTGGCCCTGGCCGCCGGCGACACCATCACCGCCGCCCTCGAAGAGATGAAGTCGCTGGCCGTCAGCATTCAATCGTCGGTCGCCGGCTCGGCCGCCGAGACGTCTTATCTGGCCGATTTCAACGCCTTGGGTAAGGAAATCGACGCGGCGCTGAAGGGCGCGACCTTCGACGGCGTCAACCTGTGGAACACCACCACGGCCACCAACATTACCACCAACGTCAGCGGCGGAACCTATCAGATCGGTTTCGGAACGACCGACAAGGCGGCCGCCGCCCCGATCACGGCCGTCTCCGCCGGCACCGCCGCCCGCGCCGGCGCCACGACCGCCATCGTCGATACCGCCATCGCCACGATCACGGCGGATCTGGCCACGATCGGCACCCAGTCCAAGTCGGTCGGACGGCAACTGACCTTCGTCAACAAGCTGCAGGACTCGACCGAGGCCGGCATCGGCAACCTGGTGGACGCAGACCTGGCCAAGGAAAGCGCCAAGCTGACCGCCCTGCAGACCAAGCAACAGCTGGGCGTGCAGGCGCTGTCGATCGCCAACCAGGGCAGCTCGATCCTGTTGAGCCTCTTCCGCAACTAAGCCCGCCATTGGGCTGAAGGCTTCGCCTTTCGCCGTGTGGTGAACCCGCACAGGCGCAGACCAACTCGACGTGCACCCGGCAAATCTTGCCTGGTGCACGGACCAGCCCGGCAAGAGCTGCCGGGTCGGAAGGAGGGTAAATCAAAGGTAAACCAGTAAAATCAGTTAGTTGTAGGCTTTTGTGCGGATCAGAAATGGCCCGGCAATTGCTTCTTACTCACCGAGCAAAAAGCTCCCGGCGGCAAAACGACGCCGGAAATCACTGAAGTGAACAAGGAGGGCCAGAAATGCCCAGCATCAACACGAACTACGGCGCCGCAGTCGCCCTGCAGAGCCTGAACAAGACCAACGCCCAGCTGGAAACCACCCAAAACCGGATCAGCACCGGCATGAAGGTGTCTTCGGCCAAGGACAATGGCGCGATCTTCGCCATCGCCACCCAGCAGCGCGCCAACGCCGCTTCGCAAGACGCGACGCGTAACTCGCTGCAACGCAGCCAATCGATCACCGACGTGGCCCTGGCCGCCGGCGACACGATCACCTCCGCCCTGGAAGAGATGAAGTCGCTCGCTGTCAGCATCCAGTCTTCGGTTGCCGGTTCGGATGCTGAGACGGCCTATCTGAAAGACTTCAACGCCTTGGGCGCGGAAATCGCCACCGCGATCTCTGGCGCTTCGTTCGATGGCGCCAACAGCCTGACGACGCCTCTGGGCGTCGCCTCGGTGACCGGCCTGACGGGCGGCTCCGTCGCTCGTGCGGGCGCCACGACGGCTGCGGTGGACGCCGGCATCGCGACGGTCACATCGTCGCTGGCGACGCTGGGCACCCAGTCCAAGTCGCTGGGTCGCCAGATCACCTTCGTCAACAAGCTGCAAGACGCGATGGAAGCCGGTGTCGGCAACCTGGTCGATGCAGACCTGGCCAAGGAAAGCGCCAAGCTGACCGCCCTGCAAACCAAGCAACAGCTGGGCGTGCAGGCGCTGTCGATCGCCAACCAGGGCAGCTCGATCCTGCTGAGCCTGTTCCGCTAAGGCCCACGGCCCGATCGCTAAGGCGGTCGGGCCAAGGCCGCATCTGATCGGTCGTCGGTTCCCGGCGCCCGGACCTGAGCAAAATGCTCACCCCGGCAAAACGCCAGGGGATCTCACGAAGTGAACAAGGAGGGCCAGAAATGCCCAGCATCAATACGAACTACGGCGCCGCAGTCGCCCTGCAGAGCCTGAACAAGACCAGCGCCCAGCTGGAGACGACCCAGAACCGGATCAGCACCGGCCTGAAAGTCTCCTCGGCCAAGGACAATGGCGCGATCTTCGCCATCGCCACACAACAGCGCGCCAACGCCGCCTCTCAAGACGCGGTTCGCAACTCGCTGCAACGCGGTCAGTCCATCGTCGATGTGGCGCTGGCGGCCGGCGACACCATCACCTCCGCCCTGGAAGAGATGAAGTCGCTCGCGGTCAACATCGCCTCGTCCACGGGTTCGGCGAAGACGGCATACGAGGCCGACTTCACTGCCCTGGGCAAGGAAATCAACGACGCGATCGCCGGCGCCAGCTTCGACGGGGTCAACCTGTTGAACACGGCTGCAGGCACGACCACCGACGTCCAGACGGGTTCGGGCACCTATCGCCTGGGCACCGCCACGGCGGTCAGCGCGAACACCCAACTGGCGATGTTCACGGCGGCGACGCCGACCGTCGCCAACTACACCACCGCGAACGTCGATCTGGCGATCGCGGGCGTGACCAGCACCCTGGCCACCCTGGGCACCCAGTCCAAGTCGGTCGGGCGTCAGATCACCTTCGTCAACAAGCTTCAGGACGCGATGGAAGCTGGCGTGGGCAATCTGGTGGACGCTGATCTGGCCAAGGAAAGCGCACGACTGACCGCCCTGCAAACCAAGCAACAGCTGGGCGTGCAGGCGCTGTCGATCGCCAACCAGGGCAGCTCGATACTGCTGAGCCTCTTCCGCTAAGGCCCGGAGACCTCGCCGTCCCGGCGGCGGGGTCGTGGCCTTGAACCCCGAGCAAAACGCTCACCCCGGCAAAACGCCGGGGCTCTCACGAAGTGAAAAGGAGGGCTAGAAATGCCCAGCATCAATACGAACTACGGCGCCGCAGTCGCTCTGCAGAGCCTGAACAAGACCAGCCAACAGCTGGACACGACCCAAAACCGGATCAGCACCGGGATGAAGGTGTCGTCGGCGAAGGACAACGGTGCGATCTTCGCGATCGCCACGTCGCAACGCGCCAACGCCGCCTCGCAGGACGCCGTTCGCGCCGGCCTGCAACGCACCCAGTCGATCACCGACGTGGCTCTGGCCGCCGGCGATTCCGTCACTTCCGCCCTGGAAGAGATGAAGTCGCTCGCCGTCAACATCGCCTCGTCGACCGGCTCGGCGCAGACGGCCTATCTGGCCGACTACAACGCCTTGGGTCTGGAAGTCGCCTCGGCCATCTCCGGCGCGACCTTCGATGGCGTGAACAGCCTGACGGCACTGGGTTCGAACGCGGCGATCACCGCCGTGAACACCGGCAGCGTCACGGCCGCTAACGCCACCGCGGCGAACGTCGACGCCGCCATCTCGGCGACGACGAGCGCCCTGGCCACCTTGGGCACCCAGTCCAAGTCGCTGGGCCGTCAGATCACCTTCGTCAACAAGCTTCAGGACGCTCTTGAAGCCGGCGTGGGCAATCTGGTGGACGCCGATCTGGCCAAGGAAAGCGCCAAGCTGACCGCCCTGCAAACCAAGCAACAGCTGGGTGTGCAGGCGTTGTCGATCGCCAACCAGGGCAGCTCGATCCTGCTGGGCCTGTTCCGCTAAGACGCGCGGCCGGAGCGGTTTCGCGACCGCTCCGGCTGATCGTTCGTTTCTCTAGAGGGCGCGGGACGACCTGCGCGTGGAGCCATGACAGACAATGTCGCGAGATCAGTAAGCGTACCTCAAATGCCTCCCGTTGGTCCCATCGCCGTTCAGCCTGCAACGCCGGCGCCGGCGGCCCGGAACGACAACCACGACGCCAGCCGCTTTCGCCTGACCATCGAGGCCGTGGGCGACAACCGCTTCGTCTACAAGGTCCTGGATCGGGTGACGGGGGAGGTGATCCGCCAGTTGCCGCGCGAGGATGTCGAGAAGTTGAACAGCGACCCGACCTACCGCGGAGGCCGTCTGGTCGATACCGCCGTCTGACGACAGGCGAGGGCTCAAACTCTCTAACGCCGCCGGCTCGCCGGACGGCGCAATCATGGTTTCCGGCGCGTTAACCATGTGATTACGACTCATGGTTAATCCTGTAGCCTACAGAACGTCCGGGGGCTTGAAGCCATGACCACCAGCATCCACACCAACACCTCGGCGATGATCGCCCTGCAGAATCTGAACCGCACCAACGACCAGTTGGCGGCGACGCAGAGCCGGGTGAACACGGGGCTGAAGGTTCAGGGCGCGCGCGACAACGCCGCGGTCTGGGCGGTCGCGCAAGGTCAACGCGCCGACCGGGGATCGCTCGAAGCCGTCACCACCAGCCTGAACCGCGCGACATCTATCGCCGACGTTTCGCTGGCGGCCGGCGAGCAGATTTCGGACATCCTGCTGGAGTTAAAGCAGAAGGCGACCGCAGCGGCGGACCCGAGCGCCAGCGCCGCCACCCGCACGTCCTACAATGATGAGTTTCAGGCGCTGCTGAGCTCGATCGATTCGTTCGCCAACAACGCCATCTTCGACGGCGCCAACATTCTGGACGGTTCGGCGACGACGACGCTGAACTTCCTGGCCAGCGCCGACGGCGCCGAGACCATCGCGCTGGATCGTCAGAACCTGACCGTCGCTGGCCTGTCGCTGACCGGCACGACCCTGACCAGCCAGGCCAACGCCAACACGGCCCTGGCCGCCGTCAACGCCGCCATCACCACCAGCAGCGCGCGTCTGGCGGAACTGGGCGCCCAGTCCAAGCAAATCGAACGCCACACCACCTATGTCGGCAAGCTGTCGGACGCGCTGGAAGCCGGCATCGGCAATCTGGTGGATGCGGATCTTGCCAAGGAAAGCGCCCGCCTTCAGGCCCTGCAGGTCCAGCAGCAACTCGGCGTTCAGGCCCTGTCGATCGCCAACCAGGCGCCGCAGGTCATCCTGTCGCTGTTCAAGGGCTGATCTGACAGCTTAACGGTTCCTTATCGACGCCCGCCGCACGATAGGATCGGAGCCGTCTGAATGATCAACAACAGCTATCTGCTGGGTCTTTTCGGAACGACGACGGGGACGTCGTCGTCGGGCGCTGCCACGACCGCCAGTCCGGCCGTCAAAACCAAGAAGACCCAACCGACGGCCCCCTGGTCGTCCACGGCGACACCAGCGAAGGCCAGCGACCTGGTCCGTGCGGCCCTGGGCGGTCGCCGCCTGATCGACGAGGGCAATGTCAGCCTGGATTTGGCCGGCGCCTCTACCGACTATCGCAAGATGTTCGCCCTGTATCAGGGCCTGAACACGCTGGGCGCCTTGGCCGACCGTGCTGGCGTCAAGGGGCTGAGCGCGTCGGAAGCCGCCTTGGTGTCCAAGCGTTTCGGCGAAGGCCTGGCCGAACTGTCGACCTATCTGAGCACCGCCAGTTTCGAAGACATGCGGCTGGTGCAGGGCGTGGCCCAGACCTCGGTCAAGAGCACCTATGCGCTGGAACGGGCGCCGACCAGTTTCGTTACCGCCCCCATCCACGACGGCGACCCCACCGCCACGGTCAAGGCGTTCGAGGGCGACGTGAAGTTCTCCGTGACCGTCAAGACGGCGGCCGGAGAGCAGGCGATCGCCATGGACCTGTCCGAGATGGGTGCGACCGATCGGTCGTTGGTCAATGTCACCGCCTATATGAACGGCAAGCTGGAGGACGCGGGCGTCGCGACGCGCATCAGCGCTCAGTTGATCCCCGCCGAGCCCAAGACGGTCAAAAGCGGGACCAAGACCATCACCCTGCCGGCAGGACCGGATCAGTGGGCGTTGAAGGTCAATGGCGGGACCGGCGAAGCCATCAGCTTCCAGGCCGTCGACACCTCCGACGCCGTCTATGTGACGCAAGGGGTCGGCAAGACCGGCACGGCGGGCCAACTGCTGAAGTTCCAGGCCGACGGCGGCGCGGCGCCGGCCGCCCAGCAGGGCGTCGATGATCCGTTCTGGGTCGAGGGCAGGGTGGGACACGCCGACCTGCCCAATGGCGTGGCTGCGGTTAAGGCCAGCGCCGTGGCCCCGGACGGCTCCGTCTGGGTCGTCGTCGAACTGACGGCGGGCGACGCCAGCCAGCCGATCAAGGGTGCGCGCGATGTCGCCCTGATGAAATACGATTCCGCCGGCAATCTCATGCAGACCAAGCTGCTCGGCGCCGCCTCCAGCGCCAACGGCTTCTCCATCGCCATCGACGATGACGGCCGGGTCGCCCTGGCCGGATCCGTAACCGGGGCGCTTGAGCCCGGCAAGAGCGGCGACAACGCGGCCGTGGCCGACAGTTTCGTCTCTGTGTTCGACAGTTCGGGCCAGGAGTTGTGGACCCAGCGGCGCGGGGCCAAGGCGGCCGATGAAGCGACCGAGGTCCGCTTTGGCGCCGACGGCATGGTTTATGTCGCCGGACGATCGAAATCGGCCATGCCGGGCAATGCGGCGTTGGGCGGCTGGGATTCCTATCTTCAGGCCTTCCAGGAAAAGTCGATCAAGATCAACGGCCCGGATGTGGGCGTGAACGTCGCGACCGTGCAGTTCGGCACCAGCGGGGACGATTCCGTTCAGGCCATGACGGTGTCAGGAAACGACCTCTATACGGCCGGCGTCGAGAACGGGAAGGCCGTCGTGCGCCGCTTCACCCTGGACGCCGACGGCGTGCCGAGCCTGGCTTCGACGCGTGACCTTGGCTACGCCAGCGGCGCGATCGCCGGCATATCGGTCGAGAACGGCAAGGTGGTCGTGACCGGCCATACCGAAAACACCGCCCTCGATATCGCCACGGTGACCAACGCGCATGCCGGCGGCAGCGATGTCTTCATCGCCACCTTGTCGACAGACCTTCAGGCCTCGGCCAGTGACCAACTGACCTATTTCGGCGGGGCGGGCGCGGACACCGCCGCCGACGTCGCCATCAAGGACGGCAAGGTCTGGATCACCGGCACGAACCGGGCGGAAGGCGCCGGCAAGGACGACCCCACATCCGGCTATCTCGCGCAGATCGATCTGGCCACGGGGCAGGTTCAATCGAACCGAGCCTGGCGTGCGGACGGTGATCAGGCCAAGCCAACCAGCCTGAGCATCGCAGCGGGCGGGGCCAGCGTGCTCGACCGCCTCGGCCTGCCTCAAGGCCAGATCATGCAGGCGGATTCCAAGCTGCTGACCGTCGCCACCTCGGCCCGCGTCGGCGATCAGTTTTCGATCAGCCCCGCAGCCGGCGGCCGCGCCGTCACAGTGACCATCGACGCCAAGGACACGCTGGAAAGCCTGGCCAAGAAGATCAACGCCGCCTCTGGCCGGCAGTTGGAAGCCAAGGTCATCACCGACCTGAAGGCCAAACCCATCGTCCAGCGGCTGGAAATCAAGACGGCGGCCAACAAGGACGGCGCCGTCATCTCCGCCGGGGCGATCGGCAAGGACGCCCTGGGCGCGCTGGGTCTGACGCCCGGGTTCGTCGGTCCGGTGAAGCCGGACAGGGACGCGATCAAGACCTATGGGCTGAACCTGTCAAACAAGCTGAACCTGAACGATCCCGCCTCGATTAAGGCGGCCATCGAATCGCTGGCCCAGGCGATGACGGCGGTCCGGTCCTCCTATCGCGCCCTCGCGCCATCGACCGGCGGCTTAACCAACACACAGACCGGCAACGGCTCCTCGACCGCCTACCAGCAGACGCAACTGGCCAACTATCAGGCTGCGCTGAGCCGCCTGACGGCCTGATGGCGGTCGTGACCGGTCAAGGCGGTTGACGCCCGAGGCCGGGTCGGAGTTATTGACCTCCTCATCCGCGAAAGCCTGTCCATGGCCCTTCCGAAAGACAACCGCGTCATCCTGCTGGTCGGCGCCGGCGTGGCGATCGTCATCGCCGTCGTGCTCGCCCTGATCTTTACGGGCGGCGGCGACAAGACGACGGAAGCGCCGCCGGCGTCCAAGGGCGGCCTGGTCGTCAACCTGGCCGAGGCGCCCACGCTTGAGCCGACGCGGGAACTGCGCTGCTTCGTCGATGGTCAGTTCGTCGGCATGGCGACCCTGGCCGTCTGCGCCCAGCGCAATGGATTGGCGACGGATGCTCTGGACGTCGGGCTGGACGCGACGGGCGCCTTGGCCGCCGCCCCGACCGCCGCCTTCGCCCCCCCGCCCGAACTGCCTGCCGTCGAGATGGCCCAGGCCCCGCCGCCGGCCTCCGTCGAACAGACGCCTGCGCCGCGCCCCACGCCCGTGGCCAGCGGCAGTCCCTGCCTGCGCCACACCGGCTCTGACTGGCGCACCCTGTCGCCGAACATGAGCCTGAACGCCTGCGTTCAGGCGCTTTACGCCGGAACCTGCGTCGGGCCGGGCGACGCCCAATACGGCCGCTGGGGCGATACGACCCTGCGTCTGGTGCCCCGCCGGGTGGAACAGTCGAATGACAACAACCGTTTCAGGACCTTGGCCGAGCAGGATCGCAACTGCCAATTCATGGGAATGAACTGATGCGTTTCGTCGCCCTCGCCGCCGTCGCCGGGATCGCTCTGCTGGGCGCCTGCTCAAACGAACCCAAATATGAGTTCGCCGAGGGCGCCTGCTACTTCGTGGCGACGCCGGACAATGCGCCGCCGCGCCTGCAGAAAATCGCCGACAACCAGCCCCAGCTCGAACAGTGCGCCGCGCGGCTGGAGGAGATGCGTCTTCGCTTCCTGCGCATGGGAGGATCGAACCAGGAAATCGCCGGCGCCTATCAGGGCCGCTTCATCTTCGTGGACCGCGAAGGGGTCAAGATCGGCAAGAGCCTGAACGGCAGTCGCTTCTTCGCCATGGCGCGCACAGGCGACGGTCGTCTGGCCATCCCCGGCGCCATCCAGCGCGACGAGACGGGTCGTCCCATCGCCATCGCCGCCGACCCTGCCGCCAAGTAGGGCTTGCGCAAAAAGAACAAAGGTGGAACATTTTGTTAATGATCCACCGTTTTGGCGGGTCGGATGTCAAAAGCGGCTGGCGGTGGCGTGCTGCTACAGTCAGACATCGGACTGAATTGACGGGGCAGGCGAAGTCGTCGCCGCCTCACACAAGAAGGAAGTTTCCATGGCGGGCAGCGTCAACAAGGTCATTCTGGTCGGCAATCTGGGTCGCGACCCCGAGATCCGCTCCATGCCTAATGGCGACCGCATCGCCAACCTCTCCATCGCCACCTCGGAGACCTGGCGCGACAAGTCCTCAGGCGAGCGCAAGGAAAAGACCGAGTGGCACCGGGTCGTCATCTTCAACGACAACATCGTCAAGGTGGTCGAAAACTATGTGAAGAAGGGCTCGACCGTCTACATCGAGGGCGCGCTCCAGACCCGCAAATGGACCGACCAGCAGGGCGTCGAGAAATATTCGACCGAGATCGTGGTCAGCCGCTTCAAGGGTGAACTGACCATGCTGGGCGGCCGTTCGGAAGGCGGCTCGTCAGGCGGTGGTTACGGCGGCGGCAGTGGTCGCGGCGATGACGACTATTCCTCGGGCTTCTCCACCGGCGGCGCCAACAAGCCGAGCGGCCCCAAGGAAAGCTACGACCTGAACGACGACATCCCGTTCTGAGACTGACTGCCTGGCTCGGCGATCGGTGCGAGCGGTCGCCAAGCCGGATTTCTGAGCGGAAACCTGAGGTCATCCAAATTGAGCCGACGCGGCGGGCGGGTCGTGCCATAGGGCGGCCATGACAGACGTCCGTTCCGAAGTTGCGCCTGCGCCCGCGCCCCTGCCCAAGAGGCCTCATGCCCTGACGGGACTGGAGATCGCCGCCATCGTGGCGATCATCGTGGTGTGGGGCGTCAACAACGCCGGGGCCAAGCTGGCGACGCAGGAGTTGTCGCCGCTGCTGGTCGGCGCCATCCGGTTCGGCATCGCCACCGCCTGTCTGATCGCCTTCGTGCGGCCGCCGTTCCCGGACTGGAAGAGCCTGATGCTGATCGTCATCATCGGCGGGCCGATCCAGTACGGCCTGGCCTACACCGCCTACTGGCTGGCGACGGACGTCAGCCCCGTGACCGTGGCCAACCAGCTTTGGATCCCCTTCACCACCCTGTTCGCCTTTCTGATCCTGGGCGAGCGGCTGTCCAAAGCGGCCTTGGTCGGCATGGGCGTGGCCTTCGTCGGCGTGGCCTGGATGACGCTGGACGCCCATGCGTTGCAGGACTGGAAGGCCATTCTGGTCGCCATCGCGGCCGGCGCCGCCTGGGGCGTGACCACGGTGGTCGCGCGTCGCACCACCTCCATCCCGCCACTGAAGATGCAGGGTCTGCTGGCGCTGGGCGCCTTTCCCGTCATGGCCTTCGGCTCGGCGGTGTTCGAGCATGGCCAGTGGGAGGCGCTGAAGAGCGCCACGCCCATGGTCTGGGCCTCGTTGCTGTGGGCGGGCGTCGTGTCGTCCGTGCTGGCGACCACCCTGCTGTTCTGGCTGGTGCAGCGGCGCGAGGCGGGGCGGGTGACGCCCTATCTGCTGGTCACGCCCGTGGTGTCGATGTTCATCGGCTGGAGCTTCATGGGCGATATCCTAACGCCGCAGATTCTGACGGGATCGGCCATCACCATGGGCGGGGTGGCCCTTGTGGCCCTGGCCGAACGGGGCTTGCGTGCGGGGGCCGCCAAGGCTTGATCTGTTCCTGGAGCCCCTCATGCACCACGCCCCCCTCGACGCCGACCACGTTTCCCGCCGCTGGCTGGGCAAGGCGAAGCACGATCTTGCGGCGAACGAAGCCGTCGTCGTTCAGAGCACCGCCGATCGTCGCCCCGTTTCCGAAGACATCAACGAGACCTTCGACGACCGCCAAACCTTTGGCGAGCGGCTGGCCGATCGGGTGGCGGCCTTCGGCGGTTCATGGCCCTTCATCATCGCGTTTGGGGTCTTCCTAGCGATCTGGACCGGGCTGAACCTGCTGCTGCGCAAGGAAGCCTTCGACCCCTATCCCTTCATCTTCCTGAACCTGGTCCTGTCGATGCTGGCGGCGATCCAGGCGCCGGTCATCATGATGAGCCAGAACCGCCAGGCGTCAAAGGATCGGTTGGATGCGGGCAATGACTATCAGGTCAATCTGAAGGCCGAGATCGAGATCATGGCCCTGCTGGAAAAGGTCGAACACATGACCGCCCGGCAGGAGGAGCAGACCGAAATGATCCGCCGTCTTCTCGCACAAAAAGAGACCCGCTGAATGCTGTCCAGCGGGCCATCTTCCGTTTCGGAAAAAGCTTAGCTTGCGCTGAGCGCCGCGCAGGCCACCCGGTCGCCGGCGCCGCCGATGGGCTGGGTCGAATGGTCGTCGGGGTTGGCGTGGATGATGATGGCCGAGCCGTCGGCGTCCCACAGCCATTGGCCGGGGCCTTCGGACGAAATCCGGGCGCGGGTCGTGAACAGCTCGGCGTTCACCTTACCGTCCGCACCGGCCCAGACGTTGGGCAGGTCGCCGTCGTCCGGACCGGCGGCGTTCAACAGGCCGTGCGGGGCCTTGGGCTCGCCGTGGTTGATGTGGGCGCCGGACGAGGTGAAGGGCGCGGCGCATTCGCCGGTCGCATGGATGTGGATGCCGTGCCATCCGGGCGTCAGGCCTGAAGCCTCGATCTTCATCAGCAGGCCGGTCGGTCCCTGACGCAGGTCGACGCGACCGATATTGGCGCCGGAGGCGTTGATCAGAACGGCCTGTCCCGTCGCGCCGACGGGCGCGCGTTCGACGGCCGCCTGGGGCGCGTTTCCGGTCGCGGCGCAGGCGGTTGTCAGGGCCAAGGGGGAGGCGAGGAGAAGGGCGGCGGCGAGGCGGGTGGCGCGCATGTCGAAAGTCCTTTCAGAGACGGGCTTTCACGGCGACGTCGCTTTGCCACCGAGGCCCTGGAATGCTAGAAATCGTCACAGCGGATCACGTTCCGATTCCGGCCGCATAAAGCCACGCTTCATTGACCGACGACAGCTACGAAAACGCCGCATCTCCGATCGTTCCGGGAGGCGGCGGCTCCGACATTTCCACGATCACGATCGAGGACGAACTGAAGCGTTCGTACCTCGATTACGCCATGAGCGTTATCGTCTCGCGCGCCCTGCCTGACGCCCGGGACGGGCTGAAGCCGGTTCACCGTCGCATCCTGTATTCGATGCACGACCTGAACATGACGCCCGAGCGCAGCTATTCGAAATGTGCTCGTGTGGTCGGTGACGTGCTGGGCCGGTTCCACCCTCACGGCGACGCGTCGGTCTATATGGCCCTGGTGCGGATGGCGCAGCCGTTCTCGATGGGGCTGATGCTGGTCGACGGCCAGGGCAACTTCGGTTCGGTCGACGGCGATATGCCCGCCTCGATGCGTTACACCGAAGCCCGGATGGCCCCGGCCGCCGTCGCCCTGATGGCCGACATCGACAAGGACACGGTCGATTTCCAGCCGAACTACGACGAGAAGGAGCTGGAGCCGGTCGTTCTGCCGAGCCGGATTCCCAATCTGCTGGTCAACGGGGCGGGCGGCATCGCCGTCGGCATGGCGACCAACATCCCGCCGCACAATCTGGGCGAGGTCGTGGATGCGGCCCTGGCCCTGCTGGATGATCCCAACGTCTCCGACGACGCCCTGCTGGATATCGTGCCCGGTCCGGACTTCCCGACCGGCGGCGAGATCATGGGCCGCACAGCCCCGCGCAACGCCCTGCGCGACGGTCGCGGCTCGGTCGTCGTGCGCGGCCGCGCCTCGGTGGAGGAGATCCGCAAGGACCGCGAGGCCATCGTCGTCACCGAACTGCCCTATCAGGTCAACAAACAGACCCTGATCGAGCGCATCGCCGAAATGGTGCGCGAGAAGCGGCTGGAAGGCATTTCCGACGTTCGCGACGAATCCGACCGCCAGGGCATGCGGATCGTCATCGAGCTGAAGCGCGACGCGTCCGGCGACGTGATCCTGAACCAGCTGTGGCGCTATACCGCGATGCAGAGCTCGTTCGGCGTCAACATGCTGGCGCTGAACCACGGCCGGCCCGAGCAGATGGGCCTGCGCCAACTGCTGCAGATCTTCCTCGACTTCCGCGAGGAGGTCGTGGTTCGCCGCGTCAAGTTCGAGCTGAACAAGGCCCGTGATCGCGGCCACGTCCTGGTCGGTCTGGCGGTCGCCGTCGCCAATATCGACGAGGTGATCCACATCATCCGATCGTCGGCCGATCCGACCGAGGCGCGCGAGCGCCTGCAGGCCAAGGCCTGGCCCGTCGGCGACATGATGGCCCTGGTCGAGCTGATCGCCGATCCGCGCACCGTCATCGTCGAGGGCGACAAGATCCGCCTGACCGACGAACAGGCCCGCGCCATCCTGGCCCTGACCCTGTCGCGCCTGACCGGTCTGGGCCGCGACGACATCTTCGGCGAGGCGCATGGCCTGGCCGACACCATCCAGGGCCACCTGACCATCCTGTCGGACCGCAAGAACGTCCTGGCCATCATCCGCGACGACCTGATCGACGTGAAGGATCGGTTCGCCGTTCCGCGCCGCACCCTGATCGGGGAAGGCGACGGCGAGATGGAGGATGAGGACCTGATCCCACGCGAGGATATGGTCGTCACCGTCACCCACGGCGGCTACGTCAAGCGCGTGGCGCTGAACGCCTATCGGACCCAGCATCGCGGCGGCAAGGGCCGCAGCGGCATGTCGATGAAGGACGAGGACGCCATCACCGGCGTGTTCAGCGCCTCGACCCACACTCCGGTCCTGTTCTTCGCCACCAACGGCAAGGCCTACAAGCTGAAGACCTGGCGTCTGCCGCTGGGCAATCCGCAGTCGCGGGGCAAGGCCTTCGTCAATCTGCTGCCCATCGAGCCGGGTGACAGCATCATGAACGTCCTGCCTCTGCCCGAGGACGAGACGACCTGGGGCGACTACGACATCATGTTCGCCACCTCGAGCGGCGATGTGCGGCGCAACAAGCTGTCGGACTTCGCCACGGTCAACCGCGCCGGCAAGATCGCCATGAAGCTGGAAGGCGCTGACCGCATGGTCGGCGTCGGCCTGTGCACGGCCGACGACGACGTGCTGCTGACCACGGCGCTGGGCCGCGCGATCCGGTTCAAGGCCGACGACGTGCGCGTGTTCAAGGGACGGGATTCGACCGGCGTCCGGGGCGTGCGCCTGCAGGACGGCGACGAAGTCATCTCCATGGCCATCCTGGGGCGTGTGGACGCGACGCCGGAAGAACGCGCCGCCTACGTCAAACACGCCAACGCCATGCGCAAGGCCCTGGCCGGCGCGGATGCGGAAGAGGATGCCGCAGCTCCGGTCGAGGCTGAAGACGAGGTCGCGGATGCGGCTCTGACCGTGGAGCGGATCGCCGAACTGGGCGCCGCCGAACAGTTCATCCTGACGGTCACCGAGACCGGCTTCGGCAAGCGATCCTCGGCCTACGAGTATCGCCGCACCGGTCGCGGCGGTCAGGGCCTGACGGCCCACGGCCTGGGCGGTCGCGCCGGCACGCGTCTGGCGGCGGCCTTCCCGGTCGAGGAGACGGACGATCTGCTGCTGGTCACCTCGGGTGGGCAAATGATCCGTACGCGGATGGATCAGGTCCGCATCGTCGGCCGCTCCAGCCAGGGCGTCACCATCTTCCGCACCGGCAAGGATGAAAAGGTTGTCTCGGTTGAACGTCTGCCGGAAAGCGGCGGCGCGGACGATGCGGATGTCGCTGGAGAAGAAGGCAGCGAGGCCTGATCCGCCTCCGCGCAGCAGAGCAGGGAAGGGTCGTTTGAGCGCGACGATTCTGATCGACGGCCTTCCCGCCACGCCTGACGACCTGGCGCACCAGGCGTTGGTCAACTACGGCGCCTACACCTCCTTCCGCGTCGAGGATGGCGCCGCGCGCGGCCTCGACCTCCACCTCGCCCGTCTGGAGCAGGCCGCCGTCGAACTGTTCGGCGAAAGCCCCGGCGAGGCGGAGTTTCGGCGTCTGATGGCGTTGGGAGTCGCCGGCCGAGACGCCTGCTGGCTGCGCGTCAGCCTGTTCTCGCCCGACATCGCTCATCGCGACCCGAGCTACGTCGGCCGACCGAAGGTGATGACCAGTGTCTCCCCAGCGCCGCCGCCGCTGGCGACCCTAGTGCGGCTCACCGCGATGCCCTATGAGCGCGAGACGCCGCATCTGAAGCATCTCGCCACCTTCGGCCTGATTCGCGCGCGCCGCGCCGCGCGCGCCGCCGGGTTTGGCGACGCCCTGTTTGTGGATGGCGAAGGGCGGGTCACCGAAGGCACGCTGTGGAACATCGGCTTCGTCCAAGGCGACCGGATCGTCTGGCCCCAGGCCCCAATGCTGGCGGGCGTGACCCAGGCCTTGATCACGCGCGGGCTGCCCCAGATCGGGCTGACCAGTGAAACGCGGCCGATCCGTCTCGACGAGATCGGCGCCTTCGACGGCGCTTTTCTGTGCAACAGCGCCACGCCCGTCTGTCCGATCACCGCCATCGACGATGTCGCCTTCGCCAATGATCCGGTCCTGCTGGCCAAGGTCGAAGCGGCCTGGAGCGCGCAGGCGCCCCAGCCCATCGCGGCTCGTGACGATGACGATGGCGTCAGCCGGCTAGGCCGCTGATTTCGCACCTGCTAAACGACGCTGACGCCACGCGACAGGCCGGGGAGACACGCATGCGCATCGGACTTTATCCGGGCACCTTCGACCCGGTGACGAACGGGCATACCGACATCATCAAGCGCGCGCTGAAGCTGGTGGACCGGCTGGTCATCGGCGTGGCCCAGAACGATGACAAGGGGCCGCTGTTCTCCACCGCCGAGCGGGTCGAGATGCTGAAGGCCGAGATGGCGCCCCTCGGCGGCGACATCGTGGTCCAGCCGTTTTCGACCCTGCTGATGCATTTCGCCGAAGAGCTGGACGCCAGCGTCATCATCCGGGGTCTGCGCGCCGTCGCCGACTTTGAATACGAGTTCCAGATGACGGCCATGAACCAGCGCCTCAATCAGGACATCGAGACCGTATTCCTGATGGCCGATCCGCGCCATCAGGCGATCGCCTCGCGCCTCGTCAAGGAGATCGCTCGACTGGATGGCGCGATCGACAGTTTCGTCAGCCCCGCCATCGCCGAGCGCGTGCGGGCCAAGGTCAAGAACGGTTAGGGTAGACAAGACCATGCGTAAGGCCATCATCGCAGCGACCGTCGCCGCCCTTCTTGCAGCCGGCGCGGCCCAGGCCCCGGCTGTGGCGCAAACGGCGCCGGCGGCGTCCGACTGGCGGACCATTGCGCCGGAAAACCTGCTGGTTATCGATACGTCGAAGGGGCGGGTGCTGGTCGAACTGATCCCCGTCGCCGCGCCCAACCATGCGGAACGCATCCGCACCCTGGCCAACCAAGGCTTCTACGATGGTCTGAAGTTCCATCGCGTCATCCCTGATTTCATGGCGCAAACTGGCGATCCGAAGGGCACGGGCGAAGGCGGCAGCGAGTTGCCGGACCTGAAGGCCGAGTTCAGTTTCCGTCGTGGACGCGACGCCGGCTTCGTCGCGGTGCCCAGCGTCGGCGCGGGCGTGCGCGGTCTGGTCGGCGATCTGCCGGTCCAGACCCAACCCGACGCCCAAATGATGATCACCGCCGACTTCAAGGTCGACGCCCACGGCCTGTTCTGTCCCGGCGTGCTGGGCATGGCCCGCTCGGGTTCGCCTGACAGCGCCAACAGCCAGTTCTTCCTGATGATGGGCGCGCGCGAACAGCTGGACGGCATCTACACCGCCTTCGGCCGGGTGGTGTCCGGCCTGGATGTGGTCGGCAAGCTGAAGAAGGGTTCGGACGCCGAGGACGGCAAGGTGACCGATCCCGACACCATGACCCGCGTCCGCATGGCCTCGGCCCTGCCCGAAGCCGAACGTCCGACCGTGCGCGTTCTGAACGCCGGCAGCGCCGCCTTCGCAGAACGGATCGCCACGGCGCGCGCCGGGCGCGGCGCCGCCTTCAGCGTCTGCGATGTTCAGCCGGTCGCCGAAGTGACAGGCGGCTGAGGCTTTCGCAAACGGGGGAGGGGACGATGACGATACGAATGATGGCGATGGCGGCGGCCGTGCTGGCTGCCACGGCGGGCGCCGCCCTGGCGCAAGACGCGACCGCCGTTCCCGCGCCTCCGCCGCCGCCCGGTGAATGGAGGACCATCGCGCCCGAGAACCTGCTGGTCATCGACACCAACAAGGGGCGGGTTCTGGTCGAACTGGCGCCCGAGATCGCGCCCGCCCATGTCGAACGCATCAAGTTGCTGGCGTCGCGCGGGTTCTTCGACAACCTGGTCTGGCACCGGGTGATCGACTGGTTCATGGCCCAGACCGGCGATCCGCTGGGCACGGGCGAGGGGCAGAGCTGGTATCCCGACCTGAAGGCCGAGTTCACCTTCCGCCGTGGCGCGGACATGGCCTTCACTCCAGTGGCGGCCCCGGTCGGCGCCCTGGTCGGCTTTGTCGATTCCATCCCCGTCCAGACCCAGCCCGACGCCCTGATGTCCGGCACCAGCGACAAGAAGGTCCACGGTTGGGCCCTGTATTGCCCGGGCGTCGCGGGCATGGCGCGAGACGAGGGCAACGACACCGCCAACAGCCAGTTCTTCCTGATGCGTCAGGCCTATCCGGCCCTGGACAAGCGCTACACCGTCTGGGGTCGGGTCGTGTCCGGTCTGGACGTCGTGCGATCGCTGAAGGCCAGCGACACGCCGGATGGATTGGTGCAGGGACCGGATCAGATGACCCGCGTTCGCGTGGCGTCGGATCTGCCCGCAGCCGAACGTCCGACGGCCGCCGTCCTGAACACCAACTCCGCCACCTTCCAGACCCTGGCTCAGCAGGCGCGTCAGGCGCGCGGCGCGGATTTCTCGGTCTGCGACATCGAACTGCCGGTGCGCGTCACGCCCGCCTGATCAGGCGGCGGGGGCCGGCCGCCCCCGTCCGCGCCGCCGACGCCGTCCTCTCGGCGGTTTCTTGTCTTCGCGCATCCGTTGCAGCAGCAGGCCTTCGCGCAGGCCCCGATCCGCGACCCGCACCCGCTCCGACGGCCAGGCGCGCTGCACCGCCTCCAGGATGGCGGCGCCCGCCAAAACGAGGTCCGCACGATCGGGACCGATGCAGGCCTCGCGCGCTCGACCGTCCGGACCCAGCGCCTTCAGGCGATCCGCCGCCGCCTCGCAGTCGGCGCGCGTCATCCACAATCCATCGACCCGGTCGCGATTGTAGCGCGGCAGGTTCAGGTGAATGCCGGCCAAGCTGGTGATCGCGCCCGAGGTGCCGACCAGATGCGCCCGATTCTGCCGGAACAACTCCAGCATCGGTTCGTCGACGATCCCGCCCGATGCAATGGCCGCGCCCATGTCGGCGACCATGGCCTCGTACCAGTCCTCGCCGGAGTTCGGCGGCTCAGGATGCCGCTCGGCCAGGGTAACGACCCCCACCGGCGCCGACATCCAGGCGGCGGTCGTCCAGTCGGTCCCGCTGCGCTTCAGCCACGACATCTCGGTCGAGCCGCCGCCGACATCGATGACCAGCACCGCCTCGGCCTTGGGGTCGATCAGGTTCAGGCATCCCTCGACCGCCAGTCGCGCCTCTTCGGCGGGATCGATGATCCGCAAGCGCAGGCCCGTGCCCTTGCGCACCCGGTCGATGAAGTCGGCGCCGTTCTCGGCCGCCCGGCAGGCCTGGGTGGCGACGGCGCTCAATCGCGCGGAATCGACGCCCTTGCGCACGATCCGCTCGGCGCACAGGGCCAGGGCGTCGTAGGCTCGGTCCATGGCGCGCGGGTCCAGAAGGCCCGTCCGCGACAGCCCTTCGCCCAGCCGCACGATGCGGCTGAAGCTGTCGACCACGCGAAAGCCTTCGCGTGACGGCCGCGCGATCAGCAGCCGGCAATTGTTGGTCCCCAGATCGAGCGCGCCATACAGCGGCGCATCTCGACCCGACGCATCCCGCGAACGGGAAGGCTGGGACCGCTCGTCGCGCCGTCGAGGCGCGCCGTGGGTCTCCGGCATGGGCCGTCATCCGTTGTGGGCGGTCCAAAGCGGCGCCCGTCCTGATCAGCCTAACCCGCCAGGATCGTCCGCGCCAAGCCATTCTGTCAGGAAGATGAACAGACCGGCAGGCATTGGGGTCATGCGCTGATTTGTATGAAGTGCGATGACCCGCATTCAGACCGCACGTTTCGCCATTGGCCAGATCGTCCGCCACCGCGACGACGCCTTTCGTGGCGTCGTGATGGATGTGGATCACGCCTATGAGGGACCGGCCGGTGAAAGCGGTCTGGTCAGACCGGACCAGCCCTTCTACCGCGTCTTCGCTTTGGGAGAGGATGGCGGCTTTGTCGCCTATGCGGCCGAAGGTGCACTTGAAGACGGCGATTCCGTGCTGCTGCCCGACGACGCCGAGCGGTGGTTCACCACCGACGGCATGGGCCACCACGCACCGCTGGACGAACGTCTGCACTGACGGTTGGAAGCCGTGGCGGCTCCGGGCTAGGATGGCGGCAAAAGAGGAATACGCCATGTCCGACTTCGAACACGTCTTCGAAAAGCCGCCCGAGGGCGCGGCCGCCGACTGGACCATTCCCCAGAACTGGGCCGCCTATACCGAGGTCGAGCACCAGACCTGGGACACGCTTTACGCCCGGCAGATGAAGATCCTGCCCGGTCGCGCCTGCGACGCCTTCATGCGGGGACTGGACGCGCTGGATTTGAACGCGGGCGGCATTCCCGACTTCGACGTGATCAATCCCAAGCTTCAGGCCCTGACCGGCTGGACGGTTGTCTGCGTGCCGGGCCTGGTGCCGGACGAGGTCTTTTTCGACCATCTGGCCAATCGCCGCTTCGTCTCGGGTCAGTTTATCCGCAAGCCCGACCAACTGGATTATCTCCAAGAGCCCGACATCTTCCACGACGTCTTCGGCCACGTGCCGATGCTGACCGACCCCGATTTCGCCGCCTACATGGAGGCCTATGGCAAGGGCGGTCAGCGGGCGGCCAGCCTGGGCATGCTGCCGAACCTGGCGCGCCTGTACTGGTACACGGTCGAGTTTGGTCTGATGAAGGAGGCGGACGGCCTTCGCATCTATGGCGCCGGCATTGTCTCCTCGGCGACCGAGAGCGTCTTTGCTCTGGACGATCCGTCGCCCAACCGCCTGGGGTTCGACCTGGAGCGGGTGATGCGGACCCTGTACCGGATCGACGATTTCCAGCAGGTCTATTTCGTCATCGACAGTTTGGAAGCTTTGAAGGACGAGACGCTCAGGGACTTTGGCCCGGTCTATGCGGCGCTGAAAGGCAAGGACGACCTCGCCATCGAGACCGTCCTGCCGACCGACCAGGTCTTCACCCGCGGCACCCAGGCCTATGCCCAGCGCGGCGGGCGGTTCGCGGCCTGATCGGCGTCAGGTATGGGTGATCAGGCTGTTGTGCTTGGTGTCGCGCATGCGGATGAAGGTCAGCAGCGACAGCCCGATCATCCCGGTCACGTACCAGAAGAAGACGCTCTCGACGCCCGCGCCCTTCAGCCATAGCGCCACATATTCCGCCGTGCCTCCGAACACCGCATTGGCAACGGCGTAAGGCAGAGCGACGCCGAGGGCGCGGATGTGGGCGGGAAACAGCTCGGCCTTCACCACCGCATTGATCGCGGTGTAGCCCGACACGATCACCAGACCGACCAGCGCCAAGAGGAAGGCGACGAAAGGGCTTTCGACCGTCGATAGGGTCGTCATGATGGGTACGGTGCACAACACCCCCAGCACGCCGAAAGCGATCATCACGGGGCGCCGTCCCACCCTGTCCGAAAGCGCGCCGACCCCCGGTTGAAGCAGCATGAAGACGAACAGGGCCGCCGCGCTGATTTCGGTCGCCGTGTTCTTGGAGAACCCGCTCGTATTGACCAGGAACTTCTGGAGGTAGGTCGTGTAGGTGTAGAAGGCCAAGGTGCCGCCGGCCGTCAGGCCCAGCACCATCAAGGCCTCTTTTGGGTGTTTCAGGATCAGCTGCACCGCACTGGATTTTGGGGCGTCCTTGGCCTCCGTCGCCTTATGCGTCTCGTCCAGCCGGCGACGCAGCCAGAAGACGACGACCGCCAAGCCCGCGCCGACGAAGAAGGGGATGCGCCACCCCCAGGAGGCCAGCGCCTTCTCGCTCAGCGTGTTCTGCAGCACGATCAACAGCAGCAGGGCGATCAACTGGCCCGAGATCAGAGTGACGTACTGGAAGCTGGACCAGAAGCCCCGGCGATGCGGCTCGGCCATTTCGGACAGATAGGTGGCGCTGGATCCGTATTCTCCGCCGACGCTCAGCCCTTGCAACAGCCGCGCGAACAGCAGCAGCGCCGGCGCCGCCAGGCCGATGGAAGCATAGCCGGGCGTCACGCCGATGATCAGTGAACCCGTGCACATCAGGGTCACCGAAAGGGTCAGCCCCGCCTTGCGACCCTTTCGGTCGGCATAGACCCCCATGATCCATGCCCCGATAGGCCGCATCAAGAAGCCCACCGCAAATACGGCGGCGGCGCTCAGCAACTGCGCCGTCGGGTCTTCGCTGGGGAAGAAGACGGGCGCGAAATACAGGGTGAAGGCCGCATAGGCGTACCAGTCGAACCACTCCACCAGATTGCCGGCCGATCCGCCGACGATATTTCTCAATCGGCGGGCGGGGCTCATAGGCGCTGCGGTCGTCATGGCCGGATCAGCCTCTCTGGAAGGGGTAGAAGTCGGTTCCGAGGTTCAGGATCGTCGTCAGTTCGTCCAGCGCGCTGCGGCTTTCGAACAGCAGGTCAGGGTCGGCCAGATCGGCGGGGCGCAGTTCGTCGCGGTACCAGCGCCCGGCCCAATCCGACAGACGCGCATGCAGATCGTCGGTCAGGCGCATGGCCAGGTTCGTCGCCGCCAGCTCGGCTTCGGTCAGCACGACACGCAAGCGCAGGCAGGCCGGTCCGCCGCCGTTGCGCATCGATTGGCGCACGTCGACGTAATGGACCCGGCCGATCGGACCGTTGGAGGCGGCCAGCGCCTGCGCCACCGCATGGCTACGCGGGTTGTCGCGGGTCTCGGTCGGGCAGATCAGGGTCAGGCGATCCTCGCCCGGGACTTGGATCAGCATGGAGTTGAACAGATAGCTCGAGATCGCGTCGGCCAGCGGCAGGTCGGCGGACGACACCTCGACGAAGATCGGCTCAAACAGGCCATCGGCCGCGCGGCGAATGGCGGCCTGGGTTGCGGCCGTGTCCTCGAACGCCAACTCGTGGAAGAACAAGGTGTCCAGCGCCCCGACGCAGACGACGTCGTTGTGGAAGGTGCCGCCCGCGATGGCGGCGCGGGATTGCTGGGCCAGGACCGGCCGTCCGGCTTCGTGGCGGCGGACGATGGCTTCCGACGCTTCGCGCGTCTGGCGGGCGGGGAAGGGGCCGTCCCAAGGCTCGAACGCCTCGCGACCCCAGACCAGCAGATTGACGCCGCGACCGCCATGCTCGGCGCACAGGCGAACGTGGTTCGCGGCGCCTTCGTCGGCCAGATGCGCGACCGCGGGCAGGGCGTCGTGGACGGCGAACCGGCTGGCGTCAGGAAACAGAGCGTCCAGGGCGCGCTTGGTCTGCCGGTGCTCCAGGCTGCGGTGCAGATTGGTGTGCAGATTGGCCGGCGTGAAATGCACTCGGCCGTCGGCGGCGTCGGCGCTGGGCGTCACGGTCGCGGCGTTGGCGGCCCACATCGGCGAGGCCGAACAGGCGGCGGCGGCGAACGAGGGCGCGCTCCGCCAGGCCCGCTCCAGGACCTGGGCGTCCGAGCCGGCGAAGCCTAGGCTCCGTAGGAAGGGGATATTCGGTCGCTCATGCGGCGGCAGGACGAACTGGGGCAGGCCCAGGTCCGCCAGGGTCTTCATCTTGTCGAGGCCCTGAAGCACGGCCGCGCGGGGATTGGACGCCTCGCCCTTGTTCAGGCTGGACGCCAGATTGCCCGGAGACAGACCGGCGTAGGAATGGGTCGGCCCGATCAGACCGTCGGCGTTGGCCTCGACAGCGCTGATCATCGCAATCCCTTGATCTCGCCTTCGATGTTGGCGACGGCGTCGGCCTCGAAACTGGCGACCGGATAGGCGCAATAGTCGGCGGCGTAATAGGCGCTGGGCCGGTGGTTGCCGCTGGCCCCCAGTCCGCCAAACGGCATGTCGCCGGCGGCGCCGGTGGTTGGCCGGTTGAAGTTGACCACGCCTGCCCGGATGCGGCGGATGAAGTGGTCCCAGTTTTTCGGATCATCGCTGACCAGACCGGCGGACAGGCCGTAGCGGGTCGCATTCGCCGCCTGGATGGCCGCGTCGAACGAGGCGACGCGCGTCACCGACAGGAAGGGGGCGAACATCTCCTCGTCCGGAACATCGACCCCCGTCATGTCGATAATGGCCGGTTTGACGAAGGCGCCGGGCAGATTGGCGACCGGTCCAGAGGCGCGGATGACCTTGGCCCCCATGTCGATCCGGTCCTGCAAAGCCTTCAGCGCCGCCTCGGCGGCACGCGCAGAGATCAGCGGTCCGGCATACGGTTCGGGATCGTTGTCCCACGGGCCGAAGATCAGCCGGTCGGACAGGGCGGCGATGGCTTCGATGATGGCATCGCCTTGCGGTCCTTCCGGCACGATCAGGCGACGCGCGCACGAGCAACGCTGGCCGGTGGTGATGAAGGCGGATTGAACCGCGATGCCCGCGACGGCCTCGGCATCCGCTGCGTCCCACACGACCAGTGGGTTATTGCCGCCCAATTCCAGCGCCAGGATGACGTGGGGATCATCCGCGAACTTGCGCCGGAAATGCGCGCCCGCCGCGCCCGAGCCTGTGAACATCAGGGCGTCGATACCGGCGTCCAGCAGGGCCGCCCCGGTCTCGCGACCGCCCTGGACCACATTGACCACGCCGGTGGGCAGATCGGCGGCGGCGAAGGCTTCGGCCATCACCTGACCGACCAGGGGCGTTTCTTCCGACGGCTTGAAGACGACCGTGTCGCCCGCCAGCAGGGCCGGGACGATATGGCCGTTCGGCAGATGGCCAGGGAAGTTGAACGGGCCAAGCACCGCCGCGACGCCGTGTGGACGGTGCCGCAGGGTCGCGCGGCCGAACGCCGTGTCGCTGGTCCGCTCGCCGGTGCGCTCGTCATAGGCGCGGATCGAGATGTCCACCTTGCCGATCATGGCGGCGGCCTCGGTCTTGGTTTCCCACAGCGGCTTGCCGGTCTCGCGCGCGATGGCCTCGGCGATCTGCGGCGCGCGATCTCTCAGGACGGCTTGATAGCGCTTCACCGCGTCGATTCGTTCGGCGCGCGGCGCATCGGCCCAGGCGGGGAAGGCGGCGCGGGCGGCGTCGACGGCGGCTTGGACCTGGGCCGGGCTGGCGGCCTCGCCTTCCCAGTTGGTCGCTTCAGTGGCGGGATCGGTGGAGGTGAAACGGGTCATGATTTTACTCGCACAGTGTCTCCGCCGCGCACCTTGAGCACGGCGGCGGTTTCGGCGTTCAGGCGAACGGCGTCGCCATCGATGTCGGCCTTGGCGCGGACGGCGCGGAAGGCGGCGACGCTGTCGGTCGAGATCAGGGCCGGCAACTCGGCTTCAACCCCCTCGACGATCTGAACCGTCAGGCGCCGGGCATCGCGCACAGTTCGGATATTGTCGCGGCCGCAGGCGACGGTCGGACCGGCGTCGAAGATGTCGACCAGACCATTGGGCCGGAAGCCCTCGCTTTCCAGCAGGGCCATGGCCGGCACGCCTTGCGGATGGACCTTGCCGATCACCGCGCGGGCCGGTTCGGGCAGCACCTCGGTATAGATCGGGTGGCGCGGCGCCAGGTCGAGGATGAATTGCTTATCCGTCGAGCCGGTCATCCGGTCGGCGTGGTCGAACTCCATCGGAAAGAACTTGTGCGCCACGTGGTCCCAGAACGGGCAGGCGCCGTCGGGCGTGAAGACCCCGCGCAACTCGGCCAGTACATTGTCGGCGAACAGCTCGGGCTGTGCGCCGATCAGCATATATCGCGACTGGCTGAGCAGACGACCCGCGCCGCCCTTTCGCCGATCCGCCTTCAGGAACAGCGAACCGACCTCGGTCCAGCCCGTGCATTCATTGACCAGAACCAGCGTCTGGTGATCCAGCTTCACCCCTAGCGAGGGCGACTGGACGGTGTTGTTGACGACGCGGAACGAGAAGAAGGGTCGCTTCAGCCCCACCGTGGCCTTGACCGAGCCGACGCCGTCGATGTCGCCGGTGTCGCCGTCTTCCAGCATCAGGGTGTACCAGGCCTCTTGCCATGGCACGCGACCTTCAAAGCTCGCCTGGCTCAGCTCCAGCCGATCAGCCAGGGCGTCGGGGTCCTCAGGCAGGCTGGTGAAGCCGGGGCCGGACAGGATAGCTAGTTCCAGCAGATGATCGAGATCGGCGGGGCCGGCGGGACGGACGACAAGCATTCTACAGGGTTTCCATCCGCAGGGATTTCAGTTTGGCCGCATCGATTTCACCCGATGCGATCTTGCACAGGATCAGGGCGCTAAGCTGGGCGCGTTCGACGAAGCTGTCGGGCCAGACGAACTCCTGATCCGAATGGATGTCTCCGCCGCGCACCCCCAGGGTGTCGATATTGGGCAGGCCGGCGGCATGCAGATTGTTGCCCTCGCACACCCCTCCCGACGGTTTCCAGGCGATGGGCTGGCCCAACAGGGCGCCCGCCTCTTTCACCGCCTCGAACAGGGCGGTCTGGGCGGCGTCCATCGGCTTGGGCGCACGGGTGAAGCCGCCGTGCAGATCCAGCGTCAGGCCCTCGAACGGCGGTGTCGCGGCGATGGCCCGCACGGATGCGTCGATCCAGTCTGCAGCCGCCTTGTCCGGCACCCGGACGTTGAACCGCACCACGGCGTTGTCTGCGACGACGTTCAGCGCGCCTCCGCCCGAAATCTTGGCGACGTTGACGGTGACGCCCTCGTGCTGACCGTTCAGTCCATGCAGGGCGGCGGCGATGATGGCGGCGCCGGCGATCGCATTACGGCCTTCGTCGAAGGCGCGGCCGGCATGCGCGGCGCGACCCGTCACGATCAGATGATAGTTGCCGCTGCCCTTGCGCGCCCCCGCCAGCGTGCCGTCCGCGAGCGCCGGTTCGTAGGTCAGGCCGACATGGCCGCGCGCACCCAGTTCGGCCAGCAGCGGGGCTGAAGCAGGTGAGCCGATTTCTTCGTCGGGGCTCAGCAGCACGGTCCAGCCAACGCCGTGTTTGTCTGAATGGGTCTCGAACGCCTCCAGCGCGGCCAGAAGCACACTGATCCCGCCTTTCATGTCGGCGACGCCCGGCCCGTTCAGGGCGCCGTCGGCCCGCGTGGTCACGGTCTGGAACCGGCTGTCGGCGGGGAAGACGGTGTCATAGTGGCCGGTCAGCACGACCTGGATCGGGGCCTCCGGCCGGGCGGTGATTTTCAGGGCGTCGGCATGGGCCTCGGTCCGGACCGATCCGTCGTCGGCGACGGTGGTCGAACCCTGCGTCGGGAGGCGTTCGACGGTGGCGGTCAGGGCGCTCGCCGCCGATTCCAGCGCATCCAGCACAGTATTCAGACCGGCGGCGTTGCGGCTGCCGGAGTTGATGTTCGCCCAGTCGATGGTGCGGCCGATGATCGTCTCGCGTCGCGCGGCGACGTGGTCGAGGACGGCCTGGTCCGAGGTCAGAATCCGCATCGCCCGGACCCTAGACGCCTCGACCCCAAAGGTGAAGGTCGGGGCCTGTAAGTCATCGCCGATCACCGCTAGGTTCCGCTCGAAGCGAGGGCCCCATGACACGCAACAAGATCGATCTCTGGCTCCGCGCCATGAACCCGCTGAAGCTGCCGCGCGGCATGGCCGAGGCCCAGCGTTCGGCGCGCTCGATGGTGATCGGCCTGGTCATCGCCCTGATCGTCGGCCTGATCCCGACCTGGTGGATGTTCGCCTCGGGCTGGTTCGAGACGGCGATGAGCGCGGAGTACGCCAAGATGGGTCTGTCGGCGGATCAGTTGGCCATGCAGCAGGAGATGATGAAGGTCATCTGGCCGTTCGCTATCGCCTCGGGCGCGATCTTCTCCGTCCTGTTCTATGGCGTCGTGGCGGTGGTTCAGTGGCGCATGATGACGCGCGCCATCCCGATCATCATGCTGGCGCTGATCGCCTACAGCGTAGTGGCCAATCTGGGGATGCGGCTGCTGGGGACCATGCCATCGCCGGACCTTCCGCTGTGGATCAACCTGACGACCTGGCCCGCCATGCTCGTGTCGGGCGTGATCTATGTCGCGTCGCTGCAGGGCGCCATGCTGCTGCATCGTCTGAAGCAGGAGGCATGATGTCGGTCGTCCTCTACCACAATCCGAAATGCAGCACGTCGCGCAACGCCCTCGCCCTGCTGCGCGAGCAGGGCGTCGAGCCGACGGTCGTCGAATATCCGAAGACCGGATGGGACCGCGAGACGCTGGAGCGATTGGCGTCCAGAACCGGCCTCGGTTTGTCCGGCCTGCTCCGCAGGAAGGAGGCCGACGCCAAGGCGCTGCTGGACGCCGGCGCAGATGACGAAGCCATCCTGGCCGCAGCGATCGCTCAGCCGATCCTGATCGAACGTCCGATCGTCGAAACCGATAAGGGCGCGGTCATCGGACGACCCGTAGAGCGGGTGCTGGACGTTCTCTAGCGACAGATCCGATGGGGCGGCCTAGCGGTTGCGGCCGCCCCGGTTCGGACGACGGTCGCCCGCCTCGCGGCTTTCGTGACGCCAGCGGATCGACAGGCTGGTCTGGCCCTGGCCGCCGAACTGCGAGGCGATGGCGACGTTGCGCCGAGGCTGCCATTCGACCTTGACCGCCGCGCCGTTCTGACCGCCGCCGATGACCTCCAGATAGACGTCGTCGGTGATGTAGCGACCGCCCGCAACGGTGACCGCAGAAGCGTCGCCGCCGAACGACAGCCGGTCCAGGCCCGCCAGTTCGCGCAGGTTGCCGATCACGTCGAACCCGCCGCCGCCCGCCAGGGCCGCGACCCCGGCCGCCAGCTGCGCCGCCTCGAAGGCCGACAGCTGCGACGCCGACCGTCCGAACAGCACCTGCGACAGGATTTCGTCCTGGGGCAGGGACGGGGTGGAGGTCAGGGCGATCTTCGGTTCGGCGGCCGTGCCGGTGACGTTGATCGAGGCGGTCAGTGCCGCGTCCTCGCGCGTCGCCGCCAGGTTCAGACGGATCTGCTTGGGATCGGTCGACAGGGTGACGCGCCCGGTGTCGTCGAACACGAACCGCTTGCCCGCGAACTCATAATCGCCGCGCACTACATTGGCCGTGCCGGTCAGTTGCGGCTGGGCGATCGTGCCGCGCACCCGGGCGTTCACGTCCAGGATCACGTTCAGGCCGCGACCGTTGACCCGCACCTTGCCGCCGCTGGAACGCAGGACAATGTCCATGCCGATCTGCGGACCCCGCGCCTTCTGCTCGTTCTCCTCCGGATCGCCGCCGGGGCGATTGATCTCGACCACATCCATCGAGACGATGCCGGTCGCGCCGGGCAGTTCCGGTTCGATCTTGGCCTCGTCGATGTCGATGCGGCCGCCCAGCTGAATATTGCCGTCGGCGCCGCGAACGATGGTGATTGGGCCCGAGGCGCGCGCCTCGGCGATATCGTTGTCGATGACCCGGAAGCGGTTCAGCATCAGTTGTGCGTTCGATCCGGAGCCTTGGCGCAGGCCGATGCGGCCCTGGCCGGACACCGTGCCGCCCTTGCCGTCATTGGCTGTGAAGGTCTCGATCTGGGCGGCCGTGTCATCGAAGCGCGTCCGCAGCGTCAGGTCGCTGAGCACCAGACCGACCGCATTCTCGCGATAGGAGCCTTGGCTCAGATCGAATCGGCCGTTCAGGCGCGGCGCGTTCAGCGTCCCGCCGATCGTCGCCTGACCCGCCACCTGACCGGCCAGACTGCGGTCGCCGCCCAGGAACAGGTCCCAGATCGGCTGGATCTGCCCATTGATCGACACTCGGCCCGACATCTCGCGCGTCCGGGCGATGGCCAGCCGCAGCGGCGCCGCAGAGGCCTCGACCGGCAGGACGACATCGGCGGACGCCTGAACCGCGCCCTCGTCGACCGCCGTCGCCTTGATGCTCAGCCGGTCGCCCGCCAGGGTCGCGTCCACGCGCCCATCGACGGCCAGGCCGCGCGGCGCATCGATGCTGCGCACGTTCTGGAGCACAATATTGGCCGTGCCTGACAGATCGCTGCCGGCGCCGCGCAGGGCGACCTGACCGGTCACGCTGCCGCGCAGTTCGGGCGAGAGGGAGCCCAGATCGACCCGCGTCAGGTCGGCCTGGATCGCGGCGCCGCGTGCATCCTGCCGCAAGTCGGCCAGCAGCACGCCGCCGCCCACGCCCAGATCCAGATGCGCCGTGCGGGTGGCCCCGTTCAGGGTGATCGAGGCCGGACTGCGGGTCGTGAACGCCACCTCTCGCACCCGGCCGCCGCCGCGCAGCGTCAGACCGTGGGTGGTGTTCTGCCGGGAATAGACGCCCGTGCCGTTGAACTGAGCCGGGGTTGGGCCGCCCACGTCCAGCGCCAGGGTGAAGGGCAGGTTGTTCAGCGTGCCGCGCCCGTCCAGATCCAGATTACGAATGATCCAGCTCTGACCGGCCAGCCGGACGTTGCGACCGCTGACGTCCAGAATGGCGCTGTCCGATCCGCCGCCGTCGGTCAGCCGCACCCGTCCGTTGGCTTCGCCCGAAGCCAGGAAGGCGCCCGCCCGCGCCGAGAAGGTCAGGTCCGCGCTGGAGGGAATGCTGTCGGACAGGGCGATGGCGCCCCTGGCCGTCACGCCGCCGGCGTCCACGTCCAGATCGCTCAATCGGATGCGCTTGCCGCCCAGGAAGAAGTTGCCCGACGCGCGCGCCGGACCATAGTTCGAGCCGCTGACCACCGAAATCCGACCGTCCGACGCATCCGCGCCCTTGCGGAAGCTGAGCGTCAGGTCGGCGTTGTTCAGCGTCAGCGCGCCGGCCGTGACCTGTTGGAAGCCGGCGGTCAGATCGACGCGCGGTTGGGCCAGGGTGCCGGTCAGGGCGCCGCGTCCATTCATGTCGCCGCCGATCTCGACCGGCCCGGCCGCGAACGGGCCGCGCGCGTTCCAGTCCAGCGCCAGCCTCAGCTTGCCGGCGGTTTCGATGATGCCCTTGGCCCCCGCGCGCCCGGCCGCGCCGGTCAGTTCGCCGCGCTCGACCTCGATGCGTCCGCCGTTCAGCTTGCCGGCCAGTTGCAGACGCGGCGTCTTGCCGAGCAGGCGATCCAGCTCGTCCAGACCCACCGTCAGATTGCGGCCCCGTCCGTCGAAGTTCAGCATCCACGGCGCGCCGGCCCGCGCCGACGAGGCCCGGATCGGACCGCCGAAGGCGCCGCGCGCGTCGGGCAGCACGCGCCTGGCATCGGTCAACTGCGCCTCGCCGCGGAAGTTCATCCCGCCCAGCAGATTGCGCGAGCCCGAGCCGTTCAGCGTCAGGCCCTGGCCCTGCAGATCGACCTTGGTCAGCAGGATGGCGCCGTCCTTCATCCGCGCCGCCTTCATCTGCACGCGCGGGGCCGGCCCCAGGAGACCGCCGATGATGCCTTCGCCCGATCCGCCGTTCGCACGAATGTCGCCGTCCAGATCGATGCGGCCGTTCTTGACCGCGACGTTCAGCGGTCCGGCGATGCGCGTGGCGCGATAGCTGGCGACATTCGCGTTCAGCAGGGTGACCTGGCCGTCCAGCGTCCAGGTCTGGGCGTCGCCCTTGAACAGGCCGGAATAGGCCGCAGGTCCCGCCACATCGGACCCGACCAGCCGGCTCAGCGAGGCCGTCCGGATGTTGAGGCTGATTCCGTCGGGCGAGCTGCGATCGGAGTTGCGGATCAGGCCGCGCGCTTCGGACTGGACATTGTCGGAAATCAGCTTCCACGCAACGCCCTGGCTGGCCTTGTCCGGCGTCGGCACCATGGCGAAGCCGAACCGCGCCGTGCGGCCGATCTTAGTGACGAAGGGCGCCAGCAGGTCCGAGTTGCTGAAGTCGGCGAAGCCCGCCACACGCGAGCCCTTGTCGCCGAAATGGCCCTGGACGATCAGGGGGACGAACTGTCCCGTCTGGACCCGCGCATTTACGACATCGGCGTTCAGAACCGCGACCGCCGAGAACGGCTGATCCGGGGAATAGCCCAAGGCGCCGGCCAGCGGTCCGCCCAGAGCCTCATTGGCGCGCAGGTTCAGGCGCGTATCTTCGAGTTTGCCCCCGAAGGTCGCCGCCAGACGCAGGAAGTCGCCCGGCCGGTTCAGGCTGTCGGCGTTGACCGTCGCGCTCTTGGCGCCGGCGCGCGGCAAGCTGGCGTTCCCCGACAGGCTCCAACGGCCGTATTCCTTGGAAAAACCTTCCATCAGTTCGATGTTGGCCGCGAACTTGTCGATGCGGACCGAGATCGGCTGGGGGCTGGGCGGTTCGCCGGTGGGCGGCTCGACCACAGGCCGACGCAGGACGCGAATGGTCTCGGCCTTGATGTCGTTCGCATGGAAACTGCGGCCCAGCAGCGCCAGATACGACCAGTCCATGCTGAGGTTGTTCGCCTCCAGCCAGATGCCCTGACTGTCGGCCAATGTGATGCGGTCGATGGTGAAGTCGCTGAGCAGATCGCCCTTCAGCCCATAGACCTTCAGCCGGCCGTAGCGGCTGATCTTCAGGTCCTGAAGCCGTTGCAGAACCATGTCGCGACCGCCGTCCGAGGCGATGTAGTAACGCCCTCCGACCAGGGCGGCGGCGATCAGCACCAGCAGTCCGGCCAGCACGACGCCCACGCCCAGGGCGATGCGTCTGATCAGCCCGCGACGCGGCTTTGCGGGCCGCGCGGCCTTGGCCGGCATCGTCGCGTCTTCAGGCGTGGCTTCGGGCGGTGTATCGGTCAAAACGCCTGCCCGATGCTGATGTAGATCTGGAAGGCCGAGTCGCCCTCACGCTTGTTGAGCGGCATGGCGACATCCGCCCGGATCGGCCCGAACGGCAGCATGTAGCGCACGCCCACGCCTGCGCCGTAGCGCATGTTGGTCAGGTTCGGCGTCTCCTGGAAGCCCACGGAGCCGGCGTCGACGAAGGCGACGGCCTGGAAGCTCTGACCGATCGACTGGCGTACCTCGAAGGAGGTTTCGAACAGCGACAGACCGCCCCGCGGCGTGCCGTCCGGCAGCTGCGGATTGACGTTCTGATACGAATGACCCCGCACCGAACCCCCGCCGCCGGAATAGAACAGACGGTCGGCCGGCACGTTCAGCTCGCTGCCGCCGACGATGGAGCCGATCTTCATGCGCCCGGCCAGGATGGTGCGATCACCCGCGACGGGGAAGTAGGCGGTGCCTTGCGTTTCGGTGCGCAGGAAAAGGATGTTGCTCGCGCCGGTCACCGCCGTCGGCTGAACCGCCAGATTGACCCGCCAGCCCTTGGTCGGGTTCAGCGGATCATTGGAGCGGTCGATGTAGGCGCTGGTCCGCGCGGTGATGATGGCCAGATCGCGGTCAAAGGTCACGCGCTGAGGGGGCAGGGTGGTGAAGTCGTAGCGGGTCTCGCTGTAGCGCCCGGCGTCCAGCCCGATCCCGTAGTTGAAATAGGAGGTCTTGCCGATCCGTTGTTGCAGGTCGGCGTACAGAACCACGGCGGTCCGTAGGTAAGCGTCGGTGTCCTCGTTGACGACCGCCGCGCCCAGCTTCAGCGTCCGGCCGGGCCGACGCCAGTGGGGCAGGGACAGGTCGGCGCCGATCCGGCTGTCGATGTCGGCCAGTCGCGCCTCCAGCCTCAGGGTGTCGGCGCGGCCGAAGCGATTGTAGCGGGTCTGGATCACGTCCACGCCCGCGCCCTCCGCCGTCGACCAGGTGGCGCCGGCCTCCAGCACGCGACGGGGGCGGTCTTGCAGGCTGACCACCACGGGGCGATGACCGCCGGCGGTGATCTGATCCAGCGGCGACAGCGCGACGCTGACGCCGTCATAAACGCCGGTATCCAGCAGCCGGCGTTCCAACTCCGCGACCATTTCGGGATCGTAGCGATCGCCCTCGTTCCACGGCGCAAGGCCCGCGACCCAGGCGGGATTGGTTCGCCCCTGACTGGTCAGGCGCACGCCGTCCAGACGCACCAGCGCGCCGGAGGCGATGCGATACTCCGGCGCGACGGTGAAGGCCGCGTGATCCACCACGACACGGCGCGGATTGGCCTTGGCGTCGGCATAGCCGTCACGCACCAGCGCCGCCACGGCCCGACCTTCGCCGGATATGACGTCTGCCGCTCTACCTGGATCGCCCGCCTTCAGCGCGATCGCAGTCTTCGCCTTGTCAGCCGCCTCGGCCTCCGGCGCTGGATCGGCCCACTGGATCGTTGGATCGGTCAGCAGGAAACGGCGCCCCGGTTCGACCGCGACCACCGCGATCGGCGTCTCCTCACCCTCGACGATGTCTTCGACGACCGGTTGATAGTAGCCTTCGGACCGCAGCAGGGCGGTCGCCGAGGTCACGGCGCTCTCGGCGCGACGACGGGCCTCGAAGCGGCTGGCCGGCGCGCCGTCAACCTCGCCCACGGCCCGCTCCAGCGCCCGCCGCAGATCGCCGTCCATGTCGCCCCGGATTTGTGCGCGGGGTTCCGCCGCCGCTGCATGGGCGCAGGCCGAAAACGCCGCGAGGGCGACCAGCAGGGTAGGCCTGAACGTCAAACTCGATCTTTCGTCAAAAGGACGCCCCCCGGCATACCTGTTCGTCAGTAGAACAGCGTCTCACTCTCGGGCTGGACCGACTGTTCCGACGTGCGTTCCTCAGGCGGAAGCGTCGTCGACGGCGGAGGCGTGGGCGTCGGATCCTGCACCTCTGGCGCAGGCGGGGGGGCTTCTTCCTTGACCGGCGGAGGCGCCGGCTGGACCGACATCTCGCGATTGTCGTCGTCCGAGCGGGAAGGACGGTCGTCGCAGGCCGACAGCGCGAGCACGCTGGCGGCGGCGGCCAAGACAAAAATCGAGCGTGTCATGAAAGTCCCCGGTCTCCGCCGACCAAACGCCTGTCGCGCTAAGCTGTTCCCTTAGCGCCGAAATCTGCGTCGGTCATCCTGCGTGATCGGACCATTTTGTGACCATTTGATCCAAGGTCAGTTCGGACTTGGGGGAGGGCGCAGCAACTACGCCGTCGAAACGGGGCGCGGGTTGCGGCAGGCCGCTGTGGTATGTTCCACGCGCCTGATTGTGCGGATGATCCGGCGCCTCGGCCAGGCTCAGCACGGGCGTGACGCAGGCTTCCGTCCCGGCGAAATGGGCGCTCCAGTCATCGCGGTCTCTGCTTGCAAACAAGGCCGCAAGCCGCGCTTGCAGGGCCGGCCAGGCGGCGATGTCGTATTGAACCGCATCAGCCGGATCGATCTCTAAGCCGGCCAGCAGCGCGGCGTAGAAACGCGGCTCCAGCGCCGCCACCGCCACGAACCCACCGTCGCGACAGGCGTAGCAGCGATAGAAGGGCGCGCCCCCGTCCAGCAGGTTGGATCCGCGCCGGTCGCTCCACAGTCCCCGACCCCGCAAGGCTTGGAACAGACCGCCCAGCAGAGCCGCCCCGTCCGCCATGGCGGCGTCCACCACGCGTCCCTTGCCCGTTGTCCTAGCCTCCACCAGCGCGGCCAGCACTCCGACCACCAGCAGCATGGCCCCGCCACCGTAATCTCCGACCAGGTTCAACGGCGGGGAGGGCGGATGATCCGCCTCGCCCATGGCATGCAACACTCCGGACAGGCCGATGTAGTTCAGATCATGCCCGACTACATTCGCTAGCGGCCCCGTCTGGCCCCACCCCGTCACGCGTCCAAACACCAGAGCGGGCTTTCGCGCCTGGAGGGCGTCGGGACCATAGCCCAGCCGCTCCATGACGCCGGGTCGAAAACCTTCGATCACCGCGTCGGCCCCATCGATCAGCTGCAGGATGCGCTCGCGATCGGCCGCTGATTTCAGATCGACGGGAACCGCCGCTCGTCCCCGGTGCAGGACCTCGCCTCCGACCTCGTCGAAGACCGCCGGTCCGGCCGAGGCGTCGCGCGTCAGCCGCACCACCTCCGCCCCCAGGTCCGCCAGCATCATTCCGGCGAAGGTGACCGGCCCCAGGCCGTCGAATTCGATGATGCGGACGCCATTTAACGGTTTCATGCCCAATGAGTAGCAGACCGGGTCTTGACCGGAAGGCCGGATTACAACAGAAGGCGCCCTTCGACGGTTCGGGCCAGCCCGGACGTCGCGCGGTGCGTCCTTAGCTCAGTTGGTTAGAGCATCTGACTTTTAATCAGAGGGTCCTCGGTTCGAGCCCGAGAGGACGTACCATTTAAAGCCCGCTTCGGCGGGCTTTTTGCTGTCCGGGCCTTGCCTTCAGTGGGTCGCGAAACGACCCCGGCGCAGTCGCATCCCGCGCGATCGGTGCGTTCGACTTGTCGAGATACTTCGACAGGGTGGCGACCAGGGCGGGCAGTTGCAGCGGCTTGGCCAGATGGTCGTCCATGCCGGCGTCGCGACACAGCTGGATCTGGTCCGGCTGAACATTGGCGGACAGGGCGATGATCGGCAGTCGGCGTCCGCTGCCCTGCTCAATCCGGCGAATCTCGCGCGTGGCTGTCAGGCCGTCCATGACCGGCATCTGCATATCCATCAGGACGAGGTCGTAGACTTCGGACTGCACCGCATGCACCGCCTCGGCTCCATCGCTGGCGGTGGCGACCTCTAGTCCCATGCCGACAAGGATGACGCTGATCAGTTCGCGGTTGGCCGGGGCGTCGTCGGCGATCAGCACGCGGCCCTCGGGCATGACGCTGAGGCGCGGCCCCTCGGCCTCCGATCCGCCCTCGGCGATGTGCAGCGGGACGGTCACCTTGAACGTCGATCCCAGGCCGGGCTGGCTCGTGACGACGATGTCGCCGTCCATCGCCCGCGCCAGCCGCCGCGAGATCGCCAGCCCCAGGCCGGTGCCGCCGTAGAGCCGGGTCGTCGACCGATCCGCCTGCGAGAAACGTTCGAACAGATGGGCCTGGGTCTGAGCGCTCATGCCGATGCCGGTATCGGTCACCTCGGCCGTCAGACGCCATGCGCCGCTATCGTCCATTGCACCGCCGACCGACAGACTGACCGAGCCCTGGCGGGTGAACTTCACGGCATTGCCCAGCAGGTTCAGCAGGACCTGTCGAAGACGGGCCTGGTCGCCCATCAGGCGATCCGGCATGTCCGGCGCCAGATCGACGTGCAGCGCCAGACCCTTGGCCAGACACTGGGCCTCCATCATCTGGACCGTCTCGTGCGCCAGGGCGGCCGGGTCGAACCGCTGGGGCTCCAGCTCGATCATGCCGGCTTCGAGCTTGGAATAGTCCAGCACGTCGTTGATGACCGACAGCAGGGCTTCACTAGCCGTGGCGATGCGCGCGACATAGCCCTTCTCGGCCTCGGGCAAGGCCTCGCTGGCCTTCAGCAGGTTGGAAAAGCCGATGACGCTGGTCAGCGGCGTGCGCAGTTCGTGGCTCATGTTCGCCAGGAATTCGCTCTTGGCCGCCGCCGCCGCCTCGGCCCGGTAGCGCGCGGTGACCAGTTCGTCGGCCAGGATCTTGCGATCCGTCATGTCACGGATGACCACCACCACCTCCGACGGCTTGCCCGCCTCGGCGGCCAGGGCGCGGAAGGTGCATTCGACCCAGACGATCGAACCGTCGCGATGAAGGGCGCGGTGCTCCAGCCGGCACGGCTCTTTGGTGTGGATGGTGCCCAGCACGGCCCGGGTCACCATTTCCCGATCGTCGGGATGGACATAGTCCATGGGTCGACCGTTCATCTCTTCGGTGGTCCAGCCGAGCAGGCTTTCGATCGCCGGCGAGATGTATTTGCTGGTGCCGTCCGGGCGAACGCGGGTGATCACGTCGCCCACGTTTTCGGCCAACAGCCGATAGCGGGCCTCGTCACGCTGAGCGCGGGCGATCTGGGCCTGCTGGTCCGTGATGTCCTGAAACACGCCGTAAAGGACCTTCACGACCCCGGCGTCGTCACGTTCGGCGCGCGCCTGGGTCAGAACCGCACGCTCCTCGCCATCGGCGCGGATCAACCGAAGACGCATTTTGTAGCCGTCGCCCGTTTCGGCCGAATGCGCGATCGCCGCCAACAATCCGGGCCTGTCGTCAGGATGATAGCGGTCGATGGCCGAATCGACCTGCGGATCGAAGGTCTTGCGATCCAGACCGTGGATGCGGAACACTTCGTCGGACCAGTGGACCTTGCCGCTGGCCAGCTCCAACCGCCAATGACCGACGCCGGCCATGTTTTCGATCAGCTCCAGCGTGCCGTGGCGCTCATCGCTGACGCGACCGACTTCCAGCGACGCGATGATGTCTTCGGCCATGGCGCCCAAGGTTCGCAGCGTCGCGATCTGGGCGTCGGAGGGGTGAGGGCGGGGTTGGCGATCCATGACGCCGAACGCGCCCAGCGGCCGACCGTCCGGGCCGCAGATCGTAACGCCGGCGTAGAAACGCAAATTATAGGGGGGCGCCACCAGGAAATGATTGCGCGCTGCGGGGTCCGCCAGGCCGTCTTCGACCACCAGGACGGCGCCCTTGCCCTGGCGCAGCAGACGGTCGCCGAGGGTGCGTTCGCGCGGCAGGCTTCGAACCAGTTCACGATCGCTGCACCAGAGGACAGCGTTGTCGCCGCTGACCAGGGTGACGACGGCGGCGGGCGCATCGAAAACCGTGCAGGCCAGTTCCGTAAGACGTTGGAACGGTCCGGCAGGGGCGTCCAGGGCTTCCAGGCTCTTGGCGATGTAAGGCACGACCGAACTCCAACGACCGGCCAAAGTGACATAAAATCAGAGAATTCTTCGTTACCGAACGCTTCCGCCGCTACGCTTTAATCGTTAGCCGAGGCGTGGTCTAAGCCATCACATGAAACGCCTTCTTCTCGCAGTCAGTCTTGTTGCGCTCTCCGGTTGCAATGCCGGTCGGTCGGCGATGGGCGGCGCCGAACAGGTCGGGGCAGGCTTCGCGGCGGCGGCGACGGCTCCGCTGGAAGACTTCAACCTGCGTCGTCAGATGATCCCGACGGTGCTGCTTCAGGCCGAAGCCAATCCCTACGACCTGCGCAATCTGAATCAGTGCACGACCATCGGCGCAGAGGTCGCAAGGCTCGACGAAGCGCTGGGACCCGATACGGACGAACCGCCCCGTCAGGATGGCTCCTATCTCAGTGAGCGGGCGGCGGATGCGGCGGCCAAGGCGGCGCTGAACGCCATTCGCGACACGACGACAGACTTTATTCCCGGCCGAAACTGGATCCGTCGACTGAGCGGCGCCGAACAGCACTCAAAGCACGTTCAGTCGGCCATCCAGTCCGGCCGAATGCGCCGCGCCTTCCTGAAAGGCATGGGCATGCAGCGGAACTGCGCGCCGCCGGCGGCGCCCAGCTGGTTCAGACCGCACCCCTAGCCGTCAGCCGTTCGACGTGTGGCGGGCGTGGAAGTCGCGCCTGAATTGTTCGAACCGGCCCTCGGATATCGCTGCGCGCATGGCCGCCGTCAGCGCCTGATAGAAGGCGATGTTGTGCCAGCTCAGCAGCACCTTCCCGAGGATTTCGTCGGCGCGAATCAGGTGGTGCAGATAGGCCTTCGAATACGACGATGACGGGCCGTCGATTGTCGGGTCCAGCGGGTCCTGATCCTCGGCGAAGCGGGCGTTCTTCAGGTTCAGCGGGCCATCCCAGGTCCAGGCCTGACCGTGACGGCCGGCGCGGGTCGGCAGGACGCAGTCAAACATGTCGACGCCGCGATACACCGCCTCGACCAGGTCGACCGGCTTGCCCACGCCCATCAGATAGCGCGGACGATCGGCGGGCAGCATTTCCGGCGCGTAGTCCAGCACCTCGCACATGGCCTGGTGGCCTTCGCCGACCGCCAGACCGCCGATGGCGTAGCCGTCGAAACCGATTTCTTGCAGTTGCTCCGATGACTGGCGGCGCAAGTCCTCGAAGGTGGATCCCTGCTGGATGCCGAACAGGGCCTGGTTTTCACGTTCGCCGAACCGGGCCTTGGACCGCGCACCCCAGCGGATCGACAGCTCCATCGCCTTTCTGGCTGCGTCCTTCTCGGCCGGATAGGCGACGCACTGGTCCAACTGCATCGAGATGTCGGCACCGATTCGGTCGGCCTGGATTTCGATCGACCGCTCGGGCGTCAGAACATGTTTGGAGCCATCGATGTGGCTGGAGAAGGTTACGGCCTCCTCCTTGACCTTGGAGATGCCGGCCAGGGACATGACCTGGAACCCGCCGCTGTCGGTCAGGATCGGCTTGTCCCAGCCCATGAACGTATGAAGCCCGCCCAAACGCTCCATCCGCTCGGGCCCAGGGCGCAGCATCAGGTGATAGGTGTTGCCCAGCAGGATGTCGGCGCCGGTCGCCTTGACCTGATCCACCGTCATCGCCTTGACCGTGGCGGCGGTGCCGACCGGCATGAAGGCGGGGGTGCGGATGTCGCCGCGCGCGGTCTTCAACACCCCGGTGCGGGCGCGGCCCTCGGTGGCGGAAATCTGGAAGGGGAAAGGCATTCAGGCGATCAGTCGTTCAAGCTGTTCCACGCGCGCCAGATCCTTGGGGCGGCCGAACAGGCGATACAGGGCAATGTGATCCCGGATGTCCGGGACGAACAGGGGCGTGTCCTCGACGAAGACGCGGCGACGCGAGCCGAAGGCGACTGGCGTCCAGTCGCCGCCGTCGCGTGTTTCCAGATCGGCCATGACCTCGACCAGTATCGGCTGATCCGGCGCGCGGCCGAAGACGGCGGAGCGGAACAGGCCTTCGCCCGGATCGGGTATCACCACGCCGCCAAGCGCGCCCAGCAGGCTGCGTGCATCACGGGGCGCGCAAAGCACGTCGATGTCGGGCACATGGATGTCGGTCAGGCCATAAAGCGCCATGGCCGCTCCGCCGAAGATCCACCACGGCTCGCGCAGGTCGCGCGCGGCCTCGCCGACGGCGATCAGGCCGTCTTGAAGATCATGCGGAAGGTCGTCGGGGCACACGGGGCGGGCTCGATTTCGTCAGGAGGCGGCATTTAGGCGTTTCGGTCGCGATTGACCACCCGATCACCATCCCAGCGACGCCTCGCCGCGCAGGATGGCTTCGGCCTGGGAGGTGTGCTTGCCGCCCTCGCGGTCGTGCAGGATCAGCGGCGGCAGCAGACGCAGCGGCGCGCGCCCGGTCTTTATGGCGTGCACCAGCACCCGCTTGGCCGGCTCGTCCGCGAAGGGATGGATGGGCCGCACGGCGAACGACCCCGCCTTTTCGCCCAGCAGAGCCATCAGATCGGCCAGTCGGTCGGCGCGGTGAACGACCACGATGCGCCCGCCTTCCTTCACCGCCTTCAATAGGAAATCGGTCCACGCCTTCAGCCCGTCGTCGGCCATCCAGGCGCCCCGCTTGCCCTCGGCCGGGGCGCGCAACGCCGTGGCGTCATCGAAGAAGGGGGGATTGGATATGGCCCAGTCGGCCGGCTCCACGCCGAGGGCCCGAAACCCGGCCGCCACGTCGCCCTGACGAATCATAGCTGATCCAGCTGCGCCGTTCAGCGCCGCATTCTCGGTCGCCAGCGCCGCCATCGCCGGATCGCGCTCCACGCCCGTCAGGGTCACGCCGGGCTGTCGCGCCGCGATTTGCATCAGGACCGCGCCCGCCCCGCAGCCTGCCTCGATCACGCTCTGGCCCGCCTCGGCCGGGACCGCCGCCGCCAGCAAAGCCGCATCCATCCCGGCGCGATAGCCGCGCGCGGGTTGACGCAAGCGCACCCGGCCGTTCAACAGGCCGTTCTCGACGATCGCCGTCGGCAGGGTTTCGACCGGCTCCAAGCCTCAATCTCCTTGACCCTCAAGGGGTCGAACATCATTGTGCGCCGCAACTCGCGGGGGCAAGCCGGCCCGGCCGCAAAAAGCCATTCCCGCGGCCCGCCGCGCCAGTGAAAGAGTATTCGTTTGGACGTCGCCATCGCCGCCGCTCACCGCCCGAAGGGGGACGTCAACGCCCTTGTCCGGCTGGCTGAGGTCGATATGGCGGCCGTAGACGCGCTGATCCTGGATCGGATGCAGTCGGACGTGCCGATCATCCCGAAACTGGCCGAACATCTGGTGTCGGCGGGCGGAAAGCGTCTGCGACCCCTGATGACCGTCGCTGCGGCGCGCGCCGTGGGCGCGACGGACGACATCGTCGCGCCGCGCAAGCTGGCCGCTGCGGTCGAGTTCATCCACACCGCCACGCTCCTGCACGATGACATCGTCGATGCGTCCGAGCTGCGTCGCGGTAAGGTCGCGGCCCATCTGATCTGGGGCGCCCCCACCAGCGTCCTGGTCGGCGACTTCCTGTTCGCCCGCGCCTTCGAACTGATGGTCGAGACGGATTCGATGCGCGCCCTGGGCATTCTGGCCGAGGCTTCGCGGGTCATCTCCGAAGGCGAGGTGCTGCAGCTGACGCGCGCCCACGACCTGAATCTGGACCAGGCCACCTATCTGCAGATCATCTCGGCCAAGACCGCCGAACTGTTCGCCGCCGCCGCCGAGGCGGGCGCGGTGGGCGCCGGGGCCGATCCGGCCGCGATCAAAGCTTTGCGTGATTACGGCATGGCGTTGGGCATCGCCTTCCAACTGGCCGACGACGCCCTGGACTACGGCGCGACGGCCGAGGCCCTGGGCAAAAACGCCGGCGACGATTTCAACGAGGGCAAGGCGACCCTGCCGCTGCTGCTGGCCGTCGCCCGAACGCGCGGCCGCGAGGAAGCCTTCTGGGAGCGCACCGTGACCAAGGGCGAGCGGACGCCCGAAGACTTCGCCCGCGCGCGCGAACTGATCATCGGCTCGGGCGCCATCGGCGCGACCCTAGACCTGGCCGGCGACTATGCCGATCAGGCGAAGGCTGCCCTGTCGTTCCTGCCGCCCAGCGACTGGCGGACTGCTTTGGAAGACCTCGCCGATTTCGCGGTGTCGCGCGCCGCTTGACCGAGACTGCGGATACGCTCGACCAACAGGTCCGCACCGCCGACCTCGACCGCTGGCTGTCCAGTCGCCTGGTCGCGGATGACCGCGCCCGCGCCGACCTGATCACGCTCTACGCCTTCGAAGCCGAGCTGATGACCATCCCTACGCGCGTGACCCAGCCGCTCCTGGCCGAGATGCGCTATACCTGGTGGGCGGAACAGATGGACGGTGTCTTCGCCGGCGAGCCGCGCAAGGGCCATCCGGTGCTGGAGTCCCTGACTGAACTTGTCGCGCGTCACGGCCTGGACCGCGCGCGGTTCGACGCCTTGATCGACGCCCACATCGGCCGCGTGCGCGAACAGCCGCACGACCTCGACGCCTTCTACGTTGGCCCAATGCAGGTCGCGACGCGTGTGCTGGCAGGGCAGGGGCATGACGCCGCCGTGGCCGATGCGGCCCGCGTCTGGGGGCTGACGCAGACCGGCCGGCGCCAGGAGGCGGCGTCCCTGAAATCCGCCGCCAATGGGGCGCTGAAACGCCTTCCGCCCGAGGGATTTCCGGCCGTGGCTCACGCCGCCCTGACCGATCCGGACCAACCGGAGCCGCTGAAGCGGCTGCGCCTGCTCTGGGCCGTGCTGCGCGGCCGGATCTGACCTAGCCGTTCAGGCCGGCGATCAAGCAGGTCAGCAGGGCGTTCAGCGTTTTCTGATCTTCTCGCGACAGGCCGCTCAAGGCCTCTTTGGCCGTATCCTGATGGCTGGGCATGATCGTCTCGATCAGGTCGAAACCCTTGTCCGTCAGACGGACCAGGGTCGCCCGTCGGTCGCTCGGATGCGGGCGCCGCTCGACCCAGCCCGCCTTTTCCAGCCGGTCGATCCGCGCGGTCATGCCGCCGGACGACATCATGGCCGCCTCGAACAGCGCCGTCGGCGTCAGGCCTTCGCGTTCGCCCGATCGGCGCAGCGTCGCCAGCACGTCGAACTCGCCGTGCTGCAAACCATGGCGCGCAAACAGCGGCGTCTGGCGCTCGCGGATCACCAGTTGCGACGCCTCGTTCAGGCGTCCTAGCACCTCCATCGGCAACATGTCCAGGTCGGGGCGTTGCACGGCCCATTGGGCGGCGGCGCGAGAAGCTCTATCGGGCATGGTTATCTTGACATCGAGATACTTGAGGTCGAGAGACTAGCGCGATTTTCAGTCGGAGTCCCCACCATGACCGCACGATCTGACGCCACGCCCGCGCGCGGCGCCTCGCTGCTGTTGCTGGCGGCCATCGTCGCCCTGGCGCTGAATCTGCGGCCGGCGATGGCGGCGGTGGGGCCGCTGCTGGATCTGATCGAGGGCGCGACGGGCATGGGTTCGACCGCCGCCAGCCTGCTGACCACCTTACCCGTGCTGATGATCGGTCTGGGCGCCCTGTCGATCCGGCCGTTGCGTCGGCGGTTGGGCGAGCGGCGCGGGATCTTGCTGGGCGCGCTTCTGATCGGCGCGGCCTGCCTGGTGCGGGTAGTGTTGACCGGTGCGACCGGCCTGATCGCCAGCGCAGTGGTCGTCGGCGTCGGCGTCGCCTTGATCCAGGCCTTGGCGCCGGTCGTCATCAAACGGGCCTTTCCGGCGCAGTTCGGCACGGTCATGGCGCTCTACACCACCGGCATCATGGGCGGCGCCGCCGTCGCGGCGGCCACAGCGGCCGGTCTGGCCGAGACGATCGGCTGGGCCGGGACGCTGGCGCTGTGGAGCGCGCCGGCCTTTGTCGCCGCTCTGATCTGGCTGGCGGCGTCACTTGACCCCGCGGCCGAAGAGCCGAACCGCGCCGCGGTGGTCGAGGCGACGGACCCGGAGCTGCCCTTCTGGCGTCAGGGGCGGGCGTGGCGGCTGATCCTGATCATGGGCCTGGGGACCTCGGCCTATACATTGATGCTGGCCTGGCTGCCGCCCTTCTACATCGACCTGGGCGAGCCGAGGGCCACGGCCGGCTATCTGCTCAGCGGCATGACGGCCGCGGAGGTGACGGCCGGCCTGCTGGTGTCGCTGACCATCGGGCGTTTTCCGGATCGGCGCGGCCCGATCCTGACGGCGCTTCTGCTCGCCCTGGCGGGTCTGGCCGGTCTCGTGGTCGCGCCCCTCGGCCTGGCCGTGCCGATCGTGATCGTCCTGGGCCTCGGCATCGGCGCAATCTTCCCGCTCAGCCTGATCCTGGCGATGGACCAGATCGACGACCCCGCGCGCTCCGGGGATCTGCTCGCCTTCGTCCAGGGCGGCGGTTACATCATCGCCAGCCTGTCGCCGTTAGGCGCCGGCCTGCTGCGCGACCACATGGCCGACCTTACCCAGGCCTGGGTGCTGATGGGCGTGGGCGTCATCCTGCTGGGCGTGATGACACTGGGGTTCCGGCCGGGCCTGTCCAAGCTGGACTGAGCGGCCCGGCCTTCAGAAATCAGCCCGCGTCGCGCCAGGCCTTCAGGCTTTCCATCGCCCGGATGCTCATCAGTCGCTTCTTGGCCCGGCCGCGTTCCTTCAGCGGGATCTTGACGCCCGCCTCATCGACCTTGGGCGCTTCCAGCGGCGGCAGCAGGCCGTAGTTGATGTTCATCGGCTGGAACTTCGAACCGGCCAGATGCCCGCCGGTGATGTGCTCGACCAGCGCGCCCATGGCGGTCTCAGGCGGCGGCGGGGCCAGGTCGCGACCCAGCGCTTGCGCGGCGGCCAGACGGCCGGTCAGCAGGCCCATGGCCGCGCTCTCGACATAACCTTCGACGCCCGTCACCTGACCCGCGAAACGCAGGCGTGGCATGGCCTTCAGCCGCAGCTGCTTGTCCAGCAGTTGGGGACTGTTCAGATAGGTGTTGCGGTGAAGACCGCCCAGACGCGCGAACTGAGCGTTCTGAAGTCCCGGGATCATGCGGAAGACCTCGGCCTGCGCCCCGTGCTTCAGCTTGGTCTGGAAGCCGACCATGTTGAACAAAGTGCCCAGCGCATTGTCCTGGCGAAGCTGGACGATGGCGTAGGCCTTGACCAGCGGGTCGCGCGGATTGGTCAGGCCGACCGGCTTCATCGGGCCGTGCCGCAGGGTCTCGCGACCACGCTCGGCCATGACCTCGATGGGCAGGCAGCCGTCGAAATAGGGGACGTGCTCCCACGCCTTGAACTCAGCCTTGGGACCACTCAGGAGGGCGTCGATGAAGGCCTCGTACTGCGCCTTGTCCATCGGGCAGTTGACGTAGGCGGCGGCGTCGCCGCCCGGACCCTCCTTGTCATAGCGCGACTGACGCCAGGCGATGTCGAAGTCGATCGAGTCGGCGTGAACGATGGGGGCGATGGCGTCGAAGAAGCTCAAGGACTCTTCGCCCGTCGCCTTCAGTATGGCGTCGGCCAGGGCGGGGGAGGTCAGGGGGCCGGTGGCGACGATGACATTGTCCCACGCCTGCGGCGGCAGGCCGGCGATCTCTTCGCGCACGATGGTGACCAAGGGGTGGGCGGCCAGTTTGGCGGTCACCGCCTGGGAGAAGGCGTCGCGGTCCACAGCCAGGGCGCCGCCGGCCGGCACCTGATTGATGTCGCCGCAGGCCATGATGATCGAATCCAGCGCCCGCATCTCAGCGTGCAGCAGGCCGACCGCATTGAACTGCCAGTCGTCCGAGCGGAAGGAGTTGGAGCACACCAACTCGGCCAGGCCATCGGTGTGGTGGGCGTCAGTCTTGACGCCGGGCACGCCGCGCATCTCGTGCAAGACGACGGGCACGCCGGCCTGGGCGATCTGCCAGGCGGCCTCGGAGCCGGCCAGGCCGCCGCCGATGACGTGGATGGGGGAAGGAGAGGGGGAAGCGCTCATCGCGGCCTTCTAGCGGGCGGGTGGCGCGGTGTCATGGCCCCCTGCTATATCCGCCGCCGGTCATCGGGGGCGTAGATTGAGCGAGCATCGGATTTTGCGACTGGGCGAGACGCTGTCGGCGGCGGTTCGCGCCTTGCCTCGCCTGTGGCGCGGGGCTTGCGGCGCGATCGTGCTGGCGGCCGTGGTCTGGAGCCTCAAGCCACTGGCGGCGGGCGCAGCGGGCCTGATCTGGGCGGCGTGCGCCCTGGCCTCGACCCTGGTGCTGGCGGGCGCTCTAGCGCGGATTGCGATCACGGACGATCTGGTCGAGGCGCGACGCCTGGGCCTGGGGCCGGTTGGGTTGCAGTTCGGACGACCGGAGGGGCGGCTGCTGGGCGCGGGCCTGCTGTGCGTAATCTTTCTCGCCATGATCCTGTCGGTCGTGGCCCTGGTCCTGTTGGCGGTGTTCGGCATGGCCGAGTTGAACGCACAGGCCATCGAGATGCGCCAGTGGAGCGCGGTGGGGCCGGCGTGGAAGCTGATCCTGCTGGCGGTCGTCACGGCCTTCGCCCTGTTCGCCGTCATCGCCTTCGCCGTGCGCCTGTGTCTGTTCGCGCCGGCGACGATCGGGCGCGGGCAGATGGTGTCGTTGCAGAGCATGAGCATCGCGCGCGGCGGCTTCTGGCCCCTGCTGGTCGGGCTTGTCGTTACGGCCGCGCCGAAGATCGCGCTGGTGTTGCTGTGGGGCGCGGGGCCGCTGTCGGGGACGGCGGGCTGGATCGTCTTCGTCGTCGTGCTGACGGGCTTACAGGCTCCGTTGACGATGGCCTTCGTGGGCGCGGCCTATCGCCGGCTGGAGCCCGCGCCGCCCCGGTAGATCAGAGCGGCGCAGGTTTATCAGGCGGCCTGCAAGCCCGGTGCGACGGTGTAGGCCGCCTCGGTCTTGGCGGCGACTTCGTCGAGGGTGACGCCGTCGGCCAGTTCGATCAGCTCGAGGCCCGCGCCGTCCGGCTTGACGTCGAAGGTGGCCAGGTCGGTGATGATGCGGCTGACGACGCCGGTGCCGGTCAGCGGCAGGGTGCAGGCCTTCAGCACCTTGGACTGGCCGTGCTTGTTGGCGTGCTCCATGACCACGACCACGCGCTTGACGCCCGCGACCAGGTCCATGGCGCCGCCCATGCCCTTCACCAGCTTGCCGGGGATCATCCAGTTGGCGATGTCGCCGTTCTGGGCCACTTCCATCGCACCCAGGATCGACAGGTTGATATGGCCGCCGCGGATCATGGCGAAGCTGTCGGCGCTGCTGAAGTAGGACGACTCCGGGATCTCGGTGATCGTCTGCTTGCCGGCGTTGATCAGGTCGGGGTCCTCGTCGCCCTCATAGGGGAAGGGCCCCATGCCCAGCATGCCGTTTTCGGACTGAAGGGTCACGGTCATGCCGGCGGGGATGTAGTTGGCGACCAGGGTCGGGATGCCGATGCCCAGGTTCACATAGAAGCCGTCCTGCAGTTCCTGGGCGGCGCGTTCGGCGAGTTGTTCGCGGGTGCGGGGCATGATCAGACCTCCGATCCGGCGGCGGCGCCGGCGGCACGTTGACGGACGGTGCGCTGTTCGATTCGCTTTTCGGACACCGTCTGGACCAGGCGGTCGACATAGACGCCCGGCGTGTGGATGTGGTCGGGATCGAGCGCGCCGACGGGGACGATCTCCTCGACCTCGACGACCGTGACCTTGCCGGCCGTGGCCATCATCGGGTTGAAGTTGCGGGCGGTCTTGCGGAACACCAGGTTGCCGCGCTCGTCGGCCTTCCACGCCTTGACGATGGACAGGTCGGCGACCAGGCCGGTCTCCATGACGTAGTCGCGGCCGTTGAAGTTGCGGACCTCCTTGCCCTCGGCGACCAGGGTGCCGACGCCGGTGGCGGTGAAGAAGGCGGGGATGCCCGCGCCGCCGGCGCGGATGCGCTCGGCCAGCGTCCCTTGCGGGTTGAACTCAAGCTCCAGCTCGCCGGCGAGATACTGGCGCTCGAACTCCTTGTTCTCACCGACGTAGGAACTGATCATCTTGGCGATCTGGCGGGTGCCCAGCAGTTGGCCCAGGCCGAAGCCGTCGACGCCGGCGTTGTTGGAGATGACCGTCAGGCCCTTGACGCCGCTGTCGCGCAGGGCGGCGATCAGGTTCTCGGGGATGCCGCACAGGCCGAAGCCGCCGGACATGACCGTCATGCCGTCGAAGGTCAGCCCCTCCAGCGCGGACGTAACGTCAGCGTAGATCTTTCCCATCGCTCTCCCTTTTTTCACTGCCTGATGAATATCGGCTTTTGACCACGCCTAACGCGGGGGCGGGCGGGGGGCAAGACGCGGCGTCGATCCGACGCGGCGATTTCAGACAGTGAAGGCGAAAAACAGAGTCTGATTCGTCTAATTCATCTGAAATGACGGCGAGCCGGGTTCGAAAAAGAGAGTGCAATTGGTGCACTTTCTACGGAATCGGTCGTCGCGGGAGGCGGATGTCGGCATCCTTGGGGTTGCGTTCAAGAGGGCGGAGGGATCCGTAGGGGCCGAGGCGTCGTATTGCCGTCAAGCCTGCAGCAAGATCCGACGATCGAGGACGCCGATGAACCTGACCAATGTCGCCATTCGCCAGCTTCAGGACGCGCCATTCCCGGACTTCGTGACGCGTCCGGCGATCGACAGCCTGGTGACGGAGGCCCGGAAGCGTCTGGATCGCGACGGGCCGCATGACGAGGCGGCCTTTGCGCGCGAAATGGCCCAGCGCGCCATCGCCGAACATACGGATGCGGCGAACCAGCAGCATTACGAACTGCCGCCAGAGTTCTTTCAGTTGTGCCTGGGCAAGCGGCTGAAATACTCCTGCTGCCTCTATCCCACGGGCCGCGAGACGCTGGATCAGGCGGAGGAGGCGGCGCTGGCCGAGACCTGCGCCCATGCCGATCTGAAGGACGGTCAGACGATTCTGGAGATGGGCTGCGGCTGGGGCTCGCTGTCGCTGTGGATGGCCGAGAAATACCCCACTTCGAAAATCACGGCGGTGTCGAACAGCCACGGCCAGCGCGGCCATATCGAAGCCCAGGCGGGAGCGCGGGGCCTGACCAATCTGACGGTCATCACCCAGGACATGAACGCCTTCGACACCGAGCAGCGCTTCGACCGCATCGTCTCGGTCGAGATGTTCGAGCATATGGCCAATTGGCGCGCCCTGCTGACCAAGGCGCGGGGCTGGCTAAAGGACGACGGGCGGATGTTCATCCACGTCTTCACGCACCGCGACGCGCCCTATCGGTTCGACCATACCGACAGCGGCGACTTCATCGCCCAGCATTTCTTCACCGGCGGGGTCATGCCCAGCCACGGACTGATCCGGCAGTTTCCGGACCTGTTCGCGGTCGAGCAGGAATGGACCTGGAACGGCGGTCACTATGCGAAGACCGCCAACGATTGGCTGGCGAACATGGACCGGAACGCCCCGCGGATCGCGGTGTTGATGCGGGAGACCTATGGCGACGACGCCAAACTTTGGACCCGTCGCTGGCGGCGGTTCTATCTGGCGACGGCCGGTCTGTTCGGAAACGACGAGGGCCGCACCTGGGCGGTCAGCCACTATAGACTGAAGCCTGCTTAAGGGAGACGAGGATGATCAAATATGTCGCGGCCTATCTCGGGGCCGGCCTGACCTTTGCAGCCATCGATTTCGTCTGGCTGACCACCATGACCAACCGGCTGTACAAGCCCGTCATCGGGCCGATCATGGCCGACAAGCCGGACATGAAGGCGGCGGTGGCCTTCTATCTGATCTCCATCGCCGGGACCGTGTTCCTGGCGATCGCGCCGGCCCTGAAGGAAGGGAACTGGACGCGGGCGGCGATCAACGGGGCGGTGCTGGGCTTCGTCGCCTACGCCACCTACGACCTGACCAATCAGGCGACCCTGGCGGTCTGGCAGACCAAGCTGACGATCATCGACCTGATCTGGGGCACGACCCTGACGATGCTGTCGGCGACCGGCGGCTATTTCGCCGCGCGCTGGGCCGAGGGCCGTTTCGGCTAAGCAGCCCGGCAGAGCCCGCGCTTGCGATTGCAGCCGCGCGTGTCTAAAGCTCGCGCCAGGGTTGATCGCGGGGGCGACAGTTGGGGGATGGCAGGCACCGATTGATGTCGGCGCGCGGCGCGGCCGATGCGGGCTGGGTCTATGGCGCGCATGTCGCCCGCTATGTCTCGCCGCTGCTGCTCTATCCGGTTCTGACGCGACGCCTGGGGCTGGAAGGGTTCGGGATGTTCGCCTCGGCCATCGCCCTGGCCTTGGTGGTGTCGGTGGTCGTGGATTACGGGCAGTCGCTCTCGGGGCCGCGCGACATCGCCGGATCCGTCGAAGGGCGCGGCGTCCTGGTCGGTCAGGCCCTGGCGATGCGCGGCGTGCTGATCCTGCCCGCCGCTGCGGTCGGCGTAGGTCTGGCGGCCTTGAATCCGGTTCTGGAAGGGGCGAGCGTCGTCGTGGCGATGGCGGTCGTTCTGGGGATCGGGCAGGGGGCCAGCCTGCTGTGGTTCTTTCAGGGCATTCGCGATCCCGGTTTGGCAGCGATGCTGGAGGTTGGCTTCGCCCTGGCCGCGACGGGGGTCGTTCTGGCGATGCCCGGCCTGAGCGTCGGCGGCGTGATGGCCGTCCAGGCGGGCGGCGTCTGGGCCGGCTTGGTCGCGACCGGCATCCTGTTGTTGCGACGGCAGAGGGTTCAGGCGCCGGAGCGGGGCTTTGTGAGGCTCCTGATCCAGGGCGGGCCGCTGTTCGCCAGTCGGGCGGTGATCGTCGCCTATACGGGGGCGGGCGTTCTGGCTGTCGCGGCGCTGGCCGGGCCGGCGCAGGCGGCGCTTTACGGGGCGGCGGACCGGCTGGTCGCGGCGTCCGGGTCGCTGATGCGGCCGCTGGCCGGTCTGATTGCGCCCCGGATCGCCGGACTGCTGGGACAGGATCAGGCAGCGGCGTTTCGCACGGCGCGGTGGACGCTGGCGGCATCGACGGGAGCGTTCGTGCTGCTGGCGGCGGGACTGACGCTGACGGCGCCGCTGCTGATCAGACTGTTGTTCGGGGCGGGGTTAGCGGGCGCCGTCGACGTGTTGCGACTTCTGGCCTGGGTGCTGCCGCTGGTGGCCGTCAGCCAGGTGCTGGGGCTGCATCTGATGAACCCGCTGCGGATGGATGGACGGTTCGCGCTGATCGTGGCGCTGGGGTGTGTCGCAACCCTGGGGCCGGCGGTGGTGCTGGCGCCCGGCCTTGGCGCGGCCGGCATGGCGGGCGCGCGGATCATCGGCGAGGCGGCGGTGGTCGTGGCGTGTCTGATCGGCCTGAGGGCGCACTGGGGCGCGCTGTTCCAGACCGGCAGGGGGCGTGATGTCCCGGCGATATGACTGGCTGATCGTCGGCGCCGGTTTCACCGGCGCGGTGGTCGCCGAACGGCTGGCGCGCGGGCTGGATCAGAGCGTGCTGGTGATCGATCAGCGCGACCATGTCGGCGGCAATGCGCACGACCGGCGCGATGCGGGCGGGCGGCTGATCCATCCTTACGGCCCGCACGTGTTTCACACCAACAGTGCGCGTATCTTCGACTATCTGAGCCAGTTCACGGGATGGAGGCCATACGCCCATCGTGTCCAGGGGCGGGTGGACGGGCGACAGGTGCCGCTGCCGTTCAATCTGGATTCGATCGGAACGCTGTTTCCCGCAGCAACGGCCCAGCGGATGACGCACGCCCTGGTCCAGCGGTTTGGTTTCGGGGCGCGGCCCAGCATCCATGACCTGCGACAGGCGGGCGACGATCCGGATCTGAGGCGGCTGGGCGAATATGTCTTCGACAAGGTGTTCGCCGGATACACCGCCAAACAATGGGGGCTGCCGGTCGAGGCGCTGGATGCCTCGGTCACGGCGCGGGTGCCGATCGCGGTCAGCCGGGACGACCGCTATTTCGTCGACCGCCATCAGGCCATGCCGCGCGACGGCTATGGGGCGCTGTTCCAGCGGATGCTGGATCATCCGAACATCACAGTGTCGCTGAACACGCCGATGGATCAGGTGGGGGCGGAGTCGTGGGACCAGATGGTCTATTGCGGCGCGCTGGACGACTATTTCGGCCGGTCGGTCGGGGCCTTGCCCTATCGCAGCGTGCGGTTCGACCATCAGGTCGTGGATGTCGAGGACGGCCTGCCGGTCGGGACAGTCAACTATCCCAACGACTTCGACTTCACGCGCATCACCGATTTCCGCCACCTGACCGGCGAGCGCGGGCCGACGACGGCGACGGTGACTGAATATCCGATGGCTCATGAGGCGGGCGTGAACGACCCCTATTATCCAATCCTGACGGAGGCGTCGCGAGCGTTGGCCGGGCGATATCGCGAGATGGCGGCGACGCTGTCGGGCAAGGTCTGGTTCGCCGGACGGCTGGCCGATTTTCAGTACTACAACATGGACCAGGCGGTCGGGCGGGCGCTCAGCCTGGTCGAGAAATCGCTGGCGCCGGCCATCGCCCGGATGGCGGCATGAGCTCTTCGGTTTGGGCGGTGGTGGTGACGTGGAACCGGCGGGCTCTGCTGGAGCAATGTCTGGCGCACCTGATCGCCCAGACGCGGCTTTGCGACGGCTTGGTAGTGGTCGACAACGCCAGCGACGACGGCACCGCCGAGATGCTGGCCGACGCCTGGGCGGGTCAGGCGATGGTGGTGCGGATGCCGGTCAACACCGGCGGCGCGGGCGGCTTCAACGCCGGCATCCGCGCGGCGATCGAGGCAGGCGCCGACCGGGTCTGGCTGATGGACGACGACGTGCTGGCGGCGCCGGATGCGCTGGAGGCCTTGCTGGCGGCGGAAGCGGGGCTGGCGGATGAGGGCGTCGTTCCGGCCTTCCTGTGTTCCAGCGTGCGATCGCCTGAGGGGCATCTGACCAATACGCCCGAGATCGACCGACGCGAGAATGTGTTGGGCTATCCGGCCTGGGGCGAGCGCCTGGAGCAGGGGATGGCGCCGGTGCGGCAGGCGACCTTCGTCTCGGTTCTGGTCAGTCGGGCGGCGGTGATGCGGCACGGCCTGCCGCTGGCGCCCATGTTCATATGGGGCGACGACACGGAATATACGCTGCGGCTGTCGCGCGAGGGGCCGGGCTATCTGGTCGCGGCCAGCCGCGTCGAGCATGTGCGCGCGGCGCCGGGACGGCTGACCATCGAGACCGAGCCGGATGCGCGGCGCGAGCGGCTGCATCGCTATCTGACGCGCAACGTCATCCTGGCCAAGCGGCGGCACGAGGGAAGGCGCTCGGCGCTGCGCTATGCCGCGTCGCGGCTGAGGCTGGCGGGTCGGCTGGCGCTGGGCGGACGCTGGCGAAAGGCCGGGGTGTTGGTCGCCGGCGTGGTGGACGGGGCGCGGTTCGATCCCGAGGTCGAGCATTGCAGGCCGTCCTGAGCGCATCGCGGCGCGGAACGCTGCGGTGGTCGCAGGTGCGCGCGGCCTATGAGCGGGTGGCTGTGGGTCTGCTGGGCCTGGGCGTGACCTTGCCGCTCTTTCTGACGCCCGGACAGGTCAGCGGGCCCCGGTTAGGCGATCTGGCGCTGGCGGTTGCTGTGCCGCTCGTGGGTGTGACGTGGCGAGGCATGGCGCCGGTTCTGAGGGCGGCGGGCGTGGTCGCGGCGACGTTCTTGGCGATGACGCTGCTGGTGCAGGTCGCGCAGGGCGGCGATCGCCTGAACGTCGGGGATGCGGCCTTCTGGTTTCGGTGGATCGCCTCGGCGCTGGCGGCGCCGGCGGCGGCGAGCCTGATCCTGAGGGACGAGCGACGGCGGGGGCTTTTCCTTTGGGCCGTGCTGGCGGGCGCGGCGTGTCACCTGGCGACCTACGGGCTGGTGACGCTGGTGGGATTGGAGCCTTTGCAGGCCTTGGGGCTCGCGTCGCCGCGCGCGATGCTGACCACGACGGCCGCACAGGTGCGCCTGACGACCCTGGCTGAGCATCCGAATGCGGCGATGGTGATGATCGGGCTGGCGGTCCCGGCAGGCGTGATGCTGGCGGGACGGCGCTGGGCGCGAGGCGCGACGACGTGGGGCGGCGTCGCCGTGGCGGCGCTGGGGTTCGTCAGCACCCTGTCGCGGGGCGGCATGATGGCGGCGATGCTGGCGAGGATGGTCGTCGGTTGGCGTGGGCGTGAACGGGTGCGGCCGTTGGGCGTGGTGCTGACGGTCTGTGTGCTGGCGGCGGGCGCAGCGGCTTTGCAAGCGGGGCGGTTCGACCTCGATGACGGCCGGTTTGCTGGACGGTTCGACAGGATGGCGCTGCAGGACAATCTGGCCGGAAGGACGCTGACCTGGCGGCGGACGGTCGATCTGGTCGTGGAGCGGCCGATGGGGGCTGGCTGGTCGTCGGCAGACGAGATGGGGGCGTTTCGGGCGCTGTCGGTCAGCCACAACGGCTATCTGTTCACGGCGCGGACGGCGGGCGTGGCGAGCGCGCTGGTGCTGCTGGGGCTGCATCTGGCGTCGGCGGCGCGGCTGGACACGCTGACGCCGCTGTCGGTCTATGTGCTGGCGGCGATGTTCGGAGAGGACCTGACGCAGGGGGCGGGGATGGTCTTCCTGTGCTGTCTGGTCGGCGCCTTGGCTTGGCGAAGGCCGCTGGCGCCGTGAGGGTGCTGATCGTCAACACCCTGTATCCGCCGGCGCAGGTCGGCGGGGCGGAACGCAGCGTGGCGCAGTTGGCCCAAGGGCTGAGACGGGCGGGCGTCGAGGCGTCCGTGCTGACGCTGACGCCGGGGCGCGAGGCGGTGAACGAACGGATCGACGGCGTGCCCGTGCAGCGTCTGCCGTTGCGAAACCTGTACTGGCCCTATGAGGGCGCGGGGCGATCGGCGATTCGGCGGGCGGTCTGGCATGGGCTGGAGGCGGCCAATCCGCTGATGGATCAGGCGGTGGATCGGGCGGTCGCGCGGGTGCGGCCGGATCTGATCCATCTGCATTTGACGACGGGGTTTTCGCTGTCGGTCTATCGCGCGGCGGCGCGGTGGGATCTGCCGCTGGTGCAGACGCTGAGGGACTGGTCGATGCTGTGCGCGCGGGCGTCGCTGTTTCGACGCGGACGGCGTTGCGAGCGGCGGTGTAGGTCGTGCGTGTTGGTGACGGCGGGTAAGCGGGCGCGGTCGCAAGGGGTGGACCATATCATCGGGCTGAGCGGGCCTGTGCTGGAGACGCATCGGGCGGCGGGCTATTTTCGGCGGACGCCAGGGTCGGTGATCGGCAATGCAGCGGGCGCGGCGGCGATCGCGCCAAGACCATCGTTGGCCGAGGCGCCGACGATGCGATTCGGGTTTCTGGGGCGGGTCGAGCCGGAAAAGGGGATCGAGGTTCTGCTGGCGGCGACGAGAGGGTTGGCTGGCGACTGGAGGCTGATGATCGGCGGTCGGGGCGAGGCGGATTACGTGCAGGCGTTGAGGCGAGCTTACGATGACCCGCGCATCGTCTGGCTGGGGCAGGTGAAGGCGGAGGCGTTCTGGCTCAAGGTGGATGTGCTGGTTGCGCCGGCGGTGTGGGCCGAGTCGTTCGGACGCAGCGTCGTGGAGGCGGTTCAGCAGGGACGGGGCGTGATCGCCTCGCGCATCGGCGGCTTGCCGGAGGCGGCGCAGGGGGCGGGCATGTCAGCTTTGATTGAACCGGGGGATGCAGGCGCGCTGACGGCGGCGATGCAGGCGGCTGTGGACCAGCCGGGATGCTGGCGTTTCGCGGCAGTTGGAGCGCCGGCCTGGACCGAGGCGTCGATCGTCGAGGCGCACAGGGCCGTCTATCGTCAGGTGCTGAGCAGAAGGGCTTCGATGACTTCGGCCGAGCGTGACCAAGCATAATGATCGGCGCGGCGAAGGCCGGCGTCGCGGCGAGCGACACCCGGTCGGCTGAGCATCTCAGCCATATGGGCGGCCAGGGCTGCGTCGTCGGCAGGGTCGAAATAGAGGGCGGCGTCGGCGCAGACCTCGCGCGTGGCGGGGATGTCGGAGGCGATGACCGGACAGCCGAGGGTCATCGCCTCAAGCGGCGGGATGCCGAAGCCTTCGTAGAGACTGGGAAAGACCAGGGCGCGCGCGCCGCCGAGCAGGGCGGTGATCTCGGCATCCGAGCGACGGCCGGCGAAGATCAGACGCGGGTCGGCCGGAAAGGTGGAACGGTCGAAGACAGCGGGTCGGTCGCCGATGAGGACCAGCCGAACGGCGGGGTCTGCAAGATGGGACAGGGCGTGGATGGCGACGGCGAGATTCTTGTTCGGCGTCAGATTACCCAAGGCCACGAAGTAGGGACGGGGCGTCAGGACTAGGCTTTCGATGACGGCGGGGTCGGGCGTGATGTTGCGAAGATGGTCGGCGCTATTCGGGGCGACGGCGATGCTGTTGGGCGACAGGTTCAGGACCGAGGCCAACTCGCGCCGGGAGAACTCGGAGACGGTCGCCAACCGCGCCCGGCGCGCCAGGATTCTGTTCAGGGCGCGGTGGAAGGCGGCGTAGCCTGTTCGGAAATGCTCAGGATGACGAAAGACGGCGGCGTCGTGGATGACGACGATGTGCCGCCGGTGCAGCACCGGACCCGAACCCCCTAACGAAAGCAGCCGGCCATGGCGCGCGGTCCAGGCCAGGGCGGTCTGTTCCCAAAGATGGCCGCCCGCGCGCTCTATCTTGCGGGTCGGGATGTTGAGCAGGTTCAGGTTCTCGGCGCCGGGGGGCGTCAGTAGGACGTAACGCTCGGCCGCGCCGGGGCGCTGGTCAAGGGCGCGGACGATCTGACGCGCATAGCGCTGAACCCCGCTCATCGGCTGGGTCAGGAAGCGGCCGTTGATGAAGATGGGCTCAGCCACCCAGGCGTCGGCGAGCGAAGGCGTCGCGGTAGATTTGGACGGTCTGTTCGGCCATGCGTGAGGCGGACAGCAGGCCCGGCGCAATTGGCAGGGGAACGACGCGGCTGGCCAGCGCGGTGCGCATCGCCTCGGCCAGATGATCGGGCGAGGCGTCGACGGGCAGGCGGTCGATGCGCGCGCCGGCCTGGATCAGACGCCCGATCCCGCCGACGTTGGTGCAGACGATCGGCAGGCCCAGGGCGGCCGCCTCGATCATGGCGTAGGAATCGGCCTCGTAACGGCTGGTAAGAGCAAAAAGATCAAAGCCCGGCATCAACGGCGCAGCGTCGCGTGCGCCCAGCAGACGTAAGGTGTCGCCGCCGGCGGTCCTGACCGCCGAGGCCAGATCCCCGTCACCGATCATGACGCCGATGATGCGCGGATCGATCGCGTTCGCTTCGCGGACGGCGTGGGCGAATCGAACGGGGTCTTTCTGGGTGCAGAACCGGCCGACGAAGCCGATGACCAGAGCGTCGTTGGGAACGCCGAGGGCTTGGCGGGCGGCGAGACGATCGTTGGCGGGCGGCGCGGCCAGGCCGTTGGGAACGATGTGCAAGCGGTTTCCGCCGAGCCGCCAGCGACGGGCGACGGCAGCTTCTTCCTCAGAGACGGCGATGATGGCGTCGCCGCACAGGGCCAACAGCGCCTCGGCCGCGCCGGCGATGATCGTCGTCAGGCTGGCCGGGCCCATCATCGGCAGGGCGTGAGGGGTGTAGATCTTGGCGGCGCCGGGCGCGTGGGCCAGCCGGACCAGGGCGCCAGCCTTGGCGCTGTGGCCGTGAACGACCTCGAACGGGCCGAGGCGGGCGATCAGGTGGTTCAGGGCGTGAAGGGCGGCGACGTCCCACGGTCCGACGCTGCGCCTCATCGGCAAGCGTTCATTGGCGTGGAGGGGAAGGGCGGCGACCGCGGCCTCGAACCAGGGCTCGGCGCGGCGTGGCGACCAGATGAGGGACACCTGATGGCCGCTTCCGATCAGGGCGCGGGCCAGATCGACCACATGACGCCCCGAGCCGCCGCCGGACGGCTCGATGACCAGAAGAATGCGCAATGTCGTCCCCCGACGATGGCTCAGCGTTGCAACTGAAAGCCATCATCGAGAAACGTCAAGATTGCGTGCTTAGTTGACTGTCGCCTTGACGATCTTGCCGGGGCTGCGCGGCGGCTCGCCCTTGGGCAGGGCATCGACGTGTTCCATGCCCGATTCGACCTGACCCCAGACGGTGTACTGGCGATCCAGGAAGGTGGCGTCGTCGAAGACGATGAAGAACTGCGAGTTGGCGCTGTTGGGGTCCGAGGTGCGGGCCATCGAGCAGACGCCGCGCACGTGCGGCTCGGCCGAGAACTCGGCCTTCAGGTTCGGCTTCTTGGAGCCCGAGGTGCCGGTGCCGGTAGGGTCGCCGCCCTGAGCCATGAAGCCCGGGATCACGCGGTGGAAGACCACGCCGTCGTAGAAGCCTTCCTTGGCCAACTCGGTGATGCGTTCGACGTGGCCGGGGGCCAGGTCGGGGCGCAGCTTGATGACCACGTCGCGGGCTTCGCCGTCGCCGGTGTCCAGGGTGAAGGTCAGGGTGTCGGCCATGTCGGTCGTCCTCTTTGGGTTGATTTGAGGCGGGACATAGCCCGCAACGCCGGTCGGGGCTATGTGGGGACGATGAGCGAAGACGAAAAGCCCCAAGAGCGCCGCCGGATGGTGAAACCGCCCACCGGCGGGACCGCCGCCGGACGCGGCATGGGCACCAAGATGAAGACGGCCGACACCAAGTCGATGTCGAGCCAGCAATGGATCAAACGCCAGCTGTCGGACAAATGGTCCGAAAAAGCGCGGGCCGAAGGCTGGCGCTCGCGCGCGGCGTTCAAGCTGATCGAGATCGACGACAAGTTCCGGCTGATCAAGCGCGGGTCAAAGGTCGTCGATCTGGGCGCGGCGCCGGGCGGCTGGGTTCAGGTGGCGTTGAACCGGGGTGCGGGCGCGGTGGCGGGCGTGGATTTGCTGATGATCGCGCCGATCCCGGGCGCGACCCTGCTTCAGGCCGACTTCACCCATCCGGGCGTGGACCAGCAGTTGATCGACGCCATCGGCGGGGCGCCGGACCTGGTGCTGTCGGACATGGCGCACAACACGGTCGGGCATCGCCAGACGGACCATTTAAAGATCATCGCCCTGATCGAGATCGCCGCCGATTTCGCCATCCGTACCCTGAGGCCGGGTGGCAACTTTGTCTCCAAGAACTTCCAGGGCGGGGACGCCGGCGGCGTTCTAGCGCGGCTGCGCGAGGAGTTCGAGACGGTGAAATACGTCAAGCCGGCGTCGAGCCGTAAGGACAGCGCCGAGGTGTTTCTGGTTGCGCTGAACAAGCGCTGACGCGTCAGGCGGCGGCTGTGCCCGCGCGGGCTCTGCGATCTTCCAGGCGGGACCAGATGCGGTCGTGCAGGGCGAAGAAGAGCGTTTGCACCAGAGGCTCGACCATGCCGATGGTCAGCGCCGTGCGGATGTCGTTGGTCAGGGCGTAGGCCACGGCGACCGCCACGGCGAAATGCATGACGCCATAGGTGACGGTCTTCAGCGCGATCTGTTTGAACGACCGGGGCAGGGTGTGGCTGTGGCCGTGATGGGCGTCGTGCGAGCGGCGCTGTTCCTCGGGCGACATGATGTCGAGGCGGGCGGTGAAGGCCTCTGTCGCCTCCTCGATATTGGAGGCCATGCGACGCCGCTCGACCTTGTGCCAGACGCGGTCGTGGACGGTGTAGGCGATGGTCTGAAAGATCGGCTCGACCATGCCGACGGCCAGGGCGATGCGCCAGTCGCGGGTGATGGCGAAGGCGACCAGGATGGCGACGATCAGGTGCATGACGCCATAGCTGGCGATCTTCAGAGCCAGTTTGCGCGCGGTGCTGAGGATGACGGCGACCATGCGGAGAGAATGGTGAGCGGCCCTGCGGGTTGCAAAGCAATAAAATCTATCGGGCCTATAACCGCAATCGGCCTTGCCCCCGACCCCCGCATCCCGTTATACGCGGCCCGCAAAACGGAGACTCCCTATGGAGATACGCGAAGGACTGACCTTCGACGATGTTTTGCTGGAACCCGGCGCATCCGAGTTCATGCCGGCGATGGTCGATGTCTCGACCCAGCTGACGCGCGACATCAAACTGAACATCCCACTGCTGTCGTCCGCCATGGACACGGTGACGGAAAGCCGTCTGGCCATCGCCATGGCCCAGTCCGGCGGTCTGGGCGTTCTGCACCGCAACATGACCATCGAGGAGCAGGCTGACGAGGTCCGCGCCGTCAAACGCTATGAGAGCGGGATGGTGGTCAATCCTGTGACGGTCGGCCCGCAGACGACGCTGGGCGAAGTGCGCGAGATCGTTGCGCGCAAGAAGATCACCGGCTTCCCCGTCGTGGATCCGGCGACGGGCAAGCTGGTCGGCATGCTGACCCACCGCGACATGCGCTTCGAGAGCGACCTCAACGTCACCGCCGCCTCGCTGATGACCACGGGCGACCTGATCACGGTCCGCGAAGGCGCCAGCCGCGACGAGGCGCGCGAGCTGCTGAAGACCCGCAAGATCGAACGCGTCATCGTGGTGGACGAGGATTATCGGGCCGTCGGCCTGATCACCATGAAGGACATCGAGAAGGCCCAGGCCTTCCCCCACGCGGCCAAGGACGACCAGGGGCGTCTGCTGGTCGGGGCGGCTTCGACGGTCGGCGACGCCGGCTACGAGCGGGCGATGGCTCTGGCCGAAGCGGGTTGCGACGTGGTCGTGATCGACACCGCCCACGGTCACTCGGCCTCGGTCGCCCAGGTGGTCGAGCGGATCAAGCGCGAGAACAACCGGCTGCAGATCATCGCCGGCAATGTCGCGACCTATGATGCGACGCGGGCCCTGATCGACGCAGGCGCGGATGCGGTGAAGGTGGGCATCGGTCCCGGCTCCATCTGCACCACGCGCATTGTCGCCGGCGTGGGCGTGCCGCAGCTGACGGCGGTGATGGACGCCGCGCGCGCGGCCAGGGGCACGGGCGCCTCGGTCATCGCGGACGGGGGCATCAAATACTCGGGCGACCTGGCCAAGGCCATCGCGGCCGGCGCCAACGTGGCCATGATGGGCTCGATGTTCGCCGGCACCGACGAAAGCCCTGGCGAGGTCTTCCTGTATCAGGGCCGCAGCTACAAGTCGTATCGCGGCATGGGTTCGGTCGGCGCGATGGCGCGCGGCTCGGCAGATCGGTATTTCCAGAAGGAAGTCTCGTCCGAGAAGCTGGTGCCCGAGGGCATCGAGGGTCAGACGCCCTACAAGGGGCCGATCAGCCCGGTCCTGCACCAGATGGTCGGCGGTCTTCGCGCCTCCATGGGCTATGTCGGCGCCGGCACGATTCCGGAGTTCCAGGAACGCGCCCGTTTCGTGCGCATCACCGGCGCGGGTCTGCGTGAAAGCCACGTCCACGACGTGATGATCACGCGTGAAGCGCCCAACTATCGGCAGGGGTAGGCGACCATGACGACCGAACTCACCTATCTGGCCCTGACGCTGATCCTGGCCCTGGTTCAGATCTTCCTGCCCGCCGGGGCGCGGACGGCCGAGTTCGGCTCGAAATGGAATGCGGGCCCGCGCGACGAGACGCCGGAGGCGAAGAAGCCGCTGACCGGCCGTCTCGAACGCGCCCAGGCCAATCTGTACGAGACCCTGCCCCTGTTCATCGGCGCGGTGCTGATCGCCCATGTCATCGGCGCGTCCAGCGCTCTGACGGTTTGGGGCGCGGCGCTCTATTTCTGGGCGCGGGTGGTCTATGTGCCGCTCTACGCCTTCGGCGTTCCCTATATCCGGTCGCTGGTCTGGGTGGTCTCGCTTGCGGGACTGGTCATGGTCCTGGCGTCCCTGTTCTTCGTTTGAAAGCCTGAATTGACCCCAGCCGCTCGCCTCGCCGCCGCCGCCTCCGTCCTGGACTCCATCGCCCAGGGCCGCCAACCCGCCGAGGCCGTCATGAAGGCCTGGGGCACGGCCAACCGCTACGCTGGGTCCAAGGACCGTCGCGCCATCGCCGACCGGGTCTATAAGGTGCTGCGCGCGCGCGGACGCCTGTCGTGGATCATGGGCGGGCGTGAAGACGGTCGGGCCCTGGTCATCGGTTCGCTGCACGCCATCGATGGCCTTTCGCTAGAAGAGATCGAGGCCCTGCATTCGGGCGACGGCTATGGTCCGCGCCCGCTATCCAAACAGGAGCGCAGCCGCATCACGGCCGGGCAGGGCGAACTGCCGGGCTGGGTCGCCGCCGGCCTGCCCGAGTTCGTGGTCGAGGATTTCAAGGCCACCTTCGGCGACCGCTGGGCCGAGGAAGCCCACGCCCTGATGGCGCCGCGCGCGCCGATCGACCTGCGCGTCAATGATGCGGGCGCCACGGTCGATGAGGTCGAAGCCGAACTGAAGGCCGCAGGGCTGGACGTGTCGCGCACGCCCTGGTCGGCCGTCGGCCTGCGCGTGCCGTCGGAACCGCCGCCCAACATCCAGGCGCTGGACGGCTTCAAGGCCGGTCGGTTCGAAATCCAGGACGAAGGCAGTCAGGTCGTCTGCTGGCTGGCGGGCGCCGCACCCGGCATGACGGTGGTGGACTACTGCGCCGGCGGCGGCGGCAAGACGCTGGGTCTGGCCCAGGCGATGAAAGGGCAGGGCAAGCTGGTCGCCTCGGACGTCGTCAACAAGCGGCTGGAAAACATCCGTCCTCGCCTGCAGCGCGCAGGCGTCGAGGCGGAGCTGGTCCTGATCGGTCAGAACGGCGGCGGCCTGGAAGACCTGAACGGGCAGGCCGATCTGGTCTTCGTCGATGCGCCCTGTTCGGGGTCCGGCACCTGGCGTCGCCGTCCCGAGGACGCCTGGCGTCTGACCGCCGAAGAGGTCGAAAAGCTGCACGGCCTGCAGGTGCGTATTTTGAGCCAGGCGACCAAGCTGGTGAAGCCGGGCGGCCGTCTGGTCTATGTCACCTGTTCGATGCTGGCGCGCGAAAACGAGGCCAGCGTGGACGCCTTCGAGGCCGCCAATCCCGATTTCCGCCCGGTCGCCGTCGCCGATGTCCTGTCGGCGCCGCAACTGAGCCAGGCGGCTCAGGCGAAGTTCGCCGAGCTGGCGTCCGGGGCGCGCCTGCGCCTGTCGCCAGCCTCGGCCGACACTGACGGCTTCTTCGCCGCCGTCTACGAGCGCGCGGCATGAAGCTGGCGCGGCATGGCGGAGTTTCGCTGCTCTACGTCATGGCCGCGCCTGCTGAATTCGGCCTGCACCTTCAGGCCCGGATCGCGCCGCTGATGACCGGCGTTGGTCCGGTCGAGGCCGCCGTCAGCCTGAGCGCCGTCCTGGCGCGGCTGGAGGCGGCGGGCGGTCTGCCGGATCTGATCGTATCGCTGGGCTCGTGCGGATCGCGGGTGCTGGAACATGCGGCCGTCTATCAGGCCTCGTCGGTCGCCTATCGCGACATGGACGCCAGCCCGCTCGGTTTTCCGAAGGGCGTGACCCCCTTGCTGGACCAGCCCGCCGTCCTGTCTTTGCCGTGCCCGACCCCCGGCGTGCCGACGGCGACCCTGTCGACGGGGGCGAACGTCGTCTCCGGCGCCGCCTATGACGCCATCGACGCCGAGATGGTGGACATGGAGACTTGGGCCCTGGTCCGCGCCGCTCAGACCTTCGGCGTGCCCCTGATCGCCCTGCGCGGCGTGTCGGACGGCCGCGCCGAGTTGAAGGCGTTGGAGGACTGGACCTCAACCCTGCATCATGTGGACGAGAACCTGGCCGTTGCCCTGGATCGGCTGATCGCCGTGCTGGAGGTCGACGGCCCCGCCGCTCTTGAGCTTCCCGCCCTTGAATATCGGCCCCACCCCGCCAAGACCCCGCCCATCTTCCTGCCCCGGATTCGCTCACGCCATGACCACGCCGCAAGACCACCAAAAGGTCCTCATCGTCGACTTCGGCAGCCAGGTGACGCAACTGATCGCGCGGCGCCTGCGCGAGGCCAGCGTCTATTGCGAGATCCATCCGTTCCAGAAGGCGGAAGCGGCTCTGACGGCCATGAACCCGGCGGCCATCATCCTGTCGGGCGGTCCCGAGAGCGTGCATGAAGAGGGCAGTCCCCGCGCGCCGCAGGGCGTGTTCGAGGCCGGCGTGCCGGTGCTGGGCATCTGTTACGGCGAGATGACGATGTGCGAGCAACTGGGCGGCAAGGTCGAGGGCGGCCATACCCGCGAGTTCGGCCGCGCCGAGATCACGGTTCAGAAGACCTCGCCCCTGCTGGCCGACCTGGCCCCCGTCGGCGAGAACGAAGAGGTCTGGATGAGCCATGGCGACAAGATCGTCGCCATTCCGCAAGGCTTCGACGTGGTCGCCTCGTCCGAGGGGTCACCCTATGCGGTGATCGCCGACGAGGCCCGTCGCTTCTACGGTGTGCAGTTCCACCCCGAGGTGATGCACACACCGCGCGGCCATCAGATGCTGAAGAACTTCACCCACGGGATCGCGGGCTTGAAGGGCGACTGGACCATGGCCGCCTATCGCGACGAGAAGATCGCTCAAATCCGCGAACAGGTCGGCGACGCCAAGGTGATCTGCGGCCTGTCGGGCGGGGTGGACTCCTCGGTCGCCGCCGTCCTGATCCATGAGGCCATCGGGGATCAACTGACCTGCGTCTTTGTCGACACCGGCCTGTTGAGAAAGGACGAGGCGACCCAGGTCACGACCCTGTTCCGGGAACACTACAACATCCCGCTGGTGCATGTTGATGCATCAAAGGAATTCCTCGGCGAACTGGCCGGGATTTCCGACCCCGAGACCAAGCGCAAGACCATCGGCCGGCTGTTCATCGAGGTGTTCGATCGCGAATCCGCCAAGATCGAGGGCGCCGAATTCCTGGCCCAGGGCACCCTCTATCCGGACGTGATCGAGAGCGTCTCCTCGTCCAGCGGCAAGGCCCATGTCATCAAGAGCCACCATAACGTCGGCGGCCTGCCGGACTATATGAAACTCAAACTGGTCGAGCCTCTGCGCGAACTGTTCAAGGACGAGGTGCGTGCGCTAGGCCGCGAACTGGGGCTCAGCGACGCCTTCGTCGGTCGCCATCCGTTCCCCGGACCGGGCCTGGCCATCCGCATACCGGGCGAGATCACGCCGGAGGCCGTCGAAACCCTGCAACAGGCGGACGCTATCTATCTCGACGAGATCCGCAAGGCCGGCCTCTACGACAAGATCTGGCAGGCCTTCGCCGTCCTGCTGCCCGTCAAGACCGTCGGCGTCATGGGCGACGCCCGCACTTATGAAAAGGTCCTGGCCCTGCGCGCCGTCTCCTCCACCGACGGCATGACCGCCGACTTCTACCAATTCCCTTGGGACGTGCTGTCCAAGACCGCCACCCGCATCATCAACGAAGTCCGCGGCGTCAACCGCGTCGTCTACGACGTCACGTCCAAGCCGCCGGGGACGATCGAGTGGGAATAAGCATTTTTGGAGACTGCCGCCTGGGCCGCCTACGCGAGGCTGTCCGATTGATCGGTTTTGAGTTTTCACTAGTCAACTGCGACAGCGCTCACCCGATTTGTTGATCGGGCCGACGTCAGAATAGGCTGATCGGAAAACCGATCAACCCCGACGATTGCAGGTGCTCGATGCCTTCCATGACGGGGATGGCGGCGAGGAAGACCAGGCCGTCGCGTAGGGTGCGGACGAAGAAGGCGGGACGGACGATCAGTTCGTCGGCGTCGCGCCAGCGGGCGGGATTGGGCAAGAAGCGCGGCGTGCGAGCGCAATAGGCGGCATAGGGCGCGCCGAAATGTTCAGCCAGCCAGGCCTCTTCGCGACCGACCGTGCGCAGGAAGACCAGGAACGTCGCCACGGCGAAGATCGCGCCGATGGTCACGCTGCCGGTCTGGGCTCCGACGCCGAAGGCGCCGATGAAGCTGAAGACATACAGCGGGTTGCGCGTGATGGAATAGGGGCCACGATCGACGATCTCGGCCTTCTTGCGTCCGCCGATATAGAGCGAGCACCAGGCGCGGCCGACGATGGCGACGATGATCGCGGCCAGGCCTAGGCCTTCGACGCCCTCATGCCATTCGCCGTCGAGGGCGGCGACCGAGCGGACGCTGGCGGTCAGGACGATGAGGGCCAGCAGAACAAGACCAGCGAACCATTTGCGACGCCGCTGAACGACATCGAGCGACAGGGCGGGGGGAACAGGGCTCATGGCGGGTCTATTCAGTGGTGCTGCTGGGCGCGGACGAGCAGGGCGCGGGCCTCGGCCTTGCGACCGCGGTCGGCGACGGCGCGACCGGGACGGGCGGGGGCGTCGATGGCCTTTTGCAGGTAGCGGGCAGCGCCGTTCCAATCGTGTTCACGCACCAGCAGATCACCCATGAAGAAGTTGGCGTCAACGTCGTTGGGCGCCATAGCCAAACCGCGCTGGAGGTAGTCGCGGGCGCGCTGACGGTTGCCGAAACCGATCGGGGCGCCCGGCACCTGGGCGTAGAGCGAACCGAGGCTGACATAGACCGAGCCGTTCAGCGCGCGCGGGTTGATCCGCTCGGCCTGTTCCAGTTCGGTGCGCGCCTCACGCACGAGGCCCAGCGCGCCGATGCCGCCCTTCAATCCCGCTTCCGAAGCGGTGATGATGGCGTCCCAGACCAACGGTTCGGCGCGGTTGGGGCACTGGGCCACGACGGCGTCGGCCTGGGTGTTCAGCCGCGCCATTTCCGCCATTCGAACGCCTTGCGGAACGTCGAAGTTCACATGGTCCCACGACTGCTGGAGACCGCGCGCGCGGTCGTCGCAGGCGTCGGCATGGGCGACGGAGGCGACCGTCAGGGGGGCGGTCATCAGGGCCAGGGCGAACAGGGCGGTTTTCATGGCGTGTCTCTCCTTTTCTGTGGTTCAGGCGGCGAACAGGGCGCGGGCCTTCAGGTCGTTGGATTTCAGTGCGCCGTCGATCAAGCCGGGCGCCAGGGCGTTGAGGCGGACGAACAGGCTTTCGGGGAAGCCGAGATAGATGTCGCGGCGATCTGAGCGGATGGCGGCGACGATGCGATCTGCGATCGGGTCCGGATCGTCGACGGCCATGCCGGTCAGGCGCGCATATTCATCAACCTTGGCGGAGTTGAACGGCGTAGCCACTGCGCGGGGCGCGACATAGGTGACGCCGACGCCCGTGCCGGCCAGTTCGCGGCGCAGCGATTGGCTGAGCGCCCGCATCCCGGCCTTGGCGCTGGAATAGCTGGCGAAGTGGGCGAAGTTGATCGAGCCGAAAATGGAGCCGACGTTGGCGATCTGGCCATGCTCACGCGCCTTCATCCCGGGCAGGACGGCCTGGGCCAGACGCGCCGGCGCGACAAGATTGACCATATAGGTCGCCAGCAGGTGCTCCGGCGTCTGCTGCTCAAGCGGGCCGAAATGCTGGATGCCGGCGATATTGATCAGAATGTCCCAGGCGCGAGCGCCAGCCTGTTCGGCGACGCTGTCTAGGCCATGCGGAGTGGACAGGTCGCCCACCAGGGTGTGATGGCCCGCCACCGGCGCACGGGCGACGATGGCGACCCGACCGCCCTCGCGCTCGATCCGCTCGACCACGCGACGCCCCAAGGCGCCGGACCCGCCGGTGATCAGGATGTTGCAATCCTCAAACTGCATCGACCGTCTCCCGCGCGGCGATGTGGGGGATGGAGGCGAAGACCCCGCCGAACAGGCCGAACATCACCTTGGCCATGTGGACGATGGCGGCGCGGTCGTTGGCGTCCGACACTCCGTCCAGCAGTTGCTTGAGGAACAGGATGTGGTCCTGATCCAGAGCCCCATGAGAGATCAGATAGGTGAAGGCGGCGGGCGGCAGGCCGAGGCTGTGCTGCACGGCCTCCGCCCCGACGCTGGCCAGCTGGATGCTGGTGCCCTCCAGCACATAGACCATGCCGAAGAAGGCCATCGGATTGATGCGCTGTATGGTGTCATAGGCGTAGGCCACCATCAGTTCGGTCGCGACGTTCGGGCCGTCATGCACGGTCTGATCGGGGTCGCCGCCGGCGGCGCGGATGTCATTCAGTATCCACTGCTCGTGGCCGGTTTCCTCGGCGATATAGTCGTCGAGCGCGGCCTTGAAGACGGCGTGGTCATCGCTCAGCCGCGCCCGGGCGGCCTGCATCAGCGGCACGGTGTGGCGGACGTGGTGATAGGCCTGGGCCAGATAGGCGACGTAGGTGTCGCGACTGATGCGGCCGGCCAGACCGTCCCTGATCTGGAGGATGGCGGCGAAGGCGGCCCGCTCGGTTGCGGTCGCGGCGACCAGGGTTTCAAAAAACGACATGCGAACTCTCAGGCGGCTTGCGAGGGGGAGGGGGCGTAGGTGCGCAGCAGGGTCTCGCGACGCGGACGACCGTTGGCGGTGACCTGACCGGCGGCGGGATCGAAGGGCGGCACCAGACGCCAGTCGCCGATGCGGGCGTAGTCGGGCAGGCGGGCGTTGGCGCGCGCGACGGCCGCTTCGACCTGGGCCAGTTCGGCGCCGGGCGTCGCCACGATCAGGGCCGACAACGACGCCTGCGCCTCGCCCATCGCCATGGCCTGAAGGATGTGGGGCTCGGCCAGAAGCTCGCTCTCGACCCATTCAGGCGCGACGTTGCGGCCGAAGGCGGTGATCAGGGTGTTGGCCTTGCGACCTTCGATGCTGAGCCTTCCATCGGCGTCGAAACGACCGATGTCGCCTGTGTGCACACGCTCCGGCGCGGGCGCCTGGCCGACGTAGCCGAGGAAGGGATGGGGCGAGACCAGGATTTCGCCGTCGTCGGCCAGATGGACATCGAGGTGAGGCAGAGGCCGGCCGACCGTGCCGGGGCGGGCGTCGTCCGGGCTGTTGAGCGCCACGACCGAGGCGCATTCGCTGAGGCCATAGCCCTCGGCCACGGGCAGGCCGGCGTTGGCGGCGGCCTCCAGCAGGGCCGGGGACACCCGGGCGCCGCCGACCGCGATCATCTCCAGCCGATGATCCAGCCGCATGGCGCCTTGGGCGCCGATCAGGCCGCGCAGCAGCTCGGGAACCAGGATCAGGGTCGTGGCGCCGGTCTGGACGACGGTTGTCAGCAGGCGCGCAAAGTCGGGGCGGAAGGCCTCGCCCATCCCGGCCTCGGCCAGGCTCGCCGCGTGATAGCGGCCGCCGGCCAGAAGCGTCGCATAGAGGCCGGCGACATTCTCCAGCAACACCGCCAATGGAAGCACCGGCAGATGCAGCCCGGCGCGGTCCCGACCCAGAACCTGAACCAGAGAGGCGGCGACCGCCTCCATCTGATCCTGCGACAGGCAGACGCCTTTGGGCGCGCCGGTCGAGCCGGAGGTGTAGGTGATCTTGGCCGTGCCGGGATGCAGATCGCGCACCACCAACCCTGTCGGCGTCAGCCGGATGGGCGCGCCGCCCGCCGTCAGTTCGCCCGGAGCGCCTGGCGTGATCAGCAGCCCCGCGCCGGCGTCGGCCAGGGCATGATCGCGTTGAGCGGCCGTGAAGAAGGGCGGGATCGGCACGCTCGGTCGCTGGGCGAGGATCAGCGCCAGATCGACGACGACCCAGGCCGGCCCGTTGTCGAGCAGGACTCCGACCGGAGACCGGTCGTCGGCCAGGGCGGCCGCGAGCTGACCGACCTGCGCCAGGAGTTCGGCCGCAGTCAGCGAACCTTCGGCCCACTGGATCATCACATCATCGGGCGTGGCGCGGGCGCGACGCGACAGGGCGTCCAGAACGGCGCTCATGAGCGATCCTCGTAGTGCAGGCGGGTGCGGACGGCCCGTCCGACCGGCGCCGTTTCGGAGAAGTGATCCAGCGGCGCGGTCGCCGCGTCGATCGAGCCGGCCAGCACCACCGGATCGGTCTGATAGTAGGCGCCCCAGCTGCCGCCGCCGTCGTCCAGGCGGCGCGGATCGGCGCGCGCAAGTTGAAGCGCGCCAAGACCGGCCTTGTGGAAGATGCGGCGCAGTTCGTCGGTCGCGGTGGCGACGGCGAACCTGAGACCTTCGGACTGCAGATGATGGGCCATGGCGGCGAACAGGAAGACGATCGCGCCCTGTCCGCTGGAGGCCAGGCTGCCGATCTCTACCACCTGCGCGCGGTCAATGACGGCGCCGATGGCCTGGCTCAGCACCGTTTCGATGGACCCGTCCAGGTACTGCTCGAGATACAGAGGCGCCTCGGCGGCGTGCCGGAAGCCGACGGCGGCATAGATGACGCCCGCCTCATCCTGAACGCTCATCAGGGTCGGGAAATGGGCCTGGATCTGGCCGCCATAGGCCTCGGCATAGGCCGCCTCGATGAAATGCTCCACGCGGCGACGTTCGCCTCGGCAGGGGTCGTCGAACCGGATGATGCGCGACGACAGCGTGCGGCGCGCGCGCGGCCGAACCGGATCGGCGTCTTCGGGCAGGCGGAGTGGAAACATGCGGGCCTCGGGCCAGGGGGACTTCGGGCCAGAGACGACGCGGTGCGGCGACCCCCGCAAAAAAATCTTTCGCCGTCGCAATCGCGGTTGCCGCAGAGGGCGCAGCAACCCACGATGGGGTGGTGAACGCCTCTTCCGGTCCCCCTCAGCACGACCCGAGCCGACCGGCGCGGCAAGCCCTGGCGGATGCGTGGCTGGACAGCCGCTCGGCCCTGGTGCGCTTTCTGACGGCGCGCACGGGATCGTCGGCTGCGGCCGAAGATCTGGCGCAGGATGTCTGGGTGCGGCTGCAATCCATGACCGAAGAGGCCGCCGCCGAGGTCCGCCACCCGCAGGCCTTCCTCTATCGGATCGCCGCCAATCTGGCCCTGGATGCGTCCAAGGCGCAGCGTCGTGCGGGCGCGCGCGATCTGGAATGGCGGCGCGCTTCCGCTATCGATGATGCAACCGAAGCCCAGGATGCGCCGTCGGCCGAGGACGCCGTCTGGGCCAAGCTGAAACTTGAAAAGGTGGTCGCCGCGATCGAGCGGATGCCGCCCAAGGCTGCAGAGGCCTTCCGTCTGCACAAGATGGCCGGGCTCAGCCAGGCCGAGGTGGCCGAGCGGATGGGCGTCTCGCGCAGCGCGGTCGAAAAATACGTTTCCGCCTCGCTGAAGGAACTTCTGCTGCGGGTCGGTTGGCCATGACGACCGGATTTCGCCATTTTTCATTGAGGATGCGGCGCGACGGCGTCGTCTCTCCCCCAAAGCCCGCTCGGGCCCGGACCGGATCATGACCCAGGACGACGTCATCAAGGACGAGGAGATCGCCGCCCAGGCCGCCGCCTGGGTCGTGCGTCTGCGCGCCGATGACGTGACGATCGCGGACATCGACGCAACGACGGCCTGGCTCGATCAAGATCCGGCCCATCGGCGCGCCTTCGATGAGGCCGAGGGGCTGTGGGCGGCGTCGGGCCACCTGTCCGACGTTCAGCCGGCGCCGGTCATCGACCTGTCGGCGCACCGCGAGCGGCGCAAGGGCTTGGGGCGGCGATGGATGGTGGCGGCCCCGGCGATGGCTGCGGCCCTCGCCGCGGCGATCTTCCTGGGTCCGATGCTGCAAACCGCGCCGACCGTGATCTACAGCACCGCGCCCGGCGAAACGCGGACGGTGACGCTGGACGACGGATCGCGGCTTCAGATCAACGGCGGCTCGACCCTGTCGGTGAATATGGAGCGGGGACGGCGTCTGGTGCATATGGATCAGGCCGAGGCGACCTTCGACGTTGCGCATGACGCCGGCCGACCCTTCCTGATCGATGTCGGCGAAAGCCAGGTGCGCGTGGTCGGCACGGCCTTCAACATCCGCAGATCCGCCGACGACACCCAGGTTGCGGTGCTGCGGGGCGTGGTCGAGGTCAGCGACCTGAAACAGCCTGCGCGCCGGGTGCGTCTGACGGTCGGTCAGTCGGTCCTGCGCGACGACGCCGACGACCGGATGACCGTGGCCCCTGTCGATGTCCGCACTGCCGCCGCCTGGACCCAGGGCCGACGGGCCTATGACGATCGACCGCTGCGCGAGATCGCCGCCGACCTCAGCCGCGCCTTCGCTACGCCGGTGACCGTGGCGCCGAATGCGGCGAACCTGCGCTTCTCTGGCACGCTGGTGCTTGATGACGAAGCGGCTGTGATCGGCCGGCTGGAACGGTTCCTGCCGATCAAGGCCACTCGCGGGCCGCAAGGGGTTCGTCTAGAACGGCGCTGAACCTGCTTCGGACGTCGCCTTTTGGTACGAGCCTTCCTCTGCGCCCTGGTCGTCGTTTGCGGTGTGACCACGCCGTCGATCAGCATGGCCCAAGGCCGTTCCGCGCTTCAGGTGTCGGTCTCGCCTCAGCCGTTGCGGAGCGCCGTTCTCGACTTCGGCCTGCAGGCGGGCGTCAGCATCGACGCCGCCGGAACCGATCGATGCGGCCCCACGCGCGGGGTGAGGGGCCGACTTTCAGTCGATACCGCCTTGTCCAGATTGATGCTGGGCACACACTGCGTCGCGACCCGTGTCGGCGACGGCGCCTACAGGATCGTGCGGGTCGCCGCCGCGCCGCCCGTCGTCGCGCGAACGATCGCAGCGCCGCCCGCGCCCGTGATCCCGACGACTCTGGATGAAGTCGTGGTGACCGCCTCACGCACGGACAATCTGCTGCTGTCGCGCGCCCCCTACGGCCTGTCGTCGCTGGATGGAGTGACGCTGGAACGGGCCGGGGTCAGCGACCTAGACGGCGTCGCCGCGCGCGTCTCTGGCCTGACGGTCACAAACCTGGGGCCGGGGCGCGACAAGCTCTTCATTCGCGGCCTGGCGGACGGACCGGTCGCGGGACAGGCGCAAAGCCTGATCGGGCTCTATCTCGACGATGTGCGCCTGACCTACGACGCGCCCGATCCGGCGTTGCGTCTGGCCGACATCGAACGGGTCGAGGTTCTGCGTGGACCGCAGGGGGCGCTGTACGGCGCCGGCTCGATGGGCGGCGTCGTTCAGATGGTCAGCCGCGCGCCGGACCTGGACGGCGTCTATGGGCGCGTGACGGCGGAGGGGGCGCTGACGGCCGGCGGCGCGCCGGGAGACGCCGTCGAGCTGATGATCAACGCCCCGATCCTTCGCGATCGCTTGGCGGTCCGGGTCGTCGGCTATGACGAGACGGTCGGGGGCTACATCGATGACGAGGCCCTTAGCCTGAGCAATACCGGCGGCATGCATCGGCAGGGGCTGAGGGCGGCGGCGCTGCTGCGCCTGAACCCCGGCTGGACCTTGAAGACGGGCTTCCTGGCCCAGACCATCGACATCGACGACAGCCAGTACGCCAACCTGGGCGCCGACGACCCCTATGCGCGTCGTCGCAGCCTGACGGAGCCCAGCCGCAACGATTTCGACGGCGTCTGGGCCTCGGTGGACGGGGATTTGGGCTGGGCGCGGCTGCGGGCCTCGTCCAGCGTTCAGTCGCACAGCCTTGATGCGCGCTACGATGCGACGCCTGGGGCCGGACTGTTCGGGCTTACGGGAACAGCGGCGCTGGACCAGGCCGACGACCTGTCGGCTGCGGTGCATGAGGTGCGGTTGAACGGCGACTTCGGCGCGCGGCTGAGATGGAGCGCCGGGCTGTTCTTCTCGGAATACACCCACACTCGCACCGTCGCGATCTCGGACGGGCAGGGCGGGCCGGGGGTTTATCGACAGCACAGGCGCGACCATGTGGACGAGGCGGCTCTGTTCGGCGACGCCGCCTATGCGCTCACTGACCGCCTGAAGATCACCGCCGGCGCGCGCCTGTTCCGCATAGGGGTCGAGCATCGCAGCGAAACCGACGGCGATACGACGGAGGTGTCTGGAGAAGACGCTCTGGTCGATATCACCCCGCGTCTGGTGATCGAATATGATCGAGGTCCCTTCGTCTTCTACGCCCTGGCGACCGAGGGTTATCGCGGGCCGGGCTTCAACGCCGGGGGCGTGCCGGGCGGCGACCGGCAGCCCGCGCGGCGCGTGAAGCCGGACGAGATCGTCGCCGGCGAGCTGGGCGCGCGCTTCACCCTGTTCGAAGGGCGACTGCGCGGGCGAAGCGCGGTCTTCGTCGCCGATTGGCGCAACATCCAATCGGACCGGTTCGACGCCCGGGGTCTGCCCTTCACCGCCAACCTGGGCGACGGCCGCAATCGCGGCGTCGAGGGCGAGGTCGAATGGCGCGACGGCCCATGGACGCTGGATGCGCATGCCGTCGTCAATGATCCCGAGTTGACCAGACCGGATCCCGGTTTCGCGCTGGGGACCGATACGCGCCTGCCGGCGGTCGCCGATTTCAGCGTGCAGGGCGGCCTCGTGCATGAGGCGCATCTGGCGCACGCGACGGTGCGTTCGGAGCTTCGCCTGGGCTATGTCGGCCCGACCGATATCGCCCTGTCGCCGACCTCCACCGGCGCGTCGGCCGGCTATCTGACCAGTTCGCTGGGCGTCGGCGTGGAGATCGATCGCTGGGCGATCAGGGCGTCGATGGACAATCTGTTCAACCGCAGCGACGACACCTTCACCTTCGGCAATCCCTTCTACGCCTCGGGCGACATCAGCACGCCGCAACGACCGCTCACCGCCCGCCTGGCCCTGACCGCCCGTTTCTGATCAGGCGGCGATGTGGAACAGCCGGCCCACGCCCGCCGTGATGGCCATGGCGAGCGCGCCCCAGAAGACGACGCGCAGGACCGATCGTCCGACAGGCGCGCCGCCTGCGCGAGCGCCCAGAGCGCCGAGCACAGCCAGGCCCAGCAGGGCGGAAACCGCGACCCAGATCGCCAGCGTGTCCAGCGGCGCGACGGCAGCGACGACCAGAGGCAAGGCGGCCCCGGCCGAGAAGGTGATCGCCGAGGTCAGCGCCGCCTGGATCGGCCGCGCGGTGGTGATCTCCGAAATACCCAGCTCATCGCGCGCATGGGCGCCCAGCGCGTCATGCGCCATCATCTGACGCGCCACCTCGGTCGCCAGATCCGGCGCGACGCCTCGCCCGACATAGATGCCGGCCAGTTCGCGCGTCTCCGCTTCATGATCGCCGGCCAGTTCGACCGCCTCGCGCGCCAGATCGGCCTTTTCGGTGTCGGACTGCGAACTGACCGAGACATATTCGCCCGCCGCCATCGACATCGCGCCTGCCGCCAATCCAGCGACGCCCGCGATCAGGATGCCGCCATGACCGGTCGCCGCCGCCGCGACGCCAACGACCAGACTGGCCGTCGACACCAGCCCGTCATTGGCCCCCAACACCGCCGCCCTGAGCCAGCCGATCCGATCGACCCGATGGCTTTCACTGTGGGGCATGATGTGTTCCTCGCCATATCAACTCGCCCGCGAAACCCAGCCAACACAAGAGAGGCTGTTGCATGACGCGGGCGCTGATTGAACGCAGAATGAGGCGCAAGAAACAAAGATAACGGATGATTGAGCTCATCGACAGCCACGCTTATTGGTCACGCGAACTAGCGCAAGACTTTTAAGAGCAGCGTTTCGATGACTTGGAGCGGCTGGCCGGTCCGCATCGGACAGATCCCGTATTCCGGACTGAATCAATGATTGAGCGGGAACGGGGCGACCCGACTTCAATAAGTTTTCCACCACCCTATGCGATAAAATTGATCGGGAACGCGATATGGACAATGGCTTAGCCTCACGCTGCCAGAGCCGCCGCAGATGACAGCAACCACTCCACCTCGTCGCCGTAGGGGTGGCAGTGCGCCAGGATGTGGGTTTCGCCGGTGGGCCAGGCTGTCAGGCGCAGTTCCACGTGGCTGCGGTCGCGGGTCCATTCGAAGCTGATCCAGAGCAGCGGGTGGTCGGCGTCGGCTCGGCGGCCGGCGGTCGAGAGCAACGCTACGATCTGGCGACGGTCGTCGTCGCTGAGATATTGCAGCACCATGGTGTGCATGACTACGCGGCAGCGCCCGGCTGGCTGCGGCTCGGCCAGCCGGTCGGTCAGCCAGGTCACGGCGTCGCCTTGATCGATGCGCGGCGGATGATCGGCGGCGATGCGTAGGGCGTTCTCGAGGCGTTGGGTGCGCGCCGGCTGATCCGCCCAGGCGAAGGCCAGCAGACGTTCGCGATGCGCCGGGTCTGCGGCATTCAGCGGGTGCAGATCGACGCCGCGCGCCGCCGCGATGGAAACCGGGCCGGCCTTCGGCGACGCGCCCTGCCACAGGGGCTCGATCTGCACGTTCGAGAAGGGATCGCCGGCTGACGCCGACCCCAGAGCATAGGCGTAGCGATCCAAGTTCAGGTTCAGACCGCAACTGGAGCCGAGCTCGAGCAGCTCGAAGGGCATGGTGCGATCCAGAGGGGCGGCCATCAGCGCGCTCATCAGCGCGGCGGCGCGCGCCACCTCGTTCGTTTGCGGCGGATGCAGGATCCAGTCGGCGATGTATTGATCGTTCCGGGCCAGGGCGTCGACCACGGCCGCGTCGAAGTCGGTGTGTTCGCGACGATAGAGGCTGGTCAGGGCATAGGACCGGCCCGCGCGCGCCAAGGCGTGAAGGGCGCCGTTCAAACGTAGAGCCAAGGCGGCTGCGGCCTGATCTCCCGGCCAGTCATACAGTCGGGCAGCGGTGAGCGGCGCGTGCGGCAGCTGCCGGCTTGCGGCTTCGAGAACGCGGGCGACAAAGGGCGACCCCATGGCGCGGCAGCGGTCGGCCTGGGCCGCGAGTTCTTGGGTGAAACGGTCGGCGACGGGGCAGATCATCCAGTCACCAATGGCATCGTCACGCGTTCCGAATAAAACGAACTGTTACTTGTGTGCCCCAAGTTCGAAAAGTATTCGCTCAAGGGTTGCGCCCCGACGTTGCTTGAAGCGCGGACGGGATGGGTGACTTACCTATGATCACCTCGCTTAACAGCGCGTGAATCTCGCGAAATTCAGGTCCGGTCGATGTAAGCGGCCAAGCGTCTCCAGCTTAACTATCTTTTTAGTCGTTCCGTCATAGGAGTGGATAGTCACCTGAAAAACAGGGTGTTTTGCGTAGCTCGAACCAAGACCGGGCTGTGCGCAGTGGCGTCAGCTGAGTAATTAGCTGCCCCTAGGTAAGTATAAGTGCGTAACGGGGGCGAGCTCATGATGTCCAAGATGCGAATTCCGAAGAAGCTGCGGCTTTCCTTCACCCTGATCTGCGTCTCGGCGGCGGTCATGATGGCGGTGTTCTTCGCCACGATCATGATGATCCGCGCGTCCATCGAGAGCAACAATCTCAGCCGCACGATCGAGGCGCAGGCGATGTCGCTGGAAACCGCGATCCTGCGTCAGAACAGCCAGTTTCGAGGCTTTCTGGTCACCGGCGACGAGACCTATCTGAAATCCTACTACGAAGGGCGTGACGAGTTCGACAAGGTCGTCGTCGAGCTGAAAGGACAGCTGGGCGACGTGGAAAAACAGGCGCTGCTCGAAAAGTCGCGCCTGGCCACCCTGGCTTGGAGGGCCGATTGGGGCGATCGCATGATCGCTGAGGTTCGCGCCGGCAAGCGCGAGCAGGCGCAGCAAGAAGTCCGTGACGCGGGCAAGAAGGTTCTGGTCAGCGACGCCGTCCTGCCTCTGCGAGACCTGCGCGAGGCTGAAGCCGCCGTCACCGAGAAAAATCTGGAACGTCAGCAGGCTGCGATCGTCACCGCGATCATCGCCCTGATCGTCGGCGGCATCGCCCTGATCACGATCGCCATGGTTCTGTCGGCCATGCTCAGCCGCATGATCGCGCGTCCGATCACGGTCTTGACAGTGGCCATGGGGCAGCTGGCCAAGGGCGACAACGACATCGTCGTGGACGCCAGCCATGCCGACGAACTGGGCGACATGGCGCGCGCGGTCCTGGTGTTCCGCGACACGGCTCTGGCCAAGGCCGAGGCCGAACGGGCCAAGGCGGCCGCCGATCTGGCCAAGGACGCCGCCGAGCGCGAGAAGATCGTCGCCGACGCCGCGCAACGTCACGTCGTCGAGGAGCTCGACACAGCTCTGGAAGCCTTGGCCGCCGGTGATTTGACCCACACCATTCGCACGCCGTTCGCCCCGGAATATGAGCGCCTGCGCACGGCCTTCAACGTGGCGGTCCAGGGTCTGGAAGAAAGCCTGGCCAGCGTCGCCGGTTCGGCACAGAGCGTTCGCCTGGGCGCCACCCAAATCTGCTCGGCGTCCGAAACCCTGTCGTTGCGAACCGAACAGCAGGCGTCCAGCCTGCAGCAAACCACCACCGCCACCAACCACGTCACCGACATGGTCGGCGACACGGCGCGCAGCGCGGCCAACGCCCGCAACGCCATCACCCTGGCCAATGGCGACGCCGCGGACGGTCGCGTGATCGTTGAAGAAGCGATCGTCGCCATGGACGCCATCAAGGCCGGATCGCAGGAGATCGGCGAGATCATCAACATGATCGACGCCATCGCCCTACAGACCAATCTTCTGGCCCTGAACGCCGGCGTCGAGGCCGCGCGGGCGGGCGATGCGGGGCGTGGGTTCGCCGTGGTCGCGGGCGAGGTGCGCGAACTGGCCAAACGCACCGTCGACGCCGCCAAGGACATCAAGCAGCTGATCAGCCGCTCTTCGGACGAGGTGCGGCTGGGCGTCGATCGCGTCGGCGAGACCAGCGAGATGCTGGCGCGTGTCGTGTCCAAGATCGGCGACGCCAACACCCTGATCGTCGACATCGCTCACGGGGCGCAGGTCCAGTCCGAGAACCTGAAGCAGGTCAACAGCGCCATCGGCAGCATGGACCGCATGACCCAGCAGAACGCCGCCATGGCGGAAGAGGCGACGGCGGCCGCGCGCATCCTGGCGACCGAAGCCGATGAGCTGGCGACCCTGGTTTCCAGATTCCGGCTGAATACGACGGCCTCGGCCGCGCCGGCGCCTCGCCGAGACGCCGCGTCCGCCCCGAGGCCGGCGCCCAAGGTCATCCGCACGGTCGGTGCGCTCGCCCTGTCGAGCGAAGCGGCCGATGACGACTGGAACGAGTTTTAAGATATCAAGCCAGTTGAGTGTAGAAGAAATCGGCGCAGCAATCCGATCTTTGTAAGCGCCATTATGTCAGTATTAATCCGTAGTCTGGCATTATAAATCATCAAACACATCCGTGTTTTATTGATAACAGCCATGCAAGAAACTGCATGGAAGAATTTCCGAACGAAAATCAGTTGTCCAGTCTCTGCACTGCAAGACAACGCCTTGGAGGCTTCCTTGAAATCCCTGTACCTCACGGCTGCGTTTGCGCCGCTTATCCTCGCCATGCCTGCTCATGCGCAGACGCAGCCTGCGCCGCAGCGCCAGACGGCCTGGGAGGCCAGCCGGACGCGGGCCAATGACGACGTGATCGTGACGGGCGTGGCCAAGGCGCGCGACAGGCTGGACAGCGCGACCTCCACCAGCTCGATCAACGATGTCGAGATCGCCAAGATCGGCGCCTATTCCGTCAACGACCTGTTCCGCACCATCCCCGGCATTCGCGCCGAGGCCAGCACGGGCGAGACCAACGGCAACTATACGATCCGCGGCCTGCCCATGGTCAGCACCGGCGCGAAGTACCTGCAATTCCAGGAAGACGGTCTGCCGGTCCTGGAGTTCGGCGACATCCTGGCGCTGACGTCCGACTATTTCATGCGCTACGACTTCAACGTCGGCCAGATCGAGTCCATCCGCGGCGGGTCGTCCTCGACCTTCGCCTCCAACGCGCCGGGCGGCGTGATCAACCTGATCTCGCAGACGGGTGAGGTCGAAGGCGGCTCGGTCCAGGTGTCTTCGGGCCTGGATTACGACACCTACCGCGGCGACTTCAGCTATGGCGGTCACCTGAGCGACACCGTGCGCTTCCACGTCGGCGGCTTCTATCGCGAGGGTGAAGGCCCGCGCGACGCCGGCTTCACGGGCAACAAGGGCGGCCAGATCAAGGCCAACATCACCAAGACCTTCGACGGCGGCTTCGTGCGTCTGTACGGCAAGATCCTGGATGACACCGTCGTCGCCTATGGTCCGACGCCTCTGCTGGTGTCCGGCAGGAACGACGATCCCAACTACAGCGACGTTCCCAACTTCTCGATGACGCGCGACACCCTGACGTCGCGCAACACCACGGTGTTCCCGCTGCTGGACGGCGACAACAACCTGAAGCGCGTCAATCTGCAGGACGGCAATCAGGTTCAGGTGCGCGCGTTGGGCTTCCAGACCCGCTTCAACCTGCACGGCTGGACGATTTCCGAGCACATGCGCTATGCGCAGCAATCTGGTGATCAGTCGTTCAACTACCCGCTGGCCGTGGTGCCGGCGGCCCAGGCGCCGCTGGCGTTCGGTCGTCGTCCCGGAACCCTGGCCTACGCCACAGGTCCGCGCGCCGGTCAGGCGATCACCAGCCCGACGACCCTGAACGGCAACGGCCTGCTGGCCTATTCGACCCTGGTCCACACCGACATCGACAGCCTGGACAACTTCACCAACGATCTGCGCGCCAACCGCGTCTGGAAGATCGGCGGCGGCGACCTGACGACCACCGTTGGCGTCTATTCGGCCCAGCAGGATCTGAAGTTCGATCGCCAGTATATCCCCTTCCTTCAGGACGTCGTGGGCGGCGGAAACTCGGCCCTGGTCGATATCTTCAATACGAACGGCACGCCCCGCACCCAGGACGGCGTGGTCAACTTCTTCGGTCCCTCGGGCGCCGGGTCGAACTCGCGCACCGATGTGACCTACAAGGTGCTGGCTCCTTATGCCTCGCTGAACTACCGGCTGGGCAAGCTGGCGCTGGGTGGGTCGATCCGTTTCGACAGCGGCGACGTCAGCGGCCGCACGGTCGCCAACGGCCTGACCGACGTTCGCACCATCGACGTGGACAACGATGGCGTCATCTCGGAAGCCGAGCGCACCTTCGCCTTCGCGCCGGCGGCCAGCGCAACCCCGGTCGACTACGACTACGACTATGTCTCGTATTCGCTCAGCGCCAACTATCGCGTGTCGGACAGCTTCTCGACCTTCGCCCGTTACAGCGAGGGCGCGCGCGCCGCGGCGGACAAGATCCTGCGCTCGCCGGCCATCAGCAATGTCGACGGCGACCTGCTGCAGGCTGACGCGGCCTATGATCCGGTGAACCAGGCCGAGATCGGCATGAAGTACCGGGCCAACGGCCTGTTCGCCAACGTCACGGGCTTCTGGGCCGAGGTCAGCGAGACCAACCAGCAGATCCGCGCGGATGCCGGCGGCGTCACTCGTCTGGTGCTGGTCCAGCGCAGCTACGAGGCCAAGGGCGCCGAATTCGAGGCCGGCGTGCGTCACGGTCCGTTCAGCCTGACCGGCAGCGCCACCGTCACCAGCGCCGAGATCACCAAGGCCGAGGATGCGGCCCTGGTCGGCAACTCGCCGCGCCGTCAGGCCGACCTGATCTTCCAGGTCATGCCGCAGTACGAGACGGACCTGTTCACGGTCGGCGCCAGCGTCGTCGGCACGACCGAGAGCTATACGCAGGACGTCAACCAATTGAAGATGCCGGGCTACGCGACCGTCAACGCCTTCGTCCAGGTGCGCCCCATCGATCGCGTCGTGCTGTCGGTGACCGCCAACAACCTGTTCGATGAAACCGCCCTGACGGAGGTGTCGGCCGACAGCCTGCCCGCCAGCGGCGTGGTCCTGGCCCAGGCCCTGCCTGGTCGCACCGTCACGGCGGCCGTCCGCTTCTACTTCTGATGCCGTGCAGGCTTCCGGGCGTGAGCCCGGAAGCCTGAATGCTTTTGACGTAAGACCCGGAGCATTGGCGCTTTCGCTTGATCCGCGAGGACAGAGCGAATCCCGCCGAGAGCCATGAACAGCCAAGGCCGTCATCCTTCGGGATGGCGGCCTTGCGCGTTTTTGCGACAGCTGATGCACCCTGATCTGCAGGGCTCCCAAAGTCAGTGGCGCCCACTCTCTCGCGCGACGCCTCAACCCGCTATGCTGCCGCGATGAGTCGGGCCGCGTCATGATCAAATATATCGGCTCCAAGCGCGCCTTGCTGGGGCATGTGACGGGTGCGGTGGCGGGGGTGCTGCCGCAGGGCGGGCGGGTGTGCGATCTGTTTTCGGGCACGGCGCGGGTCGGGCACGCCCTGAAGAAGCAGGGGTTTCAGGTCTGGTCGAACGACCTGAACGCCTATGCCCACGCCCTGGCGGCGACATATGTCCAGGCGGATCGGGAGCGGTGGATCGATCGGGTCGAGACCGTGCTGGCCGAGCTGCGGACAGTCAAGCCCGAGGCGGGCTGGTTCACCCAGGCCTTTTGTCAGGACGCGCGGTATTTCCACCCGAACAACGGTGCTCGCATCGACGCCATGCGCGACCGGATCGAGGCCATGGGACTGGAACCGGAACTCAAGGCCATCGCCCTGGTCAGCCTGATGGAGGCGGCGGATCGGGTGGATTCCACCGCCGGGGTTCAGATGGCCTATATGAAGCAGTGGGCGCCGAGGGCGCTGAAGACGCTGGAGCTGCGCACCCCGGACCTGGTTCCGGCGGTGGACGGGCCGTGCCGCGCGACGCAGGGCGATGCGGTCGAGATCGCCGAACAGGTCGAGGCGGACCTAGTTTATCTGGACCCGCCCTACAACCAGCATTCCTATCTGGGCAACTACCATTGCTGGGAAAGCCTGGTGCTGTGGGACCGGCCCGAGACCTATGGGGTGGCCAACAAGCGGGTTGACGTGAGGACGCGCAAGAGCGCCTTCAACAGCCGGCCCGGCATCGGTCCCGCGCTGCGGACCGTGATCGAGCGGGTCAAGGCGCCGAACCTGATCGTCAGCTTCAACGACGAAGGGTATCTAAGCCGCGCCGACCTGGTCGAGATGCTGTCGGCGCGAGGCCATGTGCAGGTCCTCGAGGTGGCGCATCCGCGCTATGTCGGCGCCCGGATCGGGATCCATAATCCCAAGGGCGAGAAGGTCGGGCAGGTGGGGCGGCTCAAGAATGTCGAGCACCTGTTCGTGGTCACCGAGCGGCCGGTCTCACTGCCCGTGGCCGCATAGACACCAATGAAAACAACGGAGGGTAGGGCGGAACGCGAATCGCTGCGTGCCGTTGTGGGACTATGCAACCGCACCCGTACACCGCCCCCAAGACCGATCGCCCCGACGACTACCGTTTGCGTCCGGCGGCCGAGCCGCGCTCGTGGGCGCCGCGGACGGCGGATGCGACCTTCACCCACAACGCCGCACGTTACACACGGCCGGTCGAGGCCGTTCAGCCGGTCGAACAGATCGATGTCGAGCCTGAAGTGGCGCCGCCGCCGCGCTGGATGATGGCGATCGCCGGGGCGGCCGTGGCGGCCCTGATGGGCGCGCTGCTGGGCGGCTTCCTGCACATCTGAGACGGCGTCAGGCCTCCTGCAACAGCGCCTTGATCGGCGACCAACTGCGCCGATGGGCGGGGCAGGGGCCTAGGGTCTTCAAGGCGTTTTGATGGATGGGGGCGTTGTAGCCCTTGTGGCTGGCGAAGCCGTAGCCGGGGTATTGGGCGTCCAGATCGATCATCAACCGATCCCGTGCGGTCTTGGCCAGGATCGAGGCTGCCGCGATGGAGAGCGACAGTCCGTCGCCGCCGACGACCGTCTGGATTTCGCAGGGAAGCTTGAAGCGATAGTTGCCGTCGACCAGGGCGGCGACCGGCTGGACCTGCAAGGCCTCGATGGCGCGGCACATGGCCAGACCCGTGGCGTGCAGGATGTTCAGCTCCTCGATCTCGTCCACCGAGGCGAAGCCGACGCCCCAGGCGACGGCGCGGGCCTTGATCTCGGGCTCAAGGGCGGCGCGCCGCTTTTCCGTCAGGGCTTTGGAATCGTCGATGCCGGGCGGCAGGTCGTCGGGGTTCAGAATGACCGCCGCCGCCGAGACGGGGCCGGCCCAGGGACCGCGCCCGGCCTCGTCCACGCCGCAGACGTGACCGTTGACGCGCTGAATCAGCACCGTTTCCAGCGCGAGGGTCGGGAAAGCTTTCGAATTTGCGGGGGCTTTAGCCATGGCTCGCCATCGCACGAACCTGGGCGTGACGGAAGCAGGTCGTCTGGTGATCGTTGACCATGCCGACAGCCTGCATAAAGGCATAGACGATGACCGGGCCGCAGAAGTTGAATCCGCGCTTCTTCAGGGCCTTGGCCATGGCGACGGACTGTTCGGTTTGGGTCGGGGCCTGGCGATAGTCGGCGTGTGGGGTCTGGATCGGCTCGCCGCCGACGAACGACCAGAGCCAGGCGGAGAAGTCCTCGCCGTCATCGCGCATCTGAAGCCAGATCTGGGCGCCCCGGATGGCGGCGTTGATCTTGGCGGGCGAGCGGATGATGCGCGGATCGTTCAGCAGGCGCTGGATGTCGGCCTCCCCATAGCGGGCGACGATCTCAGGATCGAAACCATCGAAGGCGTCGCGGATGCCCTCGCGTTTTCTGAGGATGGTGATCCAGGCGAGACCGGCCTGAAAGCCGTCGAGCACCAGCTTTTCCCACAGGGCGCGGGGATCGCGCTCGGGCACGCCCCATTCCGCATCGTGATAGGCGATGTAGAGCGGGTCGGTCGTGCCGCACCAGCCGCATCGGCTTTTTGCATGTGGGTCGGTCATAGGGTGATGGTGGCTGGGCGGTCGATTTTGGGGAAGGGCGGGATTTGCGACGCAGGCGGCGGAAAAACACCGTCTAAAGTGTCTAATTGTCTGATCTTGGCGGAGCGGCGAAATTGCACTGCACCCTCCGAAACGCGTGCAAAATGCAAGAAAGTGCAATTTGGCGGGGCGGCGTTGGACAGTGAAAAACGGTCCAGCGAGTCCAACGAGTCCAAGTTTTCGTCTCCTCCGGTCCTAAACCTACGCATTTTATGGGCGTTTGGAGGAGGGGGCGGTCGATTGACGCTGGTGGCGAGTAAGGCCCTGAAAACTGGAGAAATGTACTGAGCAAATAGGATGGAGACCGTCACCTCCCCATGAAATGGGGAGGGGGACCGCGAAGCGGTGGAGGGGCTCTTAAAGTCCCACGGGCGCTTGTGATGTGGTGAAGAACCCCTCCGTCACGGCGCTAAGGAGCGCCGCGCCACCTCCCCACGAAGTGGGGAGGAGACGGTCGTCATTTCAGTCCCTGACCAATCCCCCGTCCACGACCAGGTTCTGGCCGGTGACCGCGCGGCCCCAGGGGGAGGCGAAGAAGAGGACGGCGTCGGCGAACTCTTCGGGCGTTGTCACCGATCGCAGCGGGGTCATGCCGGCGATGAGGTCGAAGACGGCCTCGGGCGTGGCGGCGCTGGCGTCGGTGGTGCGCAGAAGGCCGCCCGAGACCATGTTGACGGTGATGCCGTCAGGGCCGAGGTCGCCGGCGGCGGTGCGGGTCAGGCTGAGCAGAGCGGCCTTGGCGGCGGTGTAGTCGTGGTAGGGCACGACCGGATTCTGGAACAGGTTGGTGCCGATATTGACGATGCGGCCGAACCGGGCCGCGGCCATGCCGGGCGCGGTCGCCTGGATCAGGTTCAGAGCGCCGCGCACGACAGTGGAGAACTGGCGATCCATCTCGTCCCAGCCGATGGCGGTCATCTGGGAGCGGGCGTCGCCGTTGAAGCTGTAGTCCAGGGCGTTGTTGACGACGGTGGTGACGGGTGCGCCGAAGTGGCCTTGTGCCGCCGCGACCATGGCGTCCACCGCGGCGCGGTCGGTCACGTCGGCCAGGAGGGCGAGGGCGCGCTCGCCGATCTCGGCGGCCAGGGCGTTCGCGGCCTCGCCGCTGTTCCTCCAATTGATGACGACGCGAGCGCCTTCATGGGCGAAGGCGCGGACGCAGGCGGCGCCGACGCCGCGCGCCCCGCCGGTGACGAGGACGATCTGATCGGCGATCTTCATGGGGGACTCACGCGTTGGAGGAGGGAAGGACGTCCTCGCCTATCCAGGCGGGTTTGCGCAAGCGCACCGGGCGGCCGTCCACGGTCAGGTCGCCGTCGAGGCGGTCGATGCGCAGCAGGGCCATGGCCGAACCGTCCTGACCCGAGAGGACCTCGCCCGCGCGGAGTTCGCCCTTCAGCACCTCGGCGCCGAAGGCGGGGGGCGGGCCGTCGAAGTCCAGCGGCAGCATCCGGTTCTTGATCGTGCCCCGGCGCTTCATGCGCGAGGTCGTTTCCTGGCCGACGAAACAGCCCTTCTGGAAGTCGATGCCGTTCAGCAGGTCGAAGTCGGCCTCGATCGGATAGGTCTTGTCCTGGGGCGCGTCGGCGGTCGGATCGGGCAGGCCGACCGACAGACGGTGGGCGTCGTAGTCTGTCTCGGCGGCGTCCGCAGTCGCCTCGCCATAGAGACGGCCGCCCATCAGGGGCGTGCGGGGGTCGGGGATGAAGCCGGCGGGGACCTCGGGCCAGGCGGCGAACACCGGGCGGTCGTCGGCGGCGACTTCGACCTTGGCGCGCAGCTTGTACATCGACAGGCGCTGGATCAGGGCGTCGCGACGCTCAGTAGCCACATCCAGCAGAACGCCGTCAGTCTGTCCCAGAAGAAACAGGTCGAACAACAGCCGACCGGGCGGCGACAACAATGCGCCGAAGCGCAGCTCGCCTTCGGCCAGCGTCTCCACATCCTGGGTCAACAGATTGTGCAGAAAGGGTTTCGCATCCTCGCCCGTGACGGAGACCAGGGCGCGACTGTCGAGACGGGCGATGGGCATGGGGCGAAGATAGGGCGCACGGCGTGCCTTCAGAAGACGCCGCAGAGAATTTAGGCGACAGCGACCGCCGCTTCCTCGAGGCGAGGATCGAAGGTGCGCCAGTCGCTGGCGCCCCAGGCGGTGACGCGCATGACCAGGTCGACAATGTTCATCGGCTTGGCGATGCAGTCGTCCATGCCGGCCTGTTCGTACTGGGTCAGCTGTTCCGGCAGGGTGTTGGCGGTCAGGGCCAGGATCGGCGTGCGGCCCACGACGCCGGGCAGGGCGCGGATGGCGCGGGTCGCCTCGACGCCGTCCATGACGGGCATCTGGATATCCATCAGGATCACGTCCCAGTCGCCGGTGCGGGCGGCCTCGACGCCCTGTTCGCCGTCGTTGGCGGTGGCGCAGGCAATGCCCTGGGCCGTCAACACCGCCATGACCAGGGCGCGATTGCTGTCGTGATCGTCGACATAGAGGACGCGCAGGGCAGGGACGGCCTCATCGGCCGGCGGGGCGGGCTCGGCCGGGGTGTCTGAGGGCGCCAGGGGAACGACGTTGTCGGCCGACAGGTCGATCATGTCGTTGACGACGGAAAGCAGGCGCTGGCCCGCGCCGTTGATGCGGGCGGCCTGATCGGCCTGTTCGTCGGGCAAGCCGGCCTTGGACAACAGGTCGGAGAAGCCGATGACCGCGTTCAGCGGCGTGCGCAGTTCGTGCGACATGTCCGTCAGGAACTTCTGCCGAGCCTCGGCCATCGATGTTTTCTGCTCGGCGGCGACGCGGGCCTGTTCGGCCTCGACGCGGTCGGTCACATCGATCTCGTTCAGCAAGACGCCGAGATGGCCCGTGACGGGGTCCGTCACGGGACGAACGTCGAGATGGTGCCAGCGCACGCCTTCTCGCGTGATGATCTCGCAGACGTCGGAAATCGCTGACCCCGACAGGGCGGTCGCCAGCATGGGCTGGGCGCGCTCGGGTTCGGCGAACCGGGCCTCGAAGGGGTGCGCGGTCGATCCGTAGGCGGCGAAGGCCGACGGATTGGAGAAGATCGGGCGGGCCTCGCTGTCGAACAGGGTGATCAGCGTCGAGGTGTGGCGCAACGCCTCCACCGCGCGACGCTCCTCGTTTTCGACCGCAATGGGCGCGGCCTCAAACAGCAGAACCGGCGTGCCGTCCGTCAGGCGATAGGTCGAGATCACCGCCGACACCGTTAGCGGTCGCCCGTGCGGGTAGAAGGTCCAGTCTTCCGTTAGGGTCTCACCATTGGCCGTCTCGCGCGCCAGACGCTCGGTGCGAGCCAGGACGGCGGGGGAGACGTTGCTGAAATCGCGCGCCAGAAGGGCGTCGAGATTATCGGAGCCCCAGAGGTCGAGCGCGGCCGCATTAGCGTAGACGCCGCGCAAGGCGACCGGATCGAACATCCAGATCGGTCGTTTCAGCGCGTCCCAGGCCTGCATCGACGGCGTGCCCTTTCCAGCGACGGCGTTACGGATTTTATCGTATCGCCAAGGGCTTAAGCTTCGGCTAAGCTTTCGGCCGATCCTGGGTTGTCACCGCATATCGCGCGACGACGCCGTCCGGCTGGAAATCGTGTTCGGCCAGCCGGTCGAGGGACATCAGAACGCGGGTCGTGAAGGCGTCCGTGTCGCCATCCTCGATGGCCGGACGCAGCCAATCGGTGACGACGGCACGGGCCGGATAGGTCCCGACGGGGCCGGGAATGCTGAGTGCGACCTCAATGCCTTCCGCGACCCAGCCGGCGACGGTCACGAAAAACTCGGGCGAGGCCAGGAAGTCGGAGCGGCGCAGGACATACAGGGTGATGACCCCATCCTCGACGCCGTCGGGGCGGACGATGACGCCGCTGCGATCCGGTCGCCAGTCGTCGGACAGCTCGACCACACGCCACAGGCAGAACCAGACGCGGCAGGTGTTCGGTCGGATCGCGTGGACCGAACAGCCCGCGCCGTCGACGCAATAGGCGCACAGTTCGCCCGTCGGCTTGGCCAGTTCCGGCAGGTTCAGCGGAATGACCCGACAACATTCGACGCAACCGCCGCAGGTCCGGCCGGGGAGGAGGGGCAGGCTCACCCGGCTGAACGCTCCATCCGGGCGATGCGGCGATCCATGTCGGCGACGACCGCTTCTAGTCGCGCCTTTTCGGAAGCCATGTCGATGGGCGTGCCGTCCTCGTAGGAAATCGTCGCGCCCTTGGCGATCAGGTCCAGCCGGTAGATGGCCGTGACGCGCTGGGCCTTGAAGCGTTCAAGGGCGGCGGCGGCTTCTGGATCCGGGGCGGCGTCGGGCGTGTGGCTCATGCGCGGTGCTGTAGCGCATGGGGCCTTTCTGTGGAAACACGCGTTTGGCGCTGAACCGCAGATAGAATCCCTGTATCCGTCGACGGATGATCGGGCGGTTTCCCATCCTGTACATCGCCGAGGCGGACGCCGAGGACGCCGTGCTGTCTTCAGGCGTGCTGGCGCATCTGGTCGAGAGCCTGCCGCACGCGACCTTCACCATCGTCGGATCGGCCGCCAGCGCGCCGCTGTTCGCCGATACGCCGCGCCTGACGAAGTCGATCGTGCTGGAGCGCGAAGGCCATTTCGAATGGATCGCCCTGTGGAACCAGGTGCGCGCGACCAAATGGGGGCTGGTCGTGGACATGCGCGGCTCGGATCTGTCGGGCAAGCTGAGGCGGCACAAGCGCGCGGTGCGGGGCAAGGATCAGCCGGGCCTGCATGCGGTCGAGGCGGCGGCGGCGGTGCTGAAGCTGGAGCCCGATGAGATCCCGGCGCCGAAACTCTACGTCTCGGATGAGACGCGGGCCCAGGTCGAGGCGTTGATCCCGGCGACGGGTGGAGACGGGCCGATCTTGGCGGTCGGCCCGGGCGTGGAATGGATGGGCAAGCGCTGGCCCGCCGAACGCTACGCCAAGGTCGCGGCCAAGCTGCTGGCCGACGACGGGCCGCTGGCGGGCGGCCGGCTGATGATCGTGGGCGAGGAGATCGACCGCGAGGCGGCGCACACGATCCGCTACGCCGTGCCGCGCGCGAGGGTGATCGAGCTTCAGGGCAGGCTGACGCGGCTGCAGACGGTCGCGGCCCTGTCGACGTCGGTGCTGTATATCGGGGCGGACTCGATCTGGACCCAGCTGGCCGTGGCCTCGGGCGTGCCGGTGGTGGCCGTGTTTGGACCGTCCGACGAGACCGTGCGCGGACCCTGGAAGGGCGAAGCCGTGCGCGGGCCGCGCACCTATGACGAGTTCAAAAAGCTGGATCCGCGCCTGAACCAGGCGATCCAGCATATGATGGACCTGCCGTGGGAGCGGGTGCTGAAGGCGGCGCAGCGGATGTTGAAACGTTGATCATGTCTTCCGTCATCCTCGGGCTTGACCCGAGGATCGAGGGTTCCGCTGGGCGGTGGTTCCGGTAGAAGCATGGCGTCAATGCGTCGCCTGTCGCGATGCGGACAGTCCGATCCTTGGGTCAAGCCCGAGGATGACGGAGTGAAAGAAAGGACGCCGCCCCATGACCCAGACCTATGACCTGATCGTCCGTGGCGGCGAAGTGGCGAACCATGCGGGGCGGGGCATGGCGGATGTCGGGGTGATCGACGGCAAGATCGCCTTCATCGGCGACCTGTCTCAGGCCTCGGCCGGGGAGGTCTTCGATGCGACGGGCCTGACGGTTCTGCCCGGGGTGATCGACACCCAGGTGCATTTCCGCGAGCCGGGGCTGGAGTGGAAGGAAGATCTGGAGACGGGCAGCCGCGCGGCGGCGCTGGGCGGGGTCGTCGCCGTGTTCGAGATGCCAAACACCAATCCCAACACCACAGACCCCGACACCATGGCCGACAAGCTGGCGCGGGCCAAGGATCGGATGTGGACGGACCACGCCTTCTACATCGGCGGCACGCACGAGAATGCGGACTATCTGGGCGAGCTGGAGCGGCTGCCTGGCTGCTGCGGGGTCAAGGTCTTCATGGGCGCCTCGACCGGCGACCTGCTGATCGCCGACGACGAGGGGGTGCGCAAGGTCCTGTCGAACGTGCGTCGTCGCGCCACCTTCCACTCCGAGGACGAATACCGTCTGGTCGAGCGTCGCGGTCTGGCCCGCACCGGCGACTGGACCAGCCACCCCGAGGTGCGCGACGCCGAGAGCGCCATCCGCTCGACGCGGCGCCTGGTCGGCCTGGCCAAGGAGACGGGCGCGCGCATCCATGTGCTGCACGTCACGACCAGGGACGAGATGGAATATCTGCGCTTCCACAAGGATGTCGCCACTGTCGAGATCACGCCCCAGCACCTGACCCTGGTCGGACCGGAAGTCTATGAGCGGCTGGGCAGCTATGCCCAGATGAACCCGCCGATCCGGTCGCAGGAGCATGTGGACGCCCTGTGGCTGTGGGGAATGCAGCAGGGCGTGGCCGACGTGCTGGGCTCCGACCACGCGCCGCACACGAAGGAGGAGAAGGCCAAACCGTACCCGGCCTCGCCGTCCGGCATGCCGGGGGTGCAGACGCTGGTGCCGCTGATGCTGACGCACGTGGCGAACGGGCGACTGTCGCTGGAGCGGTTCATCGACCTGACCTCGGCGGGCGCGCAGCGGGTGTTCGGCACGGCCAACAAGGGGCGGATGGCCGTCAGCTATGACGCCGACCTGACCATCGTCGATCTGAAGTCCAAGCGGACGATCACCCATGAACAGCAGGCGACGCGCTGCGGCTGGACCCCGTTCGATGGGGTGGAGGCGACAGGCTGGCCGATGGCGACGATCGTGCGCGGCCGGGTGGTGATGCAGGACGGCGAACTGATCGGATCGGCGCACGGGCGGCCGGTGCGGTTCATGGAGACACTGTGAGGGAAACGCTCGGCCTGATCGGCTTCGGCGCCTTCGGGCGGCTGACGGCGCGGCATCTGTCGGCGGGGTTCGATATCCTGGCGCATGATCCGGCGGCCAGCGATGACGAGGGCCTCGCGACCCTGACCGATCTGGCGACCGCCGCCGCCTTTCCGACGGTGATGCTGGCCGTGCCGGTCGAGGCGCTGGAGGCGACGCTGATCGCCATCGGCCCGCTCCTGAGGCCCAACGCCTTGGTCATCGACGTGGGCTCGGTGAAGGTGAAGCCGGCGCAGGCGATGAACGAACTGCTGCCGCCCGGCGTGCGGATTGTCGGGACGCACCCGCTGTTCGGCCCACAGAGCGGCAAGGACGGCATCGCGGGCCTGCGGATCGCCGTGTGCGAGGTGAGGGGGGCGAAAGACGCGCGCCGCGTCGCCGCCTTCTGCCGCCGGGCGCTGCGCCTGAAGGTGTTTCAGGTCAGTCCCGAGGACCACGACCGCGAGGCTGCGACGGTGCAGGGTCTGACCCATCTGATCGCCCGCGTCCTGATGGCGATGGAGCCCCTGCCGACGCGCATGACCACCGCCAGTTTCGATCGCCTGATGCAGGCCGTCGACATGGTCCGCCACGACAGCCCCGCCGTCTTCCGCGCCATCGAACGCGACAACCCGTTCGCGGCCGAGGTCAGGGAGCGGTTTTTCGCTTTGGCGGATGAGGCGCGGGGAGGGGTGGACTAACTTTACGGCGAAGTTCTCATAATCGCCATTCAGCCCTCCGGCGAATGGCAGGGGCGAGGACCAGAAGCGAGAGCGTAAAACGATCCGAGTGGCGTGTCATAGCGCATGAGCTCCATCTCTTCGCCGACCAAGCACGAGATGCGTCTGTACACTTTGATCCGGGCCAAGCGGCCTTCCACATGAACGATAGCCGCAGGAGCATTGCGCCGTTCGCTTCCGGCGACATCGAACGATATCACCTTGCCTTTGGTGAATTGCGGTGCGCTAACAAAGGCTACCACGATCGCCATCACGACCGCGAGTACGACCACAATAAGCGCTCCACCTAGAGCAACCTTGTGAAAGGTCCATACCACCCGAAGTTCGTTAATCACCCTGCGCATGCTCAAGCGAGCCTCGGTCGCCTGAATAATTTTTTCAAGCCGGTCAGATGTTGATGACGATTAATGCGCCCGGATAAACGACCTAACATCCTCCTCTACGCCCGGCGCTAGCGGTAGCGTCGGGTCTGAATAGGTCGCCAGGTTGGCGGCGCGGTCGGCGGGGGCGGTCTTCAGGAGGTGGTTGACGCCGTCCCAGAATTTCAGCGTGGCTTTGGGGTTGGCGGCGGCCAAGCCTTGCGCGTCCGTGACGCCGATCTGGAGGTCGGTGGTCCCCTGGCCGATAAAGACCGGGCCGTCGTAGGCGGCGAGCAGGGCGGCGGGGTCCAGCGGCAGCCACGAGATCAGATAGGGCTGGACCGAGGGGCGGAACAGGGCCGCCAGCGCGGGCGGCGTGTCGGCGACGGTGCGGCCGGCCTCAAGCTCGGTCAGGACGGCGAAGGCCTGGGTCTTCAGGGGTTCGGGCAGGCCGGCCTGAAGTTGTTCGCGGATCACTACGCCCGCTGGACGGCCGGCGCCGGACAGCAGGATCAGGCCGCAAATCTTGTCGTCTCCGCCCTCGACCGCCTTCAGCGCGACCAGGGCGCCTTCGCTGTGGCCGATCAACCAGGCGCAGGGCTGATCCGTGCGCGAGGCGGCCTCGGCGGCCCAGGCGCGGGCGTCGGCGGCGTAGTCGTCGAAACGCAGCTTGGTCTCCTCGAGCCCGGCGGCGGCGCTGGCCGCGATGCCGCGCTTGTCGATGCGGACGGTGGCGACGCCCTGTTCCGCCAGGCCTTCGGCCAGCAGGCGATAGGTGGAGGCGGCGACGCCCATCGGGCTGTTGCCGTCTCGATCCGTCGGGCCGGAGCCGGGCAGGATGACGGCGACGGCCGTCGGCGCCTCGGGCGTCAGCAGCGTGCCATGCAGGGGCGCGGGCTGGGCGGGCAGGGCGATGTCTGTCGAAACCGGGCCGGCGAGCAGGCTGGCGGCGAGAAGGGCGTGGGTCAGCGTCAGCATTGCAGTCTCCTTGGCGGCGAGATCAGAAAGGTTGGCGGTCGGGATCGGCGCGCCAGACGCGCCAGCTTTCGAAGATCGAAAGGCCCGCGACGATGATGACGGCGGCGGTCAGGGCCGTGACGCCGTAGGGCGGGGGCGCAATCGGCGCGGCGATCAGGCCGGCCAGACCGACCAGGCAGAACAGCCGGCCGGCCAGACGGTTCGAGCGGTCCCATGCCAGGCGGCTCTTGTAGTTCCAGGGCGTGCGCACGCCGATCAGGGGATTGGGCGCGACCCGGCCGAGGAAGGCGCCGACGACCAGCAGGATCAGCGACAGGGCGCCCGTCATGACGGCGGGGCCACTGTCGACGGTCGCATGTCCTAGGCTGGCCCAGGCGATCATCACGCCGATGGCGGCGACGATGAACAGGGTCAGTCCCTGACCGATCCGCATCGAACGACGACGCGAGGCGTCGCCTTGGGCCTCGGCGCGCAGGGCGGCCAGACCCAGGCCGGCGGCGGCGATGAAGCCGATCACCGCCATGCCGCCCGTGAAGGTCGCGAACTCCACCCGGTCGCCCCAGCGATCGACCTGCCAGTCCGCGGTCCAGTGCATCGGCATGGGCGTCGTCGGGCCGTTGACGCCGATATACAGGGCGAAGGCCGCCTGCATGCCGAAGACGGCGACGGTCAGATAGTCCAGCAGCGACAGGCGGTCCTTCATCGACGGGGCTCCTTGCGGGCGTCAGGCAGGGCTTCGGTCGCTTCGCCGGTTCCGACGATGTCCATCAGGAAGGCCATCGCCTCCTCGACCGCCGAGATTTCTAGCCGATAGCGGATGGTCTGGCCCTCGCGCTCCGGGCTGACCAGGCCGGCCTCCTTCAGGGCGTTGAGATGGCCGGTGATGGTGGGCCAGCTCATGTCGAAGGCGGCGGCGATGTCGCCGGACGCCAGCGGACCGGCGCGCAGCATGGCGATGATGCGACGACGCACGGGGTGCGACAGAGCCTTGAACAGGGTGTTCATAGGGATATCCATAATTAGGAAATTGGCTAAATGCAAGCTCGGGATGGATGGACTGCATTATGTCGCAGGCGCGAACTCGCCATTGCAAAGCAGTCGCAACGAAGAGTAAGAGCGCCGTCTTTGTTCCTGAGAATGCGTTGCACTTCATGATCCGTTCGTCCCGTCTCGCCTGTGCCGTCAGCAGCCTGGCCCTTGCCGCCGCCGCGCCCGCCTTGGCGCAGTCGACGACGTCGGAGCCCGTGGAGCTGGGCGAGATCGTGGTCACCGGCGGGTCTCAAGTCGGCTTGCCCGGCACCTATGCCGGCGGACAGGTCGCCACAGGCGGCCGCGTCGGTCTGTTCGGCGCGCTGGATGCGATGGATACGCCGTTCAATGTGACCAGCTATACCGAGACCCTGATCCGCGATCAGCAGGCGCGCAGCGTGGGCGACGTGTTGCAGAACGATCCAGCCGTGCGGGTGACCAAGGGGTTCGGCAATTTCCAGGAAGTCTATCTGATCCGGGGCTTCCCGGTTTACTCGGACGACATGACCTACAACGGCCTGTACGGCGTTCTGCCCCGCCAGTATGTGGCGCCGGAACTGCTGGAGCGGGTCGAGGTCTTTCACGGCGCGACGGCCTTCCTGAACGGCGCGGCGCCGGGTGGCAGCGGGGTCGGCGGAGCCTTCAACCTGGTTCCCAAGCGCGCGACGGGCGCGGACCTGAACCGCCTGACGGCCGGATGGGAAGGCGGCGACGAGATCTACGCCGCCGCCGACTTGGCGCGCCGCTTCGGCGCCGACGACGCCTGGGGCGCGCGCCTGAACCTGGTCAGCCGTGCCGGCGAGGGCGCGGTCGAGGATCAGCACAGCGAACTGCGCGTGCTGGGCCTGGGCGTGGACCGTCGCGGGGAACGCGCCCGCTTCTCGGCCGATTTGGGCTGGCAGGACCACCGCATCGACGCGCCGCAGCCGCAGGTGACGCCCAACGGCGCGGTTCCCGAGGCGCCCTCGGCCGACGCCAACTTCGCGCAGCCCTGGACCTATACCGACGACCAACAGCTGTTCGGCGCCGCGCGCGGCGAGTTCGACCTGACCGACCGCGTCACCGCCTGGGCGGCCGTGGGCGGGCGTCGTGGGGAGGAGGACAATGTGCTGGCCAATCCGAACGCCGCGGCCGACGGGACGCTGAGCGCCTATCGCTTCGACAATGTGCGCGAGGACACGGTGTGGGCCGGCGATGTCGGCCTGCGTGCGGACGTGACGACGGGCCCGGTCGGACATCGGCTTGTCGTCTCGGCGTCGCAGGTGCGGTCCAAGTCCAAGAACGCCTACGCCTTTTCGAACTTCGCCGGTTTTGCCAGCAATCTGGATGACCCGGTCGACGTGACGGCGCCGACGCCCGACTTCTTCGTCGGCGGCGACCTGTCCGATCCGCGGGTGACGGAGCGTGTGAATAATCGCTCGGTCGCCTTCGCCGACATGATGTCCTTACTGGACGGTCGCCTGCTGGCCACGGTCGGGGTGCGGTATCAGGAGATCGAGACGCGGTCGTTCGACTACAACACCGATGTCGAAAACGGAGCCTATGAGGGCGATGCCTGGACGCCGGCCTTTGCGGTTGTTTTCAAGCCCAGCGACCGTATCTCGCTCTACGCCAACTATGCCGAAGCGCTGCAGCCGGGCGCGACGGCGCCGGCCCAGGTCGGCGGCGCGCCGGTCGGCAACGCCGGCGAAGTGCTGGCGCCCTTCCAGTCCGAGCAATACGAAGTCGGCGTCAAATATGACGCCGGGACGTTTGGAGGCACGCTGAGCGTCTTCCAGGCGAACCGCCCGCAGGCCTATTTCGACGGCCAGAACTACACCGCCGACGGCGAGCAGCAGAACACCGGCGTCGAGCTGGGCGTCTATGGCGAACCGGTCGCGGGCGTGCGCCTGATCGGCGGCGCGACCTGGCTGGCTGCCGAGGTCACCCGTTCGCTGGACGCCACTCTGGTCGGAAAACGGCCCACGGGATCGCCCGAGTTCCAGGCCAATCTGAATGCGGAATGGGATGTGCCGATGGTCGCCGGCCTGACGTTGGAAGGCCGCGCGGTCTATACGGGCGAACAACCGGTCAACGCAGCCAATACGGTGGAGCTGGACGCCTGGACCCGTTTCGATGCGGGCGTGCGCTATGCCTTCGAGGCGGGCGGCAAGCCGCTGACGGTTCGCGCGCGGGTCGAGAACCTCGCCGACGAGGATCAGTGGGTGTCGGTGGGTGGTTACGCCCCGACGTCCAGCTATCTGACGCTGGGCGCGCCGCGTACGTTCCGCCTGTCGGTCTCGGCCGAGTTCTGATCCGCGCCGGCTGATGCACGCCCGAACAATCCGCGCCTGGTCCTGGACGCATAAATGGTCGAGCCTGATCTCGACCGTCTTCCTGCTGATGCTGTGCGTCACGGGCCTACCGCTGGTGTTCACGCACGAGATCGAGGAAGTCTTGCTGCCACAGGCGTGGGAGCCCGCCAATCCGGACGGGCCGCTGCTGAGCCTGGATCAGGTGCTGGCCGCCGGTCTGGCCAAACATCCGGGCGAGGTTCCGGCCTTCATGAGCTTCGACGAGGACCGGCCGGTGGTGAACGTCACCAGCCGCGCCCCCGACGCCCCGGCCGGCAAATACAGTTTCGAGCCCATCGACCAGACCAGCGGCGAGGGCGCGCCGCTGGTCGCCGGTCATCCGGTGATGGAGTTCCTGCTTCAGCTGCACACCGACATGTTCCTGGGTCTGCCGGGAATGCTGTTTCTGGGCGCGATGGGGCTGTTGCTGGTCGTCGCCGTGGTGTCGGGCGTGGTGCTGTATGCGCCCTTCATGCGTCGGCTGCCGTTCGGGACGGTGCGGGTCAAGAAGGCGGCGCGGACGCGGTGGCTGGACTATCACAATCTGCTGGGCGTTGTGACAGCGGCCTGGGTGCTGGTGGTGGGGCTGACGGGGGTGGTCAACACCCTGGCCACGCCCATCCTGGCCTATTGGAAAGAGACGGCGCTGAAGGAGTTGACGGTCGCCTATGACACGCCGGCGCCCGCGCAGGGCCGGGCCTCGCTGGACGCGGCGGTGGAGCGGGCCAAGGCGGCGCTGCCGGGCATGAAGCTGCAGTTCGTGGCGTTTCCGGGGACCGACTATTCGACCGACCACCACTATGCCGTCTTCTTCCACGGCGACACGCCGCTGACGACGCATATGACGACGCCGGCGCTGATCGACGCGCGGACGGGGGAACTGGCGGCGGTGGCGCCGATGCCCTGGTATGTGAAGACCCTGTCGCTGTCGCAGCCGCTGCATTTCGGAGACTACGGCGGGCTGGCGCTGAAGATCCTGTGGGCGCTCTTGGACATCGCCACCATCGTGATCCTGGGGTCCGGTCTTTATCTGTGGCTGGGCAAGGGGAGGCGGAAGGCGTGAGCCGTCGCCGTCATAACCCGAGGGATCTGACCCTGTGGGCCATCTTCCGCGCGCCCATCGTCCTGTTTGCGCTCAGCCTGATCGGGCTGGTGGGCGCGCTGTTGCAGGATGGGGTGTGGGACTGGGCCTTTGCGGCCTTGCTGGCCTCGCCCATCCTGGCGACCGGCTGGGCCGTCGTCAGATCGAGAAGCTGACGCCGCAGCCGCAGCTGGAGGCCGCGTTTGGGTTTCTGACCACGAACTGGGCGCCGGCCAGTTCATCGACGTAGGCGATCTCGGAATTCTTAAGGAAGGGAACCGAGACGGGGTCGATCAAGGCGGTCTGGCCGTCGGCATGGATGCGCAGATCGCCGTCCTGGGCCGTCTCGACCAGCTCGAACCGATACTGGAAGCCTGAGCAGCCGCCGCCGTCCACCGCGACGCGCAGCATCAGGGTCTTGCCCTCGGCCGCGCCCAGCTTGGCCAGGCGCTTGGCGGCGCTGGCGGCCAGGACGATGCCTTCCGGCGCGCGCGTGGCGACGGTGAAGGCGGGTGTGGACGGTTCTGTGGATTGGACGGTGCTCACGGCTGTCTATATGAGGCGGGCACGGCCGTTCGCAAAGGCCCCCCGCATCAAAGCAGCCTCAAAGTTGATGACTTGAGCCACACAGACCTCGCTTCCTACGCCGAACGCGCCGACCTGACGCAGGGCCGCCGCGTTTTCGAGCCCGCCAGCCGCACGCGCACCGCTTTCGCTCGCGACCGTGATCGCATCATCCATGCGACGGCGTTTCGGCGGCTGAAGGAGAAGACCCAGGTCTTCGTGGCGCATGAGGGCGATCACTACCGCACCCGCCTGACCCATTCGCTGGAGGTGGCGCAGATCGCACGGTCGCTGGCCCATGCTCTGAGGCTGGATGACGACTTGGCCGAGACCATCGCCCTGGCCCACGACCTCGGCCATCCGCCCTTCGCCCATGCCGGTGAGGACGAGCTGGTGGTGCAGATGCGCGATCACGGCGGGTTCGATCACAACGTCCAGAGCTTCCGCGTCGTGACCGAGCTGGAGAACCGCTATCCGCAGTTCGACGGGCTGAACCTCAGCTGGGAGACGGTCGAGGGCGTCATCAAGCACAACGGCCCGGTATCGCACCGGCTGGACGAGCCGGCCTGGTCGGTGGTGCGCCCCTATGCATCAGGTGGCGAGGCGGGGTGGGACCTGCGGCTGGGGACGTTCGCCTCGCTGGAGGCCCAGTGCGCGGCCATCGCCGACGACATCGCCTACAACAACCATGACGTGGATGACGGGGTGCAGGCGGGTCTGATCACCCTGCGCGATCTGGATCAGGTGCCGCTGATCGGCCCCATGTTGGCCGAGGTGCGCAGCGAATATCCCACGATCGACGACCGGATGCTGCGGATCGAGGCGGTGCGGCGGATGATCGGCGTCATGGTCGAGGACGTGCTGGCCGAGACGGCGCGGCGGCTGGAGGAAGACCGGATCGTCACGACCGAGGACGTGCGGATGGCCAGGCGCACGATGGTGGATTTCTCGCACACCATGCACGTCGATCTGGCAGTGCTGAGGAAGTTCCTGTTCGAGCGGATGTATCGCCACTACCGGGTCAACCGCACCCGCAGCCAGGCGCGGCGCGTGCTGTCGCAACTGTTCGAACTGTTCATGGCCGAGCCCGAGGTGATGCCGCCGGAATGGGGAGAGCCGGCGATGACCCCGGACAAGACGCAGCGGGCGCGCGCCGTGTGCGACTACATCGCCGGCATGACCGACCGTTACGCCATAGAAGTGCACCAGAAGCTGTTCAGCCTCGACCTCGCCCTCGATCTGTGATTCGAAAGATGCACGCGGGGGCGTAGAGTGATCGTTCGGCGCGCCGATTCGCGCCGACAGACGGCGGAGCGCGACCATGTCCTTTGACGACGACAACAAACCCGGCCGGGGCGCCTATACGCCGCCGACCGACGACGACCTGCCGTTCCGCCGCAACAGCTACGATCCGCGCAGCGGCCGCAATGTCGGCTCGGGCGGGGGCAAGGCGCCGCCAGTGACGCTGATCATCAGCGCGGTGGTCCTGCTGCTGCTGATCGTGGCGGTGATCTTCTTCTATCGCTCAGGCATGCGCGCCTCGACCGACGCGCCGCCGGCCGTGGGTCAGCCCGTCGGCGAGATGAAGACCGCCGCGCCCATCGACGCCCAGCCTATCGACCCGGCCGAGGGCGTGCGCGTCTATCGCGACGAGACCGAGACGACAGATGCGCCCGTGACCTTCACCCCGCCGCCCGAGGCGCCCCAGCCGCGTCCGGCCGCACCGCCGACCGCCGCACCGACCGGACAGGGCCTGCCGCCCGCCAATACGGCGATGCCGGCCGCACCGGCGCCGCGCCCGACGACCCCGGCGCCCGCGCCCGTCGCTGCGCCGGCGACCAAGGCTCCGGCCGCGACCGGCGGATCGGCCTCGGTCCAGATCGGCGCCTTCTCCTCGACCGAGATCGCGGACCGTGAATACGCCGCCGTCGCCGGCCGCTTCGGCGCGTACGCCTCGGGCGCTGAAAAGCGGGTGACCGAAGTGACCTCGTCCAGCGGATCGACCCTTTACCGCACGGCCTTCTCGGGCCTGTCGCGCGAACGGGCGGTCGCCTTCTGCAACGCGCTGAAGGCGGCGGGCCGGGACTGCATCGTCCGGTGACGTCCGCCGCCATCTATGGCTGCTTGGGACATCGGCTGACGGAGGCCGAAAAGGCCTTCTTCGCCGAGGTCCGACCCTGGGGCTTCATCCTGTTCCGGCGCAATATCGACACGCCGGAACAGGTGCGGGCCCTGACCGACGAACTGCGGGCGTCCATCGGCGATCCCGAGGCGCCGATCCTGATCGACCAGGAAGGCGGTCGCGTCCAGCGGATGGGGCCGCCCCACTGGCCCAAATATCCGCCGGGTAACGCCTATCTGAAGGCGACGAACGAGCTGGCTCAGGCGCGTGAGCTGACGCGCCTGGGCGCACGTCTGATGGCGCACGATCTGCGCGAGGTCGGGGTGACCGTCGACCTGCTGCCGGTGCTGGACGTACCGGTTCCCGGCGCCCACGACATCATCGGCGACCGCGCCTATGGCGTCGATCCCGAGACCGTCGCCGTGCTGGGCCGGGCGGCGGCGGAGGGGCTGCTGGCAGGCGGGGTTCTGCCCTGCATCAAACACATGCCGGGCCATGGCCGGGCGTTTGCGGACACGCACAAGGACCTGCCCACGGTTCATGCCGACTTGGACACGCTGGACGCCTGGGACTTTGCGCCATTCAAGGCCCTGTCGGATATGCCGATCGGCATGACGGCGCACATCGTCTTCACCGCGATCGATCGCAAACATCCGGCGACGCAGTCCAAGAAGGCCATTCGCCTGATCCGCGAGCGCTTGGGATTCGGCGGTCTGCTGCTGTCCGACGATCTGGTGATGAACGCCCTTTCGGGCTCGCTGACCCAGCGCGCTCACAAGGCGCTGAAGGCGGGGTGCGATCTCGTCGTCCACTGGAACGGCGACATGGACGAAATGCGCCAGGTCGCCGAGGGCGTCGGATCGCTGAAGGGCGGGGCGCGCCGCCGGGCGGAAGCCGCGCTGGCCCGGATTGTGCGGACGCCCGAGCCGCTCGATCCCGTCGCGGGGCACGATCGCTTCTTCAAGGCCATGGGCGGTCGGATGAACGTCGCCAAGGGGCCGGACGTGGGTGAGGCGCAGGCCTAAAGACCTATGACGGAGTCTTTCCAGCCCAATCTGGATTTCAACGCCGAGGAGGTCGAGGAGCGCGAGGCCTTCGTCGTCGATCTGGAGGGCTATGAGGGACCGCTGCACGTCTTGCTGGCCCTGGCGCGAAACCAGAAGGTCGATCTGCTGAAGCTGTCGATCACCCAGCTGGCGGAACAGTATCTGGCCTTCGTCCACGAGGCGCGCAGGCGCAACTTCGCCCTGGCGGCGGACTATCTGGTGATGGCGTCGTGGCTGGCCTATCTGAAGTCGCGCCTGCTGCTGCCGCGCACCGACAAGGGCAAGGCCGAAGAACCGCCGGCTGAGGAAATGGCCGCCGCCCTGGCGTTCCGGCTGCAGAAGCTGGAGGCGATGCGAAAGGCCGTCGAACAGCTGATGGCCCGGCCCCAGCTGAAACGCGACGTCTTCACACGCGGCGATCCCGAGGCGACGGTGATCGTGCCGTCGGATCGCATCGACGCCAGCCTGTACGAACTGATGAGCGCCTATGTGGTGCAGCGCCGGCGAGAGGAGGCCCGACGCTATGCCCCCGGCCAGCGGGTCGAGGCCTTTCCATTGGAGGCCGCGCGCGATTGGCTGCGCGAGATTATGCCGAAGCTGGCGGATTGGACGCCGCTGGAACAGGTGGCGCCCCATCGCGAGGACGAGGAGGGGCCCAGCCAGGCCAGCTTTACGGCCTCGACCCTCTCGGCCAGTCTGGAGCTGGTGAAGGAGGGGGCGATGGACATCCGGCAGAGCGAGGCGTTTGCGGACCTGTATCTGAAGCGGCGCGGACCGGGCCAGCCGCTGGAGCTGACGCCGTGAGCGACCTGTCGTTCCAGCCCGACGAGGCCGAGATCGAGCGGCGGGTCGAGGCCCTGCTGTTCGCCGCCGCCGGGCCGCTGACGGCGGCCGAGATCGCCGCGCGCCTGCCCGGGAACTGCAACGTCGCCCGCGCCATATCGGGTCTGCGCGCCCGCTATGAGGGGCGGGGGGTCGAGCTGGAGTGCGTCGCCGACCGCTGGCGCTTCCGCACCGCGCCGGACCTGGCTTTCATGATGACGCAGGAGCGCGAGGAGCCGCGCCGGCTGTCCAAGGCCGCCTTGGAAACCCTGGCCATCATCGCCTATCACCAGCCCGTCACCCGCGCCGAGATCGAGAGCGTGCGCGGCGTCAGCATCTCCAAGGGCACCCTGGACCTGTTGCTGGAGATGGGGTTCGTGCGGTTGCGCGGACGAAGGCGCACGCCGGGGCGGCCCGTCACCTATGCGACCACCGACCGCTTCCTGGAGCATTTCGGCCTGGCGACCCTGTACGATCTGCCGGGCGTGCAGGAGATGAAGGCGGCGGGCCTGTTGGACCTGTCGCTGCCCGTCGGGTTCGAGGTGCCGGATCCCAGCCGCGCCTCCGAGGCGGACGACGAGGACGGCACATTGCCGCTGGACGACGAGGCGCCCGAGTTCGCCCAGGATTTCGTCGGCGAACGCGGCGGACCTGGATGATGTTCACGACGTCTTAGTCTGCGCACCTTAAGCCAGACCGTATGAGTGGCGTGACATCGAAGACGGGTTGGCGGGCGTGGAGCACGTTCAGGATCGCGCTGATCCTGATGCTGTCGTCCATCATCGGCATGGCTGGGGTTCTGGCGATCGTCAGTCGCGGCATTGACGCCCATCAGGCGCGCAAGGAAGAAGGTCTGGTGCGGCTGCGTCTGACGCGCGCGCTGGAAACCATCGGCGAAAACCTGACCACCGCCTCGGTCTGGGACGAGGCCGTCGATCGGATGACGGCGGGCGATGTAGCCTGGTACGACCGCAACTTCGGCGCCTTCTACGCCGCGCAGCATAAGCATCAGTTCACACTGGGTTATGACGGGACCGGGCGGCTGTTTCGCATCAGCACGCTGGGCCGACCGGCCGAGACGCAGGTCGGCGAGCCATTCGGCCAGGCGGCCCGGCCGCTGATCGACGCGCTCCGGGCCGAGGCCGCCGGGCGCGACCGATTGGTCACCGCTGATGCCGGGGTGCGTCTGAAGGCGGCGTTCGTTCGCGTCGGCGACGACGTCTATGTGCTGGGGGCCTCCACCGTCGTGCGGCATACGGCAGGCGGATCGACGCCGGCGTCCGATCCGATCGTCGCGTCGTTCAAACCGTTCGCCGGCGAGCTCAATCTCTTGCGAACGCGGCTGGCGCTGGACCAAATTCACTTCCAGCCCGGCGGTTCGGAGCCGCCCAAGGGCATGATCGGCGTCGATGTTCGCGACGTCGGCGGCGCCCTGTTGGGGCGTGTCGTCTGGGCGCCGGAGCAGCCCGGCTATCAGATCCTGACCAAGGCCGGGCCGCTGCTGCTGCTGCTCTTCATCGTGCTGCTGATCGGCACCGGGTCGCTGCTGTGGAACACGACGGCCGACGTTCGGCGCCTCAAAGCCTCGGAGGTCGCCCTGTCCGCGGCGCTGGAGCGGGCCGAGGCGGCGAACCGGGCCAAGACGCGGTTCCTGTCCAACGTCAGTCACGAACTGCGCACGCCCCTGAACGGGGTTCTGGGCATGGCCGAGATCATCGGGGCCGATCTGGTGACGCCGCAGCAGCGCGAGCGACTGGAAATCCTGAAGGCGTCGGGACGTCAGCAACTGAGGCTGGTCGAGGAGCTGCTAGACGTGGTGCGGCTGCGCGACGGGGCCGTGGCGCTGGAAACCCGACCGTTCCGGCCCGACAACCTGCTGCAGCGGGTCGCCAACGACTTCCGGGGCGCCGCCGAGGCCAAGGGACTGAAGATTTCGGTCGAGGCCGCCGAAGGCGAGTGGCTGGGCGACCCGGTCCACGTCGAAAAGCTGATGGCGGCGCTGACGGACAATGCGGTGCGGTTCACACGCACCGGCGGCGTGATGCTGCGCGCCGTTGCGGGCGCGGGCCTGGCCTTGGAGGTCGAGGACACCGGGCCGGGCATGGAGCCGGCGGAAGCGGCGCGCCTGTTCGAGGCTTTCACCCAGGGCGATGAAAGCGCGACGCGCACCGCCGAAGGGCTGGGACTGGGATTGACGGCGGCGCACGGTCTGGCGGCTCTGATGGGCGGCAAGATCGAAATCGTCACAGCGCCCGGCGCCGGCAGCACCTTCCGCGTCGTCTTGCCGTTGAAGGCGGTCGCCTAGGCTGTCAGCAGGCGCGGCAGTTTGAAGGTGACGGTTTCGCGCGCGCCGTCGTCTTCGGTCACCGTGGCGTCGAAGCGCGCCCGGATGGCGTCGACCAGTGCCTCGATCAGCGGCTCGGGCGCCGAGGCGCCGGCGGTGACGCCGACGGTGTTCACGCCGTCGAACCAGGACCAGTCCACCTGGGACGCATCATCCACCAGATAGGCGGCCGGGGCGCCGGCGCGCATCGCGACCTCGACCAGGCGCACCGAATTGGAGGAGTTCTTGGACCCCACGACCAGTACGAGGTCGCAGCCCTCGCCCAGCGCCTTGACGGCGTCCTGGCGATTGGTCGTGGCGTAGCAGATGTCTTCCTTGTGCGGATCGGGCAGTTCGGGAAAGCGGCGCTTCAGCACCTTCAGGATGCCTGCCGTATCGTCCACCGACAGGGTGGTCTGGGTGGCGTAGGCGAGAGGCGCGTCGTCGGGGCGTTCGAACGATTCGGCGTCGGCCTCGGTCTCGACCAGGGTGATGGCGCCGGGCGGCAGCTGGCCCAGGGTGCCGACGACCTCGGGGTGGCCTGCGTGGCCGATCAGGATGATGTGGCGGCCGGCCGCATGATGACGCTCGGCCTCGACGTGGACCTTGGACACCAGGGGGCAGGTCGCGTCCAGGAAGACCAGTTCGCGCGCCCGCGCCGTCGCCGGCACGGACTTGGGCACCCCGTGGGCCGAGAAGACGACCGGCCGGTCGTCAGGGCATTCGTCCAGTTCCTTGACGAAGACGGCGCCCATGGCCTTCAGCCGCTCGACCACATGTTTGTTGTGGACGATCTCGTGGCGCACATAGACGGGGGAGCCGAACTTTTCGATCGCGCGCTCGACGATCTGGATCGCCCGGTCGACCCCGGCGCAAAAGCCCCGCGGGGTGGCCAACCTCACCGAAAGCGGGCGAAGCGGAGCGTTGGGGACAGTAACATGCGCATTCATGGCGGCGAACCTAGTCGTTTGCGGCGCTGACCGCCATCGGAGCCGAAGGGCGGATGCGACGGATTCTGTCGCCCGCAGCAGCGGCGCATCGTCACGGCGGGCGGGCGCGAATGGAAAGCCGATATTCTACAATGTCTTAGGCTATAATCACGACGCCTTGACCTGTAGGCCGCTCACGATTAGTTTCCGCGCCGAATTCAGACCCGTCCGGACGCACCGTCTGGACGCCGAACGCACAGGTCCTATCCCCCATGTCGGAATCGCGCGAAGAGGCGATCAAACGCCTCCAAGACAGCGCATCCGCATTGGAGGCGCGGACCACGGCGGAGAAATCCGCCGAACTGACCGGCCATCAGGTGTCGGGTCAGGCCTACAAGATCATCGCCGAGCTTCTCGGCGGCGTCTTCGTGGGGCTGGCGTTCGGAGCGATCGCAGACTGGGCCCTCGGGACCCGTCCGTGGGGTTTGATCGGCGGGGTCCTTCTGGGCTTCGCCTTGTCGATTTACATGGCGCGTCGCACAGCCAACCGGCTGATGGCGCAGGCCAAGGCGCAAGGGACGACGGCTCCGGCCGAGCCCTACGTCGAGGCCGACGAAGACGGGGAACGATAGGGCTTCATGGCCGATCCGATTCATCAGTTTGCGATTCAGAAGGTCGTCGACCTTGGCGACGTCACCCTGCCTGTGCTGGGGACGGTCGATTTGGCGATCACCAACTCGCACATCGCTATGACGGTGGCCTTCGTGCTGATCGTCGGCTTCCTGGCCGCCGTGACCGCGAACGCCCAGGTCGTTCCCGGCCGGCTGCAAGCCGCCGGCGAGGGCCTGTTCGGCCTGATCGACAATCTGGCCGATTCCATCATCGGTCACGAAGGCCGCAAGTATTTCCCGTTCATCTTCACCCTGTTCATCCTGATCCTGGGCATGAACATTCTGGGTCTGTTCCTGACCTTCACGGCGACCTCGCAGCTGGCCATCACCGCCACCTTCGCCCTGATCACCTTCGGTCTGGTGCTGGTCGTCGGCTTCGCCAAGAACGGTCTGGGCTTCTTCAAGCTGTTCTGGCCGATGGGCGCGCCGCTGGCGCTGCGCCCGGTGGTCGGCCTGATCGAGTTCGTGTCCTTCCTGCTTCGCCCGGTCACCCTGGCGCTGCGTCTGTTCGGCAACATGCTGGGCGGTCACGTCGCGCTGAAGATCTTCGCCGGCTTCGTCGTGTCGCTGGGCCTTCTGGGCCTGGGCGGCGGCATCGGTCTGCTGGCCTTCCCGGTCGCGGCCCTGTCGCTGGGCATGGTCGTCGCCCTGACCGCTCTGGAGTTCCTGGTGGCCTTCCTCCAGGCCTTCGTCTTCGCCGTTCTGGCCTGCATCTATCTGAACGATGTGGTCAACCTGGACCACGCCCACTAAAGGGCCGGACCAGTCTCTTCACCCCAACCACCAACGACTTTAATCTAGGAATACAATCATGGACGCTGAAGCCGCGAAGTACATCGGCGCTGGTCTCGCCACCCTGGGCATGATCGGTTCGGCCCTGGGCGTGGGCAACATCTTCGGCAACTTCCTTGCCGGCGCCCTGCGCAACCCGTCGGCCGCCGCCGGCCAAGTCGGCAACCTGTTCGTCGGCGCCGCTCTGGCCGAAGCCCTGGGCATCCTGGCCTTCGTCCTCGGCATCCTGATGATCTTCGGCTGATATCAGTCGATTACGGCGCGCGGGGTTCGCCCGCGCGCCGCTTCATCTGATCCTGCAGTAGACGGTTCATGGCCAGCACCCACACCATCGACGCGGTCCCGCCTTCGGTCGAAGCGGACCTGCACGCCGAGACGGCGACCACCGCCGAGCACGGCTCGGGCGGCCTGCCGCAATTCCAGTTCGAACACTGGGCGGGCCAGATCGGCTATCTGCTGATCCTGTTCGTCATCCTGTATGTTCTGGTTTCCAAGGTCTTCGCGCCACGCCTTCGCAAGGTGATGGACGAACGGGCCGACACCATTTCAACCGCCGTTGCGACCGCGCGTCAGGTTCAGGCCGAGGCTGCCGAACAGGCCGCCCAGGCTCAGGCCGAAGTCGCCAAGGCTCGCGCTGACGCCCGCGCCACGGCCGCCGCCGCCAAGGCGCGCGTGACCGAAGAAGCGAACGCCCGTCAGGCCGCCGAAGAAGCCGTGGTCAACGCCCGCATCGCCGAGGCGGAAGCCTCGATAGGCAAGACGCGCGACGCCGCCATGGCCAATGTCTCCACCATCGCCTCCGACACGACCGCCGCCATGGTCGAGCGTCTGACCGGCAAGGCCGCGACCGCCGCCGAGCTGGCCGCCGTCAAGGGAGCCGCCTGATGAACCTGATCTTCGAACACGGCATCTGGAGCTTCGCCAATGCGGAGATCTGGGTCGGCATCGGCCTGATCATCTTCTTCGGCATCCTGATCGCCGCCGGCGTGCCCAAGATGGCCGGCAAGGCGCTGGACGCCAAGGCCGTCAAGATCCAGGCCGACCTGGACGAGGCCGCTCGCCTGCGCGCCGAGGCCGAAGCCCTGCTGGCCCAGATCCGCAAGGAGAAGGCCGAGGCTGAAGCTCAAGCCGCCGAGATGATGGCTCAGGCCGAAGCCGACGCCCGTCGTCTGGAAGTCGAGACCAAGGCCAAGCTGGAAGAGACGCTGGCCCGTCGTCAGAAGATGGCCGAAACCCGCATCGCCCAAGCCGAAGCCCAGGCCTCGGCCGAGGTGAAGGCCGCCGCCGCCGATCTGGCCGCCAAGTCGGCGGAACAGGTTCTGGCCGCGCGCCTCGCCAGCGGCGCCAAGGATCCGCTGCTCGACAGCGCCATCGCCCAGATCGGCGATCGCCTGAACTAATCAGGGTTGATCCTGAATGAAACAAGGCCCCCGACGTCGCCGTCGGGGGCCTTTTTCTTGGGCGATCAAGTCGTGATCAGTGGGCGTGTGCGCCGCCGATGATGGTCGCGCCCATCCGCTTGTCGCGCGCCACCAGCCGGGCATAGACGTTGCCCAGCACAATGCCGAAGACCGCATGGGTGATCAGCAGCCAGGCGAAGGTGCCGAAGCCCGCGCCGGCCGTGAAGGTGCGGTAGTTGCCGAACATCACGATGGCGGCCATCATCAGGATCCATGCGCCGACGGCGAAGACGATGCCCTTGGTCTCGGGCGTGTCCGTCGGCAGGCGGGGACACAGGATGGCGAACAGCGGCCCCAGGATGAAGACGCCGCTGATGACATGAACGACCCAGCCGACGGCCAGATTGCCGGGCATGCCGATCATGCTGGCGATGACCCCCTGGAAGGGATCGAACCAGTTCAGGAACATATTGGGTATTTCGAGCAGTGAGACGGCCACGGTCGCCGCAACGCCGGCGATCAGACCTTTTTGTACGCGTGACATCATGACCTTAGCGCCTCCCAACGCCTAAGTGGTTCTCTGATAACGCGCAGACAGAATACGCCTGACTTGGGAGAGCGGTGTTCACGATCCTGTGGTTAGCGGTTGCAGCAACGCAACCGCGAAATCAGGCGGCGACTAGCGGAAAAGCTTGCGGAAATAGCGCCGAACGCTCTTGCGGCCGCGCGAGAGGCGACGGCTGGACCGCTTGGTCACGATCTTCTCGGCGCGGAGCGCCTGTTGCCAGAAGACCGGTGCGAACTCGGGCTTCTTCCGCATCAGGCGACGGAAGGGATAGACCCATTTCGGCCGCGCATATTGGGCGCGAATGAACTGTCGCTTGGCCCAGAACGAGCTTTTCAGGATCAGCATCAGGCCGACGGCGATGACGGGAATGCCGCCGGGCCCGGGCAGGGGGGCGATCAGAATGCCCAGCAGCACGACGAACAGACCGCCGATCATCAGCGCCCAGCGCTTGACGACCCGCAGCGTCGAGGCGCGCGGCTTGTCTGGGCGGACGAAGGGAACGGGGAGTGAGGTCACGAATACGCCGGATGGGGAGGAGGATCGTCATGACAACGGTCGCCACGGGCGCGCGATCCCTCGTCGGGAAAGGAAAAGGCGACCGTGACGACCTTGCCACAAGACCCCTTAACGCCCTGCGTCCATGGCGGATGGATGTCCGGCGGGTGAAGCTTTGGTCATGAAGAGACGATCTCTCCGCGTCGTGTCGCGACGGACACGCCCCGCGCCGTCAGCCGTAGGTTACGCCCGTCAGCCGTTCCGATTCCGCCCACAGACGCCTGGCCACATCGGCGTCGCTAGCGTGGCGCTTGATCACCGCAACGCCGGGCGGGCCTTTCATCTCCTGAAAGCCGGTGGGGCCGTAATAGCCGCCGGGCGTCGGGTCCGGCAGGGTCGCGGCCATCAGGACGGGCAGGGCGCCGTCCGCGGCCGAATGGCTGAGCACGGCCTCAAGCAGGCGAGCGCCGCGCGCGAACAGGCCGGGCTTGCCGGCATGGCCGTTGGCGATCAGGTCGGTGCGGGCGAAGCCGGGATGGGCCGCCACGCTGGTCAGGCCCCAGCCGTGCGTGTCGCTGCGGCGCTGAAGCTCCAAGACGAACATCAGCATGGCCAGCTTGGACTGCTGATAGACAGGCCAGGGGCTGTAGTGGGTCTGATAGTTCAGGTCGTCCAGGCGGATATGGCCGCTGCGGTGGGCGACGCTGGACAGCTGGACCACGCGGGCTTTCGCAGTCCTCAGCAAAGGCAGCAGGCGGCCGACCAGGGCGAAGTGGGACAGGTAGTTGGTCCCGAACTGCATCTCGAACCCATCGACGGTCGTCTGGCGCGTCGGCAGGGCCATGACGCCCGCATTGTCGATCAGGATGTCGATGGGGCGTCCCGTCGCCAGATACCGCTCGGCGAAGGCCTGGACGGAGGCTAGGCTGGCGAGGTCCAGCAGCTCGAACCGCACGGCCGCGTTCGGATGACGAGCCCGGATCAGCCGTTCGGCCTCTGCCCCCTTGTCGGGATTGCGGGCCGCCAGCACGACCTCGGCGCCTTTGCCGGCCAGCACCAGGGCGGTTTCCAGCCCCAGCCCGCCGGTCGCTCCGGTGATGATGGCCAGTCGGCCGGAAAGGTCGGGGATGTCGTTCGTCGTCCAGGTCATGGCCATGACCTAGCGATGGATCAGCCCCGCGTCAGCCCCTTCCCGCAGGAAGGGGCGGCTAAGGGGTCAGGCCGCCTTGTTGGAGCCTTCCGGCGCGGTCCAGCGCAGAACCGGCGAACGGGCGGCGCGGGTTTCATCCAGACGTTTCAGCGGCGCGTGGAAGGGCGCGCCCTTGAAGCGGTCGACGTCGCCGGCTTTCGCCGCCTCGGCCAGCAGGCGCATGGCGTGGATGAAGCGGTCCAGCTCGGCCTTGGACTCGGTTTCCGTCGGCTCGATCAACATGGCGCCGTGGACGACCAGCGGGAAATACATGGTCATCGGGTGGAAGCCCTCGTCGATCATCGCCTTGGCGAAGTCGAGCGTGGTGATGTCCGTGCCCTTCAGCCATTCGTCGTCAAACAGGGCCTCGTGCATGCAGGGGCCGTCGGGGAAGGCGGCCGACATCAAATCACCGAGCCGGGCCTTGATGTAGTTGGCGTTCAGGACGGCGTCCTCGGCGACCTGACGCAGGCCGTCGGCGCCGTGCGACATCATGTAGGACAGGGCGCGGGTGTACATGCCCATCTGGCCCTGGAAGGCGCACAGACGGCCGAAGGCTTGCTCGGCCTCGTCCTCCTCGCGCTCAATCAGGCGATAGCCGCCGTCGTCATGCACGACCCAGGGGGCGGGGGCGAACGGCGCCAGGGCTTCGGACAGGACGACCGGACCCGCGCCCGGACCGCCGCCGCCATGGGGCGTCGAGAAGGTCTTGTGCAGGTTGATGTGCATTGCATCGACGCCCAGGTCGCCAGGACGAACCCGGCCGACGATGGCGTTGAAGTTGGCCCCGTCGCAATAGAAGTAGGCGCCGGCCTCATGCGTCAGGCGGCTGATCTCCAGGATGTCGCGCTCGAACAGGCCGCAGGTGTTGGGGTTGGTCACCATGATGGCGGCGACGTCGTCACCCAGCTTCGAAGCCAGGTCGGCGACGTCCACGCGGCCGTCCTCGGTCTGGGCCACTTCGACCACCGAATAGCCGACGAAGGCGGCGGTGGCCGGGTTGGTGCCGTGGGCGCTGGTGGGCACCAGAACCTTGCGACGCTTCTCATGCTGGCCCGAGGCCTCGTGGGCGGCGCGGATGGCCATCAGGCCGCACAGTTCGCCGTGGGCGCCGGCCTTGGGCGACAGGGCGACGGCGGGCATGCCGGTCAGGGTCTTCAGCCAGTGGGCCAGGGTGTCCATCAGCTCCAGCGCGCCCTGAACGGTCGAGATCGGCTGCAACGGGTGGATGTCCGAGAAGCCGGGGAGGCGGGCCATCTTCTCGTTCAGGCGCGGGTTGTGCTTCATCGTGCACGATCCCAGCGGATAGATGGCCAGGTCGATGGCGTGGTTCTTTTGGCTCAGGCGCACATAGTGGCGCATGGTTTCCGGCTCGGACAGACCGGGCAGGCCGATCGGATCCTTGCGGACCAGGTCGCCCAGGTCGGAGCCGTCCGTCTTGGGTTCCGGCAGATCGACGCCGGTCTTGCCCCAGCCGTCGCCCTCGAAGATCAGGGCTTCGTTCTGCAACAGGCCGCGGCCGCCGGTCAGGGTGGCGGGCTTGGTCTGGACCTGGTTCGGAGCGGTCGGGCGGCCGACGGTGTTCATGGTGCTCATTGGGGCGCCTTCTCGTCGAAGAAATAGATCCCGTCGCAGACGGTGTGTCGAAGGTCGTCCGAAAGGACGAAATTAAGCCCCTTCCAATCCGGTGCGCCGGCGGGAGGAACTTTTACGGGCGTGCCGGTCAGGCCATTACCTGGATACATCAAGCCTTCGACATAGACCGTCCCGCCCTCAGCGCATTGATACCTTTGTAGGATCCGGAAAGACCTGAACCCGACGGCCTTGGCCGTATCAACGTCATATATTTCCCAGTGCTGCCAGGCCTGCCCCAGCCCGTCCGTTTTCGAGACGGAGCTGCGATCAACCCAGACCACCGCAGAACCCGGGATCATCGTTGCCAGATCGCGGATGTTCTCTGACGGAACATTATCCTTGATCCATTGGACTAATGATGACCAATCACCCTCAACGGTCTGACTTCGATGAATCAGTGCCGGCTGATCGCCGCGATCGGCCTGAGCGTAAGCGGGCGCTGAAGGGGCCAGTATCGTCGCCATAGCAGCAACTGTAATATGCCTCATTCTACAAAACCTTTGTGAGGCTCTTCGCCAAAATCTGGATGTCGGCATCCAGGGTCGTCTCGGTCGCAGCGACCAGCAGGACGTCGTCCATGCCGGCGTCGGGGGCTAGGCGGCTGTAGGGCACACCGGCCAGGACGTGATGGGCGGCCAGCTGATCCACGACCTCGGCCGCGTTCTTGGGCAGGCGCACCGCGAACTCGTTGAAGAAGCGGTCGGTCAGGATTTCGACGCCCGGAATGGCGGCCAGGGCGTCACGCGTGGCGACGGCCTTTTCGTGGTTCAGCAGGGCCAGCTTGCGCAGGCCCGTCTCGCCCAGCAGGCTCATGTGGATGGTGAAGGCCAGGGTGCACAGGCCCGAGTTGGTGCAGATGTTCGACGTCGCCTTGTCGCGGCGAATGTGCTGCTCGCGCGTGGACAGGGTCAGGACGAAGCCGCGTTCGCCGTCGGCGTCCACGGTTTCGCCGGTCAGGCGGCCGGGCATCTGGCGGATCAGCTTCTCGCGCGTGGCGAACAGGCCGACGTAGGGACCGCCGAAGTTCAGGGCGTTGCCGATCGACTGGCCTTCGGCGGCGACGATGTCGGCGCCCATCTCGCCGGGCGATTTCAGCAGGCCCATCGACACGGCCTCGGTGACCACGACGATCAGCAGGGCGCCGGCGGCGTGGGCGGCCTCGGCGATCTTGGTCACGTCGGTGGCCGTGCCGAAGACGTTGGGGGTCTGGACGACGACGCAGGCGGTGTCGGAACCGATCTGTTCGATGACGGCGGCCTCGGCGTCGACGGCGGCGGGCAGGGCCAGGGTCTCGACGCCGACGGCGTGAACCACGGTCTCGGTCGCCTTGATGTAGTGCGGATGGACGCCGCCCGAGATCACCGCCTTGTTGCGACGGGTCACGCGGGTAGCCATCAGCACGCCCTCGGCCATGGCGGTCGAACCGTCGTACAGGCTGGCGTTGGCGACCGGCATCCCGGTCAGGTTCGCGACCTGGGTCTGGAACTCGTACAGGTACTGCAGCGTGCCCTGCGCGATTTCCGGCTGGTAGGGGGTGTAGCTGGTCAGGAACTCCGAGCGCTGGATCACGTGATCCACCGTCGCCGGGACGTGGTGCTTGTATGCCCCTGCGCCGCAGAAGAAGGGCACGGCGCCGGCGGTGGCGTTCTTGGCCGCCATGGCGGACAGGGCGCGCTCGACCTCCAACTCACCCGCAACGCGCGGCAGATCGACCGGGCCGTCCAGACGGGCGGCCTGCGGCACGTCCGCGAACAGATCATCGATGGATTTCGCGCCGATGGCGGCGAGCATCGCCGTGCGGTCGTCGGGCGTCAGGGGGAGGTAACGCATGGTCTTGTCCTGGGCCATGAAAGGCCGAAGACCCGCTGACTAATCAGCGGGTCCGATGGGGCTTAGAGGGTGGCGAGGAAGGCGTCGTAGGCGGACTGGTCCATCAGGGCGTCCAACTGCGAGGCGTCCGAAACCTTGATCTTGGCGAACCAGCCGTCGGCCTCGGCGCCCGAGTTGACGGTTTCCGGGGCGGTCGACAGGGCGTCGTTGGCCTCGACCACTTCGCCCGAGACGGGGGCGTAGACGTCCGACGCCGCCTTGACGCTCTCGACCACGGCGAAGCTGTCGCCCTTCGAGACGGTCTTGCCGACTTCAGGCACTTCGACGAACACCACGTCGCCCAGGGCGTCGGCGGCGTGTTTGGAGATGCCGACGGTGGCGATGTCGCCGTCCAGGCTGACCCACTCGTGATCCTTGGTGAACTTCATGGTCTGATCTCTCAGGCTTTGGGTTTGCGGTAATAGCGTTGGGCCACGAAGGGCATGGCGACGACTTCGGCTGCGGCGGTCTTGCCGCGCACGATGACCTTCAGCGCCGTGCCCAGGGCGGCATGGGCCGGCGGGACGTAGCCCATGGCGATGTTCTTGCCCAAGGTGGGGGAGGGGCCGCCAGAAGTGACCTTGCCGATCACATTACCGTCGGCGTCGGCGATGTCGGCGCCTTCACGGGCCGGAGCGCCTTCCTTGACGATCAGACCGACGCGAACGCGCGACGGGCTGTCGGACAGCTCCTTGAGGATCCGGTCGGCGCCGGCGAAGTCCCCGCGTTCCTTGCGTGACTTGGACAGGGCGAAGGTCAGGGCGCCTTCGACCGGCGAGGTGGTCGGGTCGATGTCGTGGCCGTGGAGCGGCAGGCCGGCTTCCAGACGCAAGCTGTCGCGCGCGCCCAAGCCGATCGGCTTGACGCGGGCGTCTTCCAGAATGGTGTTCCAGATGCGCTCGGCCTGGTCCACCGGGACCGAAATCTCATAGCCGTCTTCGCCGGTGTAGCCCGAGCGCGAGACGTAGCAGTCGGCGCCGAACAGCATCAGGCGGGCGCATTCCATGAAGCCCATTTCGGCCAGGATCGGCTCGTGCGCGGCCATGACCTCGGCGGCTTCCGGTCCCTGGATGGCGATCAGCGCGCGGTCCAGCACCGTCAGCTTGGCGTCGCCTTCCAGATTGGCGTTCCAGAAGGCGAAGTCCTCGTCCTTGTTGCCGGCGTTGACGACGACGAAGAGGCCGTCGTGATCCGGCCGTCCGGCCATCAGGTCGTCGATGACGCCGCCGTCCTTGTTCAGCAGCAGCGAATACTTCTGCTTGCCGGCCTTCAGGATCGCGTAGTCGCCGGGCACGAACCGTTCGAACTGGGCGGTCGCATCCTCGCCGGTGATCTTGCACTGGCCCATGTGTGAGACGTCGAACAGACCGGCGTGTTCCCGCGTCCAGCGGTGCTCGGCCAGAACGCCTTCGTACTGGACCGGCATGTCATAGCCGCCGAACCCCACCATACGGGCGCCCAGCGCGCGGTGCGCGGCGTTCAGGGGCGTGGTCTTCAGGGTCTGGTCGGTCATGGTTCAGGCTTTCACGGTCGCGTGTTGTGGCGGAGCTCCGCCGTCCTCGCGCCCCCGCTGTCCTGAAGCCTGAGAGATTCCGGCGACCAAATCATGTCGCCTTGCTCCGTCGGCGCGCCCGAATGGGCGACTTTCCAGCGTCCGTATGCTTCGCGGTCCGTTTGCCTGAGCGTTTCCGGGGCGGTTGCGCCTTCGGCGTCGAACCCTGTTTCCAGCGCCCGATCTCTCCCGCGAGAGCCTGCGACCTAAGGCATCGACTCAAGCGCCAAGTCAAGCGGGCCGGGAACAAGGATGCGTGCGGCGGGTTGTCGTTCCGAACCCCGAAACCAAACCCAGGAATGCGAAAATGTCCATTATAGACAAGCTGTTCGGCGACAACGACAAGCCGCGCGATACGCCCGCCAAGGCCGATGGCCCAATGCAGAAGGTGCTGGACGAACTCGCGTCCCTCGGCGGCAAGCCCATCGAGACCCTGTCGCCAGAGGAGGCCCGCCAGCAACCGACGCCGACCGATGCGGTGAAATCGCTGTTGCGCAAGGACGGCAAGGACCCTAGCGACGACATGGGCGTCAAAACCAGCGACATCACCATCCCCGGCGCCGCTGGCCCGATCCAGGCGCGCATCTACAAGCCGCACGACCATTCCGAAGACAAGCTGCACCCGGTCGTCGTCTATTTCCACGGCGGCGGCTTCGTGATCGCGGATCTGGACGTCTATGACGGCGGCCCGCGCGGCGTGTCCAAGATGGCCGATGTGATCGTAGTCTCGGTCCATTATCGCCAGGCCCCGGAACATCATTTCCCTGCCGCCCACGACGACGCACTGGCGTCTTACCGCTGGGTTCTGGAGAATGCGCAGACCTTCCGCGGCGACCCGCAGAAGGTGGCGGTCATGGGCGAAAGCGCAGGCGGCAACCTGGCCATCGGCGTGTCGATGATGGCGCGCGACGCCGGCCTGCCGGCGCCCAAACATCAGGTGCTGGTCTATCCGGTCGCCGGCGTGGACATGGACAACGAGTCCTACGTCGAGAACGCCGACGCCAAGCCGCTGAACAAGCCGATGATGAAGTGGTTCGTGAAGCACATCTTCGCCAACGAGGCCGACGCGCAAGACCCGCGCATCAATATCGTCGAGAAGGCGAACCTGTCGGGCCTGCCCTCGACCACCGTGATCTGCGCCGAGATCGATCCGCTGCGCACCGAGGGCGAGCTGTTGGCCGAGAAGCTGGAGCAGGCGGGCGTCGATGTGCGTCACAAGACCTTCAACGGCTCGACGCACGAGTTCTTCGGCATGGCGGCGGTCGTGCCGGATGCGGCGGCGGCCCAGACCTTCGCCGCCCACGAACTGAAGCGGGCGTTCGGTACGGCGATCCTGCCGATCTGATCGACAACGCCGATGGATAAGGAAGCGCCCCGGTTTCGCCGGGGCGTTTTCGTTGTCGCGGCGCCCTGCCGCCTTGCCCTGGGGCCTATCCCCCGCCAAAACGGCGCAACGCCCAGAACCGGACTGCTCGCATGACCCGCACACGCCTCGACGCCCATATCGCCGCCCTGGATGCGCCTGAGGGGCTGAAGACGGTTCTGACCGTGGTCGCCGCCACCTGCGCGGACATCAGCAAGGTCGTTGCGGGCGGCGCCCTGGCCGGGGCGCTGGGCGCATCGGGTCAGATCAACGTGCAGGACGAGGAGCAGAAGAAGCTCGACGTCATGACCAATGACATGCTGACCGAGGCCCTGCTGGCCAGCTCAGCCGTCGCCGGCGTCGCGTCGGAAGAGATGGACGAGGTCCAGCCGGCCTCCAATCCGGCCGGCGACTATCTTGTGCTGTTCGACCCGTTGGACGGCTCGTCCAACATCGACATCAATGCGCCCGTCGGCACCATCGTCTCGGTGCTGAAGTCCGCGACGGCGACGCCGACCGAGACTGATTTCATGCAGCCCGGCCGCAATCAGGTCGCCGCCCTCTACGCCGTCTACGGACCGCAAACCATGCTGGTGCTGACGACCGGCGCGGGCGTGAAGGGGTTCACGCTGTCGAACGACGGCGACTGGATCCTGACCCACGACGACATCGCCATTTCGCCGGACACCAAGGAGTTCGCCATCAACATGTCGAACCTGCGCCACTGGGCCGAGCCGGTGCAGACCTATGTCGGCGACCTGCTGAAGGGCGAGGAAGGGCCTCGGGCCAAGAACTTCAACATGCGCTGGGTCGCGGCCATGGTCGCGGATGTTCACCGCATCCTGATGCGCGGCGGGGTCTTCCTCTATCCCTGGGATCGGCGCGAGCCGAACAAGCCGGGCAAGCTGCGGCTGATGTACGAAGGCAATCCGATGGCCTTCCTGGTCGAGCAAGCGGGCGGCAAGGCGACGACGGACGGACGCCAGGCCATTCTGGACGTGCAGCCCGAGCATCTGCACCAGCGCATCCCCGTCGCGCTCGGTTCGGCCAACGAGATCGACGCCTACGCAGGCGTCTGATGAGCGCCGCCCTTCTGGTCATCGATCCGCAGAACGACTTCTGCGAAGGCGGCCGTCTGGCGGTGGCGGGCGGCGCGGGGATCATGCCGCTGATAAACCGGCTGGCGGCTCGGTTCGACCGGGTGATCGTGACCCAGGACTGGCATACGCCGGACCAGATTTCTTTCGCCTCCAACCACCCCGGCGCGGCGCCCTTCACCGAGATCGAGGTCGCCTACGGTCGCCAGATGCTTTGGCCGGATCATTGTCTTCAGGGCACGCCTGGCGCCGACTTTCATCCCGATGCAGCGCCGACGGTGGACAAGGCCATGGCCGTGATCCGCAAGGGTTATAATCCGGCGGTCGACAGCTATTCCGGCTTCTTCGAGAACGATCACCGCACCCCGACGGGCCTAGGCGGCCTGCTTCGCGAACTGGGCGTGAAGCGCGTTTTCCTATGCGGTCTGGCCTTCGACTACTGCGTCCGTTTCACGGCCGAGGACGCGATTCGCGAGGGGTTTGAAGCCGTGGTGATCACTGACGCCAGCCGGGCCATCGCGCCGCAGACTGAGGTGGCGGCCCAAGACAGTTTCCGGGCCTTGGGCGTGGCGGAGATCGCCGCGGCGTCCCTGCTGAGCTAGCCTGGGTCACTCCCAGAAATCCTCTGCCTCGGGGATGCGGGTGAAGGCGATCTTGGCGCCGATATAATCGGGCAAGCCGGCCTTGGGGCCGATGCTGACGGTGTCCTTGCCGTAGCGGCGGTTCAGCGCATCCAGCGCCTGGGAAAGGCGAAGAGACGGAGCCTCGCCATCCTGATCCGGGCCGGCGGCGAATAGGTCGGTCTCGAACGCGTCGCGGGATTTCAGGCCGTGCACCCCGACCCCGACATAGCTCAGGCGTCCCGCCTCCAGCTCCGGCTCGACCTTGCGCCACAGACTGTCGAGCGCGGCCAGCAGGGCGAAGGTGTCCTGCGTCGGCGCGATGGGGCAACTCATCGCCGCCGTTTCCCACCCGCGACGACCGCTTCGGGGCGTCGCCTTCGGCCCCATGTCCAGATGCAGGGTCAGGCTGGCGCCGGTCAGGCCCATGCGCCGCAGACGCGCTCCGCACTTGACCACCAGCCGCCGCGCTACCGCCCGCGCCTTGTCCGGCGTCCGCATGGCCTGGGCCAGGACGTGGCTATGACTGATGGAGGCGGGCGGTTTCTCGGGCGTTGGCTCGCTGTCCAGACCGTGCAGGCCGCGCCAGATGCGTTCGCCCTCGATGCTGTTCCAGACCGCCCGGGCCTGTTTCGCGCTCATGTTCCAAAGGCCGGACGTGTCGGTGACGCCCGCCGCCTGCAACCGGATCTGCATACGCGAGCCGATGCCTGGATATTTCGACAGCGGCAGGTCCAGCAAGGGACCGGGCAGCTCGTTGGCGCGCAGCACCGTCAGCCCGGCGGGCTTCTGCATGCCGCAGGCGGTCTTGGCCAGGAACCGCGACGGCGCCAGCCCGACAGACGACCGCAGACAGTCGCCGACGTTTTGCAGGATGCCCGCCTGAATCCGGCGGGCCAGGGCGACGGCGTTCGCCTCCAGCCGTTCTGGACCCAGCAACTCGCAGGAACATTCGTCGATCGAGCCGACCTTCCACACCGGCACATGCCGGTCGATCTCGGCCATGATCTGCTGATGGATTTTGACGTAGAGGTCGGGGCGCGCCTCGGCGACGATCAGGTCGGGGCACAGTTTGCGCGCCTCGGACACCCGCATCCCGGTATGAACGCCCCAGGCCTTGCTCTCATAGCTGGCGGCGATGGCGCCGGTGTATTCGCTCATCGCCGGCCGCACGATGACCGGCTTGCCCCGCCAGTCCGGGTTCATCTGCTGTTCGACGCTGGCGAAGAAGGCGTTCAGATCGACGAAGAGCCAACGGAGGTTCGCGCTGTCTTCTACCTTAGTGCCCGCCTGGTCCATGCCGGAACATATCAGGAACATTGGGTTCGAGGAAGCGATCACCTCTTCCTTTCGTCATTCCGGGCGAAGCGTAGCGAAGACCCGGAACCCAGGGCCGCATTCCCTCTGCACGATACAGCCTAGGCCGGATGCGCGCCTCCTGGGTTCCGGGTTCGTCCTTCGGACGCCCCGGAATGACGAAAGGAGAGGGCGTCAGTGCCCCGCCGCGTAGGCATCAACCTCAGCCAGGTAGGCCGCCTTCTCCGCCTCGCCCAGGAAAGACCCTTCGAAGCTGTTCTTCGCCAACTGCGTCACCTGATCGCGCGTAAGGCCGACGGCCTCAGCCAGCCGGCTATAGTTATCGTTCACATATCCCCCGAAATAGGACGGGTCGTCCGAGTTCAGGGTGACGTGCAGACCCCGGCGCAGCATCTCGGGGACGGGATGGTCCTTCAGGTCATCGACCACGCACAGCTTCAGGTTCGACAGGGGACAGACGGTCAGGGTCATCTGCTCGGCGACCAGCCGCTGGACCAGGGCCTCGTCCTCCATGGAGCGATTGCCGTGGTCCATCCGGTCGATGTTCAGCAGGTCCAGCGCCTCATGGACATAGGCGGGCGGCCCTTCTTCGCCGGCGTGGGCGCACAGTTTCAGGCCCAGCTCACGCGCGGCGGCGAAAACGCGTTGGAACTTGGACGGCGGATGGCCGACCTCCGACGAATCCAGTCCGACGCCGATGAAATGGTGCAGATAGGGTTTGGCCGCCTCCAGGGTGGCGAAGGCCTCCTCCCCGGTAAGATGGCGCAGGAAGCTGAGGATCAGGCCGCTGGACACGCCCAGCTCCGCTTTCGCCCGGTCCATGCCCGCGATCAGACCCTCGACCACCACGCCGAACGGCACGCCCCGGTCGGTATGGGTCTGGGGATCGAAGAAGATCTCCGCGTGGCGCACATTGTCGGCGGCCGCGCGCTGGAAATAGGCGAAGGCCAGGTCCTCAAAGTCCTGCCGCGTCAGCAGAACCGCGGCCCCCGCGTAATAGATGTCCAGGAAGTCCTGCAGGTTCGAGAAATCATAGGCCGCCCTGACCGCCTCGACGCTGTCGTAAGGAATGGACACGCCGTTGCGCTGCGCCAGTTCGAACATCAGCTCGGGCTCCAGCGAGCCTTCGATGTGCAGGTGCAGTTCAGCCTTGGGCAGGCCGGCGATATAGGCGTCGAGCGACATGGGCGATCTCCGGGAGGATGTCGCCCGTCTATACCCTACATCCGCTCCGGCGTGTCGATGCCCAGCAGGTTCAGCGCGATTTCCAGCTGGCGCAGAGCCGCAGCGGACAGGCCCAGACGCGAGCGTTTGGTCGCTTCGTCCGGCGCGATCAGCACGGGGCAGGCGGCGTAGAACTTCGAGAAGGACTGGGCCACGCGATAGGCGTGTTCGGCGACCAGATGCGGCATCCGCTTGTCGTAGGCGTCCGACACGGCGGTCGAGAAGGCGTCCAGCGTCAGGGCCAGATCGCGCTCCGCCGGTTCGGCGATGACGATGGCGCCGGGCGTCAGTCCCTGTTCGGCGCCCTTGCGCAGCAGGGATTTGATACGGACCGACTGATACAACAGATAGGGCCCGGTCTTGCCCTCGAAGCTCATGAAGCGGTCGAGATCGAAGACGTAGCTGGTGGTGCGCGCGTTCGACAGGTCGGCGAACTTCAGGGCCGCGATGGCGACCTTGTGCGCGATGGCCTCGAACTCTTCCGGCGACAGGTCGTCGCCCAGCTTAGCCTCGTGCAGGCGCTCGCGCGCCTTTTCGGTCGCCTGATCGATCAGGTCGCGCAGTTTCAGAACCCCGCCCGCGCGCGTCTTGAAGGGTTTGCCATCCTGGCCGTTCATCGTGCCGAAGCCGAGATGCTCCAGCGCGCCCTGTTCGGCGTAACCGGCCAGATAGGCGGCGCGGAAGACCTGTTCGAAATGCTCGGCCTGGCGTTCGTCGACAACGTAGAGGGCCAGGTCGGGCGCCAGAGCCTTCTTGCGGTCCAGGATGGTGGCCAGGTCGGTCGTGCCGTACATGGCCGAGCCTTCCGAGCTGATGACCAACAGGGGCGGGGGCGAGGGGGCCTCGATCACCGAGCCGTCGGCCAGCTTCTTCTTGCGCGTCTCGCCGGGCTTGGCGACGTGAACCACCTGGGCGCCGTCGTCCTCGACCAGCAGGCCGGTCTCTTTCAGGTGCGCCAGCATTTCCGGCATCTGCGGATCGGCGTCGCTCTCGCCGTTCCACAGGTCGAAATCGACCGACAGGTCGCCGTATTCGCGCTTCAGCGCCTCTCGGCTGACCGCCACGAAATGCTGCCAGAGCGCGCGATAGCCGGAACGTCCGTTTTGGAGTTCCGCCGTCGCCTTGCGGGCGCGATCGCGGAAACCTGCGTCCTCCTTGGCCTTGCCGGCGGCCTGCGGATAAAGGCGGTCCAGATCGGCCAGGGTGACCGGGCTTTCGGCCGGGAAGGGGCCATCGCCTTCGGCCATGAAGGCCTCGGCCAGGCCCTCGTCGCCGCAGGCGACGATCAGCAGGCCCATCTGGAAGCCCCAGTCGCCGAAGTGGGCGTCGCCGGTGACGTGGTCGCCGCGGAAGCGGAACAACCGCTTCAGGCTCTCGCCGATGATGGCGCTGCGCAGATGGCCGACGTGCATCGGCTTGGCGACGTTGGGACCGCCGTAGTCGATGACCACCTGGCGCGGTTCGGCCACAGTCGCGGCGCCCGCGTGGTCTGCGTCGTTCGCCACCTCGGTCGCCCGTTCTGCCAGCAGCGCGTCGGAGAGCTTCAGATTGATGAAGCCGGGTCCCGCCACCTCGACCGAGGCGAAGCGCACGTCCGCGCTCAGCCGCTCGGCGATCTTGCCGGCCAGTTCGCGCGGATTGGCCTTCAGCGCCTTGGCGGCTGCGAGCGCGCCATTGGACTGGAAATCGGCCAGGTCGGGGCGGTCCGACGGGGTAACGCGGGCCAGGGCCGGGTCCACGCCTTCGGCGGCGAAGGCGGCGGCGACCGCTTCGCTGAGGACGGTCTTCAGATCAGACATTATTGGCTCGGTGCGGAGGCAGGCGCGGGGGCGGCCGGCGTCGTGCCGGCGTTGACGCGGAAGCGGCTGCCCGAGCGATTGAACTCGGCCATTTCAGGCGTCACGTCGAAACCGACCAGGATTTCGAAGTTGCTGCCGCTGGTTTCGATGCCGGCGCGCGGAATGACGATGGTGCGCTTTTCAGTGACTGAGGCGGTGCGCTGGCCCTCGAAGTTCACCGGCAGGTCGAAATATTCCTTGGACAGGATGGCGTTGTTCCGCTCGGTCACCGCAATCCAGTAGCGGTAGGTGCGCTGTTCGCCCGCCGCCTGCGGACCACGGCCCAGGTTGAACAGCACGTCCATGTCGACGCGAATCGGATCGGCCTCGCGATATTCGCAGTCCGAAGAGATGCCTTCGATCTCGCCGGTGTAGCCGACATTGGCCACGGCGGCGCGGCCGCCTTCCAGTTCGACGTAGCGGGCGGCGTCGTAGAGAATCTTCACATAGGGGCAGGGGCCGGCGTTGGCGCGGCGACGCAAGGGGGCGATACGCGGCGCACGGGCAGGCGCGGCGTCTTCACCCGAGGCCTGCTGCTGTTGCCCGTCGCGCTCGCGTTGACGCTGGGAGGTCTGGGCCTCGGCGGCGACGGGCAGGACGGAGGCCGCGATGGAGAGGGCGGCCAGGGCGGTGAACACGCGACGCATCAGCTTATTTTTCCGACAGCGAGAGAGGGCGCACGACGATCGGCGGCCGATCATCAACGCTCGCCGCTGATAGCGGCTAAAGCGAGGCGCGGCAAACGCTTGCTGCCCTCAGCGCTCCCCTCAACGCTCCATGACCAGGCAAGTCGAGGTCGCGGTTGCATAAAGCTTGCCGTCCAGGCCGCGCAGATCGGCCTCCGAGAAGGCCGCCCGGCGACCGGCCTGAACGATCCGGCCCTCGGCCCGAACCGGCGTGCCGGCCGTCAGCGCCTTATGGAAAACCGTTTTCAGTTCCAGCGTCGTATAAGTCTGGCCCGGCCGAAGCGTCGAATGGACAACGCAGCCGCAGGCCGAGTCGAGCACCGTCGCGATCCAACCGCCATGGACGGTGCCCAGCGGATTATAGACGGCGGTGGTGGGGATGGCCTCGAACACCACCCGGCCTTCTTCCACTTCGGTCAGTTCGAAGCCGACTGTGCGAGCGATGGGCGCGATGAAGCCGCCCGTCATGCCCAGACGCAGTTGGTCGATCCCGGACAGGGCGGCGATATCCACGTTTTGGCTCATGCAAACGGCTCCTTATCAGGTCCGTTTACAATAAGGACGGACGCTGCCGTGGCAAGCGCCCGTCGTATCGGTCCTTACAGGCCCGGCAGTTTGAAGCCGCTGCTGCGACGCGGCTGGATCGTGATGGCCTGCTGGCCGCCGGTCAGGGCCTGAAGGCGGGCCGCCTCGGTCGTGGCGTCGATGGTCTTCTGGCCTTCGGCGGTCTGGCGAACCGTCGGGGCCTGGGTCGAGGCGTCGTCCTTGCGCCAGAACATCAGGCGGTTGGCGAAGCTTTCGTCCTTGTGCGCCAGGTCGCCGAACTCGTCGTCGACGACGTAGCGGGCCAGGGGATCGGCCTGTTCGCCGCCGGCCTGGGCCACCAGAACCTGCTCGCCCGGCGTGCGGGTGACGGCCTGGCGCTGACCCAGCAGGATCTGACGCGCGGCGCTTTCGGGGGCCAGTTCCTGCGGGCGAGGCTGGCCCGGTGCGGGCGGACGCAGGCCGTACTCGGGCGGAATGCTGAGCGGGGCGGTGGAGACGGTGACGAACTCGTCCGGCACGACCTTGGTCAGGCCGATGCCCTGTTTGATGCTTCCGCAGGCCGAGACGGCGAGCGCGGAGGAGGCGACGAGGGTCAGGACGGCGACACTGCGGATACGCATGGTTTCAGGCTCTGGTCGGCTGATGCAGGAAGCGCCGCGATGGCGCAGTCGGCATAGTGAAGACGGGGTGATTACGACTTTTCGACGGCCGCGCCAACCTTGGCGGGTTTGTCAGACACCAGACTGTCGATGATCAGCAGCACGACGCCGATGGTGATGGCGCTGTCGGCGACGTTGAACACCCAAGGAAACACGCCGGTGCCCGAGAAGTCGATGAAGTCGACCACATAGCCGAAGCGGATCCGGTCGATCACATTGCCCAGGGCGCCGCCCATGACGAACCCGATCGCGGTGATCAGCAGGCGCCGGTTCGATTGCGTCGCCCACCAGGCCAGGCCGGCCGAGACGACGATGGAGAAGATGGCCAGGCCCCAGCGCGCTTCGCCGCCGCCGAACAGGCCGAAGCTGACGCCGGTGTTCTCGACCCAGCTGAAGTTCAGGATCGGCGGGAAGACGGGGATGCGGCCGACTTCCTGCAGCGACAGGCCGCTGATGATCCAGGCCTTGGTCAGCTGATCCAGGACGATGATCAGGAGGGCGAACACATAGGCGGTGACGGCGAGGCGCGTGATCTTCATGCGGCGCGGTTAGCAGGAAGCGGCGCCGGGGCGAAGCGGAAAACGCGGGTCATATCCGCCGGCGTCAGAACAGGCTGCCCTGATCGGCGGCGGTCGGCTTCGGCTTGGCCGCCGGCCGCAGCGGGGACGGACGGGATTCGCCGCCGTCGATCGTCGCGGGCTGAACGCCGTCGCCGAACACCAGTCGGACCGATTGACCCGCCTCCAGCGCCTTGGCCGAGGTGATCCAGGCGCCGTCTGAATCTTCAACGCGGGCGAAGCCGGGCTTGGGCCGTCCGGGGTCCAGGGTCGTCAGCGCGCGAGACAGCGCCGCCAGGCGATCGGCTTCGCGCTCCAGCCGACGGGGCATGACCCCGTCCAGTCGCGCGCCGACGGCTTCAAGCCGCGCCTGACGCTGGTCCAGCCGTCGATGCAGCGGTTCGGGCGACAGCCGCCCAGAGACCTGCAACAGCCGCCGCTCGCCGCGCGCCACTCCGGCCTGAAGCGCCGCGCCCAGCCGATCGCTCGCGCCGCGCAGCCGGTCCTGACCTCGCTCGATCCGGGTGCGCAGCAGGCCCGGGCTCAGCTTGCCGCCCGTCACCGCCAGATGCCGCTCGTGCAGGGCGACATTGCGTTGCAGGCCCGATCCCAGCCGGCTCGACACATGGTCCAGCCGTTGCTGCGCCAGGGCCAGCAGATCCTCCGGCCGCGCCGGCAGGCCGCGCGCCACGGCCCGCAGGCGCGTGCGTCGATCCTCGATCAGCCGTCCGCCCGCCTGCACCATGCGCCGGTCCATGTCGGCGACGGTATAGCGCAGGTCCGCCAGCACCGGCGTCGCCATTTCGGCCGCGCCCGTCGGGGTCGGCGCCCGGCGATCCGACACGAAGTCGATCAGGGTCGTATCCGTCTCGTGCCCCACGGCCGAGATGATGGGAATGCGCGCCGCCGCCACGGTCCGCGCCAGACCTTCGTCGTTGAAGCACCACAGGTCCTCGACCGACCCGCCGCCGCGCGCGACGATCAGCAGGTCGGGGCGGGGGATCGGCCCGTCGGCGGTCATCGCATCAAAGCCGCGAATGGCGTTCGACACCTGACCGCAGGCCGATTCGCCCTGAACGACCACGGGCCAGACGATGACACGACAGGGCCAGCGTTCGGCAATCCGGTGCAGCACGTCGCGAATCACCGCGCCGGTCGGGCTGGTGATCACGCCGATGGTCGCGGGAAAGGCGGGCAGGGGCTTCTTGCGCCCCAGCTCGAACAGCCCTTCCTCACGCAAGCGGACCTTCAGCCGTTCCAACTGGGCCAGCAGGGCGCCCGCCCCGGCCGCTTCCATGCTCTCGATTACGATCTGATAGGACGACCGCGCCGGATAGGAGGTGATCTTGCCGGTGACGATGACCTCCAGCCCCGCCTCGGGCTGGACGCCGAGGCCGCGCACCGACCCCTTCCACACCACACCGTCGATGGCCGACTTGTCGTCCTTCAGTGTCAGATAGATGTGGCCCGAGGCGTGGCGATTGACCTTGGAGACCTCGCCGCGCAGCCGCACGTGGCCGAACCGGTCTTCCAGCGTGCGCTTCAGCGCGAACGACAGCTCCGAGATCGACAGGGGCGGATTGTTGTCGCGCGGGGCAGGGACCTCGGCCGGACCTTCGAATACGTAGGTGTCGTCGCTCATGGAAGCATCCTAGCCTGCGTCGATCCGCCCGGGAACGCCGCGCGCGCCCTGTCGTTCGACTTTCATGGCCGCCGACCCGCCCGGAACCGATCCTTCTGACCGCGACCCGCACGAGCGCGATCTGTCGCGCCGTGCCGGGGGCGGCGGCGCCATGAGCCCGTGGCTGATCATCGGCTGCATCATTCTGCTGGGGCTGGGCGTCTATGTCGTCTCGGCCTTGCTCTAACGCCCAAGGAGGCCGTATGAACCGCTTCGTCCCGCTCGCCGCCATTCTTTGCCTGACCGGCGGCGTCGTGGCCTGCTCGGATCGCGACGACGATGTCGTCCAGGCCCCTGCGCCGGGCGCAGCGCCCGTGGCGTTGCCGGACCAGCAGGCGGATGCCGCCGCCTCGAACGCCGCCTTGGCCTTCAACATGACCCGCGATCAGCTGGAAGACGCGGATCTGTATTCGCGCGCCAACGTCGATTTGGGCGACGTGGAAACCCTGGTGCTGGACGCCTCGGGCGCCCTGACCCATTTGGTCGTCGAACTGGAGGGACCTGGCGACATGAAGGTGTTGGTTCCGGTCGCGGACGTGTCTCCGATCGACCGCAACGGCGACCGGGATCTGGTCACCGATCTGACGCCCGGTCAGCTTCAGGCCCTGCCGGCCTGGACCTCGCCAGCGCGCTGATTGGACGCTGAATGCGGCGTTAAGTCTGACGGGCGCTTGACCGGCCGGCGCCGGCCGGTCATTGCCCGATCTCATGAACATTCTTCTCGTCGGATCGGGCGGCCGCGAACACGCCCTGGCCTGGAAGATCGCCCAGTCGCCGCTGGTCACGCGCCTGGTCGCGGCGCCCGGCAACCCTGGCATCGAGAAGTTGTGCGAGCTGCGCGCCGTCAAGGCGGACGACGCCGACGGCCTGGCCGCCCTGGCCAGAGAGATCAAGGCCGACCTGGTCGTTGTGGGGCCAGAGGTGGCGTTGGCCGCTGGTCTGGCTGATCGTCTGGCCTCAGCCGGCATCCCCTGCTTCGGGCCGACCGCCAAGGCGGCGCAGTTGGAAACCTCGAAGGCCTTTTCGAAGGGCTTCCTTGAACGGCACGAAATCCCCACCGCCGGCTACGGCGTCTATGACACGGTCAAGGACGCCAAGGCGGCGCTGGACGTGTTCCGGCCGCCCTATGTCATCAAGGCCGATGGCCTGGCCGCCGGCAAGGGCGTGGCCATCAGCCCCGACCGCCCCGACGCCGAGGCCGAAATCGAGCGCATGCTGGGCGGCCGGTTCGGCGCAGCCGGCGCCCGTGTCGTGATCGAGGAGTTCATGGACGGCGAGGAAGGCTCGCTGTTCGCCCTGTGCGACGGGAAGCAGGCCCTGCTGTTCGGCGGCGCCCAGGACCACAAGCGCGCCTTCGACGGCGACTTGGGGCCGAACACCGGCGGCATGGGCGCCTATTCGCCCGCGCCTGTCTTCACCCCCGATCTGGTCCAGCAGGCCGACGCGCTGATCGTCCAGCCGACGATCCGCAAGATGGCGGAGGAAGGCGCGCCCTATCGCGGCGTCCTCTACGCCGGTCTGATGGCGACCGAAGACGGCCCCAAGGTGGTCGAGTTCAACGCTCGCTTCGGCGACCCGGAATGCCAGGTGCTGATGATGCGGATGGCGGGTGACATCGTGCCCTATCTGCTGGGCTGCGCGCGCGGCGACGTTTCGGGCCTGGCTTCGCCCGCCTTCAAGCCGCAGACGGTGATCTGTGTGGTCATGGCCGCCAAGGGCTATCCCGACAGCCCGCTGGAAGGCTCGATCATCCGTGGCGCCGATCAGGACTTCGGCCCTCATGTCCAGGTCTTCCACGCCGGAACCAAGCGCCGCGACGACGGCTTGCTGGCCGCCTCGGGCGGGCGCGTCCTGAACGTCTGCGCCGAGGGCGACGACATCGCTCAGGCCCGCGAACGCGCCTATGCCGCCATCCGCAAGATCGACTGGCCCGGTGGCTTCAACCGCTCCGACATCGGCTGGCGCGCGCTGGACCGGGGTTGAAGCCTAAATCAGGGAGGAGGCGCTTCGTCCGCATCGCTTGCTGAACGCAATCTCTCGTGGGTGCGCTCTATTGATGCCGCGATTTCTGTCTTTCCCGCTCTACCGTTTTGGCGCGTTCTTTCGGCGTCATACAAGCCTTTTAGATAAGCCACGTCCCAATCGGTCAGGCCTTCAGCTATGTCTGGCGTGTCGAAGACATTGAGCACAGACACGTAAGGTCGCGTATTAGCGTCAGGGTCAATCTGAGCAAACGAAATCATGGCTATGTAGTCAGCCAACTGCTGACCGGAGACATTCATTGTTTGATTGACATCGACTACTACAATCGTTCGGAAAATATTGTCCACGATTTGAGACGAAATGCGCGATGCGGAAAAAACGCTGATTGTAGGGGCAAAGTCTTTCACGCTTGTACAAGAGTTGCGACACTCGCCCGGAATACGTACCGCGCGCTGCCCCGTTTCAGAGTCTACGGGCATTGCCTGTTGCCACCATCGAACAGGTTTGTCAGACGACTGAAAGGCACGAAGAGCAGCGCCGCCTCGGTCCATACCGGACCCACCCATTCGAAAAGCTCTCGAGCGCCGCTGCACAAGCTCGGTCGCCAAGGCTGACGGCTGGTCAGTGGCGATCACCAATATATTCGGTTTACATCCCGGCGCGCCAGGCGAAAGACCAATGTCTTCCGCTACTGTCGACACCCTGTCGGCGATGTATTGCGCCGTCTCTCGTTCAAGATTGGCAACGCCTACGCAGACCGCATTATCCCATCTTGCGATGCCGCGACCCGAGTTCGGAGCAGCGACTTCGCCGACGAAGTCATCGATCATCGATCTTAGGCTTCTTCCGACCACGTCGATGTCTTCCAGCCGCGTGGGCTGATCGACCGCACCCGCTGATGGCTCTTGAATGAGCATCAGAGCGGCCAAAGCGGCGACGAGAGACATCGGGGTGCTCCTGTGAGGAGCAAACCCTATGCACCTTTCACGAGGCCGTCAAACCACTTGAGCGAGCGGGCGACGTTGCAGTTTAGGCCGCCGCGAACAGCAGTCGGCCTTCGCCCATGCGCTCGCGCAAGGCCGGAAGGTCGGTGTGTGCGACCGAGAAGCAGCCGTAGCTGCGACCCAGCTTGCCTTCGCGCGCCAGGAAGTCGGGATCGGCATAGTCGGCGCCGTGGATGATGATGGCGCGCTCGCGCGCCTTGTCGTTGGTATACTCCAGCCCGTCCAGCAGCACGTTCGGCCCCTGCTGCGCGCCCCAATTGGCGCCCGCCGTCGCATAGGCGCCGATCGAGGACATGTTGGAATCCGGCGTGTTGGAAAAGCGCTGGGCATAGCCGGTGTGGCTGGGGTCCGATCCCCGACCGTGGCAGGTGCGCAGCACCTTCACTTCACCCGCGATCAGATCGACCTCATAGAGACGCTCCTCGCCCGAGAACTTCTGGAAATCGACCAGATACATCCGGTCACGCAGAGGCAGGCGGTGATGGTGGGTATCCAGCGCGGTCATGGCGCGCTCCATCAGGTCCTTGCGAACGTGACCGCGCGGATCCAGCGGCGGCGGCGTCAGGGCGGAGGTCTGGACCGTAGGCAGACCGACCTGCGGCATGGCGATCGGAGTTCCGTTCTGAGCCGTCGTCAGCGGCGCCGTAGCGCTCGCGCTGGCGCATCCCGCCAGCATGGCCGATCCACCCAGAATAAGTCCTCGTCTCGATAGCCGCATGCGACGCCCTCGTTGCGGTTGGTCTTGAGGCGTGTTTGTTTCAGTTGGTTACGGGCGAGGCAACCTGAGCCTTGTGGGGCATTTTTGCGGCCGACGCGTCGCGGGGAGAGATCGATGAAACGTTTTGGAATCGCGCTGGCGGCGCTGATGGCGTCGGCGCCAAGCGCTCACGCGCAGCAAACCCCCGTGGCCACAGGCGTTTCGACGCAACCCAACACAACGTTCGTTGAGGCCGGAAGGTTGCTTGCGGATCCGGCGAACGGCGTTGTGCAACGCGATAAAACTCTCGTGATCAGAGGGAACCAGGTCGTTGACGTGCGCGACGGCTTCGTCGGCGACGCGTCGCAAGGCAAGGTCGTGGACCTGCGCCAGGCCTTTGTCCTGCCCGGCCTGATCGACAGCCACGTCCATTTGACGAGCCAGCAAAACCCGAACGCACGCCTCGAAGAGGTGACCCTTTCGGACGCGGACCAGGCGATGGTCGGCGCCCGCTACGCGCGTCGCACACTGATGGCCGGCTTTACGACGGTGGCGGATCTGGGCGCCTCGAACCAAGCCATCTTCGCACTGCGGAACGCTGTCAGGAACGGCGACGTGCCGGGACCGCGCATCATTGCGGCGGGGTCGTCGGTGTCGATCCACGGCGGGCATGGCGACATAAACGGCTATCGCGAGGACGTCATGCACCTGCTGTCGTCCGAAAGCATCTGCTCGGGACCTGAGGACTGCATGCGGGCCGTGCGCACCCAGGTTCGCGCCGGCGCCGACATCATCAAGATCACCGCGACGGGCGGCGTGCTGTCCAATACCGCCGCCGGCCTGAACCAGCAGTTCAGCGACGACGAACTGGCCGCCATCGTCGGCAGCGCCCACCGCATGGGCCGCCAGGTGACGGCGCACGCCCACGGGGTGGACGGCATCAACGCCTTCCTGCGGGCCGGCGGCGATTCCATCGAGCACGGGACCTATCTGGACGATCAGTCGATCCGCCTGTTCAAGTCGAACGGCGCTTGGCTGATCCCGACCCTGCTGGCTGGGGATTTTGTGGCGCGCATCGCCTCGGGACCCGACAACTTCTTCACCCCCGCCCAGACGGCCAAGGCGCTGGAAGCCGGGCCCAAGATGCTGGACATGGCGCGCCGCGCGCACGAGGGCGGGGTCAAGATCGCCTTCGGCACCGACTCGGGCGTTTCGGCCCACGGCGACAACGCCCAGGAGTTCGCGCTTCTGGTCCGCGCCGGCCTGAGCTCGCTTGAGGCCATCCAGGCCGCCACCGTCGGCGCCGCCGAACACCTGCGCATCGCCAATGAGGCCGGAAAGATCGCCGTGGGCATGCCCGCCGACATCGTCGCTGTGTCGGGCGATCCGCTGACGGACGTGACCGAGCTGGAGCGGATGAAGTTCGTGATGAAGTCCGGCGTCATCTATCGCGCCGATTGAATCCTGGAGGTCAGGAAGGCGGCGAAAGCCGCCACATCCTCGAACCTGGCGACGACCGGCCAGGCCGTGACATGCGCGCGCTGGTCGGGCGTCAGCCTGACCCAGTCCTTTTCCGTGGTCACCAGCCCGGCGTCGAACACCGCCGCCCGATCCGCCAGGAACGCCATGGTCTCGGCGCTATAGGCCGCATGATCAGGGAAGGGGACGAAGTCCGCCAGGTCACAGCCCGCCGCCTTAAGCGACCGTTCGACCTTCCACGGCTTGGCGATGCCGGCGAACCCGACCTGAGGCCCCGACGGCGGCGGCCCCTCTGGCGTCAGGCGCGCGACAAAGACGGGCAGGGCGCCGAACACCGCCAGCAGTTCGGGATCGGCGTCCTCAACATCGGTCGGCAGCATGACCACCACGGCGTCGGCGCGCGCCAGCCCGGCCTTCAACGGCTCGCGCATCGGGCCTGAGGGAAAGACCGATCCGTCCCCGAACGGCCATTCGTCGCCGCGCGTCTCGCCGTCCACGACGATCAGGCTGACGGTCTTCTTCAGCGCCGAGTTCTGATGGCCGTCGTCCAGCACCAAAGCCTGCGCCCCCTCCGCGACGGCGGCCCTGGCGCCCGCCGCGCGATCGCGCGCGATCCAGACCGGCGATCCCTGCGCCAGCATCAGGGGTTCGTCCCCGACATCGTCGGCTGTATGGATTTGAGGATCGACCTGGACCGGCCCTTCCAGCCGCCCGCCATAGCCGCGCGACAGGCCTTGCGCCTCCAGCCCCGCAGCGCGCAGCAGCCGCAGGGTTTCGCGCGCGACCGGCGTCTTGCCCGATCCGCCGACCGTCAGATTGCCGACCGAGATGACGGCGCAGCCGGGGTCGACCGGGACGGCCTTGGCGATCCGACGCGCCGTCACGGCGGCCCAGATCCAGCCCAGCGGTTTCAGCGCCGTGCGCGTCATCCGCGCGTGGTTGCTGTCGCGCACATACCACCAGCGCGGCGTGTTCAGCTTCATCGCCGGCCCTGCCTCTGCGGCATCAGCGGCGACACCAGGGCCCACAGTCGCTTCAAGCCGCCTCCGGCCTCAACCGCCGCGCGACGCCCGCGCTCGCCCATGGCCTTGGCCGCGTTGAGGTCTTCCAGCAGGGGCTCGATCACGCCGGGCAGTTCGGACGGCGCCTGAACCAGGGCCAGGCCTCCCGCCTCGACCAAGGCCGCGGTCACCGGCGCCCAGTTGGATGCATCCGGCCCCGTGATCGTCGGCTTGCCCAGCCGCGCGGGCTCCAGCGGATTATGCCCGCCGACGGGCGGCAGGCCGATGGCGGGCGCGAACGAGCCGCCCATCACCACCACATCGGCGAGGCGCAGGAACAGGCCCATCTCGTTCAGGGTGTCGGCCAGATAGATGTCGGTGTCCGGCCCGATCGTCTCCCCGCGCGAGCGCATGGCGAAGGCGTATCCGTCGCGTTGCAGCGCCTGGGCGATGTGCGCCCCCCGCTCGGGATGGCGTGGCGTCAGGATCAGGCAGACACGCTCGCTCAAATGGTCCAGCGCGCGCACGATGGCGATCTCTTCGCCCTCATGGGTGCTGGCGGCGACGATCACCGGCCGGTCGCCGATGGCGGCGCTTAGACGGCTGAAGGCGGCGGGATCGTGCGGTAGGGCCTCTCCCGACAGTTTCAGGTTCACTAGCCCGTCGATCCGCGCGCCCATGCCCTCCAGCCGTTGGGCCGAAACCGCATCCTGCGGCAGGACCAGATCAAAGGCGCCGGTCAGCGCCCGCGCCGAGGCCGGAAACCGCGCCCAGCCCTCGACCGTGTTTTCAGTGATCCGCGCGCTGACCAAGGCCAGTTTCACGCCACGACGTTTCGCCTCAAGCAGCAGGTTCGGCCACAGTTCGCTTTCGACGAAGACCGCAAGGCTTGGCCGCCAATGGTCCAGGAACCGCTCGACCACGCCCGGCGCATCGACCGGCGCATATTGGTGGATCACGCCTGTCGGCAGCCGTTCGGCCAGAATATGCGCCGAGGTCACGGTGCTGGAGGTGACCAGAACGGTCAGGTGCGGTCGCGCCTTTACGAACCGCTCAACCACGGGCAGCAGCGACAGGCTCTCGCCAACACTGACGCCGTGCAGCCAGACCAGATCACCTGCGGGGCGCTGGGTGCGGGTGAAGCCCATCCGCTCGTCCACCCGCACCGGGTCTTCCTTGCCCCGCCTGGCGCGCGCATCCAGCAGGCGCGGGGCCAGCGGCTCCAGCGCGCGCGTCGCCAGCCGATAGGCGATCAGCGGCAGCGGCGTCACGGCTGCATCCTCACGGCTTCAGGCCCGTGATCGCATCGGCCCGCGCCTCGACGGCTTTCAGCCGCGCGGTCCAGTCGGCGACGACATCGGCCACGTCGGTATCGGCGGGGAAGTCGGCGCGATCCCAGACGATCGCGCCCTTGCCAAAGGGCAGCGGCAGAACGGCCCTGTCCCAGCTCTTCAGCCGGATCGCCGGATTGCAAGACATGCCGATGAACAGGGCGGGCGCCTTTGACAGTTTCGCCATCAACGGCAGGCCCTCGGCCATGACGTTCGCCGGCCCGCGCGGCCCGTCCGGGGTAATCGCCAGAGCGCCGACCTTCAGCTGTTTCAGCCCATCCCGCAGCGCCTGAGATCCGCCCTTGGCGGCTGCGGCCTTGTCCTTGTTGGCGGATGATCCGCGCACAGCGGGGAACCCCTGACGCGCCACGGCCTTTGCGATGAACTCGCCGTCTGCGGATAGCGAGATCAGGGCCTTGGCCGGTTGCGCCCGGTCCAGCGGCCAGCAAGCGGGCGCCAGGCCGATGCGCGAATGCCAGAAGACGCACAGAACGCCGCCGCCTTGGTGCCAGACCTTTTCCGCGACCGACGGGTTCTCTTGGGTCCAGCGGATGGTCTTGATGCAGAACCGCATCCACTGCGCCAGGGTCCAGGCCAGGGCGGACTGGACGACGGGATTCCGAAACGGCCTCACGCGACCGTCTCGACGCTGGGCGCGGCGCCGTCCAGCGACTGCTGGCGGGCCAGGCGCGAATAGAGGCCGCCTCTGGCGACCAGGACGTCGTGCGAGCCTTCCTCGACAACCCGGCCGGCCTCGATCACATAGATGCGATCAGCGTTTCTGACGGTGGACAGGCGGTGGGCGATCATCAGGGTGGCGCGTCCCTGCATCAGCCGCTCCAGCGCCGCCTGGACAAGGGCCTCGCTCTCGGTGTCCAGGGCGCTGGTGGCCTCATCCAGCAGCAGGATCGGCGCATCCTTGACGAAGGCGCGGGCGATGGCGATCCGCTGGCGCTGACCGCCGGACAGGCGCAGGCCGGCCTCGCCCGCGCGGGTCGCATACCCTTCAGGCAAGGCCGTGATGAAGTCGTGGGCGGCGGCGGACCGCGCGGCGTTTTCGATCTGCGCCTGCGTCGCGCCGGGCCGGCCATAGGCGATGTTGGCGGCGATGGTGTCGTCGAACAGGAAGGGCTCCTGCGTCACCAGGGCGATGTGGTCGCGCAGGTCATGGATGCGAAGCGCGCGCACGTCCGCGCCGTTGATCGTCACCGCCCCGCCGGTCACATCATAGAAGCGCGGCAGCAGGCTCAGGATCGTGCTCTTGCCGCCGCCCGACGGCCCGACCAGCGCCACCGTCTCGCCCGGCGCGACCCGCAAGGACACCCCGTCCAGCGTCGGCGCATCGGTCCCGGCATAGGCGAAGGACACCTTGTCCAGCACGACCTCGACCGGCCCGGCGGCCAGGGGCGCGGCGTCGGCCGCCTCACGGATTTCGGGCTGGATGTCCAGGGCGCCGAACAGGCGGCGCGCGGCGGTGAAGCCCTCGCTCATCACTGTGGCCAGGTTGGTCACCTGGCGCAGGGCTTGCCCTGCGGCCAGCAGCATGCCGATGAAGGCGGCGAAGCCCCCTACCGTCATGTCGCCCGATTGCGCCCGCCATCCGGCGTAGGCCATGACGGCGGCGACGACGATATAGGCGACCAGGTCGCTGGACGGACCGGCGAAGGCGCGGGCGTTGGCGCCCTTGATGACGTAGCGCTGGCGTCGGGCGACCACCTCGGCGACGCGGTCCTGTTCTGCGGCCTCGCGGTTCTCGATCTTGATCAGGCGAACCCCGTCCAGGTTCTCCATCAGGGCAGTGGACAGGTTCTCGGTCTCGGCCATGGCGCCGACCGCGGCCTTGCGCGTCTTGCGCCCGAACCGCCGCAGCACCAGCGCCACCAGCGGCACGCCCAGCAGCACGACGATCGTCAACTGCCAGTCGATGAAGCCCATGTAGATCAAGACCGCGATCAGGGTCAGCAGGTTCTGGGTGTAGTTGACCACGCCCGAGGTGAAGGCCTCGCGCACCATATTGGCGTCGAACAGCACCGAGGAGACGAAGCCGCCCGAGTGCTGGCTGCGTAAGCGCGCCAGATCGGCGCGGATCATGGCCCCGAACAGGCGAATCTGGATGTCGCCGACGATGGTGTGGCCCAGCCGGTTAACCAGAGCCGCCTGACCCAGCGCCGCCAGGGTCCGCGCAATGGCGACGGTCAGGATGGCGACCGGGATCCAGACGACGGCTTTGTCCGCCGGAAAGGTCACCAGGCCGAACAGGCTGATCGGCCTGGTCCCGCCAAGGAACAGACCGTTGACGGCCGGCTCCAGCAGCTTCAGCAGCGCCGCCGTCAGCAGACCCGTCGTCGCCGCGCACAAGACCGACAGGATCAGCGATCCCTTGTGCTTGGACAGATAGTCGCGCCAAATCCGCGCCAGCAAGGCGCGCAGCGGCATGGTTTCGGAGGCGGCGACGGTCATCGGCTCTCGGTCGTCCGAGCCGCCGTTCAAGTCAAGGCTTGTCCGGCGAAGGTTCCAGCGCACGGCCCGGCTCGTCGGCGCGGATCAGGGTTTCGCCGGGCGCTTCCTGGATCCTTACGGCGGGCGGAACCGTCGGATTGGACGCGTATCGACGCCCGTCGAACGGCACGGCGACCTCATAGCCTTCGGTGATTCCGCCGCCCGCGACATAGACGCCCAGATCCCGTCGGCCATGGGTCTGTCGCTCCAGCAGCCGGATCGGCGCGCGCGCGACGCTGATCTCGCCGACCGAGCGATATGTCGCGCCGGTGCGGTCCAGCACCAGCAGCCGACATCCGCCCGAGCCGCACCAATTGGGGCCGGTCAGATACACCAGGGTCATCGCCCCGTCCGGTGTGATCGCGGCCGTATAGCGGGTGGTGTCCAGCGCCTTCTTGGCCCGGTCGCGCAGATAGGCGATCAGGGCGGGGTCTTCGGGCGGTGGTGTTTGTGCGGCGGCCGCGCCGGCCCACAGGCTGGCGGCGAAGACAACGGTTGCGGCGAGGGTTCTCATCGGGGTGTTCTCCGGTCTCGACGAACATTCCAACGCATCAGGATCGAGATCGGATGACGCGGCGGCGTCGGATCGCTATCTGGCGGGCATGGCGCGCTTCGACCTCTCGACCGCGATGGGCCGTTTTCGGGCGCATTGGCATTATTTCTGGGCCGACCACGCGTTTCTGCGCGTGGTCTTTTCCAACGCCCACTGGCTGGGCCCGGATCTGGTGCGCACCAACCAGCCGTCGCCGCGCCAGCTGGCCTATTGGAAAAAGAAGGGCGTCAAGACGGTCATCAACCTGCGCGGTGAACGCGACGAGGGCTATTACTGGCTTGAGAAGGACGCTTGCGAGCGGCTGGGCCTGACCCTGATCGACGCGCCGCTGGACTCGCGCGATCCGCCCGAGACGGTGCGGATCCACCGCGCGCGCGAGCTGTTCAGGACGATCCAGTATCCGGTGCTGATCCACTGCAAGTCCGGCGCGGATCGGGCGGGCATGATGGCGGTCTTCTATCGCCACTTCCACCTGGGCGAGCCGATCGCGGTCGCCATGAAGCAGCTCTCCAAGAAATATCTGCATTCCCGCGAAGGGCTGACCGGCGTGCTGGACTATACGCTGGAAAAATACGTCAACGAGATCGAGCCGAAGGGCGTCAGCTTTATCGACTGGGTCGACAGCCCCGACTATGACCCCAAGGCCATCCGCGCCGAGTTCAAAGCCGGCTGGTGGGGCACGCTGCTGACCGACAAGCTGCTGCGGCGGGAGTAGGGGCTTCAGCCCCAGGGGCCGGTTTTCGGCTCGTCGCCGGCCTCGCCGTTTGCGCGGGCCTCGGCGGCCAGTTCGGCGTCGCGACGGGCCTTGCGGTCGGCCTCCCACCGTTTGAACCAGCGGGCGTAGTTGATGTGGCCGCGCAGCGAAAAGCTGAACAGCGCCAGCACGGCCAGCAGGCTGACCAGTTGGAAGATCTGTTGCGGTTCCAGGTTCATCGTCGTCCTCGCCTACAGATCGAAACGTCGGATCGAGGAGCCGGTTCGGCTCCTCGATGTCGCACTCAGTCCTCGGCTCAGGCCACGTCGCCGCGCGGATCGATCAGCTTGTGGGCGTGCAGGATGAAATAGCGCATGTGGGCGTTGTCCACGGTCGCCTGGGCGCGCGCCTTCCAGGCCTTCTTGGCTTCGTCATAGCTGCCGAAGGCGCCGACGAACTCGACCTGCGACAGGTCGCGGAAAGTCGGCTCGCCCAGGTGACGAAGCTCGCCGCCGATCACGATGTGCAGAAGTTGCGGCGAGACGGCGTTCTGATCGGTCATCGGAAATCCTGAAGGCTGGGCCAGAAGGCTTTGGGGGAGGAGGTTTGCGCGCGGCATAGGCCGAGAACGCCCTCGGATCAATGTGGGCCGGGGTTTTTCCGCCCTCGCCTCAGGTCGAAAGCGGCACGTTTTTACAGCGCCGCACGATCATCGGCTGGATGATCGGCGCCGCGCAGACCAGGCTGGCCTGACGCGGATCGGGCCGGTTGAAGGCCCACGGCCGCCCGTGGTGATCGCTGACCCTCGCGCCGGCTTCAGTCGCGATCAGCCAGCCCGCAGCGACGTCCCAATCCCATTTCGGCGTCAGGGCCAGGGCGGCGTCAAAGGCGCCGGCGGCGACCAGCGCCATCCGATAGGCCAGGGCGTTGCGTTTCTCGAACCGCATCGACGGCCAGGGTTCTTCGTCGAAATAGGGCGCTTCGATCAGTCGCGCATCGCCCAGGATCGAGGCGTCCTCCAGCGTATCGACATCCGAGGCGTGGATGGGTTTGCCGTTACGTCGCGCCCCGCCGCCGCGCGTCGCCACATAGGTCTCGTCCACCTCGGGCGCATGGATGACGGCGGCGACGACCTCGCCGTCCTCGACCACGGCGATGGGCACGCACCACCACGGCGTCCGCTTCATATAGGCGACGGTGCCGTCGATGGGATCGACCACGAAGATGCGGCGTTTCGACAGACGCTCGGCCGTGTCCGCCGTCTCTTCCGACAGCCAGCCATAGTCGGGCCGCGCCGACAGCAGCCTGTCCTTCAGCATGGCGTCGACCTTCAGGTCGCCGCTGGTGACGGGCGAACCGCCGACCTTGGCCTCGATCTTCAGCCCCGCCTCACGCTCAGCGATGGCCAGCGCCCCGGCGTCGATGGCCGCCTGGCGGATCAGGTCGAGGTCGGCGTGCAAGTCGATCATTTGCCCGCGATGGCCACCGCATCGAACATCAGGCTGGGCACGTTGAACCCGCCCCGGAACTCCAGATCCGAACCGCGCTGGATGCGTAGATAGAGGTCGGTCAGCTTTCCCGCGACTGTGACCTCGCTGACCGGATAGGCGATCACGCCGTTCTCGAACCAGAAGCCCGACACCCCGGCGGACCAGTCGCCTGTATTGCCGTTCAGCGACGGGCCGAACATCGACGTCACCAACAGGCCGGTGTCGGCATCCGCCATCAGGCCCGCCAGATCCCGCTCGCCCGGCTCCATATGCAGATTGTGGGTCGAGACGCCGGATGGCCCGGCCAAACCCCGCGATGCATGGCCGGTGGTTTCCAGGCCCAGTTGTCGGGCCGATGCGCTGTTCAGCAACCAGGTGGTCAGGACGCCGTCGTTGAACAGGGCGCGCTTCTGAACCGCCACGCCTTCGTCGTCGAACGGGGTCGATCCCATGCCGCGCGGGCGGAACGGATCGTCGATCAGGGTGACGCCCTCGGCGAACACGCGCTGACCCATGCGGTCTTTCAGAAACGAGGTGCCGCGCGCGATCGACGGGCCGGAAATGGCGCCGATGGCCGGCGACACGATCTGGCCCGCCATCCGGTTGTCGAAAATCACCGAGGCGGTGGTCGAGGCGATCTTGCGCGGCCCGACGCGGGCCACCGCGCGCTCGCCGGCGGTGCGGCCGATCAGGTCGGCGCCCGGCAGGTCGGACAAATGGCGGGTCGAACGGCTCTCGCCGCCGCGCTCCATCGCGCCATCCTTTTCGGCGATGACGCCGACGCCCAGCGAAAAGGCCGAACCCTCATAGGCGCCGTCGAACCCGTGAGAGGTCACCAGCCGCCAGCGGCTGGACGACCAGCCGGCGTGTCCGCCTTCCGACCGCGCCACGCCGGGGACCGCCAGGGCCGCCGCCTCGGCCTCGGCCGAGACCTGCTCCAGAGTTTGGGCGCTGCGTTCGCTGGGATCGAACAGGTCCAGATCGACAAACGGCCCCCGCGCCAGCCGATCTTCGGGCGCGAAACCTGCGTATGGATCTTCCGGCGCCAACCGCGCCATGGCCACGGCCCGCTCGACCAGCCGCGTCTGGGTCGCCGGCGAAAGATCCGAGGCCGAGACTGACGCCTGCCTTTGGCCCACGAACACGCGCAGGCCCAAGTCGCGCGATTCCTCGCGTTCGACGTCTTCCAGCTTGCCGTTGCGCACCCCGACCGACAGGGATCGGCGATCAGCGCTGACCGCCTCTGCGGCGTCGGCGCCGGCCTTCAGCGCGGCCTTGACGATGTCGTTGAGAAGATCGGTGGAAACGGGCGCGGCCAGGGTTTCAGTCATGCCCCGATATGGCGGACGCCCCGCTGCACCGCAACAGCGTCAGACGACGGCGAAGGCGATCAGGCCCACAGCCGCCGTCAGCAGCGCCACCCAGGTCAGCAGCATGCCGACGACGCGACCCAGCGACGGCCCGGTCTGCAGCAAAAGGCCCACGGCATGGGCGACCCGACCGACGAACAGCGTCGCGCCGACCCCATGGACCATCCAGGCCGGTGCTCCGACGGCGGCCAGCAGCAGCATCGCGATCATGCCCGGCGTCGCATATTCCACCAGATTTCCGAAGGCCCGGCTGGCGGCCATCAGATCCGCGTTTCCGCCGTCGCCGAACGACACCATGTGTTTGCGGCGCCCGCTGACCACGACGCCCGACAGCACCAGCATCATCAGGATCAGCAGGCCGCTCCACAGGGCGGCGGCCTGGACGGCGTACATCAGCGGGGTGGTCATCGATCAGTCCTCGCGCCCGACGGGATAGAGCAGATAGTGGTCGTCATAGAAGGGCGTTCGTTCGTAGAACCAGGCTAGGCGCGACTGCGGATCGGCGGCGAACATCGCATCGGCCGCCAGCCTGGCTTCGAACTCGGCCTTCAGCGCGGGGTCCGCCGCCATCATCTTGTCCGCTAGCGGCGCGATGGCGTAGGCCTCGATATATTCGACCCGGCTCATGACCTCTGGGAACATGCCCCAGGCGAAGAAGCTCTCGCTGGATTGCGGCTCCAGCAGCAGCACGACGATGTCGCCCAGCGGCTGATCGGTCGGCACCCGCACCGACCCGACGGGATACGTCCAGTCGCGCTTCTCCACCTCGACCGTCTTCACTGAGGCCTGGACGTGACCCTCGTTGGCCCGCGTCGCCAGCTTGGGTTCGACCAGGCGCAGCATCGACAGGTTGACGGTGCGCGCAGCCTCGACCGTCTCCATTTCGATCCCGTGCGTCTTCAGCCGCTCGATGATGTCGGTGCGATAGCCCGGCACCCAATAGGCGGTCTGTCGCGTCAGGGTCAGCGTCGGCTTGGAGCCATAGAAGGGCATCTGCCACAGATCGGGATCGGGCCGGCCCAGCCAGCGGATTTCCTTCCGACCCGAGGCGGGACTGTCATACGTCTCGTACAGCATGCCCTTGAAGGGCCGGGTGGACGACGGCGTCTCGTCGGCCTCGAAGTTGGCGGGGATCTGCGCCGGGCGCAGCGCCTTGTCCTGCTCGGTCGCGGCCCTCAGACCCGCGCCCTGATCGGCCAGCAGACGCATCGCCTCCTCGATGAAGACATAGGTGCCCAGCACCCGTTGTTCGTGCGGTTTCAGGCTGTGGTTTTCGATCAGGATGGTCGGCACATGGGCGGCCGAGCCCCAGCCGTTCGAGAACCGCTCGCCCAGACCGCCGTCCGACAGGCCCTTCTTCGGCTCGTCGTCGTCGATGCCGAACACCAGTTCGCCAGGGATGTGACCCTCACGCTCCAGCGCCGCATTCATCGCCGGCTTGAAGATCGAATCCAGCCAGGCCGAGCCGTTCGGCGAGCGGCTGAAGGTCCCGTCCTCGCCGTTGAAGCCGTAGGTGACATCGTACTGGTAATCCATGCCGTCGGTGACGTGGACGTCCACATACAGGTCCGGCCGGTATTTCAGGATCAGGCCCCGCACCGCGCGCATCTCGGGCTGGTCCAGCTTCAGATAGTCGCGGTTCAGGTTCTGGTTGGTCGCCGTGTTGCGCCAGCCCTGGATGCGCGGCCCCCGCTGGTTCGGCCGGGAATAGGGGCCGGAACGCTCGTGGCCGTCCACGCTCAGGATCGGGATCAGGATCAGGTTGACCCGGTCCAGCAGGGCGTCTTTCCCATAGAAGGCGATGTCGCGCAGCAGCATCATGCCCGCGTCCTTGCCGTCGATCTCGCCGGGGTGGATGCCGGCCTGGATCATCAGCACCGGCTTGGCCGGATCGAACGTCGCCTCGTCCTTGGACGCGATCATCGCATAGATGGGCCGCCCCTCGGGTGAGACGCCGAACTGTTCGATGCGGATCAGGTCGCTGGCGGCGTCCAGACGGTCGAACCAGGCGCGGGTGTCGACATAGTTCGGCGAAAAATCATGCGCCGGATCGGCCTCGAACGCCGTGACCCACGGATCGCTCGCGTCGCGCAATAGGGCCTTTGACGCCCCGTCCCATGCGGGGGCGGGCGGCAGGAAGGCCTGATCCCAAGGCGCGGTGTTGGGAAGCGTTTGGGACATGGCGGGGCTCACGCTACAGGCAAGGGCGGCGACCAGCGCCGAAACCAGAAGAGGGGACTGCATGGCCTTTCGTGAGCCGATTGCGTCGCCCTGACAAGGTTTCAACCGCCCCCGCCCAGGACGGGCGCCCAGCCGCCGGCCTTGAGCAACAGCGTCGCCGCGTTGCCCATCTGCCAGAGACTGTACAGCAGCACGACGACCAGGGCGCCGACCGCAACCCGGCGCGATGGCGCAAACGCCGCCGTCGCCGTGCCAATCACGAAGATGGCGACTCCGACCCATAAACGCACCGAGCCGGCGATCTTGGCGAAGCCGGGATTGAGCTGTGCCAGGATGATCACGATCACCGCCACGATCAGATTGGCCGCCAGGATGCAGCCGAACACCAGTCGCCGATGCGACCAGAAATGCGCGTCCAGATCGATCTTTTGATCGCCGCCCTCGGCCGAAACGCGGGGGAAGGTCACGCTGGCGGCGACGTAGAAGGTCGCGGCGATGGCCAGCGAAACCAGCAGCACGAAGGTGTTGAACGGCGCGCCGCGGAAGATGACCCAGGCCTGGTTCCAGAAGGTGGCGATGTCGATCGCCACGAACAGGGCCAGCATCGGCGTCAGCCAGCCGAACCGGATCCGCTGCTTCTCATGCAGCACCCGCGCGAACCCGCCGACCAGCTCGGCCACCGACAGGCCCAGCAGCAGGCCGTAAAAGCTGAAGAAGAACTCGAATGCGCTCACATCGCCCCCCGGCGTGACCAAAAGCCAAGCTTATTTCCAGATCGGCGTTCCGTCACCCGGCAGGCCGAGACGATCCCACAGGTCGTTGACCCGTTCGACGACCGCCTCGTCCATGCGAATTTCCTCGCCCCATTCGCGCTTGGTCTCGGGCGGCCATTTGTCGGTGGCGTCCAGGCCGATCTTGGAGCCCAGGCCGCTCTCGGGGCTGGCGAAGTCCAGATAGTCGATGGGCGTCGACTCGATCACGGTGATGTCGCGCGCCGGGTCCATCTTGGTCGAGATGGCCCACATGACGTCCTTCCAGTCGCGGGCGTCGATGTCGTCGTCCACGACGATGACCCATTTGGTGTACATGAACTGGCGCAGATAGCTCCAGACCCCCAGCATCACGCGCTTGGCGTGGCCCGGATAGGCCTTCTTCATCGACACCACCGCGATCCGGTAGCTGCAGCCCTCGGGCGGCAGCCAGAAGTCCGTGATCTCGGGAAACTGCTGGCGCAGCAGGGGAATGAACACCTCGTTCAGCGCCTCGCCCAGCACGCTCGGCTCGTCCGGCGGCCGGCCGGTGAAGGTGGTCAGATAGATGGGGTCGCGGCGCATGGTGATGGCGCTGACCTTGAAGACCGGGAACTTCTCGACCGAGTTGTAATAGCCGGTGTGGTCGCCGTACGGGCCCTCGTCCTCGAACTCGTCCAGCAGGACATGGCCCTCCAGCACGATCTCGGCCTGGGCCGGCACCATCAGCGGCACGGTCTTGCATGGGACCAGCTCGGCCTTGGCGCCCCGCATCAGGCCCGCGAACTGATATTCCGACAGGGTGTCCGGCACCGGCGTCACCGCCGCCAGGATCGTGCCGGGATCGGCGCCCAACACGACGGCGCAGGGCAGCGGCTCCTTGGGCCGCGCCTTCTTGTGCCGGGCATAGTGTTGCGCCCCGCCGCGGTGGGCGAGCCAACGCATGATGGCCTTGTCCTTGCCCAACACCTGCATCCGGTAGATGCCCAGGTTGAAGTCGTCCTCGCGGTCGTCCGACGGCCCCTTGGTCACGACCAGGCCCCAGGTGATCAGGGGCGCCGGTTCGCCGGGCCAGCACGACTGGACGGGCAGGGCGGTCAGGTCGATCTGATCGCCTTTCAGCACCACCTCCTGCACCGGCGCCTTCTTCACCGTCTTGGGCCGCATCGACAGGACGGTCTGCATCAGCGGCAGCATCTCCATCGCGTCGCCCAGACCGCGCGGCGGCGTCGGATTGCGCAGGAAGGCCAGCAGTTCGCCGACCTCGCGCAGTTCGCCCGCCGTGGTTCGGTCCTTGCCCTCCAGCGTCACCCCCATGGCGACCCGTTTCACCGTGCCGAACAGATTGGCCAGGCAGGGGATGGGACTGATCGTGCCGTCCGGCATCACCGGTTTTTCGAACAGCACCGCCGGTCCGCCGTTCCTCAGCAGCCGGGTCTGAATCTCGGTCATCTCCAGCACGGTGGAGACGGGTTCGGACACCCGCACCAGCTCGCCCTGAGCTTCCAGCTGGTCGATGAAGTCACGCAGGGATTTGTAGGCCATGCCGCGACGCTTAGGCGGGAGTGGCCCCTCTGTCACGCGTCGCGCGACCGAACAGCCGATCCAGCCCGACGAGGCCGAGCCCGACGATCAGGAAAAACACCAGCAGCACGCCGAAGATCACCACGACCCGGACCAGTCCCAGCTGATCCACATTGACGAACCCATAGGGCCACCAGCGCGTCGCCAGGCCGTGGATCAGCGTCCACCCGCCATAGATCAAGGGAAAGGCCAGCCATTTCGCCGGGTCGATCCAGCGCAAACGGCCCTTTGGCGTGAACCACACCCAGTCCAGCACGAAGGCGGCGGGCATGACGTAGTGCAGCACCAGATTGACCACCAATGACCAGCCTGTCGGGTTCCAGTAGGGATGCAGCAGGAAGTGGTACACCACCCCGACCACCACGATGTACATGGCGACGGCCGCCCTGACGCCTTCGCTGGCGGACCAGCGGGCCAGCCGGGATCCTTCACCCAGCAGCGGCCCGGTAAAGGCCAGGGCGACCAGGATGTTGCTCAGGATGGTGAAGAAGCTGAAGTAGTTGATCGTCCGTTCCAGCACGGTCCAGCCCTGGGCCGGCGCGATCATCAGCAGATACTGAAGCGCCAGCGCGGTCCAGCCCACGACGGCGAACGTCGCACGCCACAGCCTGGGCTGGTCCCGCTTGCGAAACACCGGCGCCTCCCTTGTCGGTCAGGCGGCAGTCTTGTCCCATTCGAACGCCGGGTCCAGCCAGTCGCCCAATCGCTCGCCGCGATCCAGGGCGTCCATCCGCTGCATCTCCTCGTCCGTCAGGGCGAAGTCGAAGATGTCGAAGTTCTCGCGCGCGCGGCTCTCCTTGGTCGTGCGCGGGATGGCGATGATCCCGTGCTGGATCAGCCAGCGCAGGGTGATCTGGCCGTTGGTCTTGCCATGCGCCTTGGCCAGTTCGCTGATCGTGGCGTCGTCAGCGATCTTGCCCTGCGCCAGCGGCGACCAGGCGGTGATCGACGACCCCAGCTCGGCCGCCGTCGCCACCAGCTGATCGACGCCCAGATAGGGGTGATGTTCGACCTGATCGGTCAGCAGCCGCGCCTTGGATAGGCCCTGCGCCTGGCGGAATTCCTTGGAGGGGAAGTTGGACAGGCCGATCGACTTGGTCAGGCCCTGCTCCTTGGCCACGTTCAGGGCGCCCAGCGTTTCTTCGAACGTCGGCGTCGTCTTGGGCCAGTGCAGCAGCAGCAGGTCGGGCGTCGTGCCCAGGCTGTCGGCCGATTCCCTGGCCTGTTTCAGCAGGGCGTCGTGGGTGAAATGTTCGACCCAGATCTTGGTGGTCAGGAAGATGTCCTCGCGCGCCACGCCGGAGTCCCGGATGCCTTCCCCGACAGCCTTCTCGTTCTTGTAGATCCAGGCCGTATCGATGTGGCGGTATCCGATCCGCAGGGCCTCGGCGACCATGCGCCGCGCATCGTCCGGCTCCAGCTGCCAGGTGCCGAAACCGAGCAGGGGGATTTCGATACCGTCGACGGTGATCGTGGGTTGGTCGCCATAGGCCATGGGGCGCTCCTTGGGCTGGGTCCGCTTGAGGGGCGTAGTTAGGCGCCCGACCCCGCTCCGATAAGGTCTGGATGCGCCTTGGACAGCTTTTTCGGCGCGATCCGACGCCATCGTTTCTCAAGCGCCGCCCTAAGCCAGACGGGATCGACGCTGGCGATGCGCGCCAGGACGATGGGATGGTCGCGATAGTGGTCGGTGAAATGAAAGGTCGCCGGGTCCATTTCGATCAGCAGTTCGCGCTCATCCCGATTGTCCAGATGCACCACGATGCTGTCGTCCAGCGCCGGGCGCATCCAGGTGAAGAACTTGCCCGCCACCTTGAACGACGGCTCGCCATAGGACACGCCGTCCTCCACGCCGGGAAACGAGAGCAGAAGGGCGCGGAGGTCGTCGTGGGTCATCGCTCGGTCAACCTCAGGCCACTTCAATAAGCCAGCGCGATCCCGTCCTTGCGCATCTCGGTCGCCGCGCCATAGGTCCAGCGTCCGCTGGGGTTCATCTGTTTCATGACGTTCTGATAGCCGCCGAAGCCGCCGTCGGGTTCGCCCAGCGTCCATCCCATCGCGCGCAGCTGGGCCTTGGTCGTCTCGGGCACGCCGCTTTCCAGATGCAGCACGCCGGTTCCTTCCTGCGGCTGGCCGGTCGGTTCGGACGAGCCATAGTGTTGCCAGCGCGGCGCGTCGCCCGCCGCCTGGGGCTCCAGCCCGTAATCGACCATGTTGATGATGATCTGGGCCTGGCCCTGGGGCTGCATGGCGCCGCCCATGACGCCGAACGCCATCCACGGCTCGCCGTCCTTGACCGCAAAGCCGGGAATGATCGTCTGGAACGGACGCTTGCCGGGCGCATAGATGTTGGGGTGGCCGTCGGTCAGGGCAAACAGCTCGCCCCGATCCTGAAACATGAAGCCCAGCGGTTCGGAGCCGTTATCGGGCGCCAGGCCCGAACCCATGCCGCGATAGTTGGATTGGATCCAGCTGACCATCATCCCGTCGGCATCGGCGACGCTGAAATAGGTGGTGTCGCCGTGGTGCGGCGCATCGCCCGGCATGACGCGATCCATGACCCGATCGGGCCGGATCAGCTTGGCCCGCTCTGCCGCATAGGCCTTGGAGTTCAGCCATTCGACCGGCGTCTTGGAGAAACGGTCGTCGGCGAACCAGCGCGCCCGGTCCTCGAACGCCAGCCGCTTGGCCTCGGCCTGGACGTGCAGCGAGGCGGCGGACTGGAAGCCCATGGCTTTCAGGTCAAACTGTTCGCAGATGTTCAGGATCTGGTTGGTGCTCAGCCCCTGGGTGTTCGGCCCCAGGCCGAAAACATCGACCCCACGATAGTTGGTCCGGATCGGCTCGACCCATTCGGTGTGATGGGCGGCCAGATCGGCGCGGGTCATCCAGCCGCCGATCCGCTTGAAATAGGCCTCGATCTGATCGGCGATGGGACCGTTGTAGAAGGCGTCGCGGCCGCCCTCTGCGATCATCCGCAGGGTCTTGCCCAGATAGGGATTGGCGAAAATCTCGCCCACCTTCGGCGTCGCTCCGCTGGCGGCCCAGATGCGCTTTCGGTTCTCGTTTTCCTCGATCGGGATCTGGCCCCGATCAAACGCAGCCATGTTGCGTTCCAGATAGTAGGCGATGACCTGGGGCACGGGCACGCCCTGTTCGCACAGTTCGGCGACGGGCAGCAGCACCTCTTTCCACGGCAGTTTCCCATAGCGGTGATGCGCGCTCCACCAGGCGTCCACCGTGCCCGGCACATTGACCGTCACCGCGCCATAGCGGGGAAGATAGCCGTCGATGGCCTTGGATCGCGCGATCTCCAGGCTGAGGCCCCGCGGACTGGCGCCCGATCCATTCAGCCCGACGACCTTCTTCTGTTTCGGGTCCCAGAGCATGCAATAGGCGTCGCCGCCGATGCCGTTGGCCACCGGTTCAAGAAAGCCCAGGGCCGCATTGATGGCGATGGCCGCATCGATGGCCGATCCGCCGCGCCGCAAGGTGTCGATGCCGATCAGACTGGCCGCCGGGTGCGCCGTGGCCGCCGCTCCGTTCGCGCCCCAAACGGTCGAGCGCCCCATGAACTTCGGTCCCGAGATCCGGTCGCCTATGCCGACGCCGGCATAGGGGTCGGCCGGGCGAGCCGGCGCTGGGGCCGCCTCGGTCGGCTTGGCAGCGGGAGAAGCCTGCCGGGCCTGGGCTGCGGTCGCCGCCAGCGCGCCGGCGGGCAGGGCGGACAGGAAAGTGCGACGACGCATGGGCGGACTCCTCGAATAACCGATGCGGCATCAAGGGTGCAGTCGATCGATCCGGCAAGCCTTGCGGCAAAGAAAAAGGCCGCGTCCCTTTCGGAACGCGGCCCAAATCCTGGAAGGACGAAGGTCCTATTCGATGTCTTCGTTCAGCAGGCCGACCTTGAAGAAGCCGTTCTCTTGCATCTTGTTCATGACTTCCATGAACTGCGAATATTTCACTTCGGGCTGGGCGCGGACGAAGACGCGCTCTTCCTGGCAGGCGCCGCCGCCCAGGGCGGTGCAGACGTCGGTAGCCAGGTTGTCGATCGAGGTTTGCTTATCCGACAGGAACAGCTGACCGTTTTCCTGGATGGTGATGTACACCGGCTCCTTCTCTTCGGTCGGATTGGTGGGCGGCTGTGCGGGCGGCAGGTCCAGACGGATCGACACGGTCGCCATCGGCGCGGCGACCATGAAGATGATCATGAGCACCAGCAGAATGTCGATGAACGGCGTGATGTTGATATCCGCCGTCTGTTCGATCGTGTGCTTGTCCCCACCGGAACCGCCGATCTTCGCAGCCATGCTCGTCTCCGTTACTCGCCGGCTGCGTTCCGCGCCGACATTTCCCTATGGATCGCCCGAAGGCTTGATCGGTTCTTGGCGTCCCGATGCGGGCTTGTAAAGCGGTTCTAAACGATCTGCCGTTCCCGAACGTCAATTATACACGACAGAGGGACGACGGTTCGGCCTTCAGGCCTTGGCCAGCTTCAAAAAACGGTCCGCCAGGGCAGGATCGTCCTTGAAGGCGCCGGTGAAGCGGGTCGTGATGGTCGAAACGTGCCGATGATGCACGCCGCGCGTGGTCATGCACTGATGCTCTGCGTCCACCAGCACCGCCACGCCGCGCGGCTGCAGGTGCGATTCGATGGCCTCGATGATGTCGTTGGTCAGGGTTTCCTGGTTCTGCAGGCGCCGCGCATAAATCTCGACGACCCGCGCCAGCTTGGAGATGCCGACCACCTTCTCGCCGGGCAGATAGGCGACGTAGGCCTTGCCCAGGAACGGGGCCAGGTGGTGCTCGCAGTGGCTCTCGACCTCGATGTCGCGCAGGATGACCATGTCGTCATAGCCGGTCACGTCCTCGAAGGTGCGGCTCAGCTCCTTGCCCGCATCGGCGTCATAGCCGTCGAACCATTCGCCATAGGCGTCGACCACCCGCTTGGGCGTGTCGATCAGGCCCGGACGATTGGGATTGTCGCCAGCCCAGGCTATCAGGGTGCGCACGGCCTCCAGCGCCTGTTCGCGCGACGGGCGTTGCACGGTTTCGTCGCTGACGAGGACGGGCTTGGCGGGGGTGACGCTCATGAACTCGATTTCCGGCCGGGGCGGGCGGGTCGCCCGGTTTACCTTCTACAATCCGTCGGGACTGTATATCAGGCCGCTATATGGGACAGACCGTCCGTCCCGCAAGAAAACCCGCTAAAGACTGATCCATGCCGCTGCACATCCACGACACCCTGCGCCGTGAAAAGCGCCTGTTCGAGCCCCGGAACAAGGATCGTGTGACCCTCTATGTCTGCGGCCCCACGGTCTATGACTACGCCCATATCGGCAATGCGCGTCCGCCGGTGGTGTTCGATGTCCTGGTGCGGCTGCTGCGCCGGACCTATGGCGCCGACCATGTGATCTACGCCCGCAACGTCACCGACGTGGACGACAAGATCAATCAGAAGGCCGCACGCGAAGGCGTGCCGATCGGCGAGGTCACGGCCCGCTATGAAGCCGCCTACCTCGCCGACATGGGCCTGCTGAACGTCTCGCCGCCCGATATCGCGCCCCACGTCACTGACTACATCCCGGCCATCGTCGATCAGATCCAGGCCATCGTCGACGCCGGCTGCGCCTATGCGGCCGAGGGTCACGTCCTGTTCGATGTCTCGTCCTACAAGGCCTACGGCGCCCTGTCGGGGCGGAACCTGGACGACATGATCGCCGGCGCCCGCGTCGAGGTCGCGCCCTATAAGAAGAACCCGCACGACTTCGTCCTGTGGAAGCCGTCCAAGGCGGACGAGCCGTCCTGGCCTTCGCCGTGGGGCGAGGGGCGCCCCGGCTGGCACATCGAATGCTCGGCCATGATCGAAAAGACCCTGGGCCTGCCCATCGACATCCACGGCGGCGGCATCGACCTGGTCTTTCCCCACCATGAGAACGAGATCGCCCAGGGCGTCTGCGCCCACGGCCATGCCCATGGCGATCAGGCTCATGACGAATACGCCCGCTACTGGATGCACAATGGCTTTCTGACCGTGGACGCCGAGAAGATGTCCAAGTCGATCGGCAACGTTCTGCTGCTGCACGACCTGGTCCAGGCCATGCCGGGCGAGGTCGTCCGCTGGGCCCTGCTCAGCGCCCACTACCGCCAGCCGCTGGACTGGAACCAGGGGCTGTTGGATCAGAGTCGCAAGAACCTGGACCGGCTGTATGGCGTCCTGCGCGACGCCGACGCGGCCTTGGCCGACTTCGACGAGGCCACGCTGGACGAGGCTGAGATGGAGCTGGCCGAGAACGCCCTGGATCCGGTGCTGGACGCGCTTGAAGACGATCTCAATACGCCGGGCGCCATCGCCCAGTTGTTCGGGCTCGGGAACGCCCTGCGCGAGCTGCTGAATGACGCCGAGGCCGATATCAACGATGTCGCCATGGCCCGCTGGAGCCTGAAGGAAGCGGCCGGTCTGCTCGGCGTCCTGTCGCTGACGCCGGACGCCTGGTTCGAGGGCGGCGATCCCGCCCTGAAGGCCGAGGTCGAGGCCCTGCTGGACCAACGCGCCAAGGCCCGCGCCGCAAAGGACTGGCCCGAGGCCGACCGCATCCGCGACCGCCTGAACGCCCTGAACGTCGTCGTCATGGACGGCCCCGACGGCGCCACCTGGCGCGTGAAGGGCTGAGATCAACCGTCTCCTCCCCGCAGCGCGGGGAGGGGGACCGCGAAGCGGTGGAGGGGTTCTTGACGTCCCACAGACGCCTGCGATGCGCTGAAGAGCCCCTGCGTCTCTCCGCTGCGCTCCGAGCCACCTCCCCATGACATGGGGAGGAGACGATGCTCAGCCATCGCAATGCCGCTGGTCCGTTTCCTGCGATTTCAACCGCTTGCCGATTTATGTCCCCCGTCTCCCATCCCAGGGGTCAAACAGCGCCATAATGCCCCCGTCTCGTCGCATGGAGGGCTCGCCTGGCCTGCGACCTTGCGGCGGCGAGAGCGGAGGGAACGGGGGCGATGGTGAAATCCCATCGCGGCGCCGGGGCTGATCGGTCGGGGGATCGCCCCGGCGTCCGCAGTCGCGTCGCAGGGTCGAGGGGGATACTCGGCCGCACCGGGGATCGGGGATCGCTGCTCCGACCCGCCCGTCGCAGGCTTATGGGGTTAGGCGATAAGACCGCCACCGCTCGGCGCCCCGAGCTTGCAGGCCGACCCCCCGCGCGGAGCGTCATACCCTTCGTCGAAACGCTACTTATAAACTCACACTCCGGGCGAAGGCCCGGCGCTCCGCCCAGCCCTCCATCCCTCCGCCCGGTAAAAGGCAGGAGCGCCGAATCATGCCCGGATTTACGCCCTCAGTTCGTCCGGCGGATCAGTTCGTCCGCGAGCGTCGGCGTCAGATAGCCGTCGGCGATCCGGTTGTTGGCGATCTGCCAGCGACGCAGGGCCGCGCGGGTGTTGGAGCCGATCACCCCATCGACGCCCTGGGTGTCGTAGCCCAGCTGGGTCAGGGCGCGCTGCGCCCCGATACGCTGATCGCGCGTCATCGACGGATCGTTGGGCCAGGCCTTGGTCAGCCCCGGCTTGCCCATGATCCCGTCTGCCGTCAGGCCGATCGCCAGGGCGTAGGATACCGAGTTGTTGTAGCGGCGGATCACATAGTGGTTCGGCAGGGCCAGGAAGGCCGGACCGTTCGCGCCCTGCGGCAGCAGGATGGTCGCCTCTTCCAGCGCCTCGGCGCCGTTCGGGGTGCCGCCTTGCGCCAGGCGCACGCCCTTGGCCGCCCAATAGGCCCAGTTGTGTTTCGGGCCTTCCGCCTCGGCATAGTCGAAGCCGGAGGGCAAGGTGACTTCATAGCCCCAGCCCTGACCGCGCTTCCAGCCGGCCTGGGCCAGCAGGTTGGCGGCGGACGCCAGGGCGTCGGCGTCGTCGCGCCAGATATCGACCTTGCCGTCGCCGTCCTGATCCACGCCCAGGCGCAGATAGTTGTCGGGCATGAACTGGGTCTGGCCCATGGCCCCGGCCCAGCTGCCCTTCAGGCCCGAACGCTCGCGCCGGCCGTCCACGACGATGTCCAGCGCGTCCTTCAGCTGCCCCTCGGCCCAATCGCGTCTGCGACCATCATAGGCCAGGGTCGCCAGCGAGCGGATCACGTCATAGTCGCCCTGCACCTGACCGAATGCGCTTTCCTGAGCCCAGACGCCGACCAGGATTTCGCTGGGCACGCCGAAGCGTTGAACCACCGACCACGGCACCCGGTCTATGCGCTGTTTGGCCTGGGCGATTCGCACCGGGGTCACCGCATTCTGAACATAGGCGCCGGCGGGTTTGGAGAACTCAGGCTGGTTGCGATCCAGGCGGATCACCGTCGGATCGGGCGTCAGGCCCTCCAGTTCCCGGGCGTAGTCCGCGCGGCGGGCGCCGCCCTTGCGCGCCAGAAATCCCTGTTTCCAGCCCTCGAAACCCTGCTGGTCATAGGCGGCCAACGGCGGCGTCTGGGGGGCGGGGGCTGGCGTCGTGACCGGCGCGCCCGCCTGGGGCTGAGGCTGGGGCGTCGGCAGGTTCACCTGCGGCTCGGGCAGCATGGGCGCGCAGGCCGAGACGCAGCCGATCAGGAGAAGGCGGTAGGAAAAGCGCATGAGATTCAAACTAGAGCCCCCGGGGTCAGACACGAAATGACATCCGCGCGAACGGCCATTTCGACGCCCTAAAGCGCGCGCGGCGCGAATGCGTTGCCTCGCCGTTCCCCGCTCGGGTGTAAGGCGCGCCGTTAACCACCTTTGTATTGGACGCCTTAGACGTGTGTGTCGTAATAACGCACCACCTCTGACGGCCTGATGGCGGAGCGGCGACGCGGCGGGCGTGCAACCCCGTAAACCCTCCGTTCGACTCGGAGGTCAGGCCTCCATAGTTTTTGTCGTGCTATCGCGCTTCGCGCTACTTGAGCACGTGTAAGAAAATGCGTCGCCAGGCAGGCGGGGCCTGGGTTTTCTGCGGTTTCGGCCTTTGGCGGCTTGACCTTCCGAACCCCTCTCTCTATACGACCGCCTCCGCCGCGATCCGACCGGGTCAGCGGCTTTCTTATTGGTTTCTTTCAGGACGTCCGACCATGAAGGTCCGTAGCTCGCTCAAGTCGCTGAAGACCCGCCACCGCGACTGCAAGGTCGTGCGTCGCAAGGGCGTCGTCTTCGTCATCAACAAGACCGACCCGCGCTTCAAGGCGAAGCAGGGCTAAGCAGCGTTCGCTGCGCGCCGCTTCGGCGGCGTGCGCACGCTGGGTCGCGCTCAAGCAGCCCGAAGGGCGATAGCGCGCTTGAAAGATGACGATCCACAGGCTGCGGATTTCTGTCCGCGGCCTTTTTCGTGTTGGCGGTTGTCGCGCGCCTGTCCGCATGGTTAGCGTCCGCGCCTGATTTCTGGAGTATTCCCATGGCTGACGACGCCTCGTTCGACGGTGGTTCCGACGTTCTCACCGCCACGGCGCAGGGCCGCCTTCGCACCATCATCGAGCGCCTGGAGCGCCTCGAAGAGGACAAGCAGGCCGTCATGACCGACATGAAGGAGGTCTTCGCCGAGGCCAAGGGCGAGGGCTACGACGTCAAGATCCTGCGCAAGGTCATCCGCATCAGGAAGCAGGACAAGGCCAAGCGTCAGGAAGAGGACGCCATCCTGGACCTCTACCTGTCGGCGCTCGGCGAGATCTGAGGCTGACCCGGCTTGAAGCGCACCCCCTTCAAGCCAGGAGGCGGGCTGTCGCGATCAGGCGGCTTGAAGGGCGATGGCGCCAACAAGAAGCCGCTGCCCAGCCCCTTCGAGATGCAGCGCGAGGCGGCTAAACGCGCTGCGTTGAATGCCTTGAAACGCGCTCGCCGCGCGGCGGACAAGGCGGGCGTTTCGCTGTCCGAATGGGAGGGCGAGTTCATCGATTCGGTCAGCGAGCGTGTGAAAACCCACGGCCGCGCCTTCGCCGACCCCGAAAAGGGCGCGCCGGGCCAGGCCCTCTCGGCCATGCAGGGCCGCAAGCTGAAAGAAATCACCGCCAAGGCCAATGGCGAAGAGCCGAAACGGCGGTGGGGCAGGAAGCCGTCGGAGTGATCAGCTCACCCCATAAATTGCGAGAGACTCAGCCCGCTTCCTTGAGCTGACCTTCCAGCCCCTGTTCGCGGACCTTGCGATACAGGGTCGAGCGGCCGATGCCGAGGCGGCGTGCGATCTCGCTCATGTGCCCGGCATAGACCTCAATGGCGTGCTGGATCAGGTCGCGTTCGATGTCCTCGAGCGTGCGCAGATGGCCGCGCTCGTCCAGGATACGGATCGGCTGATCGACCTGCGCGGCGGCGTCGGTCTGAGCGCCGGCGGCTGTGGCGGCCTTCAGGGGCCGGGCGTCGGGCATTGGCGCGGCGACGCCCGAAATCGCGGGGAAGTCGTGCGGCTGAAGGAAGGGCGCATCGGCCAGCACGATGGCGCGGAACACCGCATTTTCCAGCTGTCGCACGTTTCCGGGCCAGTCGAACCCTTGCAGCAGGGCCAGGGTTTCGGGCGCGCATCCGGCTATCCGCTTGCCCTCCTCGGCGTTGAAGCGGGCGATGAAGTGATCGACCAGGGGCGCGATGTCCTCGCGGCGGTCACGCAGGGACGGGGCCTCGATCGGGAAGACGTTCAGGCGATAGAACAGGTCCTCGCGAAAGGCACCGTCCTTGACCTGCTGGGCCGGGTCGCGATTGGTCGCCGAGACGATGCGCACGTCGATCTTGACCGGGCGTTTGCCGCCGACGGGATCGATCTCGCCTTCTTGCAGCGCGCGCAACAGCTTGACCTGCATGTCCAGCGGCAGTTCGCCGATTTCGTCCAGGAACAGGGTGCCGCCGTCCGCCTCGCGGAACTTGCCCAGCGTCTTGTCCACGGCGCCGGTGAAGGCGCCCTTCTCATGCCCGAACAGGATGGACTCGATCAGATTGGCGGGCAGGGCGCCGCAGTTGACGGCGACGAAGGGTTTGCCGGCCCGGTCGCTGGCGCCGTGCAGGGCGCGGGCGATGACCTCCTTGCCGACGCCGCTCTCGCCGGTGATCAGGACGGGGATCGAGGATTTGGCGGCCCGGGCGCCCAGCGCCTTGACCATGCGCATCGGCGGGCTGTCGCCCACGATATCGTCGAAGCTGGTGCGGCCTTGGACGCGCTTGGTCAGGCGCCCGACCTCGGCGGTCAGGCGCTTCATCTGCATGGCGTTGCGCACGCCGACCAACAGGCGTTCCGGGCCCACCGGTTTGACGAAGAAGTCCTGGGCCCCGGCCTGCATGGCCTTCACCACCATGTCGATGCCGCCGTTGGCCGTCAGGACGATCACCGGCTCATTGACCCCGGCGCTGCGCAGTTCGGCCAGGCATTCCAGCCCCGACATCTCGGGCATGACCATGTCCAGCAGGATCAGGTCGGCCCCGCCGCCGCGCGTCATCCGGTCGATGGCCTCGCCGCCGCTGGCGGCATGGACCACGGCGTTGCCGTCCCGCTCCAGCACGGCCTGGATCAACCGGCGCTGGGTCGGATCGTCGTCAACGACCAGGATGGTCTTGGCCATGAAAATCCCTTGTCCTGTCGCCCAGCCCGTCACGGATGGATCGTTTCGGGACGATTCCTAGGGTGGCGAGGTGAAAATCGGGTGACACGGCGTGGTGAGCGTCCCGTTAACGCGGCTCTGTTGCGTCGCATCGCACCTCGGGGCTGGCGCGCAATCTCTGGCCGTCGACAACCAGGTCGGGCAGGGCCGCCGGCGCCGTCGCGACGCCCTTCGACAGGCCCTCGTTCATCCGTTCGGCATTGCGCCCGCAGGTGAAGCCGTATCGGCCCGTCACGCGCCACTGGCCCTGGGCGTCCTGATCGAAGGCGACGATTTCACGAGCCGTGGCGACCAGCAGATCGGTTCGTCCATCGCCGTTCAGGTCCATTGATCGCACGACGCAGGGGGCTTCCGCATTGCAACTGAACAGCACGTCCACCTGCGCATCCAACTGGTCGACGAAGCTGGCGGGCACGGATTGGCCATCGACGGCCTTCAGGCGGATGGCGGCCTTGCGCTCTTTCCGTCCCTGCGCTGTATCGCCTGACGGCCACGGGCGAGCCTGGGCGGCGCGCGCGTTTCGCGCGATGCGTGGATCGGTTGAGGCGGCCAGACGTCTCAGCGCCGTCTCACCGGCCTTGCCGCTCTCGAAGCGCAGGAAGTCATAGTCGAAGGTGTCTGCGGACACCGCCCCACGCTGCAACCGAGCGACCTGATCCTGCACAGCGAGGCGGGCGGGATCGGCCAGCGGGCTGAACAGGGCCAGGATGACCAGAACCGCCAGAACCGCCGCGACGACATTGGTCCGCTCCAGCGGCTTCATCCAGCCGCCCGGCTTTACGGCCGCCAGCAGGTAGCCCGCGCCATAGACCAAGCCGATCAGGGTGCATGCGACGGCGATGATCCGATCGGGCGTCAGGCCGTGCTGGCCGATCCGCAAGCCCAGGCCCCAGGCGGCCAGAACGATCAGCGGCGCGATCAGGGCGGACGCGGCCCGCACGCCGTATCGCAGGACGACCGGCGGCAGATTGTCGGCGCGCCCATCCTGATAGGCCGTGTTGATCAGCACGATCAGGGCGGCGGCGGCCGACAGCACCAGGGCCGTCGCGCTGCGCGTCTCCCACAGGCCGTCCAATCCGGTGAAGGGCAGGGCGAGAAGGAAGCCGCCGACCAGGACCGTGATCACCAGCAGCAGCCAGGACAACAGCATCAGGGCCACCGTCCGCACCCCCCGGATCAGGCCGTCGCGCACGTCGGTCAGCTGGACGGCGGTTGCGAAGACCAGGGCCGTGACCGGAATGGCGAACCACGCCTCGCTGAGCAAATGCTGCAGAAAGCCGAGGCCGATCATCTTGAACAGGGCCGCGCCCAGATGCAGCAGGATCCAGAAGGCGCCGGTGAAGCCCAGCGACAGGGCCAGTTGTACCCCCGCCTTCCAGGCGATGTCGAAATAGTCGGGATAGTCGACGATCCAGCGTCTTTCGCGGATCGCGGGCACGATCAGGTGGTGGGCGATAAACAGAGCCGCCGCCCCGAAGGCCAGCACGGGGAAACTCAGGAAAGGCGGCTCCTCATGCGGCTTCAGCACTTGGCGGGCGACGTCGTGGGCGCCCAACAGAGCCAGCACGCCGGCCGCGGCCGCCGCCCACAGGATCAGGGCCAGCGCTTTGACCCGACCGACGCCGGCGAGAACCACCACCGGCACATAGCCGGCCGCCAAGGCCAGAGCGCCGAACACCACCGGCTGGGTTTCGGGCCAGACGCGGCTGTCGGCCGCCAGATACAGCAGATAGAGCGCCAACCCCTGAACCAGACCCGTCGCCAGGCGAATCGCAAACAGGGCCGAGGCCCCGCCAAGGCCCGTCCGGCCGGTGTCATGCTGCAGGGTTTCGGTCATTCACGCGTCTCCGAAAGGCAGGATTGCACGGGCCGTGACGCCGAGAAAGCGCAAGGGACGGTTGCGGCCGTCGCCGCGCATCCCCAGAACAGGGGCATGAACGCTCCCTTCAAGACGCCCAACACTGAAGCCCCGCTGTGGGACCTGACCGACCTCTATGCGTCGCGCGACGACGCCAAGGTCGCCGCCGATCTGGAAAAGGCGCGGGGTCTGGTCGAGGCTCTGAACGGGCTGAAGGGTCGGCTAGCGGCGGATCAGGACGCCCAGGCGCTGGGCGAGGCGCTGGACCGCGCGATTCAGCTTTATGAGCAGGCGTCCGATGTGCTGGGCGCGCTGGGCGCCTACGCCTTCCTGTCGGCCTCGACCGCGCGCGACGATGCGACGGCGCAAGGATTCGAGGCCGATGTGCGCGAGAAGATCACCGCCATCGCCACCCCGACCGTCTGGCTGACGCTGGAGATCAATCAGATCGACGATGCGGCGCTGGAAGCGGCGCTGATCGCCCATGCGAGCGCGGCGCGCTGGCGGCCTTGGCTGCGGCGCGTGCGGGCGATGAAGCCGCATGAGCTTTCGGCCGAACTGGAGACCTTCATCGCCGAGCGCGGCCCGATCACGGCCCAATGGCCGCGCCTGTTTGATGAGCAACTGGCTGCCCTGCGTGCCAAGGCGGGCAGCGAGGACCTGACCTTGGCCGAGGCGCTGAACCGCCTGTCGGACGCCAAGCCGGCGCGTCGCAAGGCCGCCGCCGAGGGCCTGTCCGAAGCGCTGGCCGCCCGCGCCCCGACCCTGGCCCTGGTGCTTAACACCGTCGCCGCCGACAAGGCGATGGAGGATCGCTGGCGCGGTTTCAGACGTCCCGCCGACAGCCGTCACCTGGGCAACGAGGTGGATGGCGAGGCCGTGGATGCGATGGCCGAGGCGGTCGCCGCCGCCTATCCGCGCCTGTCGCATCGCTACTATGCGCTGAAGGCCAAGGCGATGGGCAAGGCGCGCCTGGACCACTGGGACCGCAACGCGCCTATCGAAACGACCGCCCCGCGCGCCTTCACCTGGACCCAGGGGCGCGAGATCGTGCTGGACAGTTTCTCGGACCTGGGCGGCGATTTCGCCGACCGGGCCGGCGGCTTCTTCGACAAGCCGTGGATCGACGGCCGGGCGCGGCCGGGCAAGCAGTCGGGCGCCTACGCCCACCCCGTCACCGCCGACCGCCATCCCTATGTCTTCCTGAACTGGATGGGCGAGCGGCGCGACGTGCTGACCCTGGCGCACGAACTGGGTCATGGCGTCCACCAGACCCTGGCGGCCGATCAGGGCACGCTTCTGGCCGATACGCCCCTGACCCTGGCCGAGACGGCGTCGATCTTCGCCGAGGGGCTGACTTTTGATCGTCTATTGGCGACCGCGCCGAAGTCCGAGCAGCGCGGCCTGCTGGCCGGTCGGATCGAGGACGGGCTGAACACCGTCGTGCGCCAGATCGCCTTCCACCGGTTCGAAACCCGCTTCCACGACGAGCGGCTGCAGGGCGAGGTGTCACAGCAGCGGATCAACCAGCTGTGGCTGGAGGAAATGGCCGCCTCGCTGGGGCCGTCGGTCAAGCTGAACCCCGGCTATGAACACTGGTGGGCCTATGTCAGCCACTTCGTCCACTCGCCGTTTTACGTCTACGCCTATGCGTTCGGGGACCTGCTGGTTGCGGCGTTGATGGAGGCGCGACGCAATGACCCGGCTGGGTTCACGCCGCTATATCGCGAGCTGTTGGCCGGCGGCGGATCGCGGACCTACGTCGAGGCGTTGAAGCCGTTCGGTCTGGACCCGCGCGACCCGGCCTTCTGGAGCGTCGGCTGTCAGAGGCTGGAGCGGCTGGTCGATCAGTTCGAGGCGCTGGCCTGACCAAGGCATGACTGCGGGCTTGAGCGGGGCGGTCGCCTCGGTGTAAGTCCGCGATAACGACGAGGGGATTCCACGAATGGCCGACCTGCACGACACCGCCAACGCACCTGCCGACGCCGATGCGCAAGCCTATCTGCACGGCCATATGGAAGTGCGCGAACAGGTCTCGACCTACCGCCTGTTCCTGAACCTGGCCAAGTGGGGCAGCCTGGCCATCGCCGTGCTGCTGCTGTTCCTGACGCTGTGGTTCCACCCGGGCGGCAGCTTTATGGCCGCCGTCATCGGCGCGGTCGTTCTGGGCGGCGTCGGCTTCGTGGCGCTGAAGTCCAAGCCGGGCGCCGCGCACTGAGCCTTGCATCGGATCGCCTTGCGGCGGTCTTAAATCACGCGCCCTCGCCAAGCTTTGGCATAACCGTGTTTTGACGGCCTGCTCCGGAAGGGCCTAACCTTCGTTCAACGAAAAGAACGAGGGGATTCGCTTGGCCGTCGCTATCGCCGTCACCCGTGAACGTCGCGAAGGTGAGACGCGCTGCGCCGTCACGCCCGAGACGGTCAAGAAGCTGATCGCCCTTGGGGCGACCGTCACGGTCGAGGCCGGGACCGGCCTTGGCTCCTCTATTCCTGACGCCGACTACGCCGCCGCCGGCGCGGTGGTGAAGCCGGACACCCGCGCCGTGCTGGACGGCGCCGACATCGTGCTGAAGGTGCGCGGCCCCACCGCTCAGGAAACCAGCGCGCTGAAGTCTGGCGCCGTCGTTATCGCCCTGCTGGACGCCTGGCGCGACAAGGCGACCGTCGACGCCCTGGCAGGGGCCAACGCCACCGCCTTCGCCATGGAGTTCGTGCCCCGCATCACCCGCGCCCAGGTCATGGACGTCTTGTCGTCCCAGGCGAACCTGGCCGGATACCGCGCGGTGATCGAGGCGGCCTATGCCTATGGCAGGGGCTTCCCGATGATGATGACGGCGGCCGGCACCGTCGCCGCCGCAAAGGTCTTCATCATGGGCGTGGGCGTCGCGGGCTTGCAGGCCATCGCCACCGCGCGTCGCCTGGGCGCCGTCGTCACCGCCACCGACGTCCGCCCCGCGACCAAGGAACAGGTCGAAAGCCTGGGCGCCAAATTCCTGGCCGTCGAGGACGAGGAGTTCAAGAACGCCCAGACCGCCGGCGGCTATGCCAAACCCATGTCGGCCGAATATCAGGCCAAACAGGCCGAACTGACCGCGACCCATGTGCTCAAGCAGGACATCGTCATCACCACGGCCCTGATCCCCGGCCGCGCCGCGCCTGTGCTGCTGACCGCCGCCCATGTCGCCTCGATGAAGCCCGGCTCGGTCATCATCGATCTGGCGGTCGAGGCGGGCGGCAATGTCGAGGGCTCCAAGCTCAACGAAGTGGTGACCACCGCGAACGGCGTCACCATCGTCGGCTGGTCGAACCTGCCCGGCCGCATCGCCGCCGACGCCAGCGCCCTCTACGCCCGCAACCTGACCGCGTTTGTGGGTCTGTTGATCAAGGACGGCGGCCTGTCGGTGGACCTCGAAGACGAGATTCTGAGAGCGGCAGTGGTCACCAACGGCGGCGCCGTGGTGCATGAGGGGGTGCGGGGATGAACGCGATCTGGAAACACCCATTCCATCTCATTGCGATCGCCGCCGGTGCAGGTGCGGTCGCGGTAGTCCTCTGGAAAGTCGATCATTCAGGGCAGCACTTTGCGGCTTATACTGGCGTGATGGTGGCGATGTTGGCCGCTGTTGATCTGGCTCGCCGTCTTGGGCTGGAACCCAAAAACGATCCGGCTCGACCAAAAAAAAGGACGTAGTGATATGGAACACGTCGATCCCACCGTCTTCCGCCTGGCCATCTTCGTGCTGGCGATCTTCGTCGGCTATTACGTCGTCTGGAGCGTGACGCCGGCCCTGCATACGCCGCTGATGGCCGTGACCAACGCCATTTCCAGCGTTATCATCGTCGGCGGCCTGATCGCGGCGGCGGCCGTGTCCGGTGACGCGAGCGGCCCCAGCGCCTGGATCGCCAAGGGCGCGGGCGTGCTCGCCGTCACCCTGGCCAGCGTCAACATCTTCGGCGGCTTCATGGTCACGCGGCGGATGCTGGCCATGTACAAGAAGAAGGAGCGGCCCGCTGCCAAGGCCGCTCCCGAGGCGTCAACGTGACGGACGCCGCACAGATCGCCATCACCGGATCCTGGGTCGCGACCGGCATCGGCTTCTGCCTTTGGCTGTATGGCTGGTTCGGGACGAAAATCCCAATCAAGCGCCAGCGGCTGCACGACTGCGGCATCGCCCTGGTCTTTTCGGCCATTCTGGTTCGCGTGGTGACGCAGGACCGGCCGCTGGGCGTTTTCGAATGGGCCCTGTTCTTCATCGGCCCGCTGTTCATCGCCGCCGCCCTTTGGCGGCTGGCCCGCACGTCTTGAGGGGAGGGGCGTGATGAACGCATCGCTGGCCGCACTGGCCTATCTGGTTTCGGGCGTCCTGTTCATCCTTTCGCTGCGGGGGCTGTCTAGCCCCGAGACCAGCCGTCAGGGCAACACCTTCGGCATGGTCGGCATGGCGCTGGCCATCGGCGTGACCCTGCTGACGCTGGGCACGACGGGGGCGCTGGATACCGTGACCCTGGCCCTGATCGCGGGCGGCGTCATCGTCGGCGGCGGGGCAGGCGGCCTGATCGCCAAGCGGGTCGCCATGACCGACATGCCGCAACTGGTCGCAGCCTTCCACAGCCTGGTCGGCATGGCCGCCTGCCTCGTCGCCATCGGCGCCATCTATGCGCCCGAGGCCTTCGGAATCCTGTCCGACGACGGAAACGGCATCAAGACGCTGTCGATCATCGAACTCAGCCTGGGCGTGGCCATCGGGGCCATTACCTTCACCGGTTCGGTCATCGCCTTCGCCAAGCTGAATGGCAACATGAGCGGCGCGCCGATCATCTTGCCGGCGCGGCACCTGATCAACGTCGGCCTAGCGCTGGGCCTGGTCTTCCTGATCGGCATTCTGATCGGAACGAACGGCGCGGCGACCTGGGCCTTCTGGGGCGTTTTCCTGATCGCGCTAGTGTTGGGCGCGACCCTGATCATCCCCATCGGCGGGGCCGACATGCCGGTCGTGGTGTCGATGCTGAACTCCTATTCCGGCTGGGCGGCGGCGGCGCTGGGCTTCACGCTGGAGAACATCGCCCTGATCATCACCGGCGCCCTGGTCGGATCGTCGGGCGCGATCCTCAGCTACATCATGTGCAAGGGCATGAACCGCAGTTTCGTCTCGGTCATCCTGGGCGGGTTCGGCGGCGGCGATGCGGCCGCGGATCCCGGCGGCGCCAAGGAGACGCGCCCGGTCAAACAGGGCTCGGCTGAGGACGCGGCCTTCATCATGAAGAATGCGTCCAAGGTCATCATCGTGCCCGGCTACGGCATGGCGGTGGCCCAGGCCCAGCACGCCCTGCGCGAAATGGCCGACAAGCTGAAGGAGGAGGGCGTCGAGGTGAAATACGCCATCCACCCCGTCGCCGGCCGGATGCCGGGCCATATGAACGTCCTGTTGGCCGAGGCCAACGTCCCCTATGACGAGGTGTTCGAGCTGGAGGACATCAACGCCGAGTTCGCCACCGCCGACGTCGCCTTCGTCATCGGCGCCAATGACGTGACCAACCCGGCGGCCAAGACCGACCCGACCAGCGCCATCTACGGCATGCCGATCCTGGACGTGGAAAAGGCCGGCACGGTGCTGTTCATCAAGCGCGGCATGGGCTCGGGCTATGCCGGGGTCGAGAACGAACTCTTCTTCCGCGATAACACTATGATGCTGTTCGCCGACGCCAAGAAGATGGTCGAAGGGATCGTGAAGGGGCTTTGAGCCATGGCCAGCACGCCCAAGACCGGCCCCACAGACGCCTCTGTCGATGACTTCTTGTCTGCGATCGACGATCCACGCCGACGGTCTGACGCTCATGCCGTCGCCGCGCTGATGTCGGAGATCACCGGTGAACCGGCCGTGCTCTGGGGATCGTCCATCATCGGGTTCGGCAATGACGGCGGCCCCAAGGGCGGCTGGCCGCTGATCAGCTTCTCGCCGCGAAAAGCCAATCTGGTGCTTTATGTCGCTGGGGATTTCCCTGAACGTGCCGAGCTTATCGCCCGCTTGGGCAAGGTGAAAACCGGCGTTGGCTGCCTCTATATTTCGCGTTTGGAAGATGTCGATCAGGCGGTTCTGCGCGACCTTTGCGGTCGCGCTGTTCGTGCGCTCAAAGCCGGGGCGGACTGAAGTCTCGTCAGACCCCTATCGCGCAACCTTGACCGGCGCTATCACGCGCCCGTGAACACATTGTCCGAACCTCTTCCTGCCGTCCATCGCCGTTTTGAGGCTTTGGACTCCCTGCGGGGTGTGTGCGCCATCCTTGTGGTGATGTTCCACATGCCGGTCGCAAGTCATTGGCGCGACTGGGGTTTCATTCAGCATTCCTATCTGTTCGTCGACTATTTCTTCGTCCTGTCGGGCTTCGTCATTGCCCATGCCTATGCGAACCGACTGAAGTCGGGACGCGACGCCGGGCGGTTCATGGTGCGGCGCTTCGGGCGGATCTGGCCGCTGCATCTGCTGATGCTGGCGGCCTTCATCGGGTTGGAGCTGGCGCGGCTTGTCTTCCATTTCGACAGCGCGCCGCCTTTCACGCGGGATCGGTCGATCGAGGCGATCTTCACCAATCTGGCGCTGATCCAGGCCTGGCATGTGCATCCCTATCTGACCTGGAACGGGCCGTCGTGGACGCTCAGCGCCGAATGGGCCTGCTATCTGATCTTCGCGGGTCTGGTGCTGATTGCGCCCAAACGGTTCCGCTGGATCGGGTTGGTGCTGGCGATCATCGGCGGCGTGCTGGTGCTCAGCTACGCCCGGCGCTGGATGAACACGACCTATGACTTCGCCGTGCCGCGCGCGGTCTATGGCTTCTTCCTGGGCTGCCTGCTCCAAGGGCTCTGGACCCGCATTCCGCGGCTCAAGGGCGGCGCCGCGACGCTATTGGAGATCGCGGCCATCGTCGCGGCCTGTGTCTTCATCGGCTATGCTCAGGGGCCGATCACCGTGGCGGTCACGCTGATCTTCGTGGCGCTGATCTGGGTCTTCGCCGGCGAGGAGGGGGCGCTGTCACGCGTGCTGGATCACCCAGCTCTGGTCACCTTGGGACGATGGTCGTTCGCCATCTACATGGTCCACATGTTCATCCTGACCGTGATGATGATCGTGGCCAGGAAGCTGGACCTCGTACCGGTTCGTCGCATCGACTTTGGCTCTGTCTGGCTGAACGACCTGTTCGCCGTCGCCATGTTCTGCTTCATCGTTGCGGTCGCCGTCGTGGCGCACCGACTAGTCGAGCAGCCGGCCCAGCGCATGATCGATCGCTGGACCAAGCCGAAGGCGGCTTGAGCTCAGGCCGCCATCCGCCATTCGGGGGCCATGTCGCCGGCGCGGCCTTCATCCCACAGCATGTCCTCGTCCGAATAGCGGCTGCTGGCGGCGGCCGAAATGACGTCGACCACCTGTTCCTCCAGCCGGTCCCAGATCACGGCGAGGTCGGACGAGCCATCGGCCTCGCACGGCACGATGATGTAGCGGCTGGCGTTGACGGTCTGGGTGGGTTGGAAACGCGCCATCTGATGATCTCCTGAAGCGAGGGCCTCTTGTCGATGATGTCGTTATGAAGCAGTGTTGCGTCAGAAACGGACGTAGGGATCGGCGAGAGCATTGAGACACGACAAGGCGGCGATGGTGATCGATCTGGCGCGCCGCATGGCCGCCAGCGCCGAAGGGCTGAGCCTGGACGAGATCGCGCGCGACATGCGCGTCGGCCGCCGCACCGCCGAACGGATGCGCGACGCCGTGCTGATGCTGTTTCCCCAGGTGGACGAGGTCTCGGACCCGCCGTCCAAACGCTGGCGCATCCGGGGCGGTCTGTCGGCCTTCGAACAGGCCCCGACGGCGACCGAAATGCTGGAACTGTCCAAGGCGGCGACCGCTCTGCGCGCTGCCGGCGAACCGGCGCGCGCCACGGCGCTGGAGGGGCTGGAGCGCAAGCTGAAGGCGGCGATGCGTTCGACCACGCTGAATCGGATGGCGCCGGATCTGGAGGCCCTGGTCCGGGCCGAGACCATTGCGGTCCAGGCCGGGCCGCGCCCCTCCGCCGACGAGGCCATGCTGACCGCTATCCGCGCGGCGGTGCTGGCGCAGCAGCCCTTGGGCTTCACCTATTCCCGTCCAGGCGCCGAGCCGCGTCGGCGCAGCGTGGCGCCCTGCGGCGTCATGTTCGGCCGGGCCAACTATCTGGTCGCCGCCGACCGCGAGACGGGCCGCATCCAGACCTTCCGTCTGGACCGGATGAGCCACGTCGCCCCGCAGGAGGGGATGGCCGTCCCGCCCGCCGATTTCGACCTCGGCGTCTTCGCCAGCCAGTCCTTCGGCATCTATCAGGACGAGATCGAGGACATCGTGCTGCGCATCGCGCCCGACGGCGCGGCCGAGGCCAGGGGCTGGCGCTGGCACCCGACCCAGTCGTTTGAGGACCAGTCGGACGGCGGCGTGATCGTGCGGTTCCGCGCCTCGGGCATGCGCGAGCTGGCCTGGCATCTGTTCACCTGGGGCGAGCAGGTGCAGATCCTGGCGCCGGAGCGGCTAAAGGCCGTGATGGCCGGCGAACTGGCGGCGGCGGGGCGCGCCTTGGAACGGGCCTCAGCCTGACGAAACCGTAAGCTGACGCGGCGCGTTGACGACCGCTAGGCTTCGCGCCGAGCGCCCTTCAGGAGATCGCCCTTGCGCGTCCACGCCTTCGCCTCGTCCGCCGTTTTGGCCCTCGCCCTTATGAGCGGCGCCTGCGCCGCAGGGCCCATGTCGGCGCCGGCGACCCTTCAGGAGGAAGGCGGACCCCAGGTGACGGTGACCCGCGACGGCGATCACCTCAACATCGACTATCGCTTCGGGCGCGACGTGCCGGTCTGGGCCTTCCAGGATTCGGCGCTGGAACAGGATTCGCGCCAGCCCTGGCGGCCGCGCCAATGGACGGTCGAGACGGCCGGCGTCGTCATGGAGCGACGCGGCCATTACGACATCATCCGCAGCACCGACGGCGGTCCCGTGCCGTGCGAAGTCCGCTTCCGCGTTCGACCGCAGGCGGTGGATCTTGAGGCCGAGTATCCGACCCTGCTGTTCTCCAATGGCGCGGTGGCGCTGCCGACCCGGCAACTGGACGTCTTCGCCCTGCCGTCGGCACAGGCGGCCGAACAGGTGCCGGACGACCTGAACCGGATCCGGCTGGATGGCGGTCCCTCGCGCGTGACGTGGCGCGATGAGAACGGACCCGTCCTGTTCAACGGGCGCCGCCGCGACGAACTGACCACGACGGACGAGCGTAGCTATGTCCTGCTGGGCGAGGCGACGGTGACGCCGGGGGATGGCCTGTCGACCGTCATGGACCCCAATCTGCCGCCGTGGATCGGCGAGGAGATCCGGGGCTTTGCGCCGCGTGTCGGTCACTACTACCGCGACCGCCTCGGCGCGCCGGGCTCTGGCGGCGATACGCCCATCGTCATGGTGGCCTGGAACGGGCCGACGGAAAGCATGACCAGCATGGGCGGCAGCGTCCTGCCCGGCCTGATCGTCATGTCGTTCGAGGGCAGGGGCGTGACCTCGCCCCAGCCGGAAATCGTGGAGCGTTCGCGCTGGTTCATCGGCCACGAAGGGGCGCATTTCTGGTTGGGGCAGACGGTGCGATACGCCTTCGCCGACGAGGCCTGGATCACCGAGGGCGGGGCCGACCTGATGGCCGTGCGCGCCCTGAAGGCCCTCGACGCAAACTATGACGACCGGGCCGAGCTTCAGTCCGAGGTGGACGACTGCGTCAACCTGGCCCGCCAGCCGGTCGCCCAAGCCGGCGCCCGGGGCGAACACCGCGCCTACTACGCCTGCGGAGCTGTCTTCGCCCTGGCGGCGGAAGGCGCGCAACGTCAGCGGACCAGCGGCGATTGGTTCGACTTCCTCAGACCTCTGCTGCGCCAGCCGGACGGCGTGCTCAGCCGCGAGGAATGGCTGACGGCCCTGACCCGGACATCGCGCGACCCGTCGTTGCGCGGCGATGTCGAGCGGCTGCTGGACCAGGGCGCGCCCGATCCGTCCGCCGTCATCGCCCGCCTGTTCCAGCGCACCGGCGTGGCCTTCCGCATGATCGACGGCCGCGTGGTCTTGAGCTGAATCCGATCTCAGCCGCTGGCGCGGTTAGTCGGATTGAACCCGAACCTTGGCCGTGGCGTTGTGGCGGGATGAAAACAGCCTTGATCCCGATGGCGGGTGCGATCGCCCTTCTGGCCGCCTGCGGCGATCACGATGTCAATCCGCCGAACGAACCGGCGGCGCCGCTGCGAACGCCCGAGGCCATGCAGCCGGTCGAACCGCCTGGACCGTCGTCTCTGGCTGGACGTGGGCCGCGCAGCTTCGTGGGCGTCTGGGCGGCGAACCCGCAATGGTGCGCCCGGCCCCAGGGCGAACGCAGCCCGATCACCCTGACGCCCCTGCGCTTCGACGCCTACGGCCGCAACTGCGACATCGCCAGCATCGACGAGACGGGTTCCGGCTATGTCGCAGTGCTGCGATGTGCGGGCCGGCCTCAGACCGAGCGGGTGCACATGGGCACGAGCGGCGACGTGATGAACCTGACCTATGTCGATCAGGACATGAAGACGGTGAAACTGGCGCGCTGCCCCGGTTCGCCGCGCGCGCCCGATCCCGCCAATCCGCTGGAAAAGATGATGAAGAAGGACGGGGCCGAAACCCCGCCTGCCGCGCCGCCTAGTTGAACAGGAAGTTCATCACGTCGCCGTCCTTGACGACATAGGACTTGCCTTCGGCGCGCAGCTTGCCGGCCTCGCGCGCCTTGGCTTCCCCACGCAGGGCCACGAAGTCGTCGAAGGCGATGGTCTCGGCGCGGATGAAGCCCTTTTCGAAGTCGGTGTGGATCACGCCGGCCGCCTGGGGCGCGGTGTCGCCGACATTGATGGTCCAGGCGCGGGCTTCCTTTGGCCCGACCGTGAAATAGGTCTGCAGGCCCAGCAGCTTATAGGCCTCGCGGATCAGACGGTTCAGGCCGGGCTCTTCGAGACCTAGGGTCTCCAGGAACTCCTTCTGTTCCTCGTCGTCCAGCACGGCGATCTCGGATTCGATCTGGGCGGAGATGACGACCGAGTTGGCGTTGTCCTGGGCGGCCCGGGCCGCGACCTTGTCCGACAGGTCGTTGCCCTTGTCGGCCGAGCCCTCCTCGACGTTCGAGACATAAAGAGCTGGGAGCGCCGTCAGCAGTTGCAGCATGTGCCAGGCCTTGATGTCCTCCTTGGACACCTCGGCGGTGCGCGCGGGCTTGCCGGCGTTCAGCTGGGCCAGGGCCAGATCGACCAGCTTCAGCGTCAGGACGGATTCCTTGTCGCCGCCCTTGGCGCGCTTCTCCAGCTGCGGCCGGCGGCGCTCCAGGCTTTCCATGTCGGCCAGCATCAGTTCGGTCTCGATGATCTCCAGATCGGCGATCGGATCGATGCGGTCCTCGACGTGAGTGATGTCGTCATCGACGAAGCAGCGCGCGACGAAGGCCACGGCGTCGCAGTCGCGGATGTTGGCAAGGAACTGATTGCCCAGGCCTTCGCCCTTGGACGCGCCGCGCACCAGGCCGGCGACGTCGACGAAGGTGATGCGGGCTGGGATGATCTCTTTCGATCCGGCGATCTCGGCCAAGGCGTTCAGACGCGCCTCGGGCACCGCCACGTCGCCGGTGTTCGGCTCGATGGTGCAGAACGGATAGTTGGCCGCTTGGGCCGCCGCCGTCTTGGTCAGGGCGTTGAACAGGGTGGACTTGCCGACGTTGGGCAGGCCGACGATCGCGACTTTAAGAGCCATGGTATTCCTCGTGAGGCGCGAGCCTTTAGCGGGTTCAGAGCCGTTTGTCAGGCTCGCGCTTCAACTGAGGTCAGTGGGCGGCGTGATCCATGCCGTCCATGGCCGGTTGGCGAACCTGCGCCTGAACCGTGATCGCCGGCGCCGAGGCGAACTGGAACGTCAGCGGCACGGTCTCGCCGGCGACCAGAGGCGCGGTCAGGCCGATCAGCATCAGGTGGTTGCCGCCCGGCGCCAGGGCCACGGCCTGACCAGCGGGCAGGGGCAGGCCCGCCGTCAGCTCGGCCATCTTCATCATGCCGTTCTCGGTCTTCATCTCGTGCACCTGAAGCGATGCGGCGCGCGGCGTCGATCCGCCCGTCAGTCGGTCGTCGGTCGCAGCGGTCAGGGTGACGTAGCAGCCGCCGGCCTTGGCCCCGTTCGGCGACGGGCGGCACCAGGCGTCGGTCGCGGTCACGGTGGCGGTCGCCGTCGGCGTCTTAGCCGTCGGCGCCTTGGCCGGCTCAGACGGATTGCAGGCCGCCAGCGACAGGGCGGCGGCGGCGAGGGCGAGTTTGATCTTCATGGCGTCAGGTCTTTCACGAGGCGGCGGAACAGCGCCGGATCATCGGACGCAGGGCTCGGTCGAGCAATACGGCCGCGATCAGGCTCAGTCCCGTCAGGGGATAGAGGATGGCGAGGGGCAGGACGATGCCGAGGACGGCGGCGCGCGCTCGCGGTCCTGGCGGGGCAGGCGGCGCGCCCAGGCGTCGGCGCGACAGATTGGGCGGGCGGCGCTTCCACCACATGACCAGGCCGCTGATCGCCAATAGCCAAACGCCGATGCAGCCCAGCAGCATGACGATGCGGTTCGCCTGTCCGAACTGCGTGCCCTGGTGCGTATAGATGCCGAACTCGATGGCCTTGGCGCCGGCGCCGAACTGGTCATAGCCGATGTCGCCCAGCAGCCGTCCGGAGGCCGCATCGACATAGAGCGACCGGCTGTCCTGAACCCGCGTCGCCTGGGTCGTCAGCGTATAGGCGGTGTCATCGGCCTTGGGGATGTTCACCGTATAGGGGCGCGCCAGACCGGCCTGATCCGCGACCCGCAGAACCTGCGCCAGGCCGCCATGGCCGGCATGGTCGTGGGTCATCACCATGCCCTCCATGGTCCAGCCGGCCCCGACCGGCGCATCGTGGTGCTGCGCCCTCTGCCAGGCGCCGGCGACGGGTGCTGGCGGCCGACCGAGCCCCGTCTCCTTGACCGCCCCCATGACCTTGTCGCCCCAGACCGCGGACCACGGCATGCCGGTCACGGCCAGAAACAGCACCACTCCGCCGACATAGAAGCCCGTCAGCGCATGCAGGTCGCGCCAGAACGGTCGTCGGCGGCTGTCTGTCGTCTGCGGCGCAAAGGTCGCCACGCCCCGCCCGCGCGGCCACCACAGATAAAGCCCCGTGGCGAACAGGATGATCGTCCAGCCGGCGACGATTTCGACCAGGATGTTGAACGGCCGCCCCAGCAGGGTCAGGCTGTGTGTCTTCTTGACCAGCTCCATGAACCCGCCGGCCGGAATGACGCCGGTGGCCCGGCCGGTGTGCGGATCGACGAAGACCGTCTTCTGCACGCCGTCGGGTCGATCGACCCGCAGCCGGATCGCCTGATCGCCGCGCGCAGGCATGACCAGATTGGCGACGCGCCCCCCGCCTGCGGCCTGTGCGGCCGAAGCCACCCAGGCATCCGGCGCCGCTTCGGCCTGAACCGCCGGCACGCGGATCATGTCGCGATAAAGAAAACCGTCGATCTCGTCCTTGAACAGATAAAGACCCCCCGTCAGGGCCAGCAGCATCAGCACCGGCATGACGAACACGCCGGCATAGAAATGCCAGCGCCAGACCGCGCGATAGGCGTCGGACAGGTCGTCCGGCGTCGTCTTGTCGAGATTGCGCGCCATCAGTAGCTCATCCTGACGCCGACATAGGCCGAACGGCGGTCGCCGGGGAAAAAGACGGCCTTGGACACGGTAGCCACCCGGGCGTCCGTGACCGCGCCGAAGTTCGACACATAGGCTTCGTCGAACAGGTTGCGTACATCGGCGAACACCGTCAGTCGGCGATTGACGGTCCAGCCCATGTTCAGGTTCGCGACGGCGTAGGACGGCGACTTCAGAGTGTTGGCGTAATCGACCCAGGCATCCTTGATCGACCATTCCACGCTGGGCGCGATGAACCAGCCGGCCGGATCGTCGTAGCGAAGCTCTGCGCGGTACAAATGAGGCGGCACGACCGGCAGATGGCTTTCGCCATAGACCTTGTCCCCGTCAAAATAGAAGTCGGAGAAGGCGTAGGTCTGGCGCAGCCGCCATTGCGGCGCGATCCGCCAATCCAGCCCTGCCTCGATCCCCTGGTGGATGGTCGGGCCGGCATTGAAGGTTGCAGCCGGTATGCCTAGGGCGGCGTTTACCGCAAAGTTCAGCAGTTCGTGCTTTAGATCGGCGCGATAGGCGGTCACGTCCCACGTCAGCGGTCCCTGCCGACCCCGGGTGCCGACTTCCCAGGTCACGGCCTCTTGCGGAACAAGGGGCTGATAGCCGCCGGCGGTCGGCGACAGGGCCGAGAAGTTGGGCGGCTCGATCGAGCGGGTGAAGTTGGCGAAGACCTGGGCGCCGTCCTCGCTCTCCCACAACAGGCCGGCGCGAGGCGCGAACCAGTCGAAGATCTTGTCGGTGGTCAGATCGATCGTGCCGACGACGCCGGGGACGACATAGCTTTGATAATCCCGCTCGGCGCGCCCCCAGGTTCCACCGGCCACCAGCGCCAGACGGTCGGTCACGAACAGTCGCCCTTCGCCGAAGACATCCAGCCCCTTGCCGTTCTGGAAGCTGCGGGCGCGTAAACCGTTCTGCTGTCCGCCGACATTGACCCACTGTTTGGCGTCCAGATCACCCTGTCGATACCAAGCGCCATAGAAGGCGTCGGCGCGCAGCCCGCCGATCCGGCCCTGCCAATCGAACCGGCCGAAGGCGCCGTAGTTGCGGCTCTGTTGGTCGATGACCTGGAAGATGGGATGGTCCAGGTCTTTCCAAGTCCCATAGAGGGCGCCCTCGAACACCGTCGCGTCGTCCAGTCTCCAGCGGGTCTGCAAAGTGGTGCGAAGCGAGCGCATATTGCGCTGATAGTTGAGGGCGATATTGGCGGGATTGGCCGCCTCGGGATTTGTCAGGGCGTCGGACAGACTGACGCTGCCCGGAATCTCCTGATGGATGTCGCCCCACGAGGCCAACAGGCGAGCTTCGCGATCCTGCCCAAAGCTGCGCCCGATGTTGCCCGACAGGTTCAGCGCCTTGCCTTCGCTCTGTTGGCGCCAACCATCGACGCTCTGGCCCGTTACGGCGGCGAAACCGTCCCAGTCGCCGCGAACGCCCGCAACCTCGGCATGGGCGCGCAGGGCTCCATAGGAGCCGCCGTCCAGGCGCAGATTCAGGTTAGACGAAGCTGTGTGTCCCGTCGGCGTGACCAGATTGACCGCTCCGCCCAGCAGGGCTCCACCAAACCGCAGCGCATTCCCGCCCTTGTAGACTTCGGTGTAGCGGGCGATCAGCGGGTCGATCAGCTGGAAGTCACCGAACCCATCGGCCTCGTTGAACGGCACGCCGTCCTGAGCCAGCAGAACGCCTCGGTTGTGGACGGCATTGCCTATGCCCGATCCGCGAATCGACAGGCGAATGTCGCCGCCCCACTTCTTTTGGGCATAGACGCCAGGCGCATCGCGCAGCACGTCGGCGAGATTGGTCGCATACCGGTCGGCATAGGATTCGGCTGAAATGACAGCAACGGCGCCCGGCGTGCGTGACAGCCGCTGTCGCGCGTCTGCGACGATGGGCGGATCCTCGGCGTTGCGGCGGCCGGTGACGATGACGCTGTCCAGCAAAGCCGGTTCGGGCGTCTGCTGGGCCAGGACGGGGCTCGTCCAACCGGCGTTGGAGAGGGCGGCGAGCAGCAGCGCGCAGGGCGCTGCGGTAGTCTTGAAGGACATGGAATGAACCTGAAATCAGAACGAGACGGCGCGCAGGCGTTGAGGACGGCGCGGGCTTGGGTCTGGTTCAGGCTTGGGGTGGGGCGGTGGACGGCGGACGCGGCGGCGCGCGCGCGGGCGGCGGCGGGCTGACGCTTGCAGAGACATAGACGACGCGCTCGACGGTGCGGACCACCGGCGCCGGCTCGGGCGCAGGCGGGCAGGGCAGGGCGGCGGCCAACGGCATGACGCAGGCGGCGCATTTGGCCCCGACGTGCTTGTTGACCGGGCCGTCCATGCCGCCGGACTGGATCGTCTGGGGGCCTTCCGCCGAACAGATGACCAGCGGATGACCCGGCTGGACCGCCGCGAGAGCCGCGAACGGCAGCAGGGTTCCGAGCACGAGCGCGAACACCGCCGCCAGGAAGGCGAGCGATTGCGAGATCGACCAATTGTCGGCCTGGGCGCGGGTCACGTCTGGCCTCTACGGCGTTTTGCGACGGCGCGATAGGCGGCGGTTTGTCCTAAAGCTCGCCGCGCGCGGCCTGGCGGGGGCTGAACTTGGGCGCGGGGGCTAGGCGCATGACCTCGCCCTGATAGCGTTCGTCGTCGCCGGCGATCGCGAACGGCAGGGCGTCGGCGCAGGCCTGAAGCATGGCGTCCAGCCAAGGCTGTTCCGCCTTGTGGAAGTCGCCCAGAACATGGGGCATGACCAGTTCCTTTTCGCCGGGATGGCCGATGCCCATGCGCGCACGTCGGAAGTCGGCGCCCAGATGACTGATCAGGGAGCGGATGCCGTTCTGGCCGGCCGCGCCGCCGCCGGTCTTCATGCGGAACCGCCCGGGGGCCAGGTCGATCTCGTCGTGGAAGACGATGATTTCGCTCGGCTTGATCTTGTAGAATCGCGCCGCCTCGCCGACCGCCCGACCGCTTTCATTCATATAGGTCTGGGGCTTCATCAGAAGGACCTTGGTCCCGTCGACCAGACCCTCGCTGACGATCGACTGGAACTTTGCGCGCTCGGGACCGAACTGCCACCGGCGCGCGATCTCGTCGGCGGCCATGAAGCCGATGTTGTGCCGGTTCTTTTCGTATTTCCCGCCCGGATTGCCGAGCCCCGCGATGATGATCATGGCGTCCTCTTGCCGTTTGCGTCAGGCAAAGAAAAGCCCCGCGCGGCGAACCGGGCGGGGCCTGATCTTGTCGAAGCGACGAAGGATCAGTCTTCGGTCTTCTCGGCCGGGGCGGCCTCGGCGTCAGCGGCTTCGTCAGCAGCTTCTGACAGGGCGGCCGACGAGATCTTGACCGTGGCGATCACGAAGTCGCGGTCGGTGATGGTGGCTTCCGCGCCCTTGGGCAGCTTGATGTCCGAGATGCGGATGGTGTCGCCGATTTCGGCCTTGGCCAGATCGACAACCAGCTCTTCCGGGATCTGGTCGGCGCGGACCAGGATCTCGACGGCGTGACGGACGATCTCCAGCGAGCCGCCCTGACGCGAGTAGGGCGCTTCATCGGCGTTCAGGAAGTGAACCGGCACTTCGATCTTGACCGGAGCCTTCTCGTCGACGCGCATCAGGTCGAAGTGCAGGGGGCGGTCCGAAACGGGGTCGAACTGCACGTCCTTGGCGATGACCGGCTGGGTCTCGTCGCCGTACTTCAGGGTCACCAAATGGCCCAGCAGCTTGCCGGTGTAGAGCGACTTGCGGAAGTCCTTCTCGTTCACCGAAATGGCGACGGGGGCTTGCTCGCCGCCGTAAAGGACGCCCGGCACGAAACCGGCGCGACGCGCAGCGCGAGCGCCGCCGGTGCCGACGCCATCGCGGACGTCCACGTTCAGAATGATCTCGGCCATGTGGCTCGCCTCAACAACAACGGAAACGCCGCGCCAACCCGGGGCTCTCGCGGCGGGGGTGATGAACCCTCGAATTCAAGAGCGCGGGCTATTACACGCATCAGGTCCAAGGCGCAACCGTCAAAGGTTCCGCTTCACGCTGCCCGCGCGCGATCCTTCAGGAGCGAGGTCGGCGCTGCGACGATGCCCAGCAGTTCTGCGGCATTGAACGGCTTGGCCAGGTGGTGGTCCGCCCCGGCCGCGCGTCCGGCGGCGACGTGCTCTGGCATGGCGTTGGCGGTCAGCATGACGATCGGCGTGCGATCCAGACCCATCGTCGCCTCGTGCAGGCGAATCTCCTGAGTCGCCGTCAGCCCGTCCATGATGGGCATCTGCATGTCCATCAGCACCAGGTCGAAGGTGTCGGCCCGGAAACTTTCCAGCGCCTGGGCGCCGTTCTCGGCGATCACGATCTGCGTCGGCGTCTGCGCCAGAATCAGTTCGATGACGCGGCGGTTGGTCGGATGATCGTCGGCGACCAGCACGCGGATCGTCCGCGCCTGCTCCACGACGGCGGGTTGGGCCGGCGCCGGTTCTTTGCGCGACGGGGCCTGGGTCTGTCTCAGCGGCAACGTCAGGATAAAGGCCGCGCCGCCGCCGGGTTCGCTCTCGCAGCCCAGGTCGCCGCCCATCATCTCGGCCAGCTGACGACAGATGGACAGGCCAAGACCCGAGCCGCCGAACTTGCGCGTGATGCCGCCGTCGGCCTGTTCGAACCGGCTGAACAGGCGCGCCCGCGTCGCGGCGTCGAAGCCGATGCCGCTGTCCTCGACGGTGAAACGCAGCACGGGCGAGCCCTGGCGATCCGCTCCGCGCTGCACGATCAGGCCGACAAAGCCCTTGCTGGTGAACTTGACGGCGTTCGAGATCAGATTGGTCAGCACCTGTTTCAGGCGCACCGCATCGCCCAAGATCCAGACGTCGTCTTCCAGATCGATATCCACATGGAAGTCGAGATGCTTCTCGCGCGCGTTCTCGGCATAGAGCTGAGCCGCCTCGCGCACGACCGTCGCCAGTTCGAAGGCGTCTTCGGTCAGCTCCAGCTTGCCCGATTCGACGCGAGCCAGATCCAGGATGTCGCTCAGCAGGGTCTGCAGCGTCTTTCCCGACGCCTGCATCAGATCCAGCATCTCACGCTGTTCAGCCGTCAGATCGGTCTTGGCCAGGGCCTGGGACAGGCCGATCACACCATTCAACGGCGTGCGGATCTCATGGCTCATGTTGGCCAGAAACTGGCTCTTGGCGACATTGGCGGCCTCGGCCGCGTCACGCGCTTCGGACAGGGCCTCGGCGTCGCGCTTCAGATCGGTGATGTCGTTGCAGACCGTGACGGTTCCGCCCTCGGATGTGCGGCGATCCTGAATACGCAGCCAACGCCCGCCGGCGACCTGTTGCTCGCTGTTCGATGATAGCTGACGACGCGCCTGCATGCGCTCGTTCAGCCATTCCTCCTCACGGCCGGCCGCCTCCTGATAGCGGCCTTCGTCGATACCGATGCGCAGGGCCTCTCGGAAGGTCAGGCCGACAACCAGATGCGGCTCAAGCTCGGGGTTCACCTCGGCATAGCGTGCATTCCAAAGCACCAGCCGATCCTTGGAATCATAGAAGCCCAGGCCGTCAGGCATGGCGTCCACCGCCTCGCGGATACGGCGCAGCGCGGTGGCGCGCGAAATATAGGCCATCATGCCCAGGACGGCGGCGGCCGTGCAGATCATCAGCAGAATGGCGGCCAGCAGCAGTCTCATCGCCTCGCTGGACAGCCCCTGGTCGGCGGCGACGGTCGGGTCCGGCGTCACCGTGATGGCCGCCATGCCGATGAAGTGAAGAACGATGACGGTCGCGGAAAGTCCCGTCGTCGTCACCAGCAGCCGCAGCAGGCCGCCTCGACGATAGAAGAAGGCCGTCGCGCCGCCGATCGCCAGAGCCGCGATGATGGACAGGGCGACAAGGCCGGGGTCCCAGCTAATGTGCGCCGGCGCCTTGATGGCGGCCATACCGAGGTAATGCATGGCTCCGACGCCGGCGACGGCGATCACGGCGGCCAGCACGCGCCACATGCGGCCCTTGCCCATCAGCGTCGAGCCGATCGTCAGGCCGATCATGGCCAGCGCGATCCCCAGGGAGGCGACCGTCAGGAAGGGATTGTAACGCACCGGCACGCCGGCGACGAACCCCTGCATGGCCACGAAATGGGTCGCCCAGATCGACAGGGCCCCGATCATGACGGCCAGCAGGACCGAACGGCGGCGTCGATTGGGGTCGCGTCGGCCCATCTGCTGCATGACGTGGGTGGAGACGCCCAGACCGGCCATGCAGATCAGCGCAGCGAATACCGTAATCCGCCAGTCGTGATCGTGCGCAATGCAATGGATGATGCGGTCCACGAGGCCTCCCCTTGGATGTACGATAGGCGACAATCCTAAAGAAACCGTGCGGCGAAGCTTATGGGCGCCTCAGGCTGTCGGCACGCCGTCACAGAATCCGTGCAAGGATCGGAATCGTTCTTCAGTTCGAGGTCGCCCGGACCCATGCCTTACGAAGTCTCGCCATCGCCTGTCGCTCCGGTATCCACCTCGCGGCTGTGGACGGTCGGCGCCAGCATTGGCATCGCCATCGTGACCCTGCTCGTGCTGGCGATCCTGCATCCCGAACTCGCGAACTGGCTGGTCGGCGGGGCGGTGATCGTGGCGGCCTCGGCCTGGCTGTTGAACATGAGCGAGGCGAGCAGGGCTGAGCCGGCGACCAGTCAAGGCGCTGCGACCGAGCCCGCCATAGACATGGTGACAGGCGATCTTCTCGACCGGGTATTCGAGGCGCTGGATGATCCGGTGCTGGTGGTCAGCGGCGGCGAGCCGGACGACATCGCCGGGCGACGCATCGTCATGGCGAACGCGGCCGCACGCGAACTTCTTCGCATCCAGCGTCAGGGCGCCTTGCTGGTTCAGGTGATCCGCGAACCGGGCGTGCTAGAGGCGGTGGACGAGGCCCTGTTCGGCGGGACGGCGCGCACAACGGATTATGCGACGGGCGGTCAGCGCGACCGACGCTGGCGCGCCTGGACCCGTCCGCTCTCACTCGATGCGTCAGGCAAGGCCGGGTCGGAACTGGCCCTGCTGATCCTGCGCGACGAAACGGACTCGCGCCGCATCGAGATGATGCGCGTGGACTTCCTGGCCAACGCCAGCCACGAACTGCGCACGCCCTTGGCCTCGCTAAGCGGTTTCATCGAGACTTTGAAAGGCCACGCCCGTGAGGACGTGGTCGCGCGGGACCGCTTCCTGGACATCATGTCGGCCCAGGCGGACCGGATGGGGCGGCTGGTCGCGGATCTGCTGTCGCTAAGCCGTATCGAACTGAACGAGCATATTCCGCCGTCCGGCCGTGTCGATCTGGACCGCGCCGCATCTGACGTGGTCGACGCCATCAGCGTTCTGACGCGCGAAAAGGAGATCGCCATCGCCCTAGATCAAGGGGAGGCGAGGGCGTCGATCAGCGGCGATCGCGACGAGATTCTGCAAGTGGTTCAGAACCTGCTCGACAACGCCGTCAAATATTCGTCACGCAATGGCACGGTCGAAATCTCGGTGCGTTCGGACCTGTCGTTCGACGAGGCCTGGGCCTCGCGCATGCCTGGCGCCACACGACTGCCGCTGGTCACGCCGGACCGCACGGCGGGCGTCTCCTATGCCGCCGTCACGGTGCGCGATCATGGGCCCGGCATGGCGCGCGAACACCTGCCCCGCCTGACCGAGCGCTTCTATCGGGTCGAGGGTCAAAAGAGCGGCGAGCGGCAGGGGACGGGGCTGGGCCTGGCCATCGTCAAACACATCATCAATCGTCACCAGGGCGGTCTGGTGGTCGAAAGCGCGCCGGGTATGGGCGCGGCCTTCACCGCCTGGTTTCCTCAACCGATCGAGCGACGCTGAGGGCGCGACGGACGGTCGCTGTCACCCAACTGTCATCGACCCGTCGTAATCCGCTGACCATTCGCAGGCAGTAGTCGCGCCGCGTTGGTCCCGATGTTCAGGACTGTCGTCGATTCGCGCACGGCGCTTCGGACTTCTGAATGATCTGGATTTATCTGCTGATCCTCGTCGCCTTGAGTGCGGCCGCCTTCTTGGGCGGACGCACGTTGGCGCGTCGTCGTGCGATCGGCGCAAAACCCCATTCCCGCCCCGGCCAGCACGGCGCCTATGCGCTGATCTGGGTCGCCGCGCCGGCTCTGCTGGTCTTGATCCTGGCCTCGGTCTTCGCCGCGCCGCTTCAGCGTCAGCTGACCGCTGTCGGCACGCCTGATGCGGTCGCGGCGCTGGAGCCGTTCCGTCGCGACGCCTTCTTCGCCGACGCCCACCGCGTGGGTCGCGGAGAGGCCGCGCTCCAGATCTGGGAACGCTCGCTGGCCGAACAGCTGCCGGTCGAGGCGCGCCGCATGGTTCGCATCGAACGCACCCTGTCGTGGGGCGGCGGTGTCGCCGCCATCCTGGCCGCCATCCTGGGCGGCCTGTTCGCCCTGACGCAGATCAAGCCTCAGACGCGCGCCCGCAACCGGGTCGAGGGCTGGATCTACGGCGCCCTGTTCGTCTGCTCGGCCATCGCCGTCCTGACGACCCTGGGCATCATCGCTTCCCTGGCCTTCGACAGCTTCCGCTTCTTCCAGAAGGTGCCGGTTCTCGACTTCCTGTTCGGCACCCAATGGAGCCCGCAGATCGCCATCCGCGCCGATCAGGTCGGGTCGTCGGGCGCCTTCGGGGCCGTGCCGCTGTTCGCCGGCACCCTGCTGATCATGGTCATCGCCATGTGCGTCGCAGCGCCCATCGGCCTGCTGTCGGCCATCTATCTGTCGGAATACGCCGGCCGCACGACCCGCGCGGTGATCAAGCCGCTGCTGGAGATCCTCGCCGGCGTGCCGACCGTCGTTTACGGATTCTTCGCCGCCCTGACCGTCGGGCCGTTGCTGCGGGTGTTCTTCAACGAGATCGGCCTCTTCCTGATCGGCGGACCGCTGGACGGGCTGGGTCAATACCTGGCCCTGGTTCAGAACCAGATGGCCCTGACGGCCGGCGCGGTGATGGGCATCATGCTGATCCCGTTCGTGTCGTCCCTGTCCGACGATATCCTGAACGCCGTGCCCCAGTCGCTGCGTGACGGCTCGTTCGCCATGGGCGCGACCAAGTCCGAGACGGTGAAGCGGGTTCTTCTGCCCGCCGCGCTGCCGGGCATCGCCGGCGCCCTGTTGCTGGCCGTGTCGCGCGCCATTGGCGAGACCATGATCGTGACCATGGCCGCGGGCCTGGCCGCCAACCTGACTTTCAATCCGCTGGACACCGTCACCACCGTCACCGTTCAGATCGTGACCCTGTTGACCGGCGACCAGGAGTTCAACAGCGCCAAGACCCTGTCCGCCTTCGGCCTGGGCCTGACCCTGTTCCTGGTCACCCTGATGCTGAACATCATCGCCCACCGGATCGTGCAGACCTATCGGGAACAATATGACTGACGCGACGACCCCCGATCAGATCGACGGCGCGGCCGCCAAGGGACGTCTCGACCGCCTGCGTGCAGGTCTGAAGCGTCGTCACGCCAAGGAAACGCGCTTCAAATGGTATGGCCGCCTGGCCATCGCCGCCGCCATGCTGTTCCTGGCCGTGCTTCTGGTGCGCATCGTCGAGCAGGGCCACACCGCATTCTACACCCACACCGTCACCGTGCCGGTCTTCATGGACCCGGCGCGCGTGGACCGCGCCTATCCGCAGGGCTCCAACTTCGAGCAACTGGCCGCCGAGCAGCAGCTGGCCCGCATGGGTATTCAAGACGACGCGGCCGGGACGAAGGCCGCGCAGATGAAGCGGTTGTTCTCGTCGGAGCTGAAGTTCGTCGCCGCCGATCTGGTCGCCAAGCGCAGCGAAGTCATCGGCGAAACCGTACCCCTGGCCGTGCCGCTGTCCGACGATGCCGATCTGTATCTGAAGGGCGAAATCTCCAGGGATACGCCTGAGGATCAGCGCCGCCTGACCGACCAGCAGATCGCCTGGCTGGACCGGATGCAGACCGAAGGCGTGATCGGCTCGCACTTCAACACGGCTCTGTTCACCAACGGCGATTCGACGCAGCCGGAAGTGGCGGGCGTCCTGGGCGCCGTGGTCGGTTCGGCCCTGATGCTGATGGTCACGGCCCTGATCGCCATTCCGCTGGGCGTCGGCGCGGCCATCTGGCTGGAAGAGTTCGCGCCGAAGAACAAGCTGACCGACATCATCGAGGTCAACATCAACAACCTCGCGGCCGTGCCGTCGATCGTTTACGGCCTGCTGGGTCTGGCCCTGTTCATCAACTGGATGCATCTGCCGCGGGCCAGTCCGATCGTCGGCGGTCTGGTCCTGGCGCTGATGGCCCTGCCGACCCTGGTCATCGCCACCCGTTCGGCGCTGAAGGCCGTGCCCCCGTCGATCCGCGAGGCCGCCTTGGCCATGGGCGCATCCAAGACCCAGACAGTGTTCAGCCACGTCCTGCCGCTGGCCATGCCCGGCGTCATGACCGGCGCCATCATCTCGATGGCCCACGCCCTGGGCGAGACCGCGCCGCTACTGCTGATCGGCATGGTCAGCTTCGTGCCGGGCGTGCCGCACGCCATCGACCAGCCGGTCGGCGCGCTGCCCTCGCTGATCTACATCTGGGAGAACGCCTCGGAGCGGGCCTTCCACGAACGCACCGCTGCGGCGATCATCGTCCTGCTGGTCTTCATGATTGTCATGAACGCGGCGGCCATTATCCTGAGGCGGCGCTTCGAGCGTCGGTGGTAAGAGAATGAAATTCCGTATTTTCCGCTCCGCCGAGGACCAGACCGGCGCCGGCTCGATCGATCCGACCGAAGCGCCGCGCATGGGCGGTCAGATCCTGCCCGAAATCGCCCCATCCAAGGGCGCAGCCGCCGAACCGCGTATCGAGGACGCTACGCCCCGGTCGGGCCCCGCCGTGGTCGACAGCCCGCCTGTCGGTCCGATCAAGATCGCCGCGCGCGACGTCTCGGTCTTCTATGAGGGCAAACAGGCGCTCTACGACGTCTCGCTGGATATTCCGGACAAGACCGTCACGGCCCTGATCGGCCCGTCGGGCTGCGGCAAGTCCACCTTCCTGCGGACCATGAACCGCATGAACGACACTATCGCCGGGGCCAAGGTCACGGGCCGCATCGCCATGGACGGCGAGGACATCAACGACCGTTCCATCGACCCGGTGCTGCTGCGCGCCCGCGTCGGTATGGTGTTCCAGCGTCCGAATCCCTTCCCGAAATCGATCTACGAAAACGTCGCCTACGGACCCAAAATCCACGGCCTGGTGTCGTCCAAGGCCGAGATGGACGAGGTCGTTGAAAAGGCGCTAAAGCGCGCTGGCCTGTGGGAAGAGGTCGCTGACCGCCTGCAATCGTCGGCCATGGGTCTGTCAGGCGGCCAACAGCAGCGTCTGGTCATCGCCCGCGCCATCGCCGTAAACCCCGAAGTCATCCTGATGGACGAGCCCTGTTCGGCGCTGGACCCCATCGCCACGGCGCGGATCGAGGAGCTGATCGACGAACTGCGCGAGCGGTTCTGCATCGTCATTGTCACCCACTCGATGGCCCAGGCCGCGCGCGTGTCGCAACGCACCGCCTTCTTCCACATGGGTCGTCTGGTCGAGACCGGGGATACGGAAGACATCTTCCAGAATCCGCGCGAACGGCGCACGCTCGACTACATCACGGGACGCTTCGGCTAATCCGATGAACCAGCACACCGTCAAAGCCTATGGCGACGAACTGAACCAGATCACGGCCGAGATCGCTCGCATGGGCGGCCTGGCCGAGGCCCAGGTCGCGGACGCCATCGATTCCGTCGCCCGGCGCGACATCGCCCTGGCCCGCGCCGTGGTCGAACGCGATCTGAAGCTGGACGCCCTGCACCGCGATATCGAGAAGAAGGCGATCCGCCTGATCGCCTTGCGTCAGCCGGTCGCCAGCGACCTGCGCCGCACCTTGGGCGCCATGAAGATCGCCACCGATCTGGAGCGCACAGGCGACCTCGCCAAGAACATCGCCAAGCGCGCGCTGATCCTGGCCGAAGCCCAGCCGATGCAGCCCCTGACCCGTTCGATCGAGCGAATGGGACGGCTGGTCTCGACCCGCCTGCGCGATGTGCTGGACGCCTATACGGCCTCTGAGCTCGATCGCGCCGTCGCCGTCTGGCAGACCGACGACGAGGTCGACGAGCACTACAACGCCCTGTTCCGCGAACTGCTGACCTACATGATGGGCGATCCGCGCACGATCGGCGCCTGCACCCATCTGCTCTTCATGGCCAAGAACCTGGAGCGGATCGGCGACCACGCGACCAATATCGCCGAGACCGTCCATTACGAGATCACGGGCGAGGACATCGTGGGCGAACGCCCGCGCGCCCAGCCCACGGCTGAGGATTCCGATCCGACGCCAAACCTTTCGACGCAGTGAACCGAGACCGGAGACCCGACGTGCAGCCCTATATCCTTGTGATGGAAGACGAGGACGCGCTGGCGACCCTTCTTCAGTACAATCTCGAAAAGGAAGGCTACGACGTCGCCGTCGCCGCCGACGGCGAGGAGGGCATGCTCCAGATCGACGAGCGTCTGCCCGATCTGGTGCTGCTGGACTGGATGCTGCCCAAGCTGTCGGGCATCGAGGTCTGCCGTCGCATTCGCGGCAAGGCCGAGACCCGCAACCTGCCGATCATCATGCTGACGGCGCGCGGCGAGGAGAGCGACCGGGTTCGCGGTCTGGACACCGGCGCGGACGACTATCTGACCAAGCCCTTTTCGATGGTCGAGCTGATCGCGCGCATCCGGGCCGTCCTGCGCCGCATTCGTCCGGGCCTGGCCGACGACCGTTTGAACCACGGCGATATCGTTGTCGATCGCGTCTCGCACCGGGTGAAGCGCAACGGCAAGGAGGTCCATCTGGGCCCGACCGAGTTCCGCCTGCTGGACCACTTCATGCAGCACCCAGGGCGGGTGTTCAGCCGTGAGCAGCTGTTGGACGCGGTCTGGGGCTCGGACGTCTATGTCGAGGCCCGCACCGTCGACGTCCACGTCGGGCGCCTGCGCAAGGCCCTGGCCATCGCCGACGAAAGCGCCAATCCCATCCGCACGGTCCGCTCGGCGGGCTATTCGCTGGATTTGGAAGGCTAAAACGAGAAGGGCGGCTCTCGGAGCCGCCTTTTGAAATTCAGATTTGCTCCGCGACCACTTCGTCGGGGTCCAGCGCATAGACCGTGGCGCAGTATTCGCAGGTGACGCGGATCTTGCCGTCGTCCTCCAACATGTCGGTGCGCTCGGCGGGATCGAACGAGGCCAGGACCGAGGCGATCCGTTCGCGCGAGCAACGGCAAACGGCCGTTAGTTCCCGCGCACCCTCCAGCCGCACGCCGTCTTCGTGGAACAGGCGGAACAGCAGCGTCTCGGGCGAGATCGTCGGATCGACCAGCTCGTCATCGCCCAGCGTGCCGAACAGGGCCCGCGTGCGGTCCCAGACCTCTTCGGTCGAACCACGCGCCTCGTCGCCGGCGATGATCTGGATCATCGCCCCGCCGGCGCGCCATTGCGATCCGGCCTCGGTCTGAACCTGGCCGACGGCCAGACGCACCTTGGTCGGCACCTGTTCCGACTGCTGGAAATAGTGTTCGGCGGCCAGCGACAGGCTCTCGCCTTCGATCGGCGTGATCCCTTGGGTGCGCTCGAAGTCGGGGCCCCGATCCAGCGTCATGATAAAGACGCCCTGGCCCAGCAGCGATCGGGCGCCGGGACGGGCGAAGCCCTGCGACGCCTCGGCCACCTCAGCCTCGTCGTAGCGACAATAGCCGCGCAGCGACCCGTCGGTGCCGTAGTCGGCGACGACATAGCGCACGGGGCCGTCGCCCTGAGCCTGGACCAGCAGGCGGCCCTCGAACTTCAGGCTAGAGCCGATCAGGGCGGCCAAAGCGCAGGCCTCGCCCAGCAGGGCGGCGACCGGCTCGGGATAGGCGTGGGCGGCCAGGATCTTGTCGATGGTCGCGCCCAGGCGAACCAGGCGACCGCGCACGGGCCAGCCTTCGATCTGGAAGGCGGCGGCCAGATCGTCGGAAACGGGAAGGTTGGACGCGTGATCGGTCACGGCGAGGTCCTTTGGGGCGTCATTTCGGGATCGCGGCTATGTAGGCGCCCGCGGGCGGCTTGATAAGGGGGCTAATCCGCCCGCTCTGGGGGAGGGCGACGGAACCGATTTCAGCGCGGATCGCTCTTTTGGCTCAAGCGGAGCCGTCGCTCCGTTCATGACGCCAATAACTGAAGAGGTTCCGCCGATGATCCGCGATATCGATCCGATCGAAGAGATTCGCAAACACCCCGGCATCACCGCCGGCAGCCTCCTCGCAGTCGCGCTCGGCGCTGTCGCCGTCGTCTATCTGACGCAACGCAGCGGCCCCACCCGTTACCAGCGCATCAAGTCGCGCATCGACCCGCGCGGCTGGGTCGATACGTCCGAACTGCGCGACCGTTTCCACGACGCCGTCGACGCTTTCCGCCACCGGGCCGAGGATGTCGGTGAACGCGCCGGCGCGATTTCGCGCGACGCCCGCCACCGCGCCGCAGACACCGCCTATGACGTGCGCGACCGCGCCGACGACTGGTTCCGTTCGGCCCGCAAGGACGGCAAGAAGGCGCTGAAGAAGCATGGCAAGACGGCGCGCCGCTATGCCGACGACGCCGGTCAATATGCGCGTGACCACGCCCGCGAAGGCGGCGCCCTTCTGGCGGTGGCGACCATCGCCGCAGCCGTCGGCGCAGCGGTTCTCGAAAGCCGTCGTCCCGACAGCCACGTGCGTCGCATCGCCCGCTTCTGACATTTTCGTGTCGCCCGCCCGGTGAAAACCGCGGCGGGCGGCAAACTTTTAGCGCATCTGCCCACAGTGAGCAGCATCGCTTGGCTTTGCCGCAGGCGCGAAGGCCGCTAAGACGCCGCCCATGAGCGCGCGCCCCACCCTGATCTTCGACTTCGATTCGACTCTGGTCGATTTCGAGACCCTTGAGGCTTTGGCCGACATCGCCCTGGCGGATGCGCCGGGCGCAGCCGACACGCGCGCCCAGATCGCCGCCCTGACGGATCAGGCCATGGCCGGAGAGGTCGAATTCGGCGAGGCTTTGCGCCGCCGGCTGGCGCTGTTGCCGCTGACCCGCGCCCATGTCGCCGCCCTAGCCCAGACCGCGCCGGACCACCTGACGGCGTCTGTGCGGCGCAATCTGAACTTCTTCCAGCAGAACAAGGGCAAGGTCGTCATCCTCTCCGGCGGCTTCCGCGAGGTGATTGCCCCCGTCGCCGAAGAGTTGGGCGTCTCTCCCGATCGCGTGCTGTGCAACGATCTGATCTACGACGCCGACGACCGCGTGGTCGGCGTGGATGACGCAAATCCCCTGTCGCACGCCAATGGCAAGCCGACCGCCATTCACGGCCTGAACCTGTCGGGTCGTGTCGTCATGGTCGGCGACGGCTGGAACGATGCCGAGGTCAAGATCGCGGGCGCCGCCGACGCTTTCTACGCCTTCACCGAGGTGGTGCGTCGCGCGCCGGTGGTCCAGGTCGCCGACGCCGAGGCCGCGTCGCTCGACGAGGTGCTGCATGCCGAAGGCCTTGTCGGCCGCTGGTCCTTCCCGCGCAGCCGAATGAAGATGTTGCTCCTGGAAAACATCCACCCCGCCGCCGTCGAGCGGCTGGAAGAGGCGGGCTATTCGGTCGAAACCCAGAAGGGCGCGCTGGACGAGGGCGATCTGATCGCGGCCATCAAGGGCGTCCATGTCCTGGGCATCCGTTCCAAGACCACGGTCAGCCGCCGCGTGCTGGAACAGGCCGACCGCCTGATGGCCGTCGCGGCCTTCTGCATCGGCACCAACCAGATCGACCTGGACGCGGCCTCGGATCACGGGGTGGCGGTGTTCAACGCCCCCTATTCGAACACCCGCTCGGTGGTCGAGCTGGCCATCGGCCTGATGATCGTCCTGATGCGCGACGTGGCGGACAAGTCCTCGGCCATGCACGTCGGCAAGTGGAACAAGTCCGCCACCGGCTCAAAGGAACTGCGCGGCAAGACCCTGGGCATCGTCGGCTACGGCGCGATCGGCAGCCAGCTGTCGGTCCTGGCCGAAAACCTGGGCATGCGGGTGCTGTTTTATGACCTGTCGGAGCGCCTGGCCTTGGGCAATGCACGCCGCATGCGCTCGCTGGACGCGCTTCTGGCCGAAAGCGACGTAGTCACCCTGCATGTCGATGGCCGCAAGGAGAACGCCAACATCTTCGGCGCCGCCCAGTTCGGCCGGATGAAGGAAGGCGCACTGTTTCTGAACCTGGCGCGCGGCCATGTGGTCGATGTCGGGGCCCTGTCCCAGGCGATCGGCTCGGGCCGGGTCGCCGGCGCCGCTGTCGATGTCTTCCCCGAAGAGCCGCGCACCAACGCCGACCCCTTCGAGAGCCCGCTTCAAGGCCTGCCCAACATGATCCTGACGCCGCACATCGGCGGCTCGACCGAAGAGGCGCAGGAGGCCATCGCCGAGTTCGCGGCCGAGCGCCTGCTGGGCTATCTGAACCGGGGCGATACGACCTTCAGCGTCAACCTGCCCAACGTCCAGCTCTCCGAAGTTTCGGGCGCGCACCGCATCCTGCACATCCACAGAAACCAGCCGGGCGTGCTGGCCGAACTGAACCGCGCTCTGGCTTCGGCGGGCCTGAACATCCTGGGCCAGCACCTGAAAACGGACGAGCGCACGGGCTATGTCATCACCGACGTGGACCGCGACTACGATCCAGAGGCGCTGCGCGAACTCAAGACGGTGCCGGGCACGCTGAAGTTCCGCACGTTGCAGTGATACGTCGCTCGCAAATATCTTCTCAAAGCTGACCTCGCGGCATCTTGCGCTCTGCGCGAACTGGCGCATCCTCACGTCGAACGGCCGCGCAACGACGGCTGCGGGAGGAATTTCATGTCACGCTTCATCACCGGCGGCGCCGTCGCCGCTCTGGCGCTCGCCGCCTGCGCCTTTGCCGGCTCGGCCTCGGCCCAGACCTACAACCGTCTCGTCGTCTTCGGCGACAGCCTCAGCGACAACGGCAACCTGTTTCTGATCTCGGGCGGGACCCAGCCGCCGTCGCCGCCCTATGCGCGCCGCTTCTCGAACGGTCCGACCTTCGTTGAACTGCTGGGCTTCAACGCCGCCAACTTCAACGATTCGGTCACGGGCAGCATCAACTACGCCTTCGGCGGCTCGCGCACTGACGCCTCGGCGGGCGTGCCGTTCGGCATGCTGAACCAGCTGTCGCGCTACACCGCCGCGGGCGGCCGGTTCAGCTCGACCGACTTGGTCAGCGTCCTGGGCGGCGCCAACGACATCTTCCAGGGCCTACCCGCCGCCGGCGCTTCCGCCAGCCCGGTCGCCGCCATCACCCCGGTCGCAACCACGGCCGCCGCCAACATCAACAGCCTGGTCAACACCGTGGCGGGCGCGGGGGCCGGGACCATCCTGGTCACCAACCTGCCCAAGCTCAGCCTGACGCCTCAGTTCCGCGGCACGACCGCCGCGCCCCTGGCCGACTTCGCCGTCACCACCTTCAACACGGCGCTTCAGACCAATCTGACCGCCACGGCCGCCGCCCGCCCAGGCAGCAACATCATCATGATGGACCTGTTCAAGATCGGTGACACCCTGGCCGGCAATCCGGGCCTGTTCGGCATCACCAACATCACCCAGCCCTGCTTCAACGGCGTGACGGTCTGCACGAACCCGGACAGCTACTTCTACTTCGACGGCGTCCACCCGACCGCGGCGGGCCATCGGATCATCGCCCAACTGGCGACCGACTACCTTTACTATGGCGACATCGGCGCTCAATCGACCTTGCAGGGCGAGACGGCCTATCGTCACCGCGAGGACGCCCTGGACGCCGCCGGCGAGGCCCTGTCGGGTCGCCAGCCGTGGGAGGCCGGCGTGTCCGTCACAACTTCGGCCTTGGTCGACAGCGTCGACACCGACGCGCGCGGCTCGGTCACCAGTTCGTCCAGCGACGGCTGGGGCGCCCGTATCGCGCTTGAGGCCGGACCTTCGGCCAACTGGCGCTTCGGTCTGGCCGGCACGGCGCGCAACACCGACGTCGAAAGCCAGGCGCTGCAGTTCAACGTCGAAAGCTTCGGCCTGGACGTCTATGGCGGCTGGCGCTCGGGCGATGTCTTCGTCAACGCCGCCGTCGGCGTGGCGCGCGACAACATTGACGACATCGAACGCACCACCAGCCTAGCGCCGATCGTCCACACCGCCGAAACCCGCGCGCTCAGCAGCGGCGCGCGTCTGCAAGGCGGCATGTGGTTCGACATGGGCGGCGTCGCCCTGTCGCCCCGCGCGGCCCTCGCCTACGTGTCCAGCGACGTGGACGGCTATTACGAACAGGGCGTCGGCGCCCAGTATCAGTACGGCGACCGCACCGTGAAGGCCCTGACCGGCGAGGTCGCCCTGCGCGCCGAGGCGGAAATGGGCGGGTTCGGCCTGTTCGCCGAAGGCGGCTACCGCGACGCCCTGGACGACAGCTCCGATCCGGTGCGCGTCGGTCTCTACAACAACCCGGCCCAGGTGCTGTCGCGCGAGATCGACGATCCGTTCGGCGGCCAGTTCCTGGCCTCGGCCGGCGTCGAGGGTTCGCTCGGCCCGGTCAAGGTGACGGTCGGCTATCGCGGCCGCTTCGGCGACCACGCCGACAGCCACATGGGCGGCATTCAGCTGAAACTGCCGCTTTAAGCGGCAGGGGCGGGAAGGGGCCTCAGCGCCCCTTCTTCCTCACCCACATGGCGGCGTCGGCCTCGGTCAGCCAGACTTCGGCGTCGGCATGGCCGTCCCAGGCGCGCACCCCAAACGAGCCGCCCAGTTCGGTCTTCTGGCCGTCCCAAACGAAGCCTTCGGTCTTCAGCGCCTCGGCCAGCTGACGCGCCTTGGCCCGGCCCTCTTCATAGCCTGCGTGCAACATCAGCAGGGCGAACTCGTCGCCGCCCAGCCGGCCCACCGCATCCGACTCGCGCAGATTGGCCAGGAACAGCTCGGCCACCGCGACCAGGGCTGCATCGCCGGCGGCATGGCCCAGGCTGTCGTTGACACTCTTGAACCCGTCCATGTCCAGATACAGCAGCACCGCCGGCACCCCGTGCCGCTGGCAATAGGCCATGGTCCGCTGCATCGCCGTGATGAAGCCGCGCCGGTTCAGGGCGGGGGTCAGCACATCGTGGTCGGCGGCGGCCTCTGCGGCCGCGGCGCGCGTCTTCCACGCTTCCAGCTCGACGCGCAGGCGCGCGATCTCGGCGGTCAGGTCGTGTTCGGCCACGTCGGTCACGGCGCAGGGTTGGCTCCGAAGGCGCAACTCAGTCTGCGTCGCGCGGTCGAACGATGGTAGAGCGTGATCCGCCGACATTGAAGGCCGACATTACGGGCCGACACGGCTGAAATCACGGTGTTGCGGTTGCCGGCGTCACCCGCGTGCTGTAACCGGCGCCTTTCCGCGAGGGGCCTTGCAGACATGGCGACTTCCGAAACCCCGGTGGCGATCATCATGGGCAGCCGGTCCGACTGGCCGACCATGAAGCTGGCCGCCGATCGCCTGGATCAACTGGGCGTCGCCTGGGACGCCAAGGTCGTCAGCGCCCACCGCACGCCCCAACGCCTGGTCGATTTCGCCACGGGCGCCAAGGCCGCCGGATATAAGGTCATCATCGCCGGGGCAGGGGGCGCCGCCCATCTGCCGGGCATGGCCGCCTCCATGACCGAACTGCCGGTGCTGGGCGTGCCGGTCCAGTCCAAGGCGCTGAAGGGCATGGATAGCCTGCTGTCGATCGTGCAGATGCCAGCGGGCGTTCCGGTCGCCACCCTGGCCATCGGCGAGGCCGGCGCCGCCAACGCCGGCATCCTGGCCGCCCAGATACTGGCCCTGTCGGACGAGGTGTTGGCCGGACGCCTGGCCGCCTTCCGCGCCGCCCAGACTGAATCCGTCGCAGAAACCGTCGAGGACTGAGTGCCTGATCTTCCGCTTCCCCCCGGTTCGACCCTCGGCATCATCGGCGGAGGCCAGCTGGGCCGGATGCTGAGCCAGGCCGCATCGCGCCTGGGCTTCGACGTCGTGATCCTGGACCCCGAGGCCGACAGCCCGGCCGGCCGGGTTTCGGCGCGCCAGATCGTCGCCGCCTATGACGACCCCAAGGCCCTGTCGGCGCTGGGCCGCGCCGCAGACGTCGTCACCTTCGAGTTCGAGAACGTGCCGGCCGAATCCATCGAGCGTCTGGCCGAGGCCGGCGCCCTGGTCGCGCCGGGGCCGACCGCGCTGCGCGTGTCGCAGGACCGGGTGGACGAAAAGGCCTTCCTGAACGCCGTGGGCGCCCCGACGGTCGCCTTCGCCGTCATCGAAACGCTGGACGACCTGGTCGTCGGCCTGACCGAACTGGGCTTGCCCGCCCTGCTGAAGACCCGCCGCGAAGGCTATGACGGCAAGGGCCAGGTCTGGATCCACGCCATCGAGGATGCGCCCGCCGCCCTGGAAAGCCTGGGCGGTCGTCCGGCCATCCTGGAGGCCAAGGCGACCTTCGTGCGCGAACTGTCGGTCATCGCCGCCCGCGACTGGGACGGCCACATGGCCGTCTATCCGCTGGGCGAGAACCGGCACGAGGGCGGCGTCCTGCGCACCACCCTGGCCCCCGCCGCCGTGGACGAAAAAACGCAAGTTCGAGCCCGCGCCATCGCTGAGGCGATCCTGGACGGGCTGGACTACGTCGGCGTTCTGGGCGTCGAACTGTTCGACCTCGGAGACGACGTGCTTCTGGTCAACGAGATCGCCCCACGCGTTCACAACACCGGCCACTGGACCCAGGACGGCTGCGTCTGCGACCAGTTCGAACAGCATATCCGCGCCGTCGCCGGCTGGCCGCTCGGCCCCACGACGGCCCACGCCCGCATCGAAATGACCAACCTGCTGGGCGACGAAGTCGAGGACTGGCGCAAGTTGTCGGCCAAGTCCGACGAACGCCTGCACCTCTACGGCAAGGCCGAGGCCCGCCCCGGCCGCAAGATGGCCCACGTGAACCGGCTGCTGGGTGCGGTCTAGGCTTTCGCCCCATACCGCATGCGGCTCAGAGCGTCGCTGACCGTTCGGAACGGCGCGTCGAAATCCTTGCCCGCCTTCCACTTCTCGAAGACCATGACGTTTTCGATCCGGCGGGCGACGAAGGCCTCTGCCGCTTCGCGTCCGTCGAACCAGCGCAGGGTCAGGGCGGGAATCAGGATGCCCGACAGGATCGTCCGCTTGGAATAGTGATTCCAGTCGGTCGCCTCGTCCCCGGCCCAGCGCCACAGATGATCCGCGCTCTCCCAGGCCAGTTTCAGGCCCAGGTCGGCGTTGACGGGTAGAGCCAGGAAGGCGGCGCAGCGACGCGTGGCCTCCAGGTCGGCGGCGCCCGCCTCCATCCGCTCGGACACGGCACGGCCGATTCGCTCGCGAATCTTCAGCGACTTGGCGTCGATTTCACCTAGAGCCGCCAGCGCTCGCGCATCATGGCGGCGCGACAGCAGGGCCGCCAGATCGCGCGCGCCGTTGGGCAGCAGCAGTTCCTCGTCGCCCTGCGACAGGCCGCACGCCTCGCAGGCCTCGCGCACCAGACGCGCATTCCAGCCCAGGGCGGGCGCGCGGGCGATGGCGGCGTCCAGCACGGTCTGTTCGGTCCGGTCGGCCCAGTCTGTCGTCTCGGTCATAAGGGCGATCATACGCCGGTCGTCATGGCGTTTCGAGCCTTGAAGAATGGTCGCGACGATCTGGACAGAAGGGGGCGGCTCGTGTATCAGCGCGCCTTCATCCGAGAGCCCGGCTGTCGGAAGGCGATTTTATTTTGTTCGCCCGTCTCCCTCACAGGACGCGGCGGGCGGCCAAAGGAGAGTTTAACCTGGTTCAGATTTTCGTTCGCGACAACAACGTCGACCAAGCGCTCAAAGCCCTGAAGAAGAAGATGCAGCGCGAGGGCAGCTTCCGTGAAATGAAGCGCCACGTGCACTTCGAGAAGCCCTCGGAAAAGCGCGCCCGTCAAAAGGCCGAAGCCATCCGTCGCGCCCGCAAGCTGGCGCGCAAGCGCATGCAGCGCGAGGGCCTGCTGCCTGCGCCGAAGCCGCGCGTTCCCGGCGGTCGTTAAGACCCCGGCGAAAGCCGAAAGATTTAAGGCCGCTTCCTTCGGGAAGCGGCCTTTTTCTTTGCGTTTCGTTTCTGCGGAGCGTGGTGGAGGGCTCTTGAAGTCCCACAGAAGAAGCGCCGCGCCACCTCCCCATCGCAACGCGACAGGGAGGAGACAACCGTGCCGCCTACGCCCGCCCGGTGATCGCCCGGCCGAAGCTCTTCCAGCTCAGCTTCACATCCGAGAGCGCACCGGCGCGGAAGGCCCGCCCGGCGATCCACACCATGAAGGCGGCGGTCCCGAACATGCCGATCAGCGTCAGGATCACCTCCACCAGCGGCGGGTCGCTGGGCGCGCGCGCGCTCATCAGGAAGGGGGTGAAGAAGGGGATCCAGGACAGAACCTTGACCACCGGCGCATCCGGGCTGGTCAGGGCCATCTGCATGACCAGGATCGGCACGACCAGGATCATCATGATCGGCCCCATCAGGGTCTGGGCGTCGCGCGGCGTCTCGCAGAAGGCGCCGATGGCGGCGAACAGCACCGCATACATCAGGTAGCCGCCGACCATATAGGCGATGAAATAGAAGATCAGACCGTCGTGCAGTAGCACCTGTCCGACCGTCGCCGCCGTATGGGGCGAGGCCGAGATCAGGGTGAAGGCCCCGATCCCGCCCCAGACGCCCATGACCGTAAGGGTCAGCAGCGCCACGCCCAGCACCTTGCCCGTCAGGATTTCGGTCGCCGAGGCCGAGGACAGCAGCACCTCCAGGATCTTGTTCGACTTCTCCTCCATCACGCTGTTCAGCAGGATGGAGGCGCCGGTGATGACCAGCGACCATAACAGGAATCCGACGCCCAGGCCGATGAAGGACGGAATCCGGTCACGCATCGACACCTCGCCCCCGCTGGCCGCGCTGGGCGAGAAGGATTTCACATCGGGCCGGAAGGTCTGAACTTCCTGCGCCACGGCCGGGGCGACCCCGGCGGCGGTCAAAAGCTCGGTGCGTCGGGCATCGCGAAGCGCATTTCGGACGAAGCCGGAGACGTCATTGTCGGTGGCGCGCGCGGTCCAGACCTGGGCGGCGGGCTTGCCATCCGTGCGGCTCAGGAAGACCACGGCGTCGAGGCGCTTGGCCTTCGAGGTCTGCTTGTCCAACGCCTTGCGGATCGCCTCGTCACGCGCCGGGCCGACGGCGTCGGCGATGGCGGGCGGCGCGTCAACCAGACGGATCTTGGGGCCGGTGATGGAGGCGACGGCGCGCCCGGTGCCCGCCTGTCCCTTTTCGGCGGCTTCGCGCAGGCGCTCGTTCTGACGATCCACATCCGCTTGCAGAGAGGCGCGCACGGCGGCGGCCAGACCCGTCGCATTGGGGCCTTCCTCGATCACCGCCACCGACTTGATCGGCTCGGAGGCCTTGATCAGCGCTGGAATGCCGCCGCCCAGCACGGCGAACAGCGGGAAGGCCAAAAGCGACAGCCAGAAGCCGACGGTCTTGGCGTAGGCGACATATTCGCGTCGCGCGATCAGCAGGGTGCGGTTCATTGGACAGCCTCCACGGATGCGACGGGTTGGTCGGGATGGTCACCGGTCAGGCCGATGAAGGCGTCGTGCAGCGTCGGCTCCTTCAGCGCGAAGCCGCGCACGTCCAGGCCGTTCAGGAAGGCCGTCTTCAACGTATCCTGACCCCCGGCGCCGGGCGCCAAGGCGATCTTCAGACGACGCACGCCGTCCACGTCGGACAGGGTCTCGACGCCCGCCACGCCGGGCAGGGCGGCGGCGGCGTCCGCGCTGATCGCGCCGTCCAGATCCAGGAAGCGCGGCGAGGTGGCCTTGGCCTGATCCACCGTCCCCTCGAACGCCTTCTTGCCACGCGCCAGCAGCACGACCTTGTCGCACAGCCGCTCGGCATGCTGCATCACATGGGTGGAGAACAGCACCGTGGCGCCGTTCGCGGCCAGCCCGCGAATCATCGCCTCCAGGCCCTGCTGGTTCATCGGGTCCAGACCGGAGAAGGGCTCGTCCAGGATGACGAACTCGGGCTGATGCACGACCGAGGCGATCAGCTGCACCTTCTGCGCCATCCCCTTGGACAGCTCCTTCATCTTCTTTTTCTGCGCCTCGCCCAGTCCCTGCTGCTCCAGCAGGGTCTTGGCGCGCTTGCGGCCCTCCGCGACCGGCAGGCCTTTCAGCGCGCCGAAGAAGGCGATGGCCTCGACCGGCGTCATCTTCTTATAGAGACCGCGCTCCTCGGGCAGGAAACCGATCCGGTCGCGCACCTTGCGCCCGTCGTCGGCGCCCAGTATCTCGATCTGCCCCGACGTCGCCGGCTGCAACCCCAGGATCATCCGCAGGGTCGAGGTCTTGCCCGCCCCGTTCGGTCCCAGAAAGCCGCAGATCGACCCCTTCTCGACCTGAAAACTCAGATCGCGCACGGCGTGGAAATCGCCGTATCGCTTGTTCACCCCATCCAGCGTCAACGCCGCCATGTCGCCTCCCAAATCCCTGTCGTCAGACTAGAATCCGACGACAGGGGACGCCAGCGACTTCGGCGCAGGGGCACCTATTTCACCACAGGCAGATCGATGTAGGAGGCGTCGTCACCCGCGTGATGGACGGCGTTGTCGGCGACCATGCCCTGGCTCTCGGTCTCGTTCAGTCCGCCTGTGTTCAGGTTGCGCACGAACTTGGGGAAGTTGGAGCTGGTGACTTCGACCCGGATACGGTGACCAGGCTGGAAGGTGTTGCTGATGGTCAGCGGCGTGGGCTGCACGGTCGCCACCTGGCCCGGCGTCAGGGGCGCGGGACGGTCATAGCCGTTGCGATAGCGCGCCCGCATGATGGTGTCGCCCAGGATATAGGCTGTCCCGTCCGGCGCCACGTCCACCAGCTTGACCGCGAAATCGGTGTCGGGCGCAGAAGACGACACCTTCAGCACCGCATCGATGAAGCCGGTGACCTGCATCGGCTCGGTCAGCGCCTCCGACGTATAGACCAGCACATCGTTGCGCGCCTCGATCGGCCGCTGATCGAAGGCCCCGGCCGTGACCAAGCCGCCGTTGCAGCAATCGCCGCCGCCGATGGTCTGGACCGGGTTCATCGGATCATAGCGATAGCGGTCGGCCGGTTCGCCGGCGGGCGGCGCCTGAAGGCTTAGCAGGCCATCGCCGTTCAGGCTGTTGGCCCCGCCGCCCGAGCGCAGATACATCCGCACCGTCTTGACCCCGGCCGGCGGCCACTGCGCGGCCGTGCGCCAGGCGTTTTCGCCCATGTTGAAATACTGCACATGCGGCGTGCTCTCGGGGAAGGCGCGGCGCTCGCCCTTCAGCCAGCGATCGAACCAGGCGTGCACCAGCGCGTCGCTGTCGAAGGTGGCGTCGCCCAGCGATCGATCGCCCGACTTATAGTTCGGCCCCAGGCCCCCAAAGGCGCAGTGGTTGTTGGGGCCGACCACCACATACTGGTTCTCGGCCGCCTCGCGATCCTGGGTCGTGGATCGGGCGTGGTTGAACAGCTCCATGTTCGGCCCGATGGAGACGTCATACCAGCTGTTGAACCACAGGGACGGCACGCCCCAGCCCATGTCGTCGTGATACAGGCCGCCCTGACGCCAGGCCGGATCGGACGGGGTGCGCGCGATCAGCTCCTCGAACGTGCCGGCCGGCTCCCCCAGGTCCTTCAGCATGTCATTGACCGGCAGATGCCGGATCTGGCTGGGCCAGTTCACATCCGGCTTCTTGGCGTCCAGATCGTTGTAGCGGACGATCCGAGCGCGGGTTTCCTGGTCGATGTCCATCGGGATCTGGGCGCGCTGCGGATTGTCCACACCGTACAACCACACAAAGAACAGGTTGCGCGGCACGCCCCCGGTGTACCAGTTGCCCTGTTCCTGGAACCGGCCGACCTTGCCGATGCCGGCGCCCGAGGCCTGGGGCACCATGGCGGCGTGGGCGGGGTGGTTTTGGGCCGCCAGGGCCAGCTGCCATTCGGCGGAGGACGAACAGCCCAGGGTGCCGACCTTTCCATTCGACCAGGGCTGGGCCGCAATCCACGTCAGAGCGTCATAGCCGTCGGTCTGTGGATAGCCCAGGATCTGATAGTCGCCACCCGAGAAATACCGTCCCCGCTCGTTCTGGATGACGAAGGCATAGCCCTTGCTGACCCAACTCAGGGCCGAGCGCGTGGTGCGGGCGTTGTAGGCCAGCTCGTTATAGGGCGTGCGGACGAACACGGTCGGCAAGGGGCCGGACGCGTTCTTGGGGCGATAGACATTGGTGGCCAGCCCCACGCCGTCGCGCATTGGCACCATGACCGCCATCTGCACATCCGCCAGGCGCGACAGCTCGGTCTGTGCGGCGGCGTCGCTGTAGCGCCCATAGTCCTGCGCCGAGGCGGCGATGGGCGTGGCGGCCAAAAGGCCCGCGACGACGGCGGCGACGATCCTGTTCATATCCATCCCTCCCAGAACGAGAGGGGACACTAGGATGTTTGCTACGCCCGTCGCAACGCAATGCGCGTCAGGCCTTGGCCTTCACCGTCACTTCGAAATGGCGATCAACCACCTTGGTCGGATTGACCTGCGCGCCGCCGCGACGGACCTCGAAATGCAGATGCGGGCCGGTGGAATAGCCGGTGGAGCCGACCAGACCGATGCGCTGACCGGGCGCGACCGCATCGCCGTTCGCGACATCGATCCGGCTGAGGTGGCCGTACAGGGTGCTCATGCCGTTGGGGTGGCGCACCTCGATGAAGTTGCCATAGCCCTCAGGGTCATAGCCCGTGCGGATGACCTCGCCCTCGGCGGCGGTGAAGACGGTCGTGCCTTTCGGCGCGGCGATGTCGACGCCCTTGTGCGCGCGCGCCTTGGCTTCGATGGCCAGTTTGCGCAGGCCGAATGGCGAGTTGATCGCATAGCCGCGCACCGGGGCGGTGAAGGCGATCTGGCGCGTTATAGGACCCGCCTTCTCGACCTCGGCCTTCAGGGGCGGCGACACCGGCGCGGCGATCTGGGTCGGCGGCGGCAAGGCGGCCTCGCGCGCGGCATTTGGCGCGGCGGCGGCGGCGAAGACGGCCACGGCGGCGAAGGCGGCCGTCTGGCCGGAGTGGATCAACAGGGTCTTGCACCGCGCCATCGGCGCGTTGGACAGCAGGCGTCGCATTCGGCGGCCTCTCCAGCGTCTCTACGCTCTGGAATGAAGGAAGCGGCGCCCCGACAGCGCACGGCGTTCCGTGGGAGGACGGCTTATGCCCGCTGGCTTTGGCGACTTTGGGGCTAGGGCAGGGCGGCGGATGGTCGCAGGGCGGAACCTGCCGCTCGCCCGGCCAGATCAGGCGATGATGTCGGGCAGGATGCGGTCTTCCAGCTTCACGATCTCGTCCTTCAGCGCCAGCTTCTTGCGCTTCAGCCGGGCGATCATCAGCTGATCGGGAATGGCGGCCTGACCCAGAGCTTCGATCGAGGCGTCAAGGTCGGCGTGTTCCTGGCGCAGATGCTTCACCCGCGCGTGAAGCTCGACCATTTCCTCGGTGATCGCAGGCGTGTCGTCATTCATCGTGTCATCTCCACGCCGCTCGTCTCAGGCCGCTTATAGCCACGCTGATCTCAGGCCGGAAGGGCGTCTGCGAGACGGATCAGGGCCGGGCGCGGGGTGACGTCCGCCCACATCCGGGCGGTGGCTGCCAGGCTGTCGATGATCGGGCGGGCCGGTCCGCTGGGTTCGGGCGCCAGCGCCTCCAGCGCATCCAGCAAATGCCGTTCCGCCTCCAGCTCCAGCGCCTTGATGCGGTTGCGCACGCTCTCGCGCGGGCCGTCGTCGATATCGGGCACCGGCGCTTTCAGTATCCGCCGCACCGAACGCAGCGGGGCGACCACGACGCTGTCCCAGGCGCGGGCCGTGTCGCAGGCCGCCTCGATCATCTCTTCGTCCGGCTTTCGGCCTGTCGCCGCGACCCAGGCGGACCACAGCAGCACAGGCACGTTCTGGTCGTGGCTGTCCTGCAGCGCCAGACATGCCTCGCCGACCCCCGGCGCGCCATAGGCGGCGACCGCCCAGTCCCACAGCCTCATGACTTCAGGCCTTCCCAGCGCCGCACCGCGCCCCAATCCAGGCCGAACAGGTCCAGCGTCCGCCCCACCGACTGATCGACCATCTCCACGATCGAGCTCGGCCGGGCGTAAAGCGCGGGCAGGGGCGGGGCGATGGTCGCGCCCATTTCGGCCAGGGCGGTCATGGTGCGAAGGTGGCCCAGGTGGAACGGCGTCTCGCGCACCATCAGCACCAGCGGTCGCCGCTCCTTCAGCGTCACGTCCGCTGCGCGCGTCAGCAGGGTCGAGGTCACGCCCGTCGCGATCTCGCTCATCGTCTTGATCGAGCAGGGGGCCACGATCATGCCCAGGGTGCGGAAAGAGCCGGAGGCGATCGTCGCCCCCACGTCGCCCAGCTTGTGAACCACCGACGCCTTGGCCGTCAGTTCGTCGGGCGACAGATCGGTCTCCTGCGACAATGTGAGCAGGGCGGCCTTGGTCACGACCAGATGGCTTTCGACGCCCAGATCGTTCAGCGCATCCAGCACGCGGGCGCCATAGACGGCGCCGGAAGCCCCTGAAATTCCGACCACCAGTCTGGCAGGCGGGTTCCGTATGGCTCCGTTCACATCATCGTCCATTTTGGGGGTCAGCCTCCTTGGGGTCCGGGGCGACGGGCTGTCACTGGAAAGTGATTACACAGCGCGCCAAACCGGGCGCTCACTCTACTGGTCCCTAACCAAAGGAGGCGCAAGCCATGACCATCGAGGCTCGTATTCGCGAACTGGGTAATCGTCATCGCACCCTGGATGAGACCATCCAGAAGGAGCTTACCCGCCCGTCCACGGATCCGTTGCAGGTCAGGGCGCTGAAGCAGAAGAAGCTTCGGCTAAAGGAAGAAATCACCAGTCTGGAGGCGCGCGCGACCTAGCGCCGACCTCCCGAAAACGACGACGGCCCCGGAGATCGCTCTCCGGGGCCGTTTTCGTTACGCGAAGGCGGATCAGTCCTTGGTGCCGAACACCGATTCCGCCGTCGGCTCGGCGCCGGGACGTTGGCGGGCTTCCGGCACGAACTCGGGCTCGGCCTCGACCTTTTCGACGGGCTGGATCGTGCCGCCGCCGTTCTTCAGGTCGTCCTTGGCCTTCTTGTCGGCGGCCTTCTTGACGATCTCGTCCAGCGCCAGCTGGCCGACCAGGCCGAGAGTCACCGGGTCGACCGGCTTGATGTTGGCGCTGTTCCAGTGGGTGCGGTTGCGCACGCTCTCGATGGTGGACTTGGTCGTGCCAAGCATCTTAGCGATCTGGGCGTCCGTCACCTCCGGGTGGTTGCGCACGAACCAGGCGATGGCGTCGGGGCGGTCCTGGCGACGCGACACCGGCGTGTATTTCGGCGCTGGCTTTGCCGACTTCAGCAGTTCGGCATGGCGGCTGACGATCGCCTTCATGCGATAGTTTTCGTCGCCCTGGGCCTTGTCCAGTTCTTCGCGCGTCAGCTGGCCGCCGGTCACGGGATCGACGCCGCGGATATCGCGCGCCACGTCGCCGTCGGCGATGCCGCGAACTTCAAGCGGGTGCAGGCCGCAGAAGTCGGCGATCTGCTCGAAGCTGAGGGAGGTGTTGTCGACCAGCCAGACCGCAGTGGCCTTGGGCATCAGAATGTCGCTCATGGGGCGTTCGTCCCGGTGTTGTTGAGCCGCCGAATGAGGCTTCGGCTGGCGTTGGATACGACGGCGCCCGGCCTTTCGACCGGGCGCGTATGATGCCGATATAGGCCTATTCGACACAAAAGAAAACGCTGAGCGACAATCCCATACAGCAACGGTTCATCCGCCCTGACGCAACCTTCGCGGTAATGAAGCTTTTCAGCTTCGGGAGAGGAGAACCACCATGTCCATTCTGCTTGGCGCGGCTCTGGCCGCAGCGATGGCCTCGGGCCAGGACTATGCACAGCAACGCGTCGCCCCGCGCGGCGGCTATACCCAGTCGTGTTCGGAAGCCTATGTGAATCGCGGCCGTCTCTATGCCGACTGCCGCGATATGCGCGGCCGGATGCGCGGCACGTCGATCGAGCTGAACCGCTGCGGCGGCGAGGAGATCAACAACGACAACGGCCTGCTGGTCTGCGGGCGGTTCCGTGGCGACTATGAAGACAGCCAGCCCGGCCGTCCCGGCGGCGGCTGGGGCCCCGGCAACGGCGGTCCGGGCAACGGCGGCCCTGGCTGGGGCGGCGGCAATGGCGGCGGCTGGGGTCGGTCCTCGATCACCGTCTATGACGACGCCAACTTCCGCGGCGCCTCGCGTGAGTTCACCAGCGAGGACCGCAACCTGGGCCGCACCCCATTCAATGACCGCATCAGTTCGATGCGCGTCGAAGGCCGCTGGGAAGTCTGCACCGACGCCGAGTTCCGGGGACGCTGCCGCATCGTCGAAGGCGATGTCCGCTTCCTGAACGGCGGCTTCAACGACAACATCTCGTCGCTGCGCCCCGTGCGCGGCGGGCGCTACTAGACGCTCAGCACGATCTTGCCGATGTGCCCGCCGGCTTCCAGTTCGGCGTGCGCATCGGCCGCCTGCTCCAACGCGAACACCGCCTGAACCGGCGGCTTCACCTTGCCGGAGGCGACCCACGGCCAGGCGGTCGCCTCGACAGCCGCGGTCAGACGCGCCTTTTCGTCCGCCGGGCGGCTGCGTAAGGTCGATCCCGTCAGGGTCAATCGCTTCAGCATGATCCGCTGCAGATCCATCTCGACCCTGGGGCCGGTCAGGGAGGCGATGACCACCCAACGCCCGCCCGCATTCAGACTGTTCAGGTTCAGGGCGGCGTAGTCGCGCCCCACCATGTCCAGAACCACGTCCGCGCCGCCCGCCTCGCGGATCTGCGCCTCCAGATCCTCGCTCTTGGCGTCCAGGCTGATGTCCGCGCCTAGCGCCTTGGCGGCTGCGGCCTTGTCCGCCCCGCGTGAGGTGGCGATGACTCGGGCGCCGGCCGCCTTGGCCATCTGGATGGCCGTGACGCCGATGCCGCTGGTCGCCCCGTGGATCAGCAACGTCTCGCCGGCCTTCAACGCGCCGCCCTCAAACACATTGGCGAAGACGGTGAAGACGGTTTCCGGCAGCACGGCCGCCTGAACGAAATCCAGACCCTGGGGGATCGGCAGGACATGACGCGCATCGACCACGGCCAACTCCGCATAGCCGCCGCCGCCCAGCAGGGCGCACGCTCGGTCGCCGACCGTCCAGCGCGTCACGCCCTCTCCGACGGCCTCGATCTCGCCGGCGATTTCAAGCCCCAGAACGTCCGACGCGCCGGGGGGAGGGGGGTAGGCGCCGGTGCGTTGCAGCAGGTCCGGCCGGTTCACACCCGCCGCCCGCACCCGGATCAGCACCTGACCCGGCCCCGCGACGGGATCGGGCCGTTCGGAGATCTTCAGGGCCTCAGCCGGTCCGGAACCGCCTTCGATTTCGATCACGCGCATCGCACTCGCCTTGCATTCGTCCGTATCCGGGCGTTCAGATAGGGACCTTGGACCGCCTTGGCCATGACAGCGCGAAAGGAAGGCGACGATGTTCGAAGATCTTGAACCCCGCCCGCAACGCGGCGAACCACTGCGGGCCCTGTCACGCGAAGACCTGGATGTTTACGCCGTCGAGGATTTGCAGGAGCGGATCGCCGCGCTTGAGGCCGAGATCACGCGCTCGCGCGCCGCGATCGAGACGAAACGCTCCAAGAAAAACGCCGCTGACGCCCTGTTCAACTTCGGTTCGTGATCGCGAATGATCCGCTGGCATGGCATGAGCGTTGCATCTTTCGTGCGAACGGCGCCGCCAGGGGCCGATTGCAGGACGGACCCGACCTTCTCTGATGATCAATGCTCAAATGACCTCCGCTCCGTCCCCCGCTGACCGCAGCCGCACCGTTCGTGATTTCGCCCGGTCCGAGCTGTTCGATCGCACCTTCCGTGAAGGTATGGAGTTGGTCGAGGAAACCGCCGCCTATCTGGACGGCGAGGGCCGTCGCGATTCCAAGATGCTGTCGCGCGCCGCCGCCCTGGCCTATGCGGCCGAGAGCATGAAGCTGACCACCCGCCTGATGCAGATCGCCTCCTGGCTCCTGGTCCAGCGCGCCGTGCGCGAAGACGACATGTCGCCGGAAACCGCCTGCGAGCCGCGCTATCGTCTGAACGAGCGTCGTATCGACGCCGAGCCCAGCCACGCAGAACTGCCGATCGCCCTGATCGAATATCTCGTGCGTTCTGAAAAGCTGTTCGACCGCACCCTGTATCTGGATCGCCGCATGTATGCCGACGATCAGGATCAGGCCCCGGAAAACCCGGTGCTCAGCCAGATGGGCATGCTTGAGGCGGCCTTCAGGGGCTGATCGCCCCTTTTACGGCCCGACGTCGTTGGCGTCCGCCCGGCCGTCGTCGATAGGCTTGGGCAGATTGACGCCGATGCCTAGCGCCTGCGCCAGCTTGTCGTCACGGCCATAGACGTCCTCGCGGAACGCCACGCGGCCCTGACCGTCCACGAAGGCGGTCCAATACAGCAGACGCACCGAGATTTCCCGGCCGGTCGTCACGCGCGTCGTCTCGCGCGTGTCCTGGGCCGTGTCGAACTGGGCCAGCTTGGTCGGATCGGGCGACAGCAGCAGGCGCGCGAACTCCACCGCATTCTGCACCCGCACGCAGCCGTGGCTGCGCTGACGCGTGGACAGGTTGAAGGCGGCCTTCGACGGCGTGTCGTGCAGGAAGATGGCGTAGCTGTCGCGCAGCTCGAACTTCACATAGCCCAGCGCCGAGCGCGGACCGGCGCGCTGGATGACCGTGCCGTCCTTCACATACATGTCGTTGGCGGCCAGATACCCCGGCCCCTTGGGCAGGATTTCGCGGCGCGCGATGCCGGCCGGCACATACCAGGGCGGATTGGCCACGACCGAGGCGAACGGCTTCTCCAGGCTGGGCGTCTGGTTCTCGGCCGAGCCGACGACGACGCGGTTGGAGTGAACCGGCTTGCCGTCCTTCCAATAGACCATGATGGCGGCGGCGGTGTTGACCTCGATCCGCTCGGGCGCGACCTCGCGCTTCAGCCAGCGACGGCGCTCCAGGTTCAGCGCGATCTGACGCGCACGGTCCTCGGCCGAGGCGCCCAGCGAGCGCTGGGTGCCCGCGCCGATCCGCCCGTCTGCGCCCAGGCCATGGCGGTTCTGGAAGCTTTGCACCGCACGTTGCAGTTCGGCGTTGTAAACCAGGCCCTGCGACTTCAGCCGCGCGCCGTCGGCGGCCGACAGGTCGCCTTCGGCCGTCAGGCGGTCGATCAGGGCGGGGATGCGGCGATCGCTGTTGCCCGGCTCGATGGTCGCGCCCTGGGTGAAGCGGGGCCAGCCGCCCTGCGCCGCCAGACGGCGATAGCGGACATAGCCGGCCGACAGGTTCTGATAGCCGATGTCGGTGGGCGCCAGGCCGTCGTACCATTGGCCCAGCACGGCGCGGCTCAGGGCGTCGCTGAGACCGCGCGACAGGTCCACACGGTTCTTCTGCATTTCCCAAAGATCTTCAACCGTCTCGGGCCGCACCTTGCCCTCGGCCAGGACGCGGGCATAGGCCAGCGCCGCCGCCGTGGTCCGCAGGTCCGCGCTCGCCGGATCGGCGGCCAGTCCCACGAAGTCGAAATAGTCAGAGCCCGCCAGACCATGGCGATTGGCGCCGGCCGCGACGGTGTTCAGGGCCCGAACCCGGTCGGCGTTCCACACCGGCCGCCAGCCGTTCATTTCATAGAAGGCGCGCACATCCGCCTGCTGCGTCTCGGGCAGACGGGAAATCTGATCGTTGAAGCTGTTGTAGAAGGCGGTTGCCTCCGGTCCGCGCTGCACGAAGACCTGCTGCGCGCGCGCCGCCGAGCCAAGGGTCATGGCCGCCGTCGCGACGCCCAGACCCAGTTGCCGTCTATTCATAGTCTTCCGCTTCTTCGATCGCTTCGGCCAGCGTGGCCGACGCCCCTGGTACCCGAACGCCCCCACATTATCGGTGTTCCGACCAAACAAAAAGCGCCGGCCTTGCGACCGACGCTCTTGGTGTTCCGATTGCTGCGAGATGTCGCAGCCAAGACGCGCTTACTTCTTGATGAAGCCGGCGAACTTGTTGTTGAAGCGCGAGACGCGACCGCCGCGGTCCATCAGCTGGGCGTTGCCGCCCGTCCAGGCCGGGTGCGTCGACGGATCGATGTCGAGGGCCAGCTTGTCGCCTTCCTTCCCGTAGGTCGAACGGGTCTGGTAGGTGCTGCCGTCGGTCATCACCACGGTGATGAAGTGGTAGTCGGGATGGGTATCCGCCTTCATGGTCGTCGTCCGGTCTCTGCGCGGTGACGATGCCGACCGTCCGTGCGCGTGAAATGAGAAACCCGCCACCAAATCCTTTTTAAGGGAAAGGCCCGGCGGGAATGAGGGGCGGCGTTTACACCGGGGGGCGTTCCGGGGCAAGAGGCGGGCGAAATGACCGATCAAGCCGCCGCCTCCGCCCCTTCCGCCAACCGCGCCTCGGGCATGGCGTCGCTGGAAGGACGGCCCAGCGCCGGCGCCCTTCTGGCCGACCAGATGTCCGAAGCGGGCGCCAAGCGCGCCAAGCGCCGCGATATCCGTCCGCTGGCGCGACTGATTCCCTTCGCCATGCGCCACAAGGGTCATGCCTTGATGGCGGTCTTCTGGCTGCTGTTGTCCACCGCCGCCTCGCTGGGCCTCACCGCCCTGGCGCGCGGAGCCATCGACCATGGGTTCGAGGCGGGCGGCGCCAATCTGAACATCTGGTTCCTGCTGCTGGGCGCCAACGCCCTGTTCCTGGGGCTGGCGACCGCCGCCCGCTATTATTTCGTCACCCGCACGGGCGAGCGCGTCATCGCCGATGTGCGAAAGGGCCTGTTCGGCCGCATCTTGACGCTGGACCCGTCCTTCTACGCCCATATGCGCACCGGCGAGGTGCTGTCGCGCCTGACCACGGACATCGCCCTGGTCGAGACGTTGATGACGACGTCGATCTCTTACGCGCTGCGCAACTTCCTGACCCTGATCGGCGGCGTGGCCCTGCTGTTCTTCGTCAGCCCTAAACTGACTGGCTTCGTCCTGCTGATCGTGCCCTTCCTCTTGGGGCCGATCTTTATCTTCGGCCGCAAGGTGCGCAAACTGACCGTGGCGTCTCAGGACCGCTTCGCCAACGCCGTCGGCTTCGCCGGCGAAAGCGTGGACGCCATCGAGACGGTCCAGGCCTTCGGCCGCGAACAGAGCGCCATCACCCGTTTCGGCGCAGCGGTCGAGGGCGCCTTCAACGCTTCCCTGACGCGGATGCAGGCTCGCGCCTGGATGACCGCCCTGATCATCGTTGTCATGTTCGGCGGCGTGACCCTGGTGCTCTGGCTGGGCGCCCAGGACGTGGTGAAGGGCGCTATGACGCCTGGCGCCCTGCTTCAGTTCGTTCTGCTGTCCGTTTTCGCCGCAGGCGCCGTTGGCGCGCTCGGCGAAAGCTGGGGCGACGTGCAAAAGGCCGCCGGCGCCATGGAGCGGATCGAGGAGCTGATGCGCGCCGTCGCCGGCATCGCCCCGCCGCCTCAGGCCACGGCCCTGCCGACGCCCCCGCGCGGCGAGGTGTCGATGTCGGCCGTCGGCTTCGCCTATCCGGGCCGTCCCGACCTTCCGGCCTTAAAGGGCTTCAGCCTGACCGTACGCCCTGGCGAGACTGTCGCCCTGGTCGGCCCGTCTGGCGCCGGCAAGTCCACGGTCTTCCGCCTGCTGCTGCGCTTCTATGATCCGCAGACCGGCATGGTCTCGGTCGACGGCGTCGATGTGCGCCAGGCCGATCCCGTCGCCGTGCGCGACCGCTTCGCCTGGGTGTCGCAGGAAACGCCGCTGTTCTCGGGCTCGGCCTTGGAGAACATCCGCTTCGGCCGCGAAAACACCACCCTGGAAGAGGCCCGCGCCGTCGCCGAAAAGGCTCAGGCGCTCGGCTTCATCGACGCCCTGCCGGAAGGGTTCGACACCCCGCTCGGCGAGCGCGGCAAGAGCCTGTCGGGCGGCCAGCGCCAGCGCCTCGCCATCGCCCGCGCCCTGGTCCGCGACGCCCCCATCCTGTTGCTGGACGAGGCCACCAGCGCCCTCGACGCCGAAAGCGAGCGCCTGGTTCAGGTCGCCCTCGATCAGGCCATGCAGGAGCGCACCACCCTGGTCATCGCCCACCGCCTCGCCACCGTCCTGCGCGCCGACCGCATCGTCGTCATGGACGACGGCCGCGTGGTCGAAGAGGGCACCCACGAGCAACTCGTCGCCCAGGGCGGCCTCTACGCCCGCCTCGCCGAGCTTCAGTTCCGCAACTAGGGCGCCGTGGTCCGCGCCAGATCCGGGAAGTCGCTGAATAGCGCATCGACCCCAGCTGCGGCGAAGGCTGCGGCATAGCCGGCCATGTCGCCGTGCCCGGCCGGGTCGTCGCCTCTGCGTCGCTCGACCGGCAGGAAGGCGTTCTCGGCCCGCAGGGTCCAGACCACGACCTTGAGGCCCGCCGCGTGGGCGTCGGTGACCAGGGTGCTCGGCGTGGTCGTGCGGCCTTCGGCGTCGCGCGGCAGGACCAATGTCATCTCCGGCGCGACCCAGTCGGCGTAAGCGGCAATGGCTTTTAGCCCCTCGGGCGCGATCATCTGGGCATAGGTCACGTCCGCCCGGTCCGCCGGTCCGCCCTTGGCCGCCACGAGTTGAGCCAGCGGCGCATCGATCCGCGTCGCCAACCGCTCCAGCGGCCCGACCTCGAAACACTGGATGATGATCGGCTCCTCGGCGCCCGACAGACCCAGCCGCTCCAATTCGGTGACGAAACCGTCCTCCATCGGCAAGCCGATCCCGGCGAAGTAGGTCGGGTGTTTCAGCTCCGGCGCCACGCCGATCGTCCGCCCGGTCCGCGCCGAGGCCTCGCGCGCGATGGCGACGACCTCGTCGAAGGTCAGGATCGGCTCCTGTCCGTCATAGGCGGCGCTGCCCGGTCGAAAGCCGGGCAACCGCTCCCTGGCCCTCAGGGTCTTCAACTCGGCCAGGGTGAAGTCTTCGGTGAACCAGCCGGTGGTCTCGACCCCGTCGATGGTCTTGGTCGTCCGACGGCCTGCGAACTCGGGCCGGTCGCGCACGTCCGTCGTGCCGCCGATCTCGTTCTCATGCCGATCGACGAAGACGCCATCCCTGGTCAGCACCAGATCCGGCTCGATCACGTCCGCGCCCTGTTCGATGGCCAACTCATAGGCCGCGCGCGTGTGCTCGGGCCGTTCGCCGGAGGCGCCGCGATGGGCGATGATCAGGGGCTGACCCAAGGCTGGCGTTCCGGTCAGAAGGACGAGGCCGCACAGGATGAAACGGATCATCCGCCTTGGATAGGGCAGGGGCGCGACAGGCCGATGACCGTCTCCTCCCCACATGTGGGGAGGGGGACCGCGAAGCGGTGGAGGGGTTCTTGACGCCCCACCGGCCGCTGGCGATCAGGCAAGATCCCCTTCGTCACGGCGCTGAAGAAGCGCCGCGCCACTTCCCCCAAGCGGGGAAGAGACAGAAGCGTGCTTCAGGAGCCCTGAAGCACCTTGCGCAAGTGCGGATGCAGTTCGGTGTTCGACGCCAGGATCGACTTGCCCGTCTTGGGATCGCCGTCGTTCTCGATGGTCGTGACGCGGCCGCCGGCCTCGGTGACGAACAGGATGCCCGCCGCCACGTCCCAAGGCTTCAGATTGCGCTCATAATAGGCGTCGTAGCGGCCTGCGGCGACCCAGGCGAAGTCCAGGGCGGCCGAGCCCAGGCGGCGTATGCCGGCGACCCGTTGGCCCACAGCGTGCAGATCCTTGATCGACTGGGCGTGGCCCGACTTGCCGATGAAGGGCAGGCCGGTGGCGATCAGACTTTCGGACAGATCACGACGGCCGGCGACGCGGATGCGCTGGTCGTTCAAATAGCAGCCCTTGCCCTTTTCGGCCCAGAACAGCTCGTTCATGACGGGGTTGTAGGTCACGCCGGCGACGATCTCGCTCGACCCGTCGGGCGCGCGGCGCTCCAGACCCACCGTGATGGCGAAGTGGGGCATGGCGTGCATGAAGTTGGTGGTGCCGTCGATCGGATCGACGATCCAGGTGTGGGACTTGTCCGTCCCCTCGATCATGCCGCGTTCCTCGCCCAGGAAGCCATAGCCAGGGCGGGCCTTCATCAGCAATTCGTACAGCGTGTCTTCGGCCTTCAGGTCGGCGGCCGTGACGAAATCGCCGGGGCCCTTCCTCGACACCTGAAGCTGGGAGACTTCGCCGAAGTCGCGCAGCATCGGGCGGGCGGTCTTGCGCACCGCATCGGTCATGACTTGGAGCAGGGCGGAGGCGAGGGCCATCGGGGAATCTCCTGGTCCGAAAGTCCTTCAAAGCCGCAGCCGGACAGTCGGAGAAGTTCAGAAAGGAACGGCCCCGCGAGGGGCCGCTTTAGCGTGGTGGTCTGTTAGTCCGCGCGGCGGACGTATTCGCCGCTGGTCGTGTCGACGACGATACGCTCGCCGGCCGACATATAGGGCGGGATCATGATGCGCACGCCGTTCGACGCCAGCGCGGGCTTGTAGGACGACGAGGCGGTCTGGCCCTTCACGGTCGGCTCGGTCTCGGCGACTTCCAGCACGACCTGATCGGGCAGTTCCAGGCCGATCGGACGCTCTTCGTGCATCTCGATCACGACCTTCATGCCTTCTTGCAGATAGGGGATGCGCTCTTCGCCGACCCAGTCCTTTTGCAGTTCGATCTGCTCGTAGGTGGTGTCGTCCATGAAGACCAGGCTGTCGCCGTTGTCGAACAGATAGGAGAAGTCCTTCTGTTCCAGCGTCACGCGCTCGACCTTGTCTTCCGAACGGAAGCGTTCGTTCAGCTTGTTGCCGGTCTCCAGGTTCTTGGCCTCGACGTTGGCGAAGGCGCCGCCCTTGCCGGGCTTGACGTGGCTGGCCTTGGTGACGACCCACAGGCCGCCATTGTGCTGCAGGACCATGCCGGGCTTGATGGTGTTGCCGTTGATCTTCATGGGGTCACATCGGAAATGGAGTTGCGCCCTCGCACCGTTCGGGGCGAGGCGAATAGGGCGCGATCCCTAGAGGAAGCCCCGATAAAGGGCAAGGCGACGCAACCTAATGCAGGGTGCGTCCGCCCGAGGCGTCGTCGGCCTTGCGGTGCAGGAAGTTTCCGAACCGCACGCCTGATCCTAGCGGCGCCGCCATCTTGCCGGCCCCCTCGTCCAGCTTGCGCGCCTCGTGGGCGAATGCGGCGGCCAGACCGGCCGACGACATCGCGGCGACCACCTGACGCGCCATTGAGGACGGACGCAGGCCCAACCAGACGGCGTTCACCGTCTGGGCCGCGACCCAAAGGCCCATGGCGCGGGTCCGTTCCTTTTGCGGAGGCGCGTTCCAGACGCGCACGGCCGACAGGGTCGTCGCCGAGAATACGGCCGGCAGGATCAGGCTGAAGGCCCCCTTGGGCTTTTCGGTGATCGGCAGGTCCTTGTCGCGCACCTGTTTCAGGTTGCGACGGGGCTTCAATGCGCCCGAGGCGATGGTGTGGGCCAACAGGGCGAAGCCGACGGTCAGGGCGATCCCGGCGACCACATGGCCGGCGCTGCGGCCCTCGCTGTTCAGCAAGTCCATGGCGGCGTCGCGCACGTCGTCGATGGCGTCGTCGATATCGGTCATGGTCCGCTCCAGCTTGGCCCTGACAGGCTAATGGCCGGAGCGGATTGGAGTTCCGTCAGAAGGCAGAGCTTAGTTGCCGGTCGCCGCGCCGTCGGTGACGATCTCTTTCATCGCCGATTGCAGATAGTTCTGCGCGCCCATCAGCTCGATCAGCTTGTGCTGGTTTTCCAGGAAGTCGATGTGCTCTTCGGTGTCGGCCAGGATTTTCATCAGCAGGTCACGGCTGACGTAATCGCGGGTTTCCTCGCACTGGGTCACGGCGGCAGCGGTCGTCGCGCGGCTGTCCAGTTCCAGTTGCAGGTCGGCGCCCAGGCATTCGATCGGATGCTCGCCGACCTTCAGCTTGTGCAGGTCTTGCAGATTGGGCAGCCCGTCCAGGAAGAGGATGCGTTTGATCAGCATGTCGGCGTGCTTCATCTCGCCGATCGATTCTTCGTAGATAACGTTGCCCAGGTGCGCGAGGCCCCAGCTTTCGAACATGCGGGCATGCAGGAAATACTGATTTACGGCCGTCAGCTCGTTGGTCAGCACTGCGTTCAGCGTGCGCAGGATTGCGGGATCGCCCTTCATGGCCATGGTCCTAGGTCTCGCCACGGCGCTATCGCCGTCTGTCGAGCGCAGCCATAACACAGTAAAACGGGCTTTGTTTATTTGCGAGTTTTTATCACTGCATTGAGAGTGCGAGTGACTGTCGGCCGCAGGCGGAGCAAACTATTCGGCTGCGAGTGCGAACGCTTCGCGGCTTTCCTGAATCATCTGACGCATCTCGCAGACGCATTTGGCGCACTGGGCTTGGCATTGGTTGCGCGCGAAGATGTCACGCGGACGGCAGGCGCCGGCCTCGATGGCCTGGGCGACATCACGCTGGCGAAGACCGTTACAGTTGCAGACGTACACGAGGCGCTACACGTTTCACTGACTGAGAATGGTTCGCTATAGCAGTCCTTAAGGCGATTGCAAGTCGTTCGCACGGTTTCGCCCGGCCTTGGGCCGTTGACGGATCGTCGCGGGGGCAGGCAATGACGGACATGGCCCGAACACCCACCGTCCCCGAGCGTCCGCCCTGCCGGCTGTATCTGATCACGCCGCCCGCGATCGCCGACCTGAACGCCTTTGCGCAAACCCTCGATCAGGCCTTGGCCGCCGGCGACGTCGCGGCCTTGCAGATCCGGCTGAAGCCCGCCGAAGACGCGGCTATCCGCACGGCGGTCGAGGTGTTGGCTCCCATTGCGCGGCGTCATGATGTCGCGGTCCTGCTGAACGACCGGCCCGATCTGGCGCGGGCCACCGGCTGCGACGGCGTTCACATCGGTCAGGAAGACGGCTCGCTGGCCGAGGCGCGGCGTATCATGGGGCCGGACGCCATGATCGGCGTCACCTGCCACGACGACCGCGATCTGGCCTGGGACGCCGCAGAGGGCGGCGCCGACTACGTCGCCTTCGGCGCCTTCTATCCCACCGATACAAAGGAAACGGTGCATCGCCCGCCCCTAGACATTCTCACGGTGTGGCAAGAGACGGTCGAGACACCCTGCGTCGCCATTGGCGGGATCACGGTCGATAACGCCGCAGAGCTTGCCCAAGCCGGCGCCGACTTCGTGGCGGTCAGCGGCGGGGTCTGGAACCATCCCGACGGCGCAGCCGAGGCCGTCAGGCGTTTCAATGAAAAATTGCAGGCCTGACTTCAGGGGATATTAGGAACCGTGTCGTCCTATTCCGACCTCTGATCGGTCGGAACCTGTCCATGATCCTGAGCCGCGCGCTCAACATCGACGCCCCCCACAGCGCGCCCGTCAAGGGCGTGATGGCGGCTGGCCATCGGCCCGGCCCCGTCGGCGCCGACGGCCCGGACGGCCCCAATCCCCTGATTCCGGTGCTGACAGGCGTCGTCGTCGCCATCTTGGTCGCTCTGGCCATCGCCTATGCCCGTTCGGCCGGACTGGTGGCGGGCCTGTGGGGCGCCAGCGGCGTCGCCGTCGCCGTCTGGCTGCGCACCAGCCGTGGCCGCACCAGCGACCTCACCTTCGCCGGCGTCCTGACCGTCAGCATCCTGATTGGCGAGATCATCGCCGGCAACAAGCCGCCGCTGGCGCTGGCCTTCACGATCGCCAACATGATCGAGATCGTCGGGGCTGTCCTGCTGGCCCGCCGGTTCTCGCCCACGCTCAACCTTTCCAGCCTGAACGGCGCGGTCAGCTTCCTGTTCTTCGCGGCTGTCCTGGCGCCGATCCCCGCCGCCCTGTGCAGCACCCTGATCCTGTCGCTGATGGGCCAGGGCGACATCGTTTGGCAGGGGTTCCAGACCTGGTGGCTGGGTCACGCCTTGGGCATCGCTGTACTGGGTTCGCTAGGGATGTCGCTGACGCCTGCGATGTTCGCGCGTCTGCTGAAGCCGAGGAAGCTGATCGAGGCCGTCGTTCTGATCGGCCTTGTTCCCGTCTTTTACTTTGTCGCCTTCACGGGCGACGTGCCGATGGGCTTCGTCCTGCTGCCGCTTCTGCTGGCCATTGCGGTACGGCTCGGCGTCGCGGGCGCCGCCTTCACCCTGGTCGTCATGAGCGTGCTGTTGGTCGGCAGCGCCATGATCGGAAACGGCCCCTATGCTCAGGGCGACCTGACCCACCAGGTTCTGATGGCCCAGATGCTGGTGCTGATCGGCTATATGCCCGTCCTGCTGGTGGCCTCGTTGCTGGAAGAGCGCGATCTTCTGGCGGAGCGCGCGCGCGTTGGTCGAGAACGCGCCGAGAAGGCCTCGGAGGCCAAGTCTCGCCTGCTCGCCAACGTCGCCCATGAGATCAAGAGCCCCGTCGCCGGCATCATCGGCATTGGCGACCTGTGGCGGCAGGGCCATCTGGGGCCAGTCTCGGCCCAGCAGGCCGAGATGTCCGACATGCTGGTCAAGACCGCGCGTCAGGTCGAAACCCTGGCCCACGATCTGCTGGATGTGGCGCGCGCCGAATCCGGCGCCGTCCGGGTCGATCTGCGGCCGACCGACATTCCGGGGCTGCTGGAAGACGTGCGCCGCACCTGTCTGCTGTGGCCCGACGCCGACCGGGTCGCCGTCGAGGTGGTGTGCGAGGGTGATGGCTTGATCGCGGTTGCGGACTCTCAGCGTCTGGCCCAGATCATCACCAACCTGACCAGCAATGCGCTGAAATACGGCGGTTCCGGCGGCCGTGTCGTCCTGCGTGCGCTTCGTCAGGACGACTGCGTCCGCATTGAGGTCAGCGATTTCGGCCCCGGCCTGTCGCCACAGAAGCAGGCGCAGTTGTTCGAACCCTTCAACCGCCTGGGGCTTGAGCGTTCGACGGTCGAGGGGCACGGCGTCGGCCTGGCCCTGGCCAAGCGATTGGTCGAGTTGCAGGGCGGCTCGATCGGCGTGATCTCGGCGCCGGGCGAGGGCGCCACCTTCTGGGTCGCGCTGCCCAAGGCGTGAGGTCGCGCTTGCGGTCGCGCCCCGGCCGCGCGATGGTCCGGCCATGCCCATGATCGCCCTTGCCGCCGCCCTCGTGATTTCCGGACAGGCGACGACGCCCCCGCCGCAACGTCCCGGTTCCAACCTGACGCGGGACTTGAACAGCGCCCCGCCTTCCGCGACCCCGCCCGCCGCCTCCACGGCAGCTCCGACCCAGGGCCCGGCCCGGGCGACGAGCCAGGCCTTGCCTCCAATCGGCCAAACCCCCGCGGCATCGCCGCGTCCGGCGCCCGCCGCGTCATCCGCAACGCGCACGACCCAGGCCCAGCCGCCCATCGGCCAAAGCCCGGCGGCCACGACGCGCCCGGCGACCGCGACACGTCCGCAAACGCAAGCCCCGACCACAACGGCGCCTCAAGCGACCGCGCCCCAACCGACAACGACCGCGCCTGCCGCAACCCCGCCGGCCGCCGCACCCGCCCCGGCGGCCTTGAACGCCGCCGCCATCGCCGCTCTGCCGTTCAGCATCCAGCTGCCTACCGGCCTGACCATCACCCCGGCGCGCGCCGGCGCGAACGCCAACATCTATCGCGTCCAGCGCGGCGACCAGACCCTGCTGATGATCTACGCCGGTCCGTCGTCGCAGTTTCCGATCTATGACGGCGAGACGGTCCGCGCCGGCGGCCGCGCCTCGGTCGTCGTGACCGAAGGCAGCCGCCGTCTGGCGATGGAGCACCTGTTCCAGCGCGCCGTGGACCCCAAGGAAATCCACGTCTGGATCGCCAGCGTCGAGGGCGCGGACCGGGATCTGGCCGAAAGCATCGGCCAGTCCATCGACGTCCGCTAGCCGCTTTGGCCTGCTGAAACGGGGATCGTTTTACTGCCGCTGCTGCCGCTAACAGCGCCAACGGCCTGCCGCGTGTGCAAAGGCATAGACCGTTATTCAATGCTGTGATGTCAGCAGTGAACCATTTCCCGTTCAGACGGTTAGCCAAGCCAGACTTTACGGAGAGGGCTGGCATGAGCACCCATGGACTGAAGGATGCGGTCGTTCGACCGTTGCATTGGCTATTGCTGGCGTTTCCGATCGCGCTGTTCACCTTCGCCCTGTTCACCGACATCGCCTATCTGAAGACGGCCGAGGTCCAGTGGACGAACTTCTCGGCCTGGCTGATCACCGGAGCGCTGGTGTTCGGCGGTGTCGCTGGCCTGTTTTCGATCTTCGATTTCGTCGTCGGTCTGCGCCACGGACGGTCTCGGCGGGCGACGGTGCATCTGGTCGCGCTCGCGCTGGCTTGGGTTCTGGGGCTGGTGAACGCCTTTAAACACAGCCAGGACGCCTGGAGCTCCGTCGGAGCCTTCGGTCTGATCCTGTCGATCCTCTGCACAATCCTGGTCCTGGTCGCCGGCTGGACCGCCTATGCCGCGCGGGAGAGCGTCCGATGAACAAGAATCTGCTCGCCGCCAGCGCCGCCACCCTGGCCATGGCCCTGACGGTCGCATCGTGCGGCAACGCCAGCGATCCGAAACTGAATCAGACCGGCGCGACGCCCGACTTGCCTAAGGTCAACGAGACGCTGGTGCCGCCGATGAAGATCAGCCCACCGGCAGGCTGGAACGGCGAGACGCCGACGGTACCGCAAGGCTTTACGATCAGCGCCTTCGCCACGGATCTCAAAATCCCGCGTCAGATGCTGGTCCTGCCCAACGGCGACGTCCTGATCGCCGAGGGAAGGGGCGGCCACGCACCCCCCATGCGGCCCAAGGATGTGATCGCCGGCGTCATCAAGAAGCAGGGCAACACCAAGATCAAAGGCGGCAACCGCATCACCCTGGTGCGCGACGCGAACAACGACGGCACGCCCGAACTGCGGACGGTTCTGGTGGACAACCTCGATGCGCCCTACGGCCTGGCCTATGTCGACGGCTATCTCTATGTCGCCGAACAGGGGGCGCTGGTTCGCTTCGCCTTCCAGCCGGGCCAGACCGGCATCGCCACGCCCGCCGAGCGGGTGACGGACCTGCCCTCGCGCATCAACCACCACTGGACCAAGTCCCTGACCGCCAGCGCGGACGGATCGAAGCTGTATGTCGGCACCGGCTCGAACTCCAATATCGGCGAGCGCGGCATGGCGGTCGAAGAAGAGCGCGCCACAGTGTGGGAAATCGACCGGGCGACTGGCGCGCGGCGCACCATCGCCACCGGCATTCGCAATCCAACGGCCCTGGCCATCGAGCCCACGACCAATCTGTTGTGGTCGGTCGTCAATGAGCGCGACGAACTGGGGCCGCAACTGGTCCCTGACTATCTGACCCAGGTGCGCGACGGGGCCTTCTACGGCTGGCCTTACAGCTATTGGGGCCAGAACCGCGATCCGCGCGTGATGCCGCAGAACCCCGAGATGGTCGCCAAGGCCATCCGGCCGGACTACGCCCTGGGATCGCACGTCGCCGCCTTGGGCTTGGACTTTGCCCGCAATGGCGGCTTTGGCGGGTCGTTCGCCAACGGTGCCTTCATCGGCATGCACGGCAGTTGGAACCGTCAGGACCCGTCCGGCTATAAGGTCGTCTGGGTGCCCTTCAACGCCGGCCGTCCGGCGGGTCAGCCCGTCGACTTCGCCACAGGCTTCCTGAAGGACGGCAAGGCGCGTGGGCGTCCTGTCGGCGTTGCGTTCGATGGGAACAAGCGTGTGCTGTTCGTCGCCGACGACTTGTCGAACACGGTGTGGCGCATCGCGCCTGCGCGATAAGTCGGCTTTTCCCTCGCCCGGCAAGGGCGAGGGAAGTCGCTATTTGTCCTCGACACATAGCCCCATATGAAATGTCCCCGGCTGCGAGCAACCGGGGACATTTCATATGGGGCCGAGCCGTGGCCTACGGCGTGAAGTCGATGGTGCGTTCGAAGGGCGCATCGACAGCACGGCCACGATCCATGATCGGGGTGACTTCGGCGCCGTTCATCAAGGCCAAGGCGGCTTCGCCAAAGCCCATGCCCGGACGGCTTTCTTCCAGCACGACGCAGTCGGTGACGTGGCCCGACGCGAGGGCGGTGCAACGCAGTCGCACGCTGAAGCGGTCGGTGCTCTCGGCCTTGGGCGCGACGGCGCGTTCGATGGCGGGTTGAGGCGCAGTGTACAAGGCCGCATCCTTTAGCAGCGGTCCAGTCGGGGCGCCCAGCAGGGCCGTCATCAATGTCAGGCTGAAGGTCAGTGTCATGGCAGGCCTCGTTCGTCTTCTATTAAGATTTGAACGAGACCTCCGTTCCCCGAACTTTCAAAAACGGGTGGGTGTGTGCGACGCACCACACTTCGATTTCTCTGCCGAAGTCAGAATGGCCTCAAGCTGGACTGTTGTTCTTGGCACAGGGTCTTCAGCCACGAACGCACGGTGCGCAGACGCGCGGTGTCGTGGACATCGCGGTGGGTGGCTAGCCAGAAGCGACGTTCGATCAGGATCGACGGCAGCACGCGCACCAAACCCTCGGCCAGGAAGCACGGCAGGACGCCGACGCCGCCCCCGGCGGCGATGATCTCACGCTGCGCCCGGATCGAAGACGAGGCGACGTGGGGCGCGAGGCCCGGCTGGACTTCGTCGAGATAGCGGAGCTCGGGCGCGTAGATCAGATCGTCGATATAGCCGACGATGTCGAAGCGGCTGAGGTCTTCGACGGTCTTCGGAACGCCGTTGCGGTGAAGGTGATCGGGCGAGGCGTAGAGGGCCAGCTGATACGGCGTCAGCGGCTCGACGATCAGGCGTGCGGCATGCGGCGCGGCCAAGGTGATCGCCATGTCGACCTCTCGGCGCGTCGGCGACAGGAAGCCGGAGGTGGCCGCCAGTTCGATCCTTAGACCCGGATGGGCCAGACGCAGCGCGGGCAGGGCGGGGGCCATCAGGGTGACGCCAAACCCCTCGGACGCGCTGACGCGCACCACACCGGCGGGCGCGTCGGGCTGGGTCACGCGGCCGGCGGCCTCCATCGCGCTTTCGGCCTCCAGACCGATATCGAGCAGCTGGGCGCCGGCGGCGGTCAGCTGAAGCCCAGTGGTCGAGCGGACAACCAAGGTGGATTTCAGCGCGCTTTCCAGCCGGGCGACCCGACGCCCGACCGTGGCGGCGTCGACGCCCAACCGCTGCGCCGCGCCGCCCAGCGAGCCTGCGCGCGCCGCAGCGATGAAGATGCGAAGATCGTCCCAGTCGTACATGGCCCGTAGTCGCCTTGCAAAAACGCAGAATGTTGCCTGCAACTTTGCATTATCGACCCGCGCGCTGGGGTGATAGCCATAGTCGCAACAAAACAACCAACAGGGACACCCAGGCCATGCGCGACATTCGCCACTTCATCGACGGTGCGGCTTTCGACGGCGCGTCCGGCCGATTCAGCGACGTGTTCAATCCCAACACCGGGGATGTACAGGCTCGCGTGCAACTGGCGACGACGGGCGAGGTCGATCGTGCGGTGCAGGCGGCGCAGAACGCCTTTGACGGTTGGGCTTCGACCAATCCCCAGCGCCGCGCCCGCGTCATGTTCGACTTCAAACGTCTGGTCGAGGCGCGGATGGACGAACTGGCCGAACTGCTGTCCAGCGAGCACGGTAAGGTCATCGCCGATTCTAAGGGCGACATTCAGCGCGGCCTGGAAGTGATCGAGTTCGCCTGCGGCATCCCGCACGCGCTGAAGGGCGAATACACCCAAGGCGCCGGCCCCGGCATCGACGTCTATTCGATGCGCCAGCCGCTGGGCGTGGTGGCGGGCATCACCCCGTTCAACTTCCCGGCCATGATCCCGATGTGGATGTTCGGCGTGGCCATCGCGGTGGGCAATACTTTCGTGCTGAAGCCGTCCGAGCGCGATCCGTCGGTGCCGGTGCGTCTGGCCGAATTGATGCTGGAAGCGGGGGCGCCGAATGGCGTGCTGAACGTGGTGCACGGCGACAAGGCAGCGGTCGACGCCATCCTGACCCATCCGCTGGTTCACGCGGTCAGCTTCGTCGGTTCGTCCGACATCGCCCACTATGTCTATCAGACGGGCGCCGCCAACCATAAGCGCGTCCAGGCCATGGGCGGCGCCAAGAACCACGGCATCGTCCTGCCCGACGCCGACATGGATCAGGTGATCAAGGATCTGTCCGGCGCGGCCTATGGCTCGGCGGGCGAACGCTGCATGGCGCTGCCCGTCGTGGTGCCGGTCGGCAAGAAGACAGCCGACGAACTGCGCGAGCGGATGGTCGCCGAGATCCCCTCGATGCGGGTCGGCGTCTCGACCGATGCGGGCGCCCACTATGGCCCCGTCGTCACGGCTCAGCACCGCGAGCGTGTCGCGGGCTGGATCGAAAAGGGCGTGCAGGAAGGCGCTGAACTGGTCGTCGACGGCCGCGACTTCAGCTTGCAAGGTCACGAGAAGGGCTATTTCATCGGCCCGTCGCTGTTCGACCATGTGAAGCCGGAGATGTCGTCTTATCAGGAAGAAATCTTCGGACCCGTCCTGCAGATCGTGCGCGCCGAGACGTTCGAGGAGGCGCTGGCCCTGCCGTCGAACCACCAATACGGCAACGGCGTCGCCATCTTCACCCAGAACGGCCGCGCAGCGCGCGACTTCGCCGCCCGGGTCAATGTCGGCATGGTTGGGATCAATGTGCCGATCCCGGTGCCGGTCGCCTACCATACCTTCGGCGGCTGGAAGCGTTCGGCCTTTGGCGACATCAACCAGCACGGCATGGAGGGCGTCCGCTTCTGGACCAAGACCAAGACCGTGACGGCCCGCTGGCCGGACTCGGCGCTGGAGCATTCGGACAGCTCGTTCGTCATTCCAACGATGCGCTGAGGCCGTCATGGATTTCGCTCTCAACGACGATCAGCGCGCCATTCAGGACGCCGCCCGCGCCTTCGCCGAGGCCGAGCTGGCGCCCCATTCGGCCCGCTGGGACGAGGACAAGCATTTCCCCGTCGAGGTGATGAAACAGGCGGCCGAGATGGGCTTTTGCGGCATCTACACCGGCGAGGAGCACGGCGGCATGGCCCTGGGCCGGGTCGAGGCAGCGGTGATCTTCGAGGAGCTGTCGCGCGGCGACGTGGCGACGGCGGCCTTCATCTCGATCCACAATATGGCGACGTGGATGATCGATCGCTTCGGGTCGGACGACCTGCGCGGCCGGTTCGTGCCGTCGCTGGTGGGGATGGAGAAGATCGCCTCTTATTGCCTGACCGAGCCGGGCTCGGGGTCGGATGCAGCGGCGCTGCGGACCACGGCCGTGCGCGACGGCGACTATTATGTGCTGAACGGCTCCAAGGCCTTCATCTCCGGCGCGGGCACATCGGACGTCTATGTCGTCATGGTCCGTACGGGCGGCGAGGGTGCAAAGGGCGTCAGCGCGATGGTGGTCGAAGCCGGGACGCCCGGCCTGTCGTTCGGCGCGCAGGAAAAGAAGATGGGCTGGAACGCTCAGCCGACCGCCATCGTCCAGTTCGACGACTGTCGCGTGCCGGTCGCCAATCTTCTGGGCGAAGAGGGTGCGGGTTTTCGCTACGCCATGGCCGGTCTGGACGGCGGTCGGCTGAACATCGCCGCCTGTTCGCTGGGCGGGGCGCGGCTGGCGCTGGAAACGGCGCAGGACTACGTCGCCACCCGCAAACAGTTCGGCCGACCGATCGGCGAGTTCCAGGCGCTGCAGTTCCGGCTGGCGGACATGGCCACGGACTTGGAGGCGGCGCGAGTGATGGTGCTGCGCGGCGCCTGGGCCATCGACACCGACCATCCGGAAAAAACGAAGTGGTGCGCCATGGCCAAGCGCCTGGCCACGGACGCCTGTTTCCACATCGCTGACGAGGCCCTGCAACTGCACGGCGGCTATGGCTATCTGAAGGACTATCCGCTGGAACGGATCGTGCGCGACCTGCGGGTTCACCGCATTCTGGAAGGCACCAACGAGATCATGCGGGTGATCATTGCGCGGGAGATGACCAAGTGAGCGAGGCCGAGGTTGTCACCCGCATCGAAAACGGCGTCGGTCGCATCACCCTGAACCGGCCCAAGGCGATCCATGCGCTGAACCGGGCGATGTGCGAGGCGATGACGGAGGCGCTGCTAGCCTGGCGCGGTGACGCGGCCGTCCAGTCTGTGCTGATCGACCACGCCGGCGAGCGGGGTTTTTGCGCGGGCGGCGACATTCGCATGATCGCCGAAAGCGGTGCGGGCGATGCGTCGGAGGCCAAGGCCTTCTTCCTGGCCGAGTACCGGCTGAACCACCTGATGTTCGACTATCCGAAGCCAATCATCGCCATCGTGGACGGCATCGTCATGGGCGGCGGGGTCGGCATTTCCGAGCCGGCCGACATTCGTGTGGCGACCGAGCGCACCACCTACGCCATGCCTGAGACCGGGATCGGCCTGTTCCCCGACGTGGGCGGCGGCTGGTTCCTGCCGCGCCTGCCGGGCCAGACCGGCGTCTGGCTGGCGCTGACAGGCGCGCGGCTGAAAGCGGCGGATACTGTGGCCCTGGGCATCCACACGCACTTCGTGCCCGCAGATCGCGTCGAGGCGCTGAAGGCCGATCTGATGGGCGAGGTCGCCGATCCGTCGTCGGTCGTGGCGCGCCACGCCGGGGACGCGGGGCCTGCACCGCTGTCGGCCCACCGCGAGGCCATCGACCGGCTGTTCGCCTTCGACACGGTTGAAGAGATTTTTCAGGCGCTTGAGGCGGACGGGTCGGAGTGGGCGCTGAAGCAGCTGGAAACCCTGAAGACCAAGTCGCCACAGTCTCTGAAGGTCTCGCTGCGCCAAATCCGCACGGGCGCAACGCTGAACAGCTTCGCCGACAATATGGCGATGGAATACGCCTTGGGCGGCCGCGTGGTGCGCACCCAAGATTTCCAGGAAGGCGTGCGGGCCGTGATCGTGGACAAGGACAATGCGCCGAAATGGTCCCCGGCGGACCTGTCGGGCGTTACCGACGAGACGCTGGATGCGCTGTTCGCGCCTTCGCCGGACAATGAAAAATGGACGCCGCTGGCCTGACCACGGCGCCGACAAAGGAAGAGACACCATGACCAAGATCGCCTTCATCGGCCTGGGCAATATGGGCGGCGGCATGGCCGCGAACCAGGCCAAGGCAGGCCATGCGGTCGCCGCCTTCGATCTGTCGGCGCAGGCGCTGGAACGGGCGGTGACGGCCGGTTGCGTCGCGGCTGGATCGGTCGCCGAGGCGGTCAAGAACGCCGAGGTGGTCATCACCATGCTGCCGGCCGGGCCGCACGTGCTGAAGGTCTATTCCGAACAGATCATCGGCGCGGCGCCGTCGACCGCCCTGCTGCTCGACTGTTCGACCATCGACGTCGAGACGGCGCGCAAGGTCGCCGGTCTTGCCAAATCGGCCGGCTACGCCTTTGCCGACGCGCCCGTGTCAGGCGGCACCGCGGCGGCGGATGCGGGCACGCTGGCCTTCATGGTCGGTTGCGACGAGGGCGACTTCGCCCGCGTCGAGGCGGCGCTGGAACCGATGAGCCGCATTACCATCCGCGCCGGCGATCATGGGGCGGGGCAGGCGGCCAAGATCTGCAACAACATGCTGCTGGGCATCTCCATGCTGGGCACCTGCGAGGCCATCGCCCTGGCCGAGAAACTGGGACTGGATCCTGAACGGTTCTTCGAGATCGCGTCCAAGTCGTCGGGTCAGTGCTGGAGCGTGACCAGCTACTATCCCTGGCCTGGCCCGGTGCCCACCGCGCCGTCCAACCGCGACTATCAAGGCGGGTTCGCCACGGCCATGATGTTGAAGGACCTGAAGTTGGCTCAAGACGCCGCGGCGAAATCCGGCGCCTCGACGCCGTTGGGCGCACAGGCCGAGGCGCTTTACGCCCTGTTCGACGGGATCGGGCACGGCGGCCGCGATTTCTCCGCCATGCTGCAGATGCTGCGCGGCAAGCTGGATGAGCTTAACCCGGCATAGATTCGTCTTTCGCATTGTGATTGCGGCCCGTGCAGCTTCGGCGGCGCGGGCCTTTTCGTATGCGGCCGCGGCCGCGACGCAGATCGCTACGGCTGGTGCGACCAAGGCGCGCGCCTGCCGTGTTCGCCTTATTCCGTTCGCCGGAATGAGCCTGCGAAGATTGAAGTCAAAGCAGCAACTTAGCTTTCGTTGACCGCTGAGGCGGCTCCAGCAGAGATCGAAAATCGCCTGAAATGTGGCTGAACGGCGCTTGCGGCGCACATTGCTCCTGTGTCATGTAACCGCTTACATCATCTATCGACGGATCTTCGAAAAGGGGCCGGGACGATAGGGAGCAGGGAGAATTCGATTGGACATGGCCGCGCCTAGCGCTGCGTCTGCACGGCAGGAGGGCCAGCCCTTCGCCAAGGCCGCCACCATGCGCGACGTGGCCGAACGCGCCAATGTGTCGGTTGCTTCTGTCTCTCGTGTGTTGAACGGCTTGGGCGTGACCTCGGACGCGACGCGCCAGCGCGTGCTCGATGCGGTCGAGGACCTTCGCTATGTCCCGCACTTCGGCGCCCGCAGCCTGTCGACCAGCAAGAACGATACGATCGGTGTCATCCTGCCCGACCTGTTCGGCGAGTTCTTCTCCGAGCTGATCCGGGGCATGGACCTCGCTGCCCGCGCTCACGGCAAGCATCTGATCGTGTCCAGTTCGCATGACGGCGCGGAAGACACCCTGGCTGCCGTGCGTTCGATGCGCGGGCGCGTGGACGGCATGATCGTACTGTCCCCGCATCTGGGCGCGGCGAACCTGTCGTCCGAGTTCGCCGGTCGGATGCCGGTCCTGCTGATGAACGGCGGCGCGGCCGAGCCGGGCCGGGCGTCCATCATGATCGACAATCACGGCGGCGCCGTCGGCGCGGTCCAGCATCTGCGGTCCACTGGCCGCAGGCGCATAGCCCACATTCGCGGCGCTGCCGGCAACATCGAGGCGGACACGCGTGCGGCCGGATACACGGCAGCGCTGGATGGTCATGACCCGATCATCGTCGAGGGCGACTTCTCCCAGGCCTCGGGCCATCGCGCGGCGACCCAGCTTCTGGCCATGACAGAGCGGCCCGACGCCGTTTTCGCCGCCAATGACATGATGGCCGTGGGCGCCCTGTTGGCCTTCCAGGAGGCCGGAGTGCGCTGTCCTGAAGACATCGCCGTCGTCGGCTTCGATGACGTGCCTATCGCCGCCCTGATGCGGCCTGCGCTGACCACCATGCGCGTCAACATCGCGGAAATCGGTCGAAGGGGCGTCGAACGCCTGATCGGCCTGGTCCAGGCCGGCGCGACCGCCGACGCCACGGACACCGCTTGCGAAATCGTTCGGCCGATCCTGGTCGAACGCCAGTCCACCGCGGCGGCCTCGTCCGCCAGGTTCAACAAAGGGTAGGCCAGCCATGTCGCTGAAAACCGATCCCATCAGGAGGGGAGAGCTCAGGATGACCCAGTTCAACACGCGTAAGGCCGCGACACGTCAGGTCGCCTTGGCCGCCGCATCGGCGCTTGCCATCAGCATGGCGGTCGTCGGCGGCGCGCAGGCGCAGGTCGCGACCTCGACGATCCGAGGCAATGTAACGGATGGCGCGACGGTCGAGGCCGGCGCCACCATCGTCGCCCGCAATGTCGCCTCGGGCTTCACCAGCCGCACCACGGCGAACGCGCAGGGTGGCTACACCCTGTCGGGCCTGCGTCCCGGAACGTATGAGATCACGGCGACGACGGCCGAGAACGAGACGGCGACCGACACCGTCTCCATCGGCGTCGGCCAGGTCGGCAACCTGGATTTGGCGGTCGCGGGTGCAACGACCGGCGCAGCTGACGCCAACGCGGCCAACCTGGGAGACATCGTCGTGACCGGACGTCGTCTGGTCGAGGTGCGCACGCCCGAAAACGCCACCAACGTCACGAACCAGCAGATTCAGACCCTGCCGCAAATCAGCCGTAACTTCTTGAACTTCGCTGCTCTGGCCCCGGGCGTTCGCGTGGGAACCGATGAAAGCAATGTACAAATCACGGCTGGAGGTCAGCGAGCGGAGTCAGTCAACGCCTTCATCGATGGCGCCAGTCTGAAGTCCAATATCATTGCTGGCGGCATTGTTGGTCAGGACAGCAGCCGAGGTAATCCTTTCCCGCAAGCTGCGGTGCAGGAATTCCGCGTCGTGAGCCAGAACTTCAAAGCCGAATACGAGCAGGCTTCGTCTGCGATAATTACAGCTGTGACTCGGTCAGGCACCAACGAGTTTCACGGCGAGATTTTCGGCACGTATCGTGACCAAGACTTTGTCAAGCAAGACGAGTTTTCGCGCGCTCGCGGGCAGGAGAAAGTTCCGCAGGAAATCCAGCAATACGGCGCCGCTTTGGGCGGGCCTATTATCCAGGACAAGCTGCATTTCTTTGGCAGCTATGAACACAAGCAGGAAAATCGCGCCAACGCGGTAACTTTAGGACGACAAAATCCTGCCTACGTTAGCCAATTTGGCCAGTACATCGGCACCTTTGCAAGCCCCTTTGAAGAAGATTTGCTGTTTGGCAAGTTGAGCTTCCAGCCCGCCGAAGGTCATCTCATCGATTTGAGCGTCACGTATCGCGATGAGTCAGAGGTCAGAGATTTTGGAGGCGCCAACTCTATCGAGCGCGCGAGCGGTCTCAAACAGACAACAAAGAGCGCCAATCTTAGGTATCAGTGGCAGGCTAGCTCGTTCCTGAACGAGCTGGCGGTCGATTACCGCAACTACAACTACAATCCGACAGCCGTGAACTTCGATCAGATCGGTCGCAGCTATCGCATCTTCGAAAACGGCTACGATCCGTTCGGCGGTGTTTCGATCCTCAACATCGGTGGCTCGGGCAGCCGTCAGGACATCAGCGATGACGCCCTGACGGTCCGCAACGACCTGACGTTCAATGAAGTGCAGTTCAACGGCTTCCACACGATAAAACTGGGCGCCAAGGTCAGCCGTCAGAACTACAACGTCGTCAAGGAGTTCGGTCGTAATCCAGAGTTCTTCTATGACTTGAACGGAACGGCCAGCGGCAATGCCGCCGTCCCTTATCGCGTCCAGCTCGGCAACGAGTTTCCCACCGTCGACCTGACCAACACCGTCATCGGGCTGTATGCCCAAGATGATTGGCAGATCACGGACAAACTTGAACTGAACCTGGGTCTGCGTTGGGATTACGAGACCAATGCCGACAACAAGAACTACGTCACGCCGGCCTCCGTGGTTGCGGGCCTGAACCAGTGGATCGCCTCGACCGATGGCGGCAAGGCTGCCGGCTATGCGCCGAGCTGGTTCAACATCAACGACTACATCTCGACCGGCGACAATCGTGACCCGTTCAAGAAAGCCTTCCAGCCGCGGATCGGCTTCTCGTATGATGTCTTCGGGGATCGCAGCACGGTTCTGTTCGGCGGCGCCGGTCGCTACTACGACCGTGTCCAGTTCAACTTCGCCTTCGACGAATTGGCCAAGCCTTTCGATTTTACACAGAACGTCTTCTTCTCGACGACCGGCCGCCCGGCCGGCGTTGCGAACGGCAGTTCGTCAGACCCTATCCTGTGGAATGCGTCTTACGGGACCACAGCTGGACTTGACGCCATCTTGGCCAACATCCCGGCCAAGGGCGAAGCTTTCCTGTTGAAGAACGACTTCGAGCCGCCCCGCACGGATCAGTTCAACCTGGGTGTGCGTCAACGCGTCGGCGAATGGCAGACGGAGTTCACCCTGGCCTATGGCAAGACAGAGAACGAGTTCACCTGGCAATATCTGAACCGCTGCCGCGAACCAACGCGTGGCAACGACGGCAACGGTTTCGGAGACAACGGCGGCTTCTGCGGCCCCGGCGGCACGAACCCATACCGCTCGTATCTGGTGTCCGATCACAACAAGGAGCGGACGTTCAAGGCGCTCTACGTCAAGTTGGACAAGGGCTACACTCGCGACTCCGGTTGGGGCGTCAACATCGCCTACACGCTGTCTAAGGCTGAACAGAACGGCGGCAACGACAACTTCTGCTTCGACTGCTTCTCGGTGGAAAGCTCGCCGGTGCGGTCCTCGGGCAATGACGAGCGTCACCGTATCGTGGCCAACGGCATCGTCGATCTGCCGCTCGACTTCCAGCTGTCGGGCATTCTGACCTTGGGTTCGGGCACGCCTTACGACGTGTTCGACGGACGCGGCGCAAACTTCGTTTATCGCCCCTACGGCGCCTATCCCGAGAAGGAGCAGTTCTTCCTGCCGAACGCCTTCGCCTATCGGAATCTGGATCTTCGCCTGACGAAGAACTTCAATGTGCCAGGCGCGGGCGAACTGTCCGTCTATGTCGACGCCATCAACGTGTTCAACTTCAAGAACTACACGGGCTTCGACGGCGGGACGGGCTCGGCGACGAATCCGAATCCGAACTTCGGTCGGCCTTCGGCGGTCCTGTTCCCCACGCGGACCTTCCAGATCGGCGCCCGTTACGCCTTCTAAATCCTGAGCCTGGGCCGCCTCGTGCTTGTTGCGAGGCGGCCTTTCTTATTCGATTGAGACCCAGTGAGCGTGCCCATGAATCGTCGAAACTTCCTGATGCGGACCACCACAGGCGCGGCGGCTCTGGCCGTTGGATTTCCGGTGATGGCGGCGGCGCAGCAGGCGGCGGCGACGGCGGCGGTTAATGGGACGCAGAGACGGCCGATGCGGCTGGATCAGGAGATCGAGGAGCTTCAGGAGCGGACGTTCCGCTGGTTCGAGAAGGTCACGGATCGCAAGACCGGCCTGACGCCGGATCGCTGGCCGACGCCGTCGTTCTGTTCGGTGGCGGCGGTCGGGTTCGCGCTTACCTGCTGGCCTGTGGGCGTCGAGCGCGGCTGGATGAGCCGGGCCGAGGCGCGTGAGCGGACCCTGACGACGCTGCGCTTCTTCCATGATTTGCCGCAGGGTCCCGAGGCCAGCGGCACGGCGGGGTACAAGGGCTTCTTCTACCACTTCCTGGATATGGAGACGGGGCTTCGTTACCGGACCAACGAACTGTCCACCGTCGATACAGCCCTGCTGATCGGCGGCATGCTGTTCGCCGCCCGCTACTTCGACGGCCGTCATGCCGACGAGGCGGAAATCCGTCAGAAGGCCCAGGCTATCTACGAACGGATCGAATGGCCGTGGGCCGTGATCCGCGACAACCGCATCACCATGGGCTGGCACCCCGAGAGCGGCTTCATTCCGTCCGACTGGCACGTCTATAACGAGGGCATGCTGGTGCTGCTGCTGGCCATCGGCAGCCCGACCCATCCGGTATCGGTCAATGTCTGGCACGAATGGGCGGCCAGCTACGACGAGAGCTGGACCGATCGCTGGGGCAGCTGGCACCTGAATTTCGCGCCCATCTTCGGGCACCAGTACAGCCATATGTTCATCGACTTCCGCGGCATTCAGGACGCCTGGATGCGCGGGCAGTCTGCCCAACTGGGCGAATACCTCGACTATTTCGAAAACAGCCGCCGCGCCGTCTACGCGCAGCAGAAATATGCCCACGACAACCCCGGCGGCTGGGCCGGCTATTCGTCCGAGGTCTGGGGCCTGACGGCCTGCGACGGGCCGGGCGATTTCAAACAAGTCATCGACGGCAAGGAGCGCGAGTTCTTCAGCTATTCCGCGCGCGGTCCGGGCGAGCGTGACGACGGCACCATCGCGCCGACGGCGGCGGCCAGCTCCATCGCCTTCGCGCCGGAGATCGTCGTGCCCTGCGTTAAGGCCATGAAGCAGAAATATGGCGCGGGCGTCTATACCGAGTGGGGCTTCCTCGACAGCTTCAACCCGACACTGACGGTGCGCGACGGACCGCTGCAGCACGGCAAGATCTTGGACGGCGTGGGTTGGGTGGACGGCGACTATCTGGGCATCGACCAGGGGCCGATCGTCATCATGACCGAGAACCACAGGTCCGAGTTCGTCTGGCGCTATATGCGCGGCGAGCCCAATATCCGCCGCGCGCTCGACATTGCGGGCTTCACCGGCGGCTGGATGAACGGATGAGTTTGACGGCCCACAGGCCCTATCTTGATCGACGTGCTGCGCTGGCCCTGATGGCGGGAGGGGCGGCTGCGGCCTGCACACCGCGCCGCGACGGCGAGACCGTGCTGCGCTTCTGGGCCATGGGCAATGAGGGGGGGACGGTCGGCCAGTTGATGCCCGAGTTCGAGCGCCGCAATCCGGGCGTCCGCGTCTCGGTCCAGCCCCTGCCGTGGACGGCGGCGCACGAGAAACTTCTGACCGCCTACGCCGGGGCCTCGCTGCCGGACGTCAGCCAGATCGGCAATACCTGGGTGGCGGAACTGTCCGCGATCGGAGCCTTGTCGCCGACCCCGCCGGAAGCTGCGAACCTGCTGACCGACCAGTTCCCGGCAGTGCTTGAGACGAACGAGATCGCCGGCCGGGCCATGACCACGCCCTGGTACGTGGACACGCGGCTGCTGTTCTATCGCAAGGATCTGCTGGCGCGCGCCGGGTTCGACGCGCCGCCTGAGGACTGGGCCGAATGGAAGCGGGCCATGCATGCGATCAAGCGTGTGGCGGGCGGCGACAACTACGCCATTCTGCTGCCGCTGAACGAGTTCGAGCAACTGCTGACCTTCGGGCTTCAGACCGACGAGCCGTTGCTGCGCGACCGGGATACGCGCGGGAATTTCTCCAGCCCCGGTTTCATCGCGGCCCTGGCCTTCTATCGCAGCTTGTTCGCCGAGGGGCTGGCGCCGCTGGCCTCATCGACGCAGATTTCCAACGTCTGGACCGAGTTCGCCAAGGGCTATTTCAGCTTCTACTTCTCCGGCCCGTGGAGCGTGGGCGATTTCCGCAGCAAACTGCCGGCGTCGTTCCAGCCGAACTGGGCCACGACCGGCGTGCCGGGGCCGAAAGGCCTGGGCGCGTCGGCGCCGGGCGGGTCCAGCCTGGCGGTATTCAAGTCCTCGCCGCATCAGGCCGCAGCCTGGGCCCTGGTCCGCTATCTGTCGGAGCCGGCGGTGCAGGCCCGGTTCAACACCATCGTCGGCGACCTGCCCGCGCGCCAGAGCGCCTGGGACATTGCGGGGGTCGAGCGCGATTCGATGCTGGCGCCCTTCCGCGGCCAACTGGCGCGCGCCAAGGCCGTGCCCAAGGTGCCGGAATGGGAGCGGATCGTGACGGAGATGCAGATCGTCGCTGAACGGATGGTGCGCGGCGAATACAGCCCCGAGACCGCCGCCGCCGAGATCGACCGCCGCGCCGACCGGCTGCTGGGGAAGCGCCGCTGGATGATGGAACAGGGCAGGGCCGTATGATCGTCGCCGATCCGACCTTGGCCAGAGTGAAGCCATCGCGCGGACGCGGCGCCCGCGAACGGGCCGCCTGGGCCTTCATCGCCCCGGCCATGCTCGCCATCGGCCTATTTTTCGCCATTCCGGTGATCGCGGCCCTGCTGCTCAGTCTGACCGACTTCGACATCTACGCCCTGGCGAACCTGGACAATCTGCGTTTCGTCGGCCTGCAGAACTATGAGCGGCTGCTGACCAATCCCCTGTTCTGGGGGGCGATGAAGAACACCTTGACCTTCGCGGTCCTCGGCGTGCCCCTGTCCATCGCCGCGTCATTGGCGGCGGCGGTGATCCTGAACGCGCGGGTGGTGAAGTGGCGGCCGATCTGGCGGGTGATGTTCTTCGCCCCCTATGTCACGACTCTGGTCGCGACGGCGGTGGTCTGGCGCTATCTGCTGCACACCCGCTACGGCGTTATCAACTGGGGGCTGGAAAGTATCGGCCTGCCTGCCGTGGATTGGCTGGGCGACCCATCGACCTCCATTCCGGCGATCCTGATGTTCGTGGTCTGGAAGATCTTCGGCTACAATATGCTGATCTTTCTGGCGGTGCTTCAGACTGTGCCGGACGACCTGTACGAGGCCGCGCGCATCGATGGCGCCGGCCCGTGGAAGCAGTTCCGCCATGTCACTTTGCCGGCCATTGCGCCGACCATGCTGCTGGTCTCGATTATCTCGGTCGCCAGCTTCTTCCAGCTGTTCGCCGAACCCTATGTGATGACTCAAGGAGGCCCGGCCCAGAGCACGGTGACAGTGCTCTACTTCATGTACGAAGAGGGCTTCAAATGGTGGAATCTGGGCTCCGCCAGCGCCGTCGCCTTCGTCCTGTTCCTGTGCATCCTGGCGATCACCCTGGTCCAGCTGGCGGTCGCCAAACGGGTGGGGGCGTATCAATGAAACTCCGCGCCATCCTGCTCAATCTGGCTGTCGGCCTCATCGCCATCATCGTCCTGTTCCCGTTGGTCTGGATGGTGTCGGTCAGCTTCATGGCGACCGGCGAGGCGGCGGTCTTCCCGCCGCCGCTGCTGCCATCGCACTGGACGTTGGAGCACTATCGCGACCTGTTCCTTAACCAAGGCATGGGGCGGTATCTCTGGAACAGCTTCGCCCTGGCGACACTGGCGACCATCCTGGCGCTGGGGTTCACGGTTCCGGCCGGCTACGCCTTCGCCAAGCTGAAGTTCGCCGGGCGTGAGCGGCTATTCCAGTTCCTGGTCGCCGCCCTGGTGGTGCCGGCCCAGATCGGCACCCTGCCGCTGTTTCTGATGCTGAAGTCGATGGGCCTCGTGAATACCTACGCCGGCGCCCTGGTGCCGTGGCTGGCGTCCATCTTCGGCCTGTTCCTGGTGCGCCAGTATGCGCTGAGCATTCCCGACGAGATGCTGGAGGCCGCTCGTATCGACGGCGCCAGCGAAGGGCAGATATTCCGCCGCGTGGTCCTGCCGACCTTGCAGCCGATCATCGTGACCTTGGGGCTGTTCGTCTTCCTGGGCAGTTGGAACGACTTCCTGTGGCCGCTGATCATCCTGACGGACCAGTCGAACTACACCCTGCCGGTGGCGCTTGCGGCCCTGTCCCGAGAGCATGTGCAGGACATCGAACTGATGATGGCCGGCGCCGTCGTCACCGTCGCGCCCGTGCTGATCCTCTTCCTCGCCCTGCAACGCTACTACATCCGCGGCATGCTCGCGGGGAGCGTGAAGGGCTGACCAGAACTGCGAGTTCGTATGCGTAATCTCCTGCTGGCCGCCGCCTCGGTCCTGACCCTCGCTCTGGCGGCGCCCGCCGTCGCGCAAGAGACTCGCGTCCTCGACAGCATGGACGACGCGGCGCGGTGGGAGGCCAGCGCCTCGACTGACATTCACGCCGCCGTCTCCGCCGTTTCGGGCCATGACGGACGGGCGGTGCGGCTCGACTACGATTTCGACGGCAAGGCGGGTTATGCGGTGCTCACCCGGCCGCTGCCGTTCGACCTGCCCGACAATTACGAGATCAGTTTCTGGGTGCGCGGCGCCGGGCCGATCAATACCTTCGAGGTCAAGCTGACCGACGCCTCGGCGGACAATGTCTGGTGGAAGCAGACGGCGCGCTACGACTTCCCCGACGGCTGGACCAAGTTTGTCATCAAACGCCGTCAGGTCTCGAAAGCCTGGGGGCCAAGCCCTGAAACCATCCTGCGTCGTGCGGAGCGGGTCGAGTTCGTCGTGGTTGCAGCCGAGGGCGGCAAGGGTGCGATCGAGATCGACCAGTTGACCCTGCGCGTCCTGCCGGTCGATCCGCCTGTCCCGCCCCAACCGATCGCCAGCGATGGGCGAACTGAGACGACGGCCGCGAACGCTGTGGATCTGGACCTGAAGACCGCCTGGACCCCGCCGGTAGGCGAGGCGTCGGCCCTGACGCTGGACCTGGGCTATGAGCGCGAGTTCGGCGGCCTGACCCTGCGCTGGGACGAGCGCGGCGCGGCGGCGGACTATCGGGTTTCGGCCTCGATCGACGGGCGCGATTGGCGCGAACTGGCGACGGTCGTGAGCGGCAACGGCGGCATCGACTGGCTGAGAACGCCCGAGGCGACGGCGCGCTGGCTGAGACTTGAGCCGCTGAAACCCGTTCCCGCCTCCGATGTGGTCGGCTCGTCCGGAGCAGGCCAGCGGCTGGGCGCGGCCCAGGCCACGACCTATGCGCTGAACGAGATCGAGGTCGAACCGCTGACGTTCGGCGCGGACCGCACCGTGTTTCTGGAAGCCGTCGCCAAGGAAAACCGGCGCGGCCTTTACCCGCGCGGCTTCTCCGGCGAGCAATCCTACTGGACCCTGGTCGGTGTCGATGGGGGCGGCGAGAGCGGCCTGATCGGCGAGGACGGCGCCATCGAGCTGCGCCGCGCCGGACCCAGTATCGAACCTTTCGTGGTCGACAATGGGCGGCTGATCACCTGGGCCGACGTCAATATCGAACAGGGGCTGAAGGACGGCGACCTGCCGATCCCGTCCGTGACCTGGACCGCCGACGACTGGACGCTGAAGATCACCAGCTTCGCCGACGGGCCGCCCGATCAGGCGCAGCTGTGGGGCCGTTACGACCTGACCAACACCTCCAGCCGGCCGCGCACCCTGATCCTGGCCCTGGCCGCACGCCCCATGCAGGTCAATGCGCCGCGTCAGTTCCTGGCCATTCCCGGCGGGGTCAGCCCGGTGGAGACGATCGGCTGGAACGGCGCCGAATTGAAGCTGAACGACACGGTGCGGGTGCAGCCGTTGGCGGGGCCGGATCAGGTCGCGTTGGCGACCTTCGACGCCGGCGGCGATCCGCAGTCCCTGATCCTGCCATCCGCGCGGCGACCGGCCGTTGAAGCCGCGACGAAGACGGATGCAACCGGCCTGGCCGCCGGCGCCTTGACCTATGAAATCACCCTTCAACCCGGCGAGACCCGTACGGTCGGCTGGGTGTCGCAACTGTCCGGCGAGGACCTTGCGCCAGAGCCGTTAGGTCAGGCGGCTGCGGTTCTGGATACGGTCGAGGCGCGGCTGGCCGGCGAATGGCGCGAAAAGCTGGACCGTGTCGAACTGACCCTGCCGCCCGCCGCCCAGCGGATCGAGCACGCGCTGAAATCCTCGCTGGCCCATATGCTGATGTCCCGACAGGGGCCGATCCTGCAACCCGGCACCCGCAGCTACAACCGCTCCTGGATTCGCGACGGCGCCATGATGGCCGAGGGGCTGAACCGGCTGGGCATGGCCGAGCATTCGGCCGACTATCTGCGCTGGTACGCGCCCTATGTGTTCGAGAACGGCAAGGTGCCGTGCTGCGTTGATGCGCGCGGCGCCGACCCGGTGCCCGAGAACGATAGCCACGGCGAGTTCGTCTTCCTGGCCGTCGAGACCTATCGCTACACCAAGGACGAGGCCCTGCTGCGCCAGGTCTGGCCGCAGGTACAAAAGGCGATCGCCTATATGGACGAACTGCGCGCCTCGACCCGGACGGCGGCCTTCCAGGCGCCGGATCAGCGGCATCTCTATGGCCTGCTGCCGCCGACGATTAGCCACGAGGGCTATTCGGACAAGGCGGCCTATTCCTACTGGGACGATTTCTGGGGCCTGCTGGGCTACAAGGACGCGGTCTTCATTGCCGAGACGCTGGGCGATGCGGAGGCTGCCGCTCGCTATGCGGCGGCGCGGGATCAGTTCGCCGCCGACATCCGCGCGTCGATCACGGCGACGGCGGCCCATCATGGCATCGACTGGATCGCGGGCGCTGCGGACCGGGGCGATTTCGACGCCACCTCGACCACCATCGCCCTGTCGCCTGCGGGCGAACAGGATCATCTGCCGCCCGAACTTCTGGCGCGAACCTTCGACCGGTATTGGGAAAACTTCCAGAACCGCCTGACTAACCGCACGGCGTGGAAGGACTACACGCCCTACGAATGGCGGCTGGTCGGCGCCTATGTGCGGCTGGGTCAGAAGGACCGCGCGCTGGATGTGCTGGATTTCCTGATGGCCGACCGCAGGCCCGAGGCCTGGAACGGCTGGGCCGAGGTGGTGGGGCGGGAAAAGCGCGAGCCGCGCTTCATCGGCGACATGCCGCACGCCTGGATCAGCTCCGACTATATCCGCTCGGCGCTCGATCTGTTCGCCTACGAGCGGGACCGCGATCAGGCCCTGGTGCTGGCGGCCGGCGTGCCGGAGGCGTGGCTGGACACCGCGGAGGGGGTCGGTGTGCGGGATCTGCGCACCGCCTATGGGCCGCTGACCTACGCCTATCGCAAGGAACGGCGCGGCTATGTGCTCACCCTGGGCGACGACGCGACGCCGCCGGGCGGCTTCGTGCTTCAGTGGGCGGCGGGGCTGGGGCGGCCGGAGCGCGTTCGGATCGACGGCCGTGCGGCGACGTGGTCGGGCGACGAGCTGGTCATTCCCGCAGGGGCGCGGCGGGTGGAACTGCGCTGACCACCTGCGTCCCTTCTCCCATTAGGAGAAGGTGGCCCGAAGGGCCGGATGAGGGGCGGCCGGTAGGCTAGGTCGCACCATCCGACCCTCACCCTTTCGCGCGAAGGACGATCGCTAATGCTCTCGTGCGCTCAAGCCCTCTCCCAGTGGGAGAGGGGTCAGAGCCTCTGGAACGCCTTACCGGCCGCGTCGAACAGATGCGCTTGTTTCGCGGGGACGTGCAGCGTCAGGCGCTCGCCCGCCTTGGCACGGAGTTCACCCGCCAGCTGAACCGTCAGCGTGTCTTCGGACGCTGGATGCTTCAGGTGCGCCATGGTCGTCGCACCCAGGGTTTCCACGAACATGGCCTCGGCGGTCAGCGCATCGCCGTCGCCGGTCGTGGTCAGATGCTCGGGACGGACGCCCAGGGTGACGGCATCGCCAAGCTTGGCCGAGGCGGCGTCAACCGACACCCTGATAGTCTCGCCTGCGGACGTCTTCACCGTAGCTCCAGCAGCCGAGGCTTCCACGATCTCAGCGGCCAGCAGGTTCATCTTGGGGCTGCCGATGAAGCCGGCGACGAATAGGTTGGCAGGGTGCTCGTACAAGTCCATCGGCGCGCCGACCTGTTCGATCCTGCCGCTGTTCAGCACCACGATCCGGTCGGCCAGGGTCATGGCCTCGACCTGGTCGTGGGTGACGTAGATCATGGTGGTCTTCAGCTCGGCGTGCAGCCGCGCGAACTCATAGCGCATCCGCACCCGCAGGGCGGCGTCCAGGTTGGACAGGGGCTCGTCGAACAGGAAGACCTCGGGCTCGCGCACAATGGCGCGGCCGATGGCGACGCGCTGGCGCTGGCCGCCCGACATGGCCTTGGGTTTGCGGTCCAGATAGTCGGTGATGCTGAGCGCCTCGGCGGCGGCGCGGACGCGGCGATCGATCTCGGCCTTGTCCGTTTTGGCCAGCTTCAGACCGAAGGCCATGTTCTCATAGGCGGTCATGTGCGGATAGAGCGCATAGGACTGGAACACCATGGCGATTCCCCGGTCCGACGGCGATAGGTCATTGACCACGCGGTCGCCGATCAGAATCTGGCCCGTCGTCGCCTCTTCAAGACCGGCGATGGTGCGCAGCAGGGTGGACTTGCCGCAGCCCGAGGGCCCGACGAAGACGATGAACTCGCCGTCGGCGATCTCCAGATCGACACCCTTCAGCACCTCGACGGCGCCGAACGCCTTCTTCACGTCGACCAGACGGACGTTCGCCATGCTTCCTGCTTCCCTGACCCGTTTCTGTTTTGCCGCACCGTAACCGGTTACATCGCAGGATCAATGGCGCGAGACGTCTCAGTCGCGGGCTGGCGCGCCCAGCGGGAAATAGTCGCGATAGGGGCGGGCCTCGTCCACGCAGCGGGCGACTGACGGGCGCGCCAGCAGACGGGCGCGATAGGCCTTCAGCGTCTCGAACCGTTCAGGGATCGGGTGGGTCCAGTCGGCGTAGAAGAGGGCGGGCGCGGCGGCGCAGTCGGCCAGGCTGAACCCATGATCGGTCGCCCATTCGCGTCCGGCCAGACGCTGATCCAGCCAGGCGTAGGTCGTCTCCAGCATCTTGCGCGCCTCGGCGTCGCCTAGCGGATCGCGGTCGGCCTCTGCCCGCATGGAATTGAAGACTATCCGGCCCTGGGGTGTCGAGACGTAGTTGTCGAACACCCGATCCATCATCCGAACCTCGACGGCGGCTGCGGCGTCGTCGGGGATCAGACGGACAGGGCCGGGATAATGCGCCTGTAAATGTTCGATGATGGAAGCGGATTCAAGCACCGTCATCTCGCCGTCCTGCAAGACCGGGAACCGTTTGAGCGGCCATAGGGCGCGAAGTTCCGCATTGGCCGACGGATCTTCCAGGCTGCGGTATTCGAAGGCGATGTCGTTCTCGTAGAAGGCGATCAGCGCCTTCTGGCAGAAGGAGGAGAAGGGGTGGGCGTAGAGTTTCATCGCGTCCTCCAGACCAGTCGTCCGATGCGACTTTCACCCGGCATGACGGAGAGTCAATTTGCAAACCTGCAAAATTACACTTTCGCAAAATGGAGGCGCTGGATAGAAGCCCGCCACAGATCGCGGGGACCACGACATGACACAGCGCAAAATCCTGATGGCGACGGCTTCGGTCGCCTGGATGTCGCTCGCCGGAGCCGTGCAGGCGCAGGAAGCGTCGCGCGTGGACGACATCGTCGTCACCGGCTCGCGGATCGCGGCCGGCGACCGGATCGCGCCGGTGGAGATGGTCGGGCGCGAGGTCATCGCCGCCGCTGGGATCGCCGATGCGTCGCAACTGGTCCGCCTGGTGACCGCCAACTCGGGCTCGGAGGCCCAGATCGATCAGCTGAACCAGCCGCAGAGTTCGGGCACGGCCCAGTTCAATCTGCGCAATCTCGGCCTGGGGTCGACCCTGGTCCTGGTGGACGGCCAGCGCTGGACCAACAGCGCCGTGGTGGCGACGGACGGTTCGGGCTTCGTCGACATCAACTCGCTGTTTCCGATGATCGCGCTTCAGCGGGCCGAGGTGGTCAAGGACGGCGCCTCGGCGGTCTATGGCTCGGACGCGGTGGCGGGCGTGGTCAACTTCATCACCCGGCGGGGCGTGGACCGCCCAGAGATCAGCGTCAAATACGCCGTCGCCGACGGGTCGGAAGAGAGCGTGATCGAGGCCCTCGGCGGCTTGAAACTGCTGGGCGGCGATCTGACGCTGGCGGCCTCGCATTTCCACCGTTCGGCCTTGGGCTCGGACGAGCGGGACTTCACCCAGGCCGAACGCTATGGCCGCGCCGCCTGGACGGCCGTGACCAGCTATGGCCAGCCGGGTTCCTATTTCCGACCCAGCCGCAACGGTTTTTCGCCCGATCCGGCGTGCGGCAATCCGGCGTTCGGTAGCGCCTATCTGAACTCGCCCACGGACGCCTTCTGCCGGCTGGACTATTCGGACTTCTTCGATCTGGTCCCGGAGGAGACGCGGACGCAGCTGTTCGCGGACTACCGACGGCCTGTGGGCGACATGACCCTGTCGCTGCAAGGGGCGTGGTCGGCGACCAACACCATCGCGCGCCAGTCGCCCTCGCTGCCGATCCTGGCGCGGTCTCTGACGGTGCCGGCGAGCCATCCCGACAATCCGTTTGGCGAGGCGGTGCTGTTCCGAGGGCGGCTGCTGGGGGCGGAGGCCGGCGCGTCGCAGGCCGAGTTCGACTATCGCACATGGCGTGTGGCGGCCGGGCTGGATGGCCGCTTCGGCAATGGCTGGACCTGGAACCTATCGGCGACCAGCAGCCGTCAGCATGTCGCCTATGACAAGCCGGACACCATCGGCAGCGCCGTGCAGAATGCGCTGAATGGCCTGGGCGGGGCGGGCTGCAATCCCGCGACGGGGAGGCCCGGCGTCGGGTCCTGCCAGTATTTCAACCCGTTCGGCAGCGCCTATCTGGGGACCGGGACGGCGAACAGCGCCGCCCTGATCGACAGTTTGATCGGCTCGACCGGCCTGCGGGGCGCGGCGACCCTGACGACGGCGGACGCCTCGACCAGCGGCGAGGCCCTGGCCTGGGCCGGCGGGTCGGTCGATGTCGCCGTGGGCGCCCAGTATCGCCGCAGCGGCTTCCGTCACGACTGGAGCGATCTGGTGAACCGGGGCGATCTGCTGACGGCGGGCGTGTCGCCGGATTTCGAGGGCGATCAGGAAGCCTTGGCCGCCTTCGCCGAAGCCCGCCTCGATCTGGGCGACCGGATCGAGGCGCAGTTGGCCGGGCGCTACGAATCCTACGACGGCAACGAGGGCCGGTTCAGCCCCAAGGCCGCGATCCGGTGGGACGTCACCGACGCCCTGGCCCTGCGCGCGTCGTGGGGGCAGGGGTTCCGGGCGCCGTCGGTCTATGCCCAGTCGGGGGCGCAGGCGTCGCAGCCGTCGGTGTTCGACCGAGGGGCGTTCGTCTTCGTCAACACCCTGACCTCGGGCCGGGCCGACCTGAAGCCCGAGAAGTCCGAGAGCCTGAACCTGGGCGCAGTTTGGACGCCGATGAACGGGCTGGAACTGGGCGTGGACGCCTGGCGGTTCGACTATACTGACCAGGTGGTCAAGGAGTCGGCCCAGGCCATCATCAACCAGGCGGCGGCCGATACGGCGGCGGGGGGGACCGGCACGGAGGCGCAGAGCCGCATCACCCGCTCGGCCAGCGGCGCCCTGACCTTCGTGCAGCTTTATTTCGTCAACGCCTCGTCCATCGAGACCCAAGGGATCGACTTGTCGGCCCGCTATCGGCGCGGTCTGTGGGGCGGGGAGGCGACGGCCTCGGCGACCTGGACCTATGTGGACGCCTATGACATCCGGCTGGACGCGTCGGCCGCGAAGGTGTCGGGCGTCGGTTCGACCAACCTGAACAACATCGGCCGGTCCCTGCCACGCAATCGCGGGGAGTTCGCCTTGGGCTGGAACAGTGGGGCGCATGCGGTGACGGCCCTGGTCCACTACACCGACGGATACGCCAACGACCGCAGCGGCATCACCGACGCCAGCATCGCCAGCCAGACGACGGTCGACCTGCTCTACAGCCGCACGATCGGCGCCGACCTGGATCTGTCGGTAGGAGTGGTCAATGTGGCCGATAAGGCCCCGCCGCTGGCGCAGTTCGCCCTGGGCTATGACCCGGTCGTGGCCGATCCGCGCGGACGGGTGGTCAGCATCGGCCTGAGCAAGCGGTTCTGATCGGCGGTTGCGCGGTCAACCGGGCGGTGTATGCATCCCCTGGGGGAGAATCCGATGACCGACGGCGAGACGACGCGCAAGCAGGCGTTCAAGGACCTGTCCGAGGACGCGCTGGGCTTTGGCGGCGCAGAGGTGCGGACCGCGCGCGACCTGCTGGTGCGGCCCCGGTTGGTGCTGCAGGCCTGGATGATCGAGGGGCCGACGGGGGGCGGGCGTTACGCCAAGCCGTTGAAGCTGTATCTGGCGCTGAACGCGATCCTGATGCTGATCGTGTTTTTGCGCGGGGGCCTGAGCCTTTATCTGGACGGCATGCCGGCCGAGGTGCTGAACCCCCTGCTTCAGGAGGCAGGCAAGTCGCGCGACGCCTTCATGTCGGACGCCGACGGTTGGATGTCGCTGGTGGCTGTGCCGATCATGGCGCCGCTCTACGCCCTGGCGGCCATGCCGCTGTTTCGCCTGTGGGACGCCGAGGACCTGGGCCTGAGATGCGGGTTTCGCGCGGCCTTCGCCTATCTGAACGCCTGGACCGTCCCGTTGCTCCCGCTGGCCTGGTTCATGTTCAGCCCCGGCCCGCTGGCCGCGGCGTGCAGCCTGTTGATGCTGGTGCTGGGCATCGTGGCCTTCATGCGGATGGGGCGGGGACGGTGGTATCGGGGCGTGGTTCCTGGCCTGGCCAAGGGCTTGATCGTGATGACGGCCATCGGTCTGTCCAGCGTCGTTGCGACCTTTATCGTGATGGTCATCGGCGTCTTCGCCGGGTTCGCGGCCTAGACGGCCGCCTGACAAAAACACCGTCTAATTCGTCTAATTCGTCTAAAATCAGCGACAGAGCGAAATTGCACGGCGCCGAAAAAGGGCGTGCAAAATGCAAGGTGGTGCAATTCCTGAGCGCTGCTGTTTTCAAAGACCCGTCGACATCATAGTCCCGTTCGGGGATGCGTCAGGTCGATTGACGAAGGCCGTCTCTAAGCGCCCGACACTAAAGGGGATTTGTCGGCGAACAATGACGGCAAGGCTGCGCCTTTGTGCGTGGATCGGTCGTCGGCCCACTTCTGTCCCGAAACCTCATTTTCGGTAGTTGCTTTGTCGACAGGGGCGCGAGCGAGGGCGACAGTGTTCGTCGAAGCCTCAAACGGTCCACCAATGTCTCTGCGTTTACAGGCCGCTCAGGTCGCTTGGCTGAATACGAAGCTGACCCTCGATTTCATCGCCGCATCCCGCACCTGGATCGACGAGGACCTGATATCCGCGCTGCTGACGGCGGGCGTCGTGGATGCAAACGTCAGAGGCGCCGACGACGAAGGTGCGGCACGCGACTCTTCCATTGGAGCCGGCATTTTGCCGAACGCCCTGCGGCGGCCTGTGAATGCAATCAGCATCGCCATGTCCCTGGGCGTGCCGCGCGAGAGCGCACGCACCAAACTGGCGGGATTGGTGGAGCGGGGCGTGCTGGTGCGGACCGACGGCGGCTTCGTCTTGCGCGCCGAGGTGTCGCAGTCGAAACCGTTCAAGTCCGCGATGGAAGCCTTCCTTCTGGCCACGGTGGAATTCGTCGATGGGCTGGCGATGCTGAATGCATGCGGCGCCCGCGACGGCGACCGGGTCGTCACGCCAGCCTGGCCAGTCGCAGGCTTGGCGACGCGGCTGATGACGGCGCACGTCCTGAAAGGCATCCAGCACGCCCGATCGCTGAAGCCCGAAATCAGCCTGACGACGCACTACGTCCTGCTTTGGCTGTCGCATCTCACTGGAAGCGCCTTGAGGGTTGTTCAGGAGCCGGACGCCGGCCGTCTTGGCCCCCTGAACCCGCCGTTCGGGCCGGTGAGCGTGATCGAGGTCGCCAAGGCCGCCAGAATGGACGACGAAACGGTTCGCAGGCACCTGGGTCAGCTTGAAAACGCAGGCTTGGTCATCCGGGTCGCCGGCAAGAGAGACATCAATCTGCCGGATCAGACTCTGGTCGCGAACTGGCTCGATTTCCAAAGCCGGACCATCCTCGGCACGCAGCAGCTGGTGCGCAAACTCTATGTCGCGGGCGTGATCGTCGATCGCCCGAGCGACACCATTCGATTGTTCTGAACGACGATGATGAGGTTCGCATCACAGATTGATGCTGGGGCTGCATTCGTCGGTTGCTCGTCGAATGCCGTCGTCAACAGGGGCCGCGCCGATGCCAGCCCTTATTGATGCGTTCGACTGGGCGACGACGCCCCTGGGGCCAAAGCGCGATTGGTCGCCCGCGCTGAGCATTACCTATGACATGATGATGGGAATGGGTTTCGCGGCCAGCGTCATGTGGGGCCCGGAGCGCACCTTGCTCTACAACGGCGCCTATATTCCGCTGCTCGGACAAAAGCACCCGAGCGCCCTGGGCCGTCCGCTGGATCAGGTCTGGCATGAGGTGTGGGACGATTTGCGCCCTCTGACGGAGCGCGCGCTGGCAGGCGAAACCGTTTTTCTGGAAGACCTGCCGCTGACGATGGTTCGAAACGGCTATTCGGAAGACACCTGCTGGGTGCTGTCCTACAGCCCCGTGCGGGACGGCGACGCGATCGTCGGCATTCTCAATATCGCCATCGAAACGACCGAGCGGGTGCGGGGCGAGCAACACCGGCAGATGCTGGTCGACGAATGCGGCCACCGGGTGAAGAACACGCTCGCCCTGGTTCAAGCGGTCGCCCGCAGCACCTTGTCGGGCGTCGATCGGGATGTGCTGGAGCGTTTCGACGAGCGACTGAACGCCATCGCCAAGACCCAGCAGACGCTGGATGAAAAGGCGTGGAATGGCGGCGACCTCGGTGAGATTGTTCGCGACGCGGTCGGTAATCTGGTGCGCAGGCCGGTTTCCATCTCGGGGCCGTCGGTGCACCTGTCGCCGCGTGTGGCGCAGACGGTCGCCTTGATCATCCACGAGCTGACGACGAACGCGTTCAAGCATGGCGCGCTGGCCAAGCCTGGCGGCCGCGTCTCGGTCGATTGGCGGCTGGATGAGGGTGAACTCGTTCTGACGTGGATCGAAGGCGGGGGCGCGCCGGCCCATCCGCCGCTCAAGACCGGCTTTGGCGTCAAACTGCTCGCGAGAGGCCTGCTGGGGTGCGGCGGCGCGGATCTTCGTTACGGCGTAGAGGGGTTCTCGGCGACGTTCACAGCGCCGGCGTCGCGTCTGACCGACAGTTGACGATGCCCTGCGAGGGGGCGAAAGCGGCTGCGTCAGCTTGATCCACGACCTCCGAGAGACCCATGACCTACACACTCTATGGCATTCCCAACTGCGACACGGTGAAGAAGGCCCGGGTCTGGCTGGAGCAGCAGGGGGTCGACTATGTCTTCCACGACTACAAGAAGGCCGGAGTGGATGCGGGGCGGCTGGGCCAGTGGGTCGACGAGCACGGTTGGGAGACGGTGCTGAACCGGGCCGGGACGACCTTCAAGAAGCTGCCCGAAGCCGACAAGGCGGACATCGACAGATCGAAGGCGATCGCGCTGATGAAGGCCCAGCCGTCGATGATCAAACGGCCGGTGCTGGATCTGGGGGATCGGCGGCTGGTGGGGTTCAAGCCCGAGGCCTACGCCTCAGCGCTTACCTGAGCCGGACGGTCGCGGCGACGCCGAAGTGGTCGGACGGGTATTCGCCGTTGGTCGGCGTATCGCCGAAGCGGCGGGCCTCGCCGGCGATGAAGGCGGCCTGTTCGACGAAGATGTGGTCGATGACGCGCTCGGGGTGACCCTTGGCCGGGTTCAGGGTGGTCGTGACCGCGCTGCGGGGCAGAGCGCTGAAGAAGCGGGGGCCCGTCAGGGTCGCCAGGCCGGAATCCTCCTGCGTCGCATTGAAGTCGCCCATGACGATCAGAGGCGTGCCGTCCTGCGGCAGCCAGCCGAGCAGGGATGCGATCTGGCGGGCGCGCACCGGGCCGGCGTCCTGTTGCCACGCCAGATGGGTGACGACGACATCGACCGGGCGACCCTGGACCGCGACGCGAAGCCGAAGCGCGGTGCGGAAATCGTCGAGCGGCTCAAGCTTGGTCGAGGCCTCGGCCAGAACCGGCAGTCGGGTCAGCAGGGCGTTGCCATAGCGACGCGGGGCGCCCTCGGCGTCGGTCGAGACGAAGGCGACATGATAGCCGCCCAGTTCGCGCGCCACCATCCGGGCCTGGTTCTCCAGCCCGACATTGGCGTCCTCCAGCACCTCCTGAAGGGCGATGACGTCGGCGTCCTGGGCCTTCAGCGCGGCGACCAGCAGCGGACGGCGGGCCGCCCAGTCGCCCATGTTGTGCCAGATGTTGAAGGTGACGAGCTTCAGCTCGGTGGGCGTCTTAGCCTTTGGGGCCGTGGCGCAGCCTGCCAGCGGCGCGAGGGCGGCGGCGGCCAGCAGAGTGCGACGGTGGATCATCTTGGCCTCAGCCCTCGACGTCAGTCGAGGGACGGTCGTGGCCGTCCGCGCTTTCGGTGACCCATTCGCCGGCGGCGGTCCCGTATTCGATCGCTGCGGTCTGGTCCGGCACGCGCTGCTCGCGCGCGACGCGCACGGCGGCGGCCTTGGCGTCGTCGTGGGTGGCGAAGGTTTCGGAATAGGTGTCGCCGGACTTGTAGGCCCAGCCGCCGTCATGCTCGACGATGCGATAGGTGACATGGGCCATGGGACGCGCTCCTGAGATTGATGAAACCGGACCCTAGACCGAACCGACGGCGGCCGAAACGGCGACCTTACGAAGATTTCACCTAACGCCGCGCATCCGTTGAGGCGTCGGCCAGCCTCTTGTGATCAGAAGGCCGCCGCATCAGGCTGCTGCAACGGTTCAAGGGATACTCGACATGGAAGACTTCATTCCGATCTTCGCCATCTTCGCCGTCTTCGGCACGATTACGGCCATCGTCTTCGGCCCCACCTTCCTGAAGTACCGCGAAAAGCGCGACATGCAGGAGACCGTGCGTCTCGCCGTCGATAAGGGTCAGGAGCTGCCGCCCGAACTGCTCGATGTGATGACCAAGGATGTGCAGAAGGGGCTGCCGTCGCGCAGCAAGGACATTCGCAAGGGCGTGCTCAGCTTGGCGAGCGGCATCGGCATCGCCGGGTTCGGCATCGTCGTTCAGGGCACGACGCACGTCTGGGGCGGCAATGGCCAGGGCGCGTTGCTGGGCATCGCCTGTATTCCCGCAGCCATCGGCGTCGCCTTCATCATCCTGGGCTTCTTCAACCCGAACAAAGACTGACGTCCGCCGGAAGGGGGAAACGTCATGGTCAAATCATTGAGAGACTTCCACGATGTGGAGCTGGCCGCCCAGGCGGCGGCCGGCGGTCGGCGGGAGTATGGCGAGCTGGTGCGTCGGCACGGGTCGGCGGTGCGGGGGCTGCTGCGCCGGATGGGGGCGACGCCGTCCCTGTCCGACGACGTGGCGCAGGACGCCTTTCTGCAAGGGTTTCAGCGGTGCGCGGAGTTTCGCGGGCAGGGGACGTTTGCGGGCTGGATCAAGAAGATCGCCGCACGACTCTATCTGAAGCGGGTGGCCAAGGAGGCGCGCTACGTCGCCGAGATTGAGGCCGACCAGGCGGATGTGGTCGTCGATCGCGGCGGTCTGATGGACCTGGACGAGGCGTTGAAGACGCTCAGCGAAACAGAGCGTGTCTGCGTCTCCCTGTGCCACGGCGCGGGGATGTCGCATCCGGAAATCGCGGCAGCCATGAATTTGCCGCTTGGCACGGTGAAATCGCATGTCAAACGTGGTCTGGATAAACTCCGTGCGCGGCTTCAACCGGCGCACGGCTCAGGCGGGAGGTCGGTCCATGTCGGCTGACGAATTCGATCCGATGATCGAAAGGCTGTTCGCCCAGGCGCCGAGCCTGCCGGACGAGGCTCTGTTCCTGGCGACGGTGCAAGCGCGCATGGAGACGCGGTCGCGCTGGCGCGCCCTGACCCTGACGGCGGCGGGACTGATCGGCGGCGTGCTGGCGGTGCGCGAGGGGGTGAACATCAACTTCACCGCCGACGGCGATACGACCCTGGCGCAAGGCCTCAGGGCGGCGGCCGCCACGGCGCAGGGCGCGGCGCAATCGGGCCTGGACGGATTAGGCCTTCAAGGTCTCGGCGTCGGGTCTCTGGATGTGATGAACGGCTCGGGCATGATGGCCTTCTGGATCGTCGCCGGGGCCTTGGTCGCCCTGATGGCGGCGGGCGTGGCGAAGCTGTCGCAGGACGTGTGAGCGCGGCTGCAAGGGTGACACCGGCGGGGCAGGGGCCTATCTGACCCCTTCACGTCAGGAGGCCCGGCGATGTCCGTCCACACCCAAGAGAGCGTCAAACGCATCACCGTGCCCGATATCGCGGGGCGCAAGGGCGGCGAGCCGATCGTCTGCCTGACGGCCTATGACGCGCCGATGGCGGCCCTGCTGGATCCACACTGCGATGTGCTGCTGGTCGGCGACAGCCTGGGGATGGCGGTTCACGGCCTGCCCAATACCGTGGGCGTGACGCTGGAGATGATGATCCTGCACGGGCAGGCCGTCATGCGCGGCGCCAAGCGGGCCATGGTGGTCGTGGACATGCCGTTCGGCTCCTACGAAGGCGGCGAGGAGGTCGCCTACGCCAACTGCGTGCGGGTGATGAAGGAGACGGGCGCCCAGGCGGTGAAGCTGGAAACCAGCATCGAAATGGCCGAGATCGTCGCCTTCCTGGTCAAGCGCGGCATTCCGGTCATGGGCCATGTCGGCTTGCGCCCCCAGGCGATCCTGGCCGAAGGCGGGTTCAAGGCCAAGGGCCGGACCGAGAGCGAGCGTGATCGGGTGCTGGCCGAGGCCAAGGCCGTCGCCGAGGCCGGCGCCTTCTGCATCGTTATCGAGGGCGTCGCGGAATCGCTGGCGCGCGAGATCACCGAGACGATCGACGCGCCCACCATCGGCATCGGCGCCTCGGCCGCCTGCGACGGTCAGGTGCTGGTGGTCAACGACATGCTGGGCATGTTCGACTGGACCCCGAAGTTCGTGCGCACATACGCCGATCTGCGCACCGAGATCGACCGCGCCGCCTCTGCTTTCGCCAGCGATGTGAAAACCCGCCGTTTTCCTGCCGAAGTCGAGACCTACTTCTCGAAAAAGCCGGCTTCGCAGTAACGGACGACGTTGCGGGCGGGGAGCCGACCTTCTAGGGTCCGCGCCGGTTTGCATTTCGCGATTTTGGGGCGACGTTTCAGTGGTTGATGTCTTCGAGCAGGTCGAGGAGGAGCTTCGCTCCGACAAGTTGAAGCGCCTGGCCAAGACCTGGCTGCCCGTTTTCGGCGTGGTGCTGGTCGTCGCCCTGATCGGCGCCCTGGGCTGGTGGGGCTGGGACAGCCTGAACTCCAACAAGGCCGCCAAGGCCGCCGAGGCCTATGATCGCGGCATGGAGGCTCTGCGCGCCGACAAGCCGATGGACGCCCGCGCCGCCTTCGAGGAAGCGATCAAGGAAGGCAACGGCGCCTATAAGGTACTGGCCCTGCAGCAGCAGGCCGGCCTGGCCGTCAGCGCCAACAAGTTCCAGGACGCGGTTCGCCTGTTCGACGAGGCCGCCAAGGCGTCCAGCGATCCGATCCTGTCCGACCCGCCCGCCCTGAAGGCCGCCTTCCTGATCATGGACACCGCGCCGCTGGCCGAGATCGAAAAGCGCCTGACGCCGCTGGCCGAAGACAAGCGCCCGCTGCACGCCTTCGCCCAGGAAGCCCTGGCCCTGGCGCGCCTGCAACACGGCAAGACCAAGGAAGCGCGTGAGGCCTTCGTGCTGCTGCAACTGGGTCAGGACGTGCCGGACTCGATCCGTCAGCGCGCCCAGATCGCCGTGGAATCCATCGACGCCGGCACCGCAGCCGCCATCAAGCCCATCATCGACGCCGCCGCCAAGGCGACGCCTCCGGCCGCCGGCGCTGCGAACGCGATGACGCCCTCGGCCGCCCAGGCTGCTCCGGCCCAAGCTGCCCCGGCTCAGGCCGCACCCGCTCAGGCGGCTCCCGCCGCCGCGCCGGCCGCCCAATAGTGACGACCCCTTACAGGACGCCCCCGATGAACCGAGTTCTGAAAGTCGCGCTGATCTGCGGCGTCGCCGCAACGATGGCGTCCTGCGGCACCGTGCGCCGCAACCTGCCGTTCGGTCTGGGCGGCGGCAAGGAAGACGCCGGCGCGACCGCCTCGGCCGGCCAGCGCATCTCGGTGCTGGAGTTCGAACAGAGCCTGTCGCCGTCGGCCGCCCTGTCCGGCCGCGACTTCTTCCTGCCGGGTCCGCAGGCCGTGACGGCCTGGACGCAGCCGGGCGGCACGTCCGAGAACCTGGTCGAGCACGTCATTGCGGCGCCGAACTTCCAGATCGCCTGGAAGCGGGGCGTCGGCTCGGGATCGGCCCACGTCGGCAACGTCATGGCCCCGATCGTGGCCGCCGACGGCAAGATCTTCGTGCTGGACGGCGAATCGACCGTTTCGGCGGTTTCGGCCGACACCGGCGCGATCCTGTGGAAGGCCAACGTCAAGAACGCCGATCGTGACCGCAACGGCGGCTTCGGCGGCGGCGTCGCCGTCGGCGGCGGCAAGGTCTTCGTCTCGTCCGGCTATCGTTCGATGACGGCGCTGGACGCCAATACCGGCGCGGTGGTCTGGACGCAGCAGGTGGACGCCCCGATCCACGGCGCCCCGACCGTCTCGGGCAACCGGGTCTTCGTCGTGGACGTGGACAGCCAGCTGTTCGCCTTTGACGCCAACACCGGCGCGCAGGACTGGACCTATCGCGGCATCGCCGAGCCGGCGCGCGTCATGCGCGCCTCCAGCCCCGCCGTCAGCGGCACGACCGTCGTCGCCCCGTTCGCCTCGGGCCAGCTGGTCGCGCTGAGCGCCCTGAACGGCCAGGCGGTGTGGGAAGAGACCCTGTCGCGCACCAGCCGCACCAGCGCCCTGTCTGAGGTTCGCGACGTGGCGGGCCGTCCGGTCATCAGCCGCGGCATGGTCTATGGCGTCAGCCACTCGGGCGTGATGTCGGCGCTGGACCTGCGTTCGGGCCAGCCCAAGTGGCAACTGCCGGTGACGGGCGTTAACGCGCCGCTGCCGGTCGGAGACGCCGTCTTCGTGGTGTCCAAGTCGGGTCAACTGATCACGGCCAACCGTGACACGGGCCAGATCTATTGGACGCGCGAACTGAACGAGGGCCGCGAGCGCCGCGAGGGCGGTTTCCTGACCTTCGGCCGTCGCACCATCCGCCCGCAATGGTCGGGACCGCTGCTGGCCTCCAACCGTCTGGTGATGGTCAACTCGTTCGGCGAGGCCGTCGCCTTCGATCCGAAGACCGGCGTGGCGCAGACGACGCTGAAGCTGGGCGCGCCTGCCTATATCGCGCCGGCCGCCTATAACGGCGCGCTCTATGTGCTGACCGACAACGGCCAACTGATCTGCATCCGCTGATTTTCAGCCCAAACTAAGCTAGAAGGCCGACATGGCTCTGAAGGTCGCCATCGTCGGCCGCCCCAATGTGGGCAAATCGACACTGTTCAACCGCCTCGTCGGCAAGCGCCTGGCGCTCGTCGACGACCGCCCCGGCGTGACCCGCGACCGACGCTACGCCGACGGCAACATCGGCGACATGGATCTGACGCTGATCGACACGGCGGGATACGAGGACGTCACCGACGACAGCCTGGAAGCCCGGATGCGCGAGCAGACCGAGGCCGCACTGGACGACGCCGAACTGGTCATGTTCATGATGGACGCCCGCGAGGGCGTGACGTCGCTGGACCGGATCTTCGCCGAGCGCCTGCGTCGAGTGCACAAGCCGATCATCCTGCTGGCCAACAAGTCCGAGAGCCGCGAAAGCGGCGGCGGCGTCGGCGAGGCGCACGCCCTGGGCTTTGGCGAACCCGTCGCCATCTCGGCCGAGCACGGCGAGGGGATGGCCGATCTGTACGCCGCCATCGTCGCGGCCTCGCAGGACATCTTCGTCGAGGAGATCGACGAGCCGGACAAGCCGATCCGCATCGCCGTCATCGGCAGGCCCAATGCGGGCAAGTCCACCCTGATCAACCGCCTGATCGGCGACGACCGGTTGTTGACCGGGCCGGAAGCGGGCATCACCCGCGACTCCATCTCGGTCGACTGGCAGTTCGAGGGCAAGAACATCCGTCTGGTCGATACGGCCGGCATGCGTCGCAAGGCGCGGGTGCAGGAGAAGCTGGAGAAGCTGTCGGTCGCCGACACCATCCGGGCCATCACCTTCGCCGAAGTCGTCATCCTGATGATGGACAAGGACGACGCGTTCGACACACAGGACCTGCAGCTGGCCGATCTGGTCGAGCGCGAGGGCCGCGCCCTGGTCTATGTCGCGTCGAAGTGGGACCTGGAAGACGAGCCCCAGTCGCGCATGGCCAAGCTGAAGGGCATGGCCGAGGACAAGCTGCCGCAACTGAAGGGTTCGCCCTTCGTGGCCCTGTCGTCGCACAGCGGACGCGGCGTCGAACGGCTGATGCCGGCGGTGCTTCAGGCCTATGACACCTGGTCGGTCAAGGTGAAGACCAAGGACCTGAACACCTGGCTGTCCATGGCGACCCAGCGTCACCCGCCCCCCGCCGTGGACGGCAAGCGGATCAAGCCGAAATACATCGCCCAGACCAAGGCTCGCCCGCCGACCTTCGTGCTGATGGCCAACCGCGCCGAGTCGATGCCGGAGCATTACAAGCGCTATCTGGTCAACTCGATCCGCGAGAGCTTCGACCTGCCGGGCACGCCGATCCGCCTGAACGTCAAGTCCAGCGGTGTGAACCCCTATGCCGAGGGCGGCGCCAAGTCCGGGCCGGAACGCTACAAGGGCGACGCCAAGACCGCGCCGCGCCGCGTCAAGAAGGCCGAGAAGGAAGAGGCCCTGTCCAAACTGCCCGGCAAGGCGCTGGAGCAGAAGAAGACCCGCAAGGCCCAGCCCAAGATTCTGGGCGGGTTGAAGTCCAGCGCGTCGAAGAAGGCCGGTTCGTCCGTGGCGATCCAGAAGGGCGCCCGCGGCGGCGCTCGCCAGGTGTCGCGCTCGGGCCGGATCCGCACGGGCCAAAAGGGCGGCGCCAAGAAGTGACGGCGTGAGCGAGGCCGAGAGCGCTCTTCCCGCCCGGCCCACCTCGCGTTGGCTGATCATGGACGGGCAGGGGCGGGTGCTGCTGTTTCACTTCGTGTTTTCCGAAGGACCGCTCGCCGGCACAGCCTTCTGGGCGACGCCCGGCGGCGGGTGCGAGACTGGCGAGACCTTCGAGGACGCCGCGCGCCGCGAACTGTTCGAAGAGACGGGGCTGGTCGTCGAAGACCCCGGTCCGCAGGTCGCCCAGGTCCGCGTCAGCTTCCGCCTGCCCGACGGCCGGATGGCGGACGTGGATCAGAGGTTCTTCGTGCTGCGCACCGACGACTTCGTCCTGTCGCCCAAGGGTTGGACGGACGAGGAGCAGCGGGTTCTGACCGAACACCGCTGGTGGAGCCTCGACGACATCCGCGTTTCCAAAGAAACGATCTGGCCGGCTGAGTTGGCGGAAATCATCCAGGGTTTGCAGCCGCTCGAGCGATGAGGCTCAAGTCAGTTTGCGACCCAGTTTTTGCAGCACGGCGTCGCGGTAGGTGCGGCTGACCACCAGTTCGGCGCCGCTGTTCATCGTCAGTCGCCAGGCGCCGTCGGACAAGGGCTGAACCTGTCTGACGCGGGCCAGGTTGATCAGGCTGGAGCGGTGGCTGCGGGTGAACAGGCGTGGATCCAGACGCGCTTCCAGCGCCTGTAGGGTGTCGCGGATCAGTCCCTCCTTGCCGTCCCAGTTGACCACCACATAGTTGCCGGCCGAGGCGAACCATTCGATGTCGCCGACGGCGAGCGAGGTGCGCGCCCGGCCCATGGAGACCAGCAGGCGCTGGGTCTGCTCCGGCTCCAGCGTACGAGCCTCGGTCAGGGCCGTGGTCAGGATGGCGATCCGGTCGCTGGCGTCGCGGGCGCTGCGCCAATAGGCGGCTGCCAGACCGATAGCGACGACGGCGGTGTAGAGAAGCAAGACGACCGGGAGCCGGTCGATGGTCCGCGCCAGCCATTCGCCACCCTCGCCGGCGTGGTTGAGGAAGCCCATGTCGGTGCGGGCGTTCAGGGCGGCGATCAGGGGGACGGCCACCAGCATGACGGCAGCCAGCACGCCTATTGCCCGCCACCGTGCGCCGGTTCGGCGGATCACCGCCCATGTCAGGCCCGCAACGGCCAGCCACGGCGTGTAGGACAGGGCCGCCCAGAGGAGCGAGCCGCCAACCGATAGGTCCGCCGATCCCCGCCTGAGATACCAGGCGACGGCGAGCACGGTCGCAACATAGCTATAGGCCGTGAACAGGCCGACGACCGCCGTGACGGACAGGCGCATCAGCCGATGCACGGGGTGCAACGGCGTTTGCGGATCAGCAAGGTCGCGATCCACACCACGATCAGGCATTGGAACAGGACGGTTGGCCAGAGCTGGCTCCACGGGGCGGGCAGGGCGGTCAGGAAGTTGCCGGAAAAGGCGCTCAGGACCGCAGAATAGGCGCCCAGCATCTTTGTCAGATGCTCATAGGTCCAGAGCTCAGGTGAAAAGGGCCAGGATCTGGGCGCGCTGAACCGCCGCAAGTCCCACGCTCCCATGGTCAGGGCGCTGGCGGCCAAAGCGGCCGAGACTGCGGCGGGACCGTCCGATCGGCCTTTGGCCAGAAGGACGAGAACCCACAGGCCGATCCCGATCACGCCCAGGGTCGCGGCCCAATCCAGCGGACGGGCCCGATCGGCTGTGTTTAGGTTGGGCCGTTTGCGTCTCAGCACCCTGATGCCTGAAAACAGGCTGAGGGTGGCGGTCGCCGACAGGGCCAGAAAATAGGTGTTGAACCGCAGCGCCGTCATCGCCCAGGCGCAGACCAACAGGACGGTCATCAGGCCAGCAAACAGCCGCCCGCAAGCCCGATGGGCTCGGCCGCCCTTCCGGGTGACGATGGGCAATACGCCGACCAGCACGGCGCAAAGTCCGGTCGAGACGTGGATGATCAGGAAGGCTGAAAACAGGGTCATGATCCCTGCTTGTCGGCGCTCGCCCTCTGTCGCCACGAGTCTGGGACGAATGTCAGCGGGTAGGGTCGAAATCCTCAGATCAAGGCGTCGACCGAGGGGCCGGCGGTCCAGTCGCGGAACTTGATGGTCAGCGGAGGCGTAGCGGCGGCGTTCGACAGTTCGACGACTAGCGGGCCGATCTCGGAGGGGTGGGGCAGGACGGACGGATCTTCGCCCGGATAGGCCTGGGCGCGCATGGCGGTGCGCATGCGGCCGGGATCGACGATGCTGACGCGGACGGGCGTGCTCTCGATCTCGTCGGCCCAGGCCTTTACCAAGGCCTCGGCGCCCGCCTTGGTCGCGGCGTACATGCCCCAGAAGGCCTTGGGCGTGCTGGCGACGCTGGTGGTGAAGTGGATGGCGCGGCCGGCGTCGGAGGCGCGCAGCAGCGGCTCCAGCGAGCGGATCAGGCGATAGACGGCGGTGAAGTTGGTCTTTTCGACCTTGGCGAACTCGCGCGGGTCGGCGTGCGACACCGGCGTCAGGCCCGAGGGGCCCATGGTGGCGGCGCAGTGGACCCAGATGTCCAGCTTCTTGAACCGTTCGAAGATGGCGCCGCCCAGCCGGTCGATGGCCCCGCCGTCCACCAGATCGAACGGGATCAGGGTCGCGTGGCGGCCGGTGGCGGCGAAGATGGCGTCGTCCAGCTCTTCCAGACCGCCCTGTGTGCGCGCCGTCGCGATGACGTGCGCGCCTGCCTTGGCCAGGGCCAGGGCGCTCTCATAACCGATGCCGCGCGAGGCGCCGACGACGAGGGCGATACGGTCGTGCAGGGGGAGGGCGTCGGTCATGTTCGGGTGGTAGGAGTGGCGATGCGGCGGGTCAATGTGTTAAGCTGTAAGCAGATGTGTACAGGAGCACTCTGTCATGGCCGCCAGCACGACCGTTACTGTCCGCATGAGTGAAACGCTGAAAGAGCGGCTGGGGCTGCTTGCCGAGAAAACCCAGCGCACCCAGTCTTTTCTCGCTGAACGCGCCATCGCTGGCTACGTCGAACGAGAACTGGAAATGATGACGGCCGTCGAGGAAGGTCTCGAAGATTTCAGAACAGGCAATGTGGTCCCGCACGAAGAGGCCATGCGGCAGATCCGCGAGACCATCGCCAAATATGAGTCCTGATGCGCTCCGTCGTCTGGTCACGGCGTGCGCTGCTGGAACTGACCCACGCCATCGACTATCTGGCCCAGCGCAATCTGCCCGCCGCGCAGAAGATCGAAGCCCGCATTATCGAGACGACGGAAAAGCTGGCGCGACGACCGATCGGTCGGCCGGGCAAACAGCCGGACACCTACGAAAAGCTTGTGGCCGGCGCGCCGTATCTGATCGTCTATGCCCTAGCGGACGACGCCGAAGGCGGCCAGGTCCAGATCATCCGCCTGTTCCACACAGCGCAGGACCGCGAGTGACGGCCGTCAGGCGCTGACCAGCAAGGACAGCTGTTTGGCGCCGAACTCGCGCCCGCCTTCCTCGATCTCGCGATCCAAGAGGCGGGTGGGGTAGTCGCCGGTGAAATAGTGGTCGGTGAACTGCGGGGCGGCGGCGCTGCGGCCGGTCTCGCCCATTGCACGATACAGGCCGTCGATGGACAGGAAGCCGAGTGAATCGACCTCCAGCATGTCGCGCATTTCTTCCAGCGTCTTGTTGGCGGCCAGCAGCTGGGCGCGCTCGGGCATGTCAATGCCATAGAAGTCGGGGAAGAGGATCTGCGGGCTGGCCGAGCGCAGATGGACTTCGGTCGCGCCGGCGGCGCGGACGGCGCGGACCAGTTTCAACGAAGTGGTGCCGCGCACGATGGAGTCGTCGATCAGGACGACGCGCTTGCCGGCCAGGGCCGACTTGTTGGGGCTGTGCTTCATGCGCACGCCCTTTTGCCGGGCGCCTTGGCTGGGCTGGATGAAGGTGCGGCCCAGATAGTGGCTGCGGATGATGCCCATCTCGTAGGGGACGCCGCTTTCCTGGGCGTAGCCGAGGGCGGCGGGTACGCCGGAATCGGGCACAGGCACGACGATGTCGGCCTCGACGCCCAGTTCGCGGGCGAGGCCGCGACCCATTTCCTTGCGGACCTCATAGACGGAGCGGCCGTTCACGACCGAATCCGGGCGTGAGAAATAGACGTACTCGAACAGACAGGGACGCGCCGCGCGGGCGGGGAAGGGCTTCAGCGAGCGCAGGCCGCTGTCGTCGATGACGACGATCTCGCCATGTTCGACGTCACGCACGAAGGTGGCGCCCATCATGTCCAGGGCGCAGGTCTCGGAGGCCAAAACCCAGCCGTCGCCCAGCTGGCCCAGCACCAGCGGGCGAATGCCCAGCGGGTCGCGGGCTCCGATCATCTTGGTGCGGGTCTGGGCCACCAGGGCGTAACCGCCCTCGATCCGGGCCAGGGCGTCAGTGAAGCGATCGACGATCTTGGCTTTGCGGCTACGTGCGATCAGGTGGAGGATGACCTCGGAATCCGAGGTCGACTGGAAGATGGCGCCCTCGCTGACCAGCTGGGCGTGCAGGAATTTGAAGTTGGTCAGGTTGCCGTTGTGGGCGATGGCGATGCCGCCCTGGTCCAGATCGGCGAACATCGGCTGGATGTTGCGCAGGAAGCTGCCGCCGGCGGTGGAATAGCGGGTGTGGCCCACGGCCGCGCGGCCGGGCATCCGCGTCATCAGGTCGGCGCCGCCGAAGGCCTCGCCCACCAGGCCCTGGTGGCGTTCGGTGTAGAAGCGCTCGTCCTTGACGCTGGCGATGCCGCAGGCTTCCTGGCCGCGATGCTGAAGGGCGTGAAGACCCAAGGCGACGACGGAAGAGCCTTCGTCCTCGTCTGCGCCCCAGACGCCGCAGACGCCGCATTCCAGACGGAGCTGGTCATCCTCCGGCTCGCGCCAGTGCTCGCGGTGAACGACGGGATCGGCGATATGGTGGCGCATCGTGGGGCTCCGATGACCGGGGAAACTTAAGGGGCGGCTTCGCGGCGCGAGTTAGGCTCTGATTGCGTCGGGGGCAAGGCTTCGTCGTCCGAAAACCCCCGGCGTACGGACGAATCCACGACCGGCGTGATGGCGTCGGCGCCGCGTCCGATGCTGGGCAGGACGATCTGGATCATCCGCGCGCCCATGGCGCTGACCGGATAGAGGGCCGCTCTCCCGAGCCAGAGCGGGGTGCGCTCGCCTGGCAGGGCTGCGACGATGACCAGATGCACCGCGCCGATCAGGACCAGCGCACGAATGCCGCCGATGAACAGCCCAAAGATGCGGTCGATGACGTCGAGGTGCGGATGATCCTTGGCGCTCTTGGACATCATCGAGCCGACCAGGCGCAGGCCGAAATAGACGACGAAGAAGGTCAGGACGGCGGCCAGGATCGACCCGGCCCACTCGGGATCGACGAAGGCGCGCGTGACGCCGGCGGTCCAGGGCAGGGCGATCAGGGCGACCAAAGCCGCCAGGGTCGCGCTGAGCAGGGTGATGACCTCGCGCACCCCGCCGCGCACCCAGCCGGCGGCGACGGAAAACAGGATCACCACGATGGCGAAGACGTCGTATCCGGTCACGCGTGCGGGATCCTGCGGTTGCTACCAGGGTCTAATAGCGGTTCTGCGAGATTCGTTCGACCACATCCGTCAGGCGCGTGACGGATGTCACCTTCACCCCCTTGGTCTTGGCGGTCAAAGTCGGGCTCAGAACTTGATCGAAGCCCAGTTTTTGCGCTTCGCGGAGCCGGGCCTCGGCGCGGCCGACGCTGCGGACCTCGCCCGACAGGCCGATTTCGCCGAAGACGACGCAGCCCTGGGGCAGGGACACGCCGGTCGCCGAGCTGATCAGGGCCGCCGCCGCCGCGAGGTCCGCCGCTGGTTCGTTGATGCGCAAGCCGCCCGCGACATTCAGATAGACGTCCTGATCGCCAAAGCCGAAGCCGCAGCGGGCCTCCAGTACGGCCAGAACCATCGCCAGACGTCCCGTCTCCCAGCCGATCACGGCGCGGCGCGGGGTGCCATAGGCGGACTTGGACACCAGGGCCTGCATCTCGACCAGGACGGGGCGCGAGCCTTCGATCCCGGCGAAGACGGCGGCGCCCGGCGCGCGCTCCTTGCCCTCGCCGAGGAACAGAGCGGAGGGATTGGCGACCTCGCGCAGACCGGCGTCGCCCATTTCGAACACGCCGATCTCGTCGGTGGCGCCGAAGCGGTTCTTGCCGGCACGCAGGATGCGGAACGGATAGCCGCGCTCGCCCTCGAAGGTCATGACGGCGTCGACAAGGTGTTCGACCACGCGAGGGCCGGCGACCTGGCCGTCCTTGGTGACGTGGCCGACAAGGACCACCGCGACGCCCTGCGACTTGGCCAGGCGCACCATCTCGCCGGCGCAGGCCCGGACCTGGGTGATCGAGCCGGGGCCGCTTTCGTGCACGTCGGACCACAGGGTCTGGATCGAATCGACAATGACGATGTCGAACTGTTCGCGCTTCAGCGTGCCCAGGATGTCGCGCAGCGCCGTCGCGGCCGCCAGATTGACCGGCGCGTCAGCCAGGCCCATCCGTTTGGCGCGGGCGCGAATCTGTTCCACCGCCTCTTCGCCCGAGATATAGGCCACGCGCGATCCACGCAGCGCCGCCTTGGCCGCGACCTCCAGCAACAGGGTGGACTTGCCGACGCCGGGGTCGCCGCTGAGCAGGATGGCCGAGCCGGGCACGAGGCCGCCGCCGCAGACCCGGTCGAACTCGGCCACGCCCGTCGTGATGCGCGGCGGCTCGGGCGTGTCGGATTGAAGCGTCTCGAACTGGATGCCACGCGTCCGGGCCGAAGCCGCCGCCGATGGTTTGATCGCACCGGGCGGGGCCGAGCGGCTTTCCTCGCTCAGGGTATTCCACTGGCCGCAGGAACTGCATTGTCCCGACCATTTGCCGTGGACCGTGCCGCAGGACTGACAGACATAAAGGGCGGAATCGCGAGCCATGGGCTTCCTTAGCAGATCGAACGGTCGCGCCGGACATGGCCTCGGCTCACGACAGTTTCGGTCGCAGGCGCAACCTTTGCCATACTGAAGGATTGAGAATGTGTCGCACACCCTTGCTTCTTGAGGCGACGCAACGTCAACATCCGCCCATCTTCTCTCGCCGAGGCCTGTCATGACCGATCCGACGACCCACTCCCAACCCGCTGTCGATCCGGCCCTGGTCGCGCGGGTCAAGGGCATACTGCTGCAACCCAAGTCCGAATGGCTGAAGATCGACGGTGAGTTCGCCACGACCAAAAGCCTGTTCACCCGATATGCGATGATCCTGGCGGCGATCGGCCCGGTCTGTTCGCTGCTCGGCGGTCAGTTGATGCCGATCATGGGCGTGAAGCTGTCGATCGTGGGCGCGATCGTCGTGGCGCTCGTCAGCTACGGCATGTCCTTGCTGGGGGTCTTCCTGCTGGGACTGATCATCAATGCGCTGGCGCCGAACTTCGGCGGCACGGCCAACAAGGTTCAGGCCATGAAGCTGGCCGTCTATTCCTGGACCGCCGCCTGGCTGGCGGGCGTCTTCGGCCTGATCCCGATGCTGGGCATTCTGGCCATCCTGGGCCTGTACAGCTTCTATTTGCTGTTCGTCGGCCTGCCGATCCTGATGAAGGTGCCGGAAGACAAGAAGGTCGGCTATTTCATCGTGACGGTGATCGCCGGCGTCGTGATGTATTTCATCATCTCGGCGATCGTCGGAGCCATTTCGATGAGCTTCGTCGCCGCATCGGTCGGCATGGCCGGTCTCGCCGGAATGGGCCCCGGCTACTGAGAATAGACGCGCGGCACGCGGGGGGTGAGCGAGGTCAGCAGCTCATAGCTGATGGTCCCCGCTGCGGTCGCGGCGTCGTCCAACAGGCGGTTCGGGCCGAACAGTTCGACCGGATCGCCGACCGCGACATCCAGGCCGGTGATGTCCACCGCGCAGACATCCATCGAGACCCGACCCAGCAGAGGGCGGGTCTCGTTGGCGATCCAGACGGCACCCTTGGGCGAATAGGATCGCAGCAATCCATCCGCATAGCCGGCCGCCACGGTGGCGACCTTGATCGGCCGCTCGGCGATATAGCCGCGGGAATAGCCGACGCTCTCGCCGGCGGGCACGTCGCGGACCTGAAGCACCTCGGCCGTCAAGGTGGCCACGGGTGCAATCCGGGAATCGGGACGCCCTTCTGGACCGCCGCCGTAAAGACAGATGCCCGGCCGAACTGTGTCGAAGGCGAAGTCCGGGCCCAGGAAACAGCCGCTGGAGTTGGCGAACGACCGGACCACGCCCGGATAGCGATCCAGCACGCCCGCAAAGGCGTCACGCTGGCGCCGGTTCATCGGATTGGCCGGTTCGTCGGCGCAGGCGAGGTGGGTCAGGACCAGGGCCAGGCCGTCGAAAGCGTCAGGCGCGTCCTCGGGCCGAATACCCAACCGGTTCATGCCAGTGTCAATCTGCAGGCCGCAGGTCCCGCCGCCCGCCGCCCTCCAGGCCTGGATCTGCGCCGGATGGTTCAGCACGGGCCGCAGGTCCGACGCCTTCAGCATCGCCGCATCGTCGCCGTGGCAGCCGTCGAGCACATAGATGACGGGACCGTCGGCGCCCAAGGCCGCGCGCAGCCGCACGCCCTCCGCCGCCCGCGCGACGAAGAAGGTCCGCGCCCCCTCGGCCATGAGCCGTGTCGCCACGGCCTGGGCGCCCAGCCCATACCCGTCCGCTTTGACCACCGGATGCACCGGCTGGCCGCTGACGGCCTCCAGCGTGTGATAGTTGCGCGCCAGGGCGTTCAGATCGACGGAGAGGACGGCGGGGGTCGATACGGTCATGGCGTCCTTATGCGCCAACACCGCGCCGATGGAAGAGGCTACTCGTAGCTGACTTCCTCATAGCCATGCGCCAGGTTGCCGAAGCGGACGGTGTCGGCGTCGAAAGCCAATTTGACGATGCCGATGGGGCCGTGGCGCTGCTTGCCGATGACGACCTCGGCCTGGCCTTGCAGGCGGTCCATATCCTGCTGCCATTGCAGGTGTTCCTCGGTCCCCTCACGAGGCTCGGCGCGGCCCAGGTAGTAGCTTTCGCGATAGACGAACATCACGCAGTCGGCGTCCTGCTCGATCGAGCCGGATTCGCGAAGGTCGGACAGTTGCGGGCGTTTGTCGTCGCGCTGCTCGACCTGACGCGACAGCTGCGACAGGGCGATGATCGGCACCGACAGTTCCTTGGCCAGGGCCTTCAGCCCGCCGGTGATTTCGGACACCTCCTGCACGCGGTTCTTTTGGCCCCCGCTGTTGCCGGTCGTGACCAGTTGCAGATAGTCGACGATGATCAGGTCCAGCCCATGTTCCATGCGCTTCAGGCGGCGCGCGCGGGCCGCGAGCTTGGAGATGGACAGGCCGCCGGTGGCGTCGATGTAGAGGGGGCTTTCGCCGATCTCGACCGCCGCGTCGCGCAACTTGCCGAAGTCGGTGGCGTCGATCTCGCCCTTGCGCAGCTTGTCCGAGGACACGCCGGACGCGTCGGCCAGAATACGCATCGCCAGCTGCTCGGCGCTCATTTCCAGCGAATAGAAGGCGACGACGCCGCCGTTGACCGTCTTGCGGCCCTCTGGCGTCGGCTCCCACTGATAGGCGCGCGCCACGTTGAAGGCCATGTTGGTCGCCAGCGCCGTCTTGCCCATCGACGGACGGCCGGCGAGGATCAGCAGGTCGGACGGGTGCAGGCCGCCCAGTTTGCGGTCCAGATCGTTCAGGCCGGTGGCGAGGCCGGCCAGCTTGCCTTCGCGCTGATACGCTTCGGCCGCCATCTGAACGGCGCCGGACAAGGCGTTGGAGAAGCTGACGAAACCGGAAGAAGGCTTGCCCGTCTCGGCCAGCGAATACAGGGTCTGTTCGGCCTGTTCGATCTGCTCGTCGGCGGGCGTCTCCGGATTGGGCGCCTCCTTGATCATGTCGCCGCCGATGCGGATCAGATCGCGGCGCAGCGCCAGGTCATAGACGACGCGGGCGTAGTCGGGGGCGTTGGCGGCGGGCGGCGCGCGGTCGACCAGGTCGGCGAGATAGCGCAGGCCGCCGAACTCCTGGAACGCCGGATCCTGCTTGAACCGCTCCATCAGAATGGTGGGCTCGGCCAGCAAGCCTTGGCGAATATGGTCCTCGATCGCGTCGAACAGCCGCTGGTGGAAGGGTTCGTAGAAGTGCGAGCCGCGCAGCCGGTCGTTCAACCGCTCGAACACGGCGTTGTCGAACATCAGCGAGCCCAGCAGCGCCTGCTCGGCCTCCAGATTGTGCGGCATCGAAGTGACGCCGCCGGAGTCCAGCGGAGACGACGAGAAGGGCATGGGGGCGAAGGCGTTCATCGATTAACGCTTTAGCCCTCTCACGCCCCTGCGTCAGACGCGGACGCCGCCTGGACCGTGGACAGATCGTCCCGCCTTGGGGACGAACCGGAATTCCTCAATCGGCGCGGGTCAGGCGCAGGGATAGTCGTGCGCCATCCATTCGCGGAAGGCCTGTGTCACGCTGATGTTGCGACGGCTCTGCGGAATGGCGTTGAAACGGCTCAGGATGGCGTTGGGCGAGACGCTGACCTTGTCGGGCATGCAGGTCGCAGGCTGACGGCCGGCCGCCTTGGCCTGGCTCTGTTCGGCGCGGACGGTGCGAACGGCGCCCCGGAACTCGGCCATCAGACGGCGGGTGTCCGAGCGCAGGAGAGCGGTGGGGTTCTGCGGGATGGCGTTGGCGGTGGTCAGGAATTCCTGAACCGTCATGGCGTTGGCCGCGCCGGCGAAAAGCGACAGCGCCAGGACGCCCGCTGCGATCGATCTGGTCTTCATCTGGTCCCCTCCAAAGCCCCCTCTGGCTGCGCCCAGATTGAACGGTGATATGTGTCGCAACTGGGGCGGAGCAGAACGGCCAAGCTGAAGGTTTCGTAATGCAAACAAGCAAAAGGGCGCTCCGAAGAGCGCCCCTGCCTGGCCGGCGATCAGGCCGACCTCACCATTTCAGGCTGAGGCGCGCATAGCCGTAACGACCGTTGAAACCGAAGGGCGAATAGTAGGGGAAGCCCAGAACGCCGTTGGAGTTCAGCGACGCCGGCACGAAGTCCGGATATTCGTCGAACACATTGTCCACGCCGATCGCCACGCCCACGCGCTCGGTCAACTGGAACCGGCCTTCCAGATCCACGACCGTCTTGGCCCCGGTGCTATAGTCGTTCGCCGCCGTCGATCCGGGTTGCAGCACGTCGCCATAGTAGGTGGCGCGAATCGTGGCGCCCCACTTGTCCCGGCTCCAGTCCGCCGACGCCGAAACCTTGGTGTCGGGCGTGCCGTCTTCGATGGTCAGGATGCGTTGGCGGGCGAACAGGGTCGGCACCGGGTTCAGAACCGAGGAGGACGTCGGCACGCGGTTGACAGACACATCGTTGAAGTTCGCCGCGACGGTGAAGTCGAAATCGCCGAGCGTATCGGTCGGCAGACGATAACGCCCGACGATGTCCACGCCTTCGGTCGAGGTCGAGACCCCGTTCAGGAAGAAGCGCGCGGCCTGAACGCCTTGCGGATCCAGCAGGCCGGCGACCTGGCCCGAGAACGTCCGGTTGATCAGTTCCGACAGAACGATCTGATCGTCGATGTCGATCTTGTAGGCGTCGACCGTCAGGTCGAACCGGCCCAGACGCACCACGGCGCCCACCGAGTAGTTGGTCGAGGTCTCAGCCTTCAGCGGACGCGCGCCAAGAGCCGTCGCGACCGCGCTGGTGGCCGGGAATGTGCCGGTTTCGACGACGGCGCCGTTTTGGATCACCGAGGCGGTGGAGGTGAAATACGACTGCTGCAACGACGGCGCGCGGAAGGCGGTCGAGACCGAACCGCGCAGGGCGAAGCTGGGGGTGAAGTCATAGCGGGCCGACAGCTTGCCCGTCTGGGTGTCGCCGAAATCGGAATAGTCCTCGAACCGCACGGCGCCCTCGACGCGCAGCTTGTCGGTTAGGGGAATTTCGACGTCGGCGTATGCGGCGAAGTTGTCGCGGTCGACATCCACGGCGTTCGAGGGCTGGAAGCCGACGAAGCCCTGGGCGCCGCCGGTCAGGGCGGTGTTGGCGCCCAACGGCCCGCGGTTGTAGCTTTCAGGCTGGCCGGCCTCGATCTTGTAGTTTTCCCAGCGCTGCTCCAGCCCCCAGGCGAAGTTCAGTGGGCCGCCGGACAGACCGACCTCGAACTCACGGCTGAAGTCGGCGCCCAGCACCAACTGGTCATAGATCAGGCTGCCGGACCCGAAGCTGGTCGGCGAAGTCGCGCCGTAGGTGGAGTTCAGCGAATCCTCGGTGCGGAAGTCCAGAGCATTGCGGCCATAGGTCAGGCTGATGTCCGTGTTCCAGCCCGCCAGTTCGCCGCGCAGGCCGCCGGCCAGCGAGGCGTCTTTCGAATTGATGGCGACCTTCGGCAGGAAGCCGTTCGGGTAGATCGAGGCGACATTGTTGACGTTGTCGGAAAGGCGAGGGAAGGCGGCGCCTTCGCTGTCGCGGTCCTGATAGCCGGCCCAGCCATAGGCCTCCCAGCCGTTGCCCAGGCCCTTGCCGGCGTTGGCGAACACGGTCCACTGCTCCACATCCGGATCGCCGAACCGGGCGGTGATCGCGCCGTTCGCCGCCGCACGGGGGTCATAGTCCGAGCGATTGGTCGACTCGCGGTTCAGATACTCCGCCGACAGGGTCAGAAAGCCGTCGTCGCCCAGTGAGAACCCTTGCCAGGCCGAGGCCGTAACTGTGCCGCCGTCGGTCTCGTCGCGTTCGCCGCGCGCGGTCTTCACCGTGGTGAAATACTGGCCGTAGGTCACGCTGGCGCCGCCGCCGCTGGAGGCCTCCTTCAGGCGCAGGTTCACCACCCCGGCGATGGCGTCCGAGCCGTACTGGGCCGAGGCGCCGTCACGCAGCACCTCTACCCGGTCCAGAGCGCCGGTCGGAATGGTGTTCAGATCGACGGCGGCTGACCCGCGCCCCACCACGCCGTTGACGTTGACCAAGGCCGAGGCATGGCGACGCGTGCCGTTGACCAGCACCAGCGTCTGATCCGGCGACAGGCCGCGCAGGGTGATCGGGCGGATCGAGTCCGAGCCATCGTTGGCGGACGGCCGCTGGAAGGTCAGCGACGGCACGGCCTGGGCCAGGGCCGTGGCGAACTCCGTCGTGCCGCGCGTCTGCAACGCCTCGGACGTCACGACGTCGACGGGCGCCAGGGTGTCGAGGCGCGACCGGTTCTGGACCCGCGTGCCGGTCACGACAATGTCGTCCACCTGCGCCGCCTCATCGGCGACGGGTTCGGCGCTTTGAGCAAAGGCCGGGGCGGCGGTCAGCAGGGCGAAGGTCGAGACGGTGGCGAGCAGGGCCGGTGCGGCGGCCCGTTGAGAAAGAGAGCGCATTGAGAGATTTCCTAAAGTTTGTTTTTTGGCGCGAGCGCGCATCGCCGCCGCTAACCGCGACGGGCTTTTTATGATCGGCTTGGGATTGGGTATGGCGTGCGGTCTCAGCCGCAACATCGCGCGATGGCGAGCGGCGTAGCCGTAAAACGGGGGGTGATCTTCATGGCCTCTCCAACCGCAAGGTCGGGGAGATCCCGGCGGTCATGGCCATATCAGGGCGAAGGTGCGGCGGGTCAATCGACGCAGGCGGCCATGTTTTGTTGCGGCAGTCAGTAGGAAATCTATTGCCACGCAAAATGGGGCGCTCCGAAGAACGCCCCATTCGAGTGGGATATCAGTTGGCTTAAAAGTTGTAGCTCAGACGGCCGTAGAAGAAGCGGCCGTTGAAGCCGTAAGGCGAGTAGCTCGGGTAGCCCACCGAACCGGTCGCGCCGTTGATGTTGGTCGGCGTGGCGGTTGGATATTCGTCGGTCAGGTTGTTCACGCCGACAGCGAGCGACACGCCGAACGGTAGGGTGTAACGGCCCTCCAGATCCACCAGCAGCGCGTCGCCCGTTTCGTAGTCCAGGGTGGCGTTGTTGTTGGCGACCAGAACGCTGTCGTAGCTGGTGCCCTTCAAGGTCGCACCGAAGTCGCCCAGCGACCAGTCCACGCTGGCGACAATCTTCTGTTCCGGCGTGCCTTGCTCAAACGACAGTTTGGAAGAGCGGTCGAAGAGGAAGGCGTCGGACGGGGCAATGGCGAGGTTGCTGGGAACCGCTGGCGTCTTGGTCACTTCGGTGGAGTTGAAGTTGCCCGCCAGTGTGAAATCGAACCGCCCGAAATCCTGCTGCGTCCGATAGCGCGCCACGACATCGACGCCGCTGGTCGAGGTGTCCACACCGTTCAGGAAGAACCGCGCGCCGGTCACGCCGAACGGAGCGAGCAGAGCCTGAATGGCAGCCGTGGATTGCGCCGTCTGGCTGGGCCGCGACACGCCGAGCGTCTCGGAATAGATGATCCGGTCAGCGACATCGATGCGGTAGGTGTCCACCGTCAGTTCGAAGCCTTCATGTCGGAAGACCGCGCCGAGCGAGTAGTTGGTCGAGGTCTCGGGCTCCAGCGGCTTTGAGCCCAAGGCGATCGCGATAGGATCGTCGACCCGGTACGAGCCGTTCTGCTGCAGCACCACGCCGCCCGCTGTGGCGACAAGGTTGGTGGCGATGTAGCTGAAGTACTGTTGCTGAAGGGCTGGCGATTTGAAGCCCGTCGAAATGGCGCCACGCAGGGCGAAGGCCTCGGTGAAGTCGTAGCGTCCCGAAATCTTGCCCGTGAACTGATCGCCGAAATCGGAATAGTCCTCGTAGCGCCCGGCCAGACCGACACTGAACTGTTCGGAGAATTTGCCCTCCAGGTCTATGTAAGCGCTGATGTTGTTGCGATCGACATCGACCGCATTGGATGGCGCAAAGCCAGGGAAGCCCTGCGATCCGGCGCCGCCGGCCGTGACGGGGCCCTTGTTGTAGGATGTCGGCTCGCCTGCGGTGACGTTGAAGTCCTCGCGTCGGTATTCGACTCCGAAGGCGACGTTGAGCGGTTCATACAGGTTCGCTTCGATCTGTTTCACCGCATCCACGCCGATGGTCAGTTGACCGTAGCTGAGGCCGCCGGCGTCGAACTGGGTCTGAGACGCGGCGCCATAGGAGGCGTTCAGGGAGTTCAGGACGCGATAGTCCAACTCGTTTCGGCCGTACCCGACCGAGATATCCCAGTCGAAGCCGGCGGCGGGGCCTTTCAGGCCGCCGTATATATTGTAGTCGTCGATGTCGGCGGCGATGATTGGCAGGAAGCCATTGGGATAGATGGCGGTGACGTTGTTTGAGTTGTTGAAGGCGCGGGCGGTCGCCGCAGCCTCGGACTTGCGCTTCTGATAGCCGCCGAAGGCATAGGCTTCCCATTCGCCGCCAAGCGGTTTTCCGGCGTTGAAATAGCCGGTGTAGGCTTCTGTATAGGGATCGCCGAAGCGACCGATGACGGTGGTCGCACTGCCTCCGTTGACGGCGGTGGTCGCCGCGTAGTCGGAGCGATTGGTGGGCTGGCGTTTCTGGACTTCGCCCGAAAGGGTCAGGAAGCCGTCGCCAAACAGGGGCAGGCCGACCCAGCCGGCGAGCGAGGTCTGTTCGCCGTCGCGGCGGCTGTGCTCGCCGCGCGCGGTCGTGAAGTCGGTGTCGTAGATGCCGTAGTTGGCGGTGATGCCGCCGCCGCTCGACGCCTGACGCAGACGCAGATTGATGACGCCGGCGATGGCGTCGGCGCCATATTGCGCCGAAGCACCGTCACGCAGGACTTCGACCGAGCCAAGGCTGATCGACGGAATCGTATTCAGGTCGAAGGCTGTGGAGCCACGGCCAAGCGCGCCGTTGACGTTGACCAGGGCGCCGACATGGCCGCGCTGACCGTTGATCAGGACAAGGGTCTGGTCAGGAGCCAGACCGCGCAGGGTTGCCGGACGAACATGATCCGAGCCGTCGGAAATGGCGGGACGAGGGAAGTTGATGGACGGCGCGGTGGCGGCGAGGGCCGCGGCCAATTCTGTGCCGGTGCCCTGTTTCGCCAGAGTTTCGCCGGTGATGACATCGACGGGCGCGACGCTGTCGAGCCGGCTGCGCCCGACGGTGCGCGTGCCGGTGACGACGATCTCATCGACATCGGTGGCTTCACTTGACGGAGGGGTGGTCTGAGCGAATGCCGATGAGGCGATGAAGAGAGCGCTGGTGGAGGCAAAGGCCAACAGGGCCTGACGACCGTATCCGATTTTCATTGATAGTCCCCGACGATGCACGACAGCCCTCTGTGTCGGCGCTCGGCAGGCCGCCATGCCGTCGCCCTGAGCCAGCTTCTCAAGAGGCGCAATAATCTTGCGCGTATAATCGAAACGCGAGCCGCGATTGCAGGCTGTGACCGCAATGTGACGACGTCAAGCAAGCTTAATGTCTAGATGTCCGTCTGGGAGATCAATGATCTGGGTTTGTTGTAATCTTGTCATAGATCAAGGTGGCGATCGGCCGTGCGGTTGGCGACCGTCTGCCGCGCAGCAAAAAGGGCGCGTCCCTTGCGAGACGCGCCCTTGATGTCGTTTGGGATCCGGTCGGATCAGGCTTCGTCGCCGAAGCCTTCTTGTTGACCGGCGCCGCCTTCGATCAGTTCCTGGGCCGATTGCTCGGCGGCCTGGCGCTCATCGTCGAACTGGCTGCGGATCACGTCCTCGCCCTTGGCTTGGCGCTCGGCCTCGTCCATCGAGCGGGCGATGTTGATCTTGACCGTGGCGCGGACCTCGGCGTGCAGGCGAACCGGCACTTCGTGGACGCCCAGGCTCTTGATCGCCGTGTTCAGGACGACCTGCGAGCGCTCGACCTTGCCGCCTTCGGCCTGGATGGCCTCGGCGACGTCGCGACCGGCGACCGAACCGTACAGGTGACCGGTTTCACCGGCCTGACGGATCATGACGTAGGTCTGGCCGTCGATCTTGTCGGCGACCTTCTGTGCATCGGCCTTGTTCTTCTCGTTGCGCTGCTCGATGGCGGCGCGGTCGAGTTCGAACGCCTTCAGGTTGGCGGCGGTGGCCCGGCGGGCCTTGTCGCGCGGCAGAAGGAAGTTACGGGCGAAGCCGTCCTTGACGGACACGACGTCGCCGATGGCGCCGAGATTCTCGACGCGTTCAAGCAGAACGACCTTCATCTCACTTCACCACGTAAGGCAGGAGGGCCAGATAGCGAGCGCGCTTGATGGCCTTGGCCAGTTCACGCTGCTTCTTCTGGGAGACGGCGGTGATGCGCGAAGGCACGATCTTGCCACGTTCGGAGACGTAACGCTGCAGCAGCTTGACGTCCTTGTAGTCGATCTTCGGCGCATTGGCGCCCGAGAACGGGCAGACCTTGCGGCGACGATAGAAGGGGCGGCGGCCGGCGGCGCCGGAGCCCGCCGGTGCGCCCGGGGTCGGGGCGGTGGTATCGGTCATGTTCCGGGTTCCTTATTCGGCGTCGGCGGCGGCGTCGTCGCGCGGGGTGCGCTCGCGCTCACGCTCGCGCTCACGCTCGCGGCGGGCCAGCAGCGGCGACAGTTCCAGGTCGAGTTCCTCGACGCGGACGGTCAGCCAGCGCAGCACGTCTTCGTTGATCGACAGCTGACGCTCGACTTCGGCCATGGCGGCCGGAGGGGCGTCGACGGCCAGCAGCGAATAGTGAGCCTTGCGGTTCTTCTTCACGCGGTAGGTCAGGTTGCGCAGACCCCAGTATTCGATCTTTGCGACCGAGCCGCCACCGGCGACGATCAGATCCTTGATGGTGTCATTTAGCGCTTCGGCCTGTTGCGCCGAGATATCCTGGCGCGTCATGACCGTGTGCTCGTAAAGAGCCATGCGGTAGTCTCCCTTGTGGGCGTCGGCGCGGAAACGACCGGGTAAGTCGGTCTCCACGATGGCTCCTGGCGCGGCGGCCGGACCGAACGTCCAACCCTTTGGTGCTCCGCGACAGGACCGAAGCCCTGGAAAGGCGGGGCCTATAGGCGAAAAGGGGCGAGGAAGCAAGGATGGCGGCAGACGCTTGTGGCGCCCCTCGACCCCGCCTAAACCAGCCCCATGCCGAAGCTGACGTCCGCGGTCGATCCGCAAAGCCAAAAATACAAGTCCCTGCACGCGCACAACAGCGCCCTGGTCGCCGAGTTGCGCAACCATGTGGCCAAGGCCGCGCGCGGCGGGTCTGACAAGTCCCGCGAGCGTCACGTCGCTCGCGGCAAACTGTTGTCGCGCGACCGCGTCGAGCGCCTGCTGGATCCCGGCTCGCCCTTCCTGGAGATCGGGCAGCTGGCTGCGCACGACATGTATGACGGCGAGGCCCCGGCGGCGGGCGTCATCGCCGGCATCGGCCGCGTTTCGGGCCGCGAGGTCATGATCGTCTGCAATGATCCTACGGTGAAGGGCGGCGCCTACTTCCCCATGACGGTGAAGAAGCACCTGCGCGCCCAGGAGATCGCCGAGCAGAACCGCCTGCCGTGCGTCTATCTGGTCGATAGCGGCGGGGCCAATCTGCCGCACCAGGCCGAGGTGTTTCCCGACCGCGACCATTTCGGCCGCATCTTTTTCAACCAGGCCCGGATGAGCGCCAAGGGCATCGCCCAGATCGCCTGCGTCATGGGCCTGTCCACCGCCGGAGGGGCCTATGTGCCGGCCATGTCGGACGAGACGATCATCGTCAGAAACCAGGGCGCCATCTTCCTGGCCGGGCCGCCCCTGGTGAAAGCCGCAACCGGCGAGGTCATCTCGGCGGAGGAGCTGGGCGGGGCGGAGACCCACGGTCGTCGCTCGGGCGTGGTCGATCATGTCGCCGAGAACGATGAGCACGCGCTGGAGATCGTGCGCTCCATCGTCGCCAATCTGAACACGACCAAGGCCGTCGAGATGGATGTGCGCGAACCGCGCGCGCCGGCCTTCGACGCGGAGGAGCTGTACGGCCTGATCCCCGACGACGTGCGCGCCCCCTATGATGTGCGCGAGGTCATCGCCCGGCTGGTGGACGGGTCGGAGTTCGACGAGTTCAAGAGCCTGTACGGCTCGACCCTGGTGTGCGGGTTCGCGCGCATCTGGGGCTATCCGGTCGCCATCCTGGCCAACAACGGCGTCATCTTTTCCGAAAGCGCCCAGAAGGGCGCGCACTTCATCGAACTGGCCTGCAAGCGCAAGATTCCGCTGCTGTTCCTGCAAAACATCAGTGGCTTCATGGTCGGCGGGAAATACGAAGCGGGCGGCATCGCCAAGGACGGCGCCAAACTGGTGACGGCCGTGGCCTCGGCCGAAGTGCCCAAGTTCACCGTCCTGATCGGCGGGAGCTTCGGAGCCGGAAACTACGGCATGTGCGGCCGGGCCTATTCGCCGCGCTTCCTGTTCACCTGGCCCAACAGCCGGATCGGGGTCATGGGCGGCGAGCAGGCCGCCAGCGTCCTGGCCACCGTGCACCGCGACGCCGAGACTTGGTCCCCTGACGACGCCGAGGCCTTCAAGGCGCCGATCCGCCAGAAGTATGAGGACGAGGGCAATCCCTATTACGCCACCGCCCGCCTGTGGGACGACGGCGTCATCGATCCGGCCCAGACCCGTGATGTGCTGGGCCTGGCCATCAGCGCCAGCCTGAACGCCCCCATCCCGGAGACGACGTTCGGCCTGTTCCGGATGTAACCTATTGGTCCGCGCCTCGTTGTGAGCGGACACGCAGTTTGGAGACCCCCATGGCCGATCAACCGACCGAAGCCGACCTCAACGCCCTGGACGTCACCGACGCCGAGGCGGCCGAGATCAACAGCATCGCCCAGCCGCTGCTGCCCGATGCGGCGCCGGACGCCGACGATGATCTGGTGCAGATCGATTCGACCACCGACGGCGTCGTCTTCGTCACCATCAACCGTCCGCAGAAGAAGAACGCCTTCGACGCGGCGACCATCGCGGCCCTGCACGAGGCGTTCGAAACGCTGCACGGCGCGGACCGGGTGCGGGCCGTCTTCATTCGGGGGGCGGGCGGCACCTTCAGCGCCGGGGCCGATCTGAACTGGATGCGCGACGCCGCCGGCTGGTCCGAGAGCGACAACCGCGACGACGCCATGGGCCTGGCGAAAATGCTGAAGGCCCTGCACGACATTCCCGCCCTGACGGTGGCGGTGGTCGAAGGCAACGCCATGGGCGGCGGAGCGGGCATCGTCGCCGCCTGCGACATGGCGGTGGCGGTCGAGGGGGCGAGGTTTGCCTTCTCCGAAGTCAAGCTGGGTCTGATCCCGGCGACCATCGCCCCCTATGTGATCGAGGCCGTCGGCGCGCGCCGCGCCCGCCAGTTGTTCCTGACCGCCAACGCCTTCGACGCCGACTACGCCGCCCATGCCGGCCTGATCGACTTGGTCCTGCCCGAGGGATCGGTGGACGAGTTCATCTCGATGCTGAGCGACAGCCTGACCAACAATGCGCCGGGCGCGATGGGCGAGGCCAAGCGTCTGGTCAACGACATCGCCCACCACAAGATCGACAACGGTCTGATGGATGAAACCGCCAAACGCATCGCCCGCGCCCGCGTATCAAACGAAGGCCGCGAGGGCGTCGCCGCCTTCCTGGAAAAGCGCAAGGCCAGCTGGACGGTTTGAATGCGCTGATCGGCCGCCGGAAACGGCGGCCGATTTCAGGCGTAGTTGAAGCTGATCGAAATCCGGTCGGCCTTGGCCAGGTTGGTCGGCACCTCGTGCCGCAGCCAGCTTTCCCACATCAGCACCGTGCCTGCCTGAGGCTGCAGATAGACGAACGGCCGCTCGGCCTCGCTCGCGTCATCGGTCACCGACGGGCGGGCCATCATGAAGGGCAGGCGGGGATCTTCCAGCTTCAGCGATGAGGCGCCGTCTGGCACGGCGATATAGACGGTGCCCGACAGGAAGGCGTGCGGGTGGATGTGACCTGTATGGCCGCCGCCGGGCTTCAGGATGTTGACCCACAGATTGTCGAGGCGGGGTTTGCGCGCCAGGTCGAAGTTCAGGGCCTTGGCATAGGCGACGGCATGGCGATCCAGGTGACGCTTCAGCTCGGCGAACTCGGGGAACCGCTGCGGCAGGTCGTCCAGCGAGCCGTAGGAGGTATAGCCGCGATAGGCGTTGGCCTTGCACCACCGGCGGCCGGCCTCGTCCTCCTCGGCCATCATCCGGATGACGTCGATCAGCTGTGCGTTGAAGTCAGGCCAGCCACGCCCTTCGGCGAGGGAGGCTTCATAGACCTGGGTGACGAAGAGGGGGCGCAGGGACATGGGAGGGGCTTAACGCCTGCCGCGTCGCGTGAGAAGGGTCGTGCTCTGCCTCTCGCCTGATGCGCACGATCCGGCTAAGACCGCTTCATGTTCAAGTCCGTCCTTGTCGCCAATCGCGGCGAAATCGCCTGCCGTGTCTTCCGCACCGCCAAGCGGATGGGGATTCGCACCATCGCCGTCTATTCCGAGGCGGACGCCAACGCCCTGCATGTGCGCGAAGCCGACGAGGCGGTGCTGATCGGACCGGCGGCGGCGCGCGAAAGCTATCTGGACGGCGCCAAGGTGCTGGCGGCGGCCAAGGCGACAGGGGTCGAAGCGATCCACCCCGGATATGGCTTCCTGAGTGAGAACGCCGACTTCGCCGAGGCCGTCGCGGCGGCGGGCCTGGTCTGGATCGGGCCGGACCCGTCCTCGATCCGGGCGATGGGGCTGAAGGACGCGGCCAAGGAGCTGATGATCCAGGCCGGGGTGCCGGTGACGCCCGGCTATCAGGGCGCGGACCAGTCGGAAGAGACCCTGACGGCCGAGGCGGCGCGGATCGGCTATCCGGTGCTGATCAAGGCGGTCGCGGGCGGCGGCGGCAAGGGGATGAAACGGGTCGATGATCCGGCCGATTTCGCCGCCGGTCTGGCCAGCGCCAAGCGCGAGGGGGCTGCGGCCTTCGGCGACGACCGGGTTCTGATTGAACGCTACATCACCCGCCCACGCCACATCGAGGTGCAGGTGTTCGGCGACAAGCACGGCGAGGTCGTCCACCTTTATGAGCGCGACTGTTCGCTGCAACGCCGCCACCAGAAGGTGATCGAAGAGGCGCCCGCGCCGGGCATGAGCGAGGCCGTGCGCGCCGCAGTGACCGGGGCCGCGATCAAGGCGGCCCGGGCGGTCAACTATGTCGGGGCCGGGACCATCGAGTTCATCGCCGACGCCTCGGACGGGCTGAAGGCGGACGGCGTCTGGTTCATGGAGATGAACACCCGGCTGCAGGTCGAGCATCCCGTGACCGAGAGCGTGACGGGCGTCGATCTGGTCGAATGGCAGTTCCGCGTGGCGGCGGGCGAGCCGGTCCCGTTGAAGCAGGATCAGATACAGCTAAACGGCTGGGCCATGGAGGCACGTCTGTATGCCGAGGATCCCGCCAACGGCTTCCTGCCCTCCATCGGCAAGCTGGAGCATTTCGTCATGCCGGACGGCATCCGCGTCGATACAGGCGTGGAGCAGGGCGGTGAGGTCAGCCAGTTCTACGACCCGATGATCGCCAAGCTGATCGTGCATGAAGACACGCGCGAGGCGGCGGCGGCGCGTCTGGCCGAGGCGGCGGGCGAGGTCGAGGTCTGGCCGGTCAAGGCCAACGCCGGCTTCCTGAAACGCTGCCTGGAGCATCCGCGCTTCGTCGCAGGCGACGTGGACACTGGCTTCATCGCGGCGGAGGAGGCGGCTTTGCAGCCGCAGCCTTCCGACGAAGCGACGCTGGCGGCTCTGACCCTGATTGCGGAAGCAGCGGCGGATGCGGTCGATGCGCGTTCGGACCGGTTCAGCCCTTGGGGCGGCCAGCCAGGCCTGTCCTATGGCGTGCGTCTGAATGCGCCGGCGCAGACGACCGTCTGGGCCCATGTCGACGGTCAGGGCGTGTCCGCTGCGGTGACGCCGGTCGAAACGGGCTGGCGCGGTTCTCAAGGAGAACTGGCCCACGTCGGGTTCGACCAGGTTCAGGCGGGGGATCGCCTGTTCGGCTATCAGGCCGTCGATGACGGGTTTGTCCTGTTCGTCGATGGCGAGGCGCGTCGCGTCACGCCCTATCGCGCCGCCGTGGGTTCAGGCGCGGGCGCGGTGTCGGATGGTTCGCTGCGCGCGCCCATGCCGGGCAAGATCGTCGCGACGCCGGTCAAGGCAGGGGACGCTGTGACGAAGGGCCAGCCGGTCGTGGTGCTGGAAGCCATGAAGATGGAACACGCCCTGACCGCGCCGTTCGACGGCGTGGTGGAAAGCGTCGCGTCTCTTGGCGACCAGGTCGTCGAGGCGGCCGTGCTGGCGGTGGTGAAGGCGGACTAAAGCCCCACGCCGCCGATCGGGCGCGTCACGACCGTGTCGCCCCATAGCGCGATCAAGCCGAGCGCCGGACGCATCACTCTGGATTCGCGGATCGTGTTGAACCAGGCATCGTGCGAGGCCTTGCTCATCCAGACCTCTGTGACGAGCAGGGCGTCGGCGTCATTCACATCGTGCGCCACGACGTAGCTGTGGCAGCCCGGTCGCTTCACATTGGGATCCAGCAGGCAGAGGCCCAGTTCGTCGCGGCGGCCGGGATGGGCCGTCAGGCGGGTAATCAATCCGTACATACTGGTCCTAAAGGCGCTGGGCGAACTGAGCGGCGCGAGCCGATGGTTAGCCCTCTAAGATTAAGAATCTGGCCAATGCGTTTAAGGGGCACTACGTGGTCGCCATGCCGCTTCACATGATCAAGCTGGGCGTCGGGGTGCCGGACGTCGAATGGCTGGAAACCCGCGCCGCCAAGGGCGGGCCGCTGGTGGTTCATACGCGAATGACACCGAAACGGGCGACCGAGATCGAGGACGGCGGCTCTCTTTACTGGGTGGTGAAGGGAACGATCGTCTGTCGACAGCCGGTGCTGGACATCACAACCTTGGGCGAGGGCAAGCAGATCCGATGCGAGATCACGCTCGAACCCAAAGTCATTCGCACCGCGCCCATGGCTCGGCGTCCCTTCCAGGGTTGGCGATATTTCGAGCCAAAAGATGCGCCGGTCGATCTGACCGACCTCGACGCTGGCGAGGCTCCGGAAGAACTGGTGCGTCAGCTGCGCGAACTGGGCGCCTGGTAGGCCAAGCCCTCAAAGTTTTTGGGAGTTGACCCCGGCGAGTCGGCGTGGCCTGTGCCGCGTCCGATGATCGCGCTCAGCCCCCAGACCCGTACCGCCTTCCGCGACCTGCTGAACCTGGCATGGCCGGTGATCCTGGCGCGCATCGGCATCATGACCATGGGGCTGACCGACGCCATCGTGGTGGGCAACTATTCCAGCCAGGAACTGGCGTTCCATTCTCTGGCCTGGGCGCCGACGTCGATCGTGGTGACGACGGCGGTGGGCCTGATGCTGGGCGTGCAGGTGGTGACGGCGCGGATGCTGGGCGAGGGGCGTCGGCACGCGGTCGGCTCGGTGCTGCGTCGCGGCCTGACCTATTCGTTGCAGATCGGCGTCGTGTCGATGATCGCCCTGATCGCCATTGGCCCGTGGGGACTGGGCAAGCTGGGGCTGGAGGACGGTCTGGCGGAGGGCGCGGGGCCTGCCCTGGTGGTGTTCGCCCTGTCCATGCCCTTCTATCTGGTCTCGGTGACGGGCCAGTTCTTCCTGGAGGCTCTGGGCCGGCCCAAGCCCGGCATGGTGGCCATGTGGGTGGCGAACGGGGTCAATCTGGTGCTGAACATCGTGCTGGTCCCGGACCTGCTCGGCTTCGGCTTCGACGGCGCCTTCGCCTCGGCCTGGGCGACGTTCGGGGCGCGGGCCGCGCTGGCGATCTTTCTGGTGATCTACATCCTGCGTCTGCCCGAGGCGCGGGCGCTGGGCATCTTCGACAAGCCCGAGCGCGATCCCAAGGCCGCGCGCGAACAGGTCAAGGTCGGCCTGGGCGCCGGCGCATCCTATTTCATCGAGGTCGGGGCCTTTTCCGGTTTCACCTTCTTCGCCGGTCAGATCGGTACGGCGGAGACGGCGGCCTGGGCGGTTGTGCTCAACGTCTCGGCCATCGTCTTCATGCTGCCGATGGGGCTGTCGTCGGCGACGGCGGTGCTGGTGGGCCGCAGCTATGGCGCCGGCGACGGGCGAGGGGTGATGCGCGCCGGGCTGGTCGGGCTGGGCGTCGTGACGGCCCTGACCTTGGTGGTCGCCCTGCTGGTCTGGCCCAGCGCCCATCTGATCGTCGGCGCCTACAATCGCGACCCGGCCCTGCTGGCCATCGCGGCGCCGGCCCTGGTGCTGGCGACGCTGTTCTTTGTGGCGGACGGCATTCAGGTCGTGGCGGCGCAGGCCAACCGCGCGGCAGGCGACGTCTGGTGGCCCACCATCATGCATTTCGCCGCCTATGGGGCGGTGATGATGCCGCTGGGCTGGGTGCTGGCGCACCAGATGGGCGTCAACGGCCTGGTGTGGGCGGTGGTGATCGCCAGCCTGGCGTCCTCGACCCTGCTGACCGGGCGTTTCATCCGTATTGCGCGCCGTCTGCCGCAAGGCGTTTGAGGAAACCGCGCCACCGCTCTATATCCCTGCGCTTCCCCGAACACCTGGACGATCATGGCCCGCATCCTTATCACCTCGGCGCTGCCCTACATCAACGGCATCAAGCACCTGGGGAATCTGGCGGGCTCGATGTTGCCGGCCGACGTCTGGGCCCGGTTCAAGCAGGCTCAGGGGCATGAGGTGCTCTATATCTGCGCCACCGACGAACACGGCACCCCGGCCGAACTGGCCGCCGCCGCGGCCGGTCAGGATGTGCGCACCTATTGCGACGAGCAACACGAGATTCAGAAGGCCGCCGGTCAGGCCTTCGGCCTGAGCTACGACTGGTTTGGCCGGTCGTCGAACCCGCAGAACCATCGGCTGACCCAGCATTTCGCCGAGGCGCTGGAGAAGAATGGCCTGATCGAAGAGCGGGTGGATCGGATGATCTATTCGATCGACGACGCCCGCTTCCTGCCCGACCGCTATGTCGAGGGGACGTGTCCGCACTGCGGCCATGTCGGCGCGCGCGGCGATCAGTGCGACAACTGCGGACGCCTGCTGGATCCGACCGACCTGATCGATCCCTATTCGTCAGTGTCGGGCTCCAAGAACCTGGAGGTGCGCGACACGCGTCACCTTTATCTGCTTCAGACCAAAATCGAGCCGGAAATCCGCGCCTGGGTCGACGGCAAGACGGGCTGGCAACAGCTGGCCAAGTCCATCGCCTACAAACATCTGGACGAGGGGCTGATCGACCGGGGCATCACCCGCGACCTGGCCTGGGGCGTGCCGGTGACCAAGGAAGGGTTCCCGCGTCCAGGCATGGAGGACAAGGTCTTCTACGTCTGGTTCGACGCCCCCATCGAATATATCGGCGCGACCGAGGAGTGGGCGCAGGCGACCGGCAATACGTGGCGTGACTGGTGGCGTTTGGACGAGGGGGCGGAGGACGTTCGCTATGTCCAGTTCATGGGCAAGGACAACGTCGCCTTCCACACCGTCAGCTTCCCGGCGACCATCATCGGCTCGGGCGAGCCGTGGAAGACCGTGGACCAGCTGAAAGCCTTCAACTGGCTGAACTGGTATGGCGGCAAGTTTTCGACCAGCCAGAAGCGCGGCGTCTTTATGGATCAGGCGCTGGAGCTGCTGCCCGCCGACTACTGGCGCTGGCGTCTGACGGCCTATGGGCCGGAGCACGCGGATTCGGCCTTCACCTGGGAGGACTTCCAGGCCTCGACCAACAAGGACCTGGCCGACGTGCTGGGCAACTTCGTCAACCGCATCGTCAAATTCGCGGAATCCAAATTCGACGGCGTGGTGCCCGAGGGCGGCGAGGCCGGACCGGTCGAGATCCAGCTGGAGGCCGATATCAAGGCCGCCGTCGCCGAGGCGACCGAACAGTTGGAAGCGATGGAGTTCAGAAAGGCCGCTGTCGCCATCCGCGCCGCCTGGGTGTTGGGCAACGAGTATCTGCAGGTCGCCGCGCCCTGGACGGCGCTGAAGACCGATCGAGACCGCGCGGCGGTCGGGGTGCGCACGGGTCTGAACCTGGTGGCCCTGTTCGCGCGTCTGGCCGCGCCGATCCTGCCGTTCACCGCGCCCAAGATCGCGGCGTCGGTTGGGATGGAGGACCTGAGCTGGCCTGGCGCCGACGAGGATCTGCTGAACGTCCTGCCCGTCGGCGGCAAGGTCGAGGCCCAGGGTGTGTTGTTCGCCAAGATCGAGGACGCCCAGGTCGCGGAATGGTCCGAACGCTTCGGCGGCGCGGACGGCTGATCCACCCCACGTGTGTTGCAAAGAAAGAGCCGCGCTCGGGATCGAGCGCGGCTTTTGTCTGTGCGTCCTTTGATCAGTCCTGTTCGGCGAACACGATGGGAAGCCCCGCCGCATTCCAGGCCTGGATGCCGCCGGTCAGGTTGAACAGCGGCTGGCCGTCGGGGCCGGTCGGGCCGACAAAGGCGCAGACCTGGTGGCTGCGGCCGCCCTTCAAGCATTGGACGATGATATTCTTGTCGGCCGGAAGGTCCAACGCCTCCCAAGCGGCGGGCATCTGGCTGAGCGGCGCCAGGATCGCGCCGTCGATGCGGGCGGCGGCGAACTCGTGAGGCTCGCGCACATCGATCAGCACCGCTTCGCCGGCCTGCAGCCAGGCGGCGGCCTCTTCGACGGTGACCGTGGCGACGGTCATGGCGCGACCGTCGGTTCGGCGGGCGCCGGCGTCGGGCTGTCCCCGGTGCGCTTCTGGCCCAGATGTTTGGCCGCTTCCTCGGGACCGATCTCAAGGAAGGCGGGGGCCGAGGCGTTGAATTCGTCCATATGGCCGGTGCGCACCACCACTTGACGGGCGCCGTCCCAGATCATGTGCAGGGCGACATAAAGGACGACGACCAGACCGATGTAGCCGATCCAGCTGAAGCGGTGCAGAAGCTTGGCGATATAGGTGGCGGCGACGCCCATCAGGGCGATCGACAGGACCAGGCCGAAGACCATGATCCAGGGGTGTTCGTGCGCGGCGCCGGCGACGGCCAGCACATTGTCCAGCGACATGGTGATGTCGGCGACCATGATCTGAAGCAGGGCGGCGCCGAAGCTCTTGCGCTTCAGGCCCAGTTCCTCGGGCGACGGTCCAGAGCCGTGCTCGATGCTCATGGCCAGTTCGAGTTCCTTTTCGGCCTCGGCCTGGTCGTGCGTGGCTTGCTCGCGCAGTTCGCGCCACATCTTCCAGCACACCCACAGCAGCAGCAGGCCGCCGGCCAGCAACAGGCCGACCAGAGCCAGAAGCTGCACGGTGATCAGCGCAAAGCCGATTCGCATGACGACGGCGGCGGCCAGGCCGATCAGAATGGCCTTCTTACGCTGGTCCTGGGGCAGGGCGGCGGCGGCCAGGCCCACGGCGACGGCGTTGTCGCCGGCCAGGACCAGATCCATCAGCAAGACCTGGCCCAGGGCCGTGGCCTGGCTGGCGAGTTCGGGAGACGAGAGGAATTCCATTTCCGCTCCTTAGCCTCGGTGCGGCGTTCTGTCAGCCGCGTTGCGCGCGCGCCGCTTCATAAAGCGCGACCGCCGCCGCGTTGGACACGTTCAGGCTCTCGAATCCGCCCGGCATGGGGATTTTGGCCAGGACGTCGCAGTGTTCGGCGACCAGACGACGGATGCCGTCGCCTTCGGACCCCATGACCAGAACGGTCGGCTGATGATCCAGCGCTTCTTCCAGCGTCTGTTCGCCCGTTCCGTCCAGGCCGACCGCGCGCCAGCCTAGATCGGCCAGCCGCTCCAGCGCACGAGACAGATTCGTGACGCGCGCATGAGGGAGGCGTTCGGTGGCGCCGACGGCCGCCTTGGCCAGGGCGCCGGCCAGGGCCGGGGCATGACGGTCCTGAACGATGATTCCCCGCGCGCCGAACGCCAGGGCCGAACGGAAGATGGCGCCCACGTTCTGGGGGTCGGTCAGCTGATCCAGCATGACGATGACGCCCTCAGCCGGATCGGCCAGCTCTTCCAGCGACACGCCCTCCAGCGGTTGGACCTTGAAGGCCAGTCCCTGATGCACGGCGCCGGGGGGCAGCATCCGGGTCAGGGCCTGGATATCGACCACCTCGATCTTATGGCCGTTTGCGAGAGCATTGTTCTCGATCTCGGCGGCGCGCTCGGCCGTGGCCAGCAGACGACCCATGCCGCGACGGGCGGGATTCGCCAGAGCGGCCAAAACCGGATGTCGGCCCCACAGAAAATTATCGGCGTCCGACTTGCCCCGATCGGGCGAACGGGGCTGGCGAGGAGTTTCCTCGCGCCGGCCAAACCCTTGCGCAGCGGGCTTTTGGCCCTTGTCGCGGGGGCCGTCGGGACGGTTTCCGAAGACCGGTTTTTTACCGCTTTTACGGTCGTTGCGTTCTGATTTCGACGACACTATAAGACGCCCTCCGATTTGGAGCCCCAAGGGCTTTCGGGTCTGGGCGCCCCCTCTATCCTAGAGGAGGCGACAAGCCGAAGGCTTTTGTTTCGTCCCGCTTCTTTATGGGCGGAAACGAGGGGTCCGACGGTTCGACAAGGCGCGCTGGGGGAATGTCCCGAGTGGCAAAGGGGGGGGACTGTAAATCCCCTGCGTAAGCTTCGAAGGTTCGAGTCCTTCTTCCCCCACCACGCGCCTTGACGGATACGACGGATCAGGACGACGGAGAGGAACCGGCTGCGGCGTTCCGAAAGAACTTCCGTAGTCTCCGCGCGGGTATAGCACAATGGTAGTGCAGCAGCCTTCCAAGCTGAGGATGTCGGTTCGATCCCGTCTACCCGCTCCAGGTTTTTAAAAGATCAGCATCGCGCCCCTCCGCTGACGGACCCGGGCCATCAGGAGTTTGGCCATGGCCAAGGAAAAGTTCGAACGGACGAAGCCGCACTGCAACATCGGCACGATTGGTCACGTTGACCACGGCAAGAC
>NZ_JBYTCZ010000002.1:0-753011 GCF_058790795.1 Brevundimonas sp. EU05-FHT14B07
TTCTAGGGTCATCGCAAGAACACCGCCGCCTGCGTTTCTCTTTCCAAATCAACAATGTCAAAGACCTGGAACCTCCGAAGAGGCCCGACCGTTTAGCGCCGTGTCGTCGGCGGAGGCGGCGATTTAGAGAACCGCAAACCCCGTGTCAACCGCTCTTTTCAGAGATCTTTCGGAGAGAAGAGCGAACCCTTCAGACCGCAAGAAACCACCGGAGGAAAGCGAGGCTTACCTCTGAAAACCCGTCGGCGATTCGATTGGAGCGCGGAACCTAGTGAAACCAACCGATGAAAGCAAGAAGTTTTTCGCTTCTTTCTTCCGTGAAACCGTGAGGACCTAAACCCCCGCGGCCCCGCCGGCCGGCCCGTTTCCGAGCGAGGCGGCTCTATACGGACCACCCTCTTTGTCAGCAAGCGGATTCTGATGAGATTGGGGAAGTTTCTCGCAAAACCGGAGTCGGCCAACAGCGCGCGCGCCTCTCAGCCTGCAATATAGGTCCGCAAGCTCTCGGCCTCATGGGCGTGTTCGGCGATCTGGCACTTCACCACGTCGCCGATGGAGATGACGCCGACCAGACGATCCGCCTGCATCACCGGCAGATGCCGGATGCGCCGATCGGTCATGCGGGTCATCAAGGCCGACATCTCCTCGGCCGGTTCGGCATAGATCACCTTGGCCGTCATATAGTCGGCGACCGGACGGGCCAGCGCATCGGCGCCATCGGCCGCCAACGCCTTGACCACATCGCGTTCGGAAAACACCCCGACCACCTTGTCGCCGTCACAGACGACCAGCGCCCCGACCCGCTTCTGCTCCAGTTCTGCGCACGCCTGCGTCACCGTCAGATCCGGCGCGATGGAGAAGACGGCGTTTCCCTTGGTCTTGAGGATTTCGGCGACGAACATCGCGGTCCCTTCTCTCTATAAGAGACGACCGCAGGGCCGGAATGGCGACAGGGCCGCTCAGGGAGCGATGATCGCTCACCCCCCGTCCGGAATCAACGCGCCTCAGCGATGAGGCGCGGCCCCGCTTCCGAACATCCGCCCCAAGGGACCGATGGCCAAAAAGCCAACGATGAAGCCGACCGCGTGGGCCTCCCAGGCGATCCTGGCCCCTTCGGCGCCGGGTAGTCCGCCGATCATGCCGGTCACGGCGTTGACCGCCATCCAGGTGATGGCTGCGCCGATCACGCGGCGATCGCCCATCGGCAGCACCCTGCCCTGTCCACCCAGCAGTCGCGTTGCGGCGCCGATCAGGCCGAAGACGGCGCCGGACGCGCCGACCATCGGCTCGCTGGATCCCCAATGGATCAGCCCATAGCCCAGCGACGCCAGGACCCCGCACACCAGATAGAAAAGCAGAAAGACCGTCGGACCAACCTTGGTCCCGAACAGCCGCGCCACCGGCGTCCCGAACGCCAGCGCCGCCACCGCATTCATGATGGCGTGAGTCCAGCCGCCGTGCAGCAGCATGGCCGTGAGCAGCACGCCCCACCGTCCCTGTTCCAGATCAATGGGCGCAAACGCCATGCTCATGCCCATGTCGGGCAGGTCGCGCTGGAACAGATACAGCGTCGGCATCGACACCGCGATCAGCAGCACCACCAGCGGCACGTTGAACATCGGCTCTCGCGCCGGGCGGCTGTTCGGCGGATCGAATCGACCGGATGCGTCTGACATGACGCCACAAATGCTCAGTGACCTGCGTCACATCAAGCGCTTCTTAATAACCTTAATGCAGGTTGGGGTGCGGATCACGCTCGTGGTCCGGCGTTCGTTTGTGCGCGAGGAACCCCAGAATGCCCGCCAAGAGGCTGTTTGTATCCACCGCCGTCATGGCCTTCGCCGCCGCTGCGAGCGTGCCGGCGATCGCGCAGTCGACGGGTTCGGGCGGCGCTTCGCGCTTCCAGCAGGGCTATGGCGGCGCGCGAACGGCCGCCAATACGGCCGCGACCGGCTATACCCGCGACGCCAACGGCAATCGCCTGATCGTCAACGGCATCATCCAGTCGGGCGCCTCATCCTATTCCAGCCAGTCCGGCGGCGCGGCCTCGGCCTATGCCGGCGCAGGCGCGTCCAGCAACGGCGGCACCACCATCGGCGGCTCCACCGCCATCGGCAATCAGCTGAACGTGGTGGTCCAGGGCAACCGCAACACCGTCATCGTCAACTCGACCCAGACCAACACCGGCGCCATCAACGCCGGTACGGCCTTGAACGGGAATATCAACCTGCCATGAGCCGCCGTCATCTCATCAAGGGGTCCGCCGCCGTTTCGGCCGTCGCCCTTCTCCTCGCCGGCTGCGTCAGCCCCGTCGCGGGTCCGTCGGGTCAATATGCGACGCCGATCGGCAATGCCCCGGTGACCGCAAACCCCACGCCCTATTCCGCCGCGCTGTATTGCCTGGCCGACTACGCCCGTCGCTACAACCTGCCCTCCCCACGCATGGCCGTGGGCCGGATCAGCGACTACACCGGCACGGTGTCGTCCGATGGCGGCCGCCAGATCACCGGCGGCGCCTCCCTGATGGCCAACTCGGCGCTGGCCAAGGCCGGCGCCCGCATTGTCGAACGCTACGACACCTCAGTGTCCGAGCTTGAGCTGCGCTACGCCAACAACAAGCTGATCGGCGACCAGGCTCCCGACGCCAAGGGGCCCGAAGACACGCAATACCGCCGCATCCTGGCCGGTCAGGTGCCGGGCTCTGACTTCTATGTGGTCGGCGGCATCACCGAAGTGAACTACAACATCCGCTCCGGCGGCTTCGACATCGCCGGCGGCGAGGTCGACAGCAACCGCCCCGGCTCGGGCATCGTCAACCACCGCGTCTATGTGATGAACATCGCCATGGACCTGCGCCTGGTCCAGACGACCACGCTGGAGGTGGTCGATGTCGTCTCCTATCAGAAGCAGATCATCGGCCGCGAAATCTCGGCGGGCGTCTTCGACTTCCTGAACGGCAACGTCTTCGACATCTCGGCCGGCACGGGCGGGATGGAGCCGACGCAGCTGGCCGTCCGCGCCCTGGTCGAACGGGCCACGGTCGAGTTCATGGCCAACCTCTATGGCGCGCCCGGCCCCGAAATCTGCCTGAACCCCGCCAACGACCCGCTCGGCGATTCCACGGTCGGCCCGACCGGCGGCTATTATCCGGCCTATCCCACTCAGGACACCAACAATGGCCAGACCCGCGCCGATCCGTCTCGTTGGCATGATGGCCGCGACGGCGACGTTCGCCGCACTCGCCACTGAGGCGAGCGCCCAGCAAACGCCGACCTGCGATCCGCAAGCCGGCGAAACCTGCTCCAGCACCCAGACCCAGACTGGCGACGTCACCGGCCTGGTGGATATCGATCTGTCCGTCGATCAGGTGACCGTCAGCACAAACGCCCAGGGCAATGCGCTCGCGGGCGGGGTCATGGCCGCCTCCGCCGGCCTGGTCTCGCGCCAGTCGATGACCGGCGCGACGGTGGCCCGCAGCAATGTGGTCGTGAACGGTGAGGCCGACGGCCAACTCAGCGTCGATACGACCGCGCGCGGCAACTATCTCGGCGTTACCACCGATCGCGCAACCTTCGCCGTGGACTCGAGCCAGTCCGCGACCGGCGACCGGGTCGAGGCCGGCACCTACGTGCAGGCGCCGAACGGCCGCGTTTTGCAGGGTGGTTTCGCCACCAGCACCGCCGTCGCCAACACCGTCGCCCTGGGCGGCCCCTCCTCGTCGCTGACCGGCGTCATCGACCAGAGGGCCCAGACCACCGTCTTCGTCGAGACCGTCGCCGACGTTCAGTACATTCCCGCGCCCGCGACCTTCTCGTCCCAGGCCGTCGCCAATGCGGTTCAGACCAACACCACCGGCGCGTCGCACCAGGATCTGGCTATCCGCCAGTCGAACGCCGCTTCGACGACCGAGGCGCGCACCGATGTCTATGTCGACAACGGCTGGGACCTGACGGTCGGCGCCAATGCTGGGGCGAACCAGGCGATCACCGCCAACGCTGGCGGCTCCATGCTGATCCAGACGGACCAAGCCAACGCCGGCCGCGTCCGCGCCGACGCCCGCGTCCAGACCAACCTCCAGGGCCAGACGGTTCTGGCGGCCCGCAGCGTCGCCAACGAGACGGTCGCCGGCAACAATGACATCTATCTGAAGCTAGACAACACACAGCTGAACACCGGCGGGGTCGAGGCCAACGCCACCTATGTCGGCGTCAACGGCTATGACGCCTATGTCGGCTCCGACGCGGTCGGCAACGCGGTGACGGGCTATGCGTGTTCCCAGTGCGGCGGCGACGTCAACGTCAACAACAACCAGACCAACAGCGGCAATGTCACCGCGACCACCAACGCCACGGTCTCGTCCGGACGCACAGCCGTGGTGGGCGCCAACGCCGTCGGCAACAGCGCCAGCTTCTACATCAGCCGCCCCGGCGGCTGATCCGAACATGACAAGTCGGTAAGGTTCGCCAGCCCCGCTTGTGGCGAAGGCAAGCACACTTTACACATCCGGCATCGCGCCATCGGGGGTTGCGGTTTCGGAGTGATATTATGCGTTCTGCGCGTCATCTGCTGCTTGTCGCCGTCTCGGGACTGGCCCTGACCACCGGGGCGTTCGCCGCCCCTGCTCTCGCCCAGACCGCGCCGCCCGCTGCGGCCGCCGCCGGTCAGGTCGCGCCGTCCGCCCCCTGGGCCCAGGCCGCCAGCGACATCCCCGCCGATCCCGCCGTCCGTTACGGCCTGCTGCCCAACGGCATGCGCTACGCCCTGCTGCACAATGCGACGCCTCCGGGTCAGGCCTCGTTCCGCCTGCGCATCGACGCCGGCTCGCTGATGGAGCGCGACGATCAGAAGGGTCTGGCTCACTTCATGGAGCACATGGCCTTCAACGGCACCAAGGACGTGCCGGAAAACGAGATGCTTCGCATCCTCGAACGCCTGGGCCTCGCCTTCGGCGCCGACACCAACGCCTTCACCAGCTTCGATCAGACCGCCTATATGCTGGAGCTGCCCAATACCAAGGATGAGACGGTCGATCCCAGCCTGCACATCCTGCGCGAGATGATGTCGGCGGCCCTGATGGCGCCGGACGCCATCGATTCCGAGCGCGGCGTCATCGTCGGCGAGGAGCGGACACGCGACACGCCGCAACTGCGCGTGCTGAAGACCCAGCTCGGCCTCCTGGCGCCCGGCCAGCGTCTGTCGGAACGCCTGCCGATCGGCGACCTCGACATCATCCGCACCGCGCCGCGCCAGCGCTTCGTCGACTTCTACGACGCCTACTATCGCCCCTCGCGCGCGACCTTCATCGCCGTGGGCGACTTCGACGTGGATGCGATGGAGGCCAAGGTCCGCGAGGCCTTCGGCGATTGGAAGCCGACCGCCGCCGATGGTCCCGAGCCCGATCTGGGCACCGTCGCCCCGCGTCAACCGCAGACCAGCATCCTGGTCGAGCCGGGCATCCAGTCCTCCATCCAGATCAACTGGATCAAGGCCCCGGACCTCAGCCCCGACACGGCCGCCGAACGCGCCGCCGACGTCCGTCGCGGTCTTGGTCTGGCCGTGCTGAACCGTCGTCTGGGCGAGATCGCCCGCGCCGACAACCCGCCCTTCATCGGCGCCGGCGCCGGTTATCAGTCGCTGTTCGACAGCCTGGACGCCGGCACCCTGTCGGTCGCCTTCAATCCCGGCGGCTGGCAGCGTGCGCTGGAAAGCGTCGAGCAGGAAAGCCGTCGTCTGGCCGAATACGGCGTCAGCGACGCCGAGCTTCAGCGCGAAATCGTCAACACCCGCACCGCGCTTCAGAACGCGGTGGCCTCGGCCGCGACCCGTTCGACCCCGGCCCTTGCGACCGGCCTCCTGGGCGCCGTCAACGACGACCAAGTGTTCAGCTCGCCCCAGACCAACCTCGATCTGTTCAACAAGGCTGTCGAAGGCCTGACCGTCGATCAGGTCAATCAGGCCACCAAGGCGGTGTTCGAGGGCCAGGGCCCGCTGCTGCTGTTCAGCTCCCCCGTGCCGGTCGAGGGCGGCGAGGCCGCCGTCACCGCAGCGCTGGAGGCCTCGCGCAACACCCCGGTTCAGGCCCGCGCCGCCGAGGCCGAACTGAAGTGGCCCTATGACAACTTCGGCGCCCCGGCGGTCCCCGCCGCCCGTTCGGAAGTCGCAGATCTGGGCGCGACCCTGGTTCGCTTCCCGAACGGCACCTTGCTGAACATCAAGAAGACCGACTTCCGCGCCGATCAGATCCTGGTCAGCGCCCGCACCGGTCTTGGCGAACTGGGCCTGCCTGCCGACACCCTGTCGCCCCTGTCGATGGCCAGCACCGTCCTGGCCCCCGGCGGTCTTGGCAAGCTTAGCTTGGACGAGATGAACCGCGTCCTCAGCGGACGCACCTACAGCGCCGCCGTCAATCAGGCCGGCGACGCCTACATCTTCGCCGGCGCCACCAAGCCCGCCGATCTCCAGCTGGAGCTTCAGGTCCTGGCCGCCTATCTGACCGATCCGGGCCTGCGCGGCGCCTCGTTCGAACAGACCAAGGCCATGTTCCCGCAGATCCTTGCCCAACTCGGCGCCACGCCGCGCGGCGTCTTCCAACGCGATGCTTCGGGCCTGCTGGCCAGCGGCGACGCGCGTGAGACGACCCCGACGGCCGAACAGATCGCCGCGATCCAGATCGACGACATCCGCTCCGGCGTTCGCTCGGCCCTGGCCCAGGGTCCGGTCGAGATCACCGTCGTCGGCGACGTCGACGTCGACGCGGTCATCGCCGCCGTCGGCTCGACGTTCGGCGCCCTGCCCTCGCGTGGTGAGGCGCCCACACCGCCCGCCGGCTCGACGGTGCGCAAGTTCCCGGCCCCGACCGCTACGCCGGTCCAGCTGTATCACACCGGACCCGCCGAACAGGCGCTGGGCTTCGTCGCCTGGCCGACCACCGATCAGGTCGAGGATCGCAAGACCGCGCGTCAGCTGTCGATCCTGTCGGACGTGCTTCAACTGCGCCTGAACGACGAAATCCGCGAGAAGCAGGGCCTGGCCTATTCGCCCAGCGCCGGCTCGACCGCCTCGGACACCTATCCGGGCTACGGCTTCATCTCGGTGACGGCGGAAACCCCGCCAGCCGCCCTGCCCAAACTATTCGAGACGGTAGACGCCATCGGCGCCGACCTGCGCGACAATCCGATCAGCGAGGACGAACTGAACCGCGCCCGTCGCCCGGCCGTCGAGCGCATCCGTCGCAGCATGGCCGACAACGGCTATTGGCTGACCCAGCTGTCGCAGGCCCAGAGCGATCCGGCGACGCTGGACCAGACCCGCAACCAGATTGCCACCCTGGAAGCCGTCACCGCCGCCGACCTTCAGGCCCTGGCTCGCCAGTATCTGAAGTCCGACAGCGCCTGGCGCGCCACCGTCACCGCTCAACCGGCGGCTCAGTAACGCATACGAAAAAGGCCCCGGTTCTCGCGAACCGGGGCCAGTCGTCAGGATCGTCGACGGAGAGCCGACGGTCGACTTATCTCATGTTCCGCCTGATCGGCGGCTGAACGGGCGTGTTTAGGTCCGGTTCAGAAGACCCGGCCGCCGACGCCGCCGTCCAAGGTGATCACCCCGGTCAGCACGGTCGCGCTCTCGACCTGTTCTTCGCGGTATTCCGTGTATTCCTCTTCGCGGTACATCGTCAGGATCTTGATCCCGGCGCCGTAGCGACGCAGCAGCGAACGCTCGTTGCAATCCCGCTCTGGCTTCTCGGGCCGGCATTCCAGCTTGCCGCCCGTCCCGTACCATAGCGCCTCATGCTTGCGGCAGGTCAGGGTCGTGCCGTGATCGAAGCTGACGTCGCCGTTGTAGTCGGCGATGGTCGCCTGCAGCCAGGTGCCCGACAGGCAGCGATACAGCTCGCCCTCGAACCCTTCAGCGATCTCGCGATCCGGCCGCACCTGCGAGGCGGGGTGCGGCACCTGGCGGTCGTCGATGCAGACGGCCTGGATGACGACCCGCTTCATCATGCTGCGGAAGGCGCTGTAGGGGGTGCGCACCGTCTGGGCGATCACGCCCTCGACGGCCAGGCCCTGGATGGTGGTCGGATAGGGCTGATCGACGCTGACATAGGCCGCGCCGCCGCCTCCGCCGAAGCTGCCCGAGAACCCGCCGGCGCGCGCATTGACGTATGACCGCGCGCCAGAGTTGGCGTTCGAGTTGGCCCCGGCGCCCGCGTTCGCATTGGCGCTCGCGCCAAGGTTCACGTTCACATTGACGTTGGTGTTGATGTTGCCGTTCCAGTTTCCACCGCCGCCGGGACCGCAGTTTCCACCGCCGTTGCAGGGCGGCGGCTCAGGCGGAGGCGGAGGCTCGCACGACGTGCAGGGCGGCGGCTGACAGCCGGACGTGCATTGCGCCAGCGCGGCTCCGGCGCCCGCCGAGACGGCGAGACCGGCCGCCAGGCCCAGCATCCATTTCGTGATCCGCAGCCGCATCGGCGGGAACTCCCAAGCGAATATCGTGTCGGCCGAACAAGATTCCGGCCGATCCTCCCGTCACAAAACCGCAAAAGCCTTTCGTTTCCGTTGATGAGGCCTGCGCTTCGGGATGGCGCAATGCCGCATCCGTCTGCTAGACCGCCCGCACAATGACCGTCCGCGTCTCCATTCGCCTGATTTCGATTAGCCGCCCGGCGTAGCGCTCCAGGGCCGAATGGCCCCGTGCACGCCGGGAAGACCGCCCTGATGATCGGGCGAACGAAGACAGCGACCTAATTTTCAAGACGCCGAGACGACCCATGGCCGACGCCCCCGAATCTAACGCCCGCGACTATCGCGACACCGTCTTCCTGCCCGAGACGCCCTTCCCCATGCGCGGCGGCCTGCCCCAGAAGGAGCCGGTCATCCTGGAACAGTGGGGGGACCTCTACGGGACCCTGCGCGCTGAGCGACAGAAGCAGAACGCCCCCCTCTATGTCCTGCACGACGGCCCGCCCTACGCCAACGGCGACATCCACATCGGCCACGCCCTGAACAAGACGCTGAAGGACTTCGTGGTCCGCAGCCGGTTCCTCCTGGGCTACGATGTCGATTACGTCCCCGGCTGGGACTGCCACGGCCTGCCGATCGAATGGAAGATCGAGGAGCAGTTCCGCGCCAAGGGCCGCCGCAAGGACGAGGTGTCCAAGGACGAGTTCCGCCGCGCCTGCCGTGAATACGCCGGCAAATACATCGACCTGCAAAAGGACCAGTTCCACCGGCTGGGCATCGTCGGCGACTTCGCCAACCGCTACGCCACCATGGACTTCACCTCCGAAGCCGCTATCGTCGCCGAGTTCCACAAGTTCAAGAACTCGGGCCAGCTCTATCGCGGATCCAAGCCCGTCATGTGGTCGCCGGTGGAGCGCACGGCGCTTGCCGACGCCGAGATCGAGTATCACGACCACGTCAGTCCGACCATCTGGGTCAAGTTCCCAGTCACGGCCATGTCGGACGACCATCCCGACGATCTCCTGGCCTTCCGCTCCAGCACCCCGTCCATCGTCATCTGGACGACCACGCCCTGGACCATCCCGGCCAACCGCGCCATCTCCTACGGCCCCGAGATCGCCTATGGCCTGTATGAGGTCACGGCCATGGAGGAAGGTCTGGAGTTCGCGCCCTGGGCCAAGCCCGGCGACCGGCTGATCGTCGCCGACAAGCTGGCGGAAGACGTGTTCAAGGCCGCCAAGATCGCCGCCTGGACCCGCGTCTACGACATCAATCCGTCGGGCCTTGAGACCGCCCACCCGCTGGCCGCGCTCGACGGCGGCTACGGCTTCTCCGTGCCCCTGCTGGCTGGCGACCACGTCACCGACGACGCCGGCACCGGCTTCGTCCACACCGCGCCCGGCCACGGCGCCGACGACTTCGAGGTCTGGAAGGCCCACGGTCATCACGAGGTGCCCGACACCGTCGATCCCGACGGCGCCTACTACCCCGGTGTCCCCCTGTTCGCGGGCCTGAAGGTGCTGGAGACCGAAGGCAAGAAGACCGGCAAGTTCGGCCCCGCCAACGGCGCGGTGATGGAAAAGCTGATTGAGGCCGGCAACCTCTTGGCGCGCGGACGACTGGAGCATTCGTATCCGCACAGCTGGCGCTCCAAGGCCCCGATCATCTTCCGCAATACACCCCAGTGGTTCATCCGCATGGATCAGCCCCTGAAGAGCGGCGACACCTTGCGTGAGACGGCGCTGAACGCCATCGACGCCACCGCCTTCCATCCCGTCGCCGGCAAGAACCGCATCCGCTCGATGGTCGAGGGCCGTCCCGACTGGCTGGTCAGCCGCCAGCGCGCCTGGGGCACGCCTCTGGCCATGTTCATCGACAAACAGACGGGCCAGCCTCTGCATGACCCCGAGGTTGACGCCCGCATCGTCGCGGCTGTCGCCGAACACGGCGCCGACATCTGGTTCACCGCGCCCGACAGCGATTTCCTGGGCGCCCACGACCCGGCCCGCTACGAAAAGGTCGAGGACATCCTGGACGTCTGGTTCGATTCCGGATCGACCCACGCCTTCACGCTCGACCCGCGCCTGCCGGAAAACGGCTACACTGGCGACCGTCCCGCCCACTGGCCCGCCGACCTCTACCTGGAAGGCTCCGACCAGCACCGCGGCTGGTTCCAGTCGTCCCTGCTGGAAGGCTGCGGCACCCGTGGCCGCGCCCCGTTCAAGGCGGTCCTGACCCACGGCTTCACCCTCGACGAGAAGGGGGAGAAGATGTCCAAGTCCAAGGGCAATACGACCGACCCCCTGACCATCATCAAGGAGTCGGGCGCCGACATCCTGCGTCTGTGGGTGGCACTGGTCGATTATTCGGACGACCAGCGGATCGGCAAACAGATCCTGCAGACCACGGTCGACGCCTATCGCAAGCTCAGGAACACCGTTCGCTATCTGCTGGGCGCCCTGGCCGATTTCGACGAGGCCGAACGCCTGCCGCTGGACCAGATGCCGCCGCTGGAGCGGTTCATCCTGCACCGCCTGCACGAACTCGACGCTCAGGTCCGTGCGGCTTACGCCGAATACCGTTTCCAGGACGTCGTCCGTCCGGTGCTGGAGTTCTGCGCCGGCGACCTGTCGGCCCTGTATTTCGACATCCGCAAGGACGCCCTCTACTGCGACCGCCCCGACGCCTTGCGCCGTCGCGCCGCCCGCACTGTGATGGACGAGGTCTTCATGCGCCTGACCGCCTGGCTGGCCCCGTTGACGCCCTTCACCATGGAAGAGGCCTGGACCACCCGCTTCCCCGACGCCGGCTCCAACTGCGCGCGCGTGATCCCCGACACCCCGGCGGAATGGGAGAACGAAACAGCCTACACCAAACTCAAGAACCTGCTTCCCATCCGCGAAGTAGTGCTAGGTAGTTTGGAACTGGCACGACGCGACAAGATGATAGGATCCAGCCTCGATGCTGATGTTCTCATCGTCTTGGATGACCCGGCTTTGATCCAACTGGTTCAAGACGTTGCAGGGTCTGAGAATCCTGACCAGTTCATGGCAGACTTCTGCATCGCCAGTGTCGCAAGGCTGACTCGCGATGACCCTCAGGGTCCCGAAGTGCCATTCAGACTGCCTGAACATGCAGGCATAGGTGCCCTAGTGCGACGCTCCGACAACCCGAAATGCGCCCGCTCCTGGCGCCGCGTCCCCGACGTCGGCTCGGACCCCGCCTACCCCGACCTCTCGGCCCGCGACGCCGATGCGGTTCGGCACTGGGACCAGACGCACGCCTGATCGCACCAAAGTCTCCTCCCCACAGCGTGGGGAGGGGGACCGCGAAGCGGTGGAGGGGTTCTAGACGCCGCTTGAGCGCCGGTATCCGCTGAAGAGCCCCTCCGTCTCTCCGCTGCGCTTCGAGCCACCTCCCCATGACATGGGGAGGAGACGATGCTCAGCCATTGCAATGCCGCTGTCCACTCGCAGCGATTTCAACCACTTGCCGATTTATGTCCCCCGTCTCCCATCCACGGGGTCAAACGGCCCCATAATAAATCCGTCTCGTCGCATGGAGGGCTCGTAAGGCCTGCGACCTTGCGGCGGCGAGAGCGGAGGGAACGGGGGCGATGGTGAAATCCCATCGCGGCGCCGGGGCTGATCGGTCGGGGAATCGCCCCGGCGTCCGCAGTCGCGTCGCAGGGTCGAGGGGGATACTCGGCCGAACCGGGGATCGGGGATCGCTGCTCCGACCCGCCCGTCGCAGGCTTATGGGGTTAGGCGATAAGACCGCCACCGCTCGGCGCCCCGAGCTTGCAGGCCAACCTTCCGCGCGGAGCGTCACACCCTTCGTCGAACGGTAATCACATCACAGAACTCCGGGCGAAGGCCCGGCGCTCCGCCCAGCCCTCCAGACTTCGCAGGCCGAACGCCGCGAAGACAAAGCCGTTTTCCGTCCCGCGCGACACCCCGTCATCTTGTCAAACCGCCCCTCGCGCCCCAACTGCAAAGCCTACCCAAATCACACCTTCGCTCGCGACAGGAGCCCTGATGCCGCATGCCGACAGCCTGATTCTCACCCTGGTCGGGGGCTTCGTCCTCGCCTTCGTGTTCGGCATGCTGGCGCATCGGCTGAAACTGTCGCCCCTGGTGGGCTATCTGGTCGCGGGCGTGATCGTCGGCCCCTATACGGGCGGCTTCGTCGCCGACACCGAACTGGCCCCGCAACTGGCCGAGATCGGCGTCATCCTGCTGATGTTCGGCGTCGGCCTGCACTTCTCCCCCAAGGATCTGATGCAGGTCCGAAAGGTCGCCATCCCCGGCGCCCTGGTTCAGATCGGCGTCGCCACCGTGCTGGGCTGGGGGCTGGGCCGGTTCGTGCTGGGCCTGGGCGATGTAGAGGCCTTGCTGATGGGCTTCGCATTGTCCGTCGCCTCGACCGTCGTCCTGCTGCGCGCGCTTGAGGAGCGTAAACAGGTCAAGGGCGAGATCGGCCGCATCGCCGTGGGCTGGCTGATCGTCGAGGATCTGGTCATCGTCATCGCCTTGGTCATGCTGCCCATGGTGTTGGTTCCGGCAGGAACCCAGACGGACTTCGCCGCCTTGGGGACCGACGTCGGCCTGACCCTGCTCAAGGTCGTGCTGTTCGTCGTCGGCATGCTGGTCGTCGGCGGCAAGGTCATTCCCTGGCTGCTGATCCGCATCGCCCACACCAAGTCGCGCGAGCTCTTCACCCTGGGCGTCCTCGCCATCGCCCTGGGCATCGCCTGGCTGGCCTATTTCCTGTTCCACTCCTTCGCGCTGGGCGCCTTCCTGGCCGGTCTGGTGATGAACGCCTCGCCCCTGGGTCACAATGCGGCCGAGCGGTCCCTGCCCCTGCGCGACGCCTTCGCCGTGCTGTTCTTTGTTTCGGTCGGCATGCTGTTCGACCCGATGATCGTGGTTCGCCAGCCGTGGGCGGTCCTGGGCGTGCTGGGCATCGTCATCGTCGGCAAGTCGGTCGCGGCCCTGGTCATCACCAAGACCTTCAAGCTGGATCGCCCAACTGGCTTCACCGTCGCGGCGTCCCTCGCCCAGATCGGCGAGTTCTCCTTCATCCTGGCGGCGCTCGGCGTGTCGCTGGGCGCCATGAGCCGCGAGACCCACGACCTGATCCTGGCCGCCGCCCTGTTGTCGATCTCGTTGAACCCCTTCGTCTTCCTGTTCACCGACCGGATGGGCGGCAAGCCGAAGCCTCCCGCCGCCGCCGCGATCCGACCCGCCGCTGCGGACGGCCCGATCACGGATGCGGTCGCGGCGCCCTGAGCCCCTTTCCGCGCCGCCCGCCGCCCGCTATCGTTCGTTCATGGACAAAATCGCCGCAGATCAGGCCGTTCTTCATTATGGCGACGGCGAGTTCGCCGTCTTGAAGCCCGGCCGCTTCGTGCGCTGCGCCGTGACGGACAAACCGATCCCGCTGGAAGTCCTCCGCTATTGGAGCCCCAGCCGTCAGCAGCCCTATTTCGGCCCGGCCGAGTTCATCGCGGCCCAGCAAGGCGATCGATGATCCCGTCGCGCCGCGCCCTGCTGACCGGCGCGGGCGCCAGCTTGATCGCCGCGCCGCTAATGGCTGAAGACCGCAACGCCCTGCCGCTGGCCTTGAACGGCGCTTGGCGTCAGGGCGGCTACGCCTTCGGCCGCACCGCGCCGCGCGCTCTGATCTTCGTCGACGGCGAGGCCCTGACCACCGCCTCGACCGCCGGCCTCTTCGTGATCGGCTTCGACCGCGACGCCGGTCCGACCACCCAGATCGAAGCCCGGTCCGGCTACCGGTCCGCTCGTCGCACGCTCGACATCGCCCCCTACGCCTTCCCCTCGACCAGCGTGAACGGCCTGCCGCCCTCGACCGTCGAGCCCAGCGATCCCGCTCTGCTGGCCCGCATCCAGCAGGAGATCGCGCTGAAGACGGAGGGCTTCGCCAGCCGCATCGACGCCGACGACTTCAAGGATGGGTTCGTCTGGCCGCTGGAGAGCTACCGGGTCTCCAGCGCATGGGGCGCCCAGCGCGTCCTAAACGGCACGCCCGCCCGGCCGCACTATGGCATCGACCTGGCTGCTCCGCAGGGCAGCGTCATCCGCGCCCCCGCCGACGGCCGCATCGCCTTCGTCCGCCCCGAAATGCATTTCGAGGGCGGCCTGACCCTGATCGACCACGGTCAGGGCCTGATCAGCTGCTATCTGCATCAGTCGCGGCTGGACGTGGCGCTGGGTCAGCGCGTCCGGCGCGGCGATGCGCTGGGCCGCGTCGGCATGACCGGCCGCGCCACCGGCCCCCACCTGTGCTGGCGCATGAAATGGCGCGATCGCAACCTGGATCCTTCCCTCATGATCGGGGCGCGTGTTCCAGAAAGTCTAGCCTGATCAAAGGCTCCTCTTGCGAGACTACGCATATCCCCTTAGCCTCGATCAAAGATCTGGCGGGGCCCGATGTTTTCTCTGAAATCGCTGAACGTCCTGCTCGTGGACGACAATCAGAATATGCGCGCCATCGCGTCGGCCGTGCTGCATTCGGCCGACATCCGCAACGTCTATGAGGCGTCCGAGGGAGCCACGGCTTTCGATCTGCTGCGTCGCCACGCGATCGATCTGGCCATCGTCGATTTCAACATGTTCCCGCTGGACGGGGTCGAGTTCACACGGCTGGTCCGCACCAGCCCCGACAGTCCCAATCCGTTTCTGCCGATCATCATGATGACCGGCCATTCCGAACGCAGCCGCGTCTACGAGGCGCGCGACGCCGGAGTGACCGAGTTCATCGTCAAGCCGATCACCGCCAAGGCCATTCTGGATCGGCTGAACGCCGTCATCATGCGGCCGCGCCCTTTCATCAAGACCGATGGCTATATCGGCCCGTGCCGTCGGCGCCGCGATACGCCCGACTACGCCGGGCCTTACCGTCGAGGATCGGACGCCTCGCGGTCCAACGCCGCATAGACCTTGTCGGGCCAGCGCTTGTGGACCCAGAACCAGTCCACGGGATGCTCTCTGACCCGGTCCTCGACGAAACGATTGGCGGCCTGGATGCCGGCCAGCGTATCGGCCGCCTTGTCCTCGCTTTGATTGACCACGATCGGCTCGTGCGCCGTCACCCGGAACCGCACGCCTGGCAGGCGAACCACCGACAGCGGCAGCATGACCGTGTCGAACTTCAACGCCAGCCTGGCCGCCCCAGGCGAGGCGTTCACCGGCTGACCGAAGAACTCCACCTCCGGCCCCTGATTGTATTTCTGATCGACCAGCAGGGCGATGGAATCGCCGCGCTTCATCCCCGCCATCAGCTCGCGCGTCCCATCGCCCTTGGGCGCGAACAGGCGGATGCCGTATCGCTCCCGGCTCTGGCGGATCAGGGCGTCGACGTACGGATTATTGGCGGCGCGATAGGTCACCTGACACGGCACGCCCGACGCCATGATCACCGCCGCCATCACCTCAAAGTTGGCCAGATGGCCCGAGATCAAAACGGCCGGCTTGCCGCTGTCGCGCAGGGCGTGCAGCCGCTCCATCCCGACCACCTCGACCCGCCCGCCTTCGGGCGTCAGATGATCCATGACCGCCAGTTCGGCGAAGGTCCGGCCCGTCTGATCCCATTGCGCCAAGGCCAGCGCCTCGCGCTCGTCTGCAGGCATGTCAGGAAAGGCGATCCGCAGGTTGCGCATTACCGTCTTCTGCGTGCCGGTCAGCGGCCCCAGCGTGCGCAGCAGCCAGCCGCCCAACCCCGACGCCCGCTCGACGCCCAGCAGGCGCAAAAAGCCGAACAGCGCCTGAAAGCAGAAGGCCTCCAGGCGCCATGCGAAATCCTGCTTCCACGCTTTTGCGCTACCGCCCGCCGTGCGGCTTGAGCGCGTATCTTCACCAGGCAATCGTCAATCCACCGTCCACCACAAGGGTCTGGCCGGTCACATAGGCCGACGCAGGGCTGCACAGATAGACCGCCGTGCCCGCGATTTCATCGGGCTGGCCGATCCTTTTCAGCGGCGCCGGCTCGGTGACCTGCTTCAACAGCTCCGGGTTCTCCCACAGATATTTGGCGAAATCGGTCTGAACCAGCCCAGGCGCAATGCAGTTGACCCGCACGTTCGACGGTCCCCACTCCACCGCCAGATTGCGCACCAGCTGCATGTCCGCCGCCTTGGAGATATTGTAGGCGCCGATCAGGGCGTTGCCGCGAAGCCCGCCGATGGACGAGATCACCAGGATCGCCCCGTCCTTGCGCTCCAGCATCTGCGGCGCGACCATCTGGATCAGCCAATGGTTCGAGATGACGTTATTCTGCAGGATCTTCTCGAACTGGTCGTCGGCGATGCCCGCCATCGGCCCGGCGTAGGGATTGGTCGCGGCATTGCACACCAGGATGTCGATCTGGCCGAAGACGGCGTTGGTCTCATCAACCAGCCGCTGCAAATCCTCCTTCGAGGCGATGTTGGCGGGAACGGCAATTGCGCGTCCCTCGCCATACTTGCCGTTGATCTCGGCGGCGACCTCGTCGCACGGCCCGGCCTTGCGCGACGAGATGACGACCTTGGCCCCGTGTTCGGCCAGCCGTTCGGCGATGGCCTTGCCGATTCCCCGCGATGAGCCGGTGATGATTGCGACCTTGCCGGTCAGATCGAACAGTTCCATTGCGTTTCCCGTAGGTTTGGCGGGGATATTTGCAGCCCCGCTCTAGCCGAATGACATTGATAGCCTGATACTCAGGCGATTCCATCCGGGAGTGGCCGACCGCCAGCCGATGCGCAACGTAACAACGGGCTTTCTGTATTTCGCCTATCTGTTCCTCGGCATGACCGTGGGCGCCTTCCTGTGGCGCGCGGGCCTTGGGATCGGCGCAGGCGTGGCCGGAACGCTCGGCGCACTGGGGCTGTTGGGCGCCTTCCACGGCATCGTCACCGGCATCGCCGAGCGCCGCGTCCTGAAAAAGGAAATCGGCCAGGTCCGCGAGGCCCACCGCCTGCTCGCCGATGCGATGGAATCGACCCAGGGCGCCCTGACCGAACTGGCGCACGCCATCGAGACCGGCGTCCTGTCCGACACCGATGCGCTGACCGGCGAGGTCCGGATGCTTGAATCCCTGGTCCAGCAGATGAGCGAAAGCATCGACGAACGTCTGGCCGCCGCGCCCCATATCGGCGTGGAGACCTTCGAGGGCCGTCGCATGGCCCAGTCCAACGTTCTGCTGCGCACCATCCACGAGGCGCTCAGTGAAGGCCGCGTCGATCTGTACCTTCAGCCGGTCGTCTCCCTGCCCCAACGCCGGACGATCTTCTACGAGAGCTTCACCCGGCTGCGTGACTCCACCGACCGCGTCATGATGCCGGCGGAATACCTGTCCCTGGCCGAGGGCGAGGGCCTGGTGCCGGCGATCGACAATCTGTTGCTGTTCCGCTGCGCCCAGATCGTGCGGCGGCTGGCGCGTCAGGACCGCAAGGTCGGCGTCTTCTGCAACGTGGCCCTGACCTCGCTGGGCGACGAGACCTTCTTCCCGCAGTTCCTCGACTTCCTCAGCGAGAACCGCGACCTAAACCAGGCGCTGATCTTCGAACTGGGCCAGGCGACGTTCGACGCACGCGGCGCCATCGAGGCGCGCAACATGGCCAAGCTGGCCGACCTGGGCTTCCGCTTCTCGCTGGACAAGGTGCAGACGCTGGACCTCGACTTCGCCGATCTGCAACGCTCGGACGTCAAGTTCATCAAGGTTGCGGCCGACCTGATGATCGAACAACTGCTGGACCTGGACGGCGGCGCGCCCTTGCGCTCCATGCCCGACATCCAGGCCGCGGACTTCGCCGCCCTGACCCGCCGCTATGGCGTCGAGGTCATCGCCGAAAAGGTCGAGAACGAACGCCAGGTCGTCGACATCCTGGAACTGGACGTCGGCATGGGCCAGGGCCATCTGTTCGGCGAACCCCGCGCCATCAAGGAACAAGTGTTGGCCGAGACCGACCCCCCGGCCGAGTTCCTGCGTTCCACCCTTCGCAGCGCCGAGCAGCGTCGCCGGTTCAGCTAGACCTTCCGTCTCGGCGCCCAAGCCGCTAATCACGGCGCCATGACCCTCCCCCACGCCCTGCCCCACCTCGGCGCCGTCGCCGGCGATTATGACATCCTGCTCTGCGACGTCTGGGGCGTGATCCATAATGGCCGCGAAAGCTGGCCTGGCCCGTGTGAGGCGCTGACGCGGTTCAACCGCGAGGGCGGCCATGTCGTGCTGATCTCCAACTCGCCCCGCCCGGCCTCGGACGTGATCGCTCAGTTGGACGGGCTGGGCGTGCCGCGCGAGGCATGGAAGGCCTTCGTCACCTCCGGCGACGCGACCCGCGCCGAACTGGCCAGGCGCGCGCCCGGCCCGGCCTGGATCGTCGGCCCTGAACGTGACGCGCCGCTGTATGCGGGCCTTGGCCTCGAGCGCGCCGCGTCGCCTGAGGACGCCGCCTTCATCTCCGTCACCGGCCCGGTGGACGACACGGTCGAGACGCCCGAAGACTACCGGGAACGGTTCGCCGTCGGCGCCGCACGCAACATCGAACTGATCTGCGCCAATCCCGACCGCGTCGTCCAACGCGGCGACCAGCTGATCTACTGCGGCGGAGCGCTGGCCGACCTCTATGAATCGCAGGGCGGCCGGGTCGTGATGGCGGGCAAGCCCTTCGCCCCGATCTACGACCTGGCGATCAAGGAGGCGGAAGGCCTGCTGGGCCGCTCCGTCGATCGCTCGCGCATCCTGTGCATCGGCGACGGCGTCGTCACCGACGTCATGGGCGCAAACGCGCAAGGGCTGGATTGCCTGTTCATCGCCCAGGGCATCCACGGCGACCAGGCCAAGGGCGAGGACGGCGCGCTTGACCCTGCCCGCGCCGCCGCTCTGCTGAAGGCGGAAACGACCTATGCGCGATACGCCGCGCTCGAACTGAACTGGTAAGGCTCGCCATTTTGTCGCACCGCCGCTAAAGCCTCATCCATGGTCGAATTGGTTCAGCAGCATCCGTCCGGTGGTTACATCCTGGACGAACTTCACGTCGGCATGGCGGCCGAGAAAATCGTCGTCGCGACGGAGGACCGCATTCGGCTGTTCGCCGAGGCGTCCGACGACTTCAACCCGGTGCATCTGGACGAGGCCTTCGCCTCCAAGACCGCCTATCGCGGCCGCATCGCCCACGGCCTGCTCAGCGCCTCGTTCGGATCGGCCGTGGTCGGCACCATCCTGCCGGGCGCCGGCTCGATCTATATCTCCCAGACCCTGGCCTTCCATCAGCCGGTGCGGATCGACGACGTCGTGCGCATCCTGATCACCGTGATCGAGGTCGAGCCCGAGAGCGCGCGGGTCAAGCTCAGCTGCGAAGGCTTCGTCGGCGAGACCATGATCATGGACGGCGTCGCCGTCGTCCGCGTCCCCCGCCGGCGCAAACCCTCCCAGCGTTGATGCAGATTGTCCGCGACTGGCGCGACCTGCCGGACGCGCTGAAAGGCGCTGCGGTCGCCGTCGGCGCCTTCGACGGCGTGCATCGCGGGCATCAGGCCGTCATCGCCGGCGCCCGTAACGCGGCGGAACGGCTGGGCGCGCCGCTGGGCGTCGTCAGCTTCGATCCTCATCCCCGCCGCTGGTTCCAGAAGGACGCCGCGCCCTTCCGACTGATGACGGCCGACCAGATGGCCGAGGCCCTGGCGCCGCTGGGTGTGGACATCCTGTATCTCCTGCCCTTCGACGCCGAGATGGCCGGCATGACCGACGCCGCCTTCGCCGAGCGGGTTCTGGCCGAGGGTCTGGGCGTCCGCCACGCCGCCGTCGGGTTCGATTTCACCTTCGGCAAGGGCCGATCCGGCTCGCCCGAAGCCTTGCACGCCTACGGCGAGCGGCTGGGCTTCACCGTCTCGGTCGCCGAACGGCTGGATGACGCGGACGGGCTGAAACTGTCGTCCAGCGCCGTTCGAGAGGCCCTGAAGGCCGGCGACATGGCCCGCGCCGCCGCGATCCTGAGCCGCCCCTTCGCCATTCGCGGCGAGGTGATCCACGGCGACAAGCGCGGCCGCACCATCGGCGTGCCGACGGCCAATATCGCGCTCGGCGACTACATGCGCCCCGCCTACGGCGTCTATGCGACCCGCAGCCGATTGCCGGACGGGCGGGTGATCGACGGCGTCGCCAGCCTGGGCGTGCGTCCCATGTATGCGCTGGAGACCCCGCTGATGGAGGTCTGGCTGTTCGACTTCGACGGCGACCTCTACGGCCAGACGCTGGACACGGAACTGGTCGCCTGGCTGCGTGGCGAGGAGACCTTTGACGGTCTCGACTCCCTGAAGACCCAGATCGACGCCGATGCGGCGGCGGCGCGGTTTGTCCTCAGCCGGTCATAGAGGCCGAAGCTCCGCTGCGAACCGCTTCCAGTTCTGCACATAGTGTTCGGCCGACATCTGCAGCACGGCGATGTGCGCCGGGTCACGCTCCCGCACCACCTTGCCGGGCTGGCCCACCACCAGACTGTTGTCCGGGATGATCTTGCCCTCGGTGATCAGCGCATTCGCGCCGATGATGCAGTTCCGGCCGATCTTGACCCCATTCAGCACCACGGCCCCGATGCCGATCAGGCTGTAATCCCCGACCTCGCAGCCATGCAGCATGGCCTTGTGTCCCACCGTCACGCCGCGTCCCAGCGTCAGCGGCGAACCCATGTCGGTGTGCAGCACGCTGCCGTCCTGAATGTTGCTGTCAGGCCCCACTGTGATCGGATCGTTGTCCCCGCGCAGCACGGCGCCGAACCAGACACTGGCGTTGGCATTGAGAATCACATTCCCTATCACCGATGCGCTTGGTGCCACCCAGTATTCGCCCTGCGGCGGAAGCTGTGGTTTGCTGTCGCCCAAGGCGTAAATGGTCATCTGTACACCGCCTAATCTTTGAAAAATGAGGGCTTTAACGGATCGCTAACCACGATAGCATCATTCTGTTGATGCGATTCGTGGGTCGCCATTTCGGCCCCGGATCCGAAACCGGATCAAGCCCGATCCGGTCATCAAGTCGGGGCTTTCGCGTGGCGCGTTGGGATCCTGGTTCGGTTGTTCGGCGGCGGGCGCACCCCGTTGCAGACGGCCCTGCTGTCGATCCGGGCCGCTGCTCTGCAGGCCGCGACCTCTTCCTCCCCAAGACCATCCAAGGCGGCGCCCGTTCGGGTCCGCCTTTTTTCATGCCCTGGAGGCGTCCATGACCAAGCGTGCTGCAACCAAGCGTCAAACGCGTGAACACGGAATCCTGGATTCGCGTGATTTCATGGAGGAGTCGAAAGTTCGTCGGCTTCACGCCCCACATCACGAGCGATCAGGGTGGTCGCCCTATCCTTCGAACGACGACCGCGACCAAGGTTATCTGAAGACGCTGAAGCCCAAGTCTGAGGGCCAGGGCGAGTTGATGGAAGCCATCGACCACCACAACCTGGTCATGGCGCTGGGTCCCGCAGGCACCGGCAAGACTTACCTCGCTGTCGCCAAGGCGGTCGAGGCGCTGGAGGCGGGCAAGGTCGGCCGCATCGTCCTGAGCCGCCCTGCTGTCGAGGCCGGCGAATCCATCGGCTTCCTGCCCGGCGACATGGAAGACAAGCTGGCCCCCTATCTGCGCCCGCTCTATGACGCCCTGTCCGATCGTCTGTCGATGAAGCGGGTCAAGGCGCTGATGGCCGAAGGCCTGATCGAGATCGCCCCGGTCGGCTATATGCGCGGCCGCACGCTGAACAACGCCTTCATCGTCGTCGACGAGGCGCAGAACTGCACCTACGTCCAGCTCAAGATGCTGCTGACCCGACTGGGCTGGCATTCGACCATGGTGGTGACCGGCGACCCGCAGCAGTCGGACCTGCTGCCCGGCATCTCCGGCCTGTCGGACATCTCGGCTCGACTTGAGGCCGTACCCGACATCGCCGTGGTGCGTCTGGCCGAGCGCGACATCGTCCGTCACCCGCTGGTCGCCTCGATGATCGGCGTCCTCTAGCTCTGATCCTGCAGCCGACGCTGGATGGCGTCGGCTGCAGACCCGTTGCACCGCGAAACCAAAAGCCATTGTCCCCGGGCGCACCGCACCGCTAAAGGTCGGCTCGCGGCTGATGAGGGATTTCGATGCGCGTAGCGATGATTGGGACGGGCTATGTGGGCCTGGTGTCCGGCGCCTGTTTCGCCGACTTCGGCCATGTCGTCACCTGCATCGACAAGGACCCGTCCAAGATCGAACGGCTGGAGCGGGGCGAAATCCCGATCTACGAGCCGGGGCTGGATGATCTGGTCGCCGCCAATGTGCGCGAAGGCCGACTGTTCTTCACCCTGGACGGCGCCGAGGCCATTCGCCGGGCGGACGCCGTCTTCATCGCCGTGGGCACGCCGACGCGTCGCGGCGACGGCCATGCCGACCTGTCCTACGTCCACGCTGCCGCCGAGGAGATCGCCGGCCTGATCGAAGGCTTCACGGTCGTCGTCACCAAATCGACCGTCCCGGTCGGCACGGGCGACGAGGTCGAGGCGATTATCCGCAAGACCAATCCGAAGGCCGACTTCGCCGTCGTCTCCAACCCCGAATTTCTGCGTGAAGGCGCCGCGATCGGCGACTTCAAACGTCCCGACCGCGTCGTCATCGGCATCGACGACATGACCGGCGACACCGGCGGTCGCGCGCAAAAGGTGATGAGCGAACTTTATCGTCCGCTGAACCTGAATGAGAGCCCGCTGCTGTTTGTGGGCCGTCGCACGTCCGAGCTGATCAAATACGCCGCCAACGCCTTCCTGGCGATGAAGATCACCTTCATCAACGAGATGGCCGACCTGTGCGAAGCCGTCGGGGCCGACGTCCAGCAGGTCGCGCGCGGCATCGGCCTGGACAAGCGTATCGGCTCGAAGTTCCTGCACGCCGGCCCCGGCTATGGCGGCTCGTGCTTCCCCAAGGACACTATCGCCCTGGTCCGCACCGCCCAGCAGTATGGCGCGCCGACAAAGCTGATTGAGGCGACGGTCGAGGTCAACGACGCCCGCAAGAAGGCCATGGCCGACCGCGTCGCCGCGACCCTGGGGACAAGTGTCCAGGGCAAGACGGTCGCCCTTCTGGGTCTGACGTTTAAGCCGAACACCGACGACATGCGTGACGCCCCATCACTGGACATCGCGCCTGCCCTGATCGCCGCAGGCGCGACCGTCCAGGCCTTCGATCCCGAAGGCATGCATGAGGCCGCTAAGCTTTTGCCGGACATCCAGATGAAGGACAGCGCCTATGACGCCGTCGTCGGCGCTGACGCTGTGGTCCTCGTCACCGAATGGGACCAGTTCCGCGCCCTGGATCTGGACCGCATCAAGCTGCTGATGAAGCAGCCGGTCCTGATCGATCTGCGCAACATCTATCGGCCCGAGGACATGAAGAGCCGCGGCTTCCGCTACATGGGCATCGGGCGCGGCTGATGGGGTCGCCGATCCTCGTCACAGGTGCGGCCGGCTTCATCGGCATGCACGTCGCCGAACGCCTGCTGGACCGCGGCGAACAGGTGATCGGCGTCGATGTCTTCAACGACTACTACGATCCGCGCCTGAAGGCGGCCCGCGCCGCTCGGCTTGAGGGTCGCGACGGTTTCAGGATGGTCCGCGCCGATATCGCCGACCACGCGCAGATGCGTGCCCTCGTTTCAGACGCCGGGGTCAAGCGGATCGTCCACCTCGCGGCTCAGGCCGGCGTCCGCTACTCGCTCGAAAACCCCTTCGCCTATGAGCGGTCCAATCTGGCCGGCCATCTGTCGATGCTGGAGGCCGCGCGGCACAATGACGTGACCCATTTGGTCTATGCCTCGTCCAGTTCGGTCTATGGCGATCGGCCGCTGGAGGGTTCGGGCTTTCGTGAAGACGATCCGACGGTCAATCCCGTCTCGCTCTACGCCGCGACCAAACGCTCGTGCGAACTGATGAGCCAGAGCTACGCCAAGCTCTACGGCTTTCCGCAATCGGGCCTGCGGTTCTTCACCGTCTATGGCCCCTGGGGCCGGCCCGACATGGCCTATTTCAGCTTCACCCAGAAGATCGTGCGCGGCGAGCCGATCGAGGTCTATGGCGAAGGCAAGATGGCGCGCGACTTCACCTATATCGACGACATCGTCGACGGCGTGGTCGCCGTTCTGGACCGTCCCCCCGCGCGGGGCGTGCATGAGATCTACAATATCGGCGACAGCCAGCCCGTCGGCCTGATGGAGATGATCTCCACGCTGGAAACCGCGCTAGGCGCCCAGGCGAACAAGATCATGCGGCCGATGCAGCCAGGCGACGTCACCGCCACCTATGCGGACATTTCAAAGCTGAACGCCCTGTGCGGTTATCAGCCCAAGGCCCCGCTGAAGATCGGACTGGAAAAGTTCGTCGCTTGGTGGCGTCAATACGAGAACGGCTGACGCAGGAAGGCTGGGGGCCGATGCGACGCGAAATCCTGCCGGCTGGCATCGCCCTGCTGCTGTTCGGCGCAACCGACGCCTCGGCCCAGGCTTTGCGCTCGGCTCAAGACGCGCAAATCGACCTCTTCGTTCGCAACCGCGCGGTCGCCGTGCGTGATCGGCCGCAACCCGCCTATGACCCTCTCGGCATCCGGGCCGGCGGCTTCACGGCCTTTCCCCGGCTTCAGTCGGGCGTCGTCCATGACAACAATATCTTTGCGGCCGAGGGCGACCGTCAGCCTGCAACGACCCTGCGCCTGACGCCTGAAGTCGTCGTCCGATCCAACTGGTCGCGCCACGCGTTTGAAACCCGCGCCCGCGCCGAGATCGACCGCAACCTCGACTTCGACAGCGAGAACACGACCGACTGGAGCCTGGGCGGCGCCGGTCGTCTCGACGTGGCGCGAGGCGTCGACATCACCTTGGCCGCCGACTACGCCCGCGATCACGAAGCCCGCACGGCCGCCGGCGCCGGCCCCGACGCTCGCCGCCCGATCGCCTTCGATCTGGCTTCCACCTCGCTGGCGGCGACACGCTCGCAAGGTCGATTGCGCCTGTCAGCCAAGGCCGCCGTCCTTCGCTACGACTACCGCAATGGACTGAGCGCTGCCGGCGCCGTCATCGAACAGGACGACCGGGATCGCACCGTCGCCCGCCTGACCGGCCGCGCGGACTACGCCCTCTCTCCCGCGACGGCCCTGTTCTTTCAGGTCGCCCGCGATGACCGCAACTATCGCAAGGTGGCAGGGTCGCCGGAACGATCCTCTTCCGGTCACGAAGCCTTGGCTGGCGTGGACTTCGAGCTGGGCGCGCTGATCCGGGGCGAGGTCGCCGCCGGATACATCCGCCAGGACTTCCAAGACGCAGCCTATGGCGATCTCGACGGCTTCGGCGGTCGTGCGCGCCTGTCGTGGTTCCCCACCCAACTGACGACTCTGACCGCCACCGCGGCGCGCAGCGTCGCGGACACCGGCGTGATCGACTCGGCCGGCGCCCTGCGCACCGACCTGTCGATCAGCGTGGACCACGAACTGCTGCGCAACCTGATCCTGACGGCGGAAACGGCGTGGAGCGAGGACGGCTACAACGGCCTCGACCGCACGGACACGCGCTTTACCGCCGGCTTCAGCGCCGTCTATCGCCTCAACCGTCGCTACGGTCTGACCGCCGGCGTGACCTTTCTCGATCAATCCTCGTCCGGCGCGGCGGCAGGACCGAGCTATCGCTCGACGCGCCTTTCCGTCGCTGTCGTCTCGCAGTTCTGAACACACGGCCACAGCGCGAAGATTGACAACCTGAAGGCATCATCGCACCACTGGACGGGACGATCACCGTTCGATGGCGCGATGACCCACCACGACCCCGCGATCGGCGGTCCCGGCCAGCCTGCGGACGACGCCATCGACCTCCATGCCTTGATCGCCGCCTTCCGGCGTCGTCTCGGCCTGTTTATCGCTGTCGCAGCAGCCGTCTGCCTGATCGTGCTGGCGCTGATGCTGGGCCAGCCGCCCGTCTATACTGCGACCGCCAGCCTCCAGATCAACACCCGCAAGGAACAGGTCGTGGCGGGACAGGCCGTGCTGTCGGCGCTCGACGCCGAGGTGGCCATCGTCGACACCGAGGTCGAGGTTCTGAAGTCACCCCAGCTCGCCGCCCAGGTCGTACAGACGCTGGGCCTGATCCGCGATTCCGAGTTCAACGCCCGCCTGCGATCCTCGCCCCTCACCCAACACCTGCCGCGCGCCACGCCTGCGCCGACCGATAGCCAGATCGAGCGCCAACAGGTGATCGACGCCGTCCGGCGACGCCTGACCGTGCGCCGCGTCGGCCTGACCTATTCGATGGCGGTCAGCTTCACCTCCGAAAGTCCGATTAAGGCTGCCCGCATCGCCAACACCTTCGCCGACGCCTATCTCCAGTCTCAACTCACCGCCAAGTTTGACGCCAACGCCCAGGCCAACACCTTCCTGGGCGCCCGGCTGGAAGATCTGCGCCGCCAGGTCGAGGCCGCCGACGCGGCCGTCTCAGCCTACCGGATCGACAATGGCCTGCTCAGCGCCCAGGGCGCCACCCTGACGGAGCAGGAAATCTCGGCCTACAACCAGCAACTCGCCCTGGCCCGCGCGCAACAGGCCGAACAGGACGCCCGCCTGCGCACCGCCCGCTCTCAGATGGCGGCCGGCTCCAACGGCGACGATGTGGGCGAGGCCCTCTCCTCTCCCGTGGTTCAGAACCTGCGCGCCCAGCGCGCGGCGATCAGCACGCGCGTCGCGGACCTTTCTGTCCGCTACGGCCCTTTGCACCCCGACATGATCCGCGCCCGTCAGGAGCTGGCCGACATCGACGCGCAGATCCAGGCCGAGATCCGCCGTGTCGTCTCGAACCTGGACGCCCAGGCCCAGGTCGCCCGCCAACGCGCCGCCTCGGTCCAGTCCAGCCTGGACGCTGCGCGCGGCGCCTTGGCCGACAACAACGCCGCCTCGGTGCGTCTGCGCGAACTGGAAGGTGAGGCCGAGGCCGCCCGCGCCATCTACCGCGCCTTCCTGGATCGTTATCGCGAGACCAGCGCCCAGACCGGCGTCGAGCAGGCGGACGCCCGCATCGTCTCGCGCGCCACGCCTCCGACCGCACAAAGCGCGCCGAACCTGATGATCAGCCTGGCGCTCGGCCTGATGCTCGGCGCGGCGGCGGGAATCGGCGCCGTCATTATCGCCAACGCCATGCAGACCGGCCTCAGCGGCCCCGATGACGTCGAGCGCAGGCTGGGCGTCGGGGCCATTGGCGCCATTCCCCTCGCCTCCTCCGTGGCGACGGCGGAGGATCAGATGCTGCACCCGATCGACCTCGTCGTCCAGCGACCGCTGTCGGTCTTCGCCGAGGCCTTTCGGGCGCTACGCACGTCGATCACCCCCATCGTCAGCGTCGTGGGCGAACCGTCCGCGCGCATCGTCGCCGTCACCTCCGCCCTGCCCGGCGAAGGCAAGACCACCACAGCCGTCTGTCTGGCCCGCGTCGCCGCGCGCTCCGGCGGACGCGTTCTACTGATCGACGGCGACCCGCGCCGGCGCGGCGTGACGCGGATGCTGGGCCTGAACCCCGACCACGGCCTGGCCGAGGTCCTGCATGGCGCGGCGGCCTGGCGAAACGCGCTGTTGCTGGACCCGGCCTCCGGCGCACAGGTTCTGCCCCTTTCGGGATCTGGCCTGTCGGCCGACGACCTGTTCGGCGCCCCGCCGATGACCACCCTGCTCGACGAACTGCGTCAGGCTTTCGACCTGATCGTCATCGACGCCGCGCCCGTTCTGGTCCTCGCCGACGCCCGTATCCTGTCAGCCAAGGCCGACACCGTCATCCTCCTCGCCCGCTGGCGAAAGACCCCCGCGCGGGCCGTCGCCGCCGCCCTGCGCATCCTGCATCAATCCGGGGCCCGTCCCATAGGCGTCACCCTCAGCCAGGTCGATGTCCGGGCCCAGTCGGGCCAAGGCTATAGCCACGCCGACTACGACTACCGCGCCTATCGGAAATACTACGTGGCCTGACGCTGGCGTCAGCGCGGCCGTTCCCCGCGCCGGCTCGACACCTCGGTCGAGGCTAACCGGTCCCACATCTGGAAATACAGGCCGTAGTTGCCGTTGAAACGTTTGTGGTGCGCGTCGTGGTGGGTGGCGGTGATCATCCAGCGCAGGGGGGCGCGTTTCAGCCAGGACGCGGGCCAGACCTCTCGGCCTGCGTGATTCAGCACGGCGGTGGCGGTCATGAAGGTCAGCAGCGCCAGCGCCACGCCCCAATGAATGGGGATAAAGAGGGTCAGGGCCGGCAGGAACCAGGCCGTGGCGATCGCTTCGGCCGGATCGAAGGCGAAGGAGGCGAAGGCGCTGGGATCGCGCGACCGATGATGTTCGGCATGGGCCCAGGGGAAGATGCGCGGATGGTGCAGTCCGCGGTGAACCCAATAGTAGAAGGCGTCGTGGGCCAGCATGTAGACAATGAAGCTGACGGGCAGCCACCACAGCGGCCAGGCATGGAGATCGTCGTAGATCGCCGCTCCACCGCGCTTCCAAAGCTCGATGACCAAGGCAGCCGGCAAGGCGTAGATCGGGCAGGCGATCAAGGACGCGATGATTTCGGCGCGGATACGTTTCGCCACCGGCGGCCGGTGGTTCAGCTGACGCCCCCGTCCCGCTCCGCCCCACAGCAAGCCATGGGTCACGACACCGACCAGCAGATAGCGCACGCCGATGATCAGGCTGAGCGCGAGGGTGGTGACGAACAGGTCCTTCAACATGGGCGCACAGACGGCGAAACGTCGCGCCGGGTCAAGTCGTGACGCGCGGTCCGTAAAGCGCCTATGATGGGTCATGTCCTGGCCGACGATGATCCTGCTGTTCCTCGCCACCTTCCTGGGGATGGAGGTCTTCGCCTGGGCGATGCATCGCTATGTCATGCATGGCCTGCTGTGGACCTGGCACCGCAGCCATCATGAGCCGCACGACGACGTGCTGGAAAAAAACGACCTGTTCGCCGTGGTGTTCGCCGCCCCGGCTATCATCCTCGTCGCCTTGGGTCTGCATCTGTGGCCTTGGGCGCTGCCGATCGGCATGGGCGTGACAGCCTATGGACTGATCTATTTCTTCTTTCACGACGGACTGGTGCATCGCCGGTTTCCGACGGGAATCGTCGGACGCTCGGGGTTCTGGACGCGACGCATTCAAGCCCACCGACTGCATCACGCAGTGCGGACGCGCGAAGGCTGCGTGTCGTTCGGCTTCCTGTGGGTGCGGTCGGCGCGCGCGCTGAAGGCCGAACTGTCTCAGAAGCGCGGCGCTTCCAGCAACGGCGCCTGAGCCAGGGCGGCAAGGTCCGCCGACCCGGTGCAGAAGCAGGCCAGCCGCAGTTGGGCCGCCATCAGATCCAGATGACCCACCACGGCCCCGGTCGAAGTTAGCGCCGCCTCGAGCACGCCCGCCGCTTGGCCGACCAGACAGGCGCCCAGCCGGATCGCGCGCGCCGCATCCAGACCGTCGCGGATGCCGCCCGACCCGATCAGATCCAGTTCCGGCGCGGCCTGGGCGCAGTCTACCAGGCTGCGCGCCGTCGGCACGCCCCAGCCGGCGAAGGGCGCGGCCAGCGCTTCCGCCCGACCTCCCGTCGCTCGCGCACCCTCGATCAGGCCCCAGTTGGTGCCCCCCGCCCCGGCCACGTCCAGCGCGGCGACGCCCATGTCCGCCAAACGACGCGCCACCGCGCCGGACAGGCCGGCGCCGGTCTCCTTGACGATCAGACGGCCCGGGAAAGCCGCCGCAATCTGCTCGATGCCTCGCGCCACGCCACGCCAGTCGCGATCGCCCTCGGGCTGAACGCCTTCCTGCAACGGGTTCAGATGCAGGATCAGGGCGTCGGCGCCGATCATCTCCATGGCCCGCCGCGCCTCGTCCACGCCATAGCCCAGGGCGAACTGCACGGCGCCCAGATTGGCCAGGATCATCGCATCCGGAGCCCGGCGTCGCAGATCCAGCCCCAGACCCAAACCGCCGTCCGTCTCCAGCGCCACACGCTGCGAGCCGACAGCCAGAACGACGCCCAGAGCCTGGGCGGCCTCCGCAAGCCGCGCATTGATCGCCTCGGCCCGCGATGGCCCGCCGGTCATCGAACTGATCAGGAACGGCAAGGCGACCCGCCGCCCCAGAAAGCGCGTCGCCAGATCGATCGCGTCGTGATCGATATCTGGCAGGGCGTCATGAGCGAAACGGACGGCATCCAGACCCGATGTCGTCTGGCTGACGCCTCGTCCGGCCCGCACGTGGTCGATGTGTTCGTCCTTGCGCCGGATCAAGGCATCGGCGTCGGTGGACATCGCAAACGGCTCCTGGCGGGTTGCATCCGACGCGGTCGTGATGCCGTATGGCATCATAAAGGTTCGGCGCGTGGTCGCAACGCGACGCCGGCGAGTATGGGAGATCTGTATGGCGATCGTCGGCATCCGGCGCCAACCGCCCCTGGCGGACGCATCCTGCGACCCCGACGATCTGCGCCTTCGGGTTCAGTCGCGCTTGGCTGAGCTGGCTCCGGCGCACGACGGCCTGCTGTCTACGGCGGCCCGCGAGGCCTTGCTGGGCCAGGGAAAACGCGTCCGGCCGGTGCTGGCCATGCTGGCGGCGGCGCATGTCGGAGGCGAGCCGGAAGACGCCCTGGACTACGCCTGCGCGCTGGAAATGGTCCATGCCGCGTCGCTGGTTCTGGACGATCTGCCGTGCATGGACGACGCCTCGCTGCGTCGGGGCCAGCCGACCCTGCACCGTCGCCACGGCGAGGACACGGCGGTTCTGGCGGCCGTGGCCCTGTTGAACCAGGCGACGCGTCTGGTGCTGCAGACCCCTGCGCCGGCGGAAACGCGTCTGGCTGCCCTGGACCTTTTGACGCAGGCGATTGGTTTCAATGGTCTGTCCGAGGGTCAGATGCGCGACCTGCGCGACGACGCGAGGAATCGCGACGAAACCGCCTTGCGCCAGATCAACGATCTGAAAACCGGCGCCCTGTTCGTCGCCACCGTGCGCGGCGGCGGTCTGCTCGGCGGCGGCGATACGCAGGATTTGGCGCGGCTGTCGATTTTCGGCGAGGCGATCGGCTTCGCCTTCCAGCTTTGTGACGATCTGCTGGATGTTTGTTCGACCATGGATGCCGCCGGCAAGGACGTGGGTCAGGACGACGACACCACCACCTTCGTCGATCTGTGGGGCGAATGCCGGACCCGCGCCGCGGTGCGACAATCCTTGGCCAAGGCGGTCGAGGCGGTCGGCCATGACAGCCCCCTGGCTCTCTATGTCCTCGACCTTTTCCAGCAGGCCGAACTTGGGGTCTGACGTCGCGCCGGCCCTGTCGCTGAGCGGGATTGATGCGGGCTACGACGGCCGATCCGTGCTGAGCGACTTCAGCCTGAGCATCGCTGTGGGCGAGGTCTATGCCCTGCTCGGGGCGAACGGCGCGGGCAAGTCCACGGTGGCGCGTGTGGCCTCGGGTCTGCTGCCCGCTCGGCGCGGGCGTGTCGTATTGGGCGAAGGCGGCGGACCACGCGGGCGCATCGGGTTGGCGCCGCAGGACAGCGCCCTGTTCGCAGCCCTGTCGCCACGCGAGAACGTCGATGTGACGGCGCGGCTATGCGGCGTGCCCAAGCGTGATCGCGGCGCGGCGGTGAACCGCGCGCTCGACCTGACCGGCTGCGGCCCGCGCGCGGACCAGCCGGTGCGCACCCTGTCCGGCGGCTGGAAGCGGCGCGCCAACCTCAGCGCCGCCTTGGTCGGGCAACCGCGCCTGCTGATCGCCGACGAACCGACGGAAGGGGTGGATGCGGCGACCCGAAGCGTCCTGTCCGTCGCCCTGCGCGAAACCGCAAAGGCGGGCGCCGGCTGCCTGCTGATCAGTCACGACGCCATCTTCGTCGCCGATACGGCCGACCGGATCGGTGTCCTGGCCCAAGGGCGACTTCTGGCGGAAGGCGCGCCGAACGCCCTGCTTCATCGCGCGTTCGGCTCAGCCCGGCTGCTCAGCATTCGCCTGACCCGACCCGCGTCGGATCCCGCCGCCCAATGGTTCGCCCAAGCGGGGCTGACCGCGTCCGAAGATGGGCTGGAGTGGCGGCGGCTCTGCGAGGACGCGTTGGCCATCGCCCAGATGCTGGCCGCCGTCGTCGATGGCGAGGATGGCGAGGTCGCCGTGCGTCGCCCCGGCCTGGACGATCTGGTTGCACAGCTGTCGCAGGCTCCATCATGATGGCGGTGGCGGGCGCCTGGGCGAGAGGGTTTTGGCGCGACCGCGCAGGCGTGATCCTGACCCTGCTGTTGCCACCCTTGGTCTATCTGCTGTTCGCAGCGATCTTCGGCGCGGGCGCGCGCGGCGACATCGATACGAGCGTCGTGCTGCACGACGCTTCGCGAACGCCCGCAACGGCGGCGATCCGCGAGGCGGTATCAAAGGACATGGGGGCGCGTCTTCGCATCGTGGAAGATCGCGAGGCTTTCGACCGCGCCGTCATCGACGGTCGCGCCGACGCGGGCATACTGATCCGTCCCTCGACGCAGGGACCGCCGAAGCTGGTGATCGTTTCCGCCGCCGGCAGGGATGTGGCGGCGTCGGCGCTTCAGGCGCGGCTGGAGCCGATGGCCGCCGCGCTGTCGGGTCAGGGCGCACGACCCGCACCGCGCGTTCAAACCCTGCAGATCGGGCCTCAGGGTGATGTGCAGGCGACCTATTATGCGGGCGCGGTCAGCGTCATGTTCGTCTTCTTCGCCGCCATGCACGGGGCCATGGGCGGGCTTGACGAGCGGCGATCCGGTCTTCAGTCACGCCTGGCCCTGGCGCGCGGCGGCCTTGCGCCCATCCTTGGCGGGCGGGCCGTCTGGCTGACTGCTGTGGGCCTGATGCAGTCGGCGGCTGTCTTCGTCGCCGCCTGGGTCAAGTTGCCTGACCTGGCCCCCTGGCAGATGGCGGCGACGGCGGTCACCGCCTTTGCGGTCGGCTCCTGCGCCGCCGGTCTGGCCCTGGCTCTGACAGCAGCGTGTCGATCGCGCGAACAGGCCCAGCCGTTGACGACCTTCGTCGTCCTGCTTCTGGCCGCTCTGGGGGGATCGATGGCGCCGCGCTTTTTGATGCCCGAGGCCTTCCGCGATCTCGGCTGGATTACGCCCCACGCCTGGGCCATCGAGGCCTATCAGGCCGTGATCTGGCGCGGCGAGTTCACCTCGACCGTCATCGCAGCCTGGGCGGTCATGGCCGGTCTTGGCGCAGGGGGTCTCGTGGTCGCCCTGATGTTGGAGAGGCGGCGCGCGGCTCGCTGATCGTCAGACGTGGGTCCACAGCGCCGGGCGCGGCGGCGGCTCGCGCCAGGCGTCCAGCGTCTTGCACCACAGGGCGATCAGACCACCCCGCCCCAACAGCATCAGCTTGCCCGCCTTGTCGACCGACGTCCGTCCGTCCCAGGCGCTCACGCCGGCGCGCGACACATGGCGGCCGATCGAACGATAGACGCCGCGCGCCGTAGCGATGGCCCAGGCCGAGCGCGGGTTCAGATCGCGCAAACCCCACCGGGCCGAGGCGTAGAAGGGTTCGGCCGCCGCGACCAGGCGCTGGGCCGTGCGCGCCACGGCGGCGCGGTGCTGGGGCTGATCGACCTGGTCGCGCGGCACGCCCGCCTCGTCCAGCCAGGCGCCGGGCAGATAGACCCGTCCACCCTTAGCATCCTCGACCACGTCGCGAGCGATGTTCGTTAGCTGGAACGCCAGCCCCAGGTCCTGGGCGCGTCGCAAGGTCGGCGCATCGTCCACCCCCATGATCCGCGCCATCATCACCCCGACGACGCCGGCGACGTGATAGGCGTAGTCCAGCGTGTCCTCCAGCGTATCGTAACGCCGGCCGACCACGTCCATCTCGAACCCTTGCAACAGGTCCATCGCCTCATCGGCTGGAATGCCATGACGCATGGCCACGCGTTGGAAGGCGGTGAAGACCGGGTCCGTCTGCGGCTCACCGGCCAGGGCGGCGGCGGTGCGAAGACGCAGTTCGTCCAGCTTCTCGCCGGCCAGCACCGGATCGATGCCGACCGCACCGTGGCCCAGCACCTGGCCGTCGATCTCGTCGTCGCAGTGCCGGCACCAGGAATACAGCATCCAGGCGTCATCCCGGATCGCCGCCGGAAACAGGCGCGCAGCGGCGGCGAAGCTCTTGGACCCCTGCTCCATCGACTGGCGGCTGTGATCCAGGACGGCGTCGGTCATGCCGGCTGCCTCGCGTCCTCGATCATCAGGGCGGCGGTGGCCTTGGCCGATCCGACCACGCCCGGCACGCCCGCGCCGGGATGGGTGCCGGCGCCCACGAAATAGAGGTTGGGGATCTGGTCGTCGCGGTTATGCACCCGGAACCAGGCGCTTTGGGTCAGGATCGGCTCCAGCGAGAAGGCCGAACCCTGGTGAGCGTTCAGCTGGTCGCGGAAATCGACCGGCGTGAAGATGCGGCAGGTATCCAGATCCGCCGTCAAACCGGGGATGTAGCGTTCTTCCAGATAGGCCAGGATCCGGTCGCGATAGCGTGGCCCCTCGACCTCCCAGTCGATGTCAGCCGAGGCCAGGTGCGGCACGGGCGCCAGGACATAGAAGGCGTCGCAGCCTTCCGGGGCCAATGACGGATCGGTCCGCGTCGGCGCATGCAAATACAGCGAGAAGTCGTCGGGCAGGTCCGGCCCCTTGAAGATTTCGGCGATCAGCTCGCGATAGCGCGGCCCGAACAGCACCGTGTGGTGGCGCACCTCCGGGTGGACGCGTTTCAGGCCGAAATAGATGACGAACAGCGACATGGAGTGACGTCGCGACGCCAGCCTGGCGCCCTCCTTCTGACCGCGCGGTTCCTGACCCAGCAGGCGCTGATAGGTATGAACCACGTCGGCGTTGGAGGCGACCATGTCGAAGGCCAGCGTCTCGCCGTTAACCACTACGCCGCTCGCGCGACCGTTCGCCATGGTGATGCGTTCGACCGGACTGTTCAGCCGGACTTCCCCGCCCAGATCCTTGAGCAGACGCACCATGGCCTGGATCAGGGCCCCGGTGCCGCCACGCGGGAACCACACGCCCCAGCGCCGCTCAAGCGCATGGATCAGCGCATAGATCGAAGAGGTCGCAAACGGATTGCCGCCGACCAGCAGGGAGTGGAAGCTGAACGCCTGACGCAGGTGCTCGTCCTGAATATAGCTGGCGACCTTGTCATAGACCGATCGCCAGGCCTGAAGCCGCATCAGCTCCGGCGCCGCCTTGACCATGCTGGCGAAGTCCAGAAACGGCACGGCCCCCAGCTTCAGATAGCCTTCCTTCAGCAGGTCCTGCGAATAGGCCAGGAACTTGCGATAACCGTCCTTGTCGGCCGGATTGCGCGCCACGATTTGGCGGTCCAGCTCGTCCTGGTCGTTGACGTAGTCGAAGACATCGCCGTCTTCCCAGCACAGTCGGTAGAAGGGCGCGACCGGCAGCAGTTCGACATAGTCCGACAGCTTGCGCCCGCTGGCCTCGAACAGTTCCTCCAGCGCCGACGGGTCGGTGATGACGGTGGGACCGGCGTCGAAGGTGTAGCCCTTATCCTTGAACACATAGGCCCGGCCGCCCTCCAGATCGCGGGCCTCGAACACCGTAGTCTGAATGCCCGCCGACTGCAGCCGTATGGCCAGCGACAAGCCTCCGAAGCCCGATCCGATTACAGCAGCCCGCATCACGCACGTCCTCTTTCGACCATACAGGTCAGTGCGGCGCCGATCGGCACCGGGGGTTTTCCACTCAGGATCCGCGCCTTGTCAGCGAGGGTGGATCCAGCGGCGTAGAAGCGTTCGACCAAAGGCTGGGGCAGACGATAGAACCGCTCCAGCACCTTGTATCGCTCATCAGGCCGCGCCGCACGGAATAGCATCCGGTTCAGCAACCGATAAAAGCCTCGTCCGGCCCATACGTCATGCGCATGGCGGCGGATGTCTTGAGCGGTCGTCGCCGGCTCGAAATCCCGCGCCAACCGGTCGGCCAGGCGCACCGCGTCCGGCAGGGAATAGCCGGTGGTCGGGTGAAATAGCCCAGCGCGCAGGCCGCTGAGCGCCGTCGGCCCCATCCGCGACAAATGCGCGCCGATGTCCCCATCGAGCGCCACGGGCAGGACGCCGTCCTCTTCGCGCAAGACCGTCTCGATCTCCCAGCCCTTCGCGCGGGCGTAATCCAGCACGCCCTGCCGGAAGGCCGCGCGATCCAGCGCATCCCCATCGGTGTAGCGCGTATCCTCGATCAGCAGCGTGCGATCATCAAACGGCAGGGTGTAGAGAAACCGATAGCCCCCGGCCTGATCGACGCAGGCGTCCATGACGATGGGCGTGGTCAGACCGTGCGGCGCCGCCAGCCGCACCTCTAGCCCGACGAACTTCTGGAAACCCAGCGCCAGATCCGGCGTCGCGGTTGGCCCGCGCCCATCGATCACCGCCTTGGCGCTCAGACGCCGTCCATCAGCCAGCACCGCTTCGGTCGGCGACACCGAAGCGACCGGCGCACCCAGCATGATCCTTCCGGGCAAGGCCGCCTCGACCACCGCCGCAAACCGTTCGGCCGTGACGCTGCAATAGGGGGTCGACAGCGCCCGTTCGAACTGGGGAAAACGGACGCTGTATCCCGGCCAGCGATGCACCACCAAGGGCGCGATCCAGTCGCGCTGCGCCTGCGTCAGGTCGCTGTCGAAGAAGGACCAGGTGTGGACCCCGCCCAGGGTCTGCGCCGCCTCGACGATTCGCACGTCCAGATCAGGGCGGACCTGCGACAGCCGCAACGCCAGCAAGCCATTGGCCAGGCCGCCGCCGACCAGCAGAAGGTCCGGCGCGGAAGTGTCAGAGGCGTCGACCTGCATTCCAGACAGGTGGCACGCGACGACGCATGCGGCAAGCGAACAGGATGCTTACCGGGCCGCGATGCGCTAAGTGTCGCGCCATGTCCGCCGTCACGCCAATGTCACGGGTCGTCCCGAACCAGGCCCTGATCGGTCTGACGCTGGCTGGCCTGATCGCGGCGGCTTGGCTGACCCTGCATATCTACGGCGTCTATTTTCATCGCTGGACGATCTGGAGCGTCCTGACCGTTCCGCTGATCGTCGCCGTCCAGACCTGGCTGTCCGTCGGCCTGTTCATCGTCGCCCACGACGCCATGCACGGCTCGCTGGCCCCGGGACGCCCCCGGCTGAACACGGCGATCGGCAGCCTGGCGCTGGCCCTCTACGCCGGTTTTCGGTTTGCGCCGCTGAAGACGGCACACCACGCCCATCACGCTGCGCCCGGTACGGCGGACGATCCCGACTTTCACGCAGAGGCTCCAAGCGCCTTCCTGCCCTGGTTTTACGGCTTCTTCCGCACCTATTTCGGCTGGCGAGAATTGGTCGTTCTGACTATTCTCGTGGCTGTCGCGGTGCTGATCCTGGGCGCCCGCATGCCCAATCTCTTGGTCTTCTGGGCCGCGCCCGCCCTGCTCTCGGCGCTACAGTTGTTCACCTTCGGCACCTGGCTGCCTCATAGGCACACCGACGACGCCTTCCCCGACCACCACAACGCCCGCACCAGCCCCTTCGGCCCGGTCCTGTCGTTGCTCACCTGCTTCCACTTCGGCCGCCACCACCAACACCACCTGACCCCCTGGAAGCCTTGGTGGCGTCTCTTCAGCTAGGCGGATCGCGTCAGCCGTCGCGCCATTCACTGAGCATCTGGCCGTCGGCGTCTTCGAAGGCGACGCGGTCCAGTTGCACTGCGCCGATGCAAACCGGCCGTTTATCGGCTGCGGCGGCGCGGCAATGGATGGCGCGGCCGTCGGCGAAGGCGGTCATGCGCCCTTCGAGGACAAGACGGTATCCTTGCGCCTGCGGCACGGGTGGTTGGCCATCCTCGCCACGCAACGTGAACTCATAGGCGCGGCCGTTTCGGCGGCCGGTCCGCGCGCCGTTCGCCTTGAACACGGCGGCCAAACCCACCGTCTGAGGCGAAGACTGGTCGGACGTCGAGGCGCCGGGCGCCATCGCCGGGCAGGCCTCGGTGCGCAGCCACGGCCGTTCCAGCCAGAATCCCTCCACCGCCTCCAAGCCGCTGTCGTCGCGTCCAATCAGACCGGACTGCAGCCAATCCGCCGGCGCCAGGCTGAACTTCAGGCTCTGGCGATCCTTCGCCCAGGCCACCGTCGCCAGCCCATCGGCCGCAGCTTCGGCAGCCTCATTAGGCTCACCGCACCCAAAGGCCTGGCGGACGACAAAGCGTCGCCCGGCCAGAGACGCGCCCCCGACCTCGCGCCCTGCGGCGAAGGCCGAGGCGGCGATGTCCATGGCCTCAAGCAGGCCGGCGCGATCCAGCACCGGCGCAGGCGCAACGGTCACCACCGGCGGCGTTTCGGATTTTTGGGCCGGAGCAGGCGCAAGCTGCGGCTCACGCTGGCAAGCGGCGAGCGCCAGCAGGGACGCCGCAAGCGCGACTATCAAAGACCGAGGCGACGCAATCGTTTCGAGCATGGAACCACTCTAACACGCGAACCGCTGAGGTGGATGCGCTGACCCGAAAAGGTTGACGCGAACGATGGGGGACGGTCTGCACAGCATCATGACTTTCGACCAGATCGCCGCCCTTGCCGTGCTCGTCGCCGTCGTGGGCGTCCTGATCCATGGCAAGATGCGGGCCGACGTCGTCGCCTTGACCGGCGCCGCCGTGCTTCTGCTGCTGGGCGTCGTGCGGCCGGTCGAGGTGCAGGGCGCCTTCGCCAGTCCCGCCGTCATCGCTTTGGCAGGCCTGTTCGTCATCGCCTACGCCATTGAACTGTCCGGCCTCTTGGGCTGGTTGATCCGACAGTCGACGCAGCTTTCCGCCCGGATCGGCGCCCGGGGCATCTGGATCGTCATCGGCCTGTGCGGTTCGGTCGGCGGCTTTCTGAACAACACCCCTGTGGTGGTTTTGGCCGCGCCGGTGATCCGCGACGTCGCCCAGTCGCTGCGCCTGTCGCCCAAACGCTTTCTGATGCCGCTCAGCCACGTCACGGTCATGGGCGGTCTGCTGACGCTGATCGGCACCTCGACCAACCTGCTCGTCAACGACATGGCCCGCAACGCCGGCCAGCCGGTCTTCGGCCTGTTCGAGATCACGCCCGTGGGTCTGGCCGTCGCGGTCGTCGGCGGCCTGTGGCTCTATTTCGTGGGCGCGCGCCAGCTGGGTCGATCGGTCGCCAGGGATGAGGCGGAAACCGCGCGCCTGGCGGAAATGGAAGAGGCGCGTCGCCGCGCAGAGGCCGAAGCCATCAATCGCCGCAAGCGCCTGCTGCCGTTCGGCCTGCCGCGCCTGGGCGGATCACGAAACCAGGTCGATGGATCGGGCGATGCGCATCTCGGCGACGTTGAACTGTATGGCGCCGCCGATCGTCCGCTGCGGCTGAGGCCGGCTGCGATCTCGCTCGGCGTGTTTGTCCTGGTGATCCTGTCGGCGGCGCTGGGGTGGGCGCCGATCGCCGCCTCGGCCTTCGCCGGCGCCGTCGGACTGATCCTGCTGCGTGTCATCACGCCCGAAGAGGCCTATGCCGGACTGCGCCCTGAAATCCTGTTGCTGATCGCCGGCATGGTCGTGGTCGGCACGGCGATCGAGGTGACCGGTCTGGCGTCGGCCGGCGCGGACCGTCTGATCGGCGTGATCCGGCCCCTGGGGCCGCTGGGCGCCCTGATCGTACTTTACGGCGTGACGCTGTTCGCCACCGAACTGCTGTCCAACGCCACGGTCGCGGTTTTGATTACCCCCATCGCCGTAGCCCTGGCCGAAAGCCTGGGCGTGGATCCCCGACCCTTCCTGGTGTGCGTCATGATGGCGGCCTCGGCCGCCTTCGCCACCCCGTTCGGCTATCAGACCAATGTGCTGGTCTTCAATATGGGCGGCTATAGCTACATGGACTTCGTCCGCGTCGGCCTGCCTCTGAACCTGATCACCTGGATCGCCGCCATGGTCGCCATCCCGATCTTCTTCCCGTTCTGATCGAGTGGCAGTCGGAGTGGTGCGGGCGGCCGGGCTTGAACCGGCAAGGACTTTCGTCCGGCAGATTTTAAGTCTGCTGCGTCTACCAGTTTCGCCACGCCCGCAGCCCGGTCTGGCCCGGTTCGGCTCCTATAGACGGAACCGGGCCGGGTCTCCAAGTCGTCAGCGTGTCGGGGTCGCCGGCGTGGTCGCGGGCTTCATCGCCCGGAAGTCCACGTCGGAGTCGGCGATCAGCCACAGCAGGCCCGCCCAGGCGGCGACGTTCTGGTTCAGTTGCGCCGGGTCGATCTTGTCCAGCGTGTCGTTGGCGGTGTGGTGCAGGTCGAAATAGCGGGTTCCGTCCTGGGCCAGGCCGAAGAAGGGCACGCCCAGCGGGCCCATCGGTCCGACATCGACGCCGCCTTCGGTCTCGACCCGATCCGAGGCCAGGACGCCGATCGGATAGAGAACGCGGGTCGCGGCCTTCTGGAAGTCCGAGCCTTGCGCGCCGGCGGGCAGGCGCAGGGCATAGACGCGGTCGGCTCCGAAATCGCTCTCGCCGGCGATGATGTGCTTGTCCAGCGCCGCGCCCTGGCCGCGCGCGTAGACGCCGCCGCCGTTGCCGGTCTGAGCGGTCGGCTGGGCCACTTCTTCCGAACCGTAGAAGATGACGCGCAGGGTTCGGGCTGGACGGCGGCCGCTGTCGGCGATGGCCTTAGCGGCGGCGATGGTGATGGCGCCCCCGGCCCCGTCGTCGATGGCGCCGGTGCCCAGGTCCCAGCTGTCCATGTGGGAGCCCAGGACGATGATCTCGTCGGGGCGCGTGGCGCCCGGCAGATCGCCGATCACGTTCTGGCTGGTGGTGCGATAGGTGCGGGCGGTCGAGGTCAGGCGCATCCGCACCGGCTGGCCCAGGGCGACCAGGCGGCTGACCTGATCGGCGTCGGGCGCGGCCAGCGCGAAGGCGGGAATGGTCGGCTTGCCGTCGACATAGCGGGTCGTGCCGGTGTGCGGCATCCGGTCCTCGTCAGAGCCCACCGAGCGCATGACGAAGGCCGCCGCGCCCTTGGCGGCCGCCACGCCGGGGCCGGCGCCGCGCACGCGGGTCTGGGGACCATAGCCCGAGCCGTCCTGCATCGGGTGCATCTGGCCCAGATCGACATAGACGATCTTGCCGCGGACGGCGGCCTCGGGCGCGGCCTGCAGATCTTCGAAGGTGGAGAAGCGCACGATCTCCGCCTCGACACCGCCCCTCGGCGTGGCCGGCGAGTGGCCCAGAGCCGCAGCGACCAGGGCCTGGGCGTTGTCGCCGACGATGGCGGCCGAGCTTTCGCCCCGCTCCCAGCCGACCAGTGGGAACTCTTCGATGCGGACATTCTGGAAGCCGTTGGCGCGCAGATAGTCGGCGGCCCAGGCGGCGGCCTGCTGTTCGGAACGGGAACCCGCCGGGCGCGCGCCGAACCGCGTCGTCAGCTGGGTGACATAGTCCATTGCGATGTTCGAGCGCATCGCGGCGTCGCGCACGACGATCGCCTGCTGCACCGTCGCCGCATCCTGAGCCTTGGCCGCCGGGATAAACGCGACAAGACCCAGGGCGACGGCGCTGGCGGTCAGCAGACGGATGGACATAGGCAGGCTCCGGATTCAGATGAGAGCCGGACCCTAGGTAGGTTCAGTCGTTCTGGAAATAGGGTTCGACCGGACCCTGCAGTTTCACGGTCAGGGCCTTGCCCTTGCGATCCACGCGGTTGCCGAGCGCCAGACGCACCCAGCCTTCGGACACGCAATATTCCTCGACATTGGTCTTCTCTTCGCCCTTGAAGCGAATGCCGACGCCGCGTTGCAGGACCTCGGCGTCGTGATGCGGGCTGGACGGGTCGACCGAAAGACGATCGGGGGGCGTGTCGGACATGGCGTTGGTCGGGCTCAGATCTCGGGAAGGCGCGGTGATAGACGCGCTGGCGCGCCCTGCCAATCCGAAACCGGGCGGAAACCGGGTTCGAAGGCCTTAGGGCAGCAGGTGATAGTGTTGGGCGACGGCGGCCATCATCACGGTTCCGACCGCCGGAACGGCGAGTATGATGGCCCTGCGCATGCGGTGCGCCACGTAAAGCAGTTCGCCGATCATGGCGCGGATCCTCGATGTCATCGCTCTCTGACGGAGCGTTCGAAGATCATTGGTCGAACAGTGCGCGCTGTCGAGACGAAACGTCAGCGTCGAGATTACACTTAAGGTTACTGCACAGTTTGCCGGGGCTGGGCGTTGGGGGCGGCTGACGGCTGATAGGCCTGCGGGCCGGTCGCAGCGGGAGCGGCCGCAGGCGTGGCGGCAGGACGACGCGCCGGGGTCGCGGCCGGACGGGCCGCTGGTCGCGCAGCGGGACGGTTGGCGGCCGGGCGCGGCGTCGGACGGGTCGTTGGGGCGGCCGTAGGCTGAGCCGTCGGCGTCGCTGGCGGGGTCGTCGCGGCTGGCGCAGCAGCGGCAGGCGTAGCGGCCGGAGGCGGTGTGGCCTCGGCGGCGGCGGCGCGGGCGGCCATCTGCTGGGCCTGGAAGCGGGCGGCGAGCTTTTCGGTCAGTTCTTTGGCTTGCGGCGCGCTCATCTGGGCCATGATGGCGGCCAGGGTGCGCGGACGCATGGCGGCGGCGACCGGCAGGCGCACCCGGTCCTCCAGCGCGGCCATGACCGGGGCGGCCTCCTTGGGACGCATGGCGGAATAGACTTGAACCAGACGATCGATCTCGGCCTTCTCGCGCTCGTCGACTTGGCCGAGCATCTGCTTCATCTCGGCCTTCAAGGCTTCCAGCGCCTTGACCTTGGCGTCCAGCTTCTGCTCGGCGGCGACCATCAGCGGCAGAGTAGTGGCGAAGTCCTGGTCACGCGCATCCAGCGCCGCGCGGCGCTGCGACAGCGACTGGATGATCTTCAGCTCGGCCGGCGAAATCCCGGCCTGCTGGGCCAGCTGTTCGGGAGACAAGGCGGAACAGGTGCCGGGCAGAACCGGCTTGGGCGGCGCGCCGGCCGCAGATGGAACCGCCTCCTCGGCCCAGGCCTTGGCCCCGTCGAACAGGCCAGGCGCGACGCCGACGGCGCGCACGGCGACGACCCCGCCGATGGCGATGGCGATCAAGGGCAGGATGCGAGGAAGGCGGGCCATGAAATGGGGTTCCGAACTCAGGCGGCGAACAGGTCGTCGTCGAGATTACGACGCGCGGCGTTGAGGCTTTGTTTGGCGGAATGGTTAGCGGAGCGTCCGGCCGTCAGGGCCTGAACAATGGCGGCGACATTGTCGCGCCCGGCGGGCGCAGCCGCTTCAGTGCGACGGTTCGAAGAGGGACCGGCCAGTCCCTGGATGCGTTGAGCAAGGGCCGCCATACGCTCGGCCCGCTCCTCGTCTTCGGTCGCGGCCGGAGCCGGGGCCAGGGCGGCCGGGGGCGCGCGACGGACGGGTTCGTCCTCAACGATCCGCGCCGGCGCCACTGCCGGCGCGCGGGCAATCAGGGTCTCCAGCTGGGCCTTGACCTCACGCGCCTTGATGATCCGGTCGTGCAGCAGATCCGTTTCCTGACCCGAGGCCCGAAGGGTGGCCAGGGCGTTTTCGGCGCGCCCCGCAGCGGCGTTCAGTTCGGTGACGGCCTGGGCGAAGGCCAGCTGTCCGGCGCGCAGGGCGGCCAGCTTGCGTTCCAGCTTGATGCCGTAGCCGACCGCCGCGATCAGCAGCACCATCAGCACGCCGTCCATGATCATTCCGGCCATCAGACGTTCACTCCCAGGCGGGCGGCGACTTCCGGATTGACCGGTCCTTCGACGCGTATGGCGATGTGCTGGCCCTTGCGACCCATGCGGCCTGTGGTCAGCGGAATGGAGCCGGCGCGGATCGAAACCTCGGAATCCGGCGTGGCGTTCAGCATCATCGTGTCGCCGACCTTGAGGTTCAGCACGCTGGACAGAGGCATTTGCTGTTCGTCCAGGACCGCGCGGACTTCGGTTTCGGTCGTCCAGATCTCGGTGGCCAGGTGGCCTTCCCAAATGTTGTCGCGGCCGAACTTCTCGCCCATGAACTGCTGCAGCAGCATCTTGCGGATCGGCTCCAGCGTCGCATAGGGCAGCAGCAGTTCGATGCGACCGCCGCGATCCTCCATGTCGATCCGCAGCTTGATCAGGATGGCGGCGTTGGCGGGACGCGCGATGGCGGCGAAGCGCGGGTTGGTCTCCAGCCGGTCCAGGTTGAAGTGGACCGGCGTCAGCGGCTCGAACGCCTGGCGGGCGTCGTTCAGCACGACCTCGACCATCCGCTGCACCAGCACCCGCTCGATGGTGGTGTAGGGCCGGCCTTCGATGCGCAGCGCCGCCGTGCCGCGACGACCGCCCAACAGCACGTCGACGATCGAATAGATCAGGTTGGAATCGACCGTCAGCAGACCGTAATTGTCCAGCTCCTCGGCGCGAAACACCGCAAGGATGGCCGGCAGCGGGATCGAGTTCAGATAGTCGCCGAACCGGATGGAGGAGATATTGTCCAGGCTGACTTCGACGTTGTCGGAGGTGAAGTTGCGAAGGCTGGTCGTCATCAACCGCACCAGGCGGTCGAACACGATCTCCAACATCGGCAGACGCTCGTAGCTGACGAGCGCGGAGTTGATGATGGCGCGGATGCCCGAGCGTTCGGAACCGTCGTCGTCGCCCAGGTCGAAGCCCAGCAGGCTGTCGATCTCATCCTGGTTCAGGACGCGTTCGGACAGGGCGTCGCCGGGATCGCCCAGACCGCCGAACGGATCGAGTTGCGCCGCGTCCGTCATGCCTATTGCACCAGCATTTCTTCGATCAGCACGGCGTCGATCTTGCCCGGAGCGGCGATCAGATTGACGCGGCGCAGAATCTCGGCGCGCAGCTGATAGGTGCCGGCCGAGCCGCTCAGATCCTCAGGGCGCAGTTCGCGCATGAAGCTGGTGAACATGTCCTGCAGACGCGGCATCTCTTCCTGCAGATGGGTCGCCACCTCGGCGTCCTGCATCTCCAGGGTCAGCTTCAGCTTCAGGAAGGTCGGACGGCCGTCGGGCGACTGAATGTTCATGACCATGTCGGGCAAGGTGTAGAAGGTGACGCCATCCGGCCCCGCGGCGATGACGCCCAGCGCAGGATCGGCCTCGCCCTCCTTGCCGCCGCCGCCGTGACCGCCGCCTTCCTTCTTCTCTTCCTTGCCCTCGGCCTTCTTGTCGGCCTTCTCTTCTCCGTGACCGGCTTCGGCCTCGGCGCCCTGCGCTTCGGCGGGCTTGGGCTTCAGCATGAAGAAGGCCGCCGCGCCCCCGCCGCCCAGCACCAGCAAGGCGACCGGCGCGATGATGAACAGCAGCGGGATCTTCTTTTTCTTGGGCGCGGCGGCGTCGCCCTCGACGGCCTCGCCTTCGGTCACGGCCGGCAGGTTGGCGTCGGCGTCGGCCGCAGGCGCACCCTTCTTCTTGCCGAACTTGAACATGCGCGCGCCCCGGAGACTTTCTCATGACGAGGATCGTCCGGTTTGGTTAACGCGACGTTTACAATGGGCAGGATTTGCCGGGTCGGAAGCGGCCCGATCCCGCTCAAACCCGCATTCCGCCTGAATTAACCCTGTTGGCACGGCCGTTGCGAGGGCTGAGGCGAAGGAGCACGCCTCTCGTGGAAAACGCCGCCTATATCGGACTGTCACGCCAGATGACGTTGCGTCGCGAACTGGACATCGTGGCCAACAACGTCGCCAACGCCAACACCACCGGCTTCAAGGTCGAGCAACTGATGCTCGGAACCGAGATCGGGCAGCGGGCGCGCAACGACTCGATCCGCCCGTCGGCCAGCTTCGTGCTGGACAATGGCGTCGGTCGCGACTTCGGCCAGGGTTCGATGCAGCAGACGGGCCGCTCGCTGGACTTCGCCATTTCCGGCGAGGGCGCCTTCTTCACCGTGCGTGATGGCGCCAACGGCGAAGCCTACACCCGCGACGGCGCCTTCACCCTGGACCCGGAAGGGCGTCTGACCACCAAACAGGGTCAGGCCGTCCTTGGCGGCGGCGCGGAGATCGTGCTGGACCCCGCGCTTGGCGCGCCCAGCGTCGGCGCTGACGGCACCATCACCCAGAACGGACAGGTCACTGGCCGGCTGTCGGTCGTGCGTTTCGATACGCTGGGCGTGCTCGAAAAGGGCGGCGACAGCCTCTACCGCAATAAGTCCAACGCCCAGCCGATCGAGGCCGCCGACGCCCAGGTTCATCAGGGCTCGCTGGAGTCTTCCAACGTCAATCCATTGATCGAAATCACCAATCTCGTCGAGATCAGCCGCGCCTACGAGAGCATTTCCAAGCTGATCGAAAACACCACAGACCTGAGCCGTCGCGCCGTCGAGCGCCTCGGCAAGGCCGCTTAAAGGAGAGCCGGAACATGCGCGCTCTGAGAACCGCAGCCTCGGGCATGGCCGCCCAGCAGTTGAACGTGGAGGTTATCTCCAACAACATCGCCAACATGAACACGGTGGGCTTCAAGAAGCAGCGCGCCGAGTTCCAGGACCTGCTCTATCAGAACGTCGAACGCATGGGGGCCCAGTCCTCGGCCTCAGGCACCGTCGTTCCGACCGGCATCCAGATCGGCGCAGGCGTCAAGGCCGGGGCCGTCTATCGGATCACCGAACAGGGCACGCCCCAGGCGACGGGCAACCCGTACGACATGGCCATCGACGGCAAGGGCTATTTCCAGATCAGCCTGCCTTCTGGCGAAAAGGCCTACACCCGCGCCGGCAATCTGCAGGTCAATCCAGAAGGCCAGATGGTGACCGACGACGGCTATCTGCTGGAGCCGGCGATCACCATCCCGCAGGACGCGACCAAGGTATCGATCTCCAAGACCGGTCTGGTTCAGGTGACCCAGGCCGGACAGCCCGCCCCGACCACGGTCGGGCAGATCGAACTGGCCAGCTTCTTCAACGAGGCGGGTCTGGAAGCCATCGGAGACAACCTGCTGCTGGAAACCGCCGCGTCCGGGCCGGCGATCGTCGGGACGCCCGGCGACGCGGGCTACGGCCAGATCATGCAGTCCTACACCGAGGCGTCAAACGTGGACGCGGTAGCAGAGATCAGCGCCCTGATCGTGGCGCAGCGCGCCTATGAAATGAACTCCAAGGTCATCAGCACCGCCGACCAGATGCTGTCCGTCGCCTCGCAAGTGAAGGGCTAGGGCCGTGATCATGATCCGTTCCCTGCTGCTCGCCGCCGCCGTCAGCGCCTTCGCCGGCGCCGCCCTCGCCAACCCGGTCGTGCTGCGCGCCAACCCCGTGGACGACGACGGTCGCGTCACCCTGGGCGACATCTTCGAGGGCGCGGGCGCTGCGGCCAATGTCGCCGTCGCCGAACGCGTCGGTCCTTCTGTCGTGCTGGACGCCGGTCAGCTTCAGGCCCAGGCGCGTCAGGCGGGCCTTGACTGGAGCAATCCCAACGGCCTGCGCCGCGTCGCCGTGCGCCGTTCGGCCGGACCCGTTCAGACCGTGGCCGAGGCCGCGCCGACGGACGCCGTCCAGGCTGCCCAACCCATCGCCCGCGCCGCCTATCGTCCCGGCGCCGCGCCGCAGGTCATCGCCCGCAACGATATGGTGCGCGTTACCTATCAGGTCGGCGGCGTGAACCTGGCCGTCATGGGCAAGGCCATGCGCAGCGCCGGTCTGGGCGAGCCGGTCGCCATAATGAACACCACCTCCAACCGCGTCATCGATGCGGTCGCCTCCGGCCCCGGCCAAGCCATCGCCGGCCCCGGCGCCGACATGGCCCGCGCCAATCCCCAACAGTTCGCCGCCCGCTAGGGAATCCAAGTCATGCGTAAAGCCGTCCTGATCCTCGCCGCCTTCGCCCCGCTCGCTGCCTGCTCGACCGTCGCTGAAACGGTGCGCGGTCCGGAACTGGCCCCCATCGGCTATCCCGCCGCCCTGATCCCGGCGCAGCAGGCCTATCTGCCCGCGCGCGAGACCGCGCCGGCCAGCGCCAACAGCCTGTGGCGCACGGGCGCCCGGACCTTCTTCGGCGACCAGCGCGCGCGCCATATTGGCGACATCCTGACGGTCAAGATCGACATCGACGATCGCGCCCAGACCCAGAACTCGACCCAGCGCTCGCGCTCCAACGAGATCAATGCCGGCGTCAGCAATCTGTTCGGCCTGGAAAGCAGCCTGGGTCGCGCCTTCCCCGGTGGCTTCGATCCGTCGAAGATGGTTGGCATGGAAGGCGATCTGAAGTCGTCGGGCAATGGTTCGGTCACCCGCGCCGAGAAGGTGTCGCTGACCATCGCCGCCGTCGTCACCGACGTCCTGGCCAACGGCAATCTGGTGATCCAGGGTCGGCAGGAAGTGCGCACCAACCGCGAGGTCCGCGAACTGACCGTCGCCGGCATCGTCCGCCCCGAGGACATCTCATCGGCCAACGCCATCAACCACACCCAGATCGCCGAGGCGCGCATCTCCTACGGCGGTCGTGGCGACGTCAGCCGCGTCCAGGCCCCGCCCGTGGGTCAGGCGCTGGCGGAACGCTTCAGCCCGTTCTGACGCGAGCCGACCCTGCGGGTTGAACTGCAGACGGATAACCGCGTTCAAAGTGAATGCGGTCGTCTGATCTTGCGGTCACAGCCGCGTCTGACGACATTGAAGGCGACGCGGCGCTGCGCGTCGTCGGCGGGGGCTGACACATGATGCTGATACTCTCCGCCCTGATGGCGGCCGCGATACAGACTGCGCCCGGCGCAGGCTGGACCTGGAGCCTGTACGAGGGCGAGGGACCGATGGTGCTGGCCAACGACATCCCCGACACGGCCAGCCTGCGCGCCACGCTGCAATGCCTGCCGGGTTCGGGCGCGGTCTCGGTCGCGGTCTATGGCGAGGATGCGTCCGCCGGATTTGCGCGTATCACCTCAGGCGGGTCGACGGCGACCAGCGAGGCGCGCATCGGGCGTGGCGGCAAGCTGGAGACGGCGATTCCCGTCGACCACCCCGCCTTTTCCGCCTTCGTCGAGAACGGCCGGATGACAATCGCCGTCGGCGACGACGCCAGCACGATCACCGTCGAACGTCCGCACATGGCCAAGCTGCGTCGCTTCGCCGATCGCTGCGCCGGCTGAGGAATTCACGCATGCGTCTTCGCTTGATATCAGCCTTGATCGCCGTCTCGGCCCTTGCAGCTTGCGCGACCCAGGTCCCAATGCCCCCAGCCGGCTCTGCGGCGACCGCATCAGCCCCCGCGCCCACGCCCGGTTACGACTGGTTCCTGAACACCGATGGGCAGGAGGCCATGCTGGCCTACGGCGTCGCCAACAGCGACGAAGTCAAACTTCGGCTCGCCTGTCAGGTGGGGTCGAGCGCGCTGGAACTGACGGCCTCCAGCGACAAGCCGGGCCGCGAGATTTATCTCGAATCGGGCGGCGACACCGAGCGCTATCGCGCCGCATCTGAGCCGGCCGTCGTGCATGACGGCGAACTGCTGACGGCGCAGGCCAAGACCAAGGATCCGGTCTTCCAGCGCTTCCGACGTCTGGGCTGGATCGCCGCCTGGGCTGACGGCGAACGTCACGTCTACGCCGCCCATCCCGCCGCAAAGGTGCAGATCGAGCGGTTCTTCACCGTCTGCGGTTGACGCATCGGCTCTGCTCGGCTTGCGTGCCCCTCCTGACAGGAGGGGCGTCATGAAGATTTCTTATCTGGCTGTTGCAGCCATGCTTGCGGCTGGCTCGCCGGTTGCGGCCGTCGCGCAGACGCCGCCCGCTGCCGTCGCAACCGCCCCGGCAGACGCCGCGCTGAACGCCGTCATCGCTGACTACGAGACCTATCTGAAGTCGGTCGATCCGATCTCGGCAGGCGGAGAGGGCGATGTCGAGGCGATGGGGCGGGTGCCTGACCTGTCGCGGGAGTTCGAACTGGCCCAGCGCGCGCCGCTGCAAGGGTTCGTGCGGCGGTTGGCGGCCATCAACCCGGCAAGTCTTTCCCACGCCGCCAGCATCAATCACGCCTTCCTGCTCTATACGCTCAACCGCAGTCTCGAAGGGCTGGATTATGACACCAGCCGCCTGGGGTTCGACTCCGAAGGCGGTCCCGGAACCTGGGCGCTCTATGTCGGCGGCAGCACGCGCCTGAACTCGGTAGCGGAGGCCGAGGCCTATATCAAGCGTATCCGGGGCTTCGGCCAAATCTACGCCCAGACGACCGCCAACGCCCGACGCGGCCTGGATACCGGCCTGGTCCAGGCCCGGTCCGTGACAGAAAGCGCCCTGACGCTGGCGCGAAACGATGTGGCGATCAAGCCGGACGCCGAGCCGCTGCTGAAGCCCTTGGCGACCCTGCCGTCGATCGTGTCTCAAGCGGATAAGGATCGCCTGACCGCAGCGGCGACGGCGGCGGTTTCGGAAACGATCCTTCCCGCACGCCGGGCCTGGCTGGCCTTCCTCGAAAGCGACTATCTACCCAAGGCGCCGGTCCAGCCGGGCATCGGCAATCGGCCCGGCGGCAAGGAACTCTACGCCTATCTGGTGCGCGGCCACACGACGACCGACCTGACGCCGGACCAGATCCACCAGATCGGTCTGGACGAGGTCGCGCGCATCCGCGCCCGCATGGATGTGGAGATGAAGGCGTCGGGCTGGACCGGCGACTTCGCCGGCTTCCTGAACTTCCTGCGCACCGATCCTCAGTTCTATGCGACCAGCCGCGAGGCCCTGTTGCAGCAGGCGTCGGAGATGGCCAAGCGCGCGGATGGCGGTTTGCCGCCCCTGTTCGCCACCCTGCCCCGCCTGACCTACGACGTCCAGCCCGTGCCGCCGCAGATCGAGGAAAACTACACCACCGGCCGTTACAACGGCGGTTCGATGCAGAACGGCGTTTCGGCCCATTACATCGTCAATACGTCCAAGCTGGATCAGCGTCCGCTGTACGAGTTGCCCGCCCTGACCCTGCATGAGGCCGTGCCGGGCCACCACCTCCAGATCGCCTTGCAACAGGAGGCGCCCGGCCAACCCTATTTCCGCCGTCAGGCCAATGTCAGCGCCTATACCGAGGGCTGGGGCCTGTACGCCGAATATCTGGGCGAGGAGATGGGCTTCTACCGCACGCCTTACGAACGGTTCGGCCGCCTGTCCTATGAGATGTGGCGCGCCTGCCGACTTGTCGCGGACACCGGCCTGCACTGGATGGGCTGGACCGAGGAACAGGCCCGCGCCTGTTTCCGCGACAACTCGGCCCTTGCGCCCCACAACATCGAGACCGAGCTTCAGCGCTACATCGGCTGGCCCGGCCAGGCCACGGCCTACAAGATCGGCGAAATCCGCCTGCGCGAAATCCGCGCGCGGGCCGAGCGGGAGCTGGGGTCGAAGTTCAACGTCCGCACCTTCCACGACGCCCTGCTGGTCGAAGGCCCGCTGCCGCTGGCGCTGCTGGACCAGCGGATGGATGCCTGGATCGCGAAGCAGAAGGCGAAGTAGCAGAAGCGTCGTCTCCTCCCCGCTTCGTGGGGAGGTGGCTCGGAGCGAAGCGGAGAGACGGAGGGGTTCTTAGCCGCATCACAGGCCGCTTGTGGGACTTCAAGAGCCCCTCCACCGCTTTGCGGTCCCCCTCCCCACAAGTGGGGAGGAGACGATGGGCTTACGCCCAGTCCGGCTCCGGCAAACCTTTCGAACGCAGGAATTCCGGGTTGAACAGCTTGGACGCATAACGCGAACCGGGATCGCACAGGCAGGTCACGATGGTCTTGCCTGGCCCAAGCTCGCGCGCCAGCCGCACCGCGCCGGCGATATTCACCCCCGCCGATCCGCCCAGCGACAGACCTTCGTGCTTCACCAGGTCGAACAGGATCGGCAGGAACTCCGCGTCCTCGATCCGATAGGCGTAGTCGGGCCTGAAGCCTTCCAGATTGCCGGTGATGCGGGCCACGCCGATCCCCTCGGTGATCGACGATCCCTCGCCCGTCATCTCGCCCTTGGTGAACCAGTTGAACATGGCCGCGCCCGCTGGATCGGCCAGGGCGATGGTCACATCCGGCTTCTGTTCGCGCAGATAGGCGCCGACGCCGGCGATGGTCCCGCCTGAGCCGACGGCCGAGACGAAGGCGTCGACCTGACCGTTTGTCTGCGTCCAGATTTCGGGGCCGGTCGTGTTGTAGTGGGCCTCGCGGTTGGCGGTGTTGTCGAACTGATTGGCCCAGATGGCGCCGGCCTCTTCGCTCTCGTTCAGTTCGGCGGCCAGACGCCCGGAATAGTGGACGAAGTGGTTCGGGCTGGAAAAGGGTGCGGCGTCCACCTCGACCAGGCGGGCGCCCAGCGAACGGATGGCGGACTTCTTCTCTTCCGACTGGGTGCGTGGAATGACGATGACGACCGGATGACCCAAGGCGGCCCCGACCAAGGCCAGGCCGATGCCGGTGTTGCCGGCCGTGCCCTCGACGATCGTCCCGCCGGGTTTCAGCGCGCCGGACGCCCGCGCGCCCTGCACGATCGACAGGGCCGCGCGATCCTTGATCGAGCCGCCGGGATTCAGAAACTCGGCCTTGCCCAGGATTTCGCAGCCCGTCGCGTCGGACAGGCGGTTCAGGCGCACCAGCGGCGTATTGCCGATCAGGTCGATGACGGATGACGTAGCGGACAAGGTTGGGCTTTCAGGCGAAGGTCGAAACAGGGCGGATCAGGCGGCGGCCTGGCGTTGCCCTAAGTGGATGCCGCACTCGACCTTGTCCATGCCCGACCAACGTCCGGCGCGGGCGTCTTCGCCGTCCTGGACCGCGCGGGTGCAGGGCCAGCAGCCGATGGAGGCATAGCCCTGCTCGACCAGCGGGTGACGCGGCAGATCGTTCTCTTCCAGCCAGGCTTCCACGTCGTCGGCGTCCCAGTTGGCCAGGGGATTGATCCGCAGCACTCCGTCCAACACCTCGAACGGCTTCAGCTTTGCCCGCGTGGCGGATTGGTAGCGTTTACGTCCGGTGATGAGCGCATTGAACCCGGCGGTCGCCCGCGCCAGCGGCCGCACCTTCCGCAGATCGCAGCAGGCGTCGGCGTCGGTCTTCCACAGGTCGTCGCGCGCATCCAACGTCGCCTTCTCGCCCGCATCCGGCGTGACCAGCCGCACGTCGGTCAGGCCCAGCGCCTTGGTCAGTTGCGTGCGATAGGACAGGGTCTGGAGAAAATGCTGGCCTGTCTCCAGAAACACCACCGGCACGGTCTTGTCCTCGCCGGCGATGATGTCAAGCAAGGCGGCGGATTCGGCCCCGAACGACGAGATGGCGCCGACCCGCAGGCCAAGCGCCGGGTCCAACGCCGCCTTCAGGATTTCGGACGCGTCCTTGCCCTCGGTCTCGCGGTTCAGCCGTTCGGCCAGCGCGTCCAGGTCGCGGTCGTTGGACGCCGCGCGTCGCCGCTGCCAGATCGTCGGCGCGGGATCGACGGCGGGCTGATAGGCGGCGCTGAACGCCCGGTCCATCCGGTCCCAGGCCGCTGTATCCGCTCCCTCGGCCAGCTCCACCGCGTCAAAGCCCGAACGCCGCAGGTGCCCCGCCTGATCCGGCAGCACCTTGCCCGCCGCGATCAGACGCCCTGCATAACCGCGCTCTCGCAGCACCGCCGCCAGCGAAAAGCCTCGTCCATCGCGGAAGGCGTCGAACTCCAGCAACAGCGTGTCTTCGCTTGCGGCAGCCGCCTCGACCTCCTCCAGCGGCGTGGTGACGGGCAGGCGCAGCCCGTTCTGAATGCCCTCAAGCCGTTGCATCGAGCGTCTCATAGATGGCGTCGCGGAAGGGATCGGGACCGACGCGGCGCACCGTGTCGATGAACCGTTCGCCGTCCGTGCGGATTTGCAGATAACGGTCCAGGGTCCGGTGAATGGCCGGCGCGACCTCGTCGGCCGGCAGGCTCTTGCCGACGATGTCTCCCAGAGCCGCCTGTTCGTCAGGCGAGCCGCCGACGGTGATCTGGTAGTATTCCTCGCCCTTGCGATCGACGCCCAGCACGCCGATGTGGCCGACGTGGTGGTGGCCGCAGGCGTTGATGCAGCCGCTCATATTGATGCGGACTGGCCCCAGCTTCTCCTGATAGTTCATGTCCGCCAGCCGCTTGGACAGGGCCTGGGCCACCGGGATCGACCGGGCGTTGGCCAGGCTGCAATAGTCCAGGCCCGGGCAGGCGATCACGTCCGTCGCCAGATCGGCATTGGCCGTCGCCAGCCCCGCCTTTCGCAGCGCCCGCCAGACCGTCGGCACATCGTCCAGCCTCACATGGGGCAGGACAAGGTTCTGCTCGTAGGCGGCGCGCAGTTCGTCGAAGGAATATTGCTCGGCCAGGTCCGCCACCGCGTCCATCTGGTCCGCCGTGATGTCGCCCGGCACCCCGCCGACCGGCTTCAGCGACACCACCACCGAAGCGTACCCCGGCTGGCGATGACGACGGACGTTGTTGCGGGCGAACCGGGCGAAGTCCGGATCGGCCAACAGGGCGCGGTCGAACGGACCGCTGACCTTGGGCAGATCCTCGAACGGCGGCGGGGCGAAATAGGCCTTGATCCGCTCGGCCTCGTCCTCGGGGATGCGCAGATCCTCACGGCGTAAGGTGGCGTAATGCTTGTCCACCTCCTCGCGGAAGGCCTCGATCCCCAGCGAGGCGACCAGGATTTTGATCCGCGCCTTGTGGATGTTGTCACGCCGACCCAGCAGGTTCCAAGCCCGTAGAATGGCGGTCAGATAGGCCAGCAGGTCCGCCGCCCGGACCGCCGGGGCGATCTCCTGACCGATATGGGGCAAACGTCCCTGTCCGCCGCCGACGAAGACGCGGAAGGCCATTCCACCGTCATCGCCCGTCACGATCTGCAGGCCGACATCGTGGGTGCGGATGGCCGCCCGGTCCTTCTCCGCGCCGATCACCGCGATCTTGAACTTGCGCGGCAGGAAGCTGAACTCGGGGTGGATGGTCGACCACTGGCGGATGATCTCGCACCAGGGGCGCGGGTCCTCGATCTCGTCGTCGGCGGCCCCGGCGAAGACGTCGGTGGTGGTGTTGCGGATGCAGTTGCCCGAGGTCTGGATGGCGTGCATCTCGACATCGGCCAGATCGCTCAGGATCGCCGGCAGGTCGGTCAGGGCCGGCCAGTTGTACTGGATGTTGCAGCGGGTGGTGAAGTGACCGTAGCCCTTGTCGTAGGTCCGCGCGATATGGGCCAGCCGGCGCAGCTGACGGCTGCTCATCACGCCATAGGGAATGGCGACGCGCAGCATATAGGCGTGAAGTTGCAGATAGACGCCGTTCATCAGCCGCAGCGGCTTGAACGCGTCCTCGGTCAGGGCGCCGGATGCGCGGCGCGCCACCTGGTCCGAGAACTCCTCGACCCGTTCACGCACCAGGGCATGGTCGAACTCGTCATATCGATACATCAGCCAACGCCTCCGACGACGCTATGGCCGACGGTCGGCCCGGCCGAACGGATGCGCTCCTTCAGTCGGTCGCGGCCCGAAGGCGTGCGGTCCTGAACCTCAACCAGATAGGGGTTCACGAAGACGTCCGGCCGCCCGGCGACGTGAGCCAGCACGACCTCGGCTGTCGTCTCGTCCAGCACCAAAGCCTGATCGATGTGTTCGACCGGCTGGTTGTCCACGCCCGCATAGATGACGCGGCCGTCCGACAGGCGGTTTGCGGTGACGATCTTCACGCCGCGACCTCCGCTCGAACATCCAGTTGAGCCGCCGAGAAAGCCGCCGTTTCGCCGACGAACAACAGGGCCGGGCCGGTCAGGTCGGCGCCGCGCACCAGGGCGCCCATCCCGTCCAGTCGCCCGGTCAGAACCCGCTCGTCCGGGCGGCTGCCGTTCTCGACAATGGCGACGGGCGTCGAGGGCGAACGCCCCGCCGCGATCAGGCGCGCAGCCGTCTCCTCGGCGCGGTCCGACCCCATGTAGATGGCCAGGGTGTGGTTCGGGCCGGCCAGCCGCGTCCAGTCGGCCTCGACGCCCCCCGGCTTGGCCTGAGCCGTCACGAAGGTGACCGCCTGGGCGTGATCGCGATGGGTCAGGGGAATGCCCGCCGAGGCCGCGCAGGCCAGGGCCGCCGTCACACCCGGCACGACAAAGACCGGGACCCCGGCCGCCCGCATGGCGTCCAGTTCCTCGCCGCCGCGCCCGAAGACGAAGGGGTCGCCGCCCTTTAGGCGCACGACGCGGTGGCCGGCGCGAGCCTCCGCAATCATCAGGGCCTCGATCTGATCCTGCGGCACCGAATGTTCACCGCGCGCCTTGCCGACATAAAGCCGCTTGGCGTCGCGCCGCGCCCGCTCCAGCACCGGCTCGGGCACCAGACGGTCATGGATGATGACGTCGGCGTCCTGCAAAACCCGCAGCGCCTTCAGGGTCAGCAGTTCCGGGTCGCCCGGCCCGGCGCCGACGATATGGACCACCCCCTGTTCCGGCGCGGCGACGTTCAGCAGGCGCAGCATCTCGCGCCGCGCCTCGGCCGTTCGACCTTCCGCCGCCAGCGTCGCAGCCGCCCCCCGGAACGCTTTTTCCCAAAAGCGACGGCGCGCCATGAAGTCGGGCACGCTGGCCTTGACCGTATCGCGCAGCTCTCGCGCCAGCCGCGCCACATTCGCCAGTCCGGCGGGCAGCACGCCCTCGATGGCCGTGCGGATATCCCGCGCCAGAATGGGCGCCGATCCGCCGGTCGCCACGCCGATCACGACCTCGTCGCGGTCGATCAGGGCCGGGGTCTGGAAATCGCTCAGATGCGGCTTGTCCACCACATTGACCTGAGCCCCTGCCGCCCGTGCGAGATGGCCCAGCCGCACGAGTTCATCCGCGTCGTCCAGCGCCATGAACACCAGCCGTGCGCCGGCCAGTTCGTCAGTCTCTGGCGCACGCAGCACCGGTTCCGGCGCCGTCAATGGCGTCTCGATCTTGGGCGGCGCGCCGTCGGGCGCGAACCACATCACCTCGGCGGGCGTGTTCAGGAACAGTCGCAGCTTGGCCAACGCCGGCTCGCCGCCGCCGATGATCACGATCTTTGCGGCCTCCAGCGGAATGGAGGCGAGAAATACACGCATCGTCTTGCTTTCTGGGCCGTCGGGAGAGGAAACAGGGACGACGGCAGGGCGCGAACCTTCGTCTTCCCCGTCCAGAGCCGCAAACCAGATTGCCTTTGTCTCGCTGATAGGATTTCTATCCGCGATGCCCCGTCCCCTGCTCCCGCTCAACGCCCTGCGCGCCTTCGAGGCCGCCGCGCGGCATCTGAACTTCTCGCGCGCCGCCGACGAACTGTCAGTGACGCCGGGCGCGGTCAGCCAGCAAATCCGCCTCTTGGAAGACATCGTCGGCGGGCCGCTGTTCGTGCGCGAGGCGCGGGGCCTGCAACTGACCGATCTGGGCCGCTCGTCCGTGCCGCTGCTGCGCGAGGGGTTCGAGCGGCTGATGGACGCCTCGGCCCTGTTGCGCGAACCCCCGCGTCGCAAACAGGTGTCGATCAGCGTGGCGCCCGGCTTCGCCTCCAAATGGCTGATGCCGCGCATGGACGACTTCCACACCGCCCATCCCGAGATCGAACTGTGGATCTCGGCCGACATGGAGCCGGCGGACTTGAGCGAGGGCAAGGTCGATCTGGCGGTGCGCTACGGTCCCGGCGACTATCCCGGCCTTACGGTTGATCGGCTGATGACCGAGACGGTTCTGCCTGTCTGCGCCCCATCGGTAATGGATAGCGACAAGCCGATCCGCAAACCGGCCGACCTGATCGGACACACTCTGCTGCACGACATGTCCAACGACGGCGACCCCAGCCGCCCGGACTGGGCCATGTGGCTGAAGGCGCGTGGCATTCGTCACCCCGACCCGCGTCGAGGCTCGCGCTTCAATCAATCCGGCCTGTTGATCGAGGCCGCCATATCGGGGCGCGGCGTGGCCCTGGCCAAACGCACCCTGGCCCAGGCGGACCTAGCGTCAGGGCGACTAGTCGCCCCCTTCCCTGACGGATCCGAGGCGGTCGGCTTCGCCTATTATGTCGTCCAGCCCCGCGACCGGCCGCCCCCGCCCAGCGCGACCGCCTTCGTCGGCTGGCTGAAGAAACAGGCCGTGGATCACGACAATACGATGGGTCAGTTGTAGGGTTCGTTGCACCGCAGATTGGCGGCGCAGGAAAAGGACATGCGCCATGGCTGACGACAAGGCCCCTCGCCTCGCGGTCCTGATCGATGCGGAGAATGCTTCCGCCCGCATCGCAGAGGCGCTGTTCAGCGAAATCGCCACCTTGGGCGAGGCCTCGGCACGACGGATCTACGGCGACTTCGCCAGCCCGCAGATCGCCGGCTGGACGCGGGTCCTGGCCCGTTTCGCCATCCAGCCGCAGCAGAATTTCGCCAACACCAAGGGCAAGAACTCGGGCGACATCGCCTTGGTCATCGATGCGATGGACCTGCTGCATTCGGGGCGGTTCGACGGCTTCTGCCTGGTGTCTTCCGACGCCGATTTCACCCGACTGGCGGCGCGCATCCGCGAGGAAGGCGTCGACGTCTACGGGTTCGGCGAGCAGAAAACGCCCGAAAGCTTCCGTCAGGCCTGCACCCGGTTCATCTATACAGAGAACCTGATTGCGCCGGTTCCGGTCGACGCCGGCGCCAAGTCGCCCGTCGCTGAAGTGCCGGCGACCAAGCGCAAGCCGTCCGAGGCCGCGCGCCTGATCGCGGCCATCATCGCCGACATGGACGAGGACGGCGACGGATGGGTCGCGGTGGGTGGTATCGGCAATCGGCTGCGCAACGCCCATCCCGACTTCGACCAGCGCACCTATGGCTACGCCAAGCTGTCAGACCTGATCCGCGCGACCGGCCGGTTCGAGGTCGAGACCGGCGAACGCGGCGCGATGCGAATTCGCGACCGCGCCTGACGCGTTTACGCGCGGACGGCTTGGCTCGCGGAAACGCCGAGGGCCTGAAGCGCGGCGGCGGTGATGTGTTCGGCGTTCAGGCCGGCCTGGGCATACATCGCCATGGGCGCATCCTGGTCCTGGAAGACATCGGGCAGATTAAGGGTGCGGATCTTCAGACCCGCATCCAGCGCGCCCTTCTCGGCCAGCAGCTGCAGCACGAAGGCGCCGAAGCCGCCCATGGCGCCTTCCTCCACCGTGATCAGCGCCTCGTGCTCGCGCGCCAGGCGCAGGATCAGATCGGCGTCCAGCGGCTTGGCGAAGCGGGCGTCGGCGACGGTGGCCGACACGCCCTTGGCGGCCAGCATGTCCGCCGCCTTCAGCGATTCCTGCAGACGGGTGCCCAGGCTGAGAATGGCGACCGAAGTCCCCTCGCGCACGATCCGGCCCTTGCCGATCTCCAGCGGGGCGGCCAATTCCGGGATCTCCACGCCCACGCCGTCGCCGCGCGGATAGCGGAAGGCGCTGGGCCGGTCGTCGATGGCCAGGCTGGTCGAGATCATCGCCGCCAGTTCGGCCTCGTCGGCGGCGGCCATCAGCACCATGCCGGGCAGCGCGCCCATGAAGCCGATGTCGAACGATCCCGCGTGCGTGGCGCCATCCGACCCAACCAGGCCCGCCCGGTCCATGGCGAAACGGACAGGCAGCGACTGGATCGCCACGTCGTGGACCACCTGGTCGTAACCGCGCTGAAGGAAGGTCGAATAGATCGCGCAGACCGGCTTCATGCCGTCCGCCGCCAGACCGGCCGCGAAGGTGACCGCGTGCTGTTCAGCGATGCCGACGTCATAGGTCCGCTCGGGGAAGGCCTGACCGAACAGGTCCAGACCCGTGCCGGACGGCATGGCCGCCGTGATTGCCACGATCGACGGATCGACCTTGGCGTGTTTGATCAGCTCGGTTCCGAACACCTTGGTGTAGCTGGGGGCGTTGGAGATGGCCTTGGCCTGCTTGCCTGAGACCACGTCGAACTTGACGACTGCATGCAGTTTGTCGGCGCTGCTTTCGGCGGGGGCATAGCCCTTGCCCTTCTGCGTCACGACGTGAACCAGAACCGGGCGGTCCTCGATGGCGGCCGCCTTCTTCAGGATCGGGACCAGATTGTCCATGTCGTGGCCGTCGATCGGGCCGACATAATAGAAGCCCAACTCCTCGAAGAAGGTGCCCCCGGTGACCATGCCGCGGGCGTATTCCTCGGCCTTCTTGGCCGCCTTGCGGAAGGGGCGCGGCAGGTGCTGGGCCACCGTCTTGCCCAGGCGGCGGACGTTCTGATAGGCGCCGCCCGACACCAGGCCGGCCAGATAGGCGCTCATCCCGCCAACCGGCGGCGCGATCGACATGTCGTTGTCGTTCAGGATGACCATCAGCTGGCCGCTGGTCGCCTCGGCGGCGTTGTTCATCGCCTCATAGGCCATGCCGGCGGACATGGAGCCGTCGCCGATGACCGCTACGACGCGGTTCTTCTCACCCTTCTGATCGCGCGCGGCGGCGAAGCCCAGGGCGGCGCTGATGGAAGTCGAGGCGTGGGCCGCGCCGAAAGGATCGTATTCGCTCTCGCTGCGCTTGGTGAAGCCCGACAGGCCGCCGCCCTGGCGCAGGGTGCGGATGCGGTCGCGCCGTCCGGTCAGGATCTTGTGCGGATAGCACTGATGCCCGACGTCCCAGATCAGGATGTCCTTGGGCGTCTCGAACACATGGTGCAGCGCCGTGGTCAGTTCGACCACGCCCAGCCCCGCGCCCAGATGGCCGCCGGTGACGGACACGGCGTCGATTGTCTCGGCCCGCACCTCCTGTGCCAGCTGTTTCAACTGGGCGATATCGAAGTCCCGCGTGTCGGCGGGCGTCTTGACGGTGTCGAGTAGCGGGGTGTCGGGCATCAGCCGTAAAACCTTGGAAAGTCTGGTCGATCAACCCGCAGGTCGGTTCAACGTTTCGTATCAGGACCGGCGCTTTAGCACAAAGTCCACGCTGGCCCTGAGGATTTCGGCCTCGTCGCCGAACGTCTCAAGGTGCGACCGGGCCTGGTTTGCGAGATGCGCGACCCTTTGCCGCGCCGCCTCCAGACCCAGCAGGGTGACGAAGTTGGTCTTGCCGAGAGCCGCGTCCTTGCCCCCGGCAGCCTTGCCCATTTCCTCGGCCGACCCTTCAGCATCCAGCAGGTCGTCGACGATCTGATAGGCCAGGCCAACATCGTGGGCGAAGCTGATCAGGGCATGGCGGTGCTGGGCAGAGGCGTCGGCGATGATCAGAGGAATTTCGAAGGCATAGGCGAACAAGGCGCCGGTCTTCAGTCGCTGCATACGCGCCACGCCGCCCAGGTCGTCGCGCACGCCCAGCAGATCGATCATCTGACCGCCCGCCATGCCCCGCGCGCCGGACGCCAGCGACAGCCGCGCCGCCAGTTCGCAGCGCACGGCCGCATCCTCATGGGTGTCTTCGTGCAGGATGATGTCAAAGGCGGCCGTCTGCAGCGCGTCGCCGGCCAGCACCGCCGTCGCCTCGTCGTAGGCGCGGTGAACGGTCGGGCGGCCCCGGCGCACGTCGTCGTCGTCCATGCACGGCAGGTCGTCGTGGACCAGGCTGTAGGCGTGCACGCATTCCAACGCGCAGGCGGCGCGGAGCACCGACCGCTCATCGATGTCGAACAGGCGTGCGGCCTCCAACGCGAAGAACGGGCGAAGGCGTTTGCCGGGGCCCAGCGCCGCATAGCGCATCGCCTCGGTCAGGCGGGATTCTGGGCCCTCGGCGCGCGGCAGCAGTTCATCTAGCGCGACCGTGACCAGATCGGCGACCTCAGCCACGCGATCGATCACAGCCTGTTCCGGCGAGTTCGCGGCGATGACCCGGTTCACGAGAACCGGCTCCAGACCAGGCTCGAAGACGACACGGGGATCATTCGAACGACGCCGCCTCGACGCCCTTGGCCTGGCCGTCGGGGCCGACGACGATCTTTTCCACACGCAGTTGAGCCGCCTTCAGCCGCGCCTCGCAATGCGCCTTCAGCTTGGCGCCCTCTTCATAGAGGGCGATCGATTCTTCCAGCGGCGCCTGGCCGGATTCCAGGCGAGACACGATGGTTTCCAGGCGCTTCAGGGCGTCTTCGAAGCTGAGATCGGCGGGGATGGCGGCGGCGGCGTCGGTCATGGCGCGGACCCTAGAGGCGCGCGCGGGGCGCATCAACGTCAGAAGCGGCTATCGCTTCTCGTAGCGACGCTGCGACCAGTATTTGAAGCCCTGGTTCTGGACCAGTTTCCAGCCATCGGCCTTCAGCGCGCGGCCGACCATGTGGTTGAAATAGCCGTGGGCGAAGACCAGCACGTCCTGCCCGCTTTCGGCCCGCGCAATCAGCTTTTGCGCCGCCTGATCGGCGCGCGCCTCGGCCTGGGCGCGGGTTTCCTGGCCGCCGTGATGATCGAAGGCGTGCCACCAGAAGCGCGACACCACGCCCCACCATTTGGGCGACAGCTTGATCCATTCTGGAATCGGCGGCGGCGGCAGGGGCGCCTCGATGAACATGACGTCGGCCATGACCTCACGCCCCGCAGCGACAGCAGCGGCGGTTTCCTGGGCGCGCTGACGGGTCGAGGCGTAGATGGCCCCAGCCCCTTGGGCGGCCGCAACGAGTTCGGGCGGCGGGGTCTGGCCGGCCAGCAGGCCGCCGATCTCATACTTCGCCCACCAGTCGCCGTACTGGCGCGCAGAGATCAGACATTTGCGCGACAGGGCCGGCTCGCCGTGACGCGTCAGGATGATGGCGCCGGGACGGACAGCGACAAGCGCGCCGACGGATGGCGCGGCGTCAGGTGGGGACACGGACGGTTCGGTCGAATCGAGGGACAGGGCGGGGGCTGACATGACAAACGGACGGGCCTTTGGTTTCAAGGCGTTAAGCGTCCTCAGTCCTCCCCGAGCGCAGCGACGTGGGCGACCGCAGAGCGGCCTAGTCCTTCAAGGTCGTAACCGCCCTCAAGCGCCGACACAACCTTGCCCGAACAGGTCCGACGCGCGACCTCCAGAATCGCACGCGTCGCCCAAGCGAAATCCTCGGCCTCCAGCGACTGATGCGCCAGTGGATCGCGCCTGTGGGCGTCGAAACCAGCCGAGATCAGGATCAGGTCCGGCCGGAACGATTCCAGCGCCGGCATCAATCCGCCGGCGAAGGTCGCACGCCAGTTCTCGCGCGCCGCATGGGGCGCGACGGGGGCATTGACGATATTGCCGACGCCCGTCTCGGACGCCGCGCCGGTACCGGGATAGAGCGGCATCTGGTGGATGGAGGCCAGAAACAGGCTGTCGTCGTCTTCGAACGCAGCCTGGGTGCCATTGCCGTGGTGAACGTCGAAATCAACCACCGCCACGCGCGCCATCCCTTCGGCCTGAGCCGCGCGCGCCGCGACGGCGACGGAGGAAAACAGGCAGAACCCCATCGCGCGGTCCGGCTCGGCGTGGTGGCCCGGCGGGCGCACGGCGGCGAAGGCGCGGTCCATCTCGCCCCGCGCCACGGCCCTTACGGCATTGATCGCCGCCCCCGCCGCCAGCCGCGCCGCCGGTACGCTGCCGGGTGAAAGGACGGTGTCGGCATCCAGTTGGACCATGCCGGCGACCGGCGAGGCGTCCAGCAGGCGCGCGACATAGGCGGCGGGATGCACCCGCTCCAGATCCACAACCTCGGCCTGGGTCGCGGCGCACCGGTCGCGGGCCAGGCCTGCATCCTCCAGAGCATCCAGCACCGCCTTCAGCCGCTCGGGACTTTCGGGATGGCCCGCGCCCGGCGCGTGGGACAGCATGGACGGATGGGTGAAGATCGGCAGGGACATTGAAGCGACGATACGACGGGCTTTCGGACTTGTCGCCCGTGACGCGCACCAAGGCGCGCGCTAGAGCCGACGCATGACCGAAATCGTGATCCGCCCTGCCCGCCCCGAAGACGCCGCCGCCTTGGGCGCCCTGGGCCGCCAGACCTTTATCGACACCTTCGTCGAGGGGTTCGGCATCCCCTACCCGCAAGCCGACCTGAACGCGTTTCTGGACGCCAGCTTCGATCTGGAGCCGACGCTGAAGAAGTTGGCGGAGCCCGACTGCGCCTGGTGGGTGGCTGACCGCGACGGCGAGCTGCTGGCCTTCGCCAACGCCGGCCCCAACGGCCTGCCCCACCCCGAGGCCAGACCGTCGCACATGGAACTGCGCCGGCTCTATGTGTCCCAGGCGGCGCAAGGTCAGGGCTTTGGAACCAGACTGCTGAAGCTGTCTCTGGACTGGATGCAAACCCACACGGACGGCCCGCTATGGATCGGCGTCTGGAGCGGCAATGACAAGGCCCAGCGTCTGTACGCCGCCTACGGCTTCCAGAAGGTCGGCGAATACGACTACCCCATCGGGGCCTGGCGTGACCACGAGTTCATCTTGCGGCGCGGATAGACCAGGCCTATCCAGACAACCGGGGATAAGAGTTCGGGGGAACCAATGCGTAGATTATTGCTGGCGGCCGTGGCCGTCTTCCTTTCGGCAAGCCCCGTCATGGCACAGGAAACCGAAAGTCCTCCCGCCGATCCCATCGCCGCCAAGGCGGAAGGCGAACGCATTCTCGCGGAAGGTCGCGCCGCAGACCTGTTCGAGAACATCACTGCAGAGGACGGCGCAGTTCGATTGCGTCACAAGGCCAGCGGCATGGTCTGCATCTTCGAGGCCGCAGCGCCAGGCAACGTGGTTCGCGTCTATCCGCAAAGCGTCATGACGCCCAATCGCGGCGACGACGTCAGTTGCGGCAACACGATGATGGGAGCGACCTTCACCCTCTACGCCACACGATACCGAACCATGCCGACAGAAACGCAGGACATGGCGAGTTCCGTGGCAAGCATTCGCGCCAACTGGACCAACGTCCAACCGCTTGAAGGCGCCTTTGGCGTCGCCTCGGTGGAAGGCCGCCCCATACCTCTGTTCGCTGCCTTCAAGGGACGCCATCCGTATGGGTGGGACGCGGCAACCTTCATCATCCTGACCCACATCGACGGGTGGTCGTTCAAGACCCGCGCATCCGGTCCCGTCGCCGACGCCGACACCATCGCCTTGGCGGCTGGATTGATGTCCGTCGCCAGCATTCCAGCGCCGAAGAACTAAGCCACATGACGGCGTCGCCGGCGCCGTCCTATAGTGCCGCCATGCTCCTGCCCTTCTTCACCGCCCTGCGCGACGCCAAGGTTCCGGTGTCGATGAAGGAATGGCTCCATCTGATGGAGGCCATGGATCGCGACGTGGCGGAGCGCGAGGTCGAGGCCTTTTATCACCTGTCGCGCGCCGTGCTGGTCAAGGACGAGAAGCACTATGATCGGTTCGATCAGGTGTTCGGGACGGTGTTCAAGGGCGTCGAATCGGTCGGAACGGGCGAAGACCTGGCCACCGACATTCCCGAGGACTGGCTGCGTCTGCTGAACGAAAAATACTTAACCGAAGAGGAGAAGGCTCAGATCGAGGCGCTGGGCGGATTCGACAAGCTGATGGAGACGCTGAAGCAGCGGCTGGAAGAGCAGAAGGAGCGCCATTCCGGCGGCTCTAAATGGATCGGCACGGGCGGCACCAGCCCCTTCGGCCACGGCGGTTACAATCCCGAAGGCGTGCGCATCGGCGGGCCGGGCAAACACGGCCGGGCGGTCAAGGTCTGGGAGAAGCGCGAGTTCAGGAACCTGGACGATACGGTCGAACTGGGCACGCGCAATATCAAGGTGGCCTTGCGCCGCCTGCGCCGTTTCGCGCGCGAGGGGGCGGCCGAGGAACTGGACATCGACGGCACCATCGACGGCACGGCGCGCCAGGGCTGGCTGGACATCCAGATGCGGCCCGAGCGGCGCAACACCATCAAGGTGCTGCTGTTCCTCGACATCGGCGGTTCGATGGACGGTCACATCAAGCTGGTTGAGGAGCTGTTCTCGGCTGCCAAGACCGAGTTCAAGAACCTGGAGTTCTTCTACTTCCACAACTGCCTCTACGAAGGCGTCTGGAAGGACAATCGCCGGCGCCACACCGAGCGGATCCCGACGTGGGATCTGCTGCACAAATACCCCGGCGATTGGCGCGCCATCTTCGTCGGCGATGCGACGATGAGCCCCTATGAGATCACAATGCCCGGCGGCTCCGTCGAGCACTGGAACGAAGAGGCCGGCGCCGTCTGGATGAAGCGGGCGCGCCAGCAGTGGGAGAAGTCGGTCTGGCTCAATCCCGTCCAGGAGCGGTACTGGGACTATACCGCTTCCGTCGGCCTGTTGCGCGAGGTGATGGAGCAGAGGATGTTCCCGCTGACGCTCGAAGGCCTCGACAAAGCGATGCGCGCCCTGACAAGGTAGGTGACGTTCAGGCGACCGCCTGAAACTTCACGAAGGGTCCGACCATGATCGCCGCCGCCTTCGCCTTGTTGATCCTCCAACAGACTGCGCCGACCGTCGTGTGGGATGCGCCCGCGCCGGAGGCGGTCGTTGAAGCGCCCGCGCCGCCGCCCGAGCACAACATACCTGCCTGGGGCCTTGCCGATCCGTTCGGCTTCGAGCGCGCACGGTGCAGTCCGCTGGTGCGCGGCCAGAAGTCCATGGCCGAATGCCAGACCGAGGTGCGCGAACAACTCGCCATCGCCATGGGGTCCGACCTGCCCGAGGCTCTGCGCCCGAGCGGCATGGCCGGCAACTGCCAGATGATCCGGGCCAGCGCCGCGGGCTCGGACTATGCGGTCCAGTGCGGCCCGCAGTCGCGCACGGCGGCCGCGCCCTCGAGTCTGCGCGAAATGGATTGTCGTCCGCGTCCTGTCGAGGGCGGGTTCAGCTCCGAGTGCCGCCCAGTCGATGCAGCGGACAAGAAGGGTCTGTCGCTGACGCTGTGGGGCGACAAGGATTGATCGACACAGAAAAGCGCCGCCCGCTTTCCCGGACGGCGCTTCGCATTTTCGCGCATTTCTAGCGAGGCTTAGGCCTTGTCGCGCAGGCTGTCCTTGGCGCCGCCAACGGCGTTCTGGACCTTGCCTTCGACCTGATCGGCCTTGCCTTCGGCTTGCATCTTGGTGTCGCCGGTCAGCTTGCCGACGCCTTCCTTGATCTTGCCGCCGATGTTTTTGGCGGCGCCTTCGATACGGTCATGATCAGCCATGGAAATCTCCTGTTTTCATCGCCGCGACGTGGCGTTGCGGTTCGAAAAATAAACGACTTCGCTGAGGGCCTGTTCCGTAAAGCTCAGCTTGGGCGGCGGAGCCAGACGGCGACAGCCCAGGCGTGGGAATCGTGACGCAAGCGCGAGATGGCGAAGGTCGGATCCAGCCACACCAGCGTATGATCGTCCTCGCATTTCGCATCGGGATTTTCCGCCGCCACGGTCGCTGTCCAGAAGCCGCCGACGTTGTTCACCGGCTCGCGCGTGGACCGCACGAAATACTGGCTGGCCTCGGCGATGCGGTTCAGCGGCGTAACCGTCAGGCCGGTTTCCTCGACGAATTCGCGGATCAGGGCCTGGACCTCGGTTTCTTCCATATCCACGCCGCCGCCGGGAAGGTCGAAATAAGGACCGGCCTCGCGCTCGACGCGCACGCAGGCGATCAGGCCCTCACGCTCGACGATGCCGAACGCGGTGGCGCGGTGACGATAATCCGAAGCGGGTTTGCGAACGCCGAACTGCAACATGATGAAAACCGACCCTAGAGGTCGAACGACAACCTGGCGCGCACACCCTTGTGGGCGCCGTCGAACTCGACCGCCGACCGCAGACCCGATGCCATGGCGGAAATGATCTTGGCGCCCAGACCAGTGCCCTTTGGCGTGCCGTCGCCCATGCCGGGGCCGTCGTCCTCGACCGTCAGCATCACGCGATGTTCGTTTTCGCGACGCAGATGGATGCGGATCTCGCCGCCCTGCCCCGGCGCATAGGCGTATTTGACGGCGTTGGTCACCAGTTCGGTGACGATGACGCCGATGGAGACGGCCTGATCGGTGGTGACCGACAGAGGCTCGGCGTCGAGCGTCAGTTTGGGTGATCCTTCGTCCGGTCCGATGGACTTGGACAGTTCGTCCATCAGCCCGACCAGATATTCGTCCATCGCCACGTGGCTCATGTCGCCGGACGTGTAGAGGCGGCGGTGAACATGGGCGACGGCCTCGATCCGCGCCTGCGATTCGCGCAACGCGTCCTTCGCCCCCTGATCGGTGACGTGGCGCATCTGCAACGACATGAAGCTGGACACCAGTTGCAGCGAGTTGCCGACGCGGTGGTTGACCTCGCGCAGCATGGCCTCGGCCCGATCGCGCGCTCGGCGGATTTCTTCCTGCGCCAGTTCGTTCTCGCGCTCCAGCCGACGGCGCGACAGGGCGTCCTCGAGCGCCGAGCGCAACAGGGAGGTGAAGTCCTCCGAGACATCCTTGATCACGTAGTCCGCCGCGCCCGCTCGAAGGGCCGCGACGGCGATCCGCCCATCCTGCGCACCCGTCACATAGACGACGGGCGGCGGCGCCGTCAGGGCCAGAATGTCCGGCAGGACGTCCAGCCCGTCTCGCGTCGGCATATAATGGTCGAGCGCGCAGACGTCGAACTCGTCCTGCTGCAACAGCGCTAGCCCCGCATCGCCATCCGGCGCGCAGGTGACGGCGTAGCCGTGACGCCCCAGTTCCTTCTCGACCAGTCGGGACAGACCCCGATCATCGTCGATGTAGAGCAGGCGGATGGGCTGGGACGCGTCGATCGTCAGATCTCCGGCGCCTGGATCACCGACAGGAACAGACCCAACTGACGGATGGCGCCGGCGAAGGACTCATAATCCACCGGCTTGGTGATGTAGACGTTGCAGCCCAGGTCGTAGCAACGCTGGATTTCGACCTTGTCGTCCGTGGTCGTCAGCACCACGACCGGAGCCCGCTTCAGACGGTCGTTGGCCTTCACCTTTTCCAGAATGTCCGTGCCCGACATATCGGGCAGGTTGAGGTCGAGCAGGATCAGCAGCGGGCCATTGGCGAGGATTTCGTCGCTGAACAGATAGTCGAGCGCCGCACCGCCCTCATCGAAATGCTTTATCTCGTTGTTGATGTTGGCCCGGCGGATGTTCTTTTCGATCAGTTTGGCGTGGCCGTGGTCGTCTTCGACCATGATGATTTTGACGGGTTGCGTCACAGCGCGCCTCCGGGTTCAGACAGGATCAGTCGTTTGGGGAATTTCAGCAGGAAAGTCGAGCCTTTGCCCAGTTCGGACTCGACGTCGATGGTGCCGCCCAGGCGGCGCACGCTGTTTCTGACGAACGCCAGCCCCAGACCTTCGCCGGAACGGTCTTGTTTTCCCGAGCGACGGAACAGCTCGAAGATCCGTTCATGGTCACGCGGGGCGATGCCCCGGCCGTTGTCGGCGACCCGGTAGACGACCCAGCCGCCCGGCACGTCTTCGCCCGACACGACGATTTCGCCCGGCCTGTCATGGTCCAGATATTTGACGGCGTTGTCGATCAGATTCCCGACGATCTGCTCCATCGAAATGCGGTCGCTTTCGATTTCGGGCAGCGACTGCACATCGATGCGGGCGCCCGAGGCTTCGGTCTGGTGATGGACGCTGTTGGCGATGTTCTGAGCCATCGTCGTCATGTCCAGCGGTTCTGGAAGCAGGTTGCGGCGACCTTCGCGCGACAGCTTCAGGATGGCGTTGATCAGCCGGTCCATCTTCTCGGTCGAGGCGCGGATGAAGCCGATGGCCTCGGGCATTTCCTCGCGCACGGCTGTGACGATCTCGGGATCGACCACGCGCGTCTTTTCCGCCTCGTGGATCGCCTTGTCGACGATCTTGCCCGCCTGCTCCAGTTCGGAGGTGTAGCCCATCACGTTGACCAGCGGCGCGCGCAGGTCGTGGCTGACGATATAGGCGAAGCGCTGGATTTCCTCGTTGGCGCGCATCAGGTCGCCGGTGCGTTCGCGAACCTTGTCCTCCAGGCTGGCGTTGGCGGCGTCCAGGGTGGCGCGAGCGGATTGGATTTCGGCCACGTAACGCCGCACCAGCCAGGCCGACAGCAGCGCCAGAACGAGGACCAGAAGCCCCGCGATGGCGTTCATGACCACCGTCAGAACGCCAGAACGTTCCGACGCGATCCGTCGATCTTCGATCCGCTTGGATTTCAAAGCATCGAACGTGTCCACGGCCGCGCGCAACTCGTCCATGTAGCGCTTGCCCTCGCCCGAGCGCACGGACTGGATCGACTGACCGATCCGTCCCTGCTGGGCCAGCGACACGGTGCGCTCCATCTCCGCCCATTTGCGATCGGCAAGGCGATGAATGGGATCGACGGTAGCCTTCAGGGTCGGGTCGAGCGCCGCCCCCTCGTCCAGGAAGGCCAAGGCCGGCGCCATGTCCGCCTGCGCCTTGCGATAGGGTTCGAGGAAGTCGCTGCGCCCGGTCAACAGGAAACCGCGTTGGGCCGTCTCGGCGTTCAGCATGGCGATCAAGGTCGTACGCGCCGCCCGGCGCATCTGCTGGGCGTGTTCGATGGTCCGGTTCACTGACGCCGTGCGCTGGATCATCACGAACGTCGTCGCATTGACCAGAATCAGCAGCCCGAACACCAGGACCAGCATCGCCGACATGGACCGGGCCAACGACGGCGTACGCACGAAATCTTTTATGCTGGCGAGGCGACGTGGAGATGCAGCGTTCATTGCTCCGCTTTAGCCCTGCGCTGGAAAGCATGGAAGTCAAACCAGAGGGCCATAAGTCCTCTGACCAAGGACGAAACCAACAAAAACGACCTGTTTGACAACCAAAAGTATCCATGAACTACTACCGGCACATTGTAAGGATCACAACTTATGAAAAATATTCTGGTTGGCCTTCTCCTGTCTGGCGTAATTGTTGGATCGTCTTGGGCCCAGACGGGTGGCACGATGCCAAGCGAAGCGCCGCCGCAAGTGCCGCTAAAGCCGGTTTTCGGATATAGTCCCGTTGGAAGTGCAGCGCTGGATAGGGTTCGACTAAATGCGCTGGCTCTGCAAAACTGGCCATCTAGCATTGCGGCCCGCGAGCGTAGGGATCGAATGGCTAGAGCCGAGAGACTGGCTGTTCTCGTAAATCTGGGGCGCTGCCACGACGCTCATGGCGTTGCTTTGGCAGAAGGCGACGCCGCGATGGCTGATCGCGTCGCTTCCGTGTGCAGGGGCGAGCCCTAGCCGTTAAAATCACGACAGTAGTTAATCTCAGACTTGGCCCAGGGTCCGCAACCGGGCCTTGGGGTGGATCTCGTTCTGGCTCATTACGACGGTCTGGCCGCGGAAGCGTTCGATGATCGATCGCACATAGGGCCGCGTCATCGGGCCGGTCAGCAGGACGGGGTTCTCGCCCGTCATGGCGATCCGCTCGAAGGTGTCGCGAACGGCGCGGATGAAGTCCTGAAGGCGCGACGGCGCCATCGCCAGCTGCTTGTCCTCGCCATTGCCGATCAGGCTTTCGGCGAAGGCGTTTTCCCATTCCGGCGACAGGGTGACGATGGGCAGGGCGCCCTCGCCGTCCTTGTTCTGCCAGCACAGTTGACGGCCCAGACGCGCACGAACGTGTTCGACCAAGGTCGTGACGCTGGAACTGTGCGGCGCGGCCTCGGCCAAGCCTTCCAGGATCGCCGGCAGGTCGCGGATCGACACCTTCTCGCGCAGCAGAGACTGCAACACCCGCTGCAGCGTTGTGACGGTGACCACGCTGGGCACCAGTTCCTCGACTAGCTTCTTCTCTTCGGCGCCCAGTTCCTTCAGCAGCTTCTGCACCTCTGCGTAGGACAGCAGATCGGCCATATTATCTTTCAGGATCTCGGTCAGATGGGTCGTCAGGACCGTCGACGGATCGACCAGCGTATAGCCCCGGAACGTCGCCTCCTCGCGCAGACCTTCCTCGATCCAAGTCGCCGGCAAACCAAAGGCGGGTTCGCGCATATGCTCGCCCGGAAGCTCGACCTGGCGACCTGCCGGGTCCATCGCCATCAGGTGGCCCAGCCGCACTTCGCCCGCGCCCGTCTCCATCTCCTTGATGCGGATGGCGTAGCCCTGGGTCGGCAGGCGCATATTGTCGAGGATGCGCACCTGGGGAATGACGAAACCGTATTCCTGGGCCAGCGACCGCCGCAGAGCGCGAATCTGATCGGTCAGGCGCCGCCCTTCAAGGTCGTTGATCAGGCTGAGAAGCGAATAGCCGAGTTCGATCTTCACCTCGTCAATGGTGAGCACATTGGCGATCGGCTCTTCGACGTCTTCCTTGGGTTTTGCGGCCGCTGCCGCCGCCGCGATCTCCGCCTCTGTCGGCTGAGGCTTCAAGCGATTGCGGCCCAGCCGCCAGGCCATGAAGCCCGAGCCGATGGCCAGGGCCGCGAACGGGATCAGCGGCATCCCGGGGATCAGACCGATCAGACCTGCCGCGCCCGACACCACGCCCAGCGACACGGGATTGGTCGCCAACTGGGTGACCATGGCCTTGTCCGCCGTGCCTTCGACGCCCGCCTTGGACACCAGGAAGCCGGCGGCGATCGAGATGATGATGGCCGGCACCTGCGTCACCAGACCGTCGCCGATGGTCAGCTGGACATAGGTGTTGGCGGCCTCCATCGCCGGCATGCCGTGTTGCAGCGTGCCGATCAGTATGCCGCCGATGGCGTTGATGAAGGTGATGATCAGCCCGGCGACGGCGTCGCCGCGCACGAACTTGGAGGCGCCGTCCATGGCGCCGAAAAAGGTCGATTCCTGCTCCAGCTCCTTGCGACGCAGCTTGGCCTGGTCCTCGGTGATCAGGCCCGAGGACAGATCGGCGTCGATGGCCATCTGCTTGCCCGGCATGGAGTCCAGGGTGAAGCGGGCGGACACCTCCGCGATCCGGGTCGAACCCTTGGTGATGACGACGAAGTTCACCACCAGAATGATCGCAAAGATGATCACCCCGATAATGAAGTTGCCGCCCATCATCAGCTGACCGAAGGCGTTGATGACCTGACCCGCCGCATCGTGACCTTCCTGGCCGTGGGTCAGGATCAGGCGCGTGGACGCCAGGTTCAGGCCCAGCCGGAACAGGGTCGAGACCAGCAACACGGTCGGGAAGATGGCGAAATCCAGCGGCCGCTTCATCATCACGGCGGTCATCAGGATCAGCACGCTGGACACCAGCGAGAAGGCCAGCAGCAGATCCAGCAGGAACTTGGGCACCGGCAGGATCAGCAGCATGATCACGCCGATCACGCCGACCGCCATCAGCACTTCGCCGCGGTTGACCCAGCCCAGAACGTCGCGACCCGTCGGGCGCGCCATGCCGTCCTTCATCATCACCGGCGTATCAGTCACGGCCCAACGCCTTCAGCGAGCGACGCGTCGCCTCGGCGATGACGGCCGCATTGGCGTCGTCCGATGTCGCCCGGGCAGCGTGGTAATAGGCGGCGACGATCACGGGTTGGCCGTTCGGCGGATACAACAGGCCGATGTCATTGGTCGGCCCATAGCCCCCCGTCCCCGTCTTGTGCGCCACCCGCCAATTCGCAGGCGTCCCAGCCCTAAGACGATTCTGACCCGTGGGCGTATCGGTCATCCACTGCAGCAACAGGGCGCGCGACGCTGCGGTCAGGGGCGAGGCCGGATCAAGGAACAATCGTTGGAGATTGGCGACCGACTGGTTGGGAAGGATCGTGTCCTTGTCGCCGTCCAGACGGTTCATCTCCGGTTCGAAACGGTCCGAGCGAGTGCTGTCGTCGCCGATGCCGCGATAGAAGATCTGCATCGCCGACGGGCCGCCCATGGCCTTCAGCAGCAGATTGGCGGCGGGGTTGTCGCTGACCTCCACCGCGCCCTTCATCAACTGCTCGACCGTCAGGCTGACGCCAACGGCGGGCTCGGTCACCGGAGCGTGGTTGATCATGTCCGCCGCTGTGATGGGGATGCGGCGATCAAGTCGCTCCTGCCCGGCCTGCACCCGCAACAGGGTCGCGGCGGCCAGATACATCTTGAAGGTCGAGCAATAGACGAAGCGTTCGTCGCCGCGCCAAACCAGCTTACGCCCTGTCGCCGCGTCCTGAACGACGAAGCCGAGACGGCCGCCATTGCGCGCTTCCAGGTCGGACAGGTCAATAACCTCGTCTGACAGAGGGGCGGGCGCGGCAGGGCGTGATTCCGCGCGCGGCGAACAGCCGACCGCGCTCAAGGCGGCCAGCCCCGTCAGGACGCATCGGCGCTCCACGGGTGCGCGCATGGGTTCAGGCCGCGTAGCCCGAGGCGGAGACGCCGCTCATCGGCGCCGGAATGGCCGTGCCCTCATCGGCGTATTCGTTCAACTTGTTGCGCAGAGTGCGGATCGAGATGCCCAGGATGTTGGCCGCATGGGTGCGATTGCCGAGGCAGTGCGTCAGGGTGTCCAGGATCAGCGTCTTTTCCATCGCCGCCACGGTCTGACCCACGAAGCTGCGGGTCACGGCGTCGGCTGCCTGGGCGGCACGCGCAGCCACTCCGGCTTGCGGCGCCTCATAGGCCTGTCCCGCCATCATGCCTGCGCCCATGCCGCCCAGCGGCTGACCGTCCGGCAGGCGGATGGCGTCGACGTCGATCTCAGGGCCGGTCGCCAGCAGCACCGCGCGGTGCATGGCGTTTTCCAGCTCGCGGACGTTGCCTGGCCAGCGATGGGCCGAAATGGCCTGACGCGCTGCGGCCGAGATCGGACGCACCGGCACACCGTTGGCGGCGGCGTATTTCTTGATGAAGTGGTCGGCCAGAACCACGATGTCGCCGGGCCGCTCGCGCAAGGACGGCAGGCGCAGGTTCACCACGTTCAGGCGATACAGCAGGTCCTCACGGAAGGTGCCTTCCGCCACGGCCTTGGCCAGATCGCGGTTCGAGGTGGCGATGATGCGGATGTTTACAGAGACCGGCTTGGAGCCGCCGACGCGGTCGATGACGCGCTCCTGGATGGCGCGCAGCAGCTTGGCCTGGAGCCGGGCGTCCATCTCGGAGATTTCGTCCAGCAGAAGCGTGCCGCCGTCAGCCTCTTCGAACTTGCCGATGCGGCGCGCGACGGCGCCGGTGAAGGCGCCCTTCTCGTGGCCGAACAGTTCGGACTCCAGCAGGTTGTCGGGAATGGCGGCGCAGTTGACGGTGATGAAGGGGCGCTCGGACCGGCGCGAGTGCTCGTGCAGATACCGCGCCATCACCTCCTTGCCGACGCCGCTTTCGCCGGTGATCAGGATCGAGGCTTCCGAGCGCGCGACCTGGTCGGCCAGTTGCAGCACCGCCTTCATCGACGGGTCGGCCGAGATCATCGGCTTTTCGTCGTCGGCGACGGCCGACAGGACAGCGGCGATCAGTTCGGCGTCGGGCGGAAGCGGAATGAATTCCTTGGCGCCGGCCTTGATAGCTGCGGCCGCCTCTCGCGCATCGGCGTCGACGCCGAAGGCCACGACCGGAATGGTGATCCGCTCGGCCTCGTTGGCGGCGATCAGGGCGGCGATGTCCAGCTGATAGTCGACCATCAGCAGGTCGGCGCCCTGCCCCCGGCGCAGTTGTTCGGTCGCTTGGTCGGCGCGCTCGACGTGATTGACCTTGGCGCCGTGCGCCATGGCCATCTTCACCGCCGAAGCGAGCTGGCCGCTCAGTCTGCCTACCACCAGAAGACGCATCGTTCTTCTCCTCTAATCTCTAAAGCCGGTCGCCAATCAGGCGCCCGAATCCTCGGTCTTGATGATTTCCGTCATGGTCACGCCCAGCCGGTCGTCGACGACGACGACCTCGCCGCGCGCGATCAGGCGGTTGTTGACGAAGATGTCGATCGCCTCGCCGACCTTGCGGTCCAGCTCCAGCACCGAGCCCTTGTTCAGCTTCAGCAGCTGGGCCACCGACATGTGGGACTTGCCCAGAACGGCCGAGATATTGACCGGCACGTCGAAGACGGTCGCCAGGTCGGCGGCGCTCTTTTCGCCGCTGTCGTCGAGGGGCGGCAGGCCCGAAAGGCCGGAGAATTCCTCCAGCGCCAGGTCGTCGGATGCCATCAGAACATGCTCCTGTCGACGGGAAGGGTTTCGGCGTGTCCGGCCTCGGCGGCCAGGGCGGCGGTCAGGGCCTCAGCGACGCGGTCGGCCGAGCCTTGCGGATCGTGATCAGCGCGCCCGTCGGCCCATTCCAGCTGGAAGGCGGCCTGGGCCATGCCCGGTTCATCGCGGAAGGCGACCACGCCGGTAAAGCCGCTGTCGGCGCAGGCGCGCTCGATCAGGCCGCGCGCCTCGTCATCCAGGCCCGAGGCGCGAACGACCAGGCGTGGCGAGGCGTCGATCTCCTGCGCCAACAGTTCCAAAGCGGCTTTCAGCGGCGCATGCGGAAACCGGTCCAGAGCGGCCCCTGCGATGGTGCGCGCAGCAGCCAGGGCCAGGTCAGCGGCCTGTTCGCGGTGCGCCTGGGCCACAGCCTTCAGGGTCGGCATGGCCGAGGCCACAGCCTGGGCGATGTTGCTCAGGGCCATGGCGCGGATGTTCTCAACCTCGCTGAGCGCCTGTTCGCGCGCTTCCAGACGCCCCTGGGCGACCAGGGCCTCGACCTCGGCCGGCAGATAGGAGCGCTTGGCCGGCGTCCAGGCGCCGGGACGCACGACCGTGCCGTCCGCGTCAAACTCTGTGTCGAAGGCGAAGAGGCGCCGGATTTCTGGAGACTGGGTCATGTCAGTAGATCAACTCGTCGTCGGCGCCCTGACCGGCCAGCATGATGTCGCCCTTGGCGGCCAGATCCTTGGCGACCTGGACCATGGCCATCTGAGCGGCGTCCACGTCCTTCAGACGCACCGGCCCCATCGACTCCATGTCTTCGCGCATGATCTTGGACGCGCGTTCGGACATGTTGGAGAAGAACATCTCGCGCAGACCTTCGGACGCGCCCTTCATCGCAAGACCCAGTGAATCCTTGTCCACGGCGCGCAGCAGGGTCTGCACCCCGCCCGGGTCCAGCTTAGACAGATCCTCGAAGACGAACATCAGGGCGCGGATGCGTTCGGCCGATTCACGATTGCGCTCTTCCAGAGCCCCGATGAAGCGGGCCTCGGTCTGGCGATCGAAACTGTTGAAGATGTCGGCCATCATTTCGTGGCTGTCGCGCTTGGAGGTGCGCGCTAGGTTCGACATGAACTCGGTGCGCAGCGTGGCCTCAATCTTGTCCAAGATCTCGCGCTGCACCGGCTCCATGCGCAGCATCCGCTGGACGCATTCCAGGGCGAAGTCTTCCGGCAGGCTGGTCAGGACGCGGGCGGCGTGGTCCGAGCGCACCTTGGACAGGATCACGGCGACGGTCTGGGGGTACTCGTTTTTCAGATAGTTGGCGAGAACGGCCTCGTTCACATTGCCCAGCTTGTCCCACATGGTCCGGCCGGCCGGACCCCGGATTTCCTCCATCAGGCCGTCGACACGATCCTTGGGCAGGAAGGCGGCCAGCAGCTTTTGCGTCTGCTCATAGCTGCCCATCACGGCCCCGGAGCCGGACAGGCCCGAGACGAACTCGATCATCAGGGCCTCGACGGCCTCGGCGCTGACGTTGCCCAGGGTCGCCATGGCCTGGGAGATTTCCTTGACCTCGTCGTCGTCCAGCCGCTCCCACAGGGCGGTGTGCTCTTCGCCCAGCGCCAGCAGGATGACGGCGGCCTTCTCCGGCCCCGACAGCTTGTTGGGATCGTCGATCGAGGCTTTCTTGTTGACCAGCTTCGCCATCAGCCTTCGGCCACCCAGGTCCGCAGGATGCCGGCCGCGTCATCGGGATGCGACTGAACGAAGTCGGCGACCTTCTTGACCGACGACGCCTTCACCTGACCCTCGATGCGGGCGATGTCGATCTTCTGTTCCATCTCGCTGGGCGCCGGCAGCTGAACCAGCTGAGGCTGGCCGTCCGGGCCGATCACCGTGGTCGCCACGGTCGTGACCGGCACGCCGTTGGCGCCCGCCAGCGCCGGCAGATTGGCCCCGCCACCGGCGGCCGTCTTCAGCAGAGGACGCAGCACGAAGAAGATCAGCAGCAAGGCGACGACCGTCAGAATGCCCAGCTCGACGAAACGCATGATGTCGTTCTTGGAGAAGTCCAGCAGCGACGACTTGCCGTCCAGACCGCCCTCAATGCCCGTGTCGTGGTTGAAGCGGACGTTGATCACTTCGATCTTGTCGCCGCGTGTCTCGTCGATGCCGGCGGCGGCGGCGACCAGCGACTTGATCTGGGCGATCTCCTCGGCCGTGCGCGGCGCATAGGTCGGCTCGCCCTTGCCGTCCTTGGCCGGCGTCCACTTGCCGTCGACCGCGACGGCGACGGCCAGCTTCTTGACCTCGCCCGGCTCCTTGGTCGTGGTCGTGGTGGTCTTGGAGATTTCGTAGTTGGTCGTCTCGGCGTTTTCCGAGTTGGTCGAACCGGCCGGCGTCGCGCCGGGCGCAGCCCCGCCGGGGATGTTGTTCGTCGCGGTCACGCCGCCGTCAGGCTGGGCGCTGTTGTCTGCGGATTGCGAGCCGTTGGTCGTCGTCGAGCGGACGACCTGACCGTCGGGATCGAACTTCTCTTCCTGGGTCGTGGCGCGGCTCTGATCGATGTCGGCCGTGACCTGAACACGGGCGGCGCCGGCGCCCACGACGCCTTCGACGATGTCCTTGATGCGCGCCTGAAGCTGGCTCTCGGTATTGCCCTTGGCCTCGGCGGCGGAAGCCGAGGTGAAGGTTCCGTCGTCGCTGCCGGCCGCCAGGGTGCGGTTCGTTTGGTCCGCGACGGTGACGCGGTCGGGCTTCAGGTTCGGCACGGACGAGGCTACCAGGTTGCGGATCGCCCGCACTTGGTCGCTGGTCAGGTCACGCCCGCCCAGGCCCACCAGAACGGCGGCGGTCGGTTCGCCGGCGGCCGAGGTGAACATCTCGCGGCGCGGCATGGTGATGTGGACGCGGGCGGCGGTGATGCCGCGCATGGACATGATGGTGCGCGACAGTTCGCCCTGCAGGGCGCGCTGTTCGTTCAACTGTTGCTGGAACTCGGTCTGGCCCAGCACCGACTGGCTGTCGAACAGCTCGTAACCAACCGATCCGGACGTGACCAAACCCTTGCCCGCGACCAGCATCCGCGCCGTGCCGACTTCGTCGCGGTTGACCATGATGGTCGAACCGTCGCCCTTGGACGAATATTTGATGCCGGCCTGATCCAGGGCGGCGCTTATCTCGCTGGCCTCGCGCAGATCCAGGTTGGAATAGAGAAGCGCGTCGGGCGCTTGGCCCATGCGCAGCATGATGGCGACCAGCACGGCGGCCACGCCTGCGGCGACGCCGAGGACCGCAGCCAGACGGCCGATCCCGAACTTCTGCAACGCCGCTGTGAAGCCGCCCACGCGTCCCCGCCCCCTACTCGCGGGAGACACGAACGCCCCGCTAGGCAGAAAATGCCGCCTGGATGGTAAACGTCGCGTTAAGACCCGCTTAAGGGCGCGCCCCGCCCGCCTGAAGCTGCGGCAAAACCGCCGGCGCACCGGACGGCAGGGGGGCTGTCGGGTCTCTCAACCACGAGACGACGTCGCGATAGACGATCTCGGCGTCCAGATCGCGGTTCAGCAGATGCCAGCCGTTCGGATACCAGGCGGTCCGCAGCGTTCCGCCCTCCCGCTCGGCCCGCTCAAGCGCTGCCTTCATCGGCCCCTTCTTCACCACCTCGTCGTGGGCGCCGTACATCAGGATGGCGTCGCCCCGAATGCGGCCCAGGCTGCGCGATGAGGCCTCCATCAGATCGACCAGCCCATAGACGGTGTCGAACCGCGTCGCGAGGATGCTCATCGGATCGCGCCCGTTGCGGATCAGCTCCAATGTATTCGAAGAGGCGTGGATGTCGCGCGTGATGAACTCCGGCGGCTCCAGCGCCACGTCGCCCAGCGCTCGAGCTGCGATGTTCAGCGCCGTGCTGTTCAACGGTCCTTGCGTCGACCAGCCCCATACGCCGGGCGCCAGCAGCACGATCCGGTCCGCATCCGGCGGATTGTCGGAGCCGAACGCCGCCGCCGTCACCGACCCTCCCATACTCTCGCCCACCACAGCGATGACGGCATTGGGATAGCGGGCCCGCGCCATCGCGGTGATCTCGCGCAGATCATCCGTCATCCGCTGCTGCCCGGCCCATTCGCCCCGCCCCGGCGCCCCGCCGAAGCCACGCTGGTCGTAGGACCAGATCTCGATACCCTGCTCGGCCCACCAAGGGCCGGCCAAGCGGAAGCTGGCGTCGTGATCGTTCATCCCATGCAGGGCCACGATCACCGCCCAAGGCGCCCCATCCTTTGGCCCCCAATGCAGATACGGCAGGCGCGCGCCGTCCGACATGACCAGCGCCCGATCCTCGACATGGGCGCCGACAAAGCCCGGCGGCGGCGTCAACGGCGGCTGAATGTGGGGTGCGGCGCAGGCCGACAGAATGAGCGCGGCGGTCAGCGGCATAAGTCTGGAGGCGATCAAGGCCATGTGTCCCAAGCAGCGCTCATGATACCACCGGCGTGTCCTTCTCGCTGGAGCGAATGGCCGCCGGATTTGCAGAAGTCAGAATGCGCTGAACCCGTTCCCGGAGATAGGGAAGCACCTCCGCCTCGAACCACGGATTCTTCTTCAGCCAGGCCGTATTGCGCCACGACGGATGCGGCAGCACCAGCAGATCCGGTGCATACTCCCGCCACGCCCTAATCGTTTCGGTCATGGTCCGCTTGGCGTCATCGCCCAGCGCCCACGCCTGGGCATAGCCGCCGACCAGCAGGGTCAGTTCCATCTGTGGCAGGGCGTCCAGCAACTGCGGTCGCCACAGTTCCGCACAGCGTGTCGGCGGTGGATAGTCGCCGCCCTTTGGCGCAGTGCCCGGATAGCAAAAGGCCTGGGCCGCGACCCCGATGCGCGGGTCGGCGTAGAAGGTCTCATAGTCCACGCCCATCCAGTCACGAAGACGATCGCCCGAGGGATCCGTGAACGGCAGGCCGCTCTCATGGACCCGTCGTCCCGGCGCCTGGCCGCAGATCAGCAGCCGCGTCTCGGGAAAGACCCGCACCACCGGGCGCGGCGTGTGCGGCAGGACGCCCGCGCAGGCGCGACAGGCGCGGATGTCGTTCAGGATATCCTGGAGATCAGTCGTCATCGCCCTCGACGACCGGCGGACGGCGGCTCAGCGCCAGGGCCGTTTCTTCCTCGGTCGCCTGGCGCAGGCGCGTGACGCCGCGGAAATTGTCCGGATCGACCGCCTTGCCCTTCTTGATGATGGTCAGCTTGCCCTGGCGCATCAGGCCCAAAGCGGTCGCGCGGACCTTGGGCAGCATGCGCTGCCATTGCTCGGGCTGTAGCTCTTTGGCCACTTCCGCGGGCTCAATGCTCTTGCCGGCCTCAAGCGCGGCGATTTTGTTCAGGATTGCGGTTTCGATCGGGTCGCTCATTGCGCCTATATGCTGCAACGCACGCCCATAAGTAAGGCCGAGTCTGCATGCCCAAGAAAATCACCATCACCGAGGGCGAGTTCGCCGGCTGGCAGACCTACGATCTGCACGACACCTTCGACACGGTGGTCGGCCCCTTCTACGGCAAGCCGGATCCCGATGGGCACATGCGCTGCGCCTTCCGCGCCGAGCAGAAGCATATGAACGCAGGCGGACGGATGCACGGCGGCTGCCTGATGACCTTCGCCGACATCGCAATGTTCCAGATCGCCTATCAGGAGATGGAGGGCGCCTCGGGCGTCACGGTCCAGCTGGACTCAACCTTCATCGACGGCGGCTATGTCGGCGAACTGATCGAGGCCACCGGCCAAGTCACCAAGGCGGGCAAGAGCCTGATCTTCGTGCGCGGCCAGATCAACACCGGCGACCGCCTGCTGATGACCTTCTCCGGCGTCATCCGCAAGTTCACGCCTCGGTGAGACGCGCGCCCTAGCCGAAAACGACGCTCGGCATGGCGCCGACGATGGCCGCGGTCATCAAGGTGGCGAGGAAACCGGCGAACAGGCCCTTCCAGACCATGCCCAGCACCTCTTCGCGGCGTTCGGGCATCAGGACCGAAAGGCCGGTCACGGTGATGCCGACCGAGCCGATATTGGCGAAGCCGCACAGGGCGTAGGTCATCAGCATCCGCGTGCGCTCGGTCATCTCGGCGGCCGGCACCTTGCCCAGGTCGATGAAGGCGACGAACTCGGTCAGGGTCAGTTTGACGCCCAGCAGCCAGCCGGCGACATCGGCGTCCTTCCACTCCACCCCGATCAGCCAGGCGACAGGCGCGAAAATCCAGCCCAGCATCCGCTCGACGGTCAGGGGCGCATCGAACACCACGAACCCGCCCAGCATAACATTGACCAGGGCGACCAGCGCCACGAACACGATCAGCACGGCCGAAATGTTCAGCACGACCATCAGGCCGTCGGACGTCCCTTTGACGATGGCGTCGATGGCGCTGTCGTATTTCAGGGCCGAGTCATAGTCGGCGACGGCGCCGCCCATCCCTTCTTTCTCGGGGATGATGATCCGCGCCAGCAGCACGCCGGCCGGCGCCGACACGATCGAGGCCACCAGCACGTGACCCGCCGCATTGGGCAGCACCGGCGACAGGATCGTCGCATAAGCCACCATGGTCGAGCCGGCGACCGTCGCCAGGCCCACCACCATCATCAAAAAGATCTCGGACCGCGTCAGCTTGTCCAGATAGGCGCGGATCACGATCGGGCTTTCGATCATGCCCAGGAAGATGTTGGCCGCGACCGCCAGGGCCGAGGCGCCGCCCAGACCCATCGTCTTCTGGAACAGGAAGCCGAAGCCCAGGGTGATCCACTTCAGGATCTTCCAATGCCAAAGCAGGGCCGACAGGGCGGAAATCACCAGGATCAGCGGCAGAACCTGGAAGGCGAAGGTGAAAAGCGCGCCCTGGTTCGAGACCGTATAGGGTTGGTCCCCGCCGGCCAGATAGCCGAAGACGAACTTGGTCCCCTCGGTCGTGGCGACCGCAAGACCGTCCACCGCGCCCGTCACCGCCGCCAGCACCGCCTGCGAGCCCGGAATGGCGAACAGGGCCAGCACCAGCCCCGCCTGCACCAGGATCGCGCCGATGGTCAGCCGCCAGGGGAAGGCCTTGCGGTTCTCCGAGATCGCCCAGCAGACCGCGACGATGACGACCAGACCCAGAAGGCTCTGGAGGTTCAGGAGGCTGAACATGGAAAACGATCCCCGCACCCGGCGCGCCTGCCGGTCTGTATTCGCTTCAAGGACAAAGTGACGCGGCTGGCAAGCGAAACGAAAAAGGGCGGCCCCTTAAGGGACCGCCCTCCTCCTGTCGTCGCGCCTCGGCTTACAGTTGGCCGCGCACCAGCTTGCCGTAGTGATCCATCAGATCCAGCGACAGGGCGCCGGGGGTGAAGCGGTATTCGCCCACCTCGGCGACCGGGGTCACCTCAACGGCCGTGCCGGTCAGGAAGCATTCGGTGAAGTCTGACAGCTCTTCCGGCTTGATCTCGCGCACCACAACCTCGATGCCTTTCTCGCGGGCGATCTCGATCACGGTCTGGCGGGTGATGCCGTCCAGAATGTGCTCGACATTCGGCGTGTGGATGACGCCGTCCTTGACGAAGAAGACGTTGGCGCCGGTCGCCTCGGCGACATAACCGCGCCAGTCCAGCATCAGGGCGTCGGCGAAACCGCGGCGCTCGGCGGCGTTCTTGGACATGGTGCAGATCATGTACAGACCCGCCGCCTTGGCCGTCGTCGGGGCCGTCGCCGGATCGGGACGACGCCACTTGGACCATTCCAGACGCAGGCCGCGCGCCTTGACCTCGGGGTCGAAATAGCTGGGCCAGTCCCACACGGCGATCGCCAGGTGAACCTTGTTGTTCAGGGCCGAGACGCTGGTCTGTTCCGGGCCGAGGTAGGCGACGGGACGCACATAGCAGTCCGTCAGACCGTTCTTGGCGCAGGTTTCCTTACAGAAGGCGTCGATTTCAGCGACGCTGTAGGGTATCTCGAAATCGAGCAGGTTGGCGGACCGCTTCAGGCGCTCGGAATGTTGCGTCAGCTTGAAGATTTCGCCGCCGTACATACGCTCACCCTCAAAGACCGACGAGCCATAGTGAAGGGCATGGGTCAGAACGTGCGTTTTCGCTTCCCTCCAGGGGACGAAATCGCCATTCACCCAGATGAAGCCGTCACGATCGTCGAAAGGAACGAAGGCCATTGAAATACGTCTCCCGCGAAACTGACGGTCTTAGAGCCGCACGAATCGCTCAGGTCAACGCCGCAAGCGGGGGAAACGTCGCATGAGCATGACGGAATCGCGTTCGCATGGCCGCTCAGGCCCCATCGCCGGCCCCGGCGTCGGCCGCCATCTGCTGATTGTCGACGACGACGATCGCATCCGCGAACTGCTGAAGGAATTCCTGGCGCGCGAAGGCTACCGCGTGACGGGCGCCGCGCACGCGGCCGCCGCCAAGCGGATGATGGAGCTGATCGAGTTCGATCTGGTCGTGCTGGACGTCATGATGCCGGGCGAAAGCGGCCTGGACTTGACCAGCTGGGTCCGCAACAAAGCCGAGCTGTCCAAGACGCCGGTCCTGCTGCTGACCGCGCGCGGCGATCCCGAGGACCGGATCGAGGGTCTGTCGCGCGGCGCCGACGACTATATGTCCAAGCCCTTCGAACCGCGCGAACTGGTGCTGCGCATCGACGCCATCCTGCGCCGCACCGGCGGCAAGCCGATCGGTCCCAAGGAAATCAAGCTGGGCACCGCCGTCTTCGACATGGAACGGCTGGAGTTGAGCCGTGACGGCGCGCCCCAGCGTCTGACCGAGGCGGAGGCCCAGTTGCTCAAGACCCTGGCGCTTCACGCCCACGCGCCGGTCGAGCGGATGAGCCTGTCGCCGGATACCGCCGACATCACCGGACGCGCCGTGGACGTCCAGGTCACCCGTCTGCGCCGCAAGCTGGAGGTCGATCCCAAGAACCCGCGCTATCTCCAGACGGTGCGCGGCGTCGGCTATATGCTGGCTCCCGACTGAGCCGATGCGGCTTCTGCCCGCCTATCTGTGGCCGCGCTTTCTGAAGCGGCGCCTGCCGACCTCGCTATGGGGCCGGTCGCTGCTGATTATCGTCCTGCCGGTGCTGGTCATGCAGATGGCGGTGACGTGGGTCTTCTTCGACGCTCACTGGCAGACGGTGACCGCGCGCCTGTCCGAAGGCCTGGCCGGCGACATCGCCTGGGCCGTCGAGAGCTATGAGGACGACCCCAGCCCGGCGAACCTGGACAAGCTGGCCAATCGCGCCGAACGGTCCATGTCCCTGTCCATCGTGCTTCAGGACGGGCGCACCCTTCCGACGGAAGAACGCCGCGGCGCCATCGGCGTGGTGGACCGGGTGCTGGACAAGGCCTTGGATGCGCGTCTGGACCGCCCCTACTGGTTCGACACCACCCGCTATCCCGCCTACGTCGACATCCAGGTGCAGGAGCCGCAAGGGGTGCTGCGCATCATCGCCCCACGCGAGCGCGCGGTGGCGACCCAGGCCCATATCTTCGTCCTGTGGCTGGCGGTGGCGACCGTTCTGTTGATGGGCGTGGCCATCCTTTTCATCCGCAATCAGGTCCGCGCCATCGAGCGTCTGGCCGACGCGGCCGAAGCCTTCGGGCGCGGCGAAACCGTGCCCCGGTTCAAGCCGCACGGCGCGCGCGAGGTCCGCGCCGCCGCCGTCGCCTTCATGGCCATGCGAGACCGGATTCAGCGCCACATCGATCAACGCACCGCCCTGCTCGCCTCGGTCAGCCACGATCTGCGCACGCCCCTGACCCGTCTGCGCCTCGAACTGGCTCTTGCTCCACCTTTCAAGCGCCAGTCCGCCATGCGGGGCGACCTGGACGAGATGGAGCATATGATCGACGAATACCTCGACTTCGCCCGTGGCGAAGCGGGCGAACCACCCAAGCCGGTGTCGATTTCCGACCTGTTGAACGCGGCCGGCGAGGATGCAAAACGTGCTGGCGCCGAGGTCGAGGTGGTGGTCGCCGACGGGCTGACGGCCTCGGTTCGCCCCCTCGCCTTCAAGCGCGCCCTGGTAAACCTGGCCGGCAATGCCGCCTCGCACGGCGAGCATGTGCGGCTGTCGGGCCGCGCCCTGGCGTCAGGCGGGCTGGAGATCATCGTCGAGGACGACGGTCCCGGCATCCCCGAGGCCATGTATGACGAGGCCTTCCGGCCCTTCTCGCGCCTGGACGACTCTCGCAACCAGAACCGCAAGGGCGTCGGTCTGGGCCTCGCCATCGCGCGCGATGTGGCGCGCGGCCACGGTGGCGACGTCACCCTGGATCGCAGCGAACTGGGCGGGTTGAAAGCGACGATCCGCATCCCGGGCGCGGTCAGCGTCGCCGAGCCCGCTAAGGTTTGAAAGCTTTCATCAGCAGGGTCTGGCGGAACGGCGCTGCAAGGGTCATCTTGAAGGCGACAGGGCTTGGAGATGATTTCGATGCGTAAACTCGCCTTCTTTGCACCCTTGGCCGCGACACTCGCCGTCGCCGCCATGGCTCAGGCTCAAGCGCCGACGGTGAACGTCACGGTCGGGCCGCAGCTTCAGCGCGAGGTCGGAAAGCTCGGCCACCGCGAGGTCAACGAACAGATCGCCAGCCTTCAGGCCGAGGTCGGAAAGGCCTTGGCCCAGCGTTATCCAGGCGCCACCGCCAATCTGGTCCTGGTCGATCTGAAGCCCAACCGGCCGACGTTCGAACAGGTCCGTCAGACGCCGGGCCTCGACCCGATCCGCAGCGTGTCCGTCGGCGGCGCGGCCATCAAGGGCGAGATCGTGATGGCGGACGGGGTGACGCGGCCCGTGGACTATTCCTACTTCACGCCCAGCATCAACGACGTCTGGGGCTACAGCGTCTGGCGCGACGCCGACCGCGCGTTCGAGCGCTTCGGCGATCAGATCGAGCGCGGACGCTTCTAGCCCATCTCGCGGTTGCGTCTGACCGCCGCCGCGACCGTCTCGTCCAGCATCGCCGTCAGGCGGCCGTCCTTCGCCATGGCGTCAAGCCCGGCGCGGGTCGAGCCGCCGGGCGAGGCGATGCGGCCGATCAGGGCCTCCAGCCCGTCGTCACCCATGGAGTTGGCTGCGGACCTCAGGGTCGCGCGCGCCAGCACATCCGCCGTCGCCGCATCCAGACCCGCAGCCTCCCCGGCCCGGGCCAGCGCTTCGGTAAAGGCGTAGAAATAGGCCGCGCCCGACCCGGCCACCGCCGTCGCCGCATCCATCAGCGCCTCGTCGGCCAGCACGACCGTCTCGGCCATCGGCTCGAACAACACCCGCCCGACGTCCTCGGCTCGCGGGTCCGCCGACCAGACAGAGGCCACGCCGCGCCCGCGCGACACACCGGTCGTCGGCATCACCCGCACGATGGGCCAGCCTCCTACGCCTTCCGCCAGCGTCGGCGCCGTCACGCCCGCCATGACCGACAGGATGACGGCTCGGTCATTCAGGAACGGCGCCAGCGGAGCCATGACCTCGCGCCACAGCGCCGGTTTGACCGCCAGAACGATTACCGCCGCCTCGGTCAGGACCTCCAGCGGCGGATTGGTCCGCGCGCCCTTGACCCGCGCCGTCTCGGCCGCCGGCTTTTCCGAGGGGGTGAGAATGATCAGGTCAGACGCCGCCACAGTCTCGGTCAGCAGCCAGCCTTCCAGAATGGCGGAGCCCAGCCGGCCGCAGCCGACCAGAACAACGGGACCCGGCACAGATGCCGCGCTTGGCATCAGGCGGTGCCGACGGTCTCGAACAGGCAGGCGTCGATCGCCTCTTGCGGCTTCTTGTTCCCACGCACCATGAAGTCGAAGGCGGGGTAGTAGCGATCCGAAGCCTCGATGGCCGCGTCAATCATCGACGCCGCCTGGGCCAGGGTCGGACGCTCACCCATCGGCAAGGCCAGCGAATGACGGAAGACGATCTCCCCGTCTTCCGCCCAGACCTCGAAATGACCCATCCAGGTGCGCTGGTTGATCAGGCCGACGAGTTCATAGGCCGCCGTCTTGCGGCTCTTTGCCACCTTCAGATCCAGCGCACAGCACAGCTGAAGACAGTCGCCCTCGGGACGCCAGGCGAACCACAGTTCATAATCCTTCCAGTCTCCGGCCAGAGCAAAGGCGAGGTCGCCGTCGTCGGTGCGGTCAAACGGAAGATTCTCGGCCGTGAGCACATGCTCGACGACCTCAAGCGGGTCGAAGGGCACGTCCACTTCCTCGGGCCGGGCGATGTCCATCAAGTGTCTTTCACGCTGCGTCCGCGAGAATCGCGGGCGTTAACAGAACGGTAAGCCTGTTCGCAGATTCGGCTCAACCGGCTGCGTCCCCGGGTTGAGTTCCATCTGTGGACGTTCCCTTCACGGGCTTTGCAGCCGGCTTTTGGGCGGCCTTCAGCTCTGCGATCTCAGCCCGCAGAGCCGCGATCTCGTCCTTCAGAACATCAAACTCGTCGCGACGGACCAGGTCCATTTCGGCGGCGATCCGGTCAGCTTGGGCGCGCCAGGCGGTCTTGGCCTCTTCGCCTGCGGCCTGGGCCAGGCCCATGGCGCCGGTCGTCAGCTTGGCGAACTCGTCCAGAATGGGATTGCGGGTCTGCATGGCGGCTCCGACCTCAACGTCGTTAACGAAGGTTCACCGACTATGGTGAACGAAACCTTTCTTTCTGCTGCTTCGCGGGCGCCATCAAGGCGTCGTGATGCGTCTTCACAGGCGACGACGGCGGCGACGCTTGCTAAACCACTGTCAAAGACAGTCCCGCACAGGAACGCCCCTTGCCCTTTCCCGAATTCGATCCGGTCCTGATCCACCTCGGACCGCTTCCGATCCGCTGGTACGCTCTGGCCTATGTCGCCGGCATCGTGCTGGGCTGGTGGTACGCCGCGCGCCTGGCCAAGACTCAAAGGCTGTGGGCGCCCGGCAAGCCGCCCGTCACCACGACGCAACTGGACGATCTGGTTCTGTGGATCGTGCTGGGCATCATCCTGGGCGGCCGCTTGGGCTACGCCCTCTTCTACAAGCCGGCCATGTACGGCCAGCTGTTCACCGGCCAGACGCTGGGCGAGCGGTTCGAACTGTTCCAGCTGTGGACCGGCGGCATGAGCTTCCACGGCGGCTTCCTGGGCGTCTGCCTGGCCATCGTCCTCTATGCCCGGTCGCAGAAGATCAACATGCTGCGCCTCGGCGATCTGGTCGCGCCCGTCGTGCCGATCGGCCTGATGTTCGGTCGCCTGGCCAACTTCATCAATGGCGAGCTGTGGGGCCGCGAGACGACCGTCCCCTGGGCCGTGCGCTTCTGCAACGCCCGCATCGAACAGATGTACGGCTTCTGCCCCGCTGGCGATGCGCCCCGCCACCCCAGCCAGCTCTATGAGGCAGGCCTAGAGGGGATCGTCCTCTTCTCCGTCCTTTCCATTGCCATCTGGAAGTTCGGCCTGCTGAAGAAGCCCGGCTATATCACCGGCCTGTTCCTGGTCGGTTATGGCGTCTGCCGTGCGGCGCTGGAGAATGTGCGCGAGCCGGATATCGGCATGCCGGATTTCCCGTTCGGCCTGACCATGGGAATGATGCTGTCGATCCCGATGATCCTGGTCGGCGCCTGGCTGATCTGGCGCGCATGGAAGCGCCCGCCGGCTGCCGCTGAGGCATGAGCGAGACCGAAACCCTCAAGGCCCGTTTGGCGCGCGAGATCGCCCTGACGGGCCCGATGACGGTCGCCGACTACGTAACCCGCTGCCTGCACGATCCCAAGGGCGGCTACTATGCGTCTCGTCCAGATTTGGGCGCGCGTGGCGACTTCATCACCGCCCCTCTGGTCAGCCAGATGTTCGGCGAACTGATCGGCCTGTGGGCGGTCGAAACCTGGAACCGGCTGGGCGCGCCCGAGCGGTTCCGCCTTGTCGAGGTCGGCCCCGGCGACGGCACGTTGATGAGCGACGCATTGCGCGCCGCCCGCCTGGTCCCGGGCTTTCTCGAAGCCTGCGATCTGATCCTGATCGAACCCAGCGCCCCCTTGCGCGACCTCCAGGCCAAGGCCTTGGCCGGCGCCGACCTGTCGCCGCGCTGGGTCCGCAGCCTGACGGCGATCGAGACCGACACCCCGGTCATCCTGATCGCCAATGAGGTGCTGGACTGCATGCCCGCCCGTCAGTTCGTCCGCACCGACGGCGGCTGGGCCGAGCGCCGCATCGGCGTCACAGACGATGGCGACCTGATGTTCGGCCTGACCGCCATTTCCGGCGGCTTTCAAAAGCCGGACTTCGAGATCGCGCCGGGCGGCATCCTAGAAATTTCGGACCAGCAGGCGATCTTCGGCCGCGACCTCGGCCTGCTGATGAAGGCCGCCTCGGGCGCCGCCCTGCTGATCGACTACGGCCGCGCCCGCCCAGAAGCCGGCGACACGCTCCAGGCCTTGCGTCGTCACCAGAAGGTCGATCCGCTCGCCACGCCTGGCGAAGCCGACCTGACCCAATGGGCCGACTTCCCAATGGTGCTGGAAGCGGCCGTTCGCACGGGCGCCGACGTCACCGGCAGCCTGCCCCAGGGCGAGTTTCTGCGCCGGCTGGGCATCGAGGCCCGCGCCGAGGCGCTGAAAGCCGGCCGCCCCGCCGCCTCGGGCGTCATCGCGCGCCAGCTGGATCGGCTGACCGGCGACGACCAGATGGGAACCCTATTCAAGGCCGCCGCCATCTTCGCCCCCCGATCCCTGGTCGTCCCCGGCTGGGACGCCTGATATAGGTAGGGGCATGAGCGATCTGGCCCCCCTCACCCACCCGCTTCTGACCGCCGCCGGCATCGCCCACGGCTTCTTCACCCGCGCGGGCGGCGTCTCGACCGGCATCTACGAAGGCCTGAACGCCGGCGTCGGCTCCAAGGACGATCCCGCCGCCGTCGCCGAAAACCGCCGGCGCGTCGCGGCTCATTTCAATGCCGACGCCGATCATCTGAACGGCTGCTACCAGATCCATTCCGCCGTCGCTCGCGTGGCGGAAGGCCCCTGGCATGGCGACCGCCCCGAGGGCGACGCCGTCGTCACCGCCGAGCCCGGCCTGCTCTGTTCGGTCCTGACCGCCGACTGCGCGCCCATTCTGATGGCCGATCCCGAGACGCGCATCGTCGCGGCCGTCCACGCCGGCTGGAAGGGCGCTTTGGGAGGAGTAGTCCATTCCGCCGTGGCCGCCATGCAGGCCCTGGGCGCCGATCCGCGCCGCACCCTGGCCGTCGTCGGCCCTTGCATCGCCCCCGCCAGCTATGAGGTCGGCGTCGATTTCGAAGATCGCTTCACCCACCACGATCCTGGCAGCGACCGCTTCTTCCACCCCGGAGAGTCCGACGACAAACGCCAGTTCGACCTGCCCGGCTTTGTCCTGTGGCGGCTGCAGCAGGCGGGGGTCGGCCAGGCCGTCTGGACCGGCCACGACACCTGCGCGGACGCAGAGCGGTTCTATTCGAACCGCCGCGCCTTCCAGCACGGCGAGCCGGACTTCGGTCGATTGATTGCGGTGATCGGGGCTTAGCCCGCGCGCGCCAGCTCCGGCACGCGGGTCACTTCACGCCAGGCGTGGGGGGCGGCCAACAGGGCGCGGACCAGCTTGTTGTTCAGGGCGTGACCGGCCTTGTAGCCTTCGTAGCGACCCAGCAGCGGCGCGCCCAGGACATACAGGTCGCCGATGGCGTCCAGCGCCTTGTGACGGACGAACTCGCGTTCCATGCGCAGGCCGCCGGGATTCAAAATCTCGTCGCCGTCGATGACCACGGCGTTCTCCAGCGAGCCGCCGCGCGCCAGACCCGCCTTGCGCAATGCCTCGACCTCATGGGCGAAACCGAAGGTGCGGCAGGCCATGATCTCCTTGCGGAAGGTCGGTTCGTCCACGACGAAGTCGATCACCTGATTGCCGATCACGGCCGACGGGAAGTCGATCTCGAACCGCATCTCGTAGCGGTCGCACGGCATCAGGGCTGCATGCTTGTCACCCTCGACGACATGGACCGTTTCCAGGATCTCGATGTAGCGCTGCGGCGTCGGCTGCGGTCGGAAACCGGCCCGGTCCAGCAGCTTCACGAACTCCAGCGCCGAACCGTCCAGGATCGGCAGCTCCGGTCCGTCGACCTCGACGACAGCGTTCGACACGCCCAGGGCGGCGAAGGCGGCCATCAGATGCTCGATCGTCGAAAGGCGAACGCCCGCGCCGTTCTCGATCATGGTGTTCAGGCGGGCGTCAACGACGGCCTCGCCCGACACCGGAATGCGGTTGTCGCGGTCGGTGATGTCGGTGCGCACGAAGACGATGCCCGTGCCCGACGGCGCAGGCCGAACCGCCATCCGCACCCGGCGGCCGGTGTGCACCCCGACCCCGGCGATGATGGCCGGGGCGACGATGGTGCGTTCGTGATGGTCGCTTCTGACCGACAAACCTGAACTCGCTCTTTCCTTTGCGCGCCGCACGCCGTGCGGATTGCGCCCTGCGTTTCATCTAGCGGTCATGCCGCAAGCGCGAAATCAAAGTCCGGTTTCGGATTGTTTCGGTCTGAGACACATCCGAGAACGAGAAACGCCCCGGAGGCGGGCTCCGGGGCGTTTCATCGTCATTTGGGACGTTTAGTTGGCCAGACGGCGGAGAAAGGATGGGATTTCCAGGTCGTCATCGGCCTGTCCCGCCTCCGGTTCTTGATGTTGGACCGGTTGAGCCGAAGAGCGCGCCTGATGCGACGATTGCGGCGCATAGGACATGTCGTGCTGCGGCTGGGTGCGCTTGCCGCGACCAAACAGGCTCCAGCCGCTGCGGCGGTGGTCACGGTCGTCGTAACCCTCGTCGGCCTGAGGCTGCTGGGCCGCAGGCGCGGCGCGCTCATAGAGATCGCCTTGCGGCGCGACGCGCGGCGCAGGCGCTCGGGTTTCATATTCCTCGACCCAAGGATCGACGATCGGGTCCAGAGCGCGCGGTTGCGGCTCGGCGACGCGGATCACAGGCTCGGGGCGCGGTTCCGGTTCGCGAGCGGCAGGGGCCTGAAAGGTCGGCACGACCGGCGCCGCCTCGATACGGGGCTCAGGCGCGCGCGGGGCTTCCGCGCGAACCGGCTCGCGGTAAGCGTCGCGGGTCGGTTCCGGCGCGCGGGAGGCTTGCGTGCCGTAGAGGCCGCCAGCTGAGCGGCGAGCGTCATGACCAGCCAGCGGCGCGCTGGCGGCTGGCGGGGCGATGGGTTCGATGCGACGCACTTCGCCCTCGTCCATGCCGGTCGCGACGACCGAGACACGGATCTTGCCATCCAGGGCCGGGTCGAAGGCGGCGCCGAAGATGATGTTTGCGTCGCCGTCCACTTCCGCGCTGATGGCGTTGGCGGCTTCGTCGACTTCCAGCAGAGTCATGTCCAGACCGCCGGTGATGTTCACCAGCACGGCCTTGGCGCCCTTCAGGCTGGTCTCGTCCAGCAGCGGGTTGGCGATGGCGTTCTGGGCCGCCAGCAGGGCGCGGTCGTCGCCCGTGGCCTCGCCCGTGCCCATCATCGCCTTGCCCATCTCGGACATGACGGCGCGCACGTCGGCGAAGTCCAGGTTGATCAGGCCCGGCAGGATCATCAGGTCGGTGATCGAACGCACGCCCGAGTGCAGAACCTGGTCGGCCATACCGAAGGCGTCGGCGAAGGTCGTGCGTTCGTTGGCGACGCGGAACAGGTTCTGGTTCGGGATGACGATCAGGGTGTCGACATAGCGTTGCAGCTCTGCGACGCCGGCGTCGGCCAGACGCATGCGGTGACGCCCTTCGAAGGTGAAGGGCTTGGTCACCACGCCGACGGTCAGGATGCCGCGATCTCGCGCGCATTTGGCGATGACCGGCGCCGCGCCGGTGCCGGTGCCGCCGCCCATGCCGCACGTAATGAAGACCATGTGCGCACCTTCCAGGTGCTGATGGATTTCGTCGGCGGATTCCTCGGCGGCGTTCATGCCGACTTCGGGGTGGGCGCCGGCGCCCAGGCCTTGGGTGATGGTCTCGCCCAGCTGGATGCGGCGATCCGTCTTGGCGAAGCTGAGGTGCTGCGCGTCGGTGTTGGCCACGACGAACTCGACCCCTTCGAGGCCGGCGTCGATCATATTGTTCACGGCGTTGCCGCCGGCGCCGCCGACGCCGAACACGACGATGCGGGGCTTCAGTTCAGTGTGTTGCGGCTTGACCAATGAGAGCGACATTTTCTGTTTCCGACCTGCTGACCCGCCCCTTCAAACCAACCGACCGCCCCGCCGAATCGCTTTGGTTATGAGCGCGTTAAGGATTGCGCCCATGAAGGTTAAGAGAAGGTTACGGCGATAATGTGAGTCGGACCGAAGAACACCCCAAACCGAAAGCGTTACTGGAGTTTTGTTGTCGAGAACGAAAAAGGGCGGCTCTTTCGAGCCGCCCTTTCCGTCCACAAGCTTCGCCTAGAAGAGCCGGTAGTTCAGACCGACAAAGTAGCGTCGGCCATACGGATCGAAGGTCGATGCGAACCCGAGGTACAGCGGCGGTTCCGCATCGAACGCGTTTGTAACACCGCCTCTCAGGACGACCTTGTCATTGACATTGTAACGGACGGTGAAGTCATGCCGGACAAAGTTACCTGTGGTGTACCAATCGGTCGGTTGACCATCAGCATTGCCGCTAGTGATCACATCACGCGTCTTGACCAAATCCTGAGAAGCCATCCAGTCGGCGTTCCAAGTCACGGAGAAGTTGCGATTAGGCGACCAGGTCAGGCGGGAGACGCCTTCCATACGCGGATAGAACACTCCGGTGGTCAGGTCGGAGAAGAAGTTGGGGTTCACAAGGCTGGTGAACTGCTTCTGCTCAATCAGCCACAGGGCGTTCATAGTGTAGTCAAAGCGACCAAAGTTAACGCCAAACACATCCTGGGTTTCGAACCCATAGGTCGCGCTGATGTCCAGTCCGCGGGTCTCCAGCTTCGCAAAGTTTAGCGATTGCAGGATAAAGCCGCCGATGGGATCTCCGGTCGGCGCACCAACCTTGAAGACGTTGTACGGATCAACGTTGGCGTTCGGATTGTTGCGACGAACCAGCGCGCAAGTGACGGGGTCGAGATTGGGACCGTTGACGCAGGCCTCAGCAATCGCTTGGCCGCCAGGGGTCACAATCACATCGTCGATTACGATCTCATAGTAATCGAGCACCAGCGAGAAGTTCGGAACAAACCGAGGGCGCAGAATGGTCGAGAAGGTGAAGGACTTGGAGGTTTCAGGACGCAGCGCAGGATTCCCGCCCAACGAGCTGGCAATACCACCGCTGTAAGTTGGGCGGTAGTCGTCGTTGATCGTCGTGGTCGTCTGACCAAAGTCGTAGGTGAGCCCACGCTGAGAGGCCAAGGCCGTGCAGTTCGCGATGCGGTTAGCACGAATTTCAGTGGCGTTGTCTCCGGCGAACGCCGCGATGACACGGGTGTCGCAAGGATCCGAGAAGTTGTTGACGAACGTCTGCGAGAACGGGCGGAAGTTCTCCGTCAGGTTCGGTGCACGGAACGACGTGTTGTAGCTCGTTTTGAACATGATATCGCGGATCGGGCGATAAACGAGGCTCACCCCGTAAACGTCGCCTGTCCCAGCGGTCGTATAGTCAAAATACCGATAAGAGCCGCTGAGCTCTGCGAACTCGCCAAGCGCACTATCTTTGAACAGCGGAATAGCAACTTCGGCGAACGCCTCTTTGGTTTCATATTCAGCGCCGGTGAAGTCCGCTCCGGTGTTGAGCTGCAGAACACGGCCTGCGGTGTCGCGATCGCGACCGATACCTTCGGTGTATTCACGGCGATATTCGGCGCCCAACGAGAAGCCGATCGGACCAGCGCCCCAGAAATCTCCTAGCTCGCCGCCGAACGTGGCGACCGCGCTTTCCTGAATGTTCTTTTCCTGCACGCGAACAAAGGCGGAAATGTAATCGATTGCGGCAGCCGACTGGTTGCCTGCGCCGAATACGTTCAGCGGCACGCAGCCTGCGACCTCAGGATTGGACGACGGGTTGGCATAGGTGGTCGCTGTCGTGAACGGGTTCTGCTCGGTGATCGGAAGGCCTTGCGCATTCAGCAATCGGACGCGGCAGACGATCTCGCCGGGACGGCCGTTCACCAGACCTGCAGTATCTACCACGGAATCCATGGCATGGCCGAAACGGATCGCATCCGGTCCCGTCTCTACGTTGAGATTCTTCATTTCACCGTAGACGTAGGACAGACCCCAGTTGACGTTGTTGATGAAGCCCAAACGGTCGTAGTCGCCTTCCAGCGCAGCGACATATCGCTGCACTTCACGATTGTTGGTCTGGGTGCGGGGAATGCCGAAACCGCGGTGAAGCGCGATCGGCGCATTGACGGTGCCAAGCGTCGCGCCGGCGGTCGTGTTGGTGGGATCTCCATAAGAGGTGAAAGTGTTGCCTCGAATGGCGTCTCGCAGGTTAGCCGGCAGGAAAGCGTTGTCCGTACGCGTGCTGAAGGTGGACGAGCCCGAGATCAAACCTGGGGTGGTCGTAGTACCCGTACCAGCACCCAGCGACGCGTCGACGATATAGATGTCCCAGAACGAATACTGACCTTGGTCGTATGCATCTTCGGTCGTATATTTGGCTTCAAGCGTTCCTCGAATATTATCGCTGAACTTGAAGTTTGCGCCAACTTGATAGCGCTGAGCTTCCTGATCTGGGAAGCGAGTCAAGGCGTCGAACGCCGTGATGTTTACGGGCTCGCCGTCACCACCGATATTGTACGGACGGTTCGCGCCCGTTACGCCGACCCGCTGACCGAAGTTGGCCAGACGCGCTGTCGTGCCGTCAAACCAGTATGTGTAAGACGGATCTACGTTGAAACAGTTCGACGATGTTGAGAAGCTGCGGCACGCGGCGACGGGGACATCAGGATCATTGAACTGGCTGGGTCGCTGCATGTTGGCAAGCGTTGTCGTTCCCCACAACGGCCGATCCAGTCGACGCACGTTGAAGAACTCGCCCGTATCGATGATGCCGTCGGATGCCGGACCAATCGCCGGATTGGTCGGATCAGCGTCGATGCCCAGAGCGATTCGGCTGCGACGCAGCCAGTCGATCTGATCCGAGCGAACCTCGTCAGCCTTCTCGTATTCACCGAAAGCGTAAAGATTCAGACGATCGTCCAACAAGTTGACGCCAGCCAACGCCGAGACCCGACGCGTGGCGGCATCACCACCCTCGGTCAACTGACCGTAGTTCGCGTCAATCTCCAAACCCTCGTAATCACGACGGAGAGTATAGTTGATAACGCCGGAGACAGCGTCTGCGCCATACACCGACGACGCACCACCAGTGATAATCTCAATGTTATTGATCAACAGGCGCGGGATGGTGGACACGTCCACAGAAAGCACGCCCGCTTGCGAACCGACATGACGACGCCCATCAATCAGGGTCAGCGTCCGGCCGCTGCCCAAAGAGCGCAGGTTGGCGAACTCGAGACCGCCGTCATTCAGGCCTGTTCCGGTGGTGTCCGAAGGAACGAGCGAGTTTGACAACGCCGGGATCGTCGCGAGGTAATCGATCACAGTGGGCAGGCCGGTTTCGAGCAGTTGCTCGCGCTGGACCTGGATAATAGGCGCGGCGACCGTGGTTGGATCGCGCCGAATACGAGAGCCTGTAACGACGACTTCCGAGACGGTGGCCGCTTCCTCATCCTGCGAAGTCGAGGCGGGCGCCTGGCTCTGCGCCATGGCGGCGGTGCTCGCCAGAATGCCGGCGAGGACCGTAGTCCCAAACAGATATCGGCGGTTCATAATCATTCATTGTCCCCAATATGTCAGCTCGCCCTCAAGACGGACGCGAGATCATAAAATTCTCGTAACGCAATTGAGGCAGCTCTCAAACGTTTCTGACACATTTCAGACACGACATAACGTCGGTGTAGCAGCCAAGACACAGGGTTATGTTACCCTAGAAGGCGGTTCCGACTAGCCGCTCTGGTAAATTGTTGCGTCACATACCTCTATAGGCGATTTTTATGGCTATATTTCGGATCTCAAGGGTATTTTTGTTGCCATTTGGGCATGCTTGGATCGTCTGATACGAGCCGAAAATACGCCGCATTCAGAGGTTGTCGCGCAGCCAGCCGGCCACACGGCCCACCACGTTGCCACGGTGGACGCGCGGCGCATCCGCAGCCGTGATTTGCCGCGCCATCAGCTTCCGCGCCGAGACCGCTTCACGCGGGCCGTAGGCGGCGCGGAGGAGGACGCCGGCCGTGGCGCAGAAAGCGGGGCCGGAGGCGGCGTCGGCCAAATGTGGCGCCCGTTGGGGTTTTCCGAGGCGGACAGGACGGTCGAAGACGCGCACCGCCAGTTCGCGCACGCCGTTTAGCTGACTGGCCCCGCCGGTCAGAACGAGGCCCGCGCCGGGCTCCAGGCCGACGCCGGCATTTTTCAGCCGATCACGGAGCAGTTCGAGGGTTTCCTCGACGCGAGGCGCGATGACGGTCTTCAGCATGGCGCGCGGGACGATGACGGGGCCGGCCGAGGCGTCCTCGCCGCGCGGCGGGGCCTCCAGCATTTCGCGGTCCTCGTTGGCGCTGGCCATGGCCGAGCCGTGCAAAGTCTTCAGCCGCTCGGCGCCCGCCTTGGACGTCGACAGGCCTCGCGCGATGTCGGATGTCACATGGTCGCCGCCGACGTTCAGGCTTTCGATATGCAGCAGCGACCGACCGCCCCAGACGGCAGCGCTGGTCGAGCCGCCACCCATGTCGATGCAGACGGCGCCCAGGTCCATCTCGTCTTCTTCCAGCGCAGCGAGCGACGAGACGACAGGCGCAGCGGCCACGCCCTGCAGGTCCAGGTGGGCCAGCTCCAGACAGTGGCTCAGGGTCGTGAAGACGTTCTCGGCCATGGAGACGACCAGCAGGTCCAGCCCCAGCGAGCCGCCGCGCATGGCGCGCGGATCATGGACGCCGCGCGCGCCGTCGACCGACCAGGCGATGGGCAGAACGTGGATCGGGCGGCGGTTGGGCAGGCGGATCTGAGCCAGGGCCATGCCGATGGCGCGCGCCAGATCGGCGTCGCCGACCGGATTGGCGCCCAGCGAGACGCGCGCCTGCACCCGGTGGCTGGCCATCTGGCCGATGGCGGTTGTGACGACGACGCCGGAAACCGGGCTCTGGGCCGCGCGCTCGGCGCGTTCGACGGCGTGGCCGATGGCCTGGGCGGCCTCGTCCATATTGATGATCGCCCCACCCTTCACGCCCTTGGACTGGACGTGGCTGGCGCCCGCGACGCGGATGGTGCGGTCGGCGTGGCGCACGCCGTCGGGCTTCATGATGAAGCACGAAACCTTGGACTGGCCGATGTCCAGCGCCGCAATCCCGGGGGCGCGACCGGCGCGAGGATCCATGCCCCGACTCTGATCGTTCGCCGCGCCGCGTTGCTTCGTCATGATCTTCGGTATCCTAAGCGTCGCCGGTGGGTCGCACGGCGACCTCGTCCGGGGTTCTGAGATCGACGCGGGCGAAGCCCAGGTCGAGCAGGCGTTCGCGCTGGTCCAGCGCATCGAGGCGGATCAGGGCCGCCTCCTGTTCGGTGGCGGGCAGCTGGATCAGGCTGCCGTCCTTGAGGCGAAGGTCCCAGCGGCGTTCGTCCACGCGCACCAGGGCGTCCACCATTCCCATCAGACGCGGACGCTGGGCCAGCAGGGGCAGAATCTCGCCAGCCGCCACATCGGCGCCCTTGCCCACGACCAGCGGCAGGGTCGGATATCGGCGCGCATCGGCCCCGTCGATGACCTGGCCCCGCGCATCGATGACCTTGATCTGGCCGGCCTCCTGCCAGACGGCGAGACGGTCGTGTTCCTTGACCTCGACGATCAGGGTGTCGGGGAGCAAGCGCACCACGCGCGCCTCCTTGACCCAGCCCACGCCCTGAACCCGCGTACGAATGGCGTCCAGATCCAGGCTGGTGATCGGCTGGCCGGAGTAGAGACCCAAGGCCTGCTGGATCGCCGGTTCGGCCTCGGGCGAGGCGCCGGTGATGTGCACCCGCTTCAGCGTCAGACCCATTCCGGCCGTCAGATTGTCGACCCCGTGCGAGACGGACGCGCCGATCCGTTCGGCCCGCGCGCCTGTGGCCAGCACCCCGACCAGCAGCAGCGCGCCGGCGCCTAGGGCGATCACGGCGGTGCGGGGGGAAATATCGACACGGCCGATGGCGGCCATCTTGCCGGGAATGGCGGACGCGTTCTTGGCCCCGCCACGCGACCGCCCTCCCCCTTTGGGAGCCGCGCCGCGTTGGGGAGCCTGATTAGAACTCTGTCGCCGACCGCCGCGAACTACCGCGGGCATGAGGCGTCCTCCACCATCCACCGAACCAGATCGTCGTAGCTCATCCCGGTGTAGGCCGCCTGCTCGGGCGCGAGCGAAGTCGGGGTCATTCCGGGCTGGGTATTGACCTCCAACAGGACCAGATCGTCCTTAACATCATCATAACGGAAGTCGGATCGCGACACGCCGCGGCACCCCATGGCCACGTGCGCCGCCTCGGCCTGACGCAGCGCCTTGTCGAACACGTGCGGCGGCAGGACGGCCGGCAGGACGTGCACCGATCCGCCCGGCGCATATTTGGCCTCGTAGTCGTAGAAGCCCTTGGTCGGGGTGATGTCGGTGACCGTCAGGGCGCGCGGCCCGGCCGGTTCGCCCAGCACGGTGACGCACAGCTCCTTGCCGGCGATATAGGGCTCGACGACGACCTGCTCGCCGTAAGCCCAGCCCGGCTCGCCCACTTCGGAAACCGGACGGTTGGCGCCTTCGCGCACCAGGAAGACGCCGACCGACGAGCCTTCGGCATTCGGCTTGACCACATAGGGCGGGTCGATGACGTGACGGCTGGCGACCTCGTGACGATCGTAAAGACCGCCGCCCGGCACCTTGATGCCCGCCGCCCGCAGCACGGCCTTGGACTTGTCCTTGTCCATCGCCAGGGCCGAGGCCAGCACGCCGGAATGCGTGTAGGGAATCCGCAAAGTTTCCAGCACGCCCTGAACGCAGCCGTCTTCGCCCCAGGCGCCGTGCAAGCAGTTCAGCACGACGTCCGGCTTGATCAGGCCGGACAGCACATTGGCCAGATCCCGCCCGGCGTCCACGCGGCTGACGCGTACGCCCTGCCGCTCCAGCGCCTGCGCGCACTGCTCGCCCGAAGAGAGGGAAACCTCCCGCTCGGCGGAAAGGCCGCCCATCAGGACGGCGACATGAAGGGATGCGAAGGGGCGGGTCATGGGCGGCTCCAGAACCGTCTGGATGCCGCGCAGGTCGTTAACAGCCCGTCAACCAAACCGTCGAGAAGTCACTGAAGTGTTGATGACGCCGGCTTTTCGACCAAGACGACCGGGTCATCCACACCCGAGACTTGAGGCGCAGCCGCCTCAACGACAGTCTCGGATGGCGGCGTCAGGTCAAGGGCGTAAAGATATGCGCCCTGACACTGTTCCTTGTCGCCATAAGACCACTCCGCCGCACGGTGACGCACACCGGCTGCCGCGGCCGGCGATGTCGGCGCCAACAGATCGTCACGAACGGTCATGTCCGGCCGCAACTGCTCGCCCGACAGGTCGAACGCGCCAGCATAGACCGCCTCGCCGTCGCGCGCCTCGAACCCGGAGTTCCCCAGGCAGAAATGGGTGATGTACTGACCGACATTGACCGCGCTCAGACGCCAGCGACCGGGCGGCACGGAAAAGGTCTGGGTCACGGCCCGCGTGCGATCGCCGCGCACCGCGCCGCGCGTTGGCAGAGCGACGGCGAACAGCGCCGGACGACCGTCCTGCTCCCAGGGCTGAATATCGGGCGCAGGCCCCTGGCGGGTAAAGAACAGCGTGCGGCCGCCCTGCTCCGCCATGCCGGTCAGACGCACGGTGACGAGAGCGTCCCCGGACGCCACGGCGACGTCCTCTGGCTTTAGCGCGCGCGGCGGACGCGCGGTGCGCGGGGCCTGCGGGCCTTTACGGGCGGCCGGCGGCGTGGTGCTTTGCGGCGGCAAGGCCTGAAGGCTCAACGACGCCTTATCCAGATCGCCTGATTTTCCGACCAGCACCGTTTCGCCGCGCAAAGCGTCGTTGTCATAGATGCGAACGATCTCCCCCTTCGGCTGGTCGGCGCCGACGTGGTCCGCCAGGGCGGCGTGAAGTTCCGCCTGCTCCAGCGCGTCCAGCGCCTTACCGTCGGTCTCGTCCAGTCGAACGACACGCCAACCGTTCACGACCATGCAGTTTTCGACGTTGGCGGCGACGCCTCTGCGCTCGTGCATCCCGTTCATCGCGCCCTGGATGACGCCGACCACCAACATGCCCAGCAGACCACCGGCCGCACCGGCTGCGGCGGCGCTGTTGTCATCAGGCTGCGTCATCCGCGAGGCCTCGGCCAGACACCCGTTCAACGCGGCGTCGTGCTGCGCCAGATCGGCGCCCGCGCGGTTGAAATAGGTGTACCCAGCGCTGGACCGCGTCAGATCGATCCGGTTTTGGCCGCCCTCAAGCGCAGGACCGACCGCCGTGCGGGTGACGAGTTGGGCGTGGGCCGGTTCTGCGGCCATGGCCAGAAGGCCGACGACGGCTGCGATACGCTTCATCTGATTTCTCCCCCGAGAAATCCTCACCTAACGTGCGGCATGTCCTTGCGCAACCGCCGATCAGCGTCGGCCAATCCGCTTGATTTCCCACTCCAGCTGAACGCCGGTCTTGGCCAAGACATCGGCGCGAACCGCCTCGCCCAGGCCTTCAATGTCGGCGGCTGTCGCCTCGCCGGGATTGATCATGAAGTTGGAGTGCAGTTCGCTGAACATGGCACCACCGCCGGTTTCGGTGTGCAGCTTGCCGCGCCAGCCGGCCTCATCCACCAGCTTCCACGACGAATGGCCCTCGGGGTTCTTGAACGTCGAGCCGCCCGTTTTCTCACGGATTGGCTGGGTGGTCTCGCGACGGCTTGTGATCTCGGAGATCCGGGCCGCCACCGCCTCGGGTTCGTCGGCCGTGCCGCGATAGGTCGCCTCGATCCAGATGATGTCGGCCGGCGCCCGGGAATGGCGATAGGTGTAGCCGAAGTCGGCCAGAGCGTAATCGACCCGCTCGCCCGCCTGCGTCAGCCCCCAGGCCGAAATCAGCACGTCCTTGGTTTCGGAGCCATAGCAGCCGGCGTTCATGGTCAGGGCTCCGCCGATCGTGCCCGGAATGCCGGCGTAGAATTCAAGCCCGGCGATTCCCGCCCTGGCGCTGGCCTTGGCGACCATCGAGTCCAGCGCGCCCGCGCCGGCCGTGACTGTGTCGCCGTCCGTCGTGACCTGCGCCCACGGGCGGCCCGCCAAGCGGATCACCACGCCCTCGACCCCGCCGTCACGGACGATGACGTTCGATCCAACGCCCAGAACCGTCACCGGCACGGACGGGTCCAGCGCCTTCAGGAAGTCCGCCAGATCCTCGGCGTCCGCCGGAATGAACAGGGCCTCGGCCGCGCCGCCTACGCGGAACCAGGTATAGGGCGCCAGCGGCTCGTTCCGCAGCAGCTTGCCGCGCACCTCGGGCAGACCGTTCACGCCAGAGCCTCCAGCTGCGCCGGCAGGCCATAGGCCCAGCTGGTGATATCGCCGGCGCCCAGCAGCACGACAACGTCGCCGGATTTGGCCTCATCCTTGATCAGGCGTGGCAGGACAGCGGCGTTCTCCAGGGCCTGGACGTGACGATGGCCGTAGCGGCGAACCCCGTCGGCCAGGGCGTGCTTGTCCACGCCTTCGATCGGTTGTTCGCCGGCGGGATAGACGTCGGCGACGATCACGCTGTCGGCGTCCGAGAAGCAGGTCGAGAACTCGTCCATCAGATCGCGCAGACGCGTATAGCGGTGCGGCTGAACTACGGCGATGACCCGACCGTCCGTCACCTGACGCGCGGCCTTCAGCACGGCGGCGATCTCGACCGGGTGGTGGCCATAGTCGTCGACGATGCGGACGCCGCCCACGACGCCCGTCGTGGTGAAGCGCCGCTTGACCCCGCCGAAGCCGGCAAGGCCCGCGCGGATCGCGTCGTCCGACACGTCCAGTTCGCGCGCCACGGCGATGGCGGCCAAAGCGTTCGACACATTGTGCCAGCCGGCCATCGGCAGATGGACGCCCGAGATCACATGGGTTTCGCCATTCTGGATGACCACGTCGAAGCGGCAGCCGTCCGGCCCCATCTCGACATTGTCGGCCCGCACCATGGCCTGCGGATTGACGCCGTAGGTCACGAGCCGTCGGTTATCGATGGCCGCGACCAGCTTCTGCACTTCGGGATGGTCCAGACAGACTGCGGCGAACCCATAGAAGGGGATGTTCTCGACGAAGTCCACGAACGCCTTCCGCACCCCGTCGAAGTCGCCGTAGTGGTCCAGATGTTCGGGATCGATATTGGTGACGATGGCCACCGTCGATTTCAGGCGCAGGAAGCTGCCGTCCGACTCGTCCGCCTCCACCACGATCCAGTCGCCGTCGCCGACCTTTGCGTTGGTGCCGTAGGCGTTGATGATGCCGCCGTTGACCACGGTTGGATCCAGGCCCGCCGCATCCAGCAGGGCCGCCACCATCGAGGTCGTCGTCGTCTTGCCGTGCGTGCCGCCCACCGCGATCGAGAACTGCAGCCGCATAAGCTCGGCCAGCATCTCCGCCCGGCGCACCAGCGGGATGCGACGCTCGCGGGCCGCCTTCATCTCGGGATTGTCGGCCTTGACCGCCGTCGAATAGACCACCGCTGAAACGCCCTCGCCCACATGGGCGGCGTCGTGGCCGATGAAGATCTTGGCGCCCAGCTGTTCCAGCCGTTCGGTATTGGCGCTGGCCTTGGCGTCAGAGCCCTGCACCGAATAGCCGATCTTCAGCATGATCTCGGCGATGCCGCTCATGCCGATGCCGCCGATGCCGACGAAATGAACGGGACCGAGGTCGAACGGGACGGGGCGAAGGCGTGCGATCATTTTCGCCTCATAAACGCCGCCTCGCCTCCTGCGAAGGGCGCGCCGCATACGGAGCGAACTTTTCTAGGGACGATCGGTCGCGGCTGTGCGCGAACTCGCACAGAACTATTGCGCCTCCACCGGGTTGTCTTCGGGAACGCGCGCGGCTCCCGCTTGCGCCGCTGCTCCAGAGGACTCCCAAGATGGCCAAGAACGCAAAGCCGGCCGGCGGGCCGACAATCGGCGCCGCCGGCGAGGTGCACCAGACCGCCTCGACGCCTGAGACCCGCCTGACCACAAATCACGGGACGCCGATCAGCGACAATCAGAACTCTCTCAAGGCCGGCCCGCGCGGCTCGACCCTGTTGGAAGACTTCATCCTTCGCGAGAAGATCCAGCATTTCGACCACGAGCGTATCCCGGAGCGGATCGTCCATGCCCGCGGCTCGGCCGCCCACGGCTTTTTCGAACTGACCGACAGTCTGTCGGAGTTCACCACGGCCAAGATCCTGACCGAGGTGGGCAAGAAGACCGAGCTGTTCGCCCGCTTCTCGACCGTCGCTGGCGGCGCGGGCTCGGTCGATACGCCGCGCGACGTGCGCGGCTTTGCGGTCAAATTCTACACGACCGAGGGCAACTGGGACCTGGTCGGCAACAACATCCCCGTCTTCTTCATCCAAGACGCGATCAAGTTCCCGGACCTGATCCATTCGGTGAAGATGGAGGCCGACAAGGGCTATCCCCAGGCGGCCAGCGCCCACGACACCTTCTGGGACTTCATCGGCCTGATGCCCGAGAGCATGCATATGGTCATGTGGGCCATGTCGGATCGCGGCATCCCGCGCAGCCTGCGCATGATGGAAGGTTTCGGCGTCAACACCTTCCGCCTGCTGAACGCCGAGGGCGAGGCGACGCTGGTCAAGTTCCACTGGCGGCCGAAGCTGGGCACGCAGTCCACCTGCTGGGACGAGGCGGTAAAGATCGCCGGCGCCGATCCCGACTATCACCGCCGCGACCTGTATGAAGCCATCGACCAGGGCGACTTCCCCGAATGGGAGTTCGGCGTGCAACTGTTCACCCAGGACCAGGCCGACGCCCTGCCCTTCGACATTCTGGACGCCACCAAGCTGGTGCCGGAGGAGGATTATCCGATCCAGGTGATCGGGCGGATGGTGCTGGATCGCAACCCGGACAACTTCTTCGCCGAGACGGAACAGGTCGCCTTCCTGCCGACCAACATCGTGCCGGGCATCGATTTTTCGGAAGACCCCCTGCTGCAGGGCCGGCTGTTCTCCTATCAGGACACCCAGCTTTCGCGCTTGGGCACGGTCAACTTTCACCAGATCCCGATCAACCAGGCCAAGGGCTGCCCCTTCCAGAACTTCCAGCGTGACGGTCATATGCAGATGGCCGTGCCCAAGGGCCGCGCCAACTATGAGCCCAACAGCCTGTCCGAAGCGGGCGAGGACGGCGGCCCGCGCCAAGATCCCAAGGGCGGTTTCCGTACCGCGCCCATCCCGGTCGAGGGCGAAAAGGTCCGCCTGCGCGCCGAAAGCTTCGCCGACCACTACAGTCAGGCGCGGCTGTTCTTCCGCTCCCAGACCGAGATTGAACAGGCCCACTTGGCCAGCGCCATCGTCTTCGAACTGTCCAAGGTGTCGCTCGCTCACGTCCGCGAGCGCGTTTTGGCCAATCTGCAGAATGTCGATGAGACGCTGGCCCAGCGCGTCGCCGACGGCCTGAACCTGCCCCTGCCCAAGGCGTCCGACCCCGGTGTGGCGCCCATCGATCTGGACGCCTCGCCTGCCTTGCGCATCGTCGGCAAATACCCCGACACCCTGAAGGGCCGGAAGGTCGCCATCCTGGTCGCCGACGGTTCGGATGGCGAGGTAATCGACGCCGTGAAGGCGGCGGTTGAAGGCGACGGCGGCTCGGTCTTCATCGTCGCGCCCAAGATCGGCGGCGCAAAGCTGAAGGACGGCAAGACGCTGGCGGCAGACGGTCAACTGGCCGGCAGCCCGTCGGTCCTGTTCGATGCGGTGGCGATCATCCTGTCCGAGGACGGCTGCGCCCAAATTCTTAAAGAAGGCGCCGCAGTCGATTTCGCCAAGGACGCCTTCGGTCACCTCAAGGCCATCGGCCACACCCCCGAGGCCCAGCCCCTGCTGGACAAGGCGGGCGTCGAGCCGGACGCCGGCGTGATCGATCTGTCCAATGACGCCAAAGGCTTCCTCGCCCCCGCCCGCACCCGCCAGTGGGATCGCGAGCCCAAGGTGCGCATGCTGGCCTGATCGCCCCACCTTTCGTCATCCCAGGCCCTGTGCCTGGGATGACGGGACCGGGCGGATTTCAACACTGCCTTAACCGTAAGGATTCACCATAGCGGTCTCATTGTTGCGAGACCGCGTTCCATGTCCGATCTGAAGACCGACGTCATTCACCGTGGCGACTGCATTGAGGTGTTGAAGGGCCTGCCTGACGCCTCGGTGGATATGGTCTTCGCCGATCCGCCCTATAATCTGCAGCTGGGCGGCGACCTGCTGCGTCCCGACAATTCCAAGGTCGATGCGGTCGATGACGACTGGGACAAGTTCGCCAGCTTCGCCGACTATGACGCCTTCACCCGCGCCTGGCTGGCGGAATGCCGCCGCGTCCTGAAGCCCGAGGGCTCGATCTGGGTGATCGGCAGCTACCACAACGTCTTCCGCCTGGGATCGGCGATCCAGGATCTGGGCTTCTGGGTGCTGAACGACATCATCTGGCGCAAGTCCAACCCGATGCCGAACTTCAAGGGCACCCGGTTCACCAACGCCCATGAGACCCTGATCTGGGCCGCCAAGTCGCGAGATCAGAAGCGCTACACCTTCAACTATGATGCGCTGAAGGCCTTCAACGAAGACACCCAGATGCGCTCCGACTGGACCTTCGCCCTGTGCACGGGCGAGGAGCGGATCAAAGACGCCGACGGCAAGAAGGCCCATCCGACCCAGAAGCCCGAAGCCCTGTTGCACCGCGTCCTGCTGTCGGCGACGCGCCCCGGCGACGTAATCCTAGATCCCTTCTTTGGCACCGGCACCACCGGCGCCGCCGCCAAACGCCTCGGCCGCCATTACATCGGCATCGAGCGTGACGAGACCTATGCCCAGGTCGCCGAAACCCGCATCGCCTCGGTCATCCCTGCCCGCCCCGAGGACCTGATGGTCACCGGCTCCAAGCGCGCCGAGCCCAAGGTGCCGTTCGGCGCCCTGGTCGAGGCCGGTCTGCTGCAACCCGGCGATCGCCTTTATTGCCCCAAGGGCGAGCGTGAGGCGCGTGTTCGTGCGGACGGTTCGCTGGTTCACGGTTCGCTCAGCGGCTCGATCCACAAGCTGGGCGCGCTGCTGGAGAATGCGCCGGCCTGCAACGGCTGGACCTACTGGCGGTTCAAGACCGACCAGGGGCTGAAATCCATCGACGCCCTCCGCTCGGAAGTTCGCGCCGCGATGTGAGCCGCTGCGACCGCGCGTCGCATAAGCCGCATCAATCACTTAGCTGACAATGCGTCGCTGAAACGTACGATTTCGCACACTTATTACGGGTCAGCGTCGCTGTAACCCCGCGAAACCTATGTAAAAATTAGTCAACTGCGATGGAACTTCGCAGTTGCGAGAACATTGATGTCAACGGCCCGCCAGGATGCGGTGTCGGAGCACATCACCATGAAAATCGCGCAGATCACCCCTCTGTATGAGGCCGTGCCTCCCAAGTTGTACGGCGGCACGGAGCGTGTGGTGGCGCATCTGACCGACGCACTGGTCGATCTGGGCCACGACGTGACTCTGTTCGCCAGCGCCGACGCCCAGACCAAGGCCCGTCTGGTGCCCGTGCGCGATCAGGCCATCCGTCTGGATCCGGCGCCGCTGAAATCCGACCTCGCCGCTCACCTGTCGATGCTGGGCGAAGTTCTGGACCGCGCCGACGAGTTTGACGTCATCCACTTCCATACCGACATGGTCCACTTCCCGCTGTTCCAGAAATATGCGGACAAGACTTTGACGACCCTTCACGGCCGTCTGGACATGAAGGACCTGCCCGGCGTCTATGCGCGTTGGAGCGAGTTTGGGCTGGTCTCCATCTCCGACGATCAGCGCAAGCCGCTGCATTTCGCCAACTGGAAGGCCACCGTCCATCACGGCATGCCCGGCGAACAATACATCTTCTCCCCGAAGTCCGAGGGCTATCTGGCCTTCCTGGGTCGCATCTCGCCCGAGAAGCGCCCCGACCGCGCCATCGAGATCGCCACCAAACTGGGCATGCGTTTGAAGATGGCCGCCAAGGTGGACGCCGCCGACAAACGCTATTGGGAAGAAACGATTCGCCCACTGGTTGAGGGCAATCCGCTGATCGAGTTCATCGGCGAGATCGGCGATCACCAGAAGTCCGCCTTCCTCGGCGGCGCCGAGGCCCTGCTCTTCCCTATCGACTGGCCGGAGCCGTTCGGTTTGGTGATGATCGAGGCCATGGCCTGCGGCACGCCGGTGATCGCCTTCCGCTGCGGCTCGACGCCTGAGGTCATCGAAGATGGCGCCACCGGCTTCCTGGTCGATACGATGGAACAGGCCATCGCCGCGGCCGGACGCGCGCATCTGCTGGACCGCGAGGCGATCCGCGCGCGGTTTGATCTGCGGTTCTCGGCCACCGCCATGGCGCGCCGGTATCTGGACGTCTACGGCGATCTGCTGGCCCGCCGCCCGTTCGCGGAAACCGCGCTGGATGACGTGGTCACGCCGTTGCGTCCGCGTGAAGAACGCAGCTTCGCCGCAACCGCCTGAAACCAACTCCGTCGGGACGCCGCCACAATCGTGAGTTTGTAACGGCGTTCACCCAAAAGTTAAGCTTATCCATTACGGTCGTCCCAAATCGGGGCGACCACTATGCAATGGACAGCGATGAGGCGGCGGCTGGCGGATCTGCGCCGGAATACCGCAGGCAACATTGCGACCTTCTTCGCCCTGTCCGCCATGGGCCTGACACTGATGGTCGGCCTGGCCATCGACATCAATCGCTATGTCTCGGTCAGGAACCAGGTGCAGGAGGCGCTTGATGCAGCAGCATTGGGGGCTGCGGCGTCCCGCGCCCAGACCGTCAAGGAGCTGGAAGCGGTCAGCGGTCCCTATCTGGAGGCCAATCTGAAGACCGGCCAACTGATCGATGGCTGGAAGACCGGCACCCAATATGTCGATGGCAAAATCGTCAGGGTGACGTTCAAGGGCGGGGTCAAACCCATCTTCGCGGGTCTGGCCGGCGTCAAACAGTTCGACATCAACGCCCTGTCCGAGGCGACGCGCGGCGTGGCGCAAAAGATCGAGACCGTCCTTGTGCTCGATAACACCTGGTCGATGAGCGAAAAGGACAGCCGCTCGATCAAGCGGATCGATGCGCTAAAGAGCTCGGCCAGTCTGCTGGTCAACGAGTTGATGGCGACCGAGAGCGACGAGGTCTCAATCGGCGTCGTGCCCTATGCGGACTACGTCAACGTCGGGATTGCCAATCGCAAGGCCCCGTGGATTTCCGTGCCCGACGACTATGTCCAGGAGCGCACCTGCACGACCAAGACGACCTACAGCGGCGGCACCCCCTACCCTTGCACTACCGTGCGTGACGGCGTCAGCGAGACCGGCACATGCTACAAGGATCAGGTAGTCAAGACGGTCACCGTCCCGCCCTATGCTTGCAACGTCAGCTACAAGTGGTTCGGCTGCGTCTATTCGCGCAACGTCGGCACGACGCGGCTGAACGACCAGTCGCCGGCGACGCCCTACAAGGGTTTTCTGACGACGGGCCAAAGCTGCCTGAATGCGGTCAGCCCCTTGTCCAAGAGCAAGTCCGGCGTCCTGAACGCAATCAAGAACCTCGTCATCAATGTCGGCGGCTACAAACCCGAAACCCACATTCCATCCGGCCTGATCTGGGGCATCAATCTGCTGTCGCCTACCGCGCCGTTCCAGGAAGGCGGCGCCTACGATCCGGCGAACCGCACGCCGCGCAAGATTCTGGTGCTGATGACCGACGGCGTGAACACCCTGCGCTACCGCTCATCCGACGGCGCGCACGTCGCCACGGTCAAAGCCAATGAGCTGGCGGCGACGGATTCCGATCTCGACTCGATCTGCACCTACGCCAAGTCGAACAAGATCGAGGTCTTCACCGTCGGCCTGAACGTGCCCACGCAGAACGGGCGCAATTTGCTGAGGACCTGCGCCAGCGATTCCGACCATGCCTTCCTGGCAGAAGACAGCGCCGCTCTGGAAGCCGCCTTCCGCGACATCGCGCGGTCCATCGGCGTCGTGCGACTGATCAAATGAAGGTCTCCCGGCCTCTGTTGATGAAAAAGCACAGGTTCGCCTGAACCCGTCGGCGACTTGCCCATTAAAGTCTGCAAGCGGCCCCTGAGCGCCGCATTCGGGTGCGACACGTTCGGCCGAGGCCTCACAACGACGGGGAAGAGACCGCATGGACGACGCCTATTCCACTCAACTGACCGCCGGTGAATCGGTCGAGGCCACGGGTCTCGAACACCTGATGGCGCTGAAGGAAGGCGACACCTTCCTGGTCGCCGACGGATGGGGCGACATGAAGGGCGGCGCCGACGGCCTGTTCGCGGGCGACACCCGCGTCCTGTCGCGCTGGGCGATGACGGTAGGCCTGCTGAAGCCGTCGCGTCTGTCGTCCGGCGTCAGCCAGGACAACGTCTTCTTCTCCTGCCACACCACCAACCGTCCCCTGCCCCCGATGGGCGGTCGATCGGCTCCGGCCGGTGTCCTGCATATCGAGCGCCGGCGTTTCCTTTGGAACCGGCGGATGTTCGAGCGCATCCGCATGGTCAACCACGGGGTGGAGGACATCCTGCTGCCGCTGGCCTTCGACTTCGGCGCGGACTTCTTCGATATCTTCCAGGTGCGCGGCACGCCGCGAGCCAAGCGCGGGACGATCCACACGCCGACGACCGACGGCCGCCGCGTCACCTTCCGCTACACCGGCCTGGACGACGTGGACCGGTCCAGCTGCATCGCCTTTTCCGAACCGCCCGCGCGCCTGACGCATCAGCGCGCCGAGTTCATGTTCAGCCTGCCGAAGGGCCGCTCGCTGGACCTGTTCATCGAGTGCGGCGTGGACGCCTGCGAGACACCGGACGCGGACCGTTGGCGACAGAACGCCATACAGGCGCGCCTGGCCATGCGCGCCAAACGCCGGCGCGGCGCCTCGGTGCGCGGCCCGCGCAGCCCGCGCTTCAACGACTGGCTGGACCAGTCGCGCGCCGACATGGCGCTGTTGACCACAGACCTGCCGACCGGCCCCTATCCCTATGCGGGCACGCCGTGGTTCTCGACCCCGTTCGGCCGCGACGGCATCATCTCGGCCTGGCAAATGCTGTGGCTGGATCCGTCGCTGGCCAAGGGCGTGCTGACCTATCTGGCCTCGCGGCAGGCGACCGAGACGTCGCTCTATCGAGACAGCCAGCCCGGCAAGATCATGCACGAAACCCGCGGCGGCGAGATGAGCGCCCTGCATGAGGTGCCGTTCGGCCTCTATTACGGCGGGGTCGACACCACCTGTCTTTTCGTGGCCTTGGCCGGCGCCTACGCCAACCGCACCGGCGATCTGGATTTGATCCGCACGCTCTGGCCCAATCTGATCGCGGCCGCCGACTGGATGCGCGACTATGGCGACAGCAACAATGACGGCCTGATCGACTACCAGCGTGGGGCCGACACGGGCCTGTCCAACCAGGGCTGGAAGGACTCCGAGGATTCCATCTTCCACGCCGACGGCCGCTTCCCCAAGGGTCCGATCGCGCTTCTGGAGGTTCAGGGCTACGCCTTCGCCGCCTGGAAAGCGCTGGGTGATCTAGGTGAGCGTCTGCACGACGACCGCACGACCGAATGGCGTATGCGCGCCGAACAGGTCCGCTCTCTGGTCGAGGAAAAGTTCTGGATGGAGGACGAGGGCTTCTACGCTGTAGCCCTCGATGGCGACGGCCAGCAATGTCGCGCCATCGCCTCCAACGCAGGGCATCTGCTGTTTACCGGCCTGCCATCACTGGAACGCGCTAGGCGCGTCACAAAACGCCTGCTGACCGCCGAGTTCCGCACCGGCTGGGGCATCCGCACGCTGGAGGTCGGACAGGCCCGCTTCAATCCGATGAGCTATCACAACGGCTCGGTTTGGCCTCACGACACCGCCATGGCCGCCGCCGGCATGGCGGCTTACGGCGAGCGCGATGCGGTCGCGCAAATCCTGGCCGAGATCTACGCTGCGGCCGCCCACTTCCACCTGCGGCTGCCCGAACTGTTCTGCGGCTTCCCGCGTGAGCCGGGCGAGCCGCCCATCGCCTATCCGGTCGCCTGTCTGCCTCAGGCCTGGGCGGCGGGATCGGTCTTCCTGATGCTTCAGGCGACCCTGGGCCTGTCGATCGACGCCTGGACCGAGACGGTCGATCTCTCTGACCCCGTCCTGCCCGCCGGTCTGGACCGTCTCAAGATCACCGGTCTGGAAGTCGGCGGCGCCGTTGTCGATCTGAATATCCAGCACGCCGACGGTCGCGCCGTGGTCATCCCGCATCACAAGCAGGGCAAGGTTTCGATCCGCACGTTGCGATAGGGGTCAGCCGAACAGATCAGGCGCGTTCGCCCGATCCAGCGCCTTGGCGAAGACCGTCGGCAGGGCGGCCCGCGCCGCCTCGATCGGCATCCAGCGATAGTCACCGTCCGCATCGACGCGCGCGGTCATCACCGCCAGCGTCAGGCTGAAGTGGGTGAAGACGTGCTCCACAGCCCCCGCGTCGCGCCAGTCGGCCTCGACCGGCGCTGCGGCAACAGGCTCGCCTGTCGTCCAGTCGCTGGTCGGCAGGCCCAGCATTCCGCCCAGCAGCCCCTTTTCAGACCGCGTCTCGACTGCGATCCGCCCCTGATCATCGATCAGCACATAGGCCGCGCCCCGCCGATGCGGTCGCTCCGCCTTCTTCGTCTTTATCGGGAACCGGGCCGGGTCGCCCGTGGCCAGACCCAGGCATTCGCTGGCTACCGGACAGGTCCCGCACGATGGCGACTTGGGCCGGCAAACCGTCGCGCCCAGATCCATCAGAGCCTGCGCCCAATCCCCTGGCCGCTCGTCGGTGACGAACAGGCCGGCCAGCCGCCTCAGCTCGGGCCGGGCGGCGGGGACCGGCGTCTCGACCGCGAACAGACGCGCCATGACCCGCTCGACATTGCCGTCCACGACATTGGCCGCCCGGTCGAAGGCGATGGAGGCGACGGCCGCCGCCGTATAGGCGCCGACGCCCGGCAAGGCGAGCAGCGCCGCCTCGGTGTCCGGAAACACCCCGCCATGCTCGCCCGTCACCGCCCGCGCGCAGGCCAGCAGATTGCGGGCACGCGCATAGTAGCCCAGCCCCGCCCAGGCCCCCATGACCTCCGCATCCTCGGCCGCCGCCAGGTCCGAAACCGTCGGCCAGCGCGTGGTGAAGGCGTGGAAATACGGCGTCGCATGCGGCACGGTCGTCTGCTGCAGCATGACCTCCGACAGCCAGACGCGGTAAGGCTCGGTCCGCGGCGCGCCGACGGCGGCGCGCCACGGCAGGGTGCGCGCGTTGGCGTCGTACCAAGCCAGCAGCCGTGAGCGGATCAGGTCTATGTCAGGAGAGACGTCAGGCATCGGTCGAGCTATATAGACCCATGCGCCGCACGCTGCCCACAGACGCCGAGGTCCGCGAGATCCTGTCTCGCCGCCGCACCCGTCCGGTCCCCCGACCGGCGCCGCGCGCAGGCAAGGCGCTGACGCCCCTAATCAAGAAGCTGGACGAGCAGTTCGGACGCGGCGCCGGCGCGTTGGAACCCCGTTGGCGTGAGATCGTCGGCGATCGCCTGGCGCGCGTGACCCGTCCTCAGAAACTGACCAAGGGCAAGGGCGGTCAGCCCGGCGTGTTGGAGTTGCGTGTCGCCGGCGCCGCCGCCCTGCTGATCCAGCACCAGTCCGAGGACATCCTGGCCCGCGTCAACCTGTTCCTGGGCGCCGGGACCGTGGATCGACTGCGCATCGCCCAGGGTCCGGTCGCCCCTTTGAAGGAGGCCGCCGCCCGTCCCAAACGCAGCGCCAAGCCGCCGCCCCTGCCCGCCCAGGCCGAGGCCGATCTGGCCGCATCGATCGCTTCAGCCCCCGACGATCTGCGCGCCGCCCTGGCCCGGCTGGGCCGCGTCGCCCTGTCGCGCTCCGACATCAAGTCCGACTGAGCGCCGCACCTTGGTTGGCAGTCGCCCCCCGGTGCTGTAGGAAGAGGTTGTAAAGCGACAAATATCCGCACGGCGCTTCCGGTCGCGCGCCTGTATTCTGAGTCCCGATGAAGCAGCAAGACGACTGGCGACTTACCGATGTCGTCGAACACGAAATCGGGCGTGGAGATCCGTTCGCCGCTGCCATACGTGGCACGCGCATGCCGATGGTCATCACCGACCCGCGTCGCGACGACAATCCCATCGTCTTCGCCAACAAGGCCTTTCAGGACCTGACCGGCTACGAGCGCGACGAGATCATCGGCCAGAACTGCCGTTTTCTTCAGGGGCCAGATTCCGATAGGGACGCCGTGGCCAAAATCCGCGACGCCCTGCAGGCCGGTACAGACATCCACATCGATCTGCTGAACTATCGCAAGGACGGCAGAACCTTCTGGAACGCCCTGTTCATCAGCCCTGTGCGCAACGCCCACGGCGACATCGAATATTTCTTCGCCTCGCAGTTGGACGTGACCGAGCGGATCGAGGCCCAGGCCTATGTCGAAAAGCAGAAGGCCCTGGTCGAACGCGAAGTCGCCGCCCGCACCGCCGATCTGCAAGAGGCGCTCGCCGCCAAGACCCTGCTGCTTCACGAGGTCGATCACAGGGTGAAGAACAACCTGACCATGATCGGCTCGCTGCTGCGGCTGCAATCGCGCTCGCTGTCCGATCCGGCCCTGACCGCCACCTTGGACTCCATGTTAGAGCGAGTGGACGCCCTGGCGACCGTTCACCGCAAACTCTATCAGTCCGAGGACGTCACCCAGTTTGACGTCGGCGCCTTCACCAACACCCTGGTCGCCGATGTGATTGGCTCGACAGGACGCACCGATATCGAGGTGTCCGTCGATGTGGAGCCCATGTTCATTCCTTCGACCCATGCCTCGTCGATCGGGCTGATCATCAACGAACTGCTGACCAATGCGATCAAGCACGGCTTCCCCGAGGATCGCGGCGGCCGATTGATCGTCTCGGCCAAAAGAACGGAACAAGGCGGCCAGGTCGTTGTTCAGGACGACGGCCCCGGCATTCCCGGCGCTGCGCATCAGGGATTGGGCAAGACTTTGATCGGTCGTCTTTCAAAGCAGATCGGCGGCAAGACGCTGTGGCTGCCAGCCGACCCCGGAACGCGCGCGGTCGTCGACTTCCCCGTGAGCGGCTAGGTGCGCGCCGCCGGGCCTCACTTCGACATCCTGGTCGTCGAGGACGAGGCCCTGCTTGTGATGGACCTCGAGGCGATGCTTGAGGACGAAGGCCACCGGCTGGTCGGAGAAGCCATGTCCCTGAGCGAGGTCGAGTCGCTGTCGCTCGACGCGCCGCCCGACATCGCCTTTGTCGACATCCAGCTGGCGGATAACTCCAGCGGTCTGGACGTTTGTCGCCTGATAAAGGATCGCTGGCCGTCCACGGCCGTCGTCTTTCTGACCGCCAACCCCAAGATGATCCCCGAGGACTTCCTGGGCGCGCATGGCGTGATCCCCAAGCCCTTCTCGCGGTCCGGCCTGCTGTCGGCGATGCGCTTCATTCAGCAGGGCATAAGCGATCCGCCGCCCCGCCAGGACAGGCCGCAAAGTTTCATCCCCGCACCGGCGATCAATCGGGCCTGGGCGCGCGGATAAGGCGCTGTTGACAAAACTTCGCCGCACCTGTTCCAGACTAGTTCAGGGTTGCGCCATTCCCGGGGAATCGCGCGATCATCGCCAACGATCCGATCCGAGGAACCTTCATGGCCGACACTGAATCCCGCTTCGCCCGCATGAGCCGTCGTGCGGCCATCACCGGCGCCGCACTGGCGACCATGGCTTTGGCGGCCTGCGGCGGCGGCGCCAAGGGTGCGGCCGAGGGCGACATGGGTCTGGGCGCGCCCGAAGGCGCCAAGGTCACCGTGGTCGAATACGCCTCGGTCACCTGCCCCCACTGCGCCCTGTGGCAGAAGAACACCTGGCCGGCGTTCAAGGCCAAATACGTCGACACCAACAAGGTCCGCTATGTCTTCCGCGAACTGCCGACCCCGCCGGTCGACGCCGCCACTGCCGGCTTCCTGGTGGCGCGCTGCGCCGGTCCGGACAAGTATTTCGACGTGGTTCACCAGCTGATGGCGACGCAGCAGGAGATGCTGACGTCCTCGCCGCGCGACTGGCTGCTGCGCACCGCCCAGGCCGCTGGCCTGTCCGAGCAGCAGTTCAACGACTGCGTCACCGACAAGGACGCTGTCGCCGCCATGGAGAAGCGCGTGCAGGCTGCGCGCGCCCAAGGCGTGACCGGCACCCCGGCCTTCTACGTCAACGAAACCCAGGTCATCTCGCCCGGCGGCGAAGGCGCCAGCCTAGCCGACCTGTCCACCGCCATCGACGCGGCCCTGGCCAAGTAACCGAGGCCAAATCAAATGATGCGACGCGCCTTCATCGCCGCCGGTTTCGCCTTCGCCGCCCTGACCGGCGGTTTGGCTACGCCGGCGCTCGCCGCGGATGCGCCCCCGCCCGTCACGGCCCAGGATCATATCCTGGGTCGGGCGAATGCGCCGGTCACGGTCATTGAATACGCGTCCTTCACCTGCTCGCACTGTGCGGACTTCCACAACACCGTGCTGCCGGCCTTCAAGGCCAAATACATCGACACCGGCAAGGTCCGGCTGGTTCACCGCAACCTGCCGACCGCGCCCGCCAATGTCGCCGCCGCCGCGGCTGCGGTCGCCCTGTGCGCCGCGCCCGAACGCTATTTCGACGTGGCGGCCGTCTTCATGCGCGATCAAGCCAACCTGCAGACCACCGGCGCCCAACCCTGGTTCGCGGCCGGTATCGCCGCCAGCGGCAAGACCCGCGAGCAGATCGAGGCGTGCCTGAACGGCCCGACCATCCGTACGGCCCTCGACGCCCAAATCGAGGGTGCGCGCGCCGCAGGCGTCGCCGGCACGCCCACCTTCTTCGTCAACGGGACGATGGTGATGGAGCATTCGCTGGAGGCCCTGTCGGCCGCCATCGATCCGCTGCTTCGGTAGTCCGCCAGGACGATGCAGTTCCAGCGCCTCCGGCTCGTCGGCTTCAAGTCGTTCGTCGATCCGGCGGAGGTGCACATCGAATCCGGCCTGACCGGCGTCGTCGGCCCGAACGGCTGCGGCAAGTCCAACGTCCTTGAAAGCCTGCGCTGGGTCATGGGCGCCAACTCAGCCAAGGCCATGCGCGGCCAGGGCATGGACGACGTCATCTTTGCCGGCGCCGCTGGCCGTCCTCCGCGCAGCCACGCCGAAGTCAGCCTGACCATCGACAACGCCGCTCGCCGTGCGCCCCAGCCCTTTACCGACAGCCCCGTGCTGGAGGTGTCGCGCCGGATCGACCGGGGCCAGGGTTCGACCTACCGCATCAACGGCAAGGAGGTGCGCGCCCGCGACGTCCAGCTGCTGTTCGCCGACGCCTCGACCGGCGCCAACTCGCCCGCCCTGGTGCGTCAGGGCCAGATTTCGGAACTGATCGCCGCCAAGCCGCAGAACCGCCGGCGCATTCTGGAAGAGGCGGGCGGCGTCGCCGGTCTGCACACCCGTCGGCACGAGGCCGAGCTGCGCCTCAAAGCCGCCGAGACCAACCTGGACCGGCTGGACGACATCGGCCGCGAGCTGGAGACGGCGCTGAACCGGCTGAAGCGCGAAGCCCGCCAAGCCGAGAAGTACAAGAAGATTTCGGCAGAGATCCGCGCCCTTCAGGCCGCCCTGCTGTATGTGCGTTGGAACGACGCGCGTCTGGCCGCAGAGGCCGCCGCCGCCGAACTGCGCGAGGCCGACCGGGCGGTGGCCGACACCACGACCGCCGCCGCCGCCGCACAGACGGCCGCCCTCTCCGCTCAGGACGCTCTGAAGCCCGCGCGAGAGGAGGACGCCGTCGCCTCCGCGCTGCTGCACCGCGCCAGCCTGGAGCGCGATCGGCTGGACATGGCTGAACAGGCGGCCCGTGCGGAAGTGGATCGCCTCAAGGCCGAGGCCGCCCGCATCGCCGCCGACGCCGCGCGCGAAGACGGCATGGCCGCCGACGCCCAGCGCGAACTGGACCGGCTCGACAACGAACTGAGCCGGCTGAAGGCCGAGATCGCCGCCGCCCCCGAACGCGGCCCCGAATTGGACATGGCCCTGGCGGCCGCCGAGGACGCCCGCAAGGCCGCCGACGGCGAGGTCGAACGGCTGGCGGGGATGCTGGCCGCCGTCGAGGCCCGCGCCAATGCCGAGACGGCCCGCAAGCGCGACGCCGAGGCCCGGCTGACCCGCGTCACCGCCCAGCACGATCAGGCCCGGCGCGAACGCGAGGCTCTAGGGCCGCTGGAAACGCCCGAGCTGGAAACCGCCCGTCAGGCGCTGGAAGCGGCGCAGGCCGACCTTGCCGCGGCGCGCGACGCCGTCGAGGCGGCCGAGGCGACACGCGGCGAACTGGCCCGCGCCGAACAGGAGGCACGGACCGCCGCCCGCGCCGCAGAGGACCGGTTGGGCCGGCTTCAGACCGAGGCGCGCGGCCTGGCCCAACTGCTGGTCACCGGCAAGCGCGACCATCCTCCGGCTCTGGACAAGGTGCGGGCCGACAAGGGTTATGAGGCCGCCCTGGCCGCCGCCTTGGGTGACGATCTGGACGCGGCGCTGGACGCCAAAGCCGCCGCCTACTGGGGCGGGGCGGATGCGCGCCCCCCGTCCTGGCCCGCCGGTATCACGCCGCTTTCGGATCATGTTCAGGCGCCGGCACAGTTGACCGCGCGCCTCGCTCTTTGCGGCGTGGCGCCGAAGGCCGAGGCGGTCCGGCTGGCCGGACTTCTGCCTCCCGGCGCGCGCCTGGTGACGGTCGAGGGCGACCTCTATCGCTGGGACGGGTTCGTCAGCCGCGCCGAGGCGCCGCGCCCGGCCGCCGTGCGGCTGGCACAGCGCACGCGCCTGGCCGAGCTGGAGGCCGAGATCGACAAGGGCAGACCGGCGCTGGATCAGGCGCAGGCGGCCCAGAAGTCGGCGACGGAAGCCTTTCGCGCCGCCGAAGAGACGGTCAAGGCCGCGCGCCTGAAGCCATTCGCCGCCGACAAGGCCGTGACCGCCGCCCGCGACCGCGTGGAAACCCTGGCCCGCGAGCAGGCCCGCCGCGAGGCCCGCGCCCAGGCGCTGGACGACACCGTGAGCCGGCTGGCGGCCGACGCAGCCGAGGCGCAAGCCGCCCTGGACGCCGCCCAGACCACCGACGCCCCGTCCGAGACGATCGCCGGCCTGCGCGACGAACTGACCGCCGCCCGCTCCACGGCCGACGCGGCCCGCACCACTGCCCAGACCGCCCGGTCGGACCGCGACGCCGAGGCCCGCGATCGCCAGGGTCGCGAGCAGCGGCTGGGCAGCCTGACCCGCGCGCGTGAAGGCTGGGTCACGCGGTCCAGGGACAGCGCCGGCCGCGTCGCCGCCCTGGCCAAGGACGCCGACCGGACGGCCGCCCTGCTGAAGCAGGCCGAGGTCGCGCCCCAGGGCTTCGCCGAACAGCGCGGCAAGCTGCTGGACACGCTGGTCGGCGCCGAACAGAGGAAACAGGCGGCGTCGGACGCCATGGCCGTCGCCGAGACTGAGGCGACCGAGGCCGACCGCGCGTCGCGCGCCGCCGAGACCGCCGCGTCGCAGGCCCGCGAGGCCCGCGCCGGCCTGTCCGCCCGCGCCGAGGCCGCCGCCGACAAGCTGGCCGAGGCCGAGACCACCCTGCGCGAAACGGCGCAGATGTCGCCGCAGGAACTGGGTCAGAAGCTGACCGACGACGCCATCGCCCGCCCGCCCGACGCCGCCGGCGCCGAGAGCCTGCTCTACGGGCTGGAGCGCGAACGCGAGGCCTTGGGGGCCGTCAACCTGCGCGCCGAGGACGAGGCGGTCGAATACGGCGAGCGGTTGAACAGCATGAAGTCGGAACGGATCGACCTGACCCAGGCGATCGCCAAGTTGCGCGACGGGATCGACGAGCTAAACGCCGAGGGGCGCGAGCGGCTGGTGGCGGCGTTCGACGTGATCAACGCCAACTTCAAGACCCTCTTCGAGGCCTTGTTCGGCGGGGGCCAGGCGGAGCTGAAGCTGGTCGAGAGCGACGACCCGCTGGAGGCGGGGCTGGAGATCTACGCCTGCCCGCCCGGCAAGCGGTTGTCGGTCATGAGCCTGATGAGCGGGGGCGAGCAGGCGTTGACGGCGGCGGCCCTGATCTTCGGCGTCTTCCTGGCCAACCCCGCGCCAGTCTGCGTGCTGGACGAGGTGGACGCGCCGCTGGACGACGCCAACGTGGACCGCTTCTGCCGGATGCTGCACGAGATGCGCAGCCGCACCGACACCCGCTTCATCGTCATCACCCACAACCCCGTGACCATGAGCCGGATGGACCGCCTGTACGGCGTCACCATGCCCGAACGCGGCATGAGCCAGCTGGTCAGCGTGGACCTGAACCAGGCGGAGACCCTGGTCGCATGATCGCCCTGCTGCTCGCGCTCGCCGATCCTCAACTGGTCCCGACCGGCGTGGGACGGTTCGCCATCTATGCCGACGCCGCCTCGATCGAACGCGAGGGCGACGTGGCGCGGATGCGGGAGCTGCAGGTGACCGAGGCCGGGTTCAAGGTCGGAGACGTGACCTATGTCGGAGGCTGGTCGCGGTGGGCGTTCGACTGCCGCGCGAGGACGGCGGATCGGCTGGACTTCTCCTCCTTGAAGGCGGACGGGACAGAAGGGCCGGCGACCCCGGACGCCGCCCCGGCCTATGACGCCGCGCCGGGCGGGGATGCAGCCGAGCTGCTGGCCATCGCCTGCGGGGTCGAACGGCCGGCCCAGGCGCTGACGCTGCAGCAGGCCATCAGCCAGGGACAAAGGGCGCTGGCGGACTAAGCCTCTTGCCATCTCCCTCCCCTTCAGGGGAGGGTGGTTGAGCGCAGCGAGACCGGGTGGGGGCGGCCCAGAATAGCGAAGATCGCAAAAGCCCGAGCGATGCGAAAAGCCATGAGCCCGCCGGAGGCGAGGCTTTGGTTGGCTCTGCGCGACCTTCGAAAACAAGGTTTTCATTTCCGACGCCAGCATCCTCTCCTCGGCTATTATGTCGACTTCATTTGTCTCCGACGCGGTTTGGCGGTGGAGGTCGATGGCGGTTCGCACGAGGGGCGTGGCGACTGGGACGCCCGCCGTGACGCCGCATTGGCTCATCACGGCGTAAAGACACTGCGCATAGGGGCCTCCGATGTTCGGGATCGACTCCCGGATGTCATGGATTTTATTCTTCGCGAACTGATGGCGGCCGCCCCCACCCGACCGCTTCGCGGCCACCCTCCCCGAGGCGGGGAGGGAGACTAGAGGGTTCGCCTTGCGGCCATTCGATGCGGTCGCGCGGCAGGGCCTCGCGGCATTCGTCGCGCATGAAGGCCATCAGCTTCTCGCGGATTTCGCAGCGCAGGTCGAAGGCGACCGGGGCCGAGCGGGCGCTGGCCAGGCAGCGCACCTGAAGCACGCGTTCGGTGATGTCGGTGACCTGCATCACCTGGACGTCGCCGTCCCAGAGCTTGGAGTTCTTGACGATGCCCTCGAAGGCGGCGCGCAGCCGATCGATGGGCGCTTCGTAATCAACGTAGAAGAAGGCCACGCCGATCAGGCGGGCGTTCTCGCGCGTCCAGTTCTGGAACGGCTTGGTGATGAAATAGGATAGGGGCAGCACCATCCTGCGCCAGTCCCACAGCTTGACCACCACATAGGTCGAGGTGATCTCCTCGACATTGCCCCACTCGTTCTCGACGATGACGGCGTCGTCCAGGCGGATCGGCTGGGTCAGGGCGATCTGGATGCCGGCGACCATGTTGGTCAGAATCGGCTGCAGGGCCAGACCGGCGATGATGCCGACCACCCCCGCCGAAGCCAGCAGGCTGACGCCCCACTGGCGGAAGCCCGCGATGGTCATCAGGGCCAGACCGACGGTGACGATGAACAGCACGACCTTGGCCACCCGCTGCAGGATGCGGGTCTGGGTCAGGTGCTTCCTGGCCAGAAGATTGTCCTCGACGGCGATATTGTACCGCTTGAGGTGCATGACAGACCACATGTCGAGGACGCCCGACGCCATCCAGCCAAGGGTCAGGATGAACAGGAACAGCAGAGCGCTGCGGATATCCTCGGACGGGCCGGGGTCCATCGGCGAGACGGTCACGCCGATGCCGACGCCGATGATGATGATCAGGACGCGCAGCTTGACCCGCGCGCGCTCGACCACGCCGCGCCAGAAGAGATCCTTATTCCGAACCACGCGACGCAGGATGGCGAAGACGATCTTGTGCGTCAGCCAGCCGCCACCGACGAAGACCAGCAGGACCAGGCCGATGACCGCCCACTCGGGCAGCCAGTCGAACTGGCGCCACAGGGCGCGGATCTGGCGGGTGACGGCGATGATTTCCGGAGGCATGGGCTTCCTAACGCGTCAGGGCCTTTGCGGTTGAGCCGTCGCCTCGACGAGGTCGGCCAGGCGTTGGGCGGCGTCGGGGATGGCGACGCTGCGGGCGGCGGCGGACATGGCCGACAGGCGCGCCGGATCGGACAGGACGCCGGTCAGGGTCGAGGCCAGGCGATCGACGGTCAGGTCGCCTTCCAGAATGACCTCGGCCGCGCCCGCATCGGTCAGGGCCTTGGCGTTCAGGCGCTGGTGGTCGTCGGTGGCGATCTTCAGCGGGATCAGGACGGACGGCAGGGCCGCGACCGCCAGTTCGGCGCAGGTCGAGGCGCCGGAGCGGCCGACGACCAGATGGGCCCTGGACAGTCGGTCAGCCATGTCGCGGAAGAAGGGGGCGACCTCGGCCTCGATCCCGGCCTCCAGATAGATCTGGCGCGCGACCTCCAGCGTCTCGAGCCGCGACTGCTGCTGCACCTTCAGGCGACGGCGCAGCGCCTCGGGCAAGGCGGCCAAGGCCCGCGGCGTGGTCTCGGACAGGATGCGGGCGCCCTGGCTGCCGCCGGTCACCAGCACATGGACGGGTGCGTCGTCGGCGGGGGCGACATAGGGGCGGTCGAACAGGGCGCGGATTTCGGCGCGTACCGGCGATCCGACGACGTGCGAGCGGCCCTGGACCTTGGCCGGCGCCCGCTCCAGCGTCGGGAAGGATGAAGCGATCTGACCGACATAGGGGGCCAGGATGCGGTTGGTGCGGCCCAGGACCGCGTTCTGTTCATGGATCACCGTCGGTCGCTGGGACGTGACGGCGGCGACCAGGGCCGGGGCGGACGGATAGCCGCCGAAACCGACGACGATATCGGCGCCAAGCCGGTCGAATGCCGTGCGCGCCTGGACCACGCCCTTGAAGATGGCGACGCCCGCCTTGATCAGGCCCAGCGGGCCGGAGCCGGTGGCCGCGTCCAGCGCCAGCCGTTCCTCGGCCGGAAAGGCATGGGCGTATTGTTCGCCCCGGTGATCGGTCGCCAGGACGACGCGCCAGCCGCGCGCCGCCATCTCGCGCGCCAGCGCCTCGGCCGGGAACATATGGCCGCCGGTGCCGCCGGCGGCGACGACGCAGAGCTTGGTCATGGGCGAGGCTCCGAAAAAGAGGGTCTGAATAGTCTGAAGTTCAGACGGTGGGCAGGCAAAAACACCGTCTAATTCGTCTAATCTGTCTAATGTCGGCGATGAACAGTGCGGCGAGGAATGGGGCGGCGACAGGATCGCACGGTTTTGCAGCGTGGGCAGGAGACGGTCGCTGGTCGGCTCTAGGCGTTTGATATTGCAGGGGCGTCGCTTTCCAAATGCGTCATAGGCCTCATTCTTTCGTCATCCTCCGACGAGCGTAGCGAGATCGGGGGACCCAGCGGCGCGCGGTAGCGCGAACCTGTCGCGAACTTGGCGCCTCAACAAAGTGCGGCGGACGCATCGCCTTCGGCACCGCTGGGTCCCCCGGTCTGCGCCGCAAGCGGCTTGCCGGAGGATGACGACGTCAAATGAGCCGCCGGCCCATGGTCAGGCTGGCGCCGGGTTCGTAGGCGCCGGGTCTGCGCCGCGTCAGGGCTAGGGCAAAGCCCATGGTCAGGCCCATGGCCAGCATGGAGGAGCCGCCATAGCTGATGAAGGGCAGGGTCATGCCCTTGGTCGGGATCAGGTTCAGGTTCACCGCGACGTTGATGCAGGCCTGAAGCCCGATCAGCATGAACAGGCCCGCCGCCGCCGTCTGCTCGAACGGATCGGTCAGCTTCATCGCCCGGCGCATGCCGCGAATGACGATGAAGGCGTAGAGGCTGATCATGATCAGGCTGAGGATCAGGCCGAACTCCTCGGCGCCGACGGAATAGATGAAGTCGGTGTGCAGGTCGGGCACGCGACGCTTCATCACGCCCTCGCCGATGCCCCGGCCCAGCAGGCCGCCGGCGCGAATGGCCTCGGACGCGCTGTCGATCTGGTGGGTGTCGGTCGTCTCGGGCGAAAAGAAGCGGCTGAGGCGGTCGCGCATATGGCCGAAGACGAAATACAGCGACACCAGCCCCGCCATGCCCAGGCTGGCCAGAACCGCCATCCATTTGAACGGCACGCCCGCCATGAAGAAGACGGCCATGAAGGTGGTGGTGATCAGAAGCGTCTGGCCGATGTCGGGCTGGATCAGCAGCAGCGAGACGGTCAGGGCGTAGAAGCCGAATGCGATGGTGACGCCGGGCACCCCCTGCCCCTTTTGCGCCTCGGCGAACATCCAGGCGGCGAAGACGATCAGGCCGGGCTTGGCGAACTCGGACGGTTGCAGGCTGAAGGGGCCGAAGTTCACCCAGCGGGCGGCCCCCTTCACCGTATCGCCGATGAACGGCAAGGCCATCATCACGACGATGGCGCCGAACAGGGCCAGGACCGCGATCCGCCGCACGCCGCGCGGCGACATCAGCGAGGTCGTCAGCATGATGCTGAGCCCCACGCCCGAAAAGACCATCATCCGCCAGGAATAGTGGAAGGGGTCGGTGATCGATTCATCGGCCAGGATGGCGGCGGGGCTGGAGGCGAAGCTGAGCGCCACGCCCAGGGCCATCAGGGCGAGGGCCGCACCCAACAGGCCGCGATCCACGGTCCAGAACCACTGTGCCACATGGCTTTGGTCGTTGCGGGAAAAGGCGGGGGTGTAGGGAGCGCTCATGACGCGGTTTCCGGGACGGCGCCGAGGGCCAGGACGGCGGCGCGGAAGGCCTCGCCGCGCGCCTCGAAGTCCTTGAACTGATCGAAGCTGGCGCAGGCGGGGGACAGGAGGACGATCTGCTCGCCGCCGGCAGAGGCCGCATCGGCGGCGGCGGCGGCCACGGCGGCGTCGAGGGTGCGGGCGATGACGTGGGGCGTGTCGGCCAGTGTGGCGGCGAAGGCCGGGGCCGCGTCGCCGATCAGATAGGCCTTGGCGATGCGGGGGAAGAGGTCGGCCAGGTCCGCGATTCCGCCGGCCTTGGGCACGCCGCCGGCGATCCAGAAGACGGACGGATAGGAGGCCAGGGCCTGACGCGCGGCGTCGGCGTTGGTGGCCTTGGAATCGTTGATGAAGCGCACGGAGCCGAGGCGGCCGACCGCCTCCATCCGGTGGGCCAGGCCGGGGAAGGACAGCAGGCCGGCGACCGCGGCGTCGTGATCGAGACCAAGGGCGCGCGCGGTCGCATAGGCGAAGGCGGCGTTCTGGGCGTTGTGGCGGCCGGGAAGCGAGCGCGCGGCGGTGAGATCGGCGACCAGTTCGCTATCCTTCAGAACAGCGCCCGACTGCGCGACATAGCCTTCTGCTCTCTGTGAGGGGTGGGTCGAGATGACGGTGGCGCGATCTGACAGGTCACGCGCAATCTGCTGCCCCCAGGTATCGTCCACGCCCACCAGGGCCACACCATCCGGTCCCTGATTGGCGAAGATGCGCGCCTTGGCCGCGACATAGCCGTCCATGCCGCCGTGGCGGTCCAGGTGGTCGGGGCTGATGTTGGTCAGGATGGCGACGTCGGGGGCGAAGGTCGTGGTGAGGTCCAGCTGATAGCTGGAGACCTCGATCACATAGACGGCGTCGGGCGTCGGTTCGGGCAAGGCCAGGACGCCGACGCCGATATTGCCGCCGACGTGGACCGTCAGGCCCGCCGACTTCAGCACCCAGCCGATCAGCGCGGTGGTGGTCGACTTGCCGTTGGTGCCGGTGATGGCGACGACGCGCGGCCGCTGATCCTTCGGCCGGTCGGCCAGGGCGCGGGCGAACAGTTCGATGTCGCCGAGGACGGGCACGCCGGCCGCGCGGGCCAAGTCTACGGTCCAGTGCGGCCTGGGATGGGTCAGGGGCGCGCCGGGCGACAGGACCAGGGCGGCGAAGTCGGACCAGTCGGCGGCGGCCAGGTCCTCGACCGTGAAGCCCTCGGCTTTGGCCTGCGCCCGGCCGGCCTCGCCGTCGTCCCACAGGATCGGGATCGCGCCCCCGGCCTGAAGAGCGCGCGCAGCCGTGATCCCCGACCGTCCCAGGCCGAAGACCGCGACCCGCCTGCCTTCAAAGCCGGGAACGGGGATCATCGGATCAGCGCAGCTTCAGCGTCGACAGGCCCAGCAGGGCCAGGGCGCCGGCGATGATCCAGAAGCGGATGACGACCGTGGATTCCGGCCAGCCCATCTTTTCGAAATGGTGGTGGACCGGCGCCATCAGGAAGATGCGCTTCTTCGTCAGCTTGTAATAGCCGACCTGGATCATGACCGAGGCGGCCTCCATGACGAACAGGCCGCCGACGATGCCCAGGACCAGCTCATGCTTGGTGGTGACGGCGATGGCGCCGAGCGCCCCGCCCAGAGCCAGCGAGCCGGTGTCGCCCATGAAGATCTTGGCCGGCGGGGCGTTGTACCAGAGGAAGCCCGCGCCGCCGCCGATCATGGCCGCGCAGAAGATGGCCAGTTCGCCCGCGCCAGGCACGTGGTGGACCTGAAGATACTGGGCGAAGACGAAGTTGCCGGCGAGGTAGCTGATCACGCCGAACGCGCCCGCCGCCATCATCACCGGCACGGTCGCCAGACCATCCAGACCATCGGTCAGGTTCACCGCATTGGAGAAGCCGACGATGGTGAAGGCCGCAAACGCCACATAGAACCAGCCGATATTCAGCAGCACGGCCTTGAAGAAGGGGAAGGCGATCGACGTCTCGAGCCCCGGTGAGGTTGGCGACACCGTCATCCACAGCACGGTCAGGACGCCGGCGACGACGGCGACGACGGTCTGGGCCAGGAGCTTCTGTTTCGAGGTCAGGCCGGCCGAGGTCTGTTTGGTCACCTTGGCGTAGTCGTCGATGAAGCCCAGCACGCCGAAGGCCGCCGTCACGAAGCTGACGATCCAGATGTAGGGGTTGGTCAGGTCGCCCCAGAGCAGCACCGCCACGCCGATGCCGGCCAGGATCATCAGACCGCCCATGGTCGGGGTGCCGACCTTGGACAGGTGGGACACCGGGCCGTCGTCGCGGATTGGCTGGCCCCGGCCCTGTTTGGCGCGGATCCAGTTGATGAAGCGGCTGCCCATGGCGACGGCGACGATCATGGCGGTGGCCATGGCGAGCGCCACGCGCACCGTCTGGTACTGAACCAGGTTCAGCAGCGGATACTGGTGCGCCACGTCGGCGTAGTAGAGATAGAGCAGATAGAACATTTCGGTCCTCTATCGCGTCGCGGGCGGCGTGTCGCGGCCTTGAAGATCGGCCAGAGCCTTGGCCACCAGCGAGGCCTTGGAGCCGTTCGAGCCCTTGACCATGACGATATCGCCGGGCGCGACCAGCAGGGCCGCCTCGGCCGCCAGTTCCGCCGCCGTGGCGCGCCAGACGCCGCGTCGCGAGACCGGAAGCGCGTCGTAGAGCCAACGCATCTCGGGACCGGCGGCGTGGACCAGGTCGAGGCCGGCGGCGTCGATGGGGCCGGCGAGGCCTTCATGCAGGTCGCGGCTCTGCTCGCCCAGCTCCAGCATATCGGTCAGCACCACCACGCGGCGGCCCGAGGTCGAGCGCGCGCCCAGGGTCTTGAACCCGGCGGCCATGGACAGCGGATTGGCGTTGTAGCTTTCGTCGATCAGGGTGAAGGCGCCGTCCGGCGTCGTGACCGTGCGCGTCTGGCCGCGTCCGGCCAGAGGCTGGAACCCGGCGAGGGCTTCGAGACCCGTCTCCAGCGTCACGTCCAGGGCGTCGAGCATCAAGAGGACGCACAGGCTGTTCAGGCCCCAATGGGCGCCGGACTGGGCCAGGCGATAGTCGATGCGTCGCCCGAACAGTTCGGCGGCGACCGCCGCGCCCTCGGCGTCCGGCCGGAAGTCCAGCAGGCGGGCGTCATGGCCGGCGTCGGATCCAAAAGTCAGCAGGCGCGCGCCGACCGCCCTGGCCGCGTCGCACAGGACAGCCGAGAAGGCGACGTCGCCGTTCGCCACCGCCGCACCGCCCGGGACCAGACCCTGGAAGATGGTCGCCTTTTCACGCGCGACCCCGGCCTCGCCGTCCGCGAAGGCCTCGATATGGACCGGACCGACCGTGGTGACGCAGGCGGCATGGGGGGCGACGAAGCGCGACAGCGGCGCGATCTCGCCGGGCGCATTCATGCCGATCTCGAACACGGCGCGCTGGGTCTCGACCGGCATCCGGGCCAGCGTCAGGGGCACGCCGATGTGGTTGTTGTAGCTTTTGATCGAGCCGTGGGCGGGACCGGCGAGGTCCAGGCCCGCCTTGATGGCCTGGGTGACGCTGGTCTTGCCGACGCTGCCGGTGACGGCGCCGCGCTTCACATGGGGCGCGCGCTCGCGGGCGGCGACGCCCAGGGCTTCGAGGCCGCGCAAGGTGTCGGGCACGACGACGCAAGGTCCGCCCTCGACCGCGTGTTCGACCAGGGCGGCCGCAGCGCCCGATGCGAAGGCGTCGCTGGCGAACCGATGCCCGTCGCGTTCGCCCTTCAGCGCCAGAAACAGGTCGCCGGGGACGATCTCGCGGCTGTTGTAGGTCAGGCCCGCAATCGGGCGGTCGTCGCCGTGCAGCACGCCGCCCGTGGCGGCGGCGACTTCGGCGGCCGACCAAAGCGGGCGGGCGGAGTGTTCAGGCATAGAGAGACAGGGCCTCGGACGCGACAGTGGCGTCGTCGAAGGGGTGGGTCACGCCCGCGACGATCTGACCCTGTTCATGCCCTTTTCCGGCGATGACCACCACATCCCCGTCACGCATCATTTCGACGGCGGCTTCGATGGCGGCGCGGCGGTCGCCGATCTCGATCCCGTCCGGGCAGCCGGCGCGAACCTGGGCGCGGATGGCCGCGGCGTCTTCGGAACGCGGATTGTCGTCGGTGACGATGGCGATGTCGGCCAGACGCCCGGCGATCTCGCCCATCAGGGGACGCTTGCCGCGATCGCGATCGCCGCCGGCGCCGAAGACGACGATCAGGCGACCGGTCGCGTGGGGACGCAGCGCGTTCAGAACCGTCTCGAGCCCGTCGGGCGTGTGGGCGTAGTCAACATAGACCTCGCCCCGGCCTTCTTGGCCGCCGTCGATGCGTTGCAGGCGGCCTTGCGCCCCGGTCAGGCCTTCCAGCGCGCCGATGACGGCGTCGGCCGGGTCGCCGGCGGCGATGCACAGACCGGCCGCCACCAGGGCGTTGGACGCCTGAAACGCGCCGGCCAGGGGCAGCAGGATTTCGCGGATGTCGCCGCGCACGTCGATGGTCAGACGCTGGCCCTCAGGCGTCGCGCGACGGCCGATCAGGGTCAGGTCGCGACCGCGCTCGCCCACGCCCATGACGCCCAGGCCCGCCATGATCGAGGCCGACGCGAAGACCGAATAGGCGTCGGAATCGGCGTTCAGCACGGCGGTGCGGCCGCGCGGCAGCAGGGTTTCGAACAGGCGCATCTTGGCGGCGCGGTAGTCCGCCATGGTGCCGTGATAATCGAGGTGGTCCTGGGTCAGGTTGGTGAAGGCGGCGGCCTTCAAGGCGACCCCGTCCAGGCGGCGCTGATCGATGCCGTGGGACGAGGCCTCCAGCGCGACGTGGGTCACGTCCTTGGCGGCCAGTTCGGCCATCAGGCGCGCGGCCTCGGCGGCGTCGGGGCTGGTCAGGCCGGGGCCGGTCAGGGCGTAGGTCTTGACGCCCTTCTGGCCGATCACGCCCAGCGTGCCCATACTCGCGGACTTATGGCCGACACCGGCCCAGATCTGGCGGCAGAAGGTGGCGACCGACGTCTTGCCGTTGGTGCCGGTGACGGCGACGCAGGTCTTGGGCTGGGCGCCGTAGAAGCCGCGCGCGGCGATGGCGTAGGCCCGGCGCACGTCGCCCGAGGTGACCAGAACGGGCGCCGCGCCATCCGGCGTGTCGGTCGGGGCCAGAACCGCAGCCGCGCCTTGCGCCAGGGCCTGGGGGATGAAGGCGCGGCCGTCGGCGGCCGTGCCCGGCAGGGCGACGAACAGGGCGCCGGGCGAGACCTTGCGGCTGTCGGCGGTGACGCCGGTGATGACGGGGTCCGAGGACACGTCGCGGCGCAGCAGGTCAGACAGGTGAAGCGCGCTCAAAGCCCGTCCCCCGCCACGTCCTGATATTGCGGGATCTTCTCGCCCGAGGCCGTGCGCCAGCGGTCGTCGCGGCGTTCGACGCCCAGGAAGCCGGCGATGCGGTCGGCGATATTGTGCACGGCCGGCGCAGCGACATAGGCGCCGGTCTTGGGATAGGTCCCCGGCTCGTCCATCACGATCAGGATGGCGTAGCGTTTGCCGTTCAGCGGACCATCGACGGGGAAGACCGCCGCGAAGGAGCCCAAGGCGTGGCTGGGGTCATAGCGACCGCCGACCAGTTTGTTGGCCGAGCCGGTCTTGCCGCCGACCCGCAGGCCCGGCGCGTCGGCGAAGCCCCCCGAACCCTTGACGACGTTGCGACGCAGCAGGTCGAGAATGGCGCGCGAGGTCTCTTCGGTGACGACCTGTTGCGGCTGGACGTTGCGGGCGCCGCCCTTGCGCAGCGACAGCGGGATCATCCGACCGCCATTGGTCAGGGCGCCCATGGCCTGAACCATCTGGGCCGGGGTGATCATGATGCCGTAGCCGAAGGACAGCGACGCCAGGGTCGAGTTGTCCCAGCGACGCGGCACGACAGGTTTGGCCGATTCCTTCAGCTCGATCTTGGCGGCGTCCAGCAGGCCCAGGCGGCGGAAATAGTCGCGCATGGTGTTGGGGCCCATCTGCACCGCCAGCTGCGACGTGCCGATGTTGGAGGAGTGCAGATAGACCTCTTCCAGGGTCATCACCCGGTTCTGGGCGTGGAAGTCCTTGATCTTGCGGTCGCCGATCTGGAAGGCCTGGGAGGCGTCGAACAGGGTGTTCATGTCGGCCCGGCCGGTGTCGAGGCCGGCGGCGACGGTGAAGGTCTTGAACACCGAGCCCATTTCGTAGTGGCCCGAAACCGCGCGGTTCAGGGTGGCGCCGTCGGGCGCCGCGCCGCGATCGGCCGAGTTGAAGGTCGGCCAGGACGCCATGCCCAGCACCTCGCCGGTCTGGACGTCGGTGACGATGCCGACGGCGCCCTTGGCCTGGTTCTTGATCGCGGCGGCGGCGAGTTCGTTTTCCAGCACGCCCTGGACGCGCAGGTCGATGGACAGGGGGAAGGCCTCGCCGCGCTGACCCGCAGCGCGGATCTCGTCGTTGAAGGCCAGTTCGGCGCCCGAGACGCCCTGCCCGCCCGTGTCGGCGTCGCCGATCAGGTGGACGGCCGAGGTTCCCAGCGGATAGGCGCGGCGGTCTTCGGGCTCGAAGGTGACGCCGCCCAGCGCCAGGTCGTGGACAGCGGCCTTTTCCTGAGGCGTCAGGCCGGTCAGGGCGATCAGACGACGGTCGCCGCCCAGCACCTTCTTCAGACGCTCGGCGGAGATGCGCGGCAGGGCGCGGCGGATCTGGCGATAGGCCAGGTCGCGATCCCAGATCTCCGCGGGGTCGATGTAGAGGCCGTAGTGGACGATGTTGGTGGCCAGCAGCTCGCCATTGCGGTCCGTCAGGTCGCCGCGCACCAGGGCGTTCGGATTGACGCCGCGCCCCAGCCCATTGGCCGGGGCGAACAGGGCCTTGTAGGACGCGCCGATGGCCAGGCCGCCGAAGACGCAGGAAAAGACGATCAGGATCAGGAAGATGCGGACGCGTGTGTCCTCTTCCGGGCGGGCGTCGGCGCGGGCGCGCTCGAAGCCGTGCTCCAGCCGCCAGACCAGTTCCGTCAGCCAGCGCCAGAAGGGCGACAGGCGGCCTTGCAGTCGTTCCTGGAAATCGGCGCCCGGCGCGGGGCGGTGGTAGCGATGATCCTGAACGCTCATTGCGCCGGCTCCGGCGAAGGCGTTGGGACGGGTGCGTCATCGGCGACGGCGGCGGGCGCCGGCGCGGCGGCAGGCGCGGACGCGGCGGGTTGAGCGGGGACGGGTTTCAGGGCGGTCAGCTGACCTTCCTTGGCCTGACGGGCGACGGCGACGGGAGCCATGCCGATCTGGCGAGACAGGCTTTCCAGACGCGCGGGCTGCTCCAGCCGGGCGACCTCGGCGCGCAGCAGGCGGACGCGCTGTCCGTTCTCACGGATGTCCTGTTCGATCTGGGCGATGCGGCTGCTCTCACGCGCCGCGGCGGCCTTGGCGGCATAGACCGACACGATCATGATCGCGACCAAGGCCACGCCGATGATCTCGACCCAGCGCACGCCGCGCACCTTCCAGTCGAACAGACGCTGCAGGGCGGTGCGAGAATAGGTGAAGAAGGGCGCCGTGGTCATGCCGCCGCTCTCCCATCGATCCGACCCCAGGCCGGGGCGTCGGTGCGCACGGCGGCGCGCAGCTTGGCTGAGCGGGCGCGAGGGTTGGTGGAACGCTCTTCGTCGCCCGCCTCGCGCGCGCCCTTGAACTGAAGCGTGAAGCTGGGCTTGCGCGGATCGACGGCCATCGGCGCATGACGCGAGCCTGCGGGGCTATTGCCCGTGCGCTCGGTCAGGAAGGCCTTGACGATGCGGTCTTCCAGCGAATGGAAGGTGACAACGGCGAGGCGTCCACCGGGGGCGAGCGTCGCCTCGGCCGCCTCCAGACCGCGCTCCAGCTCGCCCAGTTCGTCATTGACTGCGATGCGCAGGGCCTGGAACACGCGGGTCGCCGGATGGATCGGCGCGCCGCGACGGCCGCCCAGAGCCTTTTCGACCACCTCGGCCAGATCCAGGGTGCGGGTGAACGGCTGTTCGGCGCGGCGACGCAGGATGGCGGTGGCGACGCGGCCCGACTGGCGCTCTTCGCCGTACAGTTTGAAGATGTGGGCCAGGGGACCGTGGTCCCAGCTGTTGACGATGTCGGCGGCGGTCGCGCCCTCATCGGACATGCGCATATCCAGCGGACCGTCGCGCATGAAGGAGAAGCCGCGCTCGGCCTGATCCAGCTGCATCGACGAGACGCCGATGTCGAAGACGGCGCCGTCCAGCTTCGTCTTGCCGCTGTCGGCAAAGGCCTGGGCCAGAGCCGAGAAGGGGGTGCGGATCAGCTGGAACTGGCCGGGGAAGTCGCTGGCGACGGCGTCGGCGTGCGGCTGGACCGTCGGGTCGCGATCCAGGGCGACGACCTGGGCGCCGGTCTTCAGGATGGCGCGGGTATAGCCGCCGGCGCCGAAAGTGGCGTCGATCACGACGTCGCCGGGCGCAGGCGCCAGGGCCTCGATCACCTCGGCCAGCAGGACAGGGGCGTGGGGAGAATTGGGGGGAGCGTCAGTCACGATCCACCTCCCGCCAGCTTCATCTGGGCCGCCAGCTTCAGGGCGCCGATCTGGGCCATGCCGGCCTTGGCCAGGGCGCGCTGTTCGGCGCGGCGGGCCGCCCATTTCTCGCGCGACCAGATCTGGAAACGGTCGTTCAGGCCGACGATGACGACGGTGTCGCCCAGACCGGCTTCGGCGCACAGCGCCTCAGGCAAGGTGATCCGACCGCCGGAATCGTAGGCCAGGCGCACCTGCTCGCCCATCACCTGCCACTCCAGCGCCGAACGCTCCTCGGAACCGAACGGCAGGGCTTCGATCATTTCGGCATAGACGGCGAACAGGCGGTCGCCGCCCGCCTCCAGGCAGTCGGCCTCGATCGAAGGGAAGATGAAGACGCTGCCGGCGGCGCCGTTTTCGGTCGTGCGGAAATCGTTGGGGATGAGGAGACGGCGCTTGCCGTCCAGCTGCTTCTCATAGGTCGAGAGAAACACGCCCTGTCCAATCGAGCCCTTCGGCCCGTCCCTAGATGCCCTGACGAACGCCCGCCGCGCCCGCCTCTCAGCCCCAAATCATGAAGCTGGGATAGCATGGGATGAAATGGGCCTCAATGGGATCAAGGCTAGGATTTAACCATGTTTTGACGTGTGACGACTTAAGCACGCTCGAACAGCTGGAACATACACGGAACAGACAAAGTATTCACAGGCTGTGCGTCGTTCTAACCTTCCATTGCCAGACAATAGGTTAACGCCCGCAAAAGCGCGGGGCCGCCGCCAGAACGCTGAAATGCGGGGATAATCCGAACTCAGATTAAGCGACGCGCTTAGGCAGGACGCCAACGCCCAACCTACGGGCCTCAAGTGGGCCAAAGGCCGATAGGCCCGAAGAAAAAAGCCGGCCTCAAGCAGCGCGAAGCGCGGTAGGCCAAGAAAAATGCCAGACGGCCTGTAAGCCGGGTTTTGTTCCGATCCGAGGCCGAGGCCCGGATCGGCGACGATCATTCCTCTGGACCGACCATTGCTGATCGGTTCTCGCGACCTACCCGGACATCTGAGGCGGTGAGCCCCGCGAGCGAGCCCGCGCGATGTCCCTATTTGGTCTTGCTCCAGGCGGGGCTTGCCATGCCGTCCCTGTTGCCAGGTCCGCGGTGGGCTCTTACCCCACCCTTTCACCCTTACCGGCCTCGCAAGGCCGGAGGTTTGCTTTCTGTGGCGCTATCCCTCGGGTCACCCCGGGCGGAAGTTATCCGCCGCCTTTTCACCGTGGAGCCCGGACTTTCCTCGACGGACGCGAAGTCCGCCGCGACCGCCCAGCCGTCTGGCGCGCGCTAGATGCGCGTTAGCGGCGCGAACGTCAATTCAATACGCCCGTGACACTCTCGGCGCTGGCCAGTTGGAGCAGGCCGACCAGGCGGGCGCGGGTTTCGCCGTCAGCGACGCCGTCGACGCGGGCCGGGCGCCAATGACGCTGGAAGGCGCGGACGGCGGTTTCGACGGCGGCGTCGTAGTCGCCACTGGCCTTCAGGCCGTAGCCCAGCCGATGCAGGCCGGCGCTGAGCACCATCGGGCCGATGCCCTGATCGCCCTTTTGCAACAGGCCGCCCAAGGCCTGAACCCGTTCGGCCGCCGGTTCGAACCACAGGCCGTGCCCGGCCTCGGCCAGACGCTTCCAGGGGAAGAGTTCGCCCGGATCTTCCTTGCGATCCGGCGCCAGGTCGGAATGGGCGATGATGCGGTTGTCGGCGATGGTCCAGCGGCTGCGAATGTCGGAGATCAGGGCGATGACGGCCGCGATCTGGGCTTCTGGGAAGGCGCGGTAGCCGAACTCATGGCCGGGATTGACGATTTCGATTCCGATGGAGGCTGCGTTGCAGTCGTCCTCGCCCTGCCAGACGCCGCGGCCGGCGTGCCAGGCGCGGCGCTCCTCGGGCACCAATTGAAAGACGCGGCCGTCTTCCTCGACCAGATAGTGGGCCGAAACCTTGGCCTCGGGGTCGCGCAGGCGGGCAAGCGCGGCCTCGCCGGTCTGCATGCCGGTGTAGTGCAGCACCAGCATGTCAGGCGGCGCACGGCGCGCGTCGAAGTTGGGCGAAGGCGCGTCGATGTAGGACGTCATGGGCGGCGTCGGCTCAGCGGCCGTTGCGCTCCCAGCCATAGGCGACCCAGGCGCCATCCACCTTGTGCGCCTCGATCAGGTCGGGATCGCTGTTGCGGCGACGCGGCGCGATATTGCGGCGGGTGCGCATGACCAGACCGACCAGAAAGACCAGAACGCCGGCGAACAGGGCGATGACCGCCACGGCCGCAGCGGTGAAGACGGCGAGGACGGCGCCGACCGCCATGGCGCAGACGGCGGCGATCATGCCGGCGACCCACATGACGGACGCCACCAGGCCGTTGGGACGGCGGCGGGCGGCATGGCCGATGGCGGCGAGACGTTCAGGCTGGAACATGGATCATCCTTTCAGGCGATCCGGGGAACGCCTGACACGCAATGTCGGTCCATCGGGGCTTGCGGTCAATGGACCGCGACGCACGGTCGCGTGCGCCGCGCCCCGTCAAAAGACCGGCTGATCGGCCAGAACCACCGCGCCCTGGCTGCGCATGCGATCGCTGTCGATCCGGCGCATTACGGCCTGGGCCTGGGGATCGGCCATGACGCCGCCCAGCATGACCAGCGCCTTGGCGGCCTCGGTCTGCACGCCGAACATTTCGGACAGGGCCTCGAACGGCGACTGCTGCTTGGGGAAATGCTTGAAGCGGACAGGCTCGTTGTCGGGAATCTTGGCCAGTTGGCGGGCCTTGTTCACCGCCTCGGTCACGCCGCCCAACTGGTCGACGAGGCCCAGCGGCAGGGCTTGGGCGCCGGTCCAGACGCGCCCCTTGGCGATTTCGCGCACCCGGTCCGGCGAAAGTTTGCGGCCCGTCGCCACACGGGTGATGAAGTCGTCGTAGATCCGGTCCATCGAACTGGCGAAGGCCGCGCGCTGCTGGGGGGTGAACTCTTGCGTCGGCGAGAAGGCGTCGGCGTATTCCCCGCCCACCGTCAGCTCACGCATGTCGACGCCGAACCGGCCCAGCGCATCGGCCAAGACGAACTTGCCGCCGAACACGCCGATCGAGCCGGTCAGGGTCGTGGGCTGGGCCACGATCCAGTCGGCCTCGGAACTGATCCAGTAGCCGCCCGAGGCCGCATAGGCGCCCATGGACACCACCACCGGCTTGCCCGCCGCCCGCGCCGCGCGCACGGCGGCAAGGATCTGCTCGGACGCTTCGGGCGAACCGCCGGGCGAAGAGACGCGGAAGACGATCGCCTTGACGCTCTTGTCCTCGATCGCGTCGTAGATGGCCTCGGCCGTGTCGTCGGAATGGATGGACGAGCCGCCGCCGAAGCGGGCGCCGCCGCCGCGCCCGGTGACGATGGCACCCTCCCCGCCGACGATGGCGATGGCGTTCTTGCCCGAACCCGTGCGTTCGCCCTTCTGGCTGGCGTATTTGCCGAACTCGACGATCTCGGCGCCTTTGCCGGCGCGGGTCTTGATGGCGATCTCGGCCTCTTCGACCTGGCCCACCTTGTCGATCAGCCGATTGCTGAGCGCCTGTTCCGCCGAATAGGGGCCGGCCTCGATCACCGTCTTCAGCGCCGGGGCCGTCGTCTTGCGGTCCCTGGCCGCGTTGGCCAGGGCGGTGTCGTAGATCGACGTCATCCAGGCCGTCATCGCCTCGCGGTGCGGGCCGGTGTAATCGCTCTGGGTGTATTCGTTGACGGCGTTCTTGTACTCGTAGCGCTGTTCAAACTCGGGTTTGACGCCGTATTTCTGGAAGGCGCGGCCCAGGAACAGACTGTCGGCCGAGAAGCCCGTGGCCTGGAAGCCGGCGGTGTTCTGCATCCACAGCTCCGACGCCGAGGCCCCGACCATATAGGTGGACATCACCGCGCCCGACGGGGCGAAGCCCTGGCTGTGGGCGATGACCGGCTTGCCGGCATTGCGGAAGCGGTGGATGGCCTGGCGCAGTTCGTCGGCGGTGGCGGGCGTCATGCCGCTTTCCGGCAGGCGGATCAGCAGAGCCTTGACGCTGCTGTCGCTCTGGGCCTGATGCAGGCCATCGACCACGTCCGTCAGGGCCAGGCCCGAACTGCCGAAGGCCGCGAACGGATTGGACGACGGCTGGTCGCTGACGCCGCCGCGCAGGTCCAACTCCAGAACGGTGGTCGCCGGCGTCGTCGGCTTGGACGACGAGGCGACGGCGACCGTCAGCAGCACCACGGGAATGACGACGACGAACAGGATCAGCCCGGTGAAGACACCAAGGACCGTCAGGAAGAATTGCTTCATCGGAGGGAAAACGCGCGCTCGCAGGCCGGAAATGGCGTCGCCAGCATAGGGGGACGCGGGCCGTCGTCAAATGACGCGCGTGCAATCCGTCGGTTGACCTGGCGTTCGCAGCCGCACCCGATTGCTGCGACGCAGCGTGCGGATTGATGCGAGGCCCGGAAATCCCTATATGAGCCGCCTGTGAGCGAGGGCCTGCGCCCCGCGTTTTTCTTGCTGGAGACCGCACGATGCTGGTCACCCTGATGAAGTCCAAGCTGCACCGCGCCACGGTGACCCAGGCTGATCTCGATTACGAGGGATCGATCGCCATCGACATGGACCTGCTGGACGCCGCAGGCATCTATCCGCACGAGCAGGTCGATGTGTTGAACATCACCAATGGCGCGCGCTTCACCACCTATGCGATCGAGGCGCCGCGCGGCTCCAAGGTCATCGGCGTCAACGGCGCCGCCGCCCGCCTGGTGCAGAAGAACGACAAGGTGATCGTGGTCACCTACGGCCAGCTGCCGCAGGAAGAGGCGCGTCAGTGGAACCCGAACGTGGTCCTGCTGGACGACGCCAACGCGATCAAGAACGCTGGCTAAGGCGCTTCGCCTCTCAGAATGCAAAAAGGCCCGCCGGCGACGGCGGGCCTTTTCTTTATCCGGTTGATGCGATCAGCGGGCGATGTCGTAGACGCCCGTGATGTCGATCCGCACCGTCAGTTCGCCGGCGGAAACCGGGGTGCTCTCGGCCCGATCCATCGACACAGCGCGGGCGGCGAACATCGGCATCGGCGGCTGGGGCGCATAGCCGCCGCCCTCGGTCAGGTTGCGGATGCCCGACAGCTGGACGTTCAGCGACTGGGCGTACAGCTGGGCCTTGGCCTGCAGGTTGCGCACGGCCAGCTGGCGCGCCTGGTTTTCGGCGGCGGTCGGATCCTTCAGGCCGAAGCTGATGCCGTCGATCTGGTTGACGCCGGCGGCGACCACGGCGTCGGCCGTCGTGCCGACCTTGCTCAGGTCATTGATGACCACCGTCACGCGGTTGACCGCCTGATAACCGCGCAGCTTGGGCGGTTCGTTCTGGACGTAGTCGTATTGCGCCGACAGGTTCAGACCGGAGGTCTGGATATCGCGTTCAGCAATGCCCGCGCGACGCAGGGCGGCGACGACGCGCGTCATTTGCGTGGCGTTGTCGCGCATGGCTTGCTGAGCCGTGACGGCCTCAGTCTGCACGCCGAAGGTGATGGTGGCCATGTCCGGCGCGGCCTTGACCTCGCCATAGGCCGACAGGTTCAGCGACGGCGCGGGTTGCATCATGTGCATGGCTCCCATGGGTTCGGCCGTCTGAGCCATGGCGCGCGGCGTGGCGGCGGCCAGGAAGGCGGCGGCGGCGACGGCGCCGCCCAGGGCGACGGTCTTCAACGACAGGGTCTTCAGGGGGGCGGCGGCCAGGGTGCGGGTCATGCAGTCTTCTCCGTGAGCGATCCGGGACCGGCGCATTCGCCGATCCGTTGCAACGACCTTGGCCGTTCTCGCCTGAACCAACGCCCGTGCGCCTTGGCAGTTTCCGTTCATCTTCGTGAAATCGCCGAAAGATCGCCTTCTTGCCCGCCCCCGCTTGGCAAGCCGCGCCCGCGCCTGCTAGGCGAAACCCCTACCGCCGGGGCGCGCCTTGGGGGCCTGTAGCTCAATGGTTAGAGCCGACCGCTCATAACGGTCTGGTTGGGGGTTCGAGTCCCTCCGGGCCTACCACACTGGAATGTCCACTACCGTCTGCTCGTTACAGGTGATTTTGCGTCGTCCCCTTACCTGACGTCACGAGTGTCTGCTCAGGGTGGGAAGCGGACCCTAGCGGACCGGCGTTTCGGCGATGACGGCGGCCAAATCTTCCTCCACATGCGCTTCAAGGTACTCGCGTACTGGAAGGGCGAAGCAAGCCTGCCAGGGCTGCGTCTGCACGTAGTGATCCCAGAACCGTCGACCGGCGGGGCTTCGGGTGAACTGCCGTAGAGCCTCCAAATCCGGCACGTAAAGACTTTGCGCTAAAGGCTCTGCGACACACTGGATTGCCTCATCGATCAACGGAGCTGGCGCTGCCCTCACGCGTGCGATGAAGCGATCGGAGAGAAGACTGTCGCGATCATAAACGTTGGCGCTGCGCTCGCTCAGGACATCCCCGGCAAACATGCTCGCAGCAATCTGGAGTCCCCAACTATTCTCAGACGTGTTCGGATCGGGATCGAAAAGCGCCGAAGCGGCAGATCTCCGCTCAGGCCCCGGATCCTGAGGCAGGGCGGGCGGGATTGAAGGAACCTGAAGGGCCAGGGTCGAGACGAGCGCTGCGATCATGGACTGACCGTATCGGCAGCCCAGGATGTCATCAACTGGTCTCCAGCCGTCATTGGCCCGGCCGAACCAGACATCACTGCCCTTGGCAGAAAGCCTACCTTCCGCATGTCCGCAACGGGGCGAAAGCCGAAGCAGCCATCACCGCGGAGACGGACCTCCGCCTAGATTTCGCGATGCGCTGACAAGAGCGCCCTCATCGCACTGTGTTTTGTCCGCTCAGATCAGGGCGATGGGGATCAGGATGGCCAGGAGGTAGATCAGCGCCCGGATCAGGGCCAGCACGGCGATGACGGCGCCGCGCCCCTTTGACACGTTCAGCCGCCGGGCGAACCAGCGGGACTGCACGACGACGAACCAGGCCGTGCCGCCGATCATGATCGCGGCGCCGACCGCATTGGGCAGTTCGGGTCGCTGAAAGATGGTCCCGCCCGCCGAGACGAAGGCGGCGCAGACGGCGGCGAGATAGCATTGCGCATAGAAGGGCGCGCGCAGGGTCTCGCGGGCGATACGCTTCTTCTCATGGCGCAGCAGGGTGACGGCGGCGACCAGCGGGATCAGGCTGAAGGCCAGCGAGCGGAACAGGACCAGGTTCTGCTGGGACGCATAGACCATGCGGCTGAGGTCGGTCGCCTCGGGCGGCGGCGGCACATGCAGCGCCATCGACAGCAGATTGGTCAGGACGATGGTGGCCAAGAGGAACAGCGGCGGGCTGAGCGCATCGTCGTAGCGACGCTCCTCGCTGTCGCTCTGCTCGCGGTCCGAATAGTCCATCGCCGCCAGCGGCCCGCGCAGGATGCGCCACAGGGTCAGGGGATAGAAGACCAGCCAGCTGACCGCCTCGAAGAGAAACTCCTCGAAACTGCGCAGGATCTTCAGCAGGTCCATTCGCGCCCCCGGTTACGACCCCGCGATCGTGGGTCGCCGGGCCGGCGCTTGCAACCCCCCCGACTACTGAACCGCCAGCGCCGCCTCGCGGATGCGGCCGACCATGCTGTTCAGGCCATTGGCGCGCTGGCGCGTCAGGGCCGAGGGCAGGCCCAGCCGATCCAGCGCCGCGCGAGCGTCGAAGGCGACGATCTCCTGCGGCGTGCGGCCGGAATAGAGTTTCAGCAGCAGGGCGATATTGCCCTTGGACAGGGCGCTGTCGCTGTCGGCGGCGAACCACAGCCGCCCGTCGTCCTGCGTCGTCGCCAGCCAGACCTGGGCGGCACAGCCCGGCACCTTGTTGGCCTCGATGCGGTCGGCCTCGTCCAGCGGGGCCAGCCCCTTGCCCAGTTCGATGACGTATTCGATCCGTTGCTCCCAATCGCCCAGCAGGTCGAAATCCTCGGCCAGTTCGGCCAGGGTCTGGTCCAGGGTGTCGGTCGGCGGCGTGCGGTCGGTCATGCGCCGCCAGATAGGCCGCGCGGCTGTTAACGACAACCGGCCGTTTTGTCCCCCGATATTCATGGTGAACGCCGCAATGGGGTTCGCCTCAGGGGGGAGCGGCCTCGCACCGACTCAGCCGCAGCCCTAGTCTGGGCGCAGACGAAACCCATGGCCCGCCCTTCTTGAAACCCGACGCCCACGCCAGATTCGAGGACGACCCGACGCACGACGCGGCGTTGGGCGCCCCGCTGGTCGCCTTATGGCATGCCATCTGGGCGGTGGCTGTGGCCCTGACGGCGCTGGCGGCCCAGATGATGGACGGGCTGAAGGACGCGCCGCTGGCCGCCCTGCTGCTGATGGCCTTCCCCGGCGTGTTCGGCGTCGTGCTGATGGTGCGCGACAGCGTGGGGCTGAGGCTGGCCGTCATGGGCGGGTGGATTTTGGCCGCCACCGCCTCGGCCGGCCTGACCGGCGGCGTCACCGGCGCCCTGCCCGGCCTGATCCTGACGCCGCTGGCGGCGGGGATCGCCCTCGATCACGCCCGCGTCGGCGCCGATCGTCTGACCCGGATGGGCGCCTTTGCGGTGGCCCTGCCGCTGCTGGCGGGGCTGATCTCGACCTGGCTGAACGGGGCGGAAGCGCAAGGCCCCTTGCTGGCCGCCGTCTCGGGCCTGCTGGCCATGGGCGCGATCATCGCCGCCATGCGCCTGACCTGGAGCGCGCGCCAGCGTCGTCTGGCCGAAGCCGAGGACGAGGCCGCCCGGATCGCCGCTCTGCTGGAGGATCAGCCGGCCCTGACCCTGCTGCTCGATCCGTCGGGCCGCGCGGTCGCGACCTGGGGAACGCCGCCGCCCGCCCTGTCGGTGCTGGCGCTCAGCGAGCAGGGCCTGATCTCGGCCGTCCATGCGCCGGATCGCCCGGCCGTGTCCGCAGCGTTGGCCCGCGCCCTGTCGGGCCAGTCGGTCGAGGTCCAGTTCACGCCGCGCATCGCCCTGGACCGCCGCGTCGTCATGATCCTGGGCCCGTTCCAGCATGAGACGGACCGCCCGCGCCTGATCGCCCAGGCGTTCGACGGCACGGCCCAGTTCGCCCGCGAGCTGGGGCTGGAGACAGCCCGCGTCGAGGCCGAGGCCCAGTCGGCCGGAAAGACCCGCTTCCTGGCCAATATGAGCCACGAGCTGCGCACCCCCCTGAACGCCGTCATCGGCTTTGCGGACATCATGCGTCAGAAGCTGTTCGGCCCCCTGCCCGAACGCTACGCCGGCTACGCCGACGCCATCCATCAGGCGGGCGGCCACCTGCTGGACCTGATCAACGACGTCCTGGACCTGTCCAAGATCGAGGCCGAACGCTACCAACTGGCGATGGAGACATTCGACGCCCGCGACGCCGTGTCCGCCGCCGTCGCCCTGGTCCGGCTTCAGGCGGACGACAAGGGGGTCGAGCTGGCCGCCGTCCTGCCGTCCGAGCCGATCAAGGTCCGCGCCGACGCCCGCGCCCTGAAGCAGATGGCGCTGAACCTGCTGTCGAATGCGGTCAAGTTCACCCCGGCCGGCGGCTCGGTCACCATCACCCTGGACGCCGACGGGCCGGACCTGGATCTGGCCGTGTCCGACACCGGCGTCGGCATCGCGCCGCAGGATCTGCAACGCCTGGGCCGCCCCTTCGAACAGGCCGGCGGCGCCGACCAGAAGGCGCAAGGCACCGGCCTGGGCCTGTCCCTGGTCCGCAGCCTGACCGAACTGCACGGGGGCCGCATGACCATCGACAGCACCCTGGGCGAGGGCGCGGCGGTGATGATCCGGTTGCCGGTTATGGTGGTTGGCGAAGCGAGCGAGACGGCTGTCGATGCGACGCCGGTCACGGTCGAACCTTGATATGATCGGCGAGGTGGCCGGCGAACGGGGGGAAGTGCTCGTTGACCCGCTCCATTATCCGTCAGATCATGGAACATGGTTCGAATTTCGCCCCTGCTCGCGCTGCTGTGCATCGGTTGTGTGGCTGACCAGCCCGAAAGCTTAAAGACAGTCGCCGCCTTCGAAGTCCCGCTGCCAACAGCGACCGACAAGTCCGACTTTCTGGCGTTAATGCGTCAAGAAGCAGTAGCGCAGGGTTATCACCTGGATGCGGCATCCGACGACCAACTGCGAGCCTTGTCGCGCGTGTCCCCGTTGACCCTTAACGCCTCGATCTGGAGGGGAAACGACGAGGAAAACATGGTCTCGGCAATGGACGGAGCCGACCATGTCGGACGCATTTGGATCACCTTTTCGAAGGGTGACAACCCTGAGCGGTCCGTAAAGTTACAAAATTCTTTGATATCGAAGATAAAGCAGCGCTGGCCCGACACGGCTGCGCTACCCATAATGCCTAGTGGAGCCATACCATTGGCTAGAGACCTCGTTCGGACGCCGCTTGGCTACGAAGTGAGGGCTTCGGAAGCGTCGAAATATCAGGCTGAACGTCAATGACGATCGACCGTTATGGGAGATAACCGCCCGCCCTAAACCTGCCCCATCGCGAGGAAAGCGCGGCCCGCCGCGAAGTCGCCGGCCTCGAAGGTGGAGCGGGCGATGCTGCCGTCGCGGAACAGGAACTCGACGGTGAAGACCTCGCGCGGGTCCAGCGCCGACAGGGCGTCAGCGGCGGCGGCGGGGAACAGCCAGGCCTGACCGGCCGGGCGGCCTTCGGGCAGCAGCATCGTATCGGCGCTGGTGACCCCGGCGGCCCAGAAGGCGCGGCGCTGGGCGACCGGCGGCAGGTCGTGCGCCAGCCACGGACGCGGCGCCACCGTGTGGTCGCGCATCACCACCCGCACCCCGGTCGGCCGCGAGCGCCCCTGCCAGGACACGACGGCGGCCAGTTGATCGGGCCGGTCCATGCCGCCCACTACGCCGAACCGCACGGGCGAGGCGCCGGTCACGGTCGCCTGCATCAACCGCCAGGTCGGGCGCGCATAGGCGGCGCGATCCGCGCTCCACTTCCGGCGATCACCGGGAAACTCCATCCGCGTCGTGCGCGACCAGCCGGAAAAGGCGGTCTGGACCCGGCCCTGAACCGTCTTCAGATCCGTCGAGCCGCACGGCGTCGTGTTCGCCCGCGCCCGCGCCCGCTGCGCCGTCTCGGCCAGCTGCCGGTCGTTGGATCCCGCCCGCAGGGCCGCGCCCCGCGCCTGATAGGCCGCGGCCGTCAGGGCGGCGGTCAGTTGCGGCTCGAACAGGCCGCAGCGGTCGTTGGCGGCCAGCACGAAGCTGCGCTCATAGAAGCGGTCCTGCGGCGCGGCGAAGGCCACGACGGGCGCCGCGGCGATCAGCGCGGCCGACACGAAACCTCTGGCTTGCCGGGGGGAAAGGCCTATCCTCATGCCCCGACCCTAGCGCGCCAGGGTTGGGGTTCCGTGTTCGAGCAGGGTTAGCGAATTGCTTCTTTCCAGCGACCTGTGGGTCAGCGCCCTGATCCGCCGCGCCCAGATCGAGGGCGCCTATGCGACCGTGGTCAAGAAGGGCGACGCCCGCGCCGGCTCGGTCATCGTCAAGGCCTACGACACCTCCACCCGCACCGCCCGCCTGTTCACCGAAGCCTTCGGAACCGACGGCGACCGCCTGTGGATCCAGCCCGTCACCTCCGACAGCGAAAGCGAACTGGACGCCTATATCTCCCGCCAGCGGGGCTATGACCCGGACCTGTGGGTGGTCGAGGTCGAGGACCGCCAAGGCCGGCACTTCATCACGGAGACAGTGCAGGGATAAAGCCTCAGGTTGAAACAAATTTCCTTCACCACTATTGCGCGTTTCTGTTTTGTTCACTATGGCTACATTGTCTTCCGAAATGGACTCGCGCTAGGAAACAGTATGCGAACAGCACTGGCTCTCCAAACGGATTTCTGGTCCGACGCCCCGCTCGAAGACACAGTCGGGCACAACCTGATTGATCAGCTCAAAGCATTCACTTTCAACGGCGCGCCAACTGTTGTTGAAGATTGGAACGGGACACCGTTTCTTTACAACGAGTTCTGGACCGCTCGTCAAAGACAGGCACATAGAATTCATGAAGTCAGCTACCGCGCTTGCTTCAAACCTCAGTTACCTGCGTTTTTCATTGACCGCCTGACTCAACCTGGCGACCGAGTATACGACCCATTCATGGGGCGTGGCACCACTCCCGTAGAAGCAGCAATCCGAGGAAGGCGGCCCGTTGGCAACGACGTCAATCCGCTCAGCACCATGCTCGTTCGGCCGCGCCTACATGCGCCATCGGACATTGATGTCGAACGTAGACTTCGACAAATCGACTGGAGTTGGGATGGGCCAGTGCGCGAGGACCTTAAGGTTTTCTATCATCCCGAGACGTTGAATCAGATACACGCCCTGCGCCACTGGTTCGCCGAGCGCCAGTCGGCCGGCACATTCGACACCGTCGACGACTGGATTAGAATGGTGGCGATCAACCGGCTGACGGGACATTCGCCTGGATTCTTTTCAGTCTATACCTTGCCGCCAAACCAAGCTGTCTCGATCGACGCGCAAGCGAAAATCAACACTAAGCGAGATCAAACGCCGCCGGTTCGGTCAGTTCCGGCTATAATCCTGAAGAAGTCGCGTTCGCTACTGGGCGATGCCCCTTTCCGCGCCGACAATAGTCAATTGTGCACCGGGTCCAGCGACATCACCCCAGACATCGCAACGGCGTCGGTTGATCTGGTGGTCACGTCGCCGCCTTTCTTGGATGTCGTCCAATATGCTCAGGACAACTGGCTGCGCTGCTGGTTTGCTGATCTCGACATGTCCGGCGTCGAAATCGCCATGCATAAAAAGGTCGAGGATTGGCAAGCCTTCGTGCGCTCGACCTTCACTGAACTGGGCCGCGTCGTCCGTCCAGGCGGTCATGTGGCGTTCGAGGTCGGCGAGGTCCGCAACGGCAAGGTGCAACTGGAAAAGGTGGTTCTAGACGCCATCATCGGCCTGCCGTTCGAACCGCTAGCCGTCGTTGTGAACGTGCAGGAGTTCACCAAGACGGCCAACTGCTGGGGCGTCGGCAACAACGTTGCGGGGACGAACACGAACCGAATCGTGGTTTGTCGAAGGAATGAAACCACCATCCAATAATCCTTCTGCAGACCTTGAAGCCGTTTTTGAACAAATGCTCAAGCGCGTTAGGGGAGTGCCTCTTCGTGTAATTGTCAGGGCATTGGCAGACTGCGAAGTGATCCCTATCGACCACACCTTACCCGAGGATGTGGAGTTATTGGCTCATCTTGATATCGCAATCCGCGACGCGGCTGCGTCTGTGCGGCGCGACCCTATCGTTAGACCTCGGCCCAACGAGGTTGGTAATGATATCGAAGCTTTCGTGAAGAAGGCGCTCCTCGCACAAGGTTTTCGCGTGACCCCTCCTGCTGCCCGCAACGGCTTAACCAAGGGAGTCGGCTATCCAGACATCCTGGTTTTTGATCGTCATGACCGTCCGACCTATATTGAATGCAAAACCTACAGCGCAAAAACAGCGATCTCTTCTATGCGCTCGTTTTATTTATCTCCTTCGGAGAGCTTCAAGGTCTCGCACGACGCTCGCCATCTCGTGCTCTCATACGAGATGCTGGAAGAACAAATAGCAGAAGCGACAACAAAACTGTATGCCTATACACCGCTCGCTTTCAAGCTGGTGGACGCCACCGAACTATTGTGTGATGTAAAATACGAATTCAACTCTGACAACCGCCGCCTCTACGATGATCGGCTAATGCTGCTGAGGGGAAAACTCTAGGGCTTCTAACCTGACAAGTTGGCGCCAAGCGTGCGCTCAAAGATGACTTTGAGGCGATCTTCCCAACCACCGTTTCCATAATCAAAAGCATATCGGGAAATACGCTCCATATCGTCATCCGTCAGCTTAAGGGCACCAGTCGCACGGTCGGTCCGAGCTTGAAGTGATCCGAGTAGCGACTGGAATCCACCCTGCCCTCTCGTTCCTGCCGGGTCAAAGAGACGATCAAGTTCATTCGCGTCTAGGATGATATTCATCGCCCTAGGGTAGCGAAAAACTCAATCCTCGTCCATCTTCAGGGCGGCGATGAAGGCTTCCTGCGGGATTTCGACCTTGCCGAACTGGCGCATGCGCTTCTTGCCGGCCTTCTGCTTTTCCAGCAGCTTCTTCTTGCGGGTGGCGTCGCCGCCGTAGCATTTCGAGGTCACGTCCTTGCGGAGCGCGCGCACGGTCTCGCGGGCGATGATCTTGCCGCCGATGGCCGCCTGGATCGGGATCTGGAACAGGTGGGGCGGGATCAGTTCCTTCATCTTCTCGACCATGCCCCGGCCGCGCGTCTCGGCGCGGGCGCGGTGGACCAGCATGGACAGGGCGTCGACCGGCTCGGCGTTGACCAGGATGGACATCTTCACCAGGTCGCCGACCTTGTATTCGGTGATCTCGTAGTCGAACGAGGCATAGCCCTTCGAGATCGACTTCAGCCGGTCGTAGAAGTCGAACACCACCTCGTTCAGCGGCAGCTCATAGACCACCATGGCGCGGTTGCCGACGTAGGACAGTTCGATCTGCTGGCCGCGACGGTCCTGGCACAGCTTGATGACGCCGCCCAGATATTCGTCGGGGGTCAGGATGGTGGCCTTGATCCAGGGCTCGGCGATCGTCTCGATCTGCATCACGTCGGGCAAGTCGGCCGGGTTGTGCAGGTCCATTTCGGAGCCGTCGCGCAGGCCGATCTTGTAGACGACGGACGGCGCCGTGGCGATCAGGTCGAGGTTGAACTCGCGGCTCAGACGCTCCTGAATGATCTCCAGGTGCAGCAAACCCAGGAAGCCGCAGCGGAAGCCGAAGCCCAGCGCCGCCGAGCTTTCCATCTCATAGGTGAAGGAGGCGTCGTTCAGGCGCAGCTTGCCGATCGCGGCGCGCAGGTCCTCGAAGTCGGCGGCGTCCACCGGGAACAGGCCGCAGAAGACGACCGACTGGACTTCCTTGAACCCCTTCAGCGGCTCGGCGGTCGGCTTCTTCTCATCGGTGATGGTGTCGCCGACGGCGGCATGGGCGACTTCCTTGATCTGGGCGGTGATGAAGCCGACTTCGCCGGGGCCCAGCTGATCGACCGGCGTGTTCTTGGGCAGGAAGACGCCGACACGGTCGATCAGGTGGGTCGAGCCGTTGCGCATCATCTTGACCCGCATGCCGGTCTTCAGCACGCCGTCGAAGACGCGCACCAGCACGACGACGCCGAGGTAAGGGTCGTACCAGGCGTCGACCAGCATGGCCTTCAGCGGCGCATTCACATCGCCCTTGGGCGCCGGCAGCTTGGTGACGATGGCCTCCAGCACCTCCTCGATGCCGATGCCGGACTTGGCGCTGGCCAGGACCGCTTCGGAGGCGTCGATGCCGATCACGTCCTCGATCTGGGCGCGCACGCGATCTGGCTCGGCGGCCGGCAGATCGACCTTGTTCAGGACCGGCACGATCTCGTGGTTGTTGTCGATGGCCTGATAGACATTGGCCAGGGTCTGGGCCTCGACGCCTTGCGAGGCGTCCACGACCAGCAGCGAGCCTTCGCAGGCGGCCAGGGAGCGGCTGACCTCATAGGCGAAGTCCACGTGGCCCGGCGTGTCCATCAGGTTCAGGATATAGTCCTGCCCGTCCTTGGCCCGATAGGTCAGACGAACGGTCTGGGCCTTGATGGTGATGCCCCGTTCCTTCTCGATCTCCATATTGTCGAGCACCTGCTCGGACATCTCGCGCGCGGTCAGGCCGCCGGTGTGCTGGATTAGGCGGTCGGACAGGGTCGACTTGCCATGGTCGATGTGCGCGACCACGCTGAAGTTGCGAATGTTCGAGATCGGGGGAGTCGTCATCCGCGCGCCCCTATCACGCGCGGGCGCCGGGGACCAGACGCGGCACAATCCGCAGCCAGCACGACCGCGTATTACAGCTTGGCAATGATGGCGTTTGTCTTTGAGCGCGGCCCTTGGACGCTATAAGGGAAACAGCCATCGCCTGATCGCTCTTCAAGGACGTTTTTCCGTGCTCCAGACGACCCGACCCACACTTCTGGCCGGTGCGGCCGTTCTGGCCGTCCTGCTGCTGGCCGGCTGCGGCGGCGGAGACAACAAGAAGGCCGACGGCAAGGAGGCGGCCGGCGCGCGCCAGACCGTGACCGCCGCGACCGTGACCCAGATCAATCTGGCCCGCACGGTCAGCGCCTCGGGCTCCGTCTCCGCCTGGGAAGAGGTGCCGGTGGCGGCCGAGACCGGCGGCCTGACCGCCGTCGCCGTCTATGTTGACGAGGGCTCCTACGTGCGTCAGGGCCAGCCGCTGGTGCAGATGAACGACGTCTTGCTGCGCGCCCAGCTGCGCCAGCAGCAGGCCCAGGTGCAACTGGCCGAGGCCAATGTGGCGCGCGACAACGCGGCGCTTGATCGCGCGCAGCAGCTGAAGGAACGCGGCTTCCTCAGCCAGGCGTCGCTGGACACGGCCTTGGCCAATCAACGCAGCTCGAACGCCAATCTGGCCGCCGCCCGCGCGGCCCTCAGCCAGACCCAGACCCAGTTGTCACAGGCGACCATCCGCGCGCCCGTCAGCGGCCTGATCATCAGCCGCAGCGTCACCAAGGGCCAGATCATCGCCGCCGGGACCGAACTGTTCCGCATGGTGCGCGACGGCCGGCTGGAACTGGACGCCCAGGTGCCGGAAACCGAACTGTCGCTGGTCCGCGCCGGTCAGTCCGCGATCGTGGCCTCCAGCGAGGCAGGCCAGACCACCGGCTCGGTCCGCATCGTCACGCCCGAGGTCAATGCGCAGACCCGCCTGGGCCTGGCCCGCATATCCCTGGCGCCCGGCGCCCAGCTGCGCCCCGGCATGTTCGCCCGCGCCGAGATCGCCGTCGGCGATCAGCCCGCCCTGGTCGTGCCGTCCTCGGCGGTCGTCTATCGCGAGGCCAAGGCCGGCGTCTATGTCGTGGGCCAGGGCGATGTCGTCCGCTTCGTCCCGGTCACGACCGGGGTTCGCAGCGGCGACCGCGTCGCGGTCACGGGAGTCCAGGCCGGTCAGCGCGTCGTGGTCCAGGGCGCAGGCTTCCTGGGCGAAGGCGACCATGTGACGGTGGCCCCGGCCACGGCGGCGCCCCAGCCGGCGACGCCCGCCGCCCCTGCCCCCGCCGCTGCAGCCGTTCGCTAGGATCGGACCGATGGGCTTTCAGAACATCTCGTCCTGGTCGATCAGGAACCCGATTCCCATCGTCCTGCTGTTCGTCGTCCTGACGATCGCGGGGACGATGAGCTATTTCAAGCTCAGGACAAACAACTTCCCCGATGTGGATCTGCCGGTCGTCGCCGTGACCGTTGTCCAGGCCGGCGCCGCCCCGACCGAGATGGAGACGCAGGTCACCCGCCTGGTCGAGGATGCGGTGGCGGGCCTGGGCTCGGTCAAGCACATCACCTCGGTCGTCAACGAGGGGGTGTCGACCACCTCGATCGAGTTCCAGCTAGGCGTGAACCTGGAGAAGGTCACCAACGACGTGCGCAACGCCGTCAGCGGCATCCGACAGAACCTGCCCGCCGACGTGCAGGAACCGATCGTCCAGCGCATCGAATTCACCGCCATCCCCTTCGCCAACTATGTGGTGCGGGCCCCGGGCATGAGCCCCGAGGAGCTGAGCTGGTTCGTCGACAACACCGTGGCCAAACGCCTGCTGTCGGTGCGCGGCGTCAGCCAGATCAGCCGTGACGGCGGCGTCAGCCGTGAAATCCGCATCAAGCTGGACCCCGCGCGGCTCGCCGCCTCGGGCGTGACGGCGGCCCAGGTTTCGAACCAGCTGCGCGCCTCCAACATCAACCTGCCGGGCGGCCGCGGCGAGATCGCGGGCGAGGAACAGGCCATCCGCACCGTCGGTTCGGCCAAGTCGGTCGAACAACTGCGCGAGACCCTGATCCCCATCGGCAGCCGCAGCGTGCGGCTGGGCGACCTGGGCCAGATCACCGACGAATGGTCCGAGCCGCGCGGCCGCGCCCGCTTCAACGGTCAGGAAGTCGTCGGCTTTGGCGTCTCGCGCGCCATCGGCTCGTCCGAGGTGGACGTCTATGACCGCGTCAAGGCCGAGATCGAGAAGCTGGACCAGGAACGCGGCGACGTCGCCATCGAGGAGGTGGCCAACACCACCGAGGACGTCGTCAACAACTTCCACGCCTCTGTCGAGACCCTGGTGCTGGGCGCCCTGCTGGCGATCGCGGTCGTCTTTATCTTCCTGCGGGATTGGCGCGCGACCCTGATCGCGGCGGTGGCCATGCCGCTGTCGCTGATCCCGACCTTCTGGGTGATGGACCTGACGAACCAGTCGCTGAACGTGGTGACGCTGCTGGCCCTGTCGCTGACCATCGGTATCCTCGTGGACGACGCCATCGTGGAGATCGAGAACATCGTCCGCCACATCCGCGACGGCAAGGCCCCCTACCCCGCCGCCATCGAGGCGGCCGACGAAATCGGCTTGGCGGTCATGGCGACGACGGCGACCCTGATTGCGGTGTTCGCCCCCACCGGCTTCATGCCCGGCGTCGTGGGTCAGTTCTTCAAGAGCTTCGCCATCGCCACCTGCGTCAGCGTTCTGTTTTCGCTGCTCGTGGCGCGAACCCTGACGCCCCTGATGGGCGCCTATTTGCTGAAGCGCGATCAGGGCAAGGAGCATAAGGAGCCCTTCTGGATGGGGCCCTATCTGAAGGCCCTGAACTGGGCGCTGGGCGACGACTGGCGCAAGCGCCGCGCCGACCACCATCCGCGCGCCAGCTGGTTCCGCCGCAAGGTCGCAGACCGGATGTTCGATCACCGGCTGTGGGTGCTGGGCATGGGGATCCTGTTCTTCTTCCTGTCGATCTTCATGGCGACGAAGCTGCCCGGCGAGTTCATTCCGGTCGAAGACATCTCGCGCTCAACCGTGACGGTGCAGTTGCCGCCGGGCGCGACCCTGGCGGAGACGGATTCCGCCGTGCAGCGCATCAACCGCGAACTGATGAAACGGCCCGAGGTGGCGTCGGTCTATTCGTCCGTCGGTTCGGCGACGACCAGCTTCGGCCCCGGCGGCGGTGGATCGGCCGGCGAGGTGCGCAGCGCGAACCTGACCGTCAATCTGGTCGGGCGCTGGGATCGCAAGCTGAGCCAGCAGGAATTCGAGCGCGACATGGGACCGGTGCTGCGCCAGATCCCCGGCGCGCGGATTCAGTTCGGCGCCTCGGGCGGCGGCGGCGGGTCCAGCCTTCTGACCATCGCCCTGGTCGGGGACGAAGCGAACGTGCTTGAACCCGCGGCCGCCAAGGTCGAGCGCGAGATGCGCAGCATTCCCGGCCTGTCCAATGTGGTGTCCTCGGCCTCGCTCGTGCGGCCGGAAATCCTGGTCACGCCGCGCGCCGATGTCGCCGCCCTGCAAGGGGTGTCGACCCAGGACATCAGCCAGGTGGCGCGCGTCGCCACCCTGGGCGACGCCGATCAACTGTTGCCCAAGTTCAACCTGGGCGACCGTCAGGTGCCGATCCGGGTCATGCTGACGGAACAGGCGCGCTCGGATCTGGGCGTGCTGGAGAACCTTCAGGTGCCCACGGCATCGGGCGCGACGGTGCCCCTGTCGGCGGTGGCGGACATCACCTTCGGCGCAGGCCCCAACCAGATCAATCGTCTAGACCGACTGCGCGTGGCCAACATCACCGCCGAACTGACCGGCCTGACCCTGAGCCAAGGCACGCAGGCGGTGAACGCCCTGCCCGCCATCAAGTCCCTGCCGCAGGGCGTCAGCCAGAAGCCGTCGGGCGACGCCGAAAGCTTCCAGGAACTGGGCATGGGCTTCGCCTTCGCCATCGTGACCGGCATTCTGCTGATGTATGTCGTGCTGGTCCTGCTGTTCAAAAGCTTCTTCCACCCGATCACCATCCTGGCGGCGCTTCCGGTGTCGTTCGGCGGCGCCTTCTTCCTGCTGCTGGTGACGGGCAAGTCGCTGTCCATGCCGGCCTTGATCGGCATCATCATGCTGACCGGGATCGCGGCGAAGAACTCCATCCTGCTGGTCGACTACGCCATCATGGCGATGGAGAAGGGGATGGGCCGACACGACGCCCTGATGGACGCCGCCCACAAGCGGGCGCGGCCGATCATCATGACAACCATGGCGATGGGGCTGGGGATGCTGCCGATCGCGGCGGCGTTCGGCGAAGGCACCGCCTTCCGCTCGCCCATGGCCATCGCGGTCATCGGGGGGCTGATTACCTCGACCGCCCTGTCGCTGCTGTTCGTGCCGGTGGTGTTCAGCCTGATCGACGGGGTCAAGCGCCGCCTGGAAGGCCGACTGGACAAGATGTTCCACGGCCAGCACGGGCACGAGGAGCCGGCGGCGACGGAAGATCGCCCGGCCTGATCCGCCCACGACTGAAACGACCAAGGCCCGGCGGAGCGATCCGACCGGGCCTTTCTCTTGGCAGTGCGACGTGGGGTCGGCGCTAAAGCGCGACGGGCGCGCTGGGCCAGGACAGGCGGGCGATCGCACCGGGCGATGAGGGCCGCAGCGACCATTCTCCGCCAAGCTGGCGGGCCAGCGCCGTAATGATTCGCAGTCCAAGGCTGGTCGGTTCGGCGCCCGTATCCTCGGCGACGCCCACGCCGTCGTCGGCGATGGTCAGGGTGCGCACCGCGCCGTCGTCGCACAGGTCGATCGTGATCCGGCCGGGCCGATCGGGAAATCCATGCTCCAAGGCGTTGTTGACGCATTCCAGCATGATCAGCACCACGGGCGTGGCCTCTTCGGCCGACAGCATCACATCGCCGCCGGAGATGGAGACGACCACGTCATCACGCGCGGCCGCCGTCAGCGCATCATCGACGATCGATCGGGCCACATCGTGAAAGGCCGTCTTCTTCTGATCGGCGTCGGCCAGACTGCGCTGGATGCGGGCGACCAGACCGGTGCGGGCCGAGGCGTCGGTCAGGGCCTTTTTCGCGCCCGGATCGATGGTGGTGCGCGCCTCCAGCTTCAGCAGGGCGCTGACCATCTGGATGTTGTTCGACACCCGGTGCTGCACTTCCCGGAGTAGGATGTCGCGGCTTTCCGCCAGGGCGGCGTTGCGCTCGACCTCGCGCGCCAACCTGGCCGACGCCTTGTCCATTCCAACGATGAAGAAGATGTCGACAGCGACGACGAAGGCGTAGAATCCGATGGCGACGAGGGTGGCGACGCCCAGGTCGAAGCCCGGCGGGCCGATCCAGAACCACCACGCCGACAGGCCCGACAGGGTCGCCGTCAGAACGGCCGGACGCAGGCCCGCATAGTAGGCGACCAACACCACGGCTGGAAAAAAGGTCAGATAGGGAAAGCCCGGCGGAAACCAGTGGGCCAGGCCATAACGCAGCCCGAAGGCGATCAGCCAGGCGACGACGGCCAAGGCATAGCCACGCCAGGCCGGATGACGAAACGTCTGGTGACGCATTTGCTTCCTCGGTGGACGCAGGGCGTCGATAAAACGCTGTATCGGGCAGTCTAACGTCCGCGTCCAGAACACTTCGACGACTGAAATCTGTTGATCGGCCGAAACTTAGGCCGGGTCCCCGTCTCGACAGCGCCGGGTCGCGCCCGCCGTCAGGCCTGATTGCAAAGAAAAAGGGCCGACCGGTCGCCCGGTCGGCCCTTCGTCGGTCAGCCTTGAGGGCTGGCGATCAGTATTTGACCTTCAGCGTCACGCCGTAGGTGCGCGGGGCGCCGAGATAGGCGTTGTAGGTCGCCGTGTCGGTGGCCTGGTTGTAGTAGGTGCCGTTCGCTTGCGGCGTCGTGGTGTTGGCGAAGGCCGTGCCTTGCAGCGGCGCGGCGAAGCCGACCTGGGTGTATTCTTCTTCCAGCAGGTTCTGGCCCCAGACCTCCAGCGTCCAGCGCTCGTCGGCCGAACCGATCGAGACCCGGCCGTTGACGACGGTGAAGGCGTCCTGGTTCTTGTACGGCAGCAGGTCCGAGCCGGTGTTGTATTCGGTCGAATATTTGGCCGACAGGTTGAAGCCGCCACGCAGGCCGCCGCCCAGTTCGCGGTCGAAAGCCAGGGCGCCGGTCAGCGACCATTCAGGAGCGAAGGATGCACGCGCACCCGGCAGCAGCGACAGCTGCGGGAAGCGGCCGGGGCTGGACAGATCGGCGGCGCCGAACTGGCCATATTTGGCGTCGGTGTAGGTCACGCCGCCCTGGAAGCTCAGGCCCTCGACCGGGGTGAACCAGACCATGTCGGCGTCGACGCCGCGCGAGGTCAGTTCCGGGATCGATTCCACCACGAAGGCGGTGCCCAGGAAGGTGTTCAGCTGGAAGTTCTCGAACTTCTGATCGAAGTAGGTGACGTTCAGCAGCATGGTGCGGTCGAACAGGGTCGTCTTGACGCCCGCCTCATAGCTGTCGACGGTCTCTGCCTTGAAGAACAGCGAGGCGTCCGGCGTCACGCCCGTCTGCACCCGGTCCATATTGTAGCCCGCGCCCTTATAGCCGCGCGCATACGAACCATAGACCATGATCGACGGGTTGAAGCGGTAGGACGCCTTGATCGTGCCCGAGATGTCGGTGTCGCTGAACTTCTCCTGGATCCGACGACCGTCATATTGCGGGTTGGACCAGGGCAGGCACAGCAGACCGAGCGCAGCGGCCGGCGTCGCGACGTTGGCGGTGCCGGGGATCGGCGAGACAGTGCGGTTGGCCGGGTTCTGGTTGGCCAGGGCGCCGCCGCAGGCCGCTCCGTTGGTGCCCAGGTTATCCTGGATGCCAAACAGACGCTTGCTGTCGTAGGTGTAGCGCAGACCCAGGTTGATATCGAAGGCCTCGGTCACCCGGTAGGTGTTGTTGGTGAAGACGGCGACCGATTCCGACTTCTGGGAATAGTGGTCTTCATAGGCCTTGCCGACGCCGAAGGTCGGGGCGGCGGCGCTGGGCGGCACCGCGCCGATGACGCACAGCGGCTGACCGGCAGCGGCGCCTGCGGTGCCGACCAGGAAGCCGTTCGGATTGGTGAAGCAGCCCAGGCGCGAGGGGCTGGGGCCGCCCACGGCCGCCGGCAGCGAGGCCGTCAGCAGCAGGGAGGCGAAGGCGTTGTAGTCCGAGCCATAGACATAGCTGTCGTCGCGATAGACGCCTTCCTTGGTGGCGAACAGACCGACCAGCCAGTCCAGCTTGTCCGAGGTGCCGGCTAGGCGGAACTCTTGCGTCAGGTTGTCGACGCCGTAGCCGTTCGAGCCGTCGTTGGCGCGGTACAGGATGTCGGCGCCGGTGTAGTCCAGGTCCATCCCTTGCTGGAACGACCAGTCGCGCCACGAGGTCTGCGACGTCAGGGTGGCGTTGATGCTGGGGAAGTCGATGGTCGCTTCCGCCGACAGACCCATGTCCTCGATCTCTTGCGGCGTCTCGCGGTTGGAATAGGCCAGGCGAGAGAAGGGCACCGTGCCGAACGTCGCGTTCGGCGGCGTCTGTCCGGGGCCGTTCGGCGCCGTCAGGGCGGCGATGAAGGCCTGGGTCGGGCCGACACGCGTCTGCACGGCGACGCAGCAGTATTCCTCGCGCTTGGTGTAGTCGGCGATCAGGCGCACCGAGACGTCGTCGCTGGGCAGGATCAGCAGTTGACCACGTGTGGTCCAGTAGTCCTGGGTCTGGTCGTCCTTGCGGGTGTTGGGTCCGTCGCCGTTGTTGACGTCGTAGAAGCCGTCACGCTCTCTGTGAGCGACGAACAGGCGGCCGGCGATCTGGTCGGTCAGGCCGCCGGTGACGGAAACCGAACCGCCGATGGCGCCGAAGTTGCCGCCGGTCAGTTCGCCCGCGATCGAGGGATCGAACGAGGGGCGCTCGGTGATGATGTTGATGACGCCGGCCGAGGTGTTCTTGCCGAACAGGGTGCCTTGCGGGCCCTTCAGGACCTCGATGCGGCTCAGTTCGCCCAGGTCGCCGAAGCCGACCGAGTTGCGCGAGCGATAGACGCCGTCGATCACTACGCCGACCGAGCTTTCCAGGCCGGGGTTGTCGCCGACGGTGCCGGCGCCGCGGATGCGCACGGTGGTGGAGGCTTCCGACTGGGTCGAGGTGACGGTCATGCCCGGCGTCAGGATCTGCAGATCCTTGATGTCCTGCACGCCGGCGCCGTCCAGCAACTCCTGCGACAGGGTCGTGACCACGATCGGCACGTCCTGCAGGCTCTGCTCACGCTTCTGGGCGGTGACGATGATGTCGTCGACGGTCGCCGGGGCTTCCTGCGCGGCGGCGACGCCGGCGAATCCCATGACAGCGGCGCCCATGACGGCGGCGGACACAGTGGTCCTGAGTTGAAGATTGCGGCGCATCGGCGTCCTCCCGGCTGAAGCCGCGACGCCAGTGGCGATCGCAGCGTTTCCTGTTCCCTCGACGTCCCCTACGTGGGGGATCATTCGTTAGGGACAGGCTAAGCGCGGTTCGGGCCGACCGACAAGCGAGCGTTGTTCGCCGCGACGATTTTTCGCCGCGGATTCGCCTTTGTGTGTCAGGGAAGCGACAGAAAACGCTGACGCTAGGTCAGTTTTTGCCCGTCTTTCGGTCCCAGAGGCTCGACCTCAGGGTGCAGGGCGGCGGGATCCACCTGGCGGGCCCGACCGGCGAAACCCAGCACCAGGGCCGCCGCGATCGCCGACAGGATCGAGCCGCCGATAACGCCCAGTTTGACCTCCACCTGCTCGGGCGAATCGACCGCACCGGGGAAGGCCAGAACGCCGATGAACAGGCTCATGGTGAAACCGACCCCGCACAGCAGGGAGACGCCGTAAACCTGTAGCCAGCTGGCGCCCGTCGGCCGCGCGCCGATCCTGAGCGCCGAGGCCAGCCACGCGGCGCCCATGACGCCGATCTGCTTGCCAAAGAACAGGCCCAGGGCGATGGCGACGACCAGGGGCGCGAACGCCTGCTCCATCGACAGGCCGGCGAAGGAGACGCCCGCCTTGGCGAAGGCGAACAGCGGCAGGACCAAAAAGGCGTTCCATGGATGCAGGTCGTGCATCGCCTCCTTCAGCGGGCTCTGACCGTCTTCGGCCCGGCCCTTGATCGGCACGATCATGGCGAAGGCCACGGCGGTCAGGGAGGTGCTGAGCCCCGACAGCACCGTCAGATACCAGACCAAGGCGAAGCCCAGCACCCAGAAGGGCGCAGGGATGCGGATACGATGCGCCGCGACCGCGCCGACAGCCAGAGCGCCCAGCGCCCAGAACAGCGGCGTCCAGTTCGCACCTTCGCTGAACAGCACGGCGATCAGGGCGATGGCCCCAAGGTCGTCGACGATGGCGAGGGTCAGCAGGAAGACCCGCAACGACGACGGCAGCCCCTTGCCCACGAAGCCGAAGATGGCCAACGCAAAGGCGATATCGGTGGCCAGCGGGATGGGCCAGCCGGCATGCGGCGCCCCGATGGCGCCGGAGAGCAGCAGATAGACCGCAGCCGGCCCCGCCATGCCGCCAAGCGCGGCCAGCACCGGCGTCGCCAGCTTCTTCGGATCGCTGAGTTCGCCGCGCACGATCTCGTATTTGATCTCCAGCCCCACGACGAGGAAGAAGATCGCCATCAGACCTTCCTTGATCCAGTCGGAGATCGTCTCCTCCAGCCGGATCGGGCCGATCTGCAGGACGTGGTAGCTCTTCAGCCAGGCGAAATAGTCGGCCGACCACGGCGAGTTGGCGACCGCCACGGCGGCGATGGCGGCCAGCGCCAGAGCCGAGCCGGATGCGGCCTCGGTCTTGAGGAAATCGAGTGTCAATTTGCGCACCACGGCGGCCTCCAAGCGAAAGGAAGTTTCGTCGTGACGCCAGGTTATCGACGGGCGTCGGACCGGATTCGCAAACCACAATCGGCGCGCCGGCCTGGCCGCGCGGAGCGACCTGATGGCTAGGATCAGAATACAGGATCAGGGCGACCAAGCCAACCGTTCCCTGCTTTTCGACTTAGCCGACCGTGATCTCCATCGGCCGTTCGACGAACAGGCCGGGGCCGCCCAGGTCCAGCGCAAGACGCCGGTTCTCGAACGCGGCCATGCCGACCAGGGCCTTCGGGAAGCCCGGCACGGCGACGTCGTCATAGATGGCGACCGTCGCCTGACGATACAGTTCGTCGCCGATGGTCAGGGTGCGCACGACGACGGTCTCGGCGCGCACCGTGCCGCCTAGGACGATGCTTTGACCCGGCGTGCGTTCGCGGCCGTCCAGCAGGCCGGCGGCCTCGGCCGTCTCGCGCGTGACGGCCAGCACGGCCGAGGCCCCGGTATCGATCACCGCATTGACCGTCGCTCCTTCCAGGGTGATGCCCGCCTGCAGCGCCTTGCCGGCCCGTGTCACCGGCACGGGCTTCAGCGACGACGACGGCGTCCAGCCCTCGCGCGGCAGGAACCGGCCCCGATGCTCCGCTGTGTCCAACTCCAGCACCAGTTCACGCAATACGTCCTGACCCAGGATCAGCGCCGCACCCAATCCCTGATCGCTAGCCAGCGGCCCCAGGCCAAGAATCGCCGCGCGCAATCCGGTCAGCCGCAAGCCGCCGATCGCCACATCCAGCGTCGTCCCGCGTCCGACCTGGGCGTCGCCGCCGACGCCGTAAGCCACCATCGGGATGTTGAAAACATTGGTCAGGCCTAGCCGCTCGACCAGCGACCGGTCGATGACCGAATACTGCGCCCCGGAATCGATCAGGGCCCGCACGGGCTGTCCGTTCACAGTCACCTCGACCGTCGGAGTCGGCGCGCGCGGCTCGGCATAGGGCAGCCAGCCGCTGGAACCGTTCGCCGCGAAGGCGACCGTGGGCCCGCGCCAGACCACATGGTCGCGCAGCCACCAGGCCCCGCCCACCCCGCCGGCGACCAGCCCCAGCCGGATCAGAAGATCGCGTCGTCTCATGCTCCTGACATGGACCGTCGCAGCGATCCGCGCCAGCGGGGCGATGTCGCAACCCATCTCGCATGGCCGACAACGTTGCTGTCGGCGGGGCAAAAACATGCGCTTCTACCACCGCCTCCACGCCCAGACGTGGATTGTCGGGCCACAACCCGCCAAAACCCGACAAAATCATCTAGAAAGCGGGTGACGCCGCCGCCCCGTCTGGCTACGACCATCGGCATCATGAGCACCTCCAGCGCCCGCTACGTCTCGACCCGAGGCCAATCGCCCGGAACCGATTTCACCGACGCCCTGCTACGCGGCATCGCGCCTGACGGCGGCCTTTATATGCCGACCGCCTGGCCCAGCCTGTCGCCCGACAGCTGGACTGGAAAGGCCGACTACAAGTCCATCGCGCTGCAAGCCATTGCCCCCTTCATCGGCGACGCCCTGCCCGACGGCGCGCTGGAGCGTGCGCTGGACCGACTGACCGCAGGGTTCGGCCATCCGCTGGTCACGCCTCTGGTCGAACTGGAGCCAGGCCTGTTCTTGCTGGAGCTGTTCCACGGCCCGACCGCCGCCTTCAAGGATCTGGCGATGCAGCTGGTCGCCAGCCTGACGGACGAGGCGCTGGCCGCCTCAGGCGAGCGTCTGACCATTCTGACCGCCACATCAGGCGACACCGGCGCGGCCGCCGTGCGCGCCTTCGCCGGCGCCAAATCGGTCGATCTGGTCGTGCTGCACCCGCTGGACCGCGTCTCGCCGGTTCAGCGCAGACAGATGACGACGGTCGAGGCCGACAATGTCCTGAACCTGGCCGTACGCGGTGATTTCGACGACTGCCAGCGTCTGGTGAAGGGCCTGCTGGCCGACGAAGCCCTTCGCGAACGCGGCCGACTGTCTTCGGTGAATTCGATCAACTGGGCGCGGCTGGCCGGCCAGATTCCCTACTATGTGTCCGCCACGGCCCAGCTGGGCGAGGCCGAGACCTTTGTCGTCCCGACGGGCAACTTCGGCGACGCCTTCGCCGGCATCGCCGCGACGAAGATGGGCCTGCCGTCCAACGGTTTCGTCGCCGCCGTGAACCAGAACGACGCCCTGGCCCGCGCCCTGAACGACGGCCTGTATTCGCGTCGCCCGGCGGTCGAAAGCGGCAGCGTGTCCATGGATGTGCAGGCGCCGTCCAACTTCGAGCGTCTGGTGTTCGAGGCGGCGGGCCGCGACGCCGAGGCGACGCGCGTGGTGTTCGAAACCTTCGCCCGCGACGGCGCCGTCGCTTTCGAGCCGGACCTGCTGACCGCTCTTCGCGACCAGGTTTCGGCGGTCTCCATCGACGAGGACGAGACGCGCGCCGAGATCGCCCACGCCTATGAGGCCTGGGGCCGCGTCGTGTGCCCGCACACGGCCGTGGCGCTGGCCGCTGCGCGTCGGCAGGACCGCTCGAAAGGCCCCGTCGTCGCCCTGTCCACCGCCCATCCGTCCAAGTTTGGCGACTTCGTCTCGAACGTCCTGGGCTTCGAACCCGAACCCGCAAACGTCATCGCCGCCCTGGGCGACAAGCCCGAGCGGTTCACGATTGTCGATGGGACGATGGACGCGGCGCGTGACGCCGTGGCGGCCTTTTCAGGCCGCCACTAAAACCTCTTAGCGACGACCGCCGCCGGTCAGGGCGCGCAGCAGAAGCAGGCCGACGCCGGCGACCGACAGGGTCGTGACCAGCGGACGCTTGCGCGCCTCGGCGGCGACGGTGCGGGCCTTGTCGCGGTAGTCGACGGGGATCTTCTCGACCAGGCGATCGACCGAGTCCATGGCCTTGCCGAAGGTTTCAAGCGAACGACCCTTGGCGTCGTTGTAGGCGCCTTCGACCTGCAGCTTCTGGTCGCCGACCAGCTTGCCGACGCCTTTTTGGAACTTGCCTTGCGCCTGCGAGGCGGCGCCGTTGATGGTTTCGTCAGTCATGATCTTCGTCCTCGGGGAGCGGCGGACTTCGCCGTTGCACCATCAAAATCCCGGCCAAGCTTTCGGTTCCAGCGACGAAGCCGCGCAGGCGCCTCAGGCCGGTTCGGTCGCGCGCCAGTGGTCCATCCGACGCAGGAAGACCGCCGGATCCTTGGGCGTCACCAGATTGGCGGGATCGTGGAAAATGCGATCGTGCAGCCGCGTCACGGTGAACCGCAGGGCCGCCGCTTCGCCCAGACGCGGCAAGGCCTCCCGCTCGGCGGCGTTAAGCGGCCGCACGGACTCATAGCCGCGCTGGAACGCCGCCAGCGCGTCCGGCATGGCCCGCCCCTCGGCGTCGAAACCCCAGGCCGACAGGGCGATGGCGAGGTCATAGGCAAAGGCGCCGGTGCAGCCGAAATAGAAGTCGATAACCGCCGAAACGGCGTCGTCCTCGAACAGCACATTGTCGGGGAAATAGTCCGCATGGATCGCCCCGCCCGGCAGGTCGTCCGTAAAGGGATCGCCCAAGCGCGCCAGCGTCGCCTGGACCTGTCTCAGCAGCGCGCGATCCGCGTCGGACGCCCGCTCTTCTCCCTCGACGCAGCGATCGGCCAGCCGACGCCACATGGCCGGCCCGACCGGATTGACCCGTTTCAGATCAAAATCAGCCGCCGTCAGATGAAGCCGCGCCAGCACCGCCCCCGCCGCCGCCTGATCGGCCGATGACGGCGTGCGCAGCCAGGCGCCGGTCTTCCATTCGATCACCGCCGCCGCCCGGCCGTTCAGCCGCCCGAGCCAGCCGCCCGTCCGGTCCTCGATCGGCGTCGGGCAAGGAAAACCGCGCGACGCCAGATGCGCCGTCAGCCCCAGGCAGAAGGGAAGCGAGGCCTCGTCCGTCCGCCCCTCGAACAGGGTCAGCACAAACCGGCCGCGCGTCGTGTCCAGGCGATAGTTGGTGTTCTCCACCCCCTCGGCGATGGCCGTCAGTTCGACCACCTCGCCGATGTCGTAGCCGGCCAGGAACGCCTTGGCGTCGGCGATGGAAACGGGGGTGAAGACGGCCATGGCCTTAGTTTAGGCCCGCATCGGCGCGTCGTGCACGTACGATCTCGGCCAGATCCGCCATGATGCTCTCGGTCGTGGCCCAACGCCCGGCGCCCCGGCCCCGACAGCGCCAGACGCGCCCGTCGGCGCCGTAGACCTTCAGCGCATTACCCTCGCCGCGCAGGGTCGAGAACAGCGGATCGCCATGGTCGGCGTTCAGCGACACCGACGGGCGGATCACCCCGTCCTTCAGATGGGCGGCGCCGATCTGGCGCACCCCGCCTGCGGCCGAGGTCGCTTCGGTCAGGTGGTCGCGCGGCACGTCGCCGTCGGGCGAACGGCCGAACGCTTCGTGGCACAGCAGCCGCACCTTGGCCGCCGCATCCAGACCTTCCAGATCCGAGGACGGGTCCTCCTCCGCAAAGCCCGCCGCGCGGGCGTCCGCCAGGGCTTCGTTGAAGGCCGCCCCGTCGCCCAGCCGCTCCAGCATGAAGTTGACCGTGCCGTTCAGCACCGCCTCAAAACCGACCACCTCGCCGGCTGCGCGGGCCGCGCGGACCGTCTCGATCATCGGCGATCCGCCGCCGACCGAGGCCGACCAGAAGATGCGCCGTCCATTGGCTTTCGCCAGTTCTTGCAGCCCGCCCGGATCGCGGCTGACCGCCTGTTTGTTGGCGCTGGCGACATCGCAGCCGGCCTCAAGCGCGGCGCGGATCACCGCGTGGCCCGCCTCGCCTTCCGACAGGGCCTCCAGAACGATGTCGGGCTTCTTGGCCCACAGGTCCGCCGGGTTTAAGGTGAACAACGACGCCGGACAGTCCACGTCGCGGGCCTTTCTCGGATTGCGCACCAGCACGCCCACGACCTCGTAGCGAGGATCATCGAGCAGCTTGCCCAGCACGCCGCCGCCGACCACGCCGCATCCGGCGACCGCGACCTTCAGCGGCGGCAGGGCGGGCGCGGGGCCGGGCGGCGCCGACTTGTCGCCGATGACCGTGCCGTCGGCGCGATCCAGCGCCGCCACCTCGATCTCGACCCCGCGGCTTTCGCCCAGGTCGATGGCGTCATGCTGGACCAGCGCGCCGCCCAGCTTGCGCGCCACATCCCAAGAGGCGCGGCGATAGCGCAGGGCCGGGGCCGTCTTGTCATTGGGGTCGTGGTCGTAAAGGCCGTCCACGTCCTTGACCAACCGCACCTTCTTCAGCCCCAGCTCGGCCGCGAGGAACACCGCCGTCAGGTCCGATCCGCCGCGTCCCAGCAAGGCCACCTTGCCGTCCGGCCGCACCGCGCCGAACCCGGGCACCACCACCACCTCGTGGCGATCCAGCGCCTGTTTCAGATGGTCGGGGCGCAGGCCGCAGGGGCGCGAATGCTCCGGCTCGCCCTCCGCCACGATGCCTAGCTCCCGCACCGACAGGGCGCAGGCGTCCAGCCCGATCCGGTCGCAGGCGATGGCGACCAGGGCCGCCGACTTCTCCTCGCCCAGGGCCACATAGCCGGGCAGCAGGTCGTTGGAATGGGCCAGGCCCAGCGCCCTCGCCTCGCCCAGCAGCCGGTCCGTCGCCCCGCCGAAGGCCGAGACCACCGCCACCACCTTTCGGCCCGCCCGCACATAGCCATAGACGGCCGAGGCGACCAGCGGCGCCTCGGCCGGGCTGCGCAGGATGGACGAGCCGAACTTCAGCACCACGACCTCAGGCGCAGGCTGACTGCTGGGGTCGAGGCTTTCGGATTTTTCTACGACGGCGAGTTGGGCGGACATCGGGGTTCTCGGGAAAGGTCGGGATGGGGTGGGGTGAAAAGAAAAACCCCGCCTGGCGGACCGGGCGGGGTTCGGGTTCTGCGGTTGCCGGGGTTCGGCGCGCTAAACTCGTCCCGCCCGTTCGGGCATGGTGGTGGTGCCGGTGGTACCGCCGATAATCGTGCCGCCGAGAGTCATGCCGAAACGCGTCGCGGCGATGCCGGCGACGGTCGAAACTTCGGCGATGAGCGAGCGCTGTTGCACAGGGCAGGTCCGGTTGAAATCTGAGCCTAGGGTGATCGGACAACCCTGACCCTGTCAAGTCGCATTGGATGATTTTTTCACGACAAGGCGCTTATTGTGCGTTTTCACCCCCATCGAGTCGACCCATGCCGCCAATGAGGTTGAATTTTTCGCTTGACCGGCGGCGCCCGGATCATCAACGTAAAGTCACTCATCAAGACCAGCCGAGGGATTAGGCCCTTTGACGCTGGGGCAACCATCGGGTCTCACAGCTCGAAACGGTGCCAACTCCTGCGGGGTCCTTCGGGGTCGCGAGAGATGAGTGGAGCATCGACGAGACGACGCTCCACGCTCTGTCACCGCATCGAGACTTGCTGAGCGAGAACGATGCGGAACGACGATGACACTGGCCGAAACCACCCTGCTCGAAGACCCCGACTGTCGCCTCGCGACAGCCATCACCCCTGTCCGCGAACCGACGCGTGAGCGCGGCGGCGCCCGAGACGTCATCGTTCCCATTCCCACCGACTTCCGCCTCGCCTCGGGCGAAAAGCTGAACCAACCCAATGTCGTCGGCCGCCTGCACGGCCGGATCGGCGCCCCCGTCGTGGTGGTCGCCGGCGGCATCTCGGCCGGACGCTTCGTCCACCGGACGGAAACCAACGGCCTGGGCTGGTGGTCGGGCGCCGTATCGGTGCGCGGGCCCATCGATCTGAGCCGGCTTCAGGTCCTGGCCGTCGATTTCGTCCCCGGCGCCGAGTTCCTGGACAAGCCCGTCACCATCACCACCCAGGATCAGGCCCGCCTGCTGGCCCTGGTGCTGAGCCATCTGAAGATCGAGCGCGTCGCCGCCTTCGTCGGCTGCTCCTATGGCGGCATGGTCGGCCTGGCCTTCGCCGAACTGTTCCCCGACTGGGCCGAGCAGCTGATCATCGTGTCGGCCGCCCACCGCGCCCATCCCCAGGCCACCGCCTGGCGCGGCATCCAGCGCCGCATCCTTCAATTCGCCGTCGCCGCCGGCCGTCCCGAGGAAGGCGTGGCCCTGGCCCGCGAACTGGCCATGACCACCTATCGCACGGCCGAGGAATTCGACGACCGCTTCGACACCACTGCGCCCGCGGCTGTCGGCGGCGCCTATCCCGTCTGCGACTATCTGACGGCGCGGGGCCAAGCCTACCGGACCCACACCACCCCAGCCCGCTGGCTGTCGATGTCCGATTCTCTAGACCGCCACAGCGTGACCCCGGAAGCCATCACGACCCCCGTCACCCTGATCGGCTTCACCTCCGACCGTCTGGTGCCGATCGACGACATCCGCGAACTGGCCGCGCGGTTGCCGACCCTGTGGCGCTTCGTCGAGGCGCCCTCCCTGTATGGCCACGACGCCTTTCTGAAGGAGGACGCCTTCGTCGGCGACATCCTCCGCGCCGCCCTGAAGGATATCAAAGCATGACCGCCCGTCCCGCCAATCCGCACACTATCGCCGCCCGCACGGGCGTGGATACGGACACGGCCCATGGCGCGGTCATGCCGCCGCTCTATCTGTCGTCCAACTATTCCTTCGCCGGCTTCGATCAGAAGCGGAAGTACGACTACAGCCGGTCGGGCAATCCGACCCGCGACGTGCTGGCCGAAACCCTGACCGAGTTGGAGGGCGGCGCCGGCTGCGTCATCACCGCCACCGGCATGGCGGCGGTTGACCTGCCGCTGACCCTGCTGGAGCCGGGCGACCTGCTGATCGCGCCGCACGACTGTTACGGCGGCACCTGTCGCCTGCTGAACGCCCGCGCCCGCAAAGGGCATTTCGAACTGTTGCTGGTCGATCAGGGCGATCCCGTCGCCTTCGAGGCCGCGTTGGCGCTGAAGCCCAAGCTGGTGCTGGTCGAGACCCCGTCCAACCCCCTGCTGCGTCTGGTCGATGTCGCCGACATCTGCACCCGCGCCCATGCGGCGGGCGCCAAGGTCGTGTGCGACAACACCTTCCTGTCGCCGGCGCTGCAGAACCCGATCAAGCTGGGCGCCGACTTCGTGGTGCACTCGACGACCAAGTTCATCAACGGCCATTCCGACGTGGTCGGCGGCGCCGTCATCTCGGCCGACGCCGAGGATCACCAGACCCTGGCCTGGTGGGCCAACTGCACCGGCGTGACCGGCTCGCCCTTCGACGCCTATCTGACCCTGCGCGGCGTGCGCACTCTGTTCGCGCGCATCGAGCGGCAACAGGCCACGGCCGGCAAGATCGCCGAAAAGCTGGCCGCCCACCCGGCGGTCAAGGCTGTCCACTATCCGGGCCTGAAGTCCCACCCCAACCACGCCCTGGTTGCAGCCCAGCAGGCCGGCCCCGGCGCCATGCTCAGCTTCGAACTGCAGGGCGGTACGGACGCCGTGCGCGATCTGGTCGAGACGCTGGAGATCTTCACCCTGGCGGAATCGCTGGGCGGCGTCGAAAGCCTGATCGCCCACCCCGCCACCATGACCCACGCCGCCATGACGCCGGAACAGCGCGCGACGGCCGGCATCGGCGACGGCCTGGTGCGCCTGTCGGTGGGTCTGGAGCATGTCGAGGATTTGATCGCCGACCTGTTCCCGGCGCTGGACGCCCTCGTGCCCGCAACCGCCGCGGCCGCGTAACTTTTTGCTTGCAGGAGGAGCCGAACCGGGGCAAATGCGCCGCCCCGGCCGCGGTCCCTTCGTCTATCGGTTAGGACGTCAGGTTTTCAACCTGAAAAGAGGGGTTCGACTCCCCTAGGGACTGCCACCGGCGGCGCTTTTTCAACGCCTTTTCCCGACATCGTTGAGCGAACGCTCCGACCCCGGATTAAGATTTTGGTAACCATTTTGTCCGGAAACAGGCAGTAAGTCTTTCGATTCACGGACTTTTTTCGGACGCAGTCAGGAACTATCCACAGGGACTGTGGTTAACCCATCGTTAGCTCGGCGCAGAAGCGCCTCTCCCTCCTGCACCGAGATCCTCATGTTTATCGCCATCGCCCGCCCGGCGGTGGAGCCCAAAGGCCCCGACGCCGTCGCCGTCCCCGGCTCTCCCGCCATCGCCGAACTGTCGCCCCGCGCCCTGCATGCGCGCCTTCTCCAGAACGCCGCCCTGCGCCGCCTGCGCGGCTTGGAGCGCCGCAGAGAGCAGCGTCTCGAAGACGCCGACTACTGGCTGCATGCCGCACCGATCGCCGTCCGGAAAGCCAGCGCCCTGCGCGAAGAGCGCAGTTTCTCGCCGATCCCCTGACAGTCGCCGCACATCCCTGAATACACACGCAGGTGATTTGGGGTTGATTTACCGACCCTTGGTATCCGACAAGAGCGGATGGGCGAAGTCGGATCGGCGCTGACATCTGCGAAGGCGATCCTGGTCACGGGCGGCGCGGGCTATATCGGCGCCCATGTGTGCGAGGCCCTTGCGGCCGCCGGCTATCGGCCCGTCACCTATGACAATCTGTCGACCGGCCGGCGCCGGTTCGTGCGCTGGGGACCGCTGGTCGAGGGCGATGTCTGGGATGCAGACAAGGTGCGCCACACCCTGGTCGCCCACGACATCCGCGCCGTCATGCATTTCGCCGGCTCGTCCGTGGTCCCTGAATCGGTGCGCACGCCGCTGGACTACTACCGCAACAATGTCGGCGGTCTGTTCGGCCTGCTGGGCGGGATGCGGGAAGCGGGTGTGAACCGGCTCGTCTTTTCCAGCACCTGCGCGGTCTATGGCGATCCCGGCGAAAATCCGATCACCGAGGCGACGCCGCTGGCCCCCGTCACCCCGTATGGCCGCTCCAAACTAAGCTGCGAGCAGATCCTGTCGGACGCCAGCGCCGCGCATGGGCTGAACATCATCGCGCTGCGTTATTTCAACGCCAGCGGCGCCTCGGCGTCAGGCCTGATCGGCGAAGATCGGCCGGTCGAGACCCATCTGATCCCACGCGCGATGATGGCCTTGCGCGGCCAAATCGACGACTTCGCCGTTCATGGGACCGACTACCCCACGCCCGACGGCACAGCGGTGCGCGACTATGTCCACGTCTGCGACCTAGCTCTGGGCCACCTCGCCGCCCTGACCCAGTTGCTCGGCGACCGACGCGGCTTCTTCGCCTGTAATCTGGGCGCCGGCCAGGGCCATTCGGTGCGGCAGGTGCTGAACGCGATCACGAACCACAGCGGTCTTCGTCTGCCCGACGTGGCTGGAGCGCGCCGCGCGGGCGACCCGCCGCATCTTGTGTCGGACATCACCCTGGCGCGTCACGCGCTGGGCTTTGCGCCACGCCAGTCGGACCTGCCTTCCATCGTCGCCAGCGCCTGGGCCTGGCACAGCCGGCTCAGCGCAGTTCGGGCATCCGGCGGCGCAGCGAGGCTGTCAGCTTTTCGAACTTCTGCCCCGCCGACTTGGGCCTTACCCGCCGACGCAGTTCCAGCCCGCCACCCCACAGCGCGTGGACCGGCGCTTCAAGATGCGGATGGCGATCATGCTGATGGACGATGGGGCTGACGCTGGCGTCGGGATTGACGACCTTGCCGCCTTCGAACTTCAGCGTCTCGCCGGGCGTCAGGCCCAGGGTCGCCACGCGACCATAGTTGGGGCGCACGGTCATCGCCGTCAGATCCTGATGGATCGCCATGTTGAAGGCCGCCTGATCGGCGCCGAACGCCCCGCCGATCTCGGATCGCGGCGTCGCCGCCAGCGATAGAATCAGTCGCGACAGGCGCGAGACCTCGGCGCGCGGCCCGACAAGGGTGCCGACGCACAGACAGGCCTTGTCGGCCAGCTGCCGCGCCTGGGCGTCGCCGAACAGGGCGCGTAGATACTTCATGTTGAAGGCATGATCGGCCAGCGGCGTCTCGGCCTCGACATAGGCCTCAAGGCCCTCAGGCGCCGGATCGAAGGGCGGCGCCTGAAAGATCACGTCGCGCACGTCGCAGGCCAAGGCGGCGCCGGGTCGGTCGCCCAGCAGACCGGCGAAGGCCACGAACCGCTGCATCACCGGATGCGGCGCCCATCCGCGCCAGACCGGCGCATCGACGGCGGTCACCCGATGCTGGGCCAGAAAGGCGCGCAAATCCGGTTCGGCGTCGACCACCAGGGCCACGGGCCCCTGGAACACGGCCCGCAGCGACAGGACGAAGGGCGCGATGTCGGCCGCGTCGTATCCGGTGGCGTAGCCGACGACGACATCGCCGTCCGGCAGGGGCGTAAACCGGCGACCGACCTCGAACGCCTCGGCCAGCCAGTCCAGATAGTCCGACCGAACCGCCCCCTGTTTCATGGCCTCAGCGCGCGCCCATCAGATCGGCGAACCGGTCGAACAGATACAGGCTGTCGGTCGGCCCGGGCGAGGCCTCGGGGTGGTGCTGGACGCTGAAGATCGGCCTGTCCTTGACCGCGATGCCGCAGTTGGTGCCGTCGAACAGGCTGACGTGGGTTTCGGTCACGGCGTCCGGCAGGCTGTCGCGATCGACTGTGAAGCCGTGGTTCATCGACACGATCTCGACCTTGCCGGTGGTCAGATCCTTGACCGGATGGTTGGCGCCGTGGTGGCCCTGATCCATCTTCACCGTCTTGGCGCCGAGCGCTAGGGCCAGCATCTGGTGGCCCAGGCAGATGCCCATCAACGGTTTGCCGCTGGCGACCAGCTTCTGGATTTCAGGCACGGCGTATTCGCCCGTCGCGGCCGGATCGCCCGGACCGTTGGACAGGACCACGCCGTCGGGATTGCGGGCCAGAACCTCTTCCGCCGTCGTCGTGGCCGGGACCACGGTGATGCGCGCGCCGGTTGAGGCCAGAGCGCGCAGGATGTTGCGCTTCACGCCGTAGTCGATGACGACCACGTCCTTGCGGCCTTCGGTCTTGGGGTGACCTTCCGGCCAGTCCCACAGACCCTCGTTCCATTCGAACGCCTGCAGGGTGGAGGCGGGCTTGGCCAGGTCCAGACCGACCAGCCCGGTCCAGCCCTTGGCCTGAGCCACCAGGGCCTCCAGGTCGAAGTTTCCGTCCGGGTCGTGCGCGATGACGGCGTGAGGCGCGCCCTTGTCGCGGATGATCTTGGTCAGGGCGCGGGTGTCGACCCCGGCCAGACCCACGACGCCGCGCCGCTTCATCCAGTCGTCGAAACTGGCGTCCGAGCGATAGTTGGCCGGATCGGTCGGCACGTCGCGGAAGATGGCGCCCCGCGCCGAGGTGTCGGACCCGCCGCCCATCTGCTCGATGTCTTCGACATTGGTCCCCACATTGCCGACGTGCGGGAAGGTGAAGGCCAGGATCTGGCTCATGTAGGACGGGTCGGTCAGGATTTCCTGATAGCCGGTCATGGCGGTGTTGAAGACCACCTCGCCCAGGGCCGAGCCGACGGCGCCCACGCCGATGCCCTGCAGGATGGTGCCGTCTGCGAGCGCGAGAACGCCGGTGGCGCCCGGAAGAATCTTCGTCGTCATGGGCGCGCTCCTAAAATCGAATCCGGCCGATACGAAGGCCGAAGGCAAACGGCGGCGTCGTTAAGCCCTGCCGCCTGCCCCGTCAACGTGGCGCGCGTCACCGACCGTCGGTGATCGACGCCGGACCGATCAGCTGGAACGTCGCCTTCGCCCCGCCCTGGGCGTGCGGCGCCAGCCAGACGTCGAACAGGCCGGGCTCGATGCGCCAGGTCTCGTCCGCGCCGATGAAGCCCAGTTGGCGGGCGTTCAGGGTGAAGCTCACCTTCGTGCTCTGGCCCGGCTTCAGCGACACGCGCTTGAAGTCCTTCAGCAATCGGCCAGGCTGGGTCAGGCTGGCGACCCGGTCGTGGATATAGAGCTGCACCAGCTCCTCGGCCGGATGCGGTCCGGTGTTGGTCACGGTCACGGCCAGATCCAGCGTGCCGGACCAGGCCAGCTTGTCGCTCTCCATCTCGACCGGCCCATAGCTGATCGCGCCATAGGTTAGGCCGTAGCCGAAGGGATAAAGCGCCGTATTGGTCGTCTCGCGATAGCGGGCCTTGTATTCCTCGCTCGCCAGATCGGGGTTGGCCGGGCGGCCGGTGGTCTTGCGGTCGTAGGAATAGGGCTGCTGGCCCGACTTGTGCGGGAAGCTGACCGGCAGGCGCGCCGACGGGCCGTGATCGCCGAACAGGACGTCGGCGACGGCATGGCCCATCTGTTCGCCCAGGAACCAGGTCACGACGATGGCCTGGGCGTTCTTCACATTGCCTTCCAGCGCGAGCGCCCGGCCGTTCCTCAGCAGGATGACCATGGGCTTGCCCAGCGCCGCCATGGCGTCGACCAAGGCGACCTGCGGCGCGGGCACCACGATCTCGGTGCGCGACTGGGCCTCGCCCGACATGTTGGTCGCCTCGCCGATGGCCAGGACGATGACCTCGGCGTCGCGGGCGGCGGCGATGGCCTGCTCGATCCCGCCGTCCAGCGGCGTCTCGACGCCCGAGCCGCGTGCGAGGGTCAGGTTCTGCGGATCGCTCATGGCCGCGCGGAAGCCCGCCTCCAGCGAAACGCGTCGCTCGGGCGCGCCCCAGATGGTCCACGGCCCCCAGACATTGTCCACGTCGTCGGCGAACGGGCCGACCAAGGCGATCTTCTGGCTCTTCTTCAGCGGCAACAGGCCGTTGTCGTTCTTCAGCAGCACGACCGACTTGCGGCCCGCCTCGCGCGAGAGTTCGACGTGTTCGCGCGACCCGACCACCGCCTTTTCACGCACCGGATCGGTGCCGCGATAGGGATCGTCGAACAGGCCCAGCGCCGCCTTAGTGTTCAGGACGCGGCGCACCGCCTCGTCCAGACGCGCCATCGACACTTCGCCCGACGCGACCAGGCCGGGCAGATGTTCCAGATAAAGACCCGACACCATCGACACATCGACCCCGGCGTTGAAGGCCAGGCGGGCGGCGTCGCGGCCGTCCTCGGCGAAGCCGTGGGCCACCAGCTCCTGCTCGGAGGTGTAGTCGGAGACGACGAAGCCCTCGAAGCCCCATTCGCCGCGCAGGATGTCGGTCAGCAGCTTGCGGCTGCCCGACGCCGGCACGCCGTTGACGTCGTTGAACGCGCTCATGATCGACAAGGCGCCGGCGTCCACGGAGGCCTTGAACGGGGGCAGGAAGACCCCGCGCAGCGTCTGCTCGCTCATGTCGGTGGTGTTGTATTCGACCCCGCCGACGGCGGCGGAATAGGCGGCCATATGTTTGGCGGTGGCCAGTACCGCGTCACGGTCGTCCAGACCCTTTTCGCCCTGGAAGCCGCGCACGCGGGCGGCGGCGAGCAGGTTGTTCAGTAGAACATCCTCGCCCGCGCCCTCGACGTTGCGGCCCCAACGCTGGTCGCGCGCCACGTCCACCATGGGGGCGTAGGTCTGGTGAACCGCCGACGCCGCCGTCTCGACCGCCGCGGCCCGCGCCGTGCGCCGGGCCAGTTCGGTGTCGAAGGCCGCCGCCTCGGCAAGAGGCACGGGGAAGATGGTCGACAGGCCGTGGATCACGTCCGCCGCGAACAGCAGCGGGATCTTCAGCCGGCTCTCTTCCATCGCCACGCGCTGGATGCGACGGCCCGCCTCGGCGCCGATGCCGTTGAACAGCGACCCGACCTTGCCTTCGCGGATGAGGGCGGTGACGCGCGCGGGATCGCCCGTGCCGTCCAGCGGGTTCACCGCCGTCGGCATCCAGCGGAACGGATCGGCCAGCAGGTTCAGCTGGCCCGCCTTCTCCTCGACCGTCATGGCCGCGATCAGATCCTCGATCTTCTGGCGGTGACGGGCGACGGTGCGGGACGCTTGGGCGGAAACAGGCATGGGGAACACTCCGGCGCCCATCAGGGCCAAAAGCCCCAGGCCAGACAAGAAATTTCTACGGGAAGCCGCAGGCTTGAGAGGTCGCGTCATTTAGGCTGGCGCTCCTTTCGGGGGACAATCGAGCAGCGAAGCGAGAGGCCTAGCCTCTCGGCCCCGAAGGCTTCAACCCCCGCCTGCCATGTAAATCGATGTAACGCCCCGCTGCGCGGTCACGCCGCGTTTCGTCGCCATCATCCCAGGGCGATGTCCAGGAACATCATTCCGACCAGGCCGATCATCAGGCCGATCATCGACCCTTCGCCCTTCGACTTCTCGCGGGTCTCGGGAATGATCTCGGCGGTGACGACATAGATCATCGCGCCCGCCGCCAGGCCCAGCCCCCACGGCAGGGCGCCGGGTAGCAGATCGACCACGCTGGCGCCGATCAACCCGCCGACCGGCTCGACCAGGCCTGAAGCCAGCGCCGCCGCGAACGCCGGCCAGCGGCCGTATCCCAGGGTCGCCATCGCCGCCGACACCGCCAGCCCCTCGGGCATGTTCTGGATGCCGATGCCGAGCGCCGTGGACAGTCCCTGATGCATGTCGCCGCCGCCGAAGCTGACGCCCACGGCCGCGCCCTCGGGGAAGTTGTGCAGGGTGATGGCGATGATGAACAGCCAGATGCGCCGCGACAGGTCGCGCGATCCCGCCGGTCCGATGGCCAGCATGTCCACCGGCGCGAACCGGTTCATCAGGCCGATCACCGTCGCCCCGATCAGCACCGCCGCCGCCATGACGCCGGCCGCCGCCGCCTGGCTGGCCCCGCCCGCCTGCAACACGTCCACGCCGGGAATGATCAGCGAGAAGAAGGAGGCCGCCAACATGACCCCGGCGGCGAAACCCAGCAGCGCGCTCTGGGTCTGCACCCCCGCCTTGCGGAAGAACAGCAGAGGCACGGCGCCCACCGCCGTCATCATGCCCGCCGCCAGACTGCCCAGACCGCCTGCGGCGATGGGGGAAAGGGATTCCATCATTCGTCTGCATTGCGGCGAGACACGGCAAGAGACAAGCCCGAACCGTGGCGTTAGAGAAGGCTTCATGTCCCAGCGCGCCGCCCTTCCCGTCGGCCCGAACGCTGCGTCGGCGCTGGGCGCCGCTCGGCGGGTCGTGGTCAAGATCGGTTCGTCCCTGCTGATCGACGCCGCAACGCGTCAACCGACGCGCGACTGGCTGGCGGCCGTCGCCTCGGACTTGGCGGCGCTGAAGGCCGAGGGACGCGAGGTCATCGTCGTCTCGTCCGGCTCCATAGCCCTTGGGCGCGGCCGACTGCCGAACCTGGGCGCGCGGCTGGAGGACAAGCAGGCGGCGGCCTCGGTCGGACAGTCGCTGCTGATGGCGGCCTGGTCCGGGGCGCTGGACCCGCACGGCCTGATCGCGGGCCAGGTTCTGCTGACACGCGACGACACCGAACGCCGTCGGCGGTGGCTGAACGCCCGCGCGACCATCCAGGCCCTGCTGACCCACGGCGTCATCCCCATCGTCAACGAGAACGACACGGTGGCGACCGAGGAAATCCGTTACGGCGACAACGACCGGCTGGCGGCGCGCACGGCCCAGCTGGCGCGAGCGGACCTGCTGATCCTGCTGTCGGACGTGGACGGCCTCTACACCGCCGACCCGCGCCGCGATCCGGACGCCGCCCACCTGCCCTTTATCGAGACGCTTAGCCCCGACATCCTGGCCATGGGCGGGGGCGCCAACGCCGATGCGGGCGTGGGGACCGGCGGCATGGCGACCAAGCTGGCGGCGGCCCAGATCGCGCGCTCGGCGGGTTGCGCCACCATCATCGCCTCGGGCCAGACCCTGTCGCCGCTCAGCGCCATTCGCGACGGCGCCCGCGCCACCCTGATCGCCGCCCCCGACGGGCCGATGGCCGCCTACAAACAGTGGATCGCCGGCAGCCTGTCGCCAACGGGGGTCCTGACGCTGGACGCCGGGGCTGTCACGGCGCTGAAGGCGGGCAAGAGCCTGCTGCCTGCCGGGGTGACGGGCGTGTCCGGCGGCTTCGAAAAGGGTGACTGCGTGCGTCTGATCGACCCGAATGGTCGGGCCGTCGGCGTGGGTCTGGCCGCCTACGCCGCCGACGAGGCCGCGCACCTTCGCGGCCGCCGCTCGGACGAGATCGAGACCCTGCTGGGCTATCGCGGGGCCTCGGTCCTGATCCACCGCGACGACATGGTGCTGGACGACCGATGACCGACCTGAAGACCCGAATGCTCGACCTAGGCCGGCGCGCGCGCGCCGCCGCCGTGCTCTTGCGCGAAGCCCCCGCCGCCGCCCGCACCCGCGTGCTGGAACTCCTGTCTGCAAAACTGACGGCCGCCGAACCCGCCCTCCTCGCCGCCAACGCTCGCGATGTCGAGTCCGCCCGCGCGAACGGCATGACCGAGGCCCTGATCGACCGGCTGTCGCTGAGCCCCGCCCGCATCGCCGGCATGGCCGAGGCGGTGGCGACCATCGCCGCCGTGCCCGATCCGCTGGGCGTCGAGACCGAACGCTGGACCCCCGCCAACGGCCTGGACATCGCCCGCGTCCGCACCCCGATCGGCGTGCTGGGCGTGATCTACGAGAGCCGCCCAAACGTCACCGCCGACGCCGCCGCCCTGTGTATCCGCTCGGGCAATGCCGCCATCCTGCGCTGCGGTTCGGACTGCCTGCAGTCGTCGCTGGCCATCGCGGCGTTGATCGCCGAAGCCCTCGCCGAGGCCGGCCTGCCCGCCGATGCGGTGCAACTGGTCGACACCCCCGACCGTGAGGCGGTCGGCCTGATGCTGACCGGTCTGAACGGCGCCATCGACGTCATCGTGCCGCGCGGCGGCAAGAGCTTGGTCGCTCGTGTCCAGGCCGATGCGCGAACCGCCGTGCTTAGCCATCTGGAGGGACTGAACCACACTTATCTGCATGAGGCCGCCGATCTTGAGACCGCCCGCGCCATCGTCCTGAACGCCAAGATGCGCCGCGTCTCGGTCTGCGGCGCGACCGAGACCCTGCTGGTGGATCGGGCGGCGGCCCAGCGCCTGCTGCCCCCCGTCGCCGCCGACCTGATCGCCGCCGGCTGCGAACTCCGCGGCGACGCCGACGCCCGCGCCTTAGTCCCCGCCATGACGCCCGCGACCGAGGCCGACTGGACCACCGAATATCTGGCCCCGATCCTCTCAGTCCACGTCGTCCAGGACCTGGACGCCGCGACCGACCACATCGCCCGCTACGGCTCGGGCCACACCGAGGCTATCGTCACCACTGACGCCGAGGCCGCCGAAAGGTTCGCGTCGAAGGTCGACAGCGCCATCGTCCTGATCAACGCCTCGACCCAGTACGCCGACGGCGGCGAGTTCGGCTTCGGCGGCGAAATCGGCATCTCTACCAACCGCCTCCACGCACGGGGGCCGGTCGGCGCGGAACAGCTGACCACCTACAAATACGTCGTGCGCGGCCAGGGGCAGGTCAGGCCCTGAGCCCGACTTGCCGTCGGTAAGGAAATTCCTTACCTTCATCGGATGATCAAGAGCCGCCTGACATCCAAGGCCCAAACGACCATCCCTCAGGCCGTGCGCGCCGCGCTCAGCCTGCAGGACGGCGACGAACTGCAATACGATCTGGACGGCGATCGGGTGATCATGCGCAAGGCCCGACGTGCGCCTGCGGAAGATCCGTTTGCGGCGTTCGATGAATGGGACGGCGACGCGGACCACAAGGCCTATGCCGGACTTTGAGCGCGGCGACGTTGTCCGCGTCCCTTTTCCCTATACCGACCGCAGCACCCGTCAGCATCGCCCGGCCCTGGTCGTTTCCGATGGGCTGCTGGGCGACGGCGACCGGCTTTTGTGGGTCGTGATGATCACAAGCGCCGATAACCGACCGTGGGCTGACGATGTGCCATTCGGCGACACCTATGCCGACGCCGGCCTGCCCGCGCCGTCTGTCATCCGGCCAACCAAGATCGCCACGATCGACGCCGCCGTCGCGACGCGCCTTGGCCGCATCGACGAAGAGCGGCTGGCGCGGACGATGGATACCATCCGCGCCAGCCTTTGACGTTCAGTTCGGCCTCAAGCAGCGCGAAGCGCGATAGGCCCAGCGAGAGAGCTTACGCTTTGCGCTTGGGCAAAGCATAAGCGATTACGTAATCGCCCTCCGGCGTTTCCATGAAGTGATGGCCGGCGGCGACGATCACCAGATACTGGCGGCCGTTCTGTTCGTAGATCATCGGGTTCGCCTGGCCGCCGGCGGCCAGGACGTCAGACCAAACGGTCTTGCCCGTCTCGATGTCGATGGCGCGGATCAGGTCGTCGGTCGCTGCGGCGATGAAGATCAGACCGCCCGCCGTGACCACCGATCCGCCGTTGTTCGGCGTGCCGATCTCCAGCGGCAGCATCGAGGGGATGCCGAACGGGCCGTTTTTGCGGGCCGTGCCGAACGGACGGTCCCACAGGGTCTTGCCGCTTTGCACGTCGATGGCCCGGATGCCGCCGTACGGAGGCTCCTTGCACAGCAGGCCGGTGAAGGGCATCCGCCAGCCGGCATTGACGTCGATCGCATAGGGCACGCCCATCTGCGGATCGCCCGCGCCCTCGGCCTTGGCGCCCTCGCCGTTCGTCTCGGCCTGATAGCGAGGGTCGTCACGGGGGAACCAGCCCAGCTTGTTCGCCTCGGCTCGCGGCACCAGACGATTGTAGTTGGGCATGTCGTTATAGTTGGCGATGATCACGCCGCGACGCGGATCCAGCGCCACGCTGCCCCAGTCGGAACCGCCGTTGTAGCCCGGATATTCGATGAAGCGACGGTCGGCGGTCGGGGGTGTGAACTGGCCCTGATACGACGCCTTCTTGAACTGGATGCGGCAGATCATCTGATCGATCGGCGACATGCCCCACATGTCGACTTCGCGCAGGTCAGGCTTGGCCAGGGTGTTGAACAGCGAATAGGGCTGGGTCGCCGCGCGCTGGGCCGGTTCGACGCCGCCGCGCGGGGCCGGACGATCCTGAACGCCGTGCAGGGGCTGGCCCGTGCGGCGATCCAGCACGAAGATTTCGCCGCGCTTGGATGGCAGGATCACCGCAGGCGTCACGCCCCCTGCGGTCGGCATGTCGACCAGCGTAACCTGCGAACCCAGGTCATAGTCCCAAACGTCGCGGCGGACGGTCTGATAGCTCCAGCGCGGCTTGCCCGTCGTGACGTCCAGCGCGACCAGGGCGCTGGAATACTGGTTTTCCTGGGGCCGGCGCAGCGACGAATAGTAGTCGGCGGCCGAGTTGCCCATCGGCAGATAGACCAAGCCCAGGGCTTCGTCGCCCGTCGCCGTCGTCCACATGTTCGGCGTGCCCGGCGTGTAGGTCTGACCGGCCGGCGGGGCGGTGGTGATGTCGGGACGCATCATGTCCCAGGCGAAGCGCAGTTGGCCCGTGATGATGTCATAGCCCTGGATCACACCCGAGGCGTTCCAGCGTTTCTGGCCGTCCAGAACCTGATGGCCCGTCACGATGACGCCGCGCACGACCACTGGCGGCGATGTGATCGAAACCATGCCGGGATAGGGATTGCCCATCCCTTCCTTGATGCTGACGGCGCCGTTGGTTCCGAAGGCGGGGCAAGGCACGCCGGTGCGCGCATCGACTGCGATGATGCGGCCGTCCAGCGTGCCTTCGATGATGCGCGTCGCGCAGGGCTGGGCCTGATCGACGTTGGGCGCGGCGTAATAGGTCACGCCCCGGCAGGCGGCGGTGTAGGGGATTTGTTCGTCCGCCACCTTGGGATCATAGGCCCATTTCTGCCGGCCGGTGTTGGCGTCCAGGGCGAACATCTTGTTGCGACCCGAGCAGAGATAGACGGTGTCGGCGATCTTCAGCGGCGTGGTCTCGGCGCCGAAGCGTTCGCCGGGCAGATCGCCGGTGCGGAAGGTCCACGCCCGCTCCAGCTGCCCGACGTTGGTCTTGTTGATCTGATTCAGCGGCGAATAACGCTGAGCGGCGTTTGATCCGCCATAGGCGGGCCAGTCCAGGCCGGCCTTGATCAGGGCGGGATCACCGAATGGTCCCCGCGCGCCGGGCACCGGGCTATCGACGCCGGGCGCGTTGATCTGTCCGACCACCAGGCCGAACACGACCGTCAGGGCCGCCAGCCCGAGCGCGCCGAGGCCCGCCGTCTTGCCGCCGCCGCGCGACCGCAATACCGGCAGCGTCGCCAGCACCAGGAACATCAGCACCAGCGGCCCGACCAGGCGCGGGATCATGGCCCAACCGTTCAGGCCCTTCTCCCACAGCGCCCAGATCACCGTGGCGACGAAGACCGCGCCATAGAGCCAGGCCCCGCGCACGTCGCGATAGACAAGCAGAAGGCCCGACACGATCAGCGCCAGGCCCGCGATCAGATAATACCAGGAGCCGCCCAGCATCGCGAGCTGCACGCCGCCGACCGTCAGCACCAGACCGATCACGGCCAGCAGGATCCCGAGCAGCAACGTCAGCCATCCCCCAAGGCCGGTCGGGGTTGTCCATCGGGGCATGGGCGCACTCTCTGTGGTCTGCTGAAATCAGTCTTTCGAACGCCTTGAGACTGCGCCGGTTCCTATTGTCGCACCCCTGGAACAAAATCCTGTTGCGGCGCAAACGGCCACCATCAGCAACTTTTGACGACAAAACGCGTCCGATTGGATGATTTATTCTTTTTGTTTCGCTGAGAACGCCTCGCGGCAATAATATTTGCCTCTAACGCGTCGTTTGCGGCATATGCGAGATATGCATAAGACCCTGAAGCAAGGCGGGACATTCGTCGTCGAACCCCGCCGCCTGTCCAAGGCCTCGGCCGAACTGCGTGCACGCGGTTTCGGGGAGATCACGATTCCGCCCTCCACCGAGACGGCCGAGAAACAGGCGTCGCGCTGCACCGACTGCGGCGTGCCCTTCTGCCAGAACGCCTGCCCGCTTCAGAACAACATTCCCGACTGGCTGCGCCTGTCGGCCGAGAACGAGCCGCGCGAGGCCTGGCGCGTCGCGTCCCTGACCTCGACCATGCCCGAAATCTGCGGCCGCATCTGCCCGCAGGACCGGCTGTGCGAAGGATCTTGCACATTGAACCAGTCCGGCTGGGACGCCGTGACCATCGGCTCGGTCGAGGCCTGGCTGGGCGACCAGGCCTTCGCCAACGGCTGGGTCGAGCCGATCCGCCCGGCGGCCGAACGCGGCGAAACCGTCGGCATCGTCGGCGCCGGCCCGGCCGGTATGGCCGCCGCCGACCGCCTGCGCTGCGAGGGCTATCAGGTCACGGTCTATGATCGCCACGACCGCGCTGGCGGCCTGCTGATCTACGGCATTCCCGGCTTCAAGCTGGAAAAGCACGTCGTGCAGCGTCGCGTGGATCGGCTGATCGATGGCGGCGTCCAGTTTGTGCTGGGCTGCGAGGTCGGCAAGGACGTAACCCTGACCGAGCTGCGCGACCGCCACGACGTCGTCCTGCTGGCTATGGGCGTCTATCAGCCGCGCATCCTGTCCGCTCCCGGTCGCGGGCCCGACTCGACCGTCGCCGCCCTGTCCTATCTGACCCATCAGAACCGGCGCGACCTGGGCGACGCCGAACAGGACGGCTGGCACGAGGCGCGCGGCAAGCGGGTCGTCGTCATCGGCGGCGGCGACACCGCGATGGACTGCGTCCGCACCGCCGTCCGGCAAGGCGCAGCCAGCGTCACCTGCCTGTATCGTCGTGATCGCGAGAACATGCCGGGCTCGGCCCGCGAAGTCGTCAACGCCGAGGAAGAAGGCGTCGTCTTCGAATGGCTGGCCGCACCCAAGGCCCTGCTGTCGCAAGGCGACCAGGTCACGGGCGTGCGCGCCGCCCGCATCCAGCTGACCGAGGCCGCTCCGGGCCAGCGTCGCGACATCGTGCCGGTTCCCGGCGCCGACTTCGACGTGCCGGCCGACATCGTCATAGAGGCCCTGGGCTTCTCGCCCGAGCCGTTCGCGGCGCATGAGGCCAATTTGCGCCTACGCGACGACGGCACCATCAAGGTGGGTTCGGTCAGCTTCGCCACCAGCCTGCCCGGCGTCTTCGCCGCCGGCGACGCCGTGCGCGGCGCCTCGCTCGTCGTCTGGGCCGTCCGCGAAGGCCAGGACGCCGCCGCCGAGATCGACCGCTACTTCAAGACCCGCACCGAGGAGGTCGCGGCATGACCTGGCTGAACAAATACGAACAAACCCGTGACCGGCTGGAAGCCGGCAACGCCTATGACCGCGCCTCGGAGCGCGACGCCTGCGGCGTCGGCCTGGTCTGCTCCATCGACGGCACGCCGCGCCGCGACGTGGTCGAATATGCGATCCGCAGCCTGAAGGCCGTGGCCCACCGCGGCGCGGTCGATCCTGACGGCCTATCGGGCGACGGGGCCGGCATCATGGCCGAACTGCCCCAGGGCTTCTTCGCCGAACAGGTAACCTCGATCGGTCAGTCCCTGCGTCCTGGGCCCATCTGCGTCGGTCAGGTCTTCCTGCCGCGCACCGACCTGGGCGCCCAGGACCGCGCCCGCGCCATCGTCGAGACCGAGGCCCTGCGCGCCGGCTTCTGGATCTATGGCTGGCGCCAGACGCCCATCGACCTGTCGGTCGTGGGGACCAAGGCCGGCGCGACCCGGCCCGAGATCGAGCAGATCATGCTGGCCCCGCCGCTGGACGACGCGGGCCAACCGCTGGACGGCGAGGCGCTGGAGCGCGAACTGTATCTGTGCCGCCGCCGCATCGAAAAGACGGTCAAGACCGAGAACCTGGCCGGCGTCTATATCTGCACCCTGTCCGCGCGCTCCATCGCCTACAAGGGGATGGTGCGGGCCGAGTTGCTGGGCGACCTGTATCCCGACCTGGAAGACCCGCGCTTCGTCTCGGCCTACGCGGTCTTCCACCAGCGCTATTCGACCAACACCTTCCCCGAATGGAAGCTGGCCCAGCCCTTCCGCATGATGGCCCACAACGGCGAGATCAACACGCTGAAGGGCAACCTCAACTGGATGAAGTCGCACGAAATCCGCATGGCCGCACAGGCCTTCGGCGACCGCGACCGCGAGGTGAAGCCGGTGGTTCAGCCGGGCGGGTCGGACTCGGCGGCCCTGGACAATGTCATGGAGGTGCTGGTCCACGCCGGTCGCCCTGCGCCGATGGCCAAGGCCCTGCTGATCCCCGAGGCCTGGGCCAAGGACGACGTGGTCATGCCCGCCGAACACCGGGCCTTCTACGCCTATTGCAACGCGGTGATGGAGCCGTGGGACGGCCCGGCCGCCATCTGCGCCGCCGACGGCCGATGGATCGTGGCGGGCAAGGACCGCAACGGCCTGCGTCCCCTGCGCGCCGTGGAAACCGTCGACGGCCTGATGATGGCAGGCTCCGAAGCCGGCCTGGTGCCGATCCCCGAGAGCCGGGTGAAGCGCCGCCTGCACATCGGCCCCGGCAAGCTGATCGCCGTCGATCTGAAGCATGGCCGCGTCTATGACGAGCATGAGGCCATCGACGCCCTGTCCGCCGCCCACCCCTATACCGAGTGGCTGGACAATATGGTCGATCTGGAGCCGATCATCGGCCCCGGACCCGAGCCGCGCTCGGCCTCGGGCGAGGCTCTGACCCGCCGCCAGATCGCCGCCGGCTACAGCCGCGAGGACCTCGACCTGCTGCTGGACGCCCTGGTCCGTGACGGCAAGGAGGCGGTCGGCTCCATGGGCGACGACGCCCCACCCGCTGTGCTCTCGGCCCTGCCGCGTCCGCTATCGCATTACTTCCGCCAGAACTTCAGCCAGGTCACCAATCCGCCGATCGACCCGCTGCGCGAAGCGGGGGCCATGAGCCTGAAGACCCGGTTCAAAAACCTGGGCAACATCCTGGCCGAGGAAGAGGCCCAGACCGATGTCTTCGTGCTGGACAGCCCCGTCCTGACCAACGGCATGTATGAGCGGATGATCGACACGGTCGGCGCCGGCTCCACCGTGGTCATCGACTGCAGCTATGACGTTCCCTCGGACGAGGCCCGTCCGGGCGTGGCCTTGCGCGCCGCCCTGGACCGCATCATGAACGAGGCCGAGGCCGCCGCCCGCGACGGCGCGGCCCTGATCGTGCTGACCGACCAGGCCGGGTCGGCGGATCGGCTGGCCGCACCGATGATCCTGGCCACCGCCGGGGTCCACGGCCGCCTGACCAAGGCGGGCCTGCGCTCCTACTGCTCGATCGTGGTCCGCACCGCCGAAACGCTGGACCCGCACGGGTTCGCGGTCCTGGTCGGGGTCGGCGCCACCACCGTCAACGCCTGGCTAGCCCAGGACCTGTTCCAGGAACGTCTGGACCGGGGCCTGTATCCCGGCCTGACGCTGCGCGACGCCTGCCTGAACTACAAGGCCGGCATCGAGGCGGGCCTGCTGAAGACCCTGGCCCGCAAGGGGATCAGCGTCATCTCCGCCTATCGCGGCGGCTGCGAGTTCGAGGTGCTGGGCCTGTCGCGCGCCCTGACCGCCGAGTTCTTCCCCGGCGCCCCGTCGCGCATCTCCGGCATCGGCCTGGCCGGTCTGGAGCAGGCGGCGATGAAGCGGCACCGCATCGCCTGGGGCGAGGCTGTCCCTTCCCCAGCCATCGGCGGTTTCTTCAAGATCCGTTCGGGCGGCGAGGCTCACGCCCACGAGGCCAAGACCATCCACCTGCTGCAGGACGCCTGCAACCGCGGCGACTACCGACGCTTCAAACAGTTCTCCGAGGTCGTCCGCGCCCAGGCTGACCTGTCCCTGCGCGACCTCCTGGACTTCCGCGAAGGCACGGCCATTCCGCTGGACCAGGTCGAGAGCGTGTCGGACATCCGCCGCCGCTTCCTGACCCAGGCCATGTCGCTGGGCGCGCTCGGCCCCGAGGCGCACGAGACGCTGAACATCGCCATGAACCGCATCGGCGCCCGCTCGGTCTCGGGCGAGGGCGGAGAGGATCCCGAACGCTATCATCCGCGTCCGAACGGCGACGACGCCAACTCGGCGGTGAAACAGGTTGCCTCGGGCCGGTTCGGCGTCACGGCCGAATATCTGAACCAGTGCCGCGAGATCGAGATCAAGGTCGCGCAAGGCGCCAAGCCCGGCGAGGGCGGGCAGTTGCCCGGCTTCAAGGTCACCGAGTTCATCGCCCGGATGCGCCACGCCGTGCCCGGCACGACTCTAATCTCGCCGCCGCCGCACCACGACATCTATTCGATCGAGGACCTGGCCCAGCTCATCTACGACCTGAAGGCCATCAACCCCGATGCGCGGGTGACGGTGAAGCTGGTGTCCGCCTCGGGCATCGGCGCCATCGCCTCGGGCGTGGCCAAGGCCAACGCTGACGCCATCCTGATCGCCGGCCACAACGGCGGCACCGGCGCCTCGCCCCAGACCTCGATCAAGCACGCAGGCCTGCCGTGGGAGATCGGCCTGGCCGAGGCCCACCAGGTGCTGACGCTGAACAATCTGCGCGGCTCGGTCACGCTGAGGACCGATGGGGGCGTCCGCACCGGCCGCGACGTGGTCATCGCCGCCATGTTGGGCGCCGAGGAATACGGCGTCGGCACCGCCGCCCTAATCGCCATGGGCTGTCTGATGGTGCGGCAGTGCCATTCCAACACCTGCCCCGTCGGCGTCTGCTCCCAGGACGAGCGGCTGCGCGAGAAGTTCACCGGCACGCCTGACAAGGTGGTGAACCTGTTCACCTTCATCGCCGAGGAGACGCGAGAAATCCTGGCCTCCATCGGCGCGCGCACGATGGACGAGATCATCGGCCGCACTGATCTGCTGCGTCAGGTCCGTCGCGGCGGCTCGCACCTGGACGACCTGGACCTGAACCCCCTGCTGGTTCAGGTGGACGAGGGCGCGGCCGGCAAATGGGCCGACAAGACGATCCGCAAGCCCATCGCCGACAGCCTGGACGCCGCCGTGCTGAAGGACGCCGTGCGTTTCCTGGATCGCGGCCAGACGCTGGAGCTGTCCTATCCGCTGAACAACACCCAGCGCACGGTCGGCGCGGCCCTGTCCTCGGCCATCGTGCGCCGCTTCGGCGCGCAAGGGCCCGCCGGCCGGCTGAAGCTGCGACTGGAAGGCATCGCAGGTCAGAGCTTCGGCGCCTTTGCGGCCAAGGGTCTGGAACTGCACCTGACCGGCGAGGCCAACGACTATGTTGGCAAGGGGCTGTCGGGCGCCGAAATCTCGATCCGCACGCCGGAATGGCGCGAGGATCAGCTGATCTGCGGCAACACCACACTGTATGGCGCGACCTCGGGCCGTCTGTTCGTCGCCGGCGCGGCGGGCGAGCGGTTTGCGGTCAGGAACTCCGGCGCCGCGGCCGTGGTCGAGGGCCTGGGCGCGCACGGCTGCGAATATATGACCGGCGGACGCGTGGTCGTCCTGGGTTCGGTCGGCTGGAACCTGGCGGCGGGCATGAGCGGCGGCGAGCTGTTCGTGCTGGACCAGCCGGGCCATGCCGAGCGCGCCCTGAACGGCGACCTGGCGGGCGTGACCGACATTGACGCACAGGCGGCCGATCGACTGAAGGGCCTGATCGAAGCCCATCTGGTCGCGACGGCCTCGCCTCTGGCGCGGCGTCTGCTGGCGGATTGGGACAACAGCCTGAACCGCTTCGTCCGCATCGTGCCCCTGACCGACATCGTCGCCCGCACGGAACGCCTGAAGACCTCCGCCTGACACCGAACCGCCTGCCTTAGAAAGCCGCCATGACCCGATCCGCCGCCCTTGCCGTCACACTCGTCGCCGGGGCGGCGGCCTTCGCGTCTCCGGTTCTCGCCGCACCGGCCCTGCTGGCGCATCAGGCGCCGCTGGTCATCGATACGGCGGCGACGGCCTGGATCCTGACCTCGACGGCGCTGGTGCTGCTGATGACCCTGCCGGGCCTGGCGCTGTTCTACGGCGGCATGGTGCGCAAGAAGAACATCATCAGCGTCGTCGCCCAGTCGGCGGCCGCCTTCGCCATCGTCTCGGTCCTGTGGTTCCTGGTCGGCTACAGCCTGTCGTTCGGCAAGGGACCGGAGGCGGCCAATGGCTTCATCGGCGGGGTGCAAGCGGCCTTCCTGAACGGCGTCACCGCCCAGACGGCCCACAGCCTGCTGCCCGGCCTGCCCGAACTGCTGTTCGTCGCCTTCCAGATGACCTTCGCCATCATCACCCCGGCCCTGATCGCGGGCGCCTTCGCCGAGCGGATGAAGTTCTCGGCCAGCCTGCTGTTCTTTGGTCTTTGGCATCTGATCGTCTATGCGCCCATCTGTCATCAGGTGTGGGGCGGCGGCTATCTGGGCGGGCTGGGCGTGCTCGACTTCGCGGGCGGCGCGGTCGTCCACGTCAACGCCGGGATCGCCGGCCTGGTCTGCGCGCTGGTGCTGGGGCCGCGTCACGGCTTCGGGCGCGACAACATGGCCCCCGCCAACCTGGTCTATAGCGCCATCGGCACCGGCCTGCTGCTGGTCGGCTGGCTGGGCTTCAACGCTGGATCGGCGGGCGCGGCGGATGCGCTGGCCGCCACCGCCGCGTTCAATACGATCCTAGCCGCCGGCAGCGCGGCTCTGGGCTGGATGACCGTCGAATGGTTCGACCGCAAGCGCCCGACTCTGCTTGGCCTGCTGTCGGGCGTCGTCGGCGGTCTGGTCGCCATCACCCCCGCCGCCGGCTTCGTCGATCCCAAGGGGGCCTTCTTCATCGGCCTGATCGGCGGCCCGGCCTGTTATGCGGGCGCGGTCTGGCTGAAGCACGCGCTGAAATACGATGACAGCTTGGATGCGTTTGGCGTGCACGGCGTCGGCGGCATCGTCGGCGCCCTGCTGACCGGCGTCTTCGCCACCACGACCGTCAACGCCCTGTCGGAGGGGGCGACCGTGTGGAAACAGGCCGTCGGCCTGGTCGGCGTCATCGTCTGGAGCGCGGCCGGCACCTTCGTCGTCCTGATGATCTGCAAGTTCACCACGGGCCTGCGCGTCACCAAGGACGAAGAGGTCGAGGGGCTGGACTATACCCAGCACGGCGAGGCCATCCACTGACCCCACAGGGACTGCCGGTTGATCCCGCCCTCGCCAGCCCCCATCTTCATCTGTGACGGACGGTCTTGCCGATTGCGGGAGACCGACCGCTCGGTCGCTGACGCAAGGACCCCAGATGACGACGACGCGCACCATCCTGTTCGACAGCCCGTTCCTGCTGGGCTTCGACCACACCCGCGCCCTGATCGACCGCGCCGCCAAGGCCGCGGCCGAAAGCTATCCGCCCTACAATGTCGAACAGATCGGCGATGCGGGCGTCCGCATCAGCCTGGCCGTCGCTGGGTTCGCGCCCGCAGAACTGGCCATAACTTTGGACGGCCGCCAACTGACCATCGCCGGCAAACGCGACGACGCCGGCAGGGGTGAACAGGCCTTTCTGCACCGCGGCATCGCGGCGCGTGGCTTCGTTCGCAACTTCGTCCTGGCCGACGGGCTGGAAGTCGAGGGCGCCCAGCTGGAGCATGGCCTGCTGCACGTCGACCTGATCCGGCCCGAGGCTGAGCGCCAGGTGCGGCGGATTCCAATTACGTCCGGGCCCATCGCGGCCGGCTGAAAACCACAGCCATTCGAACCGCCCGGCGATCCGGGCGTTGTCAAATATGAAGGAGGCGGTCCTAATGACGCCGATGACGATGACCAAGGAAGACTTTGCCGGACTGGGCGCCCCCGACCTCGTGTATGTGCGCGAGATCAAGGCCTCGGACCTGCTTGAAGAGGCGGTCGAGATCAAGGACGTGGATCTGAACCCCGGCCAGATGCTCTATGCCGTCCACAGCGCCGACGGCGAGCGTCTGGCGGTCATGATCGACCGCGACACTGCCTTCGCCGCCGCCGTGGCGCACGAGCTGGAGCCGGTTTCCGTTCACTGATCTGATGGATGGCGGCGCGCAGGCGCCGCCGTTCATGACGCAGTTCAGGCCGCCGTCGCGGCTGTGGCGTCCTTGACGAACAGGGCGCGGATCGCATCGGTCGTGCGCGCCTGTCTCAGTTGTTCCCGCAGTTCGGGCGACCTCAGCGCGCGCGACACCGCCGCCAATGCGCGCAGATGCTCGGCGCCCGCCTTGGGCGGGGCGAACAGGCCGACGATCAGATCGACCGGCCGGTCGTCCACCGCATCATAGGCCACAGGCGTATCCAGCCGCACGAACACCGCCGTCACCTTCTCGACCTCGATGAGACGCGCGTGCGGCACCGCGACCCCGGATCCCAGCCCGGTCGATCCCAGCGTCTCGCGTTCCATCAAGGCGTCGAAAATACGGGCTTCGTCGATGCCCAGCGCATGCGAGGCCGCCTCGGCCAACGCGTGAAGCGCCTGTCGCTTGGACGACGCGCCGCTGCGCAGCACCACGCCCTTGGGCGCGAGCAGATCACCGATGTCCATTACACAACCTCGATACACGCAGCAGACAACGGCGCGGCCGCCCGTTTAGAGACAACCGCGCCGAAGTCAAACTGAGGCTTAGTTCACCGAACCGTTGGCCTTGGCGGTCCGTTCGGGATCGATCCATCCCACATTCCCGTCCGGACGACGATAGACGACCGCCAGACCGCCGTGCGCCGCGTTGCGGAACAGCACGACCGGATAGCCCGTCATGTCCAGTTCCAGCACGGCTCGTCCGACCGTGATGGTGCGGATTTCGTGCTCGGTCTCGGCGATGACCATGCCCACCGGCGGCGGACCGTCGTTCTCGCTCGCGTCGCCGAAGACGTCGTCCTCCACGCTGTCGGGATCACGCAGCACGATGCTGCGTGCGACTTCGCGGGCGGCGTTTTCAGTCTTCTCGGGCGACAGACCCTTGGGTCCGATGTGGTGGTCCTTGAGCCGGCGCTTGTAGCGGCGAACCCGCTTTTCGAGCCGATCCAGCGCCTCAGTGAAGGCCGAGTGGGCGTCGCCGCCCATGCCGGTCGTCACCAGGGTCTGGCCCGACGCGAGGCGGACCCAACAGTCCACCTTGAAGTTGTGGCCGTCCTTGGACACCACGACCTCGGCGTCTTCACCGCCTCGGGCGAAGTATTTTCCGACCCCGTCTTCGAGTTCCTGGGAGATGCGCGAGCCTAACGCTTCGCCGACATCCACTTGCTTGCCGCTGACTTGGACTTGCATGCCGATAGAACGCGCCCGACCCGATTTGGTGTCAATCCAGATCACCGATTTGTGGTCACGCTTGGCTGTGGATGTCAGCCGGTCTTCATCATCCGGCGGCGCTCGACCGAGGACGGAATCCTCAAGGCTTCCCGATATTTGGCCACGGTGCGGCGGGCGATGTCGATGCCCGTTTCCTTCAGGATTTCGACGATCCGGTCGTCGGACAAAACGTCACCCTCAACCCCCTCGCCGTCGATCATGGATTTGATCTTGTGACGGACGGCTTCGGCCGAATGGGTCGATGCGCCATCCACCGACTGGATGGCGGCGGTGAAGAAGAATTTCAGCTCGAACACGCCCCGCGGCGTGGCGATGTATTTGTTCGAGGTGACGCGGCTGACGGTGGATTCGTGCATGCCGATGGCGTCGGCGACGGTCTTCAGATTGAGCGGCCTCAGGAACTCGACGCCGAAGGCCAGGAAGGCGTCCTGCTGGCGCACGATCTCGGATGAGACCTTCAGAATGGTCTTGGCCCGCTGATCCAGCGACTTGACCAGCCAGTTGGCCTGGGCGGCGCAGTCGGCGACGAAGGTCTTTTCGGTGTCCGATCGCGCGCCGGCCTGAACCAGGCCGTGATAGCGCTTGTCGACCAACAGGCGCGGCAGGGTGTCGGCGTTCAGCTCGACCCGCCAGCCGCCGGCGGGGTCCGGCCTCACATGCACGTCGGGCACGACCGTCTGCGCCGGCTCGCCGCCGAAGCCTGCGCCCGGACGCGGCGTCAGCGCCCGCAGTTCGGCGATCATGTCGGTCAGATCCTCGCCATCGACCTCGCAGACGCGGCGCAGGCCCGCCAGATCGCGCTTGGCCAGCAGGTCCAGATTGTCCAGCAGCGCCGCCATCGCCGGATCGAACCGATTGCGCTCGATCAGCTGCAGCTTCAGGCATTCCGGCACCGACCGCGCCATGATCCCGGTCGGCTCGAAGCCGTGACAAACGCTCAGCACCGCCTCGATCCGCTCCAGCGGCACGCCCAGCCTGTCGGCGAATTCGGTCAATTCCCCCCGCAGATACCCGCCCTCGTCGGTCGCATCGATCAGGGTCAGGGCGATGCCGTGGTCGGCCGGCGTCAGGCCCGCGCTCGACGCCTGGGCCTGAAGATGTTCCCAGAGGGTCAGCTCGTGCGCATCGGGCCGCTCGCCCTCGCCCTCGAACATCTGGCCGCCCTTGCCGGCGCTGGACCAGTCCGACATGCCCGGCTGGGCTTCGTCAGTCATCCGGTCGCTGGTCCGCTCGCCCGGCGCGGCGTCGCCATAGACATCGTCCGAACCCGCATCCATGCCGGACACGGCCTCATGGCCGACCCCGTCGCCGAACGACATTTCACCGTCCACCGTCGCCTCGACGCGCTCCACCGGCTCGGGCGCGTCGCCCTCCGGCTCCTCGCGTTGCAGCAGCGGATTGCGTTCCAGCTCGGCCTCGACGAAGTCCTCCAGCTCGAGGTTCGACAGTTGCAGCAGCTTGATCGCCTGCTGCAGCTGGGGCGTGATGACCAGCCCCTGCCCCTGCCTGACCTCTAACCGTTGCCCGATCACGTTCGAAATCTTCCCGCCGGGCCGCCGAGTGGCCCGGAACTTGCTGGGACAGAATGTCGCCGAACCGGTTAACGCGAGACGAACGCGCTTTTTGTCTCCTCCCCATTTCATGGGGAGGTGGCGCGGCGCGTCCTTCAAGCGCCGTGACGGAGGGGGTCTTCACCGCATCGCTAGCGCTCGTGGGGCTCAAAGAACCCCTCCACCACGCTGCGCGCGGAGAGGAGACGAGGCGGATCAGATGTAGTTTTCGCCCAGATACACCCGGCGCACTTCGGCGTCGTGGATCGCCTCGTCGGACGTGCCTTCGAACAGCACCGCGCCGTTCGAGATGATCGACACCCGGTCGGTGATGTCCAGGGTTTCGCGCACATTGTGGTCGGTGATCAGCACGCCGATGCCCTGGCTGGCCAGATAGCGGATCACGGTGCGGATGTCGGCGATGGCCAGGGGGTCGATGCCGGCGAAGGGTTCGTCCAGCAGCATGAAGGACGGCCGCCCGGCCAGCGCCCGCGCGATCTCCACCCGCCGACGCTCGCCGCCCGACAGCGCCGTAGCCCGCGCGTGGCGCAGATGGTCGATGTGCAGTTCGTTCAGCAGCCGGTCGGTCTCGGCGCGGATCTGGTCGCGCGGATAGTTCAGCTCGACCACCGCCTTGACGTTCTGCTCGACCGTCATGCCGCGAAAGATCGAGGCTTCCTGCGCCAGATAACCCAGACCCATGCGGCTGCGCTGATACATCGGCTGGCCGGTGATGTTCTCGCCGTCCAGCCAGATCGCGCCCGAATCCGGCGGGATCAGGCCGGTGATCATGTAGAAGCAGGTGGTCTTGCCGGCCCCGTTGGGACCCAGCAGGCCCGCGACCTCGCCGCGCTGGACCGTCAGGGACACGTCGCGCACGACCTGACGCTGGCCGAACGACCGGGCCAGGTTCATCACCCGCAGGCCCTTTTCCGCAGGCGCGGGCGCCACGGCGGCCGGTTGCGGCCGCTCATCCAGGTTCAGGGCTGACAGTTCCTTGCGCGCCAAATGCTCAGGTCCGTGACGGCCAGACGGCCTCAGTTCGAGTTGGGATAGAAGACGCCCTGCACGCGGCTTCCGGCGGCGCCGCGCGGCGCGCCGTCCATGCGAGCGGTCTCGGTGTTGATGTTGTAGACCAGGCGCGAGCCGGTCAGGACGTTCTTGCCCTGGGTCAGGATGACATTGCCCGTCACCACGATCTCGCCGTTGCCCAGGTTGTAGACGGCGCGGTCGCCGCGCATCGACTGGTCGGGCGTCACGAAATAGACGGTGCCGCTGGCCTCGGCGCGTTGCAGATCGCCGCCCTCGCCGCTGACCAGGGTCAGGGTGTCGGCGCGAAAGCGGTTGCCGCCCTGCGTCGCCTCGGCCCGGCCGCGCAGGATGATGCGGTTGGGGGCGTATTCGACCGAGTCTGCGCCATAGGCGACGGGCTGATTGGTCGCCTGAGCCTGCGCGTCCACCAGGGCCGGCATGCCCACGACGGCCGCCGCCGCGACGACAGCCAGCGCCTTCGAAATCTTCGTCACGATCATCCGCCTGACCCCTTGGGCGTCAGAACGCCCTTCACCTTGTTGTCGCCTGCGCCGTCGAACACGACGCGCTGTCCCTGATCGTAGATCGCATAGGACGATGCGTTGATGGTTCCAATAGGGCCGGAACCCTGAACGCCCTTTGAACCGGTGACGTTTCCGGTCGAGGTGTCGACCACCGCCTCGGGCGTGGTCAGGACAAAGCCCGTGCCGCCGTCCGAAATGCGCACGTTCGGGCCGATCGTCACCGTCTTCGCCTGCTCATCATAGATGCCGCCGTCGGCGGTCAGTTCCGTGACCTTGCGCCCGCCCAGGTTCAGCTTCAGCGCCGGGCCGATCAGTTTGAACTTGCCGGTCTTGGGATCGCGCACGGCGCCTTGCGCGCCGACGGTGAAGGCGCGGCCCTGCGCGTCCTGACCGTGGAACAGGGGCGCATCCAGGCGGACCTCCTGGCTCTGGCTGGCCTTGCGCTCAACGCCCGACATGACGGTGCGGAACACGGTCCAGGTCAGGGCGCCGCCCGCCAGCACCAGGATGACGATCGGCAGGACGCGGCGATAAAGCTTCACCCGCCGCGAGCGCGCACGCCAGCGGGCGCCGGCCAGGGCGACCCTGGCCTCGTCGGCCTCGATGCGGGACTGTTCGCCGTGTTCGGTCAAGCGCGCCTCAGCTGTGGGCGAAGATGTCGGTCTCGTCCCAGCCGGCCAGGTCGAGCGCCGACCGCGTCGGCAGGAAGTCGAAACATTCAGCGGCCAAATCGGTTCGCCCTTCGCGCGCCAGCATCATATCCAGCTTGGCCTTGGCCGCATGCAGATACAGGACGTCCGACGCCGCATAGTCCAGTTGCGCCTGGCTCAGCGTCTCGGCGCCCCAGTCCGAGGACTGCTGCGCCTTGGACAGGTCCACGCCCACCGTCTCGCGCACCACGTCCTTCAGCCCGTGCCGGTCAGTATAGGTGCGCGCCAGCTTGGAGGCGATCTTGGTGCAATAGACCGGCCGCGTCTCGACGCCGAGGTGCAGCAGGAACATGCCTATGTCGAACCGGCCGAAATGGAAGATCTTGGTCACCGCCGGATCGGTCAGCACACGCTTCAGGTTCGGACAGTCATAGGCGGGCCGGTTCAGCCGCACGACATGGGCGTTTCCGTCGCCCGACGACAACTGCACCACGCACAGCGGATCGCGGCGAAAACGCAGGCCCATCGTCTCGGAATCGATGGCGACCTCGGACCCCAGGTCCAGATCGTCGGGCAGGTCGCCCTCATGCAGGTAAACGGTCATGCTCAGGCTCTTACACGGCGAACGCGGCGCGCGAAACGGGCAAGCTCAACCACGAACGGGCCTCAAGCAGCGGGGCGGCGCGCGCGAGGCGATAGGCCAAAACAAAGAAAGCGCCGCACCGTTCGGTGCGACGCTTTCTGAAAGATGGTGCCCAGAAGAGGACTCGAACCTCCACGGCCGTTAAGCCACTGGCACCTGAAGCCAGCGCGTCTACCAATTCCGCCATCTGGGCCCCGTCGGCAGCGCCTTGCGGCGTTTCCATCGGGAAGGCGCGGACCTCTAAGGGAGGCTCCGGGCGGGGTCAACAAGGATTTTTCGCCTTTGCGAGATTTCTTGCGCGCGCGGCGCGCCAAGCCTGGCCGCACATCATTTTCGATCCGCGTTCGGCGGTGACTTAATGGGCGCTAAGCCTGTTTTCTAACCCCGTCTTGAGTCCAGGTCGCCTAGAAGCGCCTGATGGCGGACCCGTCTCTCAGCCCCTCTGCGCCAGAGCGCGTCGTCACGGAGCGTCGCGCCCGGCCCCGCGCGCCGTTCCGCCAGAACCGCCGCGCCCACGAGCGGGTCACGATCCTGGGGCAATCGATGGATCTGGTGAAGCCGGAAGAGGTGCTGCACCACATTCAGCAGGCGGTGCGGCAGGGCGAAAAAAGCCTGATCGCCAATCACAACCTGCACAGCCTTTATCTGATGCAGAAGCGACCTGAACTCGGCGCCTTCTACGACAAGGCCGATCTGATCGAGGTCGATTCGACGCCGCTTTTGGCCTTCTCGCGCGCCCTGGGTCTGCACAGCCGGGGCTTTCATCGCTGCACCTATCTGGACTGGCGCGACCATTTCTGGAGCGTGGCGAACCGTCAGGGCTGGCGGGTCCTGTCCGTCGGCGGCGCGCCCGGCGTCGGCGACGAGGCGGCGCGCCGGCTGAAGCTCCGCTATCCGGACGCCGACATCGCCATCCACCACGGCTTCTTCGACGCCCGGCCCGGGTCGTCCGAGAACGCCGCCGTCCTGGATCGGATCACGGCCTTCCAGCCCCACATCCTGTTCGTCGGCATGGGAATGCCGCGCCAGGAGCTATGGATCGCCGAAAACTTCGAGCGCCTGCCCGATTGCGTCATCCTATCGGTGGGCGCTGCCTTCGACTATGAGGCGGGGGTTCAAAGCGCTGCCCCGCGCTGGATGGGACGCGCAGGCATCGAATGGGCCTATCGCCTGCTGCACGACCCGAAACGGCTGTTCGTCCGCTACTGCGTCGAGCCCTGGACGCTGCTCCCTCTGGCCCTGCGCGATATCCGCCAGGCCAGGGGTCGCAACCGCTGATCACGTTATTCCTACTGGCCAGATAGATATTTATCGCCATGATCCCTCTGGCCCGGCGCGTGTTATCGACAGCGACGGAAACGGGAAACGGGGGTGCGCGTGCCGCAGCAGAATGGACCGCATGTCGCCATCGTCGGCGCGGGTTTCAGCGGCCTGCTGACCGCCGTCAATCTGCTGAAGGCCTCGCGCAACGTGCGCGTCACCCTGATCGAACGGCGCGGCGTTTTCGGTCCCGGCACCGCCTATGACACCGGAAATCCCGGTCATCTGCTGAACGTCCGCCTGGACAATATGAGCGCCTTTCCCGACCAGCCCGGCCACCTCGCCGACTGGTTGGCCGAACAGCCGTCGTGGCGCGCCCAGGACGGCTTCATCACCCGCGGCGTCTATGGCGACTATCTTCAGGCCTTGCTGGACGAGGCGCTGGACGACGCGCCCGACCGCCTGACCCTGATCGGCGCCGAAGCGCAATCCATCGATCACCAGGACGACGGCTGGCGTATCGTGACCAGCGACGGAGAGGTTGCGGCCGATCAGGTCGTGCTGGCGCTGGGCAATCTGGAGCCCGCCTCGCCCCCCGGCGTCGAGGACGCGGTGCGCGCCTCCCCCGCCTATGTCGAAAACCCCTGGCGGTTCGATCCCCAGACCGCGCGCGACGCCCGCAAAGTCCTGCTGATCGGTTCGGGCCTGACGATGGTGGATGCGGCCATCACCCTGCGCCGGCCCGGACGCCGCCTGACCGCCCTGTCGCGACACGGCCTTTTGCCCCGCGCCCACGCGACCGTTCCGCCCACGCCCTATGTCGGCGGCTTTTCGGGCAGCCCGGCCGAAATCCTGCGTCAGATCCGCAACGCGACGGCCGACGCCGATTGGCGCGCCGTGTTCGACCGCCTGCGCCATTCCGCGCGCGACATCTGGAAGAGCTGGTCGCGGGTCGAGCGCAGCCGCTTCCTCCGCCATCTGCGCCCCCTGTGGGACGTGCATCGCCACCGCCTGTCGCCCGGTCCGGCCCGCGACATCCATTCCATGCTGGCCGGCGGCGAGCTGACGATCTTGGCCGGCAAGCTGACCGAGTTGAAAGCGACCGACGTCATCGAGGTCTCGTGGCGTCCACGCGGAAAAAAGCGCGCCATCAAGGAGCGGTTCGACCTGGTCGTGAACTGCACCGGGCCGCTGGGCGTGATCTCAAAGAGCACCGAACCGATGATCCGCGACATCCTGGACAAGGGTTACGGTCGCCCCGATCCCTTGGGCCTTGGGCTGCAGGTCGATGACGAGGGCGGTCTGCTGGACGGCGCAGGCGCCCCCGCGCGTGGTCTTCACGCCGTCGGCCCCCTGACGCGCGGCGCCTTCTGGGAGATGACGGCCGTGCCCGACCTGCGCGGCCAGGCCCGCGATCTCGCCGCCCGTATCCTGTCGGACCGCCCCTAGACCGGAACAACCGACGCGTTTAGCCTTCACACCCGAAACGATCAGGGGCGATGACATTGGAGGCAAGAAGAGGCATCGGCCTGCTGGTGGCGGTCCTGTCGCTGGGCCTGACGGCCTTTACGCCTCAGAGCGTGTCGGACTATCGGCTTGTCTCTGCCGACAAGGTGCGCATCGACGTCTTCGGCGAGGCAGCGCTGGGCGGCGAGTTCGTGATCGACGCCAACGGCCGGATCGCCCTGCCCCTGATCGGCGAGGTCCAGGCTGCTGGTCTGACAGGCGCCCAGCTTCAGGACGCCGTCGCTCACGCCTTGAGCCAGGGCTATCTGAACCAGCCGCGCGTCACCGCCCAGGTCCTGACCTATCGGCCGATCTACATCCTGGGCGAGGTCAATCGGCCAGGTGAATACCCCTATCTGCCGGACCTGACGGTGTTGAACGCCGTGGCGACGGCACAAGGCTTCACCTATCGCGCCAATACGCGCCGTGTCTTCGTGCGTCGCGCCGGATCACAGGTCGAAGAAGCCCAGCCGCTGACCGCCGATGCGCGTGTTTCGCCCGGCGACACCCTGCGAATCGGCGAACGCTACTTCTGACCTGCCGTCAGATCGGCATCGCCATGATTTCCTTATAGGCGGAAATCACCTGATCGCGGACCGAGATCACGGTCTCCAGGGACGCCTCGGCCGAGCTCAGCGCCGTGACCACGTCGATCAAATTGCCCTGGCCCTGAACCGAGCGGGTCATCTGGGTTTCGGCCGCGCGCGACTGCTGGGTCATGTCGGTCATGGCGTTCTTGACCAGGTCGGCGAAGCCGCCGTCCCCAACGCCGGGCGCCTGGGCTGCTGTCGGCATGGCGCCGCCCTGAACGGCAGCATAGGCCTTGGCGGCCATCATCGGATTCATGGCCTAGTCCTCAGCGTTTGATGATGTCGAGGGTGCGGCTGTCCATCGACCGCGCCGTCTCGATGACGTTCAGATTGGCCTCATAGGCGCGCTGCGCCTCGCGCATGTCCATCGCCTCGACCAGGGTGTCGACATTGGGCCGCATCACATAGCCCTGCGCATTCGCGGCCGGGTGCGATGGGTCATAGTCCATCTTGAAGTCGCCCTGGTCGGGCCGCACCTCGGCCAGGGTGACGCCGGTCGCACCATCGACCTCGCGCGCCTGGAAGACCGGGATCTGGCGGCGATAGGGCTCGCCGCCTGGCGTGCGCGCCGTCGACTGGGCGTTGGCGATATTCTCGGCGATCACGCGCATGCGCGACTGCTGCGCCTTCAGGGCCGAGGCCGCCACCGCCATGGCGCTGTTCGAAGGGGGGATGGGATCAGGCATGGGTCAGTCCTTCTCGGCCATCGGCTCAGGCGCCCGGCCGCTTGGCGGCCATGCGGATCATGGACATGGATTTCTGGTAGAAGCCGATGGCGGCGTCATAGGCCATGCGGCTCTCGGCCATTTTCAGCATCTGCTCTTCGACCACCACCGAATTGCCGTCCAGCGTGGTCTCCGAATCGGGCGCCTTGGTCGGGGCGAACCGCACCGGTGAACCGGCCGGCGCGATATGGGCCGCATTGGTGCGCACCATCTGCAGCCCCCCGCCCGAGCGCATGGCGGCGGCGAAGTCGGTCGGCTGTTTCAGGTCGCGCCCGACGAAGCCCGGCGTATCGGCGTTGGCGACGTTCTCGGCGATGACCCGCTGGCGGGCGTCCAGCCAGCCCAGTCGGCCCTTGATCTGCCCCAGCAGCGGTATGTCGGCGACGCCCATGGCGGTCTCCCGTGCGACGCGAATGCGCGCGATGGGCAGAAAATGCCGCCTGGATGGTTAATAGGGGGTTATCTCAACGGCTCGTTAACCGTGCTGGTTAACATTCAGGGTCTAAGCGCGGACTGCGCGGGGCCTTTGCAGCGTCATGAATTTCCTCGATCTCGCCCGGGCGGTCTTCGGCCTGGCCTTCACCCTCGGCCTGATCGGGATCGCGGCCTGGGCTGCGCGCCGCTATGCCCCGCAAATCCTGGCCCGGCTGAACGCGGAGCGCGGCGAGCGCCGGCTTCAGGTCGTCGAGACCCTGGTGCTGGACCCCGCCCGTCGTCTCGTTCTGGTCCGCGTCGACGACGAGGAACGGCTGATCCTGCTGGGCGAAGGCCGTGAACTGATCGAGCCGCGTCAGCCCCCTCTCGGCAAAATAGGAGGCGGCCAGTGAAGCCCGCCGTCTTCGTCAAGCCGACCGGCGCCGAGCTGAAACGCGCGGCCCTGCTGTCGCTGTTCACCACTCTGGTCTGCCTGGCCTGGCCTGTCGCGGCCCTGGCTCAGCAGGCGGCGCAAAGCGGCTCGGCCCTAAACATCGACCTGGGCACCGGCGCCGGCCTGACCCAGCGCGTGGTCCAGTTGGTCGGTCTGATGACCGTCCTGTCCTTGGCGCCGTCCATCGTCATCATGACCACCAGCTTCGTGCGGATCATCGTGGTCCTGTCGCTGCTGCGCACGGCGCTGGGCCTGCAACAGTCGCCGCCGAACGCCGTCTTGGTGTCCCTGTCGCTGTTCCTCAGCGCCATCGTCATGGCCCCGACCTGGCAGGACGCCTATGATTCGGGCATTCGTCCGCTGATGGATCAGCAGATCGAACTGCCCCAGGCCTTCGATCAGGCGTCCGAACCCGTAAAAACCTTCATGCTGGCCCAGGTGGACCGCGGGGACCTCGCCCTGTTCACCCGTCTCTCAAAGATCGACCCGCCCCAGAACGTCCAGGACCTGCCCCTGCGTGTGGTCACCCCGGCCTTCATGATCAGCGAGCTGAAGAAGGCCTTCGAAATCGGATTTCTCCTTTTCGTTCCGTTCCTTGTGATCGATCTGGTGGTGGCCAGCGTGCTGATGTCCATGGGCATGATGATGCTCCCTCCGGTGGTGGTCTCCCTCCCCTTCAAGTTGATCTTCTTCGTGCTGGTGGACGGCTGGCGATTGGTCGCCGGAAGCCTGGTCGAGAGCTTCCAGCGGGCGTCCGGTACCGGATAATCCCCCGCCCCATATGGCTTTAAGCGTCATCGGCGCTTGCAAAGCGTATGGAAATCCGTGTTGATCCCCCGGTCCTCGCTCGGAATCGGGCGACTAACACTGGAAACGCTTCTTATGACCACTCAAGCCGAACTGATCGCCGCCGTCGCCAAAGACGCTGGTGTTTCGCAGGCCGACGCCGGCAAGGTGCTGACCGCGATCGTCGAAAACATCCACTCGACCCTGAAGTCGGGCGGCGACATCCGCATCTCGAACCTGGGCGTCTTCGACACCGCCGATCGCGCTGAGCGCGAAGGCCGCAACCCGGCTACCGGCGCGACCATCAAGATCGCCGCCTCCAAGGCCGTGCGCTTCCGCGTCTCCAAGCCGCTGAAGGACGCCGTCAACGGCTAAGCCTTTTCGGTCCTGCGATGCAGGACCGGCAATGCTCGACGGGCGGGGGTCGCGACGCGATCTCCGCCCGTTTCAATTTCAGGCGGCGCTCTTCGCGTCAGCTTCTTTTCTGAACGCCTGTTTGGCGCTGTTGACCCAGCCGACGAAGGTGTCGGCCTGGCTGGACAGATTGGCGAAGTCGCCCGTTCCCGCCACGCCCGACAGATTGTCATCCAGCGCGACCCGCAGCGCCGCCGCCGAACGCGCGCCGGGAACCATCGGCCCAAAGCGCCCGCTCAGCCTCTGCAACGCCGCCCGATCGCCCGCCAGCGAATAGCCGACGCCCGCCCGGATCAGCCAGCTTTCCTCGGCCGGCGTCAGCGGCGTGGTCGCGGTCTTGTAGCGATCGCCCAGCCGCGCCTCATAGATCGGCGCCGCCTCGCCCCACTTCTGCTGCTTCCAGAAGATGTCGGCCCGCACCTCGCGCGCCGGGTTCGACTGATCCCGGTCCAGCACCTCCAGCGCATGGTCGAACCGGCCCAGATCCATCAGGGCGCGCGCCTCCAGCGCCCGGCGCTCGCTGTTCATCGCATTGGGCAGCAGGGTGGTGCGCGACCCCCAGATGGCCTGCAACGCCTTCTCAGGCTGACGGTCCATCAGATAGACGGTGGCCAGATTGGTCGCGACCTGGGCCTTGGCCACCCCGTCCAGACGCTCATCCACCTGGTGCTTCAGCAGTTCGGCGGCCTGATCCAGCAGGTCCACGTCGATCAGCCGGCGCGACAGACGCCGCACCATCTCGTCGCCGTCCGCCCCGATCGGGGTCAGCTCGCGGAAGTCATAGAACAGCGCCAGCGCCTGCACCGGCTGCAAACCGTCCGCCGCGCCGTCCAGGAACAGGGCGCGGAAGGCGTTCGCCTGATCCGCCTGCACCTCGGCTGCGCCCGGCACGCCCGCCATCCGCTTGCCCGCGCCGCGCAGGGCGTCCAGCGCCTCGCGGTATCGCCCCTGTTGCAGATAGATGCCCGACAGTTTGCGCACGACCGCCATCTCGGTCGCATCCCCGCGCCAGCGCCATTTCAGCTGTTCCAGCTGGGCCGTCGCCTGATCCGGGGTGATCGCACCCTTGTCCAGCTCCAGGCTGATGGCGCCCAGTTTCGCCGGCGTGGCGATCCCGTCTAGCGGCGCGCGCGCCACGGCCTTGTAGACCGCCAGCGCCCGGTTCTTGTCGCCGTTCAGCTCGAACATACGCGCCTGCACCAGCCGCGCGGTCAGTTGATCGACCGCCGGCGCATCCTGGCTGAAGACATAGGCCAACAGCTGCTGGGCGGCGGCGAGATCATTCAACTGGATCGCGGCCATGGCGTGGGCCGCGCCGAACCGCGCGCGCCATTCCTTGGGGAAGCTGTCGATGGCCGGGGCGCCGGCGGCGAAGTTGCGACGCGCCCCTTCCCAGTCGCCCATCTCCGAAGCGATATAGCCCAGCCAGACCTTGGTCGCCGGATCGTTGGCCAGGGCCGCGCCCGCGAAATCGACCTGGGCCTCCTCCAACCGCCCGACGCCGACGCGCGCCACGCCGCGCAGGCCGCGTACCTCGGGCTCGCCTTGCAGGTTGGGCGCCTTGGCGATCAGGGCGTTCAACACCCCGATGGCCTCATAGTTTAGGCCCGACCCGACCAGGAACCGCGCCAGAGCCATCCGCGCCTCGATCGGCGCGCGCGGATTGTCGGCCGCCGCGATCGTCTCCAGCCCGGCCGCATCCTGCAGCCGGCGATAGCGGTCCGAGAACCCCGCCTCGCCCGTCGCGGCCCAAGCCTCGTCGATCAGCGCGGGATAGGCCGCCCGCTTGGGCGCATCCGCATTGTGGTCGTCCGTCTCCAGCCCGGCCGCCGGCGACGACAAGGCCAGCCCCTTGGGCCGGCTCAGCGTCACCAGATCGCCCGCCGCCTCGATCTTCAGGTCGTCAGCCCCCGTCTCGACCGCCAGGCCCTGCGCCGTCGGGATCAGGCTCAGATCGACCGTGCGCCGTCCGCCGGCGTAACCCTTGCCGGGCGCCAGGGCCGTCACCGCCGCGAACCGGTCCCCAACCAGCGGATCGGTCAGCCAGACCGCTTTGGTCGCCCCGGCCATCTGCGCCACCAGCACCGGCGCGCCGTCGTCGGACCGGCCGACCTCGACCCCGCCGGCCGCACCATCTGGGCCGCCCAGCGTCACGGTCCAAGTCCCGCCCTGGCCCTGCGCCGAGACGCCCAGCCCCTCGGGTTCAGCGATCCTCAGGGCCGTATAGCCCGGCCCCGCCGCCCACTGGGCGTTCTTGGCCGATCCCAGCGCCTTGGCCCCGCTCATATCCATTCGGGCGGCCGTGTCGAACACGACCCATACCGCATCGCCACGGCGGAAGACGGCCGCTCCCACCGGCGCGCCCCAGTCGAAGGTCAGGACAGTCTTACCGCCGGCCGTCTCGGCCCGCACCGGCACCACGGCCTTGGTCGTCTGCGGCGCGGCGGCGTCGCCGCCCTCCGGCGCCTTGCCGGGCGCATAGAGGTTCAGCCACACCGCCCCGTCCGCCACGCCCGAGCGCGCATCCGCACCCTGTTCCAGCGTCAGGATCAGGTCCGTGCCGCCCGCGCCCCGGCTCGGCCGCGTCTCGACCGACTTCACCCCGGCCGGCGGATCGACCTTCAATCGCGAGACGTCGGGCGCGGCGGTGGTCCCCAGCCGAACGACGACCTTGTCGCCCTCGCGGCTGATGCGCGAGCGCACCCCGATGACGCCGCCGAACTCGACCCGCGTGAACTCGGCGTTGGCGCCGATATTGATGGACAGCGGATCGCGCGACCGGCCGACTTCCTGGGCCAGCGGCGCCATCGGCGCGAACACGACGGCGCCGGCCGTGGCGGCGGCCACGGTCGTCTTCAGGATGCGCTTTGTCGGCGAGGCCCCGGACATATCTCCCGACCCATGCCGCACAAGGCCTTTAATCGCGGTTAACCGCCGTTCACCGTAGTTCCACGGATAGCGGTTGCGCTTCAGGCTTCGGGACAGCACCTAGCCTGCCATGCCCGTCTCTCCCGACTATCGCCCCGAACCGCGCTTCTTCGATATGGGGGCGGACTATGCCGATGCGGTTCAGGCCGCAGACTTTCCGAAGACGGTCCTGCGGTTTCGCAACGACCGCGCGGCCGCCGAGGTCGGGCTGAAGGGGCTGAGCGAGGCGGAATGGATCGCCGCGTTCGGGCGGTTCGAGCCCCTGCCGGGGCAGCCCGGTCCGATCGCCATGTGCTATCACGGGCATCAGTTCCGGCACTACAATCCCGATCTGGGCGACGGGCGGGGGTTCCTGGCGGCGCAGATGCGCGACGCATTGGGCCGGCTGATGGATCTGGGCACCAAAGGCTCTGGCCAGACGCCCTGGTCGCGGGGCGGTGATGGGCGGCTGACGCTGAAGGGCGGGGTGCGCGAGGTGCTGGCGGCGACGATGCTGGAGGCGCAAGGCGTCCCGACCAGCCGCGCCTTCTCGCTGATCGAGACCGGCGAGGCGCTGGAGCGCGGGGACGAGCCGTCGCCGACGCGGTCGGCCGTGCTCGTGCGACTGTCGCACAGCCATGTGCGGTTCGGGACGTTCCAGCGCGCGGCCTATCTGGGACGAAAGGACCAGATCGAGGCGCTGATCGAACATGTGCGCAGCCTGTATCATCCTGACGTGGCGACCGGCGATGCGCCCGGTCTGCTGCGGGCTGTCGTCGAGGCCGCGGCGAAACTGACCGCCCGCTGGATCGCTGCCGGCTTCGTGCACGGGGTTCTGAACACCGACAATCTGAACGTCACGGGCGAGAGCTTCGACTATGGCCCCTGGCGGTTCTTGCCTGAATACGATCCGGCCTTCACCGCCGCCTATTTCGACCAGACAGGCCTTTACGCCTTCGCGCGCCAGCCCGAGGCGGTGTTCTGGAACCTGACGCAACTGGCCGGCTGTCTGAAACTGGTCGCCGAGGTCGAGCCGTTGACGGATGCGCTGAACGGCTTCGGCCCGGCCTATATCCGCGAACTGCGCGCCGCGTTCCTGATGCGGCTGGGCGTCCACAGCCTGGGCGAGGCGGCGGATCAGCGGCTGGTCGATACGACGCTGGCCCTGTTGCGGGAGGGCGGCGCGGCCCTGCGGTGGGAGCCGCTGTTCTTTGACTGGTTCGGCGGTTTCGCCTCGTCGGCCCGCGCCCTGTCGGGACTACGCGCGAAACTCTATCAGGGCGAGGCGTTCGACGCCTTCCGCTTTGCGTTGATGGAACACGAACCGGACCGGATCGAACGGCTGGAGCATCCGATGTTCGCCGCGCGCGAACCGGAGGAGATGCTGATCGATGAGGTCGAGGCGATCTGGGCCGCCGTCGCCGACGCCGACGACTGGGCGCCCTTCCAGGCCAAGCTGGATCGGCTGGAGGCGGCGCGTCTGGCCTGGGGCTTCACGGCCTGACGCCGAACCTTACGAAAGCTTCATCTCGTTTATCGATAATTGTCTTGCCCGTTTATCGATAAATCCATATCGATAGTCACCAAGGCGGTCGCGGAGGGCGACCCGAATGGAAGGGCTTTCGAGATGAAGATGATCGGCAAATATTCCGTCGCCAGCGCCCTGCGCTGGCTGCTGGGCTTCGTCAATGTGTTCGTGATGATCGGCGCTGTCGCCACCATCCTGGTCTTCCTGTTCACCCTGATCGTGCCCAGCTTCGGCGCCGGCCTGATCGACGGACTGAAGGGCGTCAGCGTCGAGCCGCACAGCAACCTGCAATGGACCGGACGTCTGACGCTGCTCGGCGCGGCGATGGCCTGCGGCTTCACCTGGTGGATCATCAACCGGTTGCGACGCATCCTGCTGTCGGTCAATCAGGGCGACGCCTTCGAGTTCGCCAACGTCAAACGGCTGCAGGGCGTGGGTCTTGGCCTGATCGGCATTCAGCTGACGGCGCTGCTCCTGGTCTTCGTCGCCCCGCAGAGCATAGGCCAGTCACCATCCGACTATGACTTCGACCTGGGGTCCTGGCTGGGCATTCTGGTGGTCTTCATCCTGGCCGAGGTGTTCCGGCAAGGGTCGGCCATGCGCGACGAACAGCTGACCACGGTCTGAGGAGCGCGCGCCATGATCATGATCCAACTGGACCGGCTGCTGCTCGAACGCCGGATGTCCCTGACCGAACTGTCCGACCGCGTCGGCGTCACCTTGGCCAATCTGTCGATCCTGAAGACTGGCAAGGCCCGCGCCGTGCGCTTCTCCACCCTGGACGCCCTGTGCCGCGAACTGGACTGCCAGCCCGGCGACCTGATCGTCCAGACGCCGGGGCCGCAGCCCGAAGACTGAAATTGCGCGTCGCGAATCCTTGTGGGGCATTGGGAATCGGCCCATTGCCCCCGGCCCGTAACAGAAAGTCATCAACTGATGTCATCAGTTGATGTCATCGCATGATGACAACCGTCTGAAGCGCCGCTATATAGGCTTCAGCGAACGGCTCCCTGGGGAACGCCCCCAAGCCGGATCGCAGCCGTTCATGACCTTCAGGCGTCCTCCCCGATGACCACCTCGACCTTCACCGCCGCGCCGTCGCGCAACCGCGCCGCCTACGCCAATATCGCCCTTTGGACGCTGCAGGGCTGGATCGCGATGTTTTTCATCGCCGCCGGCTACGCCAAGCTGACCGAGCCGATGACCAACCTGATCAATCTGATGGGCTGGCCGGCCGTCGCGCCCGAGAACATGGTGCGCGGCCTGGGCGTGGTCGAGATCGTTCTGGCCATGGGCGTGTTGAGCCCGCTGATCTCGTGGCGGGTCGGTCGCCCCCTGCTGCTGACGGCGGCGGTCGGCCTGATCGTCATGGAAGCGACCATGATGACGATCCACGCGCTGAGCCAGGACTTGGGCCTGGCGGCGGTCAACGCCGTCCTTCTGGCCATCACCGTCCCGGTGCTGCTGGGCCGCCGCAAGGCTTGATTTGAAAGAGATCGAACGCCGGACCCCTCTCCCCCCTGCAGTCCGGCGTTTGCGCCCGGAGCCTCCCCCCAGGCTCCGGGCTTTTTCATGCCTGGTCGTCAGCAAGGGAGAAAAGCTTACCCTTACGTGCGCGTAAGCCTCTTCCCTTTACGCGCACGTCAAGTTATGAAGGCGTATGGCCACCGCCGACGACCACCGCACCTATTCCATTCGCCAGCTGTGCCGCGAGTTCGGCGCCACGGCGCGCGCCCTTCGATTCTATGAAGACAAGGGCCTGCTGACCCCTGCGCGCAAGGGCCAGACCCGCGTCTATGACGCGCGCGACCGCGCCCGGCTGAAACTGATCCTGAGGGGCCGCCGCATCGGCTTCACCCTTCAGGAGATCCAGGACATGATGGATCTCTATGATCAGAAGGATCACAACGTCCATCAGATGGCCGTGGCCCTGGTGCGGCACCGCGCCCAGATCGCGGCGCTGAAACAGCAGCTGGAAGATATCGAAGGCGCCATCGAGACGGCCGAACAGGCCTGCGCCTGGATGGAATCCAAACTGTCCGAACACCGCCCCGACCTGCTGCCGGGCGCCGAAGATTATGAGAAGCTGCTGCGCGCGCGTCTCAACCACGACCACCACCACCCCTTCAAAGCAAGAGCGTAATCCATGGCCTACAAGGCGCCTGTCCGCGACTTCACCTTCATCCTGAATGAAGTGCTGGAGATCGACCGCTACACCAACCAGCCGGGCTTCCAGGACGTCTCTTCGGATCTGGTCAGCCAGATCCTGGAAGAAGGCGCCAAGTTCGCTGACGAGGTCATCGCCCCGATCAACAATCCGGGCGACAAGGAAGGCTGTCACTGGGCCGAGGGCGGCGTGGTGACGGGACCCAAGGGCTGGAAGGAAGCCTATAAGGCCATGTCCGAAGCCGGCTGGATGGCGCTGGCCGCCGACCCGGCGTACGGCGGCCAGGGCATGCCCAGCGTGGTGGCCTCGGCCTTCGGTCAGATGACGGCCGGCGCCTCGGCCGCCTTTTCGATGTATCCGGGCCTGACCGCCGGCGCCTATGCCGGCATCCACGCCAATGCGTCCGAAGAGCTGAAGCAGAAATACCTGCCCAAGATGGCGACCGGCGAATGGTCGGGCACAATGAACCTGACCGAGCCGCAGTGCGGCACGGACCTGGGCATGGTGCGCACCAAGGCCGTGCCGAACGGCGACGGCTCCTATTCGATCACCGGCCAGAAGATCTGGATCTCGGCGGGCGAGCACGACTTCGCCGACAACATCATCCACACGGTACTGGCCCGCGTCGAAGGCGCGGTTCCGGGCATCAAGGGCCTGTCGCTGTTCGTCGTGCCCAAGTTCCTGGTCAATGAGGACGGCTCGCTGGGCGAGCGCAACAGCCTGGAATGCGCCGGCCTCGAGCACAAGATGGGCATCCACGGCAACGCCACCGCCGTCATGCAGTACGACGGCGCCAAGGGCTGGCTGATCGGCGAAGAAGGCCGCGGCATGAACAATATGTTCGTCGTGATGAACGAGGCGCGCCTCGGCACCGGCCTGCAAGGTCTGGCTATCGGCACCGCCGCCTATCAGGCCGCCGTCGAATTCGCCAAGGACCGCCTGCAAGGCCGTTCGCTGACCGGACCGAAGAACCCGGACGGCCCGGCCGACAGCATCATGGTCCACCCCGACGTTCGCCGCATGCTGCTGGAGTCCAAGGCCTTCGTCGAAGGCGGCCAGGCCTTCATCCTGTGGACCGCGCTTCACGCAGACCTGGAGAAGTCCGAGGACGCCGCCGTCGCCCAGAAGGCCAAGGATTACATGGGCCTGCTGACGCCGGTGCTGAAAGCCTATCTGACCGACAAGGGCTTCCACGTCGCGTCTCTGGGCATGCAGGTGCATGGCGGTTCGGGCTACACCGAACACTTCACCGCCTCGCAGTATCTGCGCGACGCCCGCATCACCATGATCTACGAGGGCACCAACGGCATCCAGGCGCTGGACCTGGTCGGCCGCAAGCTGCCCGCCAACGGCGGCCGCGCTATCATGACCTGGTTCGGCGAGATCGACGCCTTTGTCGCCGAAAACAGCGGCAATGAGGCGATCAAGCCCTTCGTCGATGGCCTGGCCGACGCCAAGGCCAAGCTGCAGGACGGCACCATGTGGCTGATGCAGAACGGCATGGCCAATCCGGACAACGCCGGCGCCGCATCGACCGACTATCTGAACGTCTTCGGCTTGACGGCTCTGGCCTATATGTGGGCGCAGATGGCCAAGGTGGCTCAAGCCCAAGTCGAGGCCGGTTCGACCGACCCCTACTACGCCACCAAGCTTCAGACCGGCCGCTACTTCGTCGAGCGCATCCTGCCCGACGCCGAAGCCCATCTGAAGAAGATGAAGACCGGCGCCGACGTGCTGATGGCCATGCCGGCCGAGGCGTTCTGAGGCCAAACCGTCTCCTCCCCGCTCTGCGGGGAGGTGGCGCGGCGCCTCTTCGGCGCCGTGACGGAGGGGCTCTTTCCGTCGCTCATTCCTGAAACCCAGCGGTGGACAGAGAGCCCCTCCACCGCTTCGCGGTCCCCCTCCCCACGGAGTGGGAAGGAGACATGATGATGAACGTACTGGGCAGCCCCGATCCCGATTTCATGCGTGAAGAAGAGATCACTCTCTTCTCCGACAGCGTCGGCAAATGGATCGACGAGCACGCGCCGCTTGAGAAGGTGCAGCAATGGATCGCCGACTCCTCGGTGCCGCGCCAGCTGTGGAACGACGCGGGCGAGGCGGGTCTGCTGGGCCTGTCTCTACCGGAAGAGGACGGCGGTTTCGGCGGCGACTATCGGCACGAGGTCGTCTTGATGCGTCAACTGGGCTGGAAGGGCGCGGACCACTTCGGCATTTCGCTGCACAATGCGATCGTCATGCCCTACATCTGGCATTACGGCACCGAGGAGCAGAAGCAGCGCTGGCTGCCGCGCCTGCAATCGGGCGAACTGGTCGGCGCCATCGCCATGACCGAACCGGGCGCGGGCTCGGACCTGCAAGGCGTCAAGACCACGGCGGTCAAGTCGGGCAACGGCTATGTCGTCAACGGCTCCAAGACCTTCATCACCAACGGCCAGCTGGCCAACTTCCTGATCGTGGTCGCCAAGACCGATCCGACCGAGGGCGCCAAGGGCACCTCGCTGATCGTAGTCGAGACCGATGGCGCGGAAGGGTTCGAGCGTGGTCGCAACCTGCACAAGATCGGCATGGAGGCCAACGACACCTCCGAGCTGTTCTTCAACGACGTGAAGGTGCCCGGCGACAACATCATCGGCGGGACGGAAGGCCAGGGCTTCGTCCAACTGATGCAGCAGCTGCCCCAAGAGCGGCTGAACATCGCCGTCCAGGGCGTCGCCGCCGCCGAGCGCGGCTTTGAGGCGACGCTGGCCTACGTCAAGGAGCGCAAGGCGTTCGGCAAACGCGTCATCGACTTCCAGAATACCCAGTTCAAACTCGCCGAGGTCAAGACCAAGCTGACCGTCGCCAAGGTCTTCACCGACCACTGCATCGGCCTGCATCTGCAGGGCAAACTCGACGCCGCCACCGCCTCCATGGCCAAATACTGGGTCACCGACATCCAGGGCGAGACCATCGACGAGATGCTGCAGTTGCACGGCGGTTACGGCTACATGAACGAATATCCGATCGCCCAACTGTACAAGGACGCCCGCGTCCAGCGCATCTACGGCGGCACGAACGAGATCATGAAGCTGCTGATCGCGCGGACGCTGTAAGACCTCCTATTGTCATCCCCGACGAAGCGCAGCGAAGATCGGGGACGCAAGCCATTCGCCTTGACCGCTCCCGGACAACCCGCAAGGGTTGAGCCGGGAGACGCCGTCATGGTCAAAAACTTCTATGTCTATCTGCTCGCCAGCGGCCCGTGCGGCTATCTTTACGTCGGCGTCGCCAACGACATCGTGCGCCGGGTCGCCGAGCATAAGTCGGGGATGGTTCCGGGCTACACCGCGGAACGCGGCATCGACCAACTGGTCTGGTACGAAACCCACCAATACATCGACCAGGCGATCCTTCGTGAGAAACGCATCAAGCGATGGTTGCGAGATTGGAAGTTCGCATTGATCGAGAAAGACAATCCACGCTGGCTGGACCTCTATGGCGAGGTGCGTGCGAAAGGTGAGCCCGGCTCGGCTGCGCCGACCGGGCTTGGATGACTATAAAGCCCCGCCCCGTCCCGGCTCTTCGCTTCGCTACGGCCGGGATGACAAGTGATTGCCCAAGCGTCATGTAGAGCCATGATCCGCCTTCACGTCACTCAGTCCCTTGCCTCCGCCGCCCCCGTCGCGCCCACGCTGGACCAGTCCCGCTATTTGACCCAGGTCATGCGGCTGAAGGCCGGGGACGATCTGTTGGTGTTCAACGGGCGCGACGGGGAGTGGCGCTGCACGGTCGCGGAAGTGCTGAAGAAGGGCGTGATCCTGCGCGCCGAGGAACAGGTGCGACCCCAGACCTTCGGTCCCGACCTGGAACTGATCGTGGCGGTGGTGAAGAAGGCGCGCGTCGAGACCATTGTGGAGAAGGCCGCCGAGCTGGGCGCGCGCCGGGTGCGGCTGGTTCTGACAAAACGCACCAACGCCGACCGCATCCGCCTGGACCGGCTGGACGCCATCGCCGAGGAAGCCGCCGAACAGACCGGGCGGATGGACGTGCCCGCCGTCGATGATCCGATCAAGCTGGACGCCCTGCTGGACGGCTGGGAAACCGGACGCCGGCTGATGTTCTGCGACGAGACGGGCGGGGCGCCCGCCGTCTCGTCCCTGCGCGACGCAGGCGAAGGCCCCTGGTCCATCCTGATCGGGCCGGAGGGCGGATTCTCGCCGGAAGAAGGCGAGCGGCTGCGGTCCCTGCCCTTCACCACCGCCGTGTCGCTGGGCCCGCGCATCCTGCGCGCCGACACCGCCGCCATCGCCGCCATGACCCTGTGGCAGGCGGCCGTCGGTGATTGGGAACGATAAGTCCGCCCCTCAGGCAGCGAGCCGACGCGCGACGAGCGTCAGGGAAAGACGAAAGCCCTCTTGAGCCTTGCCGCAATCTTGCCCATCTAGCCGCGACACACGGTCGCTTACGATGCGCCCGCAGGGGACTGACGCATGACCGACAACGCGCCGCTGACCCGGACCGACCTCATTGAGGCCATGTCCAAGGGGATCAAGCCCAAGGACCAGTGGCGCATCGGCGCCGAGCACGAGAAGTTCGGCTTCGACAAGACCACCCTGGCCCGGCCCGCCTATGACGGCCCGAACGGCATCAAGGCCATGCTGGAGGGTCTGCAACGCTTCGGCTGGTCGCCCGTCGAGGAAAACGGCTTTCTGATCGGACTGGAGCGAAGGAACAGCGAAGGCTTCGTCGCCTCCGTCAGCCTGGAGCCGGGCGGTCAGTTCGAACTGTCGGGCGCGCCGCTTCTGACCATCCACGACATCTGCAACGAGACCGGCCAGCACCTGATGGAGGTCAAGCAGGTCGCCGACCAGATCGGCGTCGGCTTCCTGGGCGCCGGTTTCGACCCGCTGTGGACCCGTGAACAAGTGCCGGTCATGCCCAAGGGCCGCTACGACATCATGCGCGCCTATATGCCCAAGGTCGGGACCCTGGGACTGGACATGATGCTGCGCACCTGCACCATCCAGGCCAATCTCGACTTCGATTCCGAAGCCGACATGGTGATGAAGTTCCGCACCTCGCTGGCGCTGCAACCCATCGCCACCGCCCTGTTCGCCTGCTCGCCGTTCACCGAGGGCCGCCCCAACGGCTTCCTGTCGGCGCGGGCCAATGTCTGGACCGACACCGACGCCGACCGCACCGGCATGCTGGGCTTCGTGTTCGAGGAAGGGTTCGGCTTCGAGCGCTACGCCGATTATGCGCTGGACACGCCGATGTATTTCGCCAAGCGCGACGGCCATTATGTCGACGCCTCGGGCCAGTCGTTCCGCGATTTCCAGGCCGGCAAACTGCCCGCCCTGCCCGGCCAATATCCGACCCTGAAGGACTGGAACGACCACCTGACCACCCTCTTCCCCGAGGTGCGGTTGAAGGCCTATCTGGAGATGCGCGGCGCCGACGGCGGCCCGTGGAGCCGGATCTGCGCCCTGCCCGCCCTGTGGGCCGGGATCCTGTACGACGCCCCATCGCTGGCGGCGGCCTGGGACCTGGTCAAGGACTGGGACATCGCCGACCACGAACGCCTGCGCCGCGACGTGACGCGCCTGGGTCTGAAGGCCGAGGTGGCGGGCCGATCGGTGCGCGACATCGCCGTCAACCTGGTGAACATCGCCAAACAGGGCCTAAAGAATCGCGCCAAATTCTCGGGCGGCATGGTGGACGAGCGCGGCTATCTGTCGGAACTGGAAGACATCGCCGACAGCGGCGTCACCCCGGCTGAGCGCCTGCTGGACCTGTATCACGGCGCCTGGCAGGGCGACGTGAAGCGCATCTACGCCGACTTCGCCTACTAAGGGACGGTGTAGTCCGAGCAGTCGGGCAGCGGGCTGTCCGGCTGGTATTCGCCGGCCTTGGCGTTGAAAGTGAACTGGCGGGTAAAGCTGCATTTCGGATCGCGCGCGGTGACCAGGTCGGCTGGCTTCAGCGGCGGCTTCTCCAGCGAGTCCTCGGATCGCGAGGCGCCGCGCGGATAGGCCGTGGCGGTCGTCTCATAGGTCAGGACCGGCATCGCATCCGCCGCGTCGCTCGCGGTCAGGGTCGCAGCGAAACCGTATTCGTCGTGGCATGCGCCGGCTCGCTGGGTCATGTCCTGCTCGCTGAAACAGGCGCGGATCATCAGCGAACCCTGGATCGGCACGGTCAGCACCAGGGCGGCGCCGGCCTCGCCGTCGGCATCCAGCCGATAGAGCCGCAGTTCCGTCGCCTGTCCGCCGCCGCCGGAATACATGCTGCGGCTCTCCATCTCGACCCCGGCCAGAAACCCGCCGTCCGACAGCCTGATCAGGCCATTCCATGGCTTGTAATTTTCCACCTCGCCCGACGCCCCTTGCGGCGCGGCCGGCAGGGCGTCGGGCGCACTAACGATCGGGGTGAAGACCGGCTCGCCGTCACGCGTCTGCTGCGTCAGACCGACGCACTGAGTCCCGTCGTCCGTGCAGGCCCGATCTTTGGTCAGGGTCAGGGGTTCAATCCCGTCCCCTGATGGCGGGGATTGGAGCATGGCGATCGCGGCGAGGAGCAAGATCATGCGCCGATCCTAGCCGAGACGGCGCACGACGCCATCGGTTCGTTTCGCGTCGCTGCAAAGGCGAGCTTAACGGATGCGCCGTAACATGGGTTTGAGTTTGAGAGAGTGCGCAATGACCTGTTCGCCCGTTGCGGCCCTAGCCTTCCCCACAGCCGATGTCGATCTGGACACCTTCTTCGATGTGTCGCTGGATCTGCTGGTGGTGCGCGAGCTGGATGGGCGCGTGGTCAAGGCCAGCGCCTCTTGGTTCACCATGCTGGGCTATCGCCCCGACGAGATCGAGGGCCAAGGCCTGTTGCGGCTGATCCACCCGGACGACCATGCCGCCACCCGCCAGAGCATCGTCGAGGTCGAAAACCGGCGGCCGGGCGATCCAGTCCTGGGTCAGGTCAACCGCTATCGCCACAAGGCCGGTCATTACGTCACCGTCGAATGGCGCGCCCATCGTCAGGGCGACCGCATCTATGGCATCGCCCGCGACGTGACCGAAAAGGTCGCGGCAGAGCAGGCCCTGCGCGAAGCGACCGCCGCCGCCGAGGCCGCCAATGCCGCGAAGTCCGAGTTCCTGGCCAATATGAGCCACGAAATCCGCACGCCCTTGAACGGCGTGATCGGGATCGTCGACGCCCTGTCGCGCACCGAGTTGACGCCCGAGCAGGCTGAGATGGTGGCCCTTATCGCAAGCTCCGGCGTAACGCTGGAACGGCTGGTGTCCGACATTCTGGATGTGTCCAAGATCGAGGCCGGGCATCTGGACCTGGAAAGCCGGCCCTTCGATCTGGACGAGGCCGTCGCCGCCCCGCTGGACGTCATGCGTTTGAAGGCCGAAGCCAAGGGACTGACTTTCGACATCCGCCGCGACGCCGATGCGCGCGGCATGTTTGTCGGCGACAGCACCCGCATCCGTCAGGTGCTCGACAATCTGCTGTCCAACGCCATCAAGTTCACCCATCAGGGCTCCGTCGCCGTGGCCATCGCGGTGGACGAGGATTCCGACGGCCTGACCCAGCTGACGCTGCGAGTTGAGGATACGGGCGTCGGCTTTTCTTCCGACCACGCGGCCCGTCTGTTCGATCGGTTCAGCCAGGCGGACAGCACCATCACGCGCCGGTTCGGCGGCACGGGCCTGGGCCTGTCGATCTGTCGTTCGCTGGTCGAACTGATGGGCGGGCGGATTTCCGCCGCATCCACGCCGGGCGTCGGCAGCAGGTTCACCGTCGAGATCCCCCTGACGCGCGCCGCATCCCTGACCGAACACGATGCACAACGACGCGCGCGTGCGGCCGAAGCCGACCGCCCCCTGGCGCCGCTGCGCGTGCTGCTGGCCGAGGATCACCCGGTCAATCAGCGCGTCGTTCAGTTGATCCTGGCGGCCCATGCCATGCAGGTCGTCACCGTCGCGGATGGCGAACAGGCCCTGGCCGCTCTCCAGTCCGAAACCTTCGACCTGATCCTGATGGACATGCAGATGCCGGGCATGGACGGCCTGACCGCCACCCGCGCCATTCGCCAGATCGAGGCCGCCCGTCCCGATCAGGCCCGCACGCCGATCATCATGCTCAGCGCCAACGCCATGAGCGAGCACCGCGACCAGGCGCGCGACGCCGGCGCCGACCTGCACGTCCCCAAGCCCATCACTGCCGCCAGCCTGCTGGCCGGCATCCAGGCGACCGCCCCTTGATCGGACGTTGACAAAGTTTGCCATGCGCCCATTCTCGTCAGGAGGAGGCCGACCATGGCGACGATGAACATCTCCCTGCCCGGTCCGATGAAGGCCTGGGTCGAGGAACAGGCGAAATCCGGGCGCTACGCCAACACGTCGGACGTGGTGCGCGACCTGATCCGCCGCGAGCAGGTCAAGGCCGAGAAGATCGCCAACATGCAAAGGTTGATCGACGAAGCCTATGCATCAGGCATCAGCGACCAAACGCCACGAGAAATTTTCGAAGAGGTTCGCGCCGAATATCTGGCCGAAACGACTCGCAAGGCAGGCTGACTTGGCCAAGCTGCGGGTATCCAAGGCCGCGCGAACCGATATGCGTGCGATCTTTCGACAGAGCGTCGAGATGTTTGGATTGAGCCAGGCTGACGCCTACGTCGCCGCTCTTCACCACGCGCTCGATCTCATCGCGACCTATCCCAAGTCGAACCGGGAAAGAGCAGAGACCGCGCCGCCTGTGCGAGTTCATCCTTACAAGGCGCACGTCATCGTCTATGCCATCGACGATCAGGGCGTTCTGGTGCTCCGCATCCGCCATACGCGAGAGGACTGGACAGCCGATCCCATCCGAGACCGCGAAGCCGGAGACGAGCCATGACCCACTCCATCCATGTCGGCATCGGCGGCTGGACGTTTGAGCCGTGGCGGGGGGTCTTCTATCCGGAGGGCCTGGTTCAGAAGCGGGAGCTGGAATATGCGGCGTCGAAACTGACCTCGATCGAGATCAACGGCACCTATTATTCGACCTTCAAGCCCGACAGCTGGAAGAAATGGCGCGACGAGACGCCGGACGGCTTCGTCTTCTCGGTCAAGGCCAGCCGCTACTGCACCAATCGCAAGGTGCTGTCCGACGGCGCCGAAAGCTTCGACAAGTTTCTGAGCCAGGGCCTGACCGAACTGGGCGACAAGCTGGGCCCGATCAACTGGCAGTTCATGGGCACGAAGAAGTTCGATGCCGAGGACTTCGAGGGATTCCTGAAGCTGTTGCCCAGGGAGAAAGACGGAGTGCGGCTGCGGCACGCGCTGGAGGTTCGCAACCCGACCTTCGCCACCGAACAATTCTATGACCTGGCCCGCAAATACGGCGCGGCCATCGTCTATGCGGTCGATGACGAGGAGCCGACCTGGCCCCAGATCGACGAGGCGACCGCCGATTTCAGCTACGCCCGGCTGATGTCCAGCCGCGAGGACGAGCCGACCGGCATGACGGCGACCGAGCTGGGTGCGGTGGCGGATCAGGCCAGGGCCTGGGCGAAACGGGGCGAGGTCTTCGCCTATTTCATCTCGGGCGCGAAGGTGCGGAACCCTGCGGCGGCTCAGGCGCTGATCGCCAAGCTGAAATAGCGGTCGTACGCTTGCGGACCCGCGGCCGCCCTCTCATCTGAGGCCGGCTTCCTGCAAAGCCTGAAGGACTTTTTCCATGCCGATCGCCACACGCGCCTTCGCCGCGACCGCCGCCGACAAGCCGCTGACGCCCTACAGCTTCGAGCGCCGTGATCCGGGTCCGGACGATGTGCTGATCGACATCAAATATTGCGGCGTCTGCCACTCCGACCTGCACGCCGCGCGCGGCGAGACCGGCGGCACGGCCTTCCCCCTGGTGCCGGGTCACGAGATCGCGGGCGTGGTCAAGGCGGTTGGATCGAACGTCACCCGCTTCAAGGAAGGCGACCGCGTCGGCGTCGGCTGCATGGTCGACAGCTGCCGCGAGTGCGCCTCCTGCCAGGAAGGCGTCGAACAATATTGCATCCCCGGCTTCACCGGCACCTACGGCGGCAAGGACAAGAAGGGTGGCACGTCGGAAGCCATCACCCAGGGCGGCTATTCCGACCACATCACCGTCGATCAGCATTTCGTCCTGTCCATTCCCGACAGCCTGGCGCTGGATGTCGCCGCCCCCCTGCTGTGCGCCGGCATCACCACCTATTCGCCGCTGAAGGAATGGGGCGTGGGACCCGGTTCCAAGGTCGCGGTCATCGGCCTGGGCGGCCTGGGCCATATGGCCGTAAAGCTGGCGGCGGCGATGGGGGCGGAAGTCACCGTCCTGTCCACCTCGGACCGCAAGAAGGCCGACGCCGAGCGGATGGGCGCCAAACACTTCCTGATCAACTCCGACAAGGATGCGATGAAGGCGGCCGCCGAGAAGTTCGACCTGATCATCAACACCGTCTCGGCCACGCACGAGATCGCCAGCCACATTCAGTTGCTGGCCCGCGACGGCACCATGATCATGCTGGGCCTAACGACCGAGGGCCTGCCGGTCTTCGCCCTGCCGCTGCTGTGGCGTCGCCGTCGCATCGCCGGCTCGCTGATCGGCGGCATCAAGGAGACGCAGGAAATGCTCGACTTCTGCGCCGAGCACGGCATCGCCTGCGACATCGAGACCATCGCCCCGGACCAGATCAACGACGCCTATGAGCGGATGCTGAAATCCGACGTCCGCTATCGCTTCGTCATCGATATGGAAAAGCTTGCCGCCTGATCGCCGGGACGAAGATCAACGAAACGCGACGGAGGCATGAAACTTCCGTCGCGTCAGATTCTCGCCTTGCGCGATAGCGCTCGCACGTTAATCCTGAACTCCGACAAGGCCTTCTAAGGGTCTGTACAGGGACAGGAGACGATATGGCGCGCGTAGCTTTCGTGACGGGCGGGACCCGGGGCATCGGCAAGGCGATCGTTCAGCGCCTTCACGAGGACGGCTTCAAGGTCGCCGCCGGCTATTCCGGCAACGACGAGGCGGCCAGGGCCATCGCCGACGCGCTGGACGTCATGGTGGTCAAGGGCAACGTCGGCAGCTTCGACGACTGCGCCCGCGCGGTGAAGGAGGTCGAGGATCAGCTCGGCCCCATCGATATCCTGGTCAACAACGCCGGCATCACCCGCGACGGCTTCTTCCACAAGATGAGCCACGACCAGTGGTCCGACGTGATCCGCGTCAACATGGACAGCGTCTTCAACATGACGCGCCAGGTCATCAACGGCATGCGCGACCGGGGCCACGGGCGCATCGTCAACATTTCCTCGATCAACGGTCAGAAGGGTCAGATCGGCCAGACCAATTACTCCGCCGCCAAGGCCGGGATGATCGGCTTCACCAAGGCGCTGGCGCTGGAGAATGCACGCAAGGGCGTGACCGTGAACTGCATCGCGCCCGGCTATATCGACACCGAAATGGTTGGCGCCATGGACCCCAAGGTGCTGGAAGGCATCATCAGCCACATTCCCGTCGGCCGCCTGGGCAAGGGCGAAGAGATCGCCGACATGGTGTCCTGGCTGGTGGGCGAGCGTGCCGGATATGTCACAGGCTGCACACTGTCGCTGAACGGCGGTCAGTACCTGGTGGGTTGAGGCGGGCTTCGCCCAAAATCCGCCGCGCGCGGGTTTCATCAAGTCTGTCATGAAGTTGTTGGGATCGGTCAGGGCGAAAAAATCGCCACGCGTGACCGCGATGGCGGTCGCCGCCATCGCGGTCATCGGCGTGGGCGTCGTCGCGCCTGTGGTCGTCCCATCCGAAAGCCAGGCCCAGTCGCGCCGCACCGTGCCGCCGACAGCTCGTTACGTCAGCAGCAGCGGCCAGGGCTTCATTCTCGACACCTCCGGATCGCGGCCTCTGATGCGGCTGGAACGGTCGACCGAAGTGTGGGTCTTGCGGCCCACGCCCGCCCCGCGCGGCGACATCATCTATCGCAACGACAACGGCGATCAGGTACTGCGCGTCACGCCCGACGGCGCCGTGACCTTGTATACGACCGCGACGCCCCAAGGCTCGCCCGCCTCGCGCGTCGGCGAGGCGCAGGGCCTGGCCAGCGCGGCCATGACGGGCGCGCAGCTTGTCGAATATTTCATGCGCCAGAGCTACCGCGCCAGCACGGCGATGGGCCGGCTGATCGTCATCGACGTGGACATTCAGCCCGGCTCGGAACAGGTCGCCGCGGACACCGTCTCGGCCGCCAGCGACGCCATAGTGCGCATGGCGCGTTCGTCGAACTTGCGCGCCCAGGTCGAGCGGGTGCGCCGCGTCGTGGTGTCGGATCAGGGGCGTCCCGGCGTCAGCCTGGTCCAGGGAACGCTGCGGATCGTCATCGACGCCGACGCCGGCATCGCCGGCCGCCCGTCGTCCGCCCGGATCGTGCGGGTCGTGGGCGGGGACGCCCTGAACCGCTAGCCCTGGAAGCTGTCCTTGGCCGCCCGGCGCTCGGCGAACTGATCCGCATCCGTGGCGGTCAGGAACGGGTTGAACCTCTTCTCCACCCCCAGCGTCGTCGGCACGGTCGGTTCGCCCCGCGCGCGCGCCGCGAAGATCGCCTCGGCATGGGCGGCGGTCTCGGGCCGGTCGTCCAGGCTCAGGGTGAAGCGGGCGTTCGACGCCGTATATTCGTGCGCACACCAGATCACGGTCTGGTCGGGCCAGGCCTTCAGCCGCTGCAGGCTGTCGAACATCTGCTCGGGCGTGCCCTCGAACAACCGACCGCAGCCCAAGGCGAACAGGGTGTCGCCGGTAAAGGCCAAGCCGTCCGCCGGCGCATGAAACACCACATGGCCGAGGGTGTGACCCGGCGTTTCGGTGACCTCGAACCGCGTCTCGCCCACCATCACCACATCGCCGTCAGCCATCACCCGGTCCAGCGGTGCGACCTTTCGCACCTCTTCCGGCCCGACGATTTCGCAAGCCCAGTCGGCCTTGAGCCGCGCGTTGCCCTCTGTGTGATCGGGGTGCCAGTGGGTGTTCAGGATCAGGTCCAGCCGGCCCCAGCCCAGGCTTTCAAGCTCCTGCACAATGCGCGCCGCATCGGGCGTATCGACCGCCGCGACCACGCCGGTCGCCGCATCGCGGATCAGAAAGCCGTAGTTGTCGCTGCGGCAGGGAAACAGATGCACATCCAGGGTCATGCGCCCATCCTAGCAGCAGGGCCGCCGACAGGCCTATAGTGGGGCCATGCGGCGCAGCATCGACGAGCTTCGAACCTTCTACGGCGAGCCGACCGGGGCGCTGGCGCGACGGCTGGTGGCGCGACGGCTGGACGACGCCTGGGGCGAGGCGGCCGACTGCGACGTGCTGGGCGTCGGTTACGCCACCCCTTGGCTGGACGCCTTCGTCGGCGCGCGACGCGTCGTCGCCGCCATGCCGGGCGGGCAAGGCGTCGAGCATTGGCCGACGGTCGGTCGCAACCGCACCCTGCTGGTGGATGATCGCCGCCTGCCCTTCCCCGCCGGAGCGTTCGACCGCATCCTGCTGGTCCACGCCCTGGAAGAGGCCGACGACCCCGCCGCCCTGCTGCTGGAAGCGGTGCGCGCGCTTTCGCCGACCGGGCGCATCATCCTGGCGGCGGCGGCGCGCGGCGGCCTGTGGGCGCGGGCGGACAACACCCCCTTTGGTCATGGCCGACCCTTCACCCGGCGCCAGCTGGAGCGGTTGGTGCGTGATGTCGGGCTGGAGCCGATGGCCTGGTCCCAGACGCTTTATGTCCCGCCCTGGGGACCGATGCTGCCGCTGGCCGAAGGGTTTGAACAGGTCGGGCGCCGGGTCTTTCCCGGAACCGCCGGGCTGATCCTGCTGGAAGCCTCGCGCCAAAGCTACGCCCGCATCCGCCCCAGCGGCCATGCGCAGCTCGTCGCCGCCCCCGTCCTGGCGCCCCAGCCGGCAGCCTCCGTCTCTTCGCGGGGCGAACATCGCGACTGACGGGGAGTTGACCGTCGCCCCATCTGGCGGGGCGGGCGAAACCGCCTTATGGCGAAGGCCATGCACCGACTGATCCTGATGCGGCACGCCCAGGCCGAAGCCTCCGCCCCCTCTGGCGGCGACGAAGCCCGCCCCCTGTCCGCCGCCGGCCGCGCCGAGGCTCTGCTGATGGGGCGCGCCCTGGCCGAGCGGGGGCTGAAGCCGGAGCTGGCCCTGGTGTCCACCGCCGTGCGCACCCGCCAGACCTGGGAGCAGATGCACGACGCCTTCGGCGATGTGGAAGTCCGCGATGAAGACGCCCTCTACAACGCTCCCTCCGACGTGATCCGCCGCTTCGTCGAGGCCAGCGAGGACGAGGCGTGCTGCCTGCTGATCCTGGCCCACAATCCGGGCATCCACGTGCTGGCCGCCGAATATCTGATCGAAAGCGCCGCCTCGCCGGCCGTGGTGGACAAGCTGTCGGCTGGCTTCCCGACCGGCGCCGCCGCCCTGTTCAGCGTCGATGTCGCGGGGCGCTGCACCTACGAAGGCTTCCTGACGCCGCGGTCCCTGGGCGCGCCCTCGGCATGAGCGACATCGCCTACAAGATCGTCGACGCCGCCGAATGGCGCGCCGCCGTCGCCGAGGGCCGCTATGACGGCGCGCCGGTCGATCTGGCCGACGGCTACATCCACATGTCGACAGCGGCGCAACTGGCCGAGACCGCGCGACGGCACTTCGCCGGGCGCGGTGACCTGCTGCTGCTGACGGTCGATCTCAGCCGGTTCGGCGACGACCTGATCTGGGAGCCGTCGCGCGGCGGCGATCTGTTTCCGCATCTCTATGCCCCCCTGCCCGTCGTCGCCGTGACGGCCTCGCGCGCCTTCTCGGTCACGGCCGACGGCGAGATGGCGTTCGAGGACAATCCGTGAGCCTGACCGACTTTGGGGCAGCCTTGCTGCGTCGGCTCGATCCGGAGCAGGCGCACCAGTTGGCGATCAAGGGGCTGGCGCTGGCCCCTTTGCCGACCCCGCCTGCGGACGACCCGATCCTGAGAACACAGCTGGCGGGGCTGGACCTGCCCAATCCGGTCGGTCTGGCGGCGGGTCTGGACAAGAACGGCGAGGCCTTGCGCGGCTTGTCGCGCCTCGGCTTCGGCTTCGTCGAATGCGGCTCGGTCACGCCCCGGCCTCAGCCCGGCAATCCCAAGCCCCGCCTGTTCCGCCTCAGCGAGGACCGGGCCATCATCAACCGGATGGGGTTCAACAACGCCGGGCTCGACGCCTTCGCGGAGCGGCTGAACCAGCGCCCGACGGGCGTCGTCGTCGGCGCCAATCTGGGGGCCAACAAGGACACCGAGGACAAGGCGGCTGACTATGTCGCCGGCCTGCAACGCCTCGCCGGCCGCGCTTCCTATTTCACCGTCAATATCTCCTCGCCCAATACGCCGGGCCTGCGCGCGCTTCAGGGTCGCGAACAGTTGGACGACCTGTTGGCCCGCATCGACGCCGCCCGACCCACAATCGGCCCCGACCGCGTGCCGGTCTTTCTGAAGATCGCGCCCGACCTGATCGCCGACGAGATCGGCATGATCGTCGAGGCGTCGCTGGCCCACCGGATCGACGGCCTGATCGTGTCCAATACCACGCTGGAGCGGCCCGAGACCCTGCGCTCACCGGACGCCCACGAGACCGGCGGCCTGTCCGGCACGCCCATCCGTCCCTTCGCGGAAAAGGCCCTGCGCGCGGCGGCCGAGGCGGCGAACGGCCGCCTGCCCCTGATCGCCGTCGGCGGCATCGACAGCGGCGCCGAGGCCTATGCCCGCATTCGCCTTGGCGCATCGGCGGTCCAGATCTATTCCGCCCTGATCTACGAGGGGCCCGGCCTGGTCACCCGCATCAAGCGTGACCTGGCCGCCCGCCTGCGCGCCGACGGTTTTTCCGCAGTAACAGACGCGGTCGGCGCCCCCCGTTGACGGAGCGTTAGTGTCGATACGTCTAGGGTGATCGATGCGAGCGACCTGCGTTCGTCATTCGAGAGCCTGAATGAAATCGACCGCTGTCGATATCGCTGAAAGCAGCTGGACCGCCGCCGTTCGCCAACGCTCGGGCGCCGCGGTGCAACGGCTCGTGGCGGCGGCGGCGATCGCCCTGGTCGTGACCCCGATGGTCGGGGTGCGTTTCACCTTGGGCTGGGTCGTCCTGTATATGGCGGTCCAGGCCATGGAGGTGGTCGTCTATCGACCGATCCTGAAAAGTCCCGACGCGCTGTCCACGGGCCGCAAACTGGCGATCCTGGCCGTCGTCTTCGCCAATTCGACGGTCTTCTCCTCGCTTTCCCTGGTCCTCTGGTGGATCGGCGGCGCGGTCGGCGGTGTCTGCGCGGTGCTGATGCTGACCGCGGTCATGCTGACGGCGATCGTGAACGCCACCCGATGCCAGGCGGTGATGATCGCCGGCCTAACGCCCCAGGTCGGCTTCCTTCTGGCGACCCCCTTCTTCGTCTATGAACTGAATGCGCCCGGCCCGCTGGTCATGTCGGCCGCTGCGGCCGTGGTGCTGTTCACCTTCTATGTCGCCATCACCGGCCAACGCATGGTCGAGGCCAGCGTCACCGTCATTCGCGCCCATGCCCTGGCTGAGGAATCCCGCCTCAAGGCCGAGCGCAGCCTGGCCGACCACACCACCTTCCTGGCCGCCATCGGCCATGACCTGCGCACCCCGATCGGCGCGATCCTGGCCGGCGCCGCAGAGCTGCGTACGCCCGACGCCCAGTCGCGCAACAGCGCCAATCTGATCACCGACGCCGGCCTGATGATGAAGGCCCTGCTGGACGACCTGCTGGACCACACCCGGATCGGCGCCGGGCGGATGACGGTCGAGGCCAAGGATTTCGACCTGCGGCAAATGCTGGCCCAGACCCTGATGCTGTGGCGCGGCGTCGCCGACGCCAAGGGGCTGAAGCTGCGCATCGAAGGCGCCTCGGCCATGCCGCGCCACGTCAAGGGCGACGTGATGCGCATCCGCCAGGTGCTGAACAACCTGATGTCCAACGCCATGAAGTTCACCGAGCAGGGCCAGATCACCCTGCGGGTCAAGGCGTGGCCCGAGGAGCCGTCGGGCTACGCCCTGCTGTTCGAGATCTCGGACACGGGTCCGGGTATGACGACCGATCAGCTGGCGCGCCTGTTCACCCCGTTCGACCAGACCGCCGAGGGCGTCTCTGCCCGCTACGGCGGCTCTGGCCTGGGGCTGGCGATCAGCCGCAATCTGATCGATCTGATGGGCGGCCGATTGACCGTGCGCAGCGCGCCGGGTCAGGGCTCGCGCTTCACCGTCTCGCTGATCCTGCCGCGCGGCGACGAGGCGGCGCAGATCGTCGAGGTTGTCGATGAAAGCCGTCTGGACATCGCCCGCTCGCTGACGCCCTCATTCGCGCCCACGCCTCAGCCCGCATCCGTCGCTCCTTCGTCCGCGCCTCAGCCCGAGCCGGTCGTCGCGACCCCTGCGGTCGTCGACGAGGCCGAAGACCAGCCGCTGCGCCTGCTGGTCGTGGACGATCACGACATCAACCGCCGCGCGGTGCAGCTGATCCTCCAGCCGCTGGGCTGCGAGATCACGACCGCCGCCGACGGCATGATCGCGCTGGAACGCTGTCAGGAGGCGGTGTTCGACGTCATCTTCATGGATGTCCGGATGCCCGAGCTGGACGGGCGCGAGACGACGCGTCGCCTGCGCGCCGGCGGCGGACCCAACGCCGCCACCCCGGTCGTCGCCGTCACCGCCGACACAGCGCCCGAGGACGTCGCGGCCTGTCAGGCGGCCGGCATGGCCTATTTCGTCTCCAAGCCCCTGACGCCGCCCGCCCTGATCGGCGCCTTGCAGCACGTCCTGAACGACACCGCCGCTCAGGCCGCGACCGAGGCCGCCTGACCCCGGACGCGCGCGACAAAGCGCGCGGCGAAATCAGGCTGTTTCATCTCGCATTCCCAGACGACGACCACGCGCCAGCCTGACGCCTCCAGCGCCTGAACAGCGGCGGCGTCGCGCACGCGGTTTCGGCTGATCTTGGCGATCCAGTAATCGGCGTTGGTCTTGGGCTGGCGTGCTCCACGGGTGCAATCGTGCCCGTGCCAGAAGCAGCCGTGGACGAAGAGGGCGACCTTGCGGCCCTTCATCACCACATCCGGGCGGCCCGGCAGACCCATGCCGCCCAGCCGATAGCCGAGCCCGGCCGAACGCAGGATCCTGCGCACGGCCAGTTCCGGCGATGTATCCCACCCCTTCACGCGACGCATCACGGCGCTGCGCTTCTCGGGGCTGAACACATCCGTCATCAACGTCGATCCGGGCTCAAGCAGCGAAGCGATAGCCTGGATCGACAAGCATCAGAGCTGCGCCAGCAGATGCTCGGCGGACGACACTTTGAACTCGCCGCCCTGCTCGATGTTCAGCTGCTCGACCACGCCGTCCCTGACCAGCATCGAATAGCGCTGCGAACGCTCTCCCAGACCGAAGCCCGAACCGTCCAGCACCAGACCCAGGGCGCGGGTCAGTTCGCCGTTGCCGTCGGCCAGCATGACGATGCTGTCGTCGGTGATGCCCTGGCTTTCAGCCCAGGCCTTCATGACGAAGGCGTCGTTGACCGAGATGCAGGCGACCGTATCGACGCCCTTGCCCTGGATGTCGGCCAGGTGATCCTTGAAGCCCGGCAAGTGGCGCGCCGAGCAGGTGGGGGTGAAGGCGCCGGGCACGGCGAACAGGGCCACGGTCTTGCCGGCGAAGATGTCGTCGGTGCTGACGGGCTTGGGGCCCTCGGCGGTCGCTTGGGCGAGGGTTGCGTTCGGGATGCGATCGCCGATCTGAATGGTCATGTCTGTCTCGCTGAGGTTTAAGGCCGGCGCGTTTGAACGGCCGTGTGCGACACATAGACACCACGGGCGACACCGCAAGCGCCGGTTCGGCTTGCTTGCGCCGCTTTCCGGACGGATGATGCCAGGATCATGAGCCAAGCCTCCACCCTGACCGGCCGACTGCTGGTCGCCATGCCCGGGATCGACGACGCCCGGTTCGAACACGCCGTCATCCTGATCTGCGCCCACGGGCCTGATCACGCCATGGGCCTGCGGCTGGATCGTCCGGCGCCGGGCGTGGATCTGAAGACGGTTCTGGACAAGCTGGACGCGCCGGCGCCCGATCAATCCATCGGTCGCGCGGTCCTGATGGGCGGACCGGTCGAGCGCGAGCGCGGCTTCGTGCTGCATACCGACGACTGGACGGTCGGCGACGACACCCTGGCCTTCGGCGACGGTCTGGCGATGACCGGGACGCGCGAAGCGCTGGCCGCCATGACCGACGAGATCGCCGGTCCGCGCCGCTCGGCCCTTCTGCTGGGCTACGCCGGCTGGGGCGAGGGGCAGTTGGAGGAAGAGCTGGCCGACAACGTCTGGCTGACCGCCGACGCCGATCTGGATCTGATCTTCGACGGCGAACACACGTCGAAATGGACGCGCGCCCTCGCCCAGTTGGGCGTGAACGCGGCCATGCTGTCGAGCCGGGGCGGCCGGGCCTGAGGCCAGACCGCCCCGCCTTGAGGCTTAGAAGCGGTAGTTCATGCCGATGCGGAACATGTGGGTTCCGAAGCGACCGTTGCCGCGCACCATGTCCGTGCCCGTGGTGTTCGGCGCCAGGATGAACGGGTTGGTCGCCGGGGTCGTGCCGGTATTGCCGACGCGGATCACCGGGCTGTCGACGTCCAGCGAGGTGTAGAGGTATTCGCCGCTGACCGTCAGGCCGCGGCCCAGGGCGTATTCCACGCCGCCGCCGGCCTGCCAGCCGTCGCCGTCATCGCCTTCGCTGGTTTCGGTGAAGCTGTTGGCCAGGTTGGACGTGCGGAAACGGTTTTCGAACTTGCCATAGGCGTAACCGCCGGTGCCGTAGATCAGCGCCGGGCCGACCGCATAGCCCAGCTTCAGGCGCGCGGCCGCCGTGCTCTGCAGCTCGCGCGTGAAGGTGTAGAAGGCCGGGGTCGTCGAGAAGCCGGTCACTGAATCCTGGACATTATTAACGCTGTATTCGGCCAGGGCGCCGACGACGAAGTTGCCGAACTGCATGTCGTAACCGGCGCGAACGCCCGCTTCGACACCGTCGTTGTCGTCACGGCAGCCCGTGGTGGGAACGGTGCTTGTGGCCATGCCGCCGCAGAAGCCGGGGCTGAAGGCGTTGGTTCCGACGGTGGCGGGGGCGACAGGCGCAGTGGTGACCTGGTCGCCGTAGTTGCCGTCCAGATTGCGGTCGAAGCGCAGGATCTCGTCACCGTCGTCGTTCGACTGGTTGTAGCCGCCGAAGATGCCGATGTAGGGGCCGGACCAGTCGGGGGCGACGGACTGGGCCAGGGCGGGGGTGGAAACCATGGCCAGGGCCAGGGCGCTGGAAGCGAGGGTCTTGATCATTTGGGGGAGGCTTTCGTGCCGAAAGTGCGGGCGCGACATCCCCGCTCGCCGTCACAAAAGCCGAAGGCGGCCACAGGTTCCCTCGAGTTCCCATCGCCAAATGTCGCACATCCAAAGGCTTAGGTTGAACGTAGGCCGCCCTAGCGCGTCGCCATCGACACCAGAAAAGCGATCAGCAGGACCAGGCTGACCGCCTGCCAGAACCGCACCGGATCGCGCTCGATCAGGGACAGTTGACGCGGCGGCGGGGCGGCGACGGCGCTGCCGGTTTCCAGCACATGGATCAGTTCCTCCACATCCTCGAACCGCTCGTTCGGATCGACGGCGACGGCGCGCATGATGGCCGCCTCCAGCCAGGCGGGCATATCCGGCCGGTGTCGCGTCGGCGGCGCGGGCGCCCGGTCGAAGCGCGGCGCATCGGCCGGATCCACCTCGCCCCACGGATAGGTGCGGGTGAACAGCCGGTACAGCGTCACCCCCAGGGCGAACTGATCCGTGGCGGCGTCGCCGCTCTCGCCCGCATACATTTCCGGCGCCTTGTAGCCGGCGGTGCCCGGCGCCTCGGCCTCGGCGAACTCCTCGGCCAGCCGCAATCGCGCGACGCCCAGGTCGACCAGTTTCAGCCCGCCCTGTGTCTCCAGGATCACATTGTCCGGCTTGATGTCGCGGTGCGTCACTCCCGCCCGGTGCAGGGCCGACACGGCGCGCGACAGGCGCAGCGCGACGCCGATCCCGTCGGCGATCTCGAACGGCCCTTCCTGCGCCAACCGCGCATGCAGGGTCTGTCCGGCATGGAAGGGCTGGGCGATATAGAGGCGGCTCTGACGGCCCGCATCCAGGCTCAGCACCTTGCCGACGAAGGGGCTGTCGATGCGCCGCCCGATAAAGGCCTCGCGCAGGAAGGCGGTGCGCGCCCCGCGCTCGGACACCACGGCGGGCTTGGGGAACTTCAGCACCACCGCGCCTGCGTCGCCCAAAGTGTCCCTCGCCAGGAACAGGGTCGTATAGCGCCCGTCCGCCACGATCCGCTGAAGCGCGAACCCATCGACATTATCGCCCACGGCGGGCGGCGGCAGGATGGCCAAGCCTTCCGCCTCGGCCGTGATCGCCTCCCAGTCGGGCGCACCGGTGCGGACCACGTCGATGACGATGGCGGTGGCGTTGTCGCGGGCGCCCGCCGCCTCCACCTCGGCCAAGATCGCCTTGGCGTCCGCATCGGGCGAACTGCGCCGTCCCAACAGGCCCGCGATCACCGCATCGGCCAGAACCCCATGCACCCCGTCGGTGGTCAGCAGCAGCCGGTCGTGCGGCTCCAGCCGCACTTGACGGACGTCCAGCTTCACATCCGCCTCGATGCCGACGGCGCGGTACAGCACATGGCTCAACCCTTGCTGGGCCCGCGTGTGATCTTCCGTCAGCCGCGTCAGCACCCCGTCGCGGAAATGCCAGGCCCGGCTGTCCCCCACATGAAGCGCCGTCGCCTCGCGCCCGCGCAGGATCAGGGCCGTGAAGGTGGTCGCCGCTCCCTCCATGGCCGGATCGATCCGCCCGCGTGAATGGAGCCAACGATTGAAGCCTCGCAGCGCCTTGATGCCGTTGGCGGCAATGCCGTTCAGCGGATTCTGATCCAGATAGCCGTCGATGAAGCTGCGCGTCGTCAGCTCCGCCGCCATCCGCCCGGCCTTCGATCCCGACACCCCGTCGGCGATCACCGCCACCACCCCATGCTCGCGCTGCTCGGCCGCCGTGCCGATATGGACGCCGCCAAAATCCTGATTATCCGCCTTGGGCCCCTGCAAGGTCGCAAAGCCGGCGGCGATCTCCAGTCTGGCGTCGGTCATGGGCGCAACTGTCGTCGAAAGACGGCCCGCTGAACAGAGGTCTCAGAGCGCCAGGATCGCCCGCACCGCGACATAGGCGGCGACCATCAGGATCAGCCCCGCAAACAGGATGTGCCCAAGCCGGGCGTTCGACCCCAGCCGTCGCGCCAGCGGCAGACCCGCCGCCGTCCCGGCGACCCCGCCGACCGCCATGGCGGCGACCAGGCCCGGATCGACCCATCCGGACAGCGCATAGTTGCCCGCCGTGGTCGCCCCGAACGCGGCCACGCTGAGCAAAGACGTCGCCTGGGCGGTCGCCAGGCTCATGCCCGTCGACGCCATCAGACCGGGCACGATCAGAAAGCCGCCGCCGATGCCGAAGAAGCCGGTGGCCGAGCCGACGCCGGCGCCCGCCATGCCGACGCGCGGCGACATGGACCAGTTCAGCCGGGGCTCGGCCCGCGCGACCGCCGCCTTGGGACGCAGCATCGACACGCCCACGGCCGCCATGGCGACGGCGAAGATCAGCAGCAGCTGATGGCCGTCGATCATCTTGGCCAGGGACGATCCGAACCAGGCCCCGGCCGCGCCGGTGAAGGCGAACAGGGTGGCGCAGGGCCAGCGCACCCGCCCTGCGCTGGCGTGACCGGCCAGAGCCGTCAGGGCGTTCAGCGCCACGCCCGCCGCCGACACGCCGATGGCGACGTGGGGATCGGCGACGCCGACGACATACAGCAGCAGCGGCACGGCCAGAACCGATCCGCCGCCGCCGAACAGGGTCAGCAGCAGGGCGACGACGCCGCCGCTGAAGGCGGTCAGGACCAGCGGTGTCAGCTCGGTCGTCATCGGATCACGCTGCTCTTGTCACGGGCCGGGTCGCGGTTCTGTTCCAGGGCATGACGGCCAGCAGCCGCGCCATGCCGCAAAAGCCCGTCGCACCCGCGACGAACAGACCCGCGCCGACGAAGGCGGACAGACCCCAGAAGGCCGGATGCACCAGCAGGCCCAGCGCTGCGCCGATCAGGATCAGGCCGCCCGCGACCATCTGCACCTGACGCATCAGTTCGATCGGCTTTGAGCGGTCGGCGTGGGTGGCCAGGCCCTTCGCCTTCCACGCGTCCAGCCCGCCTTCCAGGACAAAGGCTTGCCCCGTCGTCTTGGCCGCCAGGCGGTCGCAGTTGACGCCCGTCCGATTGCCGGTTCGGCAGGTGAAGATGACGTCGCGCCCGTCGATGCCCGCCGGCGTGAAGGCGTCTAAGGCCGACAGCGGCGCATGGACGGCGCCGACGACATGCTCTCTGACGAACTCGTCGGGCTCGCGAATGTCGATCAGCACGGCCGCGTTCTGCTTCAGCCGATGCGAAACCTCGGCGGGGGACAGGGGGGTCAGGACGCTCATGAGGATCATGCCTTTTCGGAGGAAACAGGGGGACAATAGATTTCGGCCAGCACGGCGATGACCTTCAGGACGGCCGGATCGGCGATGCGGTAGAAGATGGTCGTGCCGTCCCGACGCGTGCTCACCAACGCCTCGTCGCGCAGCTTGGCCAGGTGCTGGGACAGGGCCGATTGCGACAGGCCGACTTGAGGCAGCAGCTGGCTGACGGCCATCTCGCCGTCGCCCAACTGACACAGGATCATCAGCCGCTTCTCGTTGGACAGGGCGCGCAGCAAGGCCGCCGCCTCGCCCGCGCTGGCCTGGAATCGCTCAAGTCCGATGGTCTGAAGGTCGATCATGGCGTGCAATATATGCGAGGTTGCTAAATAAGCAATACCTAATATATTGGGTGGCGAAGGAGCATTCACGCATGACCCAATCCCCCGATGTTCGCGGCTTTTTCGATCCCGCGACCCACACCGTCACCTATCTGGTCAGTGACCCCGCGACGGGTCAGGCGGCGATCATCGACCCCGTCCTGGACTTCGACGCGCCCTCGGCCCGCACCTCGACGCGGTCGATCGACGCCGTCATGGCGGCGCTGCGGTCATCGGGCCTGACCTTGGCTCTGGTTCTCGAAACCCACGCCCACGCCGACCACCTGACGGCGGCGGCGCACCTGCGTGCGATGACGGGCGTGTCGATCGGCATCGGCGGGCGGATCACCCAGGTTCAGTCGGCCTTCGGCCCCCTGTTCGGCGCCGACAACGTGCGACCGGACGGCGCGGTTTTCGATCATCTCTATGCGGACGGCGACGCCTTCGCCCTTGGCGATCTGACGGTCGAGGTCATCCACACGCCCGGCCACACCCCCGCCTGCGTCAGCTACCGGATCGGCGATGCGGTCTTCACCGGCGACACCCTGTTCATGCCCGACTACGGCACGGCCCGAACGGACTTCCCCGGCGGCGACGCCCGGACCCTGTATCGCTCGATCCAGCGCCTGCTGACCCTGCCGGACGAAACCCGCGTCTTCGTCGGCCACGACTATCTGCCCCAAGGCCGCACCGACTACCAGTTCGAGACGACCGTGGCTCGGCAACGCGCGCACAACATCCACATCGGCGGCGTGTCGGAAGACGCCTTCGTCGCCATGCGAGAGGCGCGCGACGCGACCCTGGGCGCGCCGCAGCTGATCCTGCCCTCGCTTCAGGTCAACATCCGCGCCGGCGACCTGCCGCCCCCCGACGCCAACGGCCAGCGCTACCTGCGCCTGCCGCTAAACGCGATCTGAGCCTTACGCCGAGCGCTGCTTCAGCGGCGCGGTGCCGTCCGCCAGGCTTTCGGCCAGATAGACCTCGGCCTCCTGCGCGGGCAGGGCGGGGGCATAGCCGAAGCCCTGGCCGTAGTGGCATTGGGCGTCCAGCAGCAGGCGGGCCAGTTCGGCGTTCTCCACGCCCTCGGCGACGACTTCCAGCGACAGGTCGCGGCCCAGGTTGACCACCGACTTGACGATCTTGGCCGAGCCTTCGTCCTTGTTCATCGTCAGCACGAAATAGCGGTCGATCTTCAGCGTATCGAACGGCAGGCGCGCCAGATAGGAAAGCGACGAGAAGCCGGTGCCGAAGTCGTCCAGCGCCAGCGAGGCGCCGACGTCCTTCAGCGATTGCAACACCTCGGCGGCGCGCGCGGTGTCGCGCATGATGTCGCCCTCGGTGACTTCCAGCTTCAGCGCGCCCTTGGGCAGGCCTGTCTCCTTGATGATGCGCGCCACGTCCTCGCACAGATGAGGGCGCTCGATCTCGCCGACCGAAAGGTTGACGCTGCAGAACAGCTTGCCGGCCAGCGGATGGCGTTCGATCCATTCGGCCAGCTGTCTCGCCGACTGGGTCATCATCAGCAGGCCCAGGTCGTTCATCATGCCCAGGTCGGCGGTCAGGCCCAGGAACTCGTCTGGCGGCACCAAACCCCGGCGCGGGTGACGCCAGCGCGCAAGGGCCTCGAAGCCGGCGACGGCCCCGGTGTTCAGGTTCACGATGGGCTGGAAGAAGGGCACGATCTCGCCGCGCACGAAGGCGTTCCTCAGATCCGCCTCCAGCGCCAGACGGCTCAAGCTGTCGCTTTCCAGCGCCCGGCCATAGGCGGCCGACCCGCCGCGCCCGGCGCCCTTGGCCGATTCCACCGCCAGCTCGACCCGGCGCAACAGTTCGGCGGCGTCGGGCGCATCCGGCCCGCCCTCCACCATCACCGCCCCGATTGAGACGGTCGGATAGATGTCGAAGCCCGCGACCCGCAACGGCTGTTCCAGCGCGTCGCGAACGCGATAGCTGGTGTGGGAGGCGGTCTTGGGGACGATGATAGCGAACTCGTCCTCGCCGATCCGCGCGGCCGAGGCGTCCTTGTTGAAGGCGGCGGCGAGGCGCGAACCCAGGGCCGACAGCACAAGGTCGGTCCGCTCATGACCCAGCGCCTCGTTCAGGCGCCGCAGCCGGTCCACGTCGCCGACCACGATCTCATATTCGCCGGGCTGGGTCAGCACCTCGCTGACGCGGGCCAGGAAGGCGCGACGATCCAGAAGGCCTGTCAGGGTGTCGCGGTCCGATCCGGCGAACTTGGTCTCCAGCGCCACGACGCCGGCGGCGCGCAGGCCGTCCTCCAGCCAGACGCCGCGCCATAGACAGGTCTCGGACCCGCGCATGCGCAGACGCACGGCGATCTCGGCCCCCTCGTCCTGGGGTTTGAGCATCCGCTCGGCTAAACTGCGATCCTGCGGCATGGCCAGGGCCACGAATCCGGCGGCCGTGCATTCCGGCGCCAGCGGTCCCAGGCCCAGCGATCGCGTAGCCCCGGTGAAGCGCAGTTCGTCCGCCGCAGGCGTCCAGACCCACAGGGCCGTCTCGGCGGCGGCCAGCGCCTCGATGGCGGTCGTGGCGTCCCAGGCCAGCGATCGGGATCGTGGTGTCACGCGTCTCGCCCTTCCAGACGGCCCCCGGCCGTCAACGCTCGTCCTCGACCAGGCCGAACAACAAATGGTCTGCCCACTCGCCGTTAATTTTCAAATAAGCGCGAGCCCGACCTTCGTTGCGAAAGCCGGATTTCTCCAGCACCCGTCGCGAGCCGTGGTTGGTGGGCAGACAGGCCGCCTCCAGCCGGTGCAGCTTCAGCTTGTCGAACGCGTATCCGACCACGGCCCGAACGCCCGCCGTCGCCACGCCCTGACCGGAAAACGGCTGACCGATCCAATAGCCAAGCGTCCCCGTCTCGGCGACGCCGCGCCGCACGTTCGACAGGGTCACCGCCCCCGCCAGGGTCTTGCCGTCCTGCACGAAGACGAAGAAGGGCCAGGCGTTGCCCAGCTCCATCTCGCGCGCATAGATCGACAGCCGGCGCCGGAAGGCCGCCTTGGTCAGGTCGTCCTCGGGCCAGGCCGGCTCCCACGGTTGCAGATAGTCGCGCGAACCGTCGCGCAGCGTGGACCAGGCGGCGTAATCGGCGGCACGCGGCGGGCGCAGCAGCACGCCGTCCCCCCGGATCACGGGCCCGGCCACATCGCTCATCCAATCCAGAAGCGCCATCGATGGGAACTATAGCACCAAGATTCGGCTCTGAACCTTACGGTTCGGCCAAAAGTGTCGCGGTCAGCTTCAGCGCCAGGTCGCGGCCCAGCCCCTCGGGCGCGCCCAGCATCGGCGTCAGGATGTCCCCGATCAGCCCCTCGGCGAAGGCCATATAGGCCGCCGTAACCACCAGGGCCTTGGCCCGCTCGGCCGCCTTGGGATCATCGGGCGCCATGGCCGCCAGCCGTTCGGCCAGATCGCGCACCACCTCGGCGAAGCTCTCGGCGCGGCCCTGCTCGCGCGCCAGCGCCAGCCAGGCCGCCATCTGAGAGGCGCCGCCCGGTCCGAAGGCGTCGAACACGACGCTCATCAGCCGCCCCGGCTCGACGCCGTCGCGCCCTTCTCCCAGGCCGGCCTCGATCCGCTGCGCCAGATCGCGCACCATCGCATCCATCAGCGCGCCCTGAAGCCCGGCCGCCGAGCCGAAATGATGGATCAGATTGGCGTGACCTACGCCCATCCGCTCGCCCACCGCCTTCAGCGTCACCGCCGCCGGCCCGCCCGACAGCAGCAGGTCGCGCGCCGCCTCCAGCGCCTCTTCGCGCGCCACCGCCCCGCGTCGTCGCTTTACCGGACCATTAGTTGACATTGATGTCAGTTAACTCCATCCTCTGCTCGAAATCGAGGAGCAGAACCATGGCGAAATCCGCCACCCCCGCCGACCTCCAGATCAAGCCGCGCGACCTGCATATCGACCGCGAGGCTCCGACGCCACGCTGGTGGCTGAACGGCGACCCGTTCGGCACCGCCGTGATGAACGCCCTCAGCCTCACCTTCCCCGACGGCGAGCGGTTCTTCATCCAGTCGGTCAAGCGGTTCGCCAAGGACGCGCCCCCGGCCCTGGCCGCCGACATCCGCGCCTTCACGGTCCAGGAGGGCGCCCACACCCGCGAACACATGGCCTTCAACGCCATCACCGAACGCGCCGGCTACGACACCGCCGAGATCGAGGCCTATGTCACAGCGCGGCTCGACATCGCCCGCGCCCGTCCGGCCCTGGCCCAGCTGGCGGCGACCATGGCGCTGGAGCATTTCACCGCCGCCTTCGCCCATCGGCTGCTGGCCGATCCGGAGCTGCTGAAGGGCTCGCCCCACGACCTGGCCCGCCTGTGGCGCTGGCACTCCATCGAGGAGATCGAGCACAAGGGCGTGGCCTATGACGTCTTCCTGCACGCGACCCGGGACCTCAGTCCGCTGAAGCGCTGGCGCATCCGGCGCTGGGCCATGTTCCTGACGACCCTGCTGTTCACCCGCACGGTGCGCGAGACGACCTTCATGCTGCTGAAGCAGGACGGCATCGTCGGCTGGCGCGCGCGTCTGGGCCTGTTCCGCTGGCTGTGGCTGAAGCCGGGTCTGTATCGCCGGATGATCGGCGACTACCTGGCCTTCTACAAACCCGACTTCCACCCGTGGCAGGTTGATGACCGCGACCTGATCGCGGACGCGGAGGCCGGTTTGGCCCAACCCGCCTGATTGGCCGCCTACCCTCAAATCCGACCCCGCGACGGAGTTTTCGCCCGAAGGCGTTACAATGTGCGGGGGACGGACGAGGAGAAGGCCATGGCTTCATCACCGACCGACGCCGCCGTCGCCCTGACGCGCCTGGGTCTGGGCGCCCGGCCGGGCGAGATCGACCGCGTCGCCGCCGATCCGCGCGGCTGGGCCACAGCCCAGATTCGTCGCCAGGGCGCGCCCCAGCCGTCGGGCCAGTTCGCCGACACCACCGAACGCGTCGCCCAATATATCGACTATCAGAGCGACGCCGGCCTCGCGCGCCGCGACCGACGCGCCGCCGCTCCGGCGACGGCCGAGGCCGCCCCCTCCCCTGCCCCCGCTTCCGGTATGCCGGACGCCGCCGATCCGCAGGCCGTCGCCCGGCGCGAAGCCCGCCAGGCCGCCCGCCGCGACATCACCCAAGACACGGCGCAGGAGTTCCTGGCCCGCGCCCAGCTCGGCGCGACCACCGACGACGGCTTCGCCGAGCGCTGGGCCCTGTTCTGGTCGAACGCCCTGACCGTCTCGGCCGCCAAGTTCGCCAGCGGCGCCTTCGTCGGCCAGTACGAGCGCGAGGCCATCCGCCCCCACGTCTTCGGCCGGTTCGAGGATCTGGTCCTGGCCGCCGATCAGCATCCCGCCATGCTGCTCTATCTGGATCAGGCCCGCTCGGTCGGTCCCGACAGCATGGCCGGCGCGCGCCGCAACGCCGGGCTGAACGAGAACCTGGCCCGCGAGATGATGGAGTTGCACACCGTCGGCGCCGACGGCGGCTATACGCAGGGCGATGTGACCGAACTGGCCCGCGCCCTGACCGGCTGGTCCGTTCCCGCCGCCCGCGACCAGCGTCAGGCCAACCGTCCGCGTCGCGCACGCAATATGGCCGCCCCGACCGAGCCCGGCCCCGACGGCTTCGTCTTCCGCGCCAATGTGCACGAACCCGGAACCCGCACGGTGATGGGCAAGACCTATCCGGCGGCGGGCCTGGCCCAATGTCAGGCCATCCTGCGTGACCTGGCCCGGCATCCGGCGACGGCCAAACGCCTGTCGCGCCGTCTCGCCGCCCATTTCGTCGCCGACGATCCGTCGCCCGCCCTGGTCGCCCGACTGGAAGCGGCCTGGACGGGGTCCGGCGGCGATCTGGCCCAGGTCGCCCGCGCCCTGATCGCCGCGCCCGAGACCTGGACGCCGCAACCGGCCAAGATCAAGACGCCCTACGACTTCATCGTATCGACCCATCGCGCGCTGGGAACCCGGCCTCAGCGGGTCCAGCCGTTGCGCCAGGCCCTGCTCGACATGGGCCAGCCGCCGTTCGCGCCCCCGTCGCCCGAGGGTTGGCCGGACACGGCCGCCGACTGGGCCGGCTCCGACGCCCTGGTCAAACGGCTGAATTGGTCGCGCACCGCCGCCGATCTGGCCCAGGCGGGCGATCCCAATGCGGTCGCCGCCTCCGCCCTCGGTCCGCGCCTCGGCGAACGCACCCGCATGGCCGTCGCCCGCGCCGAAAGCCGGCCCGAGGCCCTCACCCTTCTGTTCATGTCGCCGGAGTTCCAACGCCGATGACCGCCCTCAATATCAACCGCCGCCATCTGCTGGCCGCCGCCTCCGCCGGGGTCGGCCTGGCCTTCGCCGGCCGCGTCGCCGCCCAGACCAGCGGCTTGGCCAACAAGCTGGTTGTCGTCATCGCGCGCGGCGCGATGGACGGGCTGTCCGTCACCGTGCCCTACGGCGACGCCAACTATGTCCCGTTGCGTGGCGGTCTGGCCATCGCCGCACCCGGCGAGGCGAACGGCGCCCTGGCCCTGAACGAAGGCTTCGGCCTGCACCCGGCGCTTGCGGGCCTGCACGCCCTTTATGGTCAGGGTCAGATGCGGTTCGCCCCCGCCGTCGCCCTGCCCGTGCGCATCCGCTCGCACTTCGACGCCCAGGACGTGCTGGAGAACGGCGGCGAAGGTCTGCGCCAGCAATCCGACGGCTGGCTGAACCGCGCCATCGTCGCGGCCGGCGGAACGTCGCTGAAAGGCCTATCGATCGGCGCCCAGACGCCCCTGATCCTGCGCGGCGACGCCCCGGTGTCCAGCTGGGCGCCCGGTGGTCTGGTGCGCGACGGCGACCGCATCGCCTCATTGCTTCAGGATCTCTATGTCGAGGATCCGATGCTGGGCCAGAACCTGGCGCGCGGTCTGGCGACCGAGCAGCTGGTCAGCATGGAGGGCGGCGACAAAAGCCTGCGTCGCAACGACGTCCAGGGCCTGGGCCAGGCCGTCGCCAAACTGATGACCGGACCGGAGGGCGCCGACATCGTCGCCGTCTCGTTGGACGGCTGGGACACCCACGCGGGCCAGCGCGCCCAGCTCCAGACGCGGTTGACGGGCCTGGATCAGCTCATCATTGGCCTGAAGGACGGCCTGAACGACGCCTGGTCGCGCACCGCCGTAATCGTCGCCACAGAGTTTGGCCGCACCGCCCGCGCCAACGGCACCCAGGGCACCGACCACGGCACCGGCTCGTCGCTTCTGCTGGCGGGCGGGGCGGTCAAGCGCGGCGGCCCCATCGGCGACTGGCCGACCCTGGCCGACAACCGCCTATTCGAGAACCGCGACCTGGCGCCGACCCTGGACATCCGTTCGGTGTTCAAGGGCGTGTTGCGCGATCACATGGGCCTGGACCGCGCCGCCCTGGACGCCCGCGTCTTCCCCGGCAGCGCCGCCGAAGCGCCGGCCATGGATGGACTGGTCTAGCCGTCACGCTTGCTTTTCGCGGCGCAACATCGCATCAGGACGCCATCACCTTGGACCCGGCCCTGTTCGCAGGCGACGGGTGGCTATCCCCGCCGCCGATCCGCTGGGAAACCGAGCCGCCGGAAACCGAAACATCGGTCAGGCTCATCCAGATGAAATCCTGACATGTCCATCATCGCCTCCGCGCGCCAGCAATGGCTCGCCAATCCTCGCCGCGATCTTCTGGCTGGGACCGTCGTGGCCCTGGCCCTAATCCCAGAAGCCATCGCCTTTTCCATCATCGCCGGCGTCGATCCCGCCGTCGGCCTCTACGCCAGCGTGGTCATCGCCGTAACCATCGCCTTCGCGGGCGGCCGGCCGGCCATGATCTCGGCCGCGACCGGCGCCATGGCCCTGCTGATGGTCACGCTCGTGCGCGACCATGGGCTGGAATATCTGTTCGCCGCCTCGATCCTGTGCGGCGTGTTCCAGATCGTCATCGGCCTGCTGAAGCTGGGCCGCTACATCAAGTTCGTCAGCCGCAGCGTCATGACCGGCTTCGTCAACTCGCTGGCGATCCTGATCTTCCTGGCCCAGATGCCCGAGCTGATCGGCCGGGGCTGGATCACCTACGCCCTTGTCGCGGCGGCCCTGGTCGTCATCTACGGCTTTCCGCGCCTCACCAAGGCCGTGCCCTCGCCCTTGGTCGCCATCGTGGCCATCAGCGCCCTGGTGATCGTGCTGAAGCTGGACGTGCGCACCGTCGGCGACATGGGCCAGATGCCGACCAGCCTGCCGATGTTCCATCTGCCCGCCGTCCCCCTGACGTGGGAGATGCTGGTCATCATCGCCCCGATCTCGGCGACCCTGGCCTTCGTCGGTCTGCTGGAAAGCCTGCTGACCGCGAACCTGATCGACGACATCACCGACACGGCGTCGGACAAGGACCGCGAGACGCGCGGCCAGGGGATCGCCAACATCCTGTCGCCCCTGTTCGGCGGCATGGCCGGTTGCGCAATGATCGGCCAGTCGATGATCAACGTCACCTCGGGCGCGCGCGGGCGTCTGTCCACCCTGTGGGCCGGCCTGTTCCTGCTGTTTTTGATGCTGGCGCTTCAGACATGGGTCGCTCAGATCCCGATGGCCGCCCTGGTCGCCGTCATGATCATGGTCTCCATCGGCACCTTCGACTGGTCCTCGGTGATGAAGCTGCGCTCCACCCCGCTTCAGTCGTCCATCGTCATGATCGCCACGACCGTGACGGTCGTCGCCACCCACGACCTCTCCAAGGGCGTCATCTTGGGGGTGCTGCTGTCGGCGATCTTCTTCATGCGCAAGGTCGGCAAGACCATCGCCGTGACCGAGGTCCCGACGCCGGGACCGGGCGTGCTGCGCTACCGCGTCTCAGGCCAGCTGTTCTTCGCCTCGGCCGATCTGTTCGCCGCCAGCTTCGAGCATCACGGCCAACCCACGCGCGTCGAGATCGATCTCAGCGACGCCCATCTGTGGGATCTGACCGGCGTCGCCGCCGTGGACAAGGTCGTCTTCCGCTACCGCCGTCAGGGCGCGGAGGTGCAGGTTTTGGGCATGAACGACGCCGCCCGCACCCTGGTCACGCGGGTGGGGCGGTTCGAGAAGATGCATCTGCCGGACGGCGCCGGCGCGCATTGAGCCGTCAGGCGGCGTTGGAGGTCGGTTCGAGGTCGGGCTTGGGCATCTTGCAGATGCGGTTCAGGTCGGCCCGGATCGAGCTGCCCTGGAAGTGCGAGATTTCGGCGCCCGAATAGCCCTCGCCCGACAACGCTTTGACGACATCGCCGGTGTTCAGACAATCGTTGGTCCGAGCGAGCTGGTAGGCGCGCTCCACGACGTGGGTGCGGTTCATGTTGGAAGCCTTTCGTGCCTTCCAACAACGCGCGCCAAGCTAAACCGTTCCCATTATTGGATTTTCGGCCCGACCGGCCCGCGCTTGCATCTGTCATGAATATCTGCGCACATAGAGCTCGTCGATCTCTCTGCGTAACGCCCACTCTCTCTGCGAACGCACGAGTCAAGGCCGCTCCCATTCAGACCCGACAGGCCGCAGGGACGTTCCCTCGGTCAATTTCTAACGGAGGTCTCAAAATGGCTACCGGCACTGTCAAATGGTTCAACCCGACCAAGGGTTACGGCTTCATCCAACCCGACGACGGCGGCAAGGACGTCTTCGTCCACATCTCGGCCGTCGAAGGCGCTGGCCTGCGCGGCCTGGATGAAAACCAGAAGGTTTCCTACGAGCTGGAACGCGACAAGCGTTCGGGCAAGGAATCGGCTGGCCAGCTGCAAACCATCGGCTGATTTCAGCCTCACAGCTGATCTGGCGACGGCGGCTCCTCACGGAGCCGCCGTTTTCAATTTCAACTATCCGATGGAACAGATGACTCTCGTCTGACCCAGCCCTAGCTTAGCCACATGAAACCAGAGATCGTTTTTCTAACCGTCTGGGTAATAGGCGTTGTTATCACATGGCCAGCCTTGATCTGGTTTGCCGTGAATAGCCGACGAGGTCGGGGCGAACCCCTCATGCCCAAGCCTCCCGCTTCGGCGCGTTACGCTGACACCCGCGCCTCTGGCAAACAAAAGGGGAAGTGGGGAGGCGCGAGCAACTGCCTGATGGTGGTCATCGATGGCGGAGAGCTTTGGCTTTCGCCTATTTTCCCGATCACCCTGTTTATGCCCTACGGGACGTTCGGGCTTGAGTTCCGCAAACCTCTCGCCGTCGTCAGAGCCGAGGCGCGTAGGGATTGGACAGGTATGAACGTCCGACTGCGTCTCACCGACATGGACAATCCCGTCGTTGTCGATCTTCGGGTAAGCGACCCCGCGAAATTCATATCAGCTTTGCAGGTCTAGGCCTTCGTCTTGTCGATCCAGGCGGCGAAGGCGTCGGTGAAGCTTTTCAGGAAGGTCTTGGTGTCGTCCTTCTTCAGCTTGCCGTTCTCGTCCAGCAGGTCCACGACATTGCCGATATAGGCCTCGGGCTGCTGCATCGTCGGCATGTTCAGGAACACAAGCGGCTGGCGCAGGTGGTGGTTGGCGCCGAAGGCCGCGACGGCGCCGGGCGAGACGCTGACGATGGCGGCGGGCTTGCCCTGCCAGATGCTGTGGCCATAGGGGCGAGAGCCGACGTCCAGCGCGTTCTTCAGCGCGCCGGGAATGGAGCGATTGTATTCGGGCGTGACGAACAGCACCGCCTCGGTCGTCGCCACCTCCTCGCGGAACCGCTCCCAGGCGGGCGGCGGGTTCTCGGTCTCCAGATCGGGGTCATAGAGCGGCAGGTCGCCGATCTCGACCAACTCGATCTCCAGCCCCGGCTCGGCCAGCGCCTTCAACGCCATGCCGATGGCGCGCGAATAGGAGTCTTTGCGCAGGCTGCCGACGATCAGGGCGACGCGGACGGTCATGGAAGGTCTCCGGGCTGGACGGGTTCAAGCGCCAGCATAACCGATCCCGGCGGTCGGATGTTCCGTTTTAACCCGCCCAGCCGTTCACCTGCGCACAAAGCGGACATCGCGAAGGGCTGTTACGGGTGGGAAAGTGACATTCCCTGGCCTGTTACGGATGAAGGACGGAAGCACTCATCTCACCTACGTCAGACTGCAGCTGATCACACACGCTGCGCTTAGCTTCACATTGAACGCGCACGATCGTGTCCAAATAGGCTCCGCGCCCGCGAACGAACGTAGTCACGACTGCTGAGGGATAGGCGGGATGTTCATTTCGAACGAACGCCCAGTAGCTCAACGTGGAGTCGTCCTTGAAAAGGGTCCAATCGACTTCGTCCTCACGGATGACGCAGGGCATGGAAGAGACACGCGTCATCATCTCTTGGACGCTCTCATTGTGAGGAGCAGCCAACGGTTCAGTGGCCGGGACAACTGATCCGCAGCTAGAGCCCCAAATGATTGCCATGGTCGAGACTGCGATGACGATCATGTGCTGGTCTTGTCCCCCGGTTGTTTACGCGTTCAGACCTGGCAAACAGACACAACGAATAGGGCCTCCCTTTCCAGCTTCCAATCCTAATGTCCGCTGTGGGCGGTTTGCGGACACTTCTTGGGGGCTTCCGTCTAGGGGCGTCAGCCTACCTCTCGAGCCAGTCCGCCACGATCAACGGCAGGTATGCAAAGGAAGGCGCAAGCTCTTCGAGCGCTGCTCGGCAGCCGCGCTCCAACGACACCAAACCTTGAAACCCAATGACCACTCCCAAGTGCGTTGGTTCAGACCCCCCGTTACATCTCAGGGTCAACTGGCCACTGGGGTTCGGCGCCAGTGGGGTGTCACAGATCAACAGCAGAGGCACGTCATCGACAGTCCACATCGCTTGGATCCGTAAGCTGGATTTGTCAGGCGACGGCGGCGGTGGCAGGTCGTCGACGCATTGCTGCGTATCCAACCATAGATCGACATCGGGAAGTTCGGGCAGGCCACGTTCCGACCGAACCCATCCGTCCGGAACCGGGACCGAAGTTGGAGCTGGAGCCGGAAGCGCGGCCGGCCCACGCGGACGATTGAAGTCGACCGTGGCAAGCACTCGGTTTCGCGGCGGGTACAAATCCCCCGGCTGTTGGACGGCCATTTTCACGGTTCTCAGCATAACCGCCGCGCTCTTATACGCAGTGGGCGTCCCATGGCCGAACTCGGCCAAATCGATATAGGGCACACGCGGAATCGAGTACCGACGATTCCCGACTTGAACGTTCCCAGCGGCTTCCATGGCCGTAAAGTTCTGCAGTTGATGGATTTCGCGGCCCGTGAGTAACGAGGTGCTTGAGTCCGACCGCACTGACGTCTCGGCCTCGCATCCCGAAGACACTAGCAGAACGAGAATCGCGCTGGTTACCCGGCTCACATTCCCCAGGCGGCAGCGTCGCCACGCATCGCGCTCGCCACCAAGCGTCGCATCCTTGGAACTCAGACACCTAGCCTGGGGCATTGCTTTACTCTCAAGACCGGTCTGCGCCGCGGATGGCGCGAAGCGGGTCCATAGACTGCCAAGACAGAAGTTCTGCAATGGGTCGATTTCGGTCCAAGGCTTCCCCGCCTGAAACGGACGTTGGCTACCAGGCCGGAAAGCGGCCGCTGTTGATTTCAGCTAGGGGTGGGAAGCGGACTTATCGCACAAGCGGACCTGGTGGGGACCGAGGAGTGCGCCCATCGTTCAGGCCGTAAGCTTCCATAAACCGAAAATAGTCTGAGTATTGAGGTCTCGCGGCCGTTCCGCACGCAACGTCCAGTTGATGCTGACGAAGAACATTCCCTTCGACCGGTTCGAACCCAGATGGAATGGGCGCCGGTCTAAATGGATCGGCATTTGGTCTGTAATACTTAGCATGGTGGACTCTGACCGATTCATCCCGGCAATCAAAAACGAGCCACTCTTCACTATAGGCTGGCGTTTCCCCGGCTGAGAAAGCCGAGCCATTCCGAAAGACCGTGTAAGCCCAAGCTCTCAGCCGGCCGTCGTCCAACCGAAAGGAAGCGCCAACCGCAGTGGCCTTTTCGTTGTCCGCATAGGCGACGACTACAGCTGGCGCATCATTGACCGGCCGCTCGGTCGTAAGGGCCTGTCCAGAAAATACGAGGGCAAAAGCTAGGATGGATGGTGTCACCAGCAAAGCTAACCATGCCCACGCAATGTTGCCTATAGGTCGATTGCGGTCCCAGCCTGAAGCGCTGAGAGCGGACGTCACCATCAGTCCGAAGACCGGTCCGGGTTGCATGTCACTGATGGGTGGCTAGCGGATGGATATTGTCAGCTAAAGCCTCGGACCAGCCCAACGACAGCTACCGCGAGCATGGCTGCCAAAGCCGCGTAAAAGCCTGCCCGTCTCCAAGGTCCGCCCCAGCGTTCACGGTCACGATCTTCCATGATCATACCTCCTGATGTGAGAGCACTTTCGGCGATGGCTTGAATGTCCGCAACGGGTCGATTTTAGCCCTGGTCTTCGAAGCCGAAAGCGGACGTTGGCCTCCAGGCCGGAAAAGCGGTCGCGGGCATCGTCAACTAAGGGTGGGAAGCGGACAATGCACATTTCATTGGCAAGGCTACTCGGGCGTCGCCTCGATCTCGGTGGCTGTCAGGAGTGCGAGCCGCACTCCATCGTCGTCTTGATAAGATTGGGTGTTGGGCGGCACGAGTTCGATCCTCGCCGTGAATAGAGCTTCAATAGAGCGCCTTGGGTAGAACCCAATAAGCGCTTTGGGATCCATCACCTTCTCAAGCCCATCTGCGAACCGGTGGACGCTATAGCGATGTTGGCAATCGATGACGTCGATCCGAGCTCGTTCGCGCCCGTCGGAGGAATAGCGGCCTCTGAAAGTGATCACCTCACCCGCGTGATGGCGTGCCGCCGTCCGCAAAGCACAAGCTTGAGACGATAAAGTTGTAAATTCTGCTTCCTGCGATGGCGTAGTCGCACAGGCGACAAGGATGGACGAGGCAGCCATAATCATGATCGCTTTCATGATCGAACGGTCGCACCGACTATAAATGTCCGCAATGGGTCGATTTCAGCCTTAAGAGTCGCCGCCGAAAGCGGGCGTTGCCGGCGAGCCTGAAAACCGGATTTGCAAACTGCGGCTAGCGGCGGAATGCAATCATTACCTACGGACCGCAGCCTTCAGCCCAAAAAACTGGCAAACCAAATAACCGCCTGCCAAAGCCACAAGCAGCAGATAGGATAACTCGCTTGAATACGGCCTAAACGCAGGACCCTCGCCCATCGCCCATCCGATAAAATACAGAAGGACGAAGTAAGACATTAGCCAATAGACTGCGGAAATCAGCAAAAACGAGATGAGCGCTCGGAGCAGTTTTCGCATCATTGATCTGGTCATTGGTGCCCCTTGAGCCGCCACATGCCTCATTCTCTCACGCTGACCAATGTCTGCAACGGGTCGTGAAGAGAAGTTAGCCTCGTGCCCTTGTCCGGACATTCAGACGGCCGCCGCTGGGATAATCTGCCGCTGAACCTCCGCGCGAGAGCGACTGAAGTCAGCAAAGACCAGCCGAAAGCCTAACCCCCGAACAGGGCTGTCGCGAACGCCTCGCCCGCCGGTGCGGCCGACTTCGGGCCCAGGACGGCGCTGGCCGCCTGGCCAGAGGCCAGCACCCGGCCGCCGACCGCGCGCACGTTCTCAATCGTCTGGGCTTCCAGCTGTTCGGTCATCGACAGGCTGGAGCGTGGGGCGCCGAAGATCAGGGTCTGGGCGGCGTTGCGTCCCGCCCGGCTCATCGGGTTTTCGTCCGACATCCACAGGCCGGCCTTCATCACCGCCTTGGCCCGCGACAGCTCCTTTTCGGTCGGCCCGACCTCGGCCAGGGCCCGCACCTCGGCCGCCGAGACTTCGGCCAGTTCTTTCGCCCGATCCGCCGCCGCCCCGGCGTAGATGCCCAGCACGCCCGCATCTTCGTACGGCTCCTGATAGGCGTCGATGGCGTAGGCCAGGCCTCGCTCCTCGCGCGCGCTCTGGAACAGGCGCGAGGCCATGCCCCCGCCCAGGATTTCGCCGAACAGCCGCATGGCCGACAGCGCCGGATCGGTCGCGGACAGGGCCGGCAGTTGGAACACCAGATTGGCTTGTTCGATCTTGCGCGTCAGCTTCGCGTGTCCGCCGACGAAGGCGGCCGGCGCGGGCGCGTCAGCCGGCGTCGCGACCGCATCGCCGAACCAGCGCTCGGCCAGGGCCAGCAGTTCGGTTTCGTCCACCGCGCCTGAGACCGACACCACCATCCGGTCGGGCGAATACAGCCGCGCGCGCCACGCCTCGACCGACGCCTTGTCGGCCGGCTTCAGGCTGGCGACAGAGCCCAGGATCGGACGGCCCAGCGGCTGTTTAGCGAAGGCGCGCGTCTGCACCATCTCGAACACATGGTCGTCGGGCGTGTCGAAGGCCTCGGCGATCTCCTGGGCCACCACGTCCTTCTCGCGCTCAATCTCGGCCGGGTCCAGCGTGGGGCGGAACACCAGGTCCGACAGCACCTGCATGGCCAGCGGCAGCGAGCCGTCCAGCCCCCGCACCTCGAAACTGGTCCGCTCGTAGCCGGTGGAGGCGTTGATCGTGCCCCCCTCGGCCTCGATCCGCTCGACGATCTCGCGCGCTGCCATGTCGCCGGCGCCCTTGAACACCAGATGCTCCAACAGGTGCGACCAGCCGGACCGATCCAGCGGCTCCCACCGCGCCCCGCCCTTGACGGTGACGACGACGGCCAGGGTCTTCAGCCCCGGCATCGGATCGCAGATGACGCGAACGCCGTTGGACAGGGTGTGAAGCGTAGCGGTCAGGACTTTAGTCTTTCCTATCGCCGCGCACGCGGCGCGCGGCTGCTTGAGAACCGTCTTTCGTCATTCGACGGCGAAGCAGGGCCACATAGAAGCCCGCAAGCGCGATCGCCAGTCCGAACCATGTCAGGGCGTATCCGAAATGGTTGTTGGAAAAGGCCGCAGGCGGCGCGGACGGCCTCAGCGCCGGGAATTCGGGATTGACGGCGGTGATGGCGAACACGGCCTCGGGCCGGACCGGGCCGGTGACGTTCAGCGCCTTGGCCATCGCCGCCGTGTCGCGGGCGTAGAAGCGGCCGTCGCGCGGCGCGGGGCTCATGGCGCCGGGCTTGTCGAAGGTGCGGAACTCCCCGACCATCACCAGCGGCAGGGTGGTTTCGACCACCCGCGGACGCGCCGTCACGCCGTCGCCGACAAAGCCGCGATCGACCAGCAGGGTGAAATCCGCCCCCGCCGGCTTGCACGCCGAGATCAGCCGCACCCCGGCCTCGCCGTCATGGATGCTCTGAAGCTCGACGAAGGGCGCGCTGGCCAGGCCCGGACAGACGATCAACGCCTTCCTGAACTCCAGATCACCTTCCGCCAGCACCTGCTCCAGCGGCGCAGGCGGTTTCGCCGCCGCCGCATCGGCCGCCGCGATCAGCCCTTCCTTCCACTTCAGCCGCTCGACCTGCCACACGCCCAGCCCGATCAGCAGGATCAGGCCCAGCATCGTCAGCACAGTCAGGATCCAGGGGAAACGCTTCATCGCTGGTTCCGATATTGCAGCCCGATCATCAGTCCCCGCCCCGGCCGCATCAGGGCCAGCGACAGGGCGACCACCAGCGGCAGCCAGACGATCAGATGCAGCCACATGGGCGGATGGTATTTGATTTCCACGAACAGGGCCGAGAAGCCGACGATGAATCCGGCGATCTGCATGATGAAGCTGGCGGGGCCGTCGCCCGTCTGGATGGTGGAATAGTCCAGACCGCAGGCCGCGCAGGCGGGAGCCACCTTCAGAAAGCCCGCGAACAGCGCGCCTTGGCCGCACCGGGGACAACGCCCCCGCAACGCCCAGCGAACCGGCGTATCGGAAACGACGACGGCGCGGGACGATTCCTCGTCCCGCGCCGCTGCGATGTCTTCAGGGCCGTCTTGGATCAACCGAAGACGACATAGACGAAGGCGAACAGGAACAGCCAGACCACGTCCACGAAGTGCCAGTACCAGGCCGCCGCCTCGAAGCCGAAATGCTTCTGCGGGGTGAAGTCGCCCTTCAGCAGACGGATCAGGCAAACCGCCAGGAAGATGGTGCCGATCAGGACGTGGAAGCCGTGGAAGCCTGTCGCCATGAAGAAGATCGAGCCGTACAGGCCCGAGTTCACGGCCTCTTCGTTGAAGAACAGCTTCTCGTGCAGGATGTGGTTGTACTCATAGGCCTGGACGCAGGTGAACAGCACGCCCAGGGCCACGGTGATGATCAGGGCGATCTTGGCGCCCTTGCGGTCGCCGACCTGGATCGCGTGGTGAGCCCAGGTGACGGTGCAGCCCGAGAGCAGCAGGGTCACGGTGTTCAGCAGCGGCAGCTGCCACGGCGACAGGACCTCGACGCCCTTCGGCGGCCAGGTCGACCAGGCCTTGGCGGTGTCGGCCCAGGTGCCGACTTCCGGCGTAAGCGCCCGCGATTCATGGAACAGGGCCATGTCGAAGAACATCCAGAAGAAGGCGACGAAGAACATCACCTCCGACGCGATGAACAGGATCATGCCGTAGCGCAGGCCCAGCGACACGACGGGCGTATGGTCGCCCGCCTTGGATTCCTTGATGACATCCGCCCACCAGCAGAAGGCCGAGATCAGCACGCCGGCCAGACCGGCGAAGAAGACGCCCGGCTTGCCTTCGGCCAGGAAGTTGGCGGCGATCGGGCCGCCGTCCGCCGGCGCCAGGCCCTTCATCCAGATCACCGCGCCGATGAACATGATGGTCGCAGCGACCGAGGACACCAGCGGCCAGGGGCTGGGCGCCACCAGGTGGTAGTCGTGCTGCGGAGTGGCGTGGGCGTCAGCCATGAATCGCGTCTCTTCGTCGGCCAGAGTCGGTTGTTATAGCGGCTATAGCGTTCGATTTTCCCCGACGCCAGAGCCACGCCGTCTTTCCGCCTTGTTCGGGCGTGCGGACGGGGCTCAGCCCTTGCGGGCCATTGAATCGGCGGGGTCGTCCGGGCTGTGGCCCAATGCGCCGCCCATGCCCATTCCACCGCCGCCCATCCCTACGCCCATGCCGCCCCCGCCCTCGCCACGGCCGCCCGTTGCGCCGGCGCCTGAGCCGCGGCCTCCGGTCGAGGACGGGCGCGTCGGGCCTTGCAAGGGAATGTCCGGTCCGGTCGGCACGGGCGCCAGGTCCAGCGCCTGACGGATGAAGTCGCGCAGCGAAACGACCAGATCATGCGTCCGCACCGGCCGCCCGGCGACCAGTTCACGCGCCGCCTGCTGCGCCAGTCGCACCTGGTCCTCGGTGCCCAGCAGGATGATATCCGCAAGACTGGCCTCGACCGCGTCGCGGATACGCCGGGTCCGGTCCGACCCCGCCGTCGCCTCGGCGCTGAGATCCAGTCCCGCCTCGCCTTGCGGGACGTTGCGGCGGCTCAGGTCGCGCTTGTGCGTCGGATCGACGGTCAGGTCGCCGGTGAAAGACCCGCCCAGCACCTTGTAGGCGGCGATCAGGGTCTTCAGCCGTTCGTTGATCTGGCGATTCATCCGCTCGCGCCGCTGCTGGATGGTGAACATCATCACCAGCCGGATGCCCATGCCGATCAGCGTCACGAGCGCCAGCCCGACCAGGGTCAGCAACAGACTGTGCCAGTTGGTGAAATCCAGACCGCGCAAATCCCGTCTCCGTCTCGGCGTGCAGCATGCACCTTGAGACGAAACGCGCGCCGACGCGAACGGCGCCGTGTGATCAGCCGTTCATCGCCGCGAACGCCTTGGCCGAAAAAGCCGACAGCGGCTGGGGAAGGTCGTCCAGCGCGAACCAGCCGATCTCCGACAGCTTGTCCGGTTCGGTCAGCGTCGGCTCGCCGGTGAAGTCCCGGGTGACATAGATCAGCGACACCCAATGCTGGCCGTCGGCCGGAATGATCTCTTCGGCCAGGCACAGAAAGTCGACGGCGCCGATCTTCAGCCCGCTCTCCTCCTCGGCCTCGCGCCGCGCGGCGTCGATGGAGCGCTCCATCAGGTCGACCTTGCCGCCCACGATGTTCCAGAACCCGGCCTCGGGCGCCTTCAGCCGTTTGCACAGCAAGACCCGCCCGTCGGCGCGCTGGATCACCAGCCCGCAGCCGACGCCGGGAAAGTCCACGCCCGGCTTCAAAGTCACGCCTTGGGCGCGTCCACGGAGGGGTAGAAGGTGTAGCTCAGGGTTATGTCGCGCGCGCCCTTGGCCTCACGGTCCGTGGCCAGTTCGGGGGCGATGAAATATTGGACCGGGAACTGGCGCGTCTCGCCCGCCGCCAGCGTCTGGTCGGTGAAACAGAAGCATTGCAGCTTCTGGAAATACGGCCCCGTCTGCTCGGGTGAGACATTGTAGCTGGCGCGCACCTGGATCGGCTTGTCCGAGGTGTTGGTCACGTCGAAATAGGCCAGGCCCGTCTCGCCGATCCGCACCCGCTGGGTCGACTGTTCGGCGCGGAAGGTCATCGGCACGCCGCGCACATTGGTGTCGAACCGCACCATGACCGTCTCGTCCAGCACGGTGTCGGAGGCCTTGTCGGCCTTCATCGTCGTGCCGCCAAAGCCCGTGACCTGACAGAACATTCGATAGAGCGGCACCGCCGCGAACGCCGCCCCGGTCATGCCCATCACGCCGAAGACGCAGATGATGGCGATCAGATTCTTGCGGCCCGCCTTCATGGCTGGGAGGTCTCCACCGCCGTCGCCAGCGCGCGCTCGGCCGCCTGGTTCTGTTGCAGGCGCAGCACCGTGGTGGCGAACACGAGCACGATGAAGGCCACCAGCGCCGAGGCGATCCAGACATTGCGACGCTTGCGCGCGCGAAGTTCCTCAGGCGTCAGACGCATGGTTTTACGCTCCCAGACCGGACAGGGCCTCGACCAGCAGCGCCGAAAACAGCGCCATCAGATAGAGGATGGAAAAGGCGAACAGGTCCCGCGCCGGTTTGGCCTGGACCTTGACGTCATACAATGCGGCCTCGCGTCCCACGGCCTCGGCCTTGTCCGGTTCGTCGCCGGCGCGCGAGCGATAAAGGCGCACCGCCAAGCCGAGGAAGCCTAGGCCGCCCGCGACCGATACGACCAGATAGATGATCCCGCCCAGGCCCGCGAAGGCCGGGGCGATCGCGACCGGCACGAAGACCAGGGTGTAGAGCAGGATCTGCAACCGCGTGGACTTGGCGCCCTTGGCCACCGGCATCATCGGAATGCCCGCCTTGGCGTAATCGCCGGCCGAATACAGCGCCAGCGCCCAGCTGTGCGGCGGGGTCCACAGGAAGATGATGAGAAACAGCAGCCACGCCTGCCACGGCGCATGGCCCGTCGCCGCCGCCCAGCCGATCACGGGCGGAAAGGCGCCCGCCGCGCCGCCGATGACGATGTTCTGGGGCGTCCGCCGCTTCAGCAGCAGGGTGTAGAAGCCGGCGTAATAGACGATGGTCATGGCCAGCAGACCGGCCGCCAGCCAGTTCGCATTCATCCCCAGCAGCATGACCGAAAACAGGCTCAGGATGACGCCGAAGGCCATGGCGTCGTTCTTGCGCACACGCCCCGCCGCCACCGGCCGGCCGCGTGTGCGCCGCATCAGGGCGTCGGTCTCACCTTCCAGCGCCATGTTCAGCGCCCCGGCCGCCCCTGCGCCCACGGCGATGCACAGGACGGCGATGGCCGCGACCAGCGGATTGACCGATCCCGGCGCGACGATCAGCCCGGTCGCAGCGGTGAACACCACCAGCGACATCACGCGCGGCTTCAGCAGCTGGAAGAAATCCTCCGGCTGGGCGGTCGAGATGGCGGGGCGGGTCTGAACTTCGGTCATCTGTGAGGGCCGCATAGCATACCCAAATGAAGAAGGCCGCCCCTTCCGACGGAAAGAGCGGCCTTCGATTTCATATCGCCGGAAAGGCTTAGTGCTCTTCCGCCTTGATGACCGGCAGTTCGTTGAACTGGTGGGCCGGGGGCGGCGAGGACAGGGTCCACTCCAGTGTCGTGGCGCCTTCGCCCCACGGATTGTCGACGCCCGGACGACGACGGATCGCCGCCTCGGCCAGCATGATCAGGAAGACCAGCACGCCGACCGCCGTGATCGCATAGCCGATCGACGAGACGTGGTTCCAAAGGGTGAAGGCTTCCGGATAGTCGATGTAGCGACGCGGCATGCCCTGCAGACCCAGGAAGTGCTGCGGGAAGAACACCAGGTTCACGCCCACGAACATGATCCAGAAGTGGGTCGCGCCCAGGAACTCGTTGTACTTCACGCCGAACATCTTCTCGAACCAGTAGTAGAAGCCCGCGAAGATCGCGAAGACGGCGCCCAGCGACAGCACGTAGTGGAAGTGCGCCACCACGTAATAGGTGTCGTGCAGGCTGTAATCGATGCCGGCGTTCGACAGGACCACGCCGGTCACGCCGCCGACGGTGAACAGGAAGATGAAGCCGATCGCCCACAGCATGGGTGTCTTGAAGCTGATGGAGCCGCCCCACATGGTGGCGATCCAGCTAAAGATCTTCACGCCCGTCGGCACCGCGATGATCATGGTGGCGGCGATGAAATAGGCGCGCAGATTGATGCTCATGCCGACCGTGTACATGTGGTGGGCCCACACGATGAAGCCGACGAAGCCGATGGCCACCATGGCGTAGGCCATGGCCAGATATCCGAACACCGGCTTGCGGCTGAAGGTCGAGACGATGTGGCTGATGATGCCGAAGCCCGGCAGGATCAGGATGTACACTTCCGGGTGACCGAAGAACCAGAACAGGTGCTGGTACATGATCGGGTCGCCGCCGCCGGCGGGATCGAAGAAGTGGGTGTGGAAGTTGCGGTCCGTCAGCAGCATGGTGATGGCGCCGGCCAACACGGGCAGCGACAGCAGCAGCAGGAAGGCGGTGATCAGCACCGACCAGGCGAACAGCGGCATCCGGTGGATCGTCATGCCCGGCGCGCGCATGTTCAGGATGGTGGTGATGAAGTTGATCGCGCCCAGGATCGAGCTGGCGCCCGCGACGTGCAGGGCGAAGATCGCCAGGTCGAAGGCGGGGCCGACGTGGCCCGTGGTCGACAGCGGCGGATAGGCCGTCCAGCCCCCGCCGAAGCCCTTACCCGGTCCGCCGTCGGTGAACATCGACAGGATCAGCAGGCACCAGGCGGCGACCAGCAGCCAGAACGAGATGTTGTTCATGCGCGGGAAGGCCATGTCCGGCGCGCCGATCATGATCGGCACGAACCAGTTGCCGAAACCGCCGATCATGGCGGGCATGACCATGAAGAAGATCATAATCAGGGCGTGGGCCGTGACGACGGCGTTATAGCCGTGCTTGGATTGCTCCACGAGACCCAGCAGCTGGATCGACGAGCCTTCCTTGAAGATCTGGATGCCCGGCTCGGCCAGTTCCCAGCGGATCAGGCCCGACAGGGCGCCGCCCACGATGCCCGCCATGATGGCGAACATCAGATACAGGGTGCCGATGTCCTTGTGGTTGGTCGACAGGAACCAGCGGGTGAAGAAGCCCAACTTGTGGTCGTGATGGTGGTCGTCGTGAGCGTGACCGATGTGGGTCGCGTCGCGGGTTACGGTAGCGTCAGCCATGTGTCTCTGTTCGCCTCTTACTGGGCGGCCGGCGCGGCGGACGCCGCGGCGGGAACGGGTTGGTCGGCGGTGGCGCCGACGGGGGCGGCGACCGGGGTCGCGGCGTCGGCGGCGGGCGCGGGAGCGGCTGCAGCCGGAGCCGCAGCGGGCGCGGCGACCTTGGGCGTCATCGAACCGCCCTTGGAGGCGATCCACTGTTCGAACTGGGCCTGGGTGACGACTCGGATCTCCAGCGGCATGAAGGCGTGGTCGACGCCGCACAGTTCCGAGCACTGACCATAGAAGACGCCGGTGCGCTCAGCCTTGAACCAGGTGGTGTTGATGCGGCCGGGAACGGCGTCGGTCTTCAGGCCGAACGCCGGCAGGGCGACGGCGTGGATGACGTCCGAGGCGGTGATGACCAGCTGGACCGTCTTGCCGACCGGCACGACCATCGGCTCGGTCGCGGCCAGGCGATAGGGCACGCCCTTGGCCTTGGCTTCCTCTTCCGGGAGCATGTTGGAGATGTATTCCGCGACGCCCTGGTCCGGATACTCATAGGCCCAGTTCCACTGGTTGCCGGTCACCTTCACCGTCAGGTCAGGCGACGGCATGTCGTGATAGGCGAACAGCAGGCGGAACGAGAACAGGGAGATGAAGACCAGGATCAACACCGGCAGCACGGTCCAGATGATCTCGATCGTGGTGTTGTGGCTCCAACGCGCAGGCGTCGGATTGGCCTTCTTGTTGTAGCGGAACACGATCCACGCCAGCAGGCCCAGCACCAGCAGGGTGATGGCCGTGATGATCGGCATCAGGATCACGTCGTGGAAGAAGTGCGCATCATGCTTCAGCGGCGACGCCGCCGGTTGCAGCGTGATGCCGCCCGGGGTCGGCTGACCCATCAGGTCCTGCGCCCACGTCGGCGCCGCAGCGAACATCGCCAGTCCGGCGCCCAGAACGATGGAGGACGCGCAAGTCGCGGCCTTCCTCAACGTCCCTTGGGCTCGCTTGCCCATCCCCATATGAGACTTCCCCATAAAACCGTTATGCAGCAGACACTTGCGAATGGCTCGCAAGAGATCACGCTGGCGCGATTCCCACGCCCGGCGTTCTCGGTCACCTATCGGATCGCTTTCGGCTTGCCAAGCGATCAACGGCGCTCAGGCCGCAAAGCCGCCTTCAGCCGGCCTCGATTAAATCGCTGTCATGTTTCGATAGCTACCTTGCGTCACAAGATACCTTGTCGTAGTCAATGGTCATCAACGGGAGAGCCGAGGTGCCAGAAACTATCGAGATACAGCTGAAGAAGGGTGTGTTGGGGCTTTGCGTCCTGGCTCTTCTGAACCGGGCGGACAGCTACGCCTATGAGATCGCCAGCCGCCTGTCGGACGCGATCGATATGGGGGAAGGCACGATCTACCCCCTGATGCGCCGCATGCAGTCCGAAGGACAGGTCGAGACCTATCTGGTCGAGTCCTCCGCCGGGCCGTCACGCAAATACTACCGACTGACCGAAGCGGGCCGGGGGGCCCTCGCCGCCCAGACTGCCGAATGGTCCGCCTTCACCAAGGCCGTCGACGCCATCGTGGCGAACGACGCCGATCAGGGAGCCGCTCAATGACGCGCGCCGAATTCATCGATCGTCTGAAGGAAGGCCTCGTCGGCCTGCCGACCACGACCGCCAACGACATCATCGCCGACTATCAGACCCACTTCGACGACGGCCTGGCCGCCGGCCGCACAGAGGCCGAGGTCGCCTCCGCGCTCGGCGATCCGGTCCGCCTGGCTCGCGAACTGAAGGCCGAGGCCGGCATCCAGCGCTGGCATCAGGAGAAGAACCCCTCCGCCGCCGCCGGCGCCGTCTTTGCGGTCCTGGGCCTGGGGGCGCTGGACATCCTGATCCTCCTGCCCCTGCTGATGGGCGTGATCGGGACGGTGTTCGGCTTCTTCATCGCCGCCATCGGCCTGTTCATCGCAGGCGGCGTGATCATGGTCGCCGGTCCCTTCGCCGGCTTCCCCGGCGGGCCGTTCGCGGCGATCCTGATGGGGCTGGGCCTGATGGCCGGCGCCGTCTTCATCGGCGCCCTGCTGACCATCTTCACCATCTGGCTGGTCAACGGCGTCGTCTGGTTCGCCCGCCTGCACTACCGCCTGCTGAAGCCGGCGCTTGAGCCGACCAGCGTTCAATCCACCTCGACCTCGGGAGTCTCGGCATGATCCGCACCCTGTTCATCATCGCCGGCGCCGCCCTGGTGCTGTGCCTGGTCACCGTCGGCGGCGCGCTGGCGATCGGCGGCCACGACCTCCAGCGCCACGGCTGGGCCTGGACCATCAAGGACCAGGACGGCGAGACCATCCGCTTCGAGCGGGTCAAGGGCGGCGGGACCGACGACCTCGGCCCGCTCACCACCCGCACCCTCGCCTGGACCGGCGGCGAGACCCTGACCGTCGATTCCAGCATCGACGTCGACTATGTCCAGGGTGACGCCAACACCGTCGTCATCACCGGGCCCAAGGGTCTGACCGACCGGGTCCGCCTGATCGACGGCCGCCTCGATCTGGGCGACGGCGACGAGCGGGTCGTGTTCGGCTGGAGCAACGGCAACTTCTCCGCCCGCTCCGAGCGTGACGAACTGAAGGTCGTCATCACCGCGCCCAAGGTGAACCGCTTCAACGCCAAGGGCTCGGGCGACCTGCAGATCACCGGCTATGACCAGCCTTCGCTGACGCTCGACATCGCCGGTTCGGCCGAGGTCACCGCCTCGGGCCGCACCGACGAGCTGAAGCTGGACATCGCCGGCGCGGGCGATGCGTCCCTGGGCGACCTGGCGACTCGCGACGCCTGGGTGGACATCGCCGGCTCCGGCGACGCCCGCATCGCCCCGACCGGCGACGTCAAGGTCGCCATCGCCGGCTCCGGCGACGTGGCCTTGGCCAGCCGCCCCGCCAACCTGAACAGCACCGTCTCCGGCTCCGGCGACGTCTATCAGGACTGACGGTCGCGCCGATCACCGATGGAAAAGGGGCTGGATCCGCCAGCCCCTTTTTTCATGCGTTCAGCGACACGCCTGCACGCACACCTGCGCCAGCACCTCGGCCGAATCCGTCAGAGGGACCGGCGCGTCCTCGGCCTTAAGCAGCAGCGGCACCTCGGTGCAGCCGGCGATCAGCCCATGCGCGCCCGCGTCCGCCAGGGCCTGGGCCAGCCGCAACATCCCTGCCCGCGCCGCCTCGCCGACATCGCCGCGCTTCACCCCATAGACCAGACCCATGAACGCCTCGCGGTCGGCGCCCTCCAGCAGCACAGTGTCGACCCCGCGCGCCGCCAGCGCCTCTGTGTAAAGCCGCTCGCCCCCCGGCGTCGCCAGCACCCCGATCCGCTCAACTCCAGACGCCGCCGCCGCATCCGCCGTCGCCGCGATCATGTCGATGAAGCGCAGGCCCTTCGCCTCGCACGCCGCGCGTATGCCGCCCGCCTGGGCGTGGGCGGTGTTGCAGGGCATGGCGATCACCTCGGCCCCCGCCGCCGCCAGCCCCTCGGCCATCTGTCCCAGCACGACCTCGGCCTCGCCCGGCCGGGTGTTGCGATCGGGCACCTGGGGGTTCAGGTCCATCACCACCCGGATGTGATCGGCGTCCCCGTCCGCCGGCGTCAGCGCCTGCACCCGCGCCAGAAACGCCACCGTCGCCGCCGGTCCCATGCCGCCGATCACGCCCAGGATTTTGCTCATCGCATCACACCCCATCCCACGACCGCGGCGGCGGCCAGAACTGCCGGCACGGCGTAGCGGCTCTTCCAGGCCCACGCCACCGCCAGGGCGACCGCAAAGATCGCCACGGCCGCCGCCATCGACGGGGCCCGCTGCAAGGTCGCCCATCCCAGCTCCACGCTGGTCGCGGCGATGATCCCTACGACGGCGGCGGCGACCCCGGCCAGAAGATCGTGCAGCCGCCGGTCCTCGACCACCGCCTCCAGCCGCTCATAGAAGATCATCGAAAAGGCGAAGGCGGGGGCGAACACCCCGGCCGTCATCGCCAGCGCCCCGCCCCAGCCCGCGACCACGAAGCCGACGAAGGTGCAAAAGATCACCAGCGGCGCCGGGATCACCCCCGCAAAGGCGATCCCGTCCAGAAACGCCCCATCGTCGATCAGCCCGCGCCCCACCGTATCGGCGCGCACATAGGGAATGGCGGTATAGGCGCCGCCGAACGTCAGCAGCCCCGCCTTCAGCCCCGTCCAGAACATCGCGACCCAGCCGACGTCGCCCGCCGGCCCAGCCGTTTGTCCAAACAACGGCCCGCCGTCCCCCAGCCCGTGCATCGCCAAGGCTGCGACGCCCGCCAGCACCACGACCCCGACGGCCAGACCGACCCGCCCGGCCCGGACCAGCACATAGGCCGTCCCGCCCGCCGCCAGCACGATCCAGAACGCCGCCCCGGCCAGGGTCGCCGCAAAGCCGACGACGGCGACGGCCCACAGCCAGCGATCCTCCAGGATATGCGATCCGATCTTACAGACGGCGCGCACGATCACCGCGACCACAGCCGCCTGAACACCCAGGAACGCCCCGGCCAGCAGGCCAACGACCGGCGACAGCGCCACATAGGCCCAGCCGATCCCCAGCATCAGCATCAGCCCGGGCAGCATGAACCCCAGGCCCGCCAGCAGACCGCCGATCCGCCCCCGCGCCCGCATGCCCATATGCACGCACAGCTCGTGCGCCTCCGGCCCCGGCAGGACCTGCAACACCGCCAGCAGCCGGTTGAACCGCGCGCTGGACATCCACCCGTCCTGATCGACCAGCTCGCGCCGGATCATCGCGATCTGCGCCACCGGCCCGCCAAACGCCAGCAGCCCGAACCGCAGGAACCGCAGAAACACCGCCGTCAAAGACAGCGCCGGCGGGACAGGTTCGGACTGCGGCGCAATCATCCGATCAGTCCTGATCTCGCGAAAAGGGTTTGCAAGTCAGGCCAGCCCTTACTGAGGGCTCGCCATGGCTCTTGCGACCGCGTCCTGCATCTCCACCCTCAAGCCGGCCCACTCGCTTTCGGGCCTCAGCTTGCCCTCACATTGCTGTTGAAGGTGGCCCACGGGATAGACGTAGCTTTCCGATCGCTGCGCTGCGGCGCCGATCTCTTGAGGCCCGACAAAAATGCCAAGGTCGGCAAGCCGACTTTCGGTGGCCATGCGGGCGGCGACCATCGATGACACGAGCGCGTCTGGGACAGGCGCCGCGCATCTCACGGCGTCGTATCGATAACGGACCATCGCCAGTGCGTAGAGGTCAGACGCCTTCTGTCGATCATGATCCGCCCAAGCCACCGAAGCCACGAACAGACAGAGAGGCTGAGCGTCGCCACGACCGTTCCAAAGCGCCGCACGATCGGCGTCGGATAGCGAGGCGCCCATAAATGTCGAGCATTGGCCCAGGGTGTTCGAGGCAACCGGCTGGATACCCTGGCCAGCGCTGTCTTCACGCTTATTTTCGGCGGAAGTGGCGGATTCTGACCCGCAACCCAAAAGGCCCGCGGCGACAAGCAGGGGGACAAGAACTTTCAAGATGCTCACCTTCGTCAATGTCGCCTTCCGATCCGCAGCCCGGCTATGAAACTGGCGTCAGCCTAAACCAGCACAAGCAGCGCGGCATAGACGCGATCATCCAAAGTCGCCGCCCCCGTCTTCACCGCCTCGAGCCCGCGCGATCCGATAGGGCCCCGCACGCATCGTCAGCGGCCTTCCCTTCCAGCTCAAACGCACCGCGCCCTCGTTCAACATGGCATCCACCGCGGCGTGAACGTCAGGCATCGCCTCGCGCCACGCGCCGTCGTCGCCCGCGACCGCCCGCGCGACCTCGCTGGGGCAGACGGTGGCGTCCTCGGCCCGAGCGGCCAGCAGGGCCAGGGTCGCCTCGCGCGAGTCCATGACGGACGGCGGGCCTACAGCGTCCCTTCGATCTCGGTCTGATAGCCGAACAGCCCCTGCGCCCCGCCGGTGTGCAGAAACACCACCGTCTCGCCCTTGAACTGCCCCGCCCGCGCCAGGGCGATCAGCCCCTTCATCGCCTTGCCGGAGTAGACCGGGTCCAGCACGATCCCGTCCAGACGCGCAGCCAGGGTCAGGGCGTCGATCACCCCCTGGTCGATCAGGCCATAGCCCTCGCCCACATAGTCGCAGTCGGCGACCACCTGCTCGCGCGTCACCCGGCCCGGCTGGCCCAGCAGGGCGGCCGTCTCCTCGGCCAGTTTGAAGACGTTCGCCTCCTGCCTGTCCCTGGGCGCCCGCACCCCGATGCCCAGCACGGGAATGTCCGCCCCCATGACCGCCAGCCCGGCGACCAGACCGGCGTGGGTGCCCGCGCTGCCCGTCGCCGTCACGATCCGGTGGACCTCCAGATCCATCTCATCGGCCTGGACCACGATCTCGCGCGCGCAATCGACATAGCCCAGCGCTCCGACCGGGTTCGATCCGCCGCCGGGAATGACATAGGGCTTGCCGCCCCGCGTCCGCACCTCGGCCGCCGTCTTCTCCAGCTCGGCGACCATGTCCGTCCCGCCCGGCACGGTGCGCAGGGTCGCGCCGAACAGCCGATCCAGCAGCACATTGCCGTTGCCGACATAGTCCGTCGCCTTGGACCCCGTCCGCTCTTCCAGAATGATCTCGCACGCCAGACCGTGGGCCGCCGCCGCCGCCGCTGTCTGGCGCACATGGTTCGACTGCACCGCCCCTTGCGTCACCAGGGTGTCGGCGTCCGCTTCGAACGCCGCGCCCAGCAGGAACTCCAGCTTGCGGGTCTTGTTGCCGCCGCCGGCCAGGCCGGTGCAGTCGTCGCGCTTGATCCACAGATCCAGGCCCAACTCTTCCGACAGACGGGGCAGCGGCTCCAGCGGCGTCGGCAGATGGGCCAGGCGGATGCGGGCGAAACGGGCGAGATGCATGGGACGGTTTCCTGTTCGCCGTCTTGATAGCCCGCGCCCGTGACATTCAAAAGCGTCCAGCCCCAAGCCGGCCAGCCGTTCGGTCGCCCTCGACCTCAGCCCGGCGCGCCGGCCTCGGCCACACGCGTCGGCGCGACGAAGGCGGCGTCGCACAGGGCCTGGGCGAAGGCGTGGGACGTGACCGCCTGCCGGTCCATCAGGGCGTCCAGCACCCCGGCCCCTGCATCCACCGTCACGACCAGCGGATAACGCCCGACCACCTGACCGCCCTGCGCTGGATCGCGCAGTTCGGCGGTCGCCCGCATCCGGTGTTCGGCGCGATCGCCGGCAAGAATGGCCAGGCGCGGCGCCCGGCTCAGCGCCTCGACGTGGATGCTCAGGTTCAGCCGATGCCGGCCGCCGGCGCACAGCCCCATTTCGTTCAGCACCTCGTCGTTGAAGGTGTCGGCGAAGTCGTCCTCGGCGTCCAGCCAGCCGGTCGTGGTTGTGACGCTGCCGATCCGCGCCTGCTCGGCCATGGCGGGCGACAGGGCCATCGGCGCGCCTCCGACCTCCACCGAGGCGCAGGCCGTCAAGCCCGCGTACGCCAGAACCGCGATCACGGCGGTCGTCTTGATCTGTTTCATCGTTCCCTCTCCCTAGAGTTGATACCAAGCTTGGCTGCGAATGAACGCCGCCTGAACGCCGTTCGACAAGCGGTCCGGAGCCAAAGCCGGCGTCCAAGCGTTGCCGCCGCATGATCGCCGCCGCGCCCCCTTTGGATCTGCAACGCGAGCGCGCCTATGTCCGCGATCTGGGCCGCGCCTTCGCCGGCGCCCTGGTGTTCAACATCCCGCTGTTGATGACGATGGAGATGTGGGCGCAGGGCGTGATCATGGACCGCTGGCGGCTGCTGACCTTCATCGTCGCCGGCCTGCCGCTGCTTTACGGCCTGGCCTATTACGCCGGCTTCTCAAAGCGGCGCGGACCGGTCAACGATGCGCTCGACACCGCCGTGGCCCTGGCCGTCGGCTTCATCACCGCCTCGGTGCTGCTGATCCTGTTCGGCGTGGTCGAATGGGACGCGCCGCCGCGCGAGGGCCTGGGCATGGTCGCGCTGCAGGCCATTCCCGGCGCCATGGGCGCGCTTCTGGCCCGGCGTCAGCTCAGCGGCGACGGCGGGGGAGACACCGACGAGGATCAGGCCTCCTATTTCGGCGAACTGTTCCTGATGGCGGCCGGGGCCCTGTTCTTCGCCCTGAATGTCGCTCCGACCGAAGAGATGATCCTGATCGCCTACAAGGCGACGCCCGCCCACATCCTGGCCCTGATCGCCGTCTCCATCCTTCTGCTGCACCTGATCGTCTTTAAGGCCGGCTTCGCAGGTCAGGAAGAGGCCGATCATCCGATCAAGGCCTTCCTGCATTTCACCCTGCCCGGCTACGCCATCGCCCTGGCCGTCAGCCTGTTCACCCTGTTCCTGTTCGGCCGCACCGACGGCCATGCCGTCGCCGGCGTGGTCCAGACCATGGTCGTCCTGGGCTTCCCCGCCGCCATCGGCGCCGCCGCCGCCCGTCTGTTGGTCTGACCCCATGCCCACGAAGAAGAAGCCCGCCGCAACGACCCGCCCTCTGTTGCAATGGGGCATGGCCTTGCTCGGCGCCGTCATCACCCTGACCGCCATCGGCATCGTGGTTTGGGAGGCGCTCCAGCCCACGGCCCCGCCCGCGCTCAGCGCCCGCATCGTCGCCGTGGACGTCACCGCCGCAGGCCAGGTTGCGACCGTCCGGGTCCAGAACGACGGCGACGACACCGCCGCCGCCGTGGATATCGAAGGGGTTCTGGGCGACCAGACCGCGACCGCCAGCCTCGACTACGTCCCCGGCCACGGCCACGCCAAGGCCTACCTCCGCTTCGACGCCGATCCGCGCGCGGCGGCTGTCTCGGTCAAGGGCTGGTCGGCGCCCTAGGGGGCGTTCAGGCCGCCTGGGCCAGCACCGCGTCCTGCATCCGCTCGACCGTCTGCTGGGGCGCGCCGGCGCCGTCCACCGTGGCCCGCAGCGTCTCTTCCAGCGCCGGGGTCACGCGAACGCTGGCCATGGCCCAGCCGGAAAAGCCGCGCGCCGGGATCGGCTTGCGCTCGATCACCACTACCTCGTCATGACGCGGATCGCCCGCCAGCCGCGTCATCAGCCGGTCCAGATCCTGCGCTGCGCCCTCCAGCACCTGCAGGAACCGCCCGTCGTGGATCAGCAGCGCCCCGGTCAGGTCGTCGCGCGCATTGTTCCGCTGCGACGTGGCCAGGATGTCCACCTGCATCAGCAGGCTGTCGGCATTGCCCCGCGCGCGGCTGGTGTAGAGGACGCGTTCCAGGTTCAGGCTCATATCCTCGTTTCACTCCGCCGACGCCGGCATCCGGCCCAAGCTTTGCGCATAGCCCAATAAATCCGCCGCGCCTACAAGGACTTATGTGCGGTTTCGGACAACTCGACATCCGCTGCGACGCGGGTTAGCCTGCAGGCGTTCTCCGGGGGGTCGCAATCGAGCGGCTGAGATAGAGGTTTCTCCTCTGACCCGTCGAACCTGATCCGGGTCATGCCGGCGAAGGGATGAGTAACGCTATCGGTCCTGACGTCACAGGACCCCTCGCGCCCGACGTCGGCGGACCTCAAACCGTTTGAGGCCGCCATGAACATCCAAGTCACCCCGCCCGTCCTGCCCGAAGAGCCCAATGTCGAGTTGGCTTTGAAAGACGCCCGCGGGGAGGTCATGCGCGAGACCGGGACCATCCCGACCGGCGAACGGGCCGGCAGCCGCAAGGTCTATGTCGCCGGCGAACTCTATCCCGACATCCGCGTCCCCTTCCGCGAGGTCGCCGTCCACGCATCCGCCAACGAGCCGCCGGTGACCATCTATGACTCATCGGGCCCCTACACCGACCCGACCGTGACCATCGACATCAAGCGCGGCCTGCCCCGCGTCAAATCCAGCTGGCAGCTGGATCGCGGCGACATCGCCCCGGTCGCCAACCCGCGCGAGGTCAAGCCCGAGGACAACGGCCATGCGTCGGGCCGCCATCTGGCCCCGCGCTTCGACACCTCCAACCACCGCGTCTTCAAGGGCGTCGAGGGCCGCCCGGTCACCCAGTACGAATACGCCCAAGCCGGGATCATCACGCCCGAGATGGAATATGTCGCCATCCGCGAGAACCTGCGCCGCGAGCAGAACAGCCCCTGCATCCGCGACGGCGAGGACTTCGGCGCCGCCATCCCCGACTTCGTGACGCCCGAGTTCGTGCGGCAAGAGATCGCGCGCGGCCGCGCCATCATCCCGCACAACATCAACCACCCCGAGGTCGAGCCGATGATCATCGGCCGCAACTTCCTGGTGAAGATCAACGCCAACATCGGCAACTCCGCCGTCCTAAGCTCCGTCGACGACGAGGTCGACAAGCTGGTCTGGGCCACCCGCTGGGGCGCCGACAACGTCATGGACCTGTCGACGGGCCGCAACATCCACAACATCCGCGACTGGATCATCCGCAACAGTTCCGTCCCCATCGGCACCGTGCCCATCTACCAGGCGCTGGAGAAGGTGAACGGCGTCGCCGAGGACCTGACGTGGGAGGTGTTCCGCGACACCCTGATCGAACAGGCGGAACAGGGCGTGGACTATTTCACCATCCACGCGGGCGTGCGCCTGCCCTTCGTGCCGATGACGGCCAAGCGGGTGACGGGCATCGTCTCGCGCGGCGGCTCCATCATGGCCAAATGGTGCCTGGCCCACCACAAGGAGAGCTTCCTCTACGAGCATTTCGAGGACATCTGCGACATCATGCGCGCCTATGATGTCAGCTTCAGCCTGGGCGACGGCCTGCGCCCCGGCTCCATCGCCGACGCCAATGACGAGGCCCAGTTCGCCGAGCTGCGCACCTTGGGCGAACTGACCAAGATCGCCTGGGCCAAGGGCTGCCAGGTCATGATCGAGGGCCCCGGCCACGTGCCGATGCACAAGATCAAACAGAATATGGACGAGCAGCTGAAGCACTGCCACGAGGCGCCCTTCTATACGCTCGGGCCCCTGACCACCGACATCGCGCCGGGCTACGACCACATCACCAGCGCCATCGGCGCGGCCATGATCGGCTGGTTCGGCACGGCCATGCTCTGCTACGTCACGCCCAAGGAGCACCTGGGCCTGCCGGATCGTCAGGACGTCAAGGACGGCGTCATCACCTACAAGATCGCCGCCCACGCCGCCGACCTGGCCAAGGGCCACCCCGCCGCCCGCCTGCACGACGACGCCCTGTCACGCGCCCGGTTCGAGTTCCGCTGGGAGGATCAGTTCAACCTGGGTCTGGACCCCGAAACGGCCCGCAAATACCACGACGCCACCCTGCCCAAGGAGGCCCACAAGACCGCCCACTTCTGCTCCATGTGCGGCCCCAAGTTCTGCTCGATGAAGATCAGCCAGGACATCCGCGACGCCGCCGCCGCCCAGAACGACGCCGGCGCCTCGCTGGCCGAGGCCGAGGCCGGCATGGCCGAAATGAGCGCGAAGTTCAGGGCTGGGGGCGGCGTGGTAGAGGTGAAGGTGTGAGGGGGGCTACAAGGATTAGTTGCGTAAAACTCGCCGTTACGCTTCAACCCCTTTTCCACCAGTCGGAACTCGTGAAACCATGCCCAGCCTCGACGAGCCCGTCCTAGAGTTTGATCATAATGTGATCGAACACCTCGGAATCCGGCTCTACCAAAACAAGCCCGGAAATGTTCTTGCGGAGGTAGTAGCGAACGGCTGGGACGCGGATGCCAAAGCGATACACATAACTACGTCTGCGGACGGGTGCCCTGCAGAAGATCGGTTCATTTCCGTCGCCGATAATGGTGTGGGAATGGATTTGGCTACGATCAAATCTCGCTACCTCGTCATCGGTAAGCCCAAACGGACCGGCCCGAAAATGCTGTCTCCGGGTGGACGACGCCCTATGGGTCGCAAAGGGATTGGCAAGCTCGCGCCGTTCGGGGTAGCTCGGACTGTTGACGTTGCGACGAGCGCCCAAGGCGTTCTGACTTGGTTCACTCTTGATTTAGACGGTCTGCTCGATGCCGGCAAAAGGGGGGTGGCCTATCCGCCGGTCTTCAACGCTCGTGAAGTTTCAGTAGACGCCCCTCTTCCCACGGACACCGCTCAGGACATAGTAGATTTCGTCGAGCGGACTCGCATCTCGACTTCCCGCTCTGGCACTCTTATTCGTATGAGCAGGCTGACTTCCAACAGCGATCTCGGCGACGGCGAAATTGAGAGCTCACTTGTTAAAAAATTTACTGTCATTCTGGCCCGTGACGACTTCCGGGTCTTCGTAAACGGTACGCCTTTCGACCAAGAAAGAGCGACACCGGAATTCGAGCTTCGAATTCCGGCAACCGGGTATTCGACAGAAGTATTGGGCGGAAACGAAATCCGCTTCTGGGTTGGTTTCGTTAAATCAGCAGCTTGGTCATCAGACCAAGCTGGAGTCGCGGTTTACGCTCACGGCAAGAGCGCCCAAGATCGACCCTTCTTCTTTGGAGCAAAAGGGAAAGAGATTTTCCAGCGCTATATGTATGGCGTGATCGAAGCAGACTGGATCGATGAACTCGACCAGGATTTAGTCTCAACGGACAGATCCAACTTGGACTGGGCACATCCAGATTCGGCCGACCTGTTGGAATGGGGGCGGACAAAGGTCGGGGTTTGGCTGGCCGAGTATGATCGGCATCGAGCTACGAACCACTTACGCAAGGTCAAGATTCGCGCCTCCGAAAGACGTCAAAAGGCAGAAGTTCTCACCTATTCATCCTCCGAAAACGATCAGATTGATTCCTTAGTTGCTGAGGCGACCAAGGAGTTGGGGAAAAATCAGGACGATGTGGCGGATCAGCTTCTCGAAGCTGTCTCCATGGCTTGGATCAACCTCCCGAGTCGCACACTGATCAAAAATCTCTGGGCAGAGCTCGAGGGCTCCCACGACGGTCCGGACGCGTTCCTCAAGATTACTGCGAGGCTGCACGACCATTCAGTTCCAGAGTCAATGGGACTGGCGGTGACGTTTGCTCAACGCGCTTACGCATTGAGCCTACTGACTAAGCTGGTTCATCAGAGGAGCGAAGTCGACCTGCAAGAACTCATCGAAGATTTTCCTTGGGTTCTTCAACCCCGAGGCGACCTGCTCACATCGGACCGGCATCTAAAGACCACCATCGAACATGCGGCGCTCACGGGCGATACGAATGATCGAGCTGGCCGTTTGGTACGAGGAATTTCTGAGAAAGAGCGAGCAGACTTCGTATTTCTGACTGACCCTTCGAAGAAGGTCATCCAGATTGTAGAACTCAAGGCACCAGCCATTGAACTTACGTCAGACCATGATCGTCAGTTGCGCGATTACTTGGACTTCACGAAAGCGTTCCATCCAGCAGCGAAACTAAGCGGATTGCTCGTCGGGAACCCTGGCAATCCGGCCATCGAGTCAGATGACCGCCGAGTTACCATTCGTGGCTGGGACGAAATCATACTCGAGTGCCGTGCGACATATGTGCAGCTTCTGGCGTCGATGCTTGAGAGGGCTGACCCGGACCCAAGCGATGCAAGGCTTCAACTAGTGAAGGAGTTTGGGGGCGCTCCTGTTTGGGAACTTCTCAAGAAGATGGCTCAAACTGATCAGCCTTTGCGGGACCTTATGGCAAGGCTGGATCATCTGGCTAAATAGGGGTTGAAGTAAATCGCATCTGCCCTCTAGCTATACACGACGTCCCTGCCCCGGCCGTTGAAATCCCTCGCCTTTCGCGAAATCGACGCCCTCTACCCTATCACGATGTCGGCCGGCCTTAGACTGGCGGGGCGTCCTGTGTCGGGCGCGGGCGACAGGCCGGGGATGGGATGGACGACGACCACAGCTATGACGACGGCGGGTTCGAGGGGCCGCGCGATCCGTTTTACGATGCGATGACCCAGCAGGCGCTGGATCAGATCCGCATCCTGCGCGAGGCGGGTCTGGAGCAGACGTATCGCGACGCCCTGCATCACGATTCCTCGCCCGAGGCCGAGGCGGCCTTCTGGCGCGCGCACGGCCTGCCGATGCATCTGTTGCGGCTGCCCGATCTGGTCACCTCGGACCCCGCCGCGCGCGCGGCCGACCGGGTGCAGAACCGGGGCTATCGCCGCCTGTCGAAAGAGGCGTGGGAGGCGGCGGGCACGGCCTATCTGGCCGGGTCCACGGCCGAGGAGGTCAGCGCCGTCTATGGCATGGCGGTCAGCACCTTTCGCGCCCGCGCCAAGGACGAAGGCTGGCGGCGCGAGGATCAGCCCGATCCGCTGCGCGAGCCCATCGACCTCGAGGCCGAGACGGCCGACGGCTTGCCCGACTATGGGGCCATGGCGGCCCACGCCCTGGTTCGGCTGAACCGGGCGCTTCAGGCCGGGCGCGCGCTGGAGGCCGCGCGCTGGGTGCGGCTGCACGCCGACCTGACCCGGATGGAGGCCGCTCCGCCCGCACCTTCGTCTCCGCCCCCGCCCAAGCCGCCGACGCCGCCCAAGGAACCCGACCTGGCCGAACGCGCCACCGCCGTCGCCGAACAGGTCGGCCAGATCGCCCGCGAAGCCTGCGCCCTCAAACGCGGCGATTACGCCGGCCGCGACGCCCTGATGGCCCGCCTCGAGGCGCTCGACGACCTGAAACCGGCCCCGAGATCAGACGAATTAGACGAAATAGACGGTGTTTTTGTCCCCCCACCGTCCAAAGTCGCGCCGCCGGGCGATTAGGACAACCGGTCCACGCGACAGCGCCGTTTTAAGCGCCCATAGTCGTTCCATGACCGATTATCCGCGCCTCAGCACCCTGAAGACCGGCCTGGCCTGTCGCTGCCCCCGCTGCGGCAAGGGTCCGCTGTTCAAGGGCTATCTGACGCTGCAGACCGAATGTCCTCAGTGCGGGCTCAGCTACGCCTTCGCCGATCCGGCGGACGGCCCGGCCTTCTTCGTCATGACGGCCGTCGGGGTGGTGGGGATGATCCTGCTGATGGTGTTTGACTTCACCGTCCACCCGCCGATCTGGGTGCATCTGGTCGTGACCCTGCCGATCCTGGTCGCCCTGTGCCTGGGGTGCCTGCGCCCCTTCAAGGCCTGGCTGGTCGCCGAACAATATGTTCACAAGGCCGCCCCGCCCGAGTTCTCCTCGAATGGCAAGCACGGGCCCTTCTAGGGTTCGATCACCGTCAGCTCGGGCCAGCGCGCCCGCGCGCTGTCGACGGCCTTGGCCCAGCCCTTGGCCACCGGCCGGTTCGGGTTGGGCCGGATCGTCATCGCGAACACGTCGTCCAGCCCGAAAGGCGCGGCGATGCTGAGGCTGTCGTCCGCCTCCAGCCGCACCCCGACCGCAAAGGTCGGCGCTACGAACCGCCCCAGCGCCTCGTCCGTCGAATGCAACGGCGCATAAGGTTCGCCGAACCGGTTCTGGAACCACAGGTGCACCCGCGCCTGGTTGCGGACCTCGACCTGGCTGCGGACCGGTTCGTCGAAGGCGGCGGCGACGCGTTTGATGACGACGTCCTCGGCCTCGTAGGACAGGTCCGAACCATCGAAATAGGCCAGGTCGTAGTCCTTGACCCCATAGCCCGCCGGCCGCCCCGTCCTGGCGTTCCACACGGCCTGATAGACCGCCCCCGACACCAGCCGCCAATCGGGCAGGTCCAGCGCCCGGACGGTCGTCAGGACGTGCATCAGACCGGGATCGGCGCGCACGATGGCGGTCAGGTCCGCCTCCAGCTCGCTCATCCCCGCACCGGCCAGCCGTGATCCAGCGGCCCGTGTCCGCCGCCCAGGCCCGGCGCCCGGCGGATCGCCTCGCCGACATAGGCCCAGGCTTCGGCCACCGCGACCTCCAGCGGCCGCCCCATCGCCAGCCCGGCTGCACAGGCGCTGGCCAGGGTGCAGCCGGTGCCGTGGGTGTGGCGGGTGTCTACCCGTTCAGCCTCCAGCACCGTCTCGCCGTCTGCAGTCATCAGTAGGTCGATCACCGTCGGCCCCGACACATGGCCGCCCTTCATCAGCACCGCCCGCGCCCCCATGGCCAGCAAGGCCTCGCCCGCCCGCCTCTGGCCGTCCAGGTCGTGGACCGCAAAGCCCGTCAGGGCCTCGGCCTCGGGCGCATTGGGCGTCAGCAGGGCCGCGCGCGGGATCATCAGCCGCTTCACCGCTTCGACCGCCGCATCCGGCAACAGCGGGTGCCCGCCCTTGGCCACCATGACGGGATCGACCACGGCCGGGGCGTCGGCCTCGTCCAGCAGGGCCGCGACCGTCTCGACCACATCGACCGAACCCAGCATGCCGGTCTTGACCGCGTCGGTCCCGATGTCGTCCAGCACCGCCCGCGCCTGGGCCGCGATCAGATCCAGCGGCAGCGGATGAACGCCGTGGACGCCCAGGGTGTTCTGCACCGTGATGGCCGTGATGGCGGTGGCGGCGAACCCGCCCATCATCGTCACGGCCTTGATGTCGGCCTGGATGCCCGCGCCGCCGCCGCTGTCGGACCCCGCCAGGATCAAGACGCGTCCTTGATGAAGCGCGCTCATGCCGCCGCCCCCGAAAACAGTTTCAGCCCGACGAAGCCCGCCACGATCAGCAGGATGCACACGGCCCTGACCGCCGTCGCCGGCTCGCCATAGACCAGGATGCCGACCACCGCCGCGCCCACCGCCCCGATGCCGGTCCACACTGCATAGGCCGTGCCGATCGGCAGCTTCTGCGTGGCGACCCACAACAGGATCATGCTGCCCGCCAGCGCGACCAGCACCCCCAGCGAGGTCCACGGCCGGCTGACGCCCACATTCTTGAGGCCCGAGGCCCACAGAACCTCCAGCAGACCGGCGACGACCAGCGTCGCCCACGGATTGATCGACATCACCCAGGACATGGCGACCAGATGGAACAGGCCGCGGTCCGGAGCAAGCTGCGATCAGCCGCCCAGCGGCCCCTTGAAGATGAAGAAGGCCCCAAGCGCGATGAAGGCGAAGCCGACCAGATGGTTCACCGTCAGCTTCTCGCCCAGATACAGGACCGAGAAGCCGGCGAAGACCAGCAGGGTGATCACCTCCTGCATCGTCTTCAGCTCGGCCGGCGAATAGACCTGAATGCCGACCCGGTTGGCCGGCACCGCCAGCCAGTATTCGAAGAAGGCGATGCCCCAGCTGGCGATGACCAGGATCCACAGCGGCTTGTGATCGAACTTCAGATGACCGTACCAGGCGAAGGTCATGAAGACGTTCGACAGGCACAACATGACGATGGGGGCGATGTAGGCGGTCAGGGGCATGGGCAGATCAGGGCTGTTGCAGACCTGCCCTCTACACCGGCTGCGACCGTCCGTCGCGGGCCTTCAATCCGCCGCCGTCACCGCCGCCTGGACCTTCAGCGCCTGCACCGTCTCGCGCACGTCGTGGACCCGCACCATCTGCGCCCCGCGCCGCGCGCCTTCCAGCGCCAAGGCCAGCGACCCGCCCAGCCGGTCGGTCGCCAAGGTCGCCGTTGGATCGAGGGCCTGGATCGTGCGCTTGCGACTGGCGGCGTACAGCACCGGAAAGCCCAGATCGACCAGCGCCCGCAGCCGCGCCGTCAGCGCCAGATTGTGCGCCAGCGTCTTGCCGAACCCGATGCCGGGATCCAGCCAGATCCGCTCGCGCGCCAAGCCCGCCGCCATCGCCGCCTCGGCCCGGCTGCGCAGATAATCCCGCACCTCGCCGACCACGTCCTCATAGCGGGGGTCAGACTGCATCGTCCGGGGCTCGCCCTTCATGTGCATCAGCACCACGTCGCACCCCAGTTCGGCCGCAACCGCTGCACTGTCGGGCGCATGGCTCAGCGCCGTCACGTCGTTCCACATCGTCGCCCCGGCCGCGACGGCGGCGCGCGCGACGGCGGGCTTCATCGTATCGATGCTGATCGCCCCGCCCCACCGCGCGCGGACGCCGGCGATGACCGGCGCGACCCGGTCGATCTCCTCGGCCTCGCCCACCGGCTCGGCCCCCGGCCGGGTGCTCTCCCCGCCGATGTCCAGCACATCGGCCCCGTCCGCGACCAGCCGCATGGCCTGATCAATCGCGCCTTCAGTCGAGGCCCATCGCCCCCCGTCCGAGAAGCTGTCGGGCGTCACATTGACGATGCCCATCACCTGCGACAAGGCGGCCGTCCGCGCGGTTTGACTTTCATGGGCCATGGGACCAGCCTGTAACCGTGATCGCGCATTTCGTCAGCCAGGCTCGACGCCTTTCCCACGCGGGACGCCTCGTCGCAGGCGACTGACCCGGAACGGCCGCGCGCCCTTCGCCCCGTTCCGGGCATCGATCTGAACCCCATTCCTCTTCGCCGCCGCACGACGCCACGCGCGTGCGGCGTCCCATGCCATCTGCGAGCCCGCCATGATCGAATCCACTCTGCCCGTCCGCCCCGACATCTTCCTCAGCGCCCAAGACCACGACACCCTGTCGCGCCTGGTCGGCGACATGCCCGGCGACGGCGTGGCGGGAATGCTTCAGGAGGAACTGGAGCGCGCAGTCATCTGTGAAGCGGGCGACCTTCCCAAGGGCGCCGTGCCCCTGAACCGTTGGCTGCACTATATCGACGGCCGCGCGTCCGATCCGCGCCGCATCCAGATCGTCCTGCCCGCAGACGCCGACATCGATGCGGGCAAGGTTTCGGTCCTGTCCCACGTCGGTGCGGGCCTGATCGGCCTGGCCGAGGGCCACACCATCGCCTGGACCGACCCCTCCGGCGCCGCGCGCAGCCTGACGCCGGTCATGGTCGAGGATCCGGAAATCCTTGGCGGCGACTAGCGCCCGATCAGACCGCCCAGCGCCTCCAGATAGGCGGCGAAGGCCTTGCGGCCGGGGGGGGTGATGGACACGCGGGTCAGGGGCTTGTTGTTCACGAAGCTCTTGGCCACGGCGACGTATCCCGCTTCCTCCAGCTTCTTGATGTGGACCGACAGATTGCCCTGCGTCGCCTCCAGCACCGTCTTCAGCTCGGTGAAGTCGGCGGCCTCGGCGTCGGCCAGATAGACCATGATCCCCAGCCGCATCCGGCCGTGGATGACCTCGTCGATCTTGCCGAGCGCGTCCAGTCCCATGGATCAGTCGGCGTCCGCATCGACGACGCGGGCCTTAAGCGCTGCACGCGTCATGATCCAGCCCGGCCCCGCGAACAGCACGAACAGGGCGAGGGTGCAGACGTAGAGATAGATCACCGCGTCGCGCACCAGCACGCCCAGCGCGACCGCCGTGAGCCAGCCGCCCAACGACGTCGCCAGCATCCATGGCTTCTTCTTCAGACTGTAGGCCACGAACCAGGCCGCCGACTGAAGCGCGAAGATCATCGCCGGATAGTAGAGCCAGACCGCGAAGTCCTGATCGCGGCGCGCCCCCACGCCGAACACGATGATGATCGCCAGATTGGCCATGCCCGCGCCGCTGAAGGCCGCATTCAGGGTGCGCGTGACGATGGGGCCGGCCGTGCCCGTCTTGCGGTCCTCACGCACGGCCCAGGTCAGGACGATAAGGAAGGCCACCGTGATGGCGACCACGAAGCTGAGATTTCCCAGCGGCGGCCAGCGCACGACGCCCCACACCTGACCGATATGGAACAGGCATTGCAGACCGTAGAGCAGACCGCCCGCCAGATAGGCGACACCCAGCGTCAGGGTCGCCTTGGGATTATTGCCGCCCTGAACAATGGCCTTCATGAAGGCCAGGTCGGCCTCGGGGCCGGTGCGGGACTTGTCGGACATCGCTGTGTAATTCCTGTGCGACGGGCGCGTCCCTCGGATGGACGCCGCTGGAAGGGTTTGCAAATTATTCGGCGGGGACCAGGGCAGGCGCAGGTCGGTTGCGCCACGGCATGCGCCGGCCATTCAGCCACCGCCCCATGAAACTGTGACGGATCAGCAGTTCGTAGGACGCCAGGCACACGGCGAAGACGCCCGCCGACACGCCGATCAGCTTCACCCACCACGGCCCGGCCCAGTCCTGCACCCAGACCTGGGCCAGCATGACCAGCGGCAGATGCACGATATAGATCCAGTAGGAGGCGTCGGACAGGTAGCGTCGAACCGGACTGTGGCCCGAAGCGAATCGCAGGCACAGGCCCATGGCCGCCAAGGCCGAGGCATAGACGGCGACCGCCGTGACGGCGGCGGCCAGGGCCTTGCCGGCCGTCGGCTCGCCCATCGGCGCGATGCTCGGTCCGCCCGCCAGCACATAGGCCGCGACGCCCGAAACCAACGCCACGCTCAGGAACAGCGGCGACCCCTTGGCGATACGGCCCAACAAATCTCTCCGCCGGTCCAGCACGAAGCCCAGGCCGAAGGCAAGGCCGAATCCAACCAGGGCGGAGGTGTTCGGGATCACGCCCGCGTCCGGCGTCGGCACGGCGAAGAAGGCGATCCACGTTGGATCCAGCCACAGCGCCAGGGCGAGCGGAGCGGCAAGCACGGCAGGCGTCCACGGGCCGATTAGCGCGCCGGTGATCCTGTCCACGACCGGACCCGCTCGCCCCGCGCGATCCAGCATGCCGAGCACGGCCCGCACGATCAGGACGACGGCGTAGAACAGCGTCAGCACCCATAGAAACCACAGGTGGGTCAGCGGAAAGTTGGTCCAGTCATAGGTCGGCGGAGGCGGCGGCGGCGCGCCGGGCGTCACCAGGCCATTGGCATGAGCGTTCCAGACCAGGGCCGTGACGATCCCAGCCATCACCGGAAGCCAGAAGACCGCCAGCGGCCCGGCGATCCGCACCACCCGATCCTTGGCGAAGGCGATCCAGCCCCGCCGCGCCAGCATCCTATGGGCGAACAAGCCCGCGATGAGGAAGAAGGCCGTCATGCGAAACAGATGGATGGCGAAGAACAGCCAGGCGGCTCCGATCGACCGGCTGTCGTCCGCCACGATCCAGATCTGCTGCGGAAAGAAGGACAGGCTGGCGTGAAGCACCACCCCCAGCAGCAGCGCCCCAGCGCGCAACGCATCCAGCCCGTGCAGGCGCTCCACCTGCTCTGTTCGCGATATCAACATGACGTCCCTCCCACAATTGAGACAGCCATATCTCACAGACAGGTTTGAATTTCAAACTTGTTCGTCACAATGCTTTGTGTGGGCAGTGGGTCAGCCAGACGCCCAAAGAAAAAACCCGCCGGGAGATCGCTCTCCCGGCGGGTTCGTCTTCAGATCAGGCCTGGGTTTAGTGGACCGTCGGCACGCTGGTCGCGGCCGGCGCGGCGACCGGGACCTCGATGTCCGTGCCGTCCGACACCGGCGTCACCGGCACCGAGACCGAAGGCCCGGCGTTGGGGAAGTTGTTCTCGTCACGGTTCGGCGCGACGCCCTTCTCCAGCAGATCCTTGATCTCCTCACCCGACAGGGTCTCGTATTCCAGCAGGGCCTGAGACAGTTTCTCGTGGTCCTCGGCCTTGGTCGTCAGGATCGTGCGCGCCTCGTCCCAGCCCGAGGTCACCAGGCGACGGACTTCCTCGTCGATGGTGCGCGCCGTCTCTTCGGAGATGTTCTGGCTGCGGGCGACCGAGTGGCCCAGGAAGACCTCTTCCTGGTTCTCGCCGTAGGCCACCGTGCCCAGCTTATCCGAGAAGCCCCAGCGGGTGACCATGGCGCGGGCCAGCTTGGTCGCCTGTTCGATATCCGAGCTGGCGCCCGAGGTGATGTTTTCCGGCCCGAAGATCAGTTCCTCGGCGACGCGACCGCCCGCCATGATGGCGATCCGGTCGATCATCTGCTGATACTTCATCGAATAGCGGTCGCCTTCCGGCAACTGCATCACCATGCCCAGCGCCCGGCCGCGCGGGACGATGGTCGCCTTGTGCACCGGGTCGGCCATCTTGACGTTCATGGCGACGATGGCGTGACCGGCCTCGTGATAGGCGGTCAGGCGCTTTTCTTCCTCGTTCATCGCCATAGAGCGACGTTCCGAGCCCATCAGCACCTTGTCCTTGGCGTCTTCGAAGTCGCGGTGGGTGACCATGCGACGGTCCTTGCGCGCCGCCGTCAGGGCCGCCTCGTTGACCAGATTGGCCAGGTCGGCGCCCGAGAAGCCGGGCGTGCCGCGCGCGATCGTCTTGACGTTGACGTCGGCGGCCAGGGGCACATCCTTCATGTGGACGCGCAGGATGCGTTCGCGGCCGGAGACGTCGGGGTTCGGCACCACCACCTGACGGTCGAACCGGCCGGGACGCAGCAGGGCCGGGTCCAGCACGTCGGGACGGTTGGTCGCGGCGATCAGGATGATGTTCTCGGACGCCTCGAAGCCGTCCATCTCGACCAGCAGCTGGTTCAGCGTCTGTTCGCGCTCGTCATTGCCGCCGCCGAGACCCGCGCCGCGGTGGCGACCGACAGCGTCGATTTCGTCGATGAAGATGATGCAGGGCGCATTCTTCTTGGCCTGTTCGAACATGTCGCGCACGCGGCTGGCGCCGACGCCGACGAACATCTCGACGAAGTCCGAACCCGAGATCGAGAAGAAGGGCACGCCCGCCTCGCCCGCGACCGCGCGCGCCAGCAGCGTCTTGCCGGTGCCGGGAGGGCCGACCAGCAGGGCGCCCTTGGGGATCTTGCCGCCCAGACGCTGGAACTTGCCCGGATCCTTCAGGAAGTCGACCACCTCCTGCAGTTCGTCCTTGGCCTCGTCCACGCCGGCGACGTCGTCGAAGGTCTTACGTCCCTTGTGCTCGGTCAGCAGCTTGGCCTTGGACTTGCCGAAGCCCATGGCGCCCTTCGCCCCGCCCTGCATCTGGCGCATGAAGAAGATCCACACCCCGATCAGCAGCGCGATCGGCAGGATGCCCAGCAGCAGGCTCATCCAGATCGACTGGCCGCCCGACTTGGCGTCGATCTCGACGTTGGCGGCCAGCATCTGGGCCACCAGCTGTTCGTTCGGATAGACGGTGGTGGAGGTGAAGCGTTCGCCGTTCTTCAGCTCGCCGTTCACCTTGTCCAGGCGGATGGTCACCTGTTTGACCTCGCCCGCGTTCACGCGCTGCACCAGCTGGGAATAGCTGATGGCCTCGGGCTTGCCGGCCGGCTGGCCCGTCACGCCGTTCATGGCGCCGCCCTGCGACAGCGCCGCATAGCCCGCCAGCAACGCCAGAATGATCACGCCGGTGATCGCCAGATTACGCAGGTTCATTGAGGTCCTCGGTCGTCCGCGACCCCGGTGGGATCGACGGTCTGGATGTGTCTGTCTGGGAAAATAGGGGCTTAATCAGCGTTACGCTATCGGGTGGCGGAAATCAGGTCGTCTTCGTGCGTCGTTTCGTCCAGCGCCAGCCTGAGCCGTTCCGCGACAAGGCCGCGCCGTTCGACCCCTTCGCCTGCAAGAACCGGGGCCGCCGCGTCGTCCCTGATCAACACAGGCCAGGCCCCGCGCGTCGCCGCCGGCAGCCGATTGATCTCGGCCCTGTCGGCGTCCGACAGGCTGGCCAACCGCCCCCTCGCCGAAACCACAGACCAGCCGGGACGATCGGCGCAGAAGACGAACCGCCCGTCCCAAACCGTCTCGACGCCGGGCGTCAGCGCCAGCGGCGAAATGTCTCGTCTGCGCAGCTCGCCGGCCTCGCGCATCAGCCGCGCCGTCGCGCCGACAGCCTCGATGCGCGCCCCGCACAGGGTCGCCGCGAAATCCTCACCCGCCTTCAGCCGCGCCATCAGGGCTTCCAACCGCGCACCCCGGGGCGGCGTCGATCCGCCGCCGACGCAGACCAGAGCCGCCGCCAGCGCCCGCGCGCCCACGTCCCGGTCCACACGCACCATGGCCTCGCCCTCGATCATCGGCCGCGCCCCGGTTTTCGACGGCGCCTGATCGATCAACCGGGGCGTCGCGCCCGCCAGCGCCTGCCGCGCCCGGCTGCGGCCGAAACGGGGATCGGCATTGGCCGGGTCCTCGATCCAGTCCGCCCCTTGCCCCGCCAGCCAGTCCCGCAACCCCGCCCGCCGCTCGCCCAGCAGCGGCCGCAACAGCATCAGGCCTCGACCCTCGGGCCAGGCCGGCGACGGCGACCATTCGCGCACCCGTCCCAGCGTCGAGCCTTCGCTGCGCATCAGATCGGCCTCGGCGATGTCGTCGGCGGTTTGGGCGAACAGGACGACCGATGCCCCCGCCTCGCGCGCCGCATCCGCAATCAAACCATGCCGAGCCGCCCGCGCCGCCGCCGTCAGCCCGGTCGCGGGCTTGTCTCCGCCCCAACTCAACCCGCGCCAGTCGGCTCCGGCGTCCCGCGCCGCCCCGGCCGCAAAGTCGGTCCAGCGGCCGCTGTCCGCATTCAGCCGATGATCGACGGTCAGGGCCAGCACCGAACGCCCGCGCGTCCGCGCCCAGTCTGTCGTCAGCCGCAACAGGGCGATGGAATCTCCGCCTCCCGACAGGGCCAGCGCCAGCGGCCGGCCCGTGTCCCGCGTCAGTCGCGCATCCAGCCGCGCGAATGCTCGCGCCGTCAGATCGTCCCCAATCGCTGGGCTGGGCGTCAGGCGCAGGAACCCGTCGTCTTCAGCTGGGCCGCCCGCGCCTTCTGCGGATCAGAGGCGGCGGGCGCATAGCGGCGCGTGAACTCAGCCAGGGCCGCGCACCCTTGCGGCTTCCTCTGCGTCGCGAACAGGGCGTCGGCCAGTTTCAGCGTCGTATCCGCCGCCCAACCAATGCGCGGCCAGTCCTTCAGCGCGGCGGCGTAATAGGGCACCGCCCCAGCCTTGTCGTTCGCCGCCACCCGCAGGTCGCCCAGGCGCGAGTTGGCCTCACGCGACTGCGGCGTATCGGGCCAGGCCGCGATCACCGTTTCCAGCGCCCGCTCGCCGCGCGGCTTGTCGGTCGCCAACAGGGCCACCGCCGCCGCCAGGTCGCGGGTCGCATCGCCGGTGGGCGAAGTCGCCTCGATCGGCGCATTCAGTTCGGCCTGGGTTTCCAGCTTCTGCAACCGGCCCTCGGCGTCGGCCAGACGCGTCTTCAGCGTCTCGTTCTCGCGGGTGGCCTCGTCCAGCTGGAAGGTCAGCCGCTCGTTGTCGCCGTTGATCCGGCGCACCGTGGCCTCCAGGTCGCCCAGGCGTCGGTCCATCAGGGCGAACTGCCCCTGCAGCGTCACCACCTCGGGGTCCGGCTCGACCAGAACGGGCTGGCCGACGGCGTTCCTCTGGGTCAGCGCCCGCTCCAGACGGCGCACATTGCGGTCCAGCTGGTCCAGGCGGCGATTGTCCCACTCGGTCCGCTCCATGATGTTGGGCTGGGCCTGCTGGGCGACCGCGCCGCCTCCGATCAGGACAACCCCAAGGGCGGCGGCGGCGAGGAGATGAACGCGAGATATCGAGAGCTTGGTCATGCGTCTAGCTTTCACCGATTTGGGGCCGCCGCAAGGCCGAGCTAGTGGCCGAGACCCAGATAGACGATGGCCGTGACGAACAGGCCGACCACGATGTTGCAGAACACCAACAGCGCGATCGTCCGCCACAGGGCCGAGAACCAGGACAGCGAATAGGCGCCCTTCATCTGGGCGAACACATGAACGGGAACGGCCAGCAGCCCCAGCGGAATGACGATGCCGCCCAGCCACCCGGCGATCGTCGCCGACAGCACCATCAGCATCAGCAGCATGGCCATGAAGGTCAGCGAATACAGAACGAACACCCCGTGGTCGTACAGGGTGAAGCCGCGCTTCCACAGGAACAGCAGGGCCACGAACGGGATGGACAAGGGCACCAGAAGGAAGGCGAACTTGTACATCGTCTGCTGCAACTTATAGAGCGCCAGGTCCGGGTTCTGCAGCTTCTTCAGCACGGTGGCGCCGACGCCGTGGCCTTCCTTCTCGGCGTCCTTGCCCATGACCTTCAACTTGGTCTCGCCGCTCTCGCCGGTCGCCATGTCCTTGATGCTGGCCTGCCAGCTGCCGGGCTTCAGACCGTCGGCGCGGCCGTCGCGCTGCTCGATCTCCAGCCGGGCCAGGGCCGCGCGGCGGTCGTCGACCAGCTTTTGTCCGGCGTTGATCGCCATCTGCATCGTCGGGTCCGGCTGGGCGCCGCTTTCGGCCCGCATCTGGACCAGGGCCTTTTCGGCCTCGGCCAGGCCGACGCGCTGAGACGCGATCCGTTCGCTCATCTCCGCCGCCTCGCCGGTCCTGGATTCCGGATGCGGCATGAAGCTGAGCGCGAAGAACATCACGAACAGGGTGAACAGGAAGATCGCCAGCGGCGAGACGAAGCGCGTGCGTTTGCCCTCGACCCACTCGCGCGTCAGCTTTCCGGGGTTCACCCACAGCAGCGGCAGGGTGCGCCAGATCCGGGCGTCGAAATGCATGACCCCGTGCAGCAACTCTTCGCCCAGGTGCAGCAGGCTGCGATGGACATGGGTCGGCTGGCCGCAGTTGGCGCAGAAGTTTCCGCTGGTGTCGGCCCCGCAGTCGGAACAGACGCCGTGGGCGTGGGCCTCGCCGGCCTTGCCCGTCGGCTTTTCAATCGCGCCTGCGACCAGTCCGGCCGTGACGACGGCGCCCGCCCCTTCGATATCCATTCGCTGATCCCCCGATCCCTGTGACGACGTATCTGCCGCCCGCCCGGCGTCAGGACAAGCGCGGAAGCGAAAAGAGGCGCCGACCCTGCGGCCGGCGCCTCCTTCAGATCAGCCGATCAGCCGGTCGTCAGCGCGGCGCGCCCGAGACGATGGCGGTGTGGGCGTTGCGGTTGCGGGCGAAGGCGTCCTCGTTCGAACCCTCCGCGATCGGCCGCTCCTTGCCGAAGCTGATGGTGTCGATCCGGCCGGCCGGAATGCCCCGGTTGATCAGATAGGTGCGCACCGATTCCGCACGGCGGGCGCCCAGCGCCAGATTGTATTCACGCGTACCGCGTTCGTCGGCGTTGCCTTCGATGCGGACCGTCACGGACGGATAGCGCTGCAGCCACTGAGCCTGGGCGTCCAGGCGCGGCATGGCCTCAGGACGGACCTCATAGGAGTCCAGGTCAAAGTAGATGCGGTCGCCAACGTTGACGACGAAGTCCTGTTCGGTGCCCGGCGCGGCCGAACCCATGTTTCCGCCGGTTACCGGACCGGTCGGCGCGGTCGGATAGGCCGGACCCGTCGGTTGCGTCGTCCCGTCGTTCGGACCGGGCACGCCGGTCTCGACCGGGGGCTTTCGGGTGCAGGCGGCCATGGCGGCGACGGCGCAGCCGACCATCGCCAGTTTGAGAATGCGGGAAGTCTTCATGGGGTCGTCTCCTGACGTATCGTTTCTGGCAAGGGGCGGGCCTCAAGCTTGGCTTTACTGTCTGCCTCGGGCGATTTTTCGACGCTAGAGGCGATAACGCACAGTTGAGCTTTAAGGCTCCGACGGTGTCGGTGCGGCGTCTAGGCGGGGCAGCTGTCGGCGCCCTGGTTCACGCCCAGATTGCTCGGGCCGCGGTCCAGCAGCGGCGACCAGGCCGGGTCGGTCCCGCGCCCGTTATAGCCCGCCTGCGACACCACGCGCCCCGACAGGTCCACGGTCCACAGACGCGTGTCCCCGCCCGGCGTCTGGCGCGCAAACATCACGTATCGGCCATTCGGCGCCCAGTTCGGGCCTTCCTCGAAATAGCTGGACGACAGGATGCGCTCGCCCGAACCGTCGGCGTTCATCACCCCGGTCGAGAACCGGCCGCCGCCCTGTTTGGTGAAGGCGATCAGATTGCCGGTCGGGCTCCAGGACGGGGCGGTATAGATGCCGCCGCCGCGCGAGATCGGTCGTTGGCCCGATCCGTCCGACCGCATGACATAAAGGCGCGCCGAACCCGAGCGGTCCGAGGTGAAGACGATCTGGCTGCCGTCCGGGCTAAAGGACGGCGAGGTGTCGATACCGGGGTCGCTGGTCAGGCGCGTGATCTGGCGGCTGCGCAGGTCCATCACATAGACGTCGGTATTGCCGCCCCGGATGATCGAAAACGCGATCTTGTTGCCGTCGTTGGAGAAGCGCGGCGCCAGCACCTGACCGTCAAACTCGCCCAGGCTCTCGCGCCGGCCCGTCGTCAGATTATACAGGTAGATGCGGCTGTAGTCCTTGCCCAGCGCCACATAGGTGATCTCGTCCGGCTGCGACAGCGAGAAGCGCGGCGACATGATCACCTCGTCGCCCTGCGTCAGATAGGTCGGATTGAACCCGTCCTGGTCGGCGATGGTCAGGCGGTTGATCCGGTTCAGCTGCGTGCCCTCCTCGGACACGAAGATCACGCGGGAATCGAAGAAGCCGGCCTCGCCGGTCATGCGCTGATAGATGACATCGGAAATCTTGTGCGCGATCCGGCGCCATTGCTCCTGGGTCGCGGTGAACTGATAGCTGACCAGCTGGCACTGGCGGTAGGGATCATACAGGCGGAAGCCCACGTCCAGCCGCCCGTCTCCCCGCGTCGTCACCCCGCCATACAGAACCGCCTGCGCGCCGATCTGGGTCCACTGCGGAAAGTTCGGCGCATTGGCGAGCGTCAGGCCGGTCTCGATGAAGCTGGACGGGTTCAGCGGCTCGAAGAAGCCCGACCGCTTCAGATTGGCGCTGACCACATTGGAGATGTCCGACCCGTGCGTTCCGGCGAACGGCACGACCGCGATCTGAAGGGGACGCAGCACGCCCTGATCGATCTCGACCTCGACTGGCTGGTTCTGCTGAGGCGTCTGCGCCGCCGTCGTCAGAGGAGCCGCCATCGCGACAGCCGCCACGGAGGCCAGAAGAAGGTTCAGACGCATCAGATGCTCCCATAAGTCTCGAAGGATCGCCGCCCCTTATCGCCGGGCCGTTCGATTTTCGCCAGCTTCACGGGGAATGGGGCGACATTCGGGACGGGAGCGATCATTGATGCGTGATGCGTGATGCATTATCTTACAGCCATGCGCACTACACTCGCCATCGACGACGACGTGCTGAACGCCGCACGGGCCATCGCGGTTCAGACCCGAACCTCTGTGGGCGAAGTCATTTCCGATCTCGCGCGCCGCTCGATCACACAGGCCAAGCCGGACACGTCGCCCGAGTTCCGCAACGGTATTCGTCTCCTGCCGCACCGCAAGGGCGCTGTGGTGACGACTGAACAGATCAACGCTCTGCGCGATGAGCTGCCTTGATCGCGCTTTTGGACGTCAGCGTCCTGATCGCATTGATCGATCCAGCCCATACCGAGCATCTCACCGCCCACGCCTGGTTCGCAAATGAGCATCAGGCTGGTTGGGCGACCTGCCCGCTGACCGAAAACGGCGCGCTTCGAGTCCTCAGCAATCCGAAATATCCGAACTCGCCGGGCGCGCCTGCGCAGGTGTTGCCCGCGCTTCATTCCTTGCTGAGCCAACCCGGCCATGTGTTCTGGCCCGACGACATCAGCCTGCTGGGCGACCGTTTGATCGCGCAGGATCGCCTGCTCACCTCGGGCCAGTTGACGGATACCTATCTGCTGGCCTTAGCCGTCTCGAACGGCGGGCGGCTGGCCACGTTCGACCGACGCCTGGCGCCCGACGCGGTGAAGGGCGGCAAGGCTGCCCTGCATCTCATAACGGCCTGACGCTCACCGATTGCGGCACGCCCGTTCGGTGTTGAAAGTCGGGCGATAGACGCCGCCGGGGAAGCCCTGCGGCACGTCGAACGGCGCGGTCTGGCGCAGGGCGCGCAGGGCGCCGTCGGCGGCGGCCCGATAGACGTTCGATGACTGGGCGTTGATCAGGCTGGGCCCGCGCGTGATCCGCCCGTCGGCCGACAGGGTCAGCTCGACCTGGATGCGCAGCTGGTCCGCGCCGGGGATGTCGCAGGGCAGAATCCAGTTCGGATAGACCTGATTGAAGATGGCCGTGATCTGCGGGCCCGTGGCCTGGGACGCCGTCCCTGCCCCCTGCTGCCCCGTCGCCGGGCGGCCGCGATTGTTGGTCGGGCGCGTCGGTCCGGCCAGGGCGTCCAGGTCCAGGCTCGGCTCGGTGCGCTGGGGCGCCGGGCGGGCGGGTGCGGGCGTCGCCGGGCGGGGGGTCGGCTGGGCCTTGGTCGGCGGCGCAGGCGTCGGCGGCTGGGGTCGAGGCGTCGGACGCGGCGGCGTCGGGGTCGGCGTGGGCTTCGGCGTCGGCGTCGGGGCCGGGCGCGGCGGCGTGGGCCGCGGCGGCGTCGGGGTCGGGCGCGGCTGGGGTTGCGGCGGCGTCGGCTCGGGCGTCGGCGGAACGGGATCGGGCTGCTGCACCGGGGCGGTCGCCGCGTCGTCGGGCGAGGGTTCGGGCTGCGGATTGTCCGCCGGCGCCGCCTGGATCACCTCCTCCGAGACGATGGTCACCGGCACCGAGGCGACCAGCGGCGTCTCGTCCTCGTCCGTCTTGTGCGACACCATCACGAAGGCGAGCGCGACCACCCCGGCGTGCAGGGCGAGCGATCCGAGGATGGCGGGGCTCGGCCGACGCAAAGGATTCAGGCCTCCGGCGCCGTGTCGGTGATCAGGTTCAGCTTGGTGAAGCCCGAGGCGCTCAACCGCGCCATGACCCGCGCCACCGCCTGATAGGGGGCGCGCCCGTCGGCCCGCACGAACACCGGCCGCTCGGCCGCCTTGTCGGCGCCGCCCGCCTCGGTCAACAGGCGCGTGGACAGGGCGTCGAACGCCGTCTCGCTGTCGCCGACGAAGATCGCGCCCTGCTGGTCGATGCTGACCGACAGGGGTTCGGACTTGATCTCGACCGCGCTGGCCTCGGTCTTGGGCAGCTCAACCGGCACGCCCACCGTGAGCAGGGGCGCCGAGATCATGAAGATGATCAGCAGCACCAGCATCACGTCCACCAGGGGCGTGACGTTGATCTCGGTCAGAGGCCCTTTACGCCCCCTGCGCCCTCGACGCCCGCCGCCGCTCGCACCACCGCCCAGGGCCATGGCTCAGACGCCCCGCTTCAGGCTGAGGTCGCTGGACGGCGGGGGCGGAGGCGGCGGGGCCGATGGGCTGCCCAGGCGGCGCGCCACGGCGGCCTGCAGATCGTCGGCGAAGGCCTCCAGCCGGCCGACGAACTTGCCCGCGTCGATCGAGAACTTGTTGTAGGCGATATAGGCCGGGATGGCCGCCGCCAGGCCGATGGCCGTGGCGAACAAGGCTTCGGCGATGGCCGGGGCCACCGTCGTCAGATTGGTGTTGCCCGCCGCCGCGATCCGCCCGAACGCATTCATGATGCCCCACACGGTGCCGAACAGGCCGATGAAGGGCGAGGCGGTGGCCACCACCGACAGCACGCCCAGGCCGTTCTCGATCCGCTGCCCCTCGCGCGAGATCAGGCTGTTCATCGCCTTGTCGATCCGCACCAGCAGCAGGTCGCCCTGATGCTCGTTCAGCGCCCCGCGTTGACGCGCCTCGCGCCAGTCCGACAGGGCGATCACCAGCATGCGCGGCAGGGCGTGGTCCGGCTCGGGTCCGGCCTGGGACGCCACCTCTTCCAGCGACCGGCCGGACTGAACCGACTTTTCGAACTCGTCGGCGCGCTTGTTCAGCGCCGTAAACCGAACCGCCTTGTCGATGATGATGGTCCACGACCAGATCGAGGCCGCCGCCAGCCCGATCATCACGCTCTTGACCACCCAGTCGGCGGTCATGAACAGCTCGACCGGGTTCATCATCGCGGCGTCGACAGGCGTGGTCATTCAGGCGCTCCGGGCGGAATCGAGATCGTCACGTCCCCTCTTCGACCGAGCGGGCGTGACCATTGTGTGGCGTCCGGCCCGTTTAGCCCCGACCCGTCCGCCCGTCATCTGACAGGCGCGTCATAAGGGTTAACAGCAGGTTACTCGGAAGCCGGCCGCCGCGCGTTCGGATCGACCGCGACAGAGACCGGGGCGCCGACGCTGATGATAACGCCCTCGTGGCCTTCCTTGGCGATGGAATAGGTGGCGGCGTCCTTCAGCAGTTGCTCCTCGCACTGGCGATCGCCCGCCCGGCCCAGTTCGGCGCAGCCGCGCTTGGCCGCATCGGTCCAGCCCAAGACCCGGCGCGTCGCCGCCTCGGCCCTTTTGATCGCCGCCTCGTCTTCTGCAGCAGCCTGCGCGATCAGGGCCTGGCGCGCGCCCTGCTGATATTGCAGCTCGGCCTGGCCCGCCATCTTGCGCTCCCAGACCTTGTAATAGGGACAGCCCACCAGCCCGCCGCCGATCAACAGCACGAACAGCAGGATCGTGACGATCACCGCGCTGGCGGACATCTTGTAGGTTTCTGCGGCCATGACGTTTTCCCCCTCGTTGGCGCGATTCTAGTCGCCGGTTCCACTGGCCGCCAGCCACGGCGTGACCTTCTCGACCAGACCCTTCGACGGCCGTCGCGGCCGCCCGTCCAGATGAATGCACACCGCCGTCACCTCGGCCCGGCACAACACCTCGCCGGCCCGCTCCACGCTCTGGCGAATGATCAGCCGCACGCCCTTCACCTGCTCGTAGACGGTGCGCACCACCAGGGCGTCGTCGATCCGCGCCGGTTTCAGATATTTGATGTTCAACTCCGACACCACGAAGGCCAACGGCTCGGCCTCCTCCAGAAGGTCGGCGTGCCCCACCCCGATGGCGCGCAGGAAATCGGACCGCCCTCGCTCGAAATATCGCACATAGTTGGCGTGATAGACCAGGCCGGTGAAATCGGTGTCCTCGTAATACACGCGCACCGGCAACAGGTGATCGGGCCCCTCGAAACGGCCGGCTGTGGGTTGGTCAATGGTCATGGACGGACTTTAGCGCACCACCTGCGATCCCGGCCTCTCCAAAAATCCGGGGCAGTAGCTTTGGCGCATTTCGCGAAACTCGGTCGGCAGGGGGTCGTCGCTGAACAGGATGCGGTTGGGGATGGAGACGAAGCCCACCGCCGGCCCGCCGGCGGCGCGCCCGACATAGCCGCATACCGATCGCCTTTGCCCGTTCTCGGCGTAGCGCAGCTCGGCGCCGCGCCCCGCCTGGGTGCGGATCTGGCGCATCACCCGCGCGTCGGCCGGCTCGGGCGACGGGGTGTTCGACGGCTGCATCAGCACCCAGACGCCGACCGCGCACAGGGCCAGAACCAGCGCAGCCGAAATCACCAGACGCTGCTGAAGCGGACTACGATGGCGCATCACCCTCATGCGGCGGGCGCATCCAGGGTGAAGTCCAGCGGCGTGTCGGAGGCGGGCAGGCAGGTCAGATCCACCGGGTTGGACGGATCACGCAGGAAATCGCGCGCCATCTTGCGCGTGCAGGGGCTGGCGTTGATGACGCCGTGGGTCGCATTGGTCACGATCACCACCTGGCTGTTCGCATAGCCCTTGGCGGCGGCCTCGGTCAGCGGCGGCGGGCAGCCTGGATCGATCTCGGCGGCGACGAACAGGGTCGGGATGTCGGTCTGGACGGGCAGATTCTCGATCGGCAGCGCCGGCCGTTCACCCACCGCCGCGCAGACGTCGAACAGCCGCGACAGCGACGGGACCAGCACCTCGGCGACCGGATCGCCCGCCGCCCCGGCCGCCAGCCGCGCCTTGGATTCGAACGGCAGTTCTTCCTTGCACAGATGGGCCATGTGCTGGCCCTCGAAATAGTAGGTGCGGTCCTCGGCGATCTCCGCGACCGGCGTCAGGTCCCCGGCGATGATCTTGTCCAGATCGACCGGCAGGCTGCGCACGCCCGTCGCGCTATAGGTCGTGTCCATGAGGAAGGCCGACAGGTCGTCGACGTTGAAGGTGCGCCCATCCTTGCCCGTCACCGGACCGGCCAGCCATTTGTTTGCCTCGGCCTCGAACCGCGCCTGAAGGTCCGGATGTTGCGCCGCGCAGGCCGCCTGGGCCGCGCATTTGGCCAGGATGATCTTCACCGCCGCCGACACCTGTTCGGGCGTGCCGACGGCCCAGTTGCCCTCAGGCGGCCAAGGGCTGTCCATCACGGCGGCGCGCACGATCTGGGGCTGGTGGGTGATGACCGCCGCCTCGATGCGCGGGCCGTACGATCCGCCCCACAGGTCGATCTTGGTCAGACCCAGGGCCTGGACCATGTCTTTCACATCGTCGGCGATGGCGGCGGCGTTGTACTGGTTCAGGTCGATCCCTTGCGCCTGATAGCCCTTCAGACAGGCGATCAGCCCGTCGCGATCCTTGTCGGACGGCGGCCCCGCATCGGTCAGTTCGACGCCCGGGCAGTCCATCGACGGTTGGCTCGCCCCGCCGCCGCGCTGGTCGAACAGGATCACGTCCTGATCCACCGCAAAGGCCTCCGGATTGCGACGAAGCGCCGCCAGCATCCGCCCCGCCCCCGGCGTCAGGGCCCCGCCCGGCCCGCCGTGGAACATCACCATCGGCGGCAGCGCCTGGCCTACGGCGTTCTTGTAGGGCGCGCTGGCCTTGAAGATGACCATTGCGATGTCGATGCGCCGGTCGCTGACCGAGCCGTCGCGCGCCTCGTCCACCGTCAGGGTCCCGCACCGCACCTCGCGCAGGCCCGTCGGCCAATCACTGGGACAGGCCTTGTCGGTGAAGACGGGGGCCTCTGCTCGCGCAGGCGGCGCCAGACCGGTCAGGGCGGCCGCAAACGCCATCACGGCCAGGGTTCGCAGGATCATGGGACGAAGGCTCCGGTTCGCCCCAAGCAAACCCCCGCCCGCCCCGCTTGGCAACGCCTATTCGAACAGGTCGCCCGGCACCGGTCCAGCGGCGGGTTGCGCCGGCGCGCTGAGGCCGAGATGCGCATAGGCCTTGGCGCAGGCCATGCGGCCGCGCGGGGTGCGCATGATGAAGCCCTGTTGCAGCAGATAGGGTTCGATCACGTCCTCGACCGCGTCGCGCGCCTCGGCGATGGCGGCCGCCAGGGTGTCCATCCCGACCGGCCCGCCGCCATAGTTTTCAATCAGCGCCTTCAGGAAGCGCCGGTCCAGGCTGTCCAGCCCGGCCTCGTCCACCTCCAGCCGCGCCAGCGCCCGCGCCGCCACCAGTTTCGAGATCGTCTCGGCCCCTTCCGCCGAGGCGAAATCCCGCACCCGGCGCAGCAGACGCCCGGCGATGCGCGGCGTGCCGCGCGCCCGCGACGCGATCTCTCGCGCGCCGGCCTCGTCGATGGCTGCGCCCATTTTGCGCGCCGTGCCGCGCACCACAGCCGTCAGTTCGTCGGGGGTGTAGAACTCCAGTCGCAGCGGAATGCCGAACCGGTCCCTGAGCGGCGTGGCCAACAGGCCCGCCCGCGTCGTCGCCCCCACCAGCGTGAATGGCGCCAGGTCGATCCGCACCGAACGCGCCGACGGCCCCTCGCCGATGATCAGGTCCAGCACATGGTCCTCCATGGCCGGATACAGGATCTCCTCGACCTGGGGGCTTAAGCGGTGGATCTCGTCGATGAACAGGACGTCGCGCGGCTCGAGGTTGGTCAGGATCGCCGCCAGATCGCCCGCCTTGGCCAGGATCGGCCCGGAGGTCGCCCGGAACCCCACGCCCAGCTCGCGCGACACGATCTGCGCCAGCGTCGTCTTGCCCAGTCCCGGCGGTCCGAACAGCAGCACATGGTCCAGCGCCTCGGCCCGGCCGCGCGCCGCATCGATGAAGACCTTCAGATTGCCCTTGGCCTGCGACTGGCCGACGAACTCCGACAACGTCTGCGGCCGCAGCGCGCGGTCAAAGGATTCGCCGGTCTCGGCCTCGGGGGAGATGACGCGGGTCATGTCGATGCGGCTCTCATCGGCCCAACTCCTGCAGCGCCGCGCGGATCACCGCCGACAGCTCCGCCTCTTCGCCCAAACGGATCAACGCCTGATCCACGGCCCGGCGCGCATTGACCTCGGCGACGCCCAGCCCAAGCAGGGCCGACACCGCCTCGCCGGTGATGGACGGAACGGGCGGTGCGATCTCGACGTGCATGCCGGGTGCGACAGGCGCAAAACCGACATCGCCCAAGGGCTTGCCCTTCAGCTCGGTCACGATCCGCAGCGCCAGCTTCGGCCCCACGCCGTTGGCCCGCGCCACCGCCGCCTTGTCCTCGCGCGCCACCGCCGACGCCAGTTCGCCGGGCGGCAGGACGTCCAGCACCGCCAGCGCCGCCTTGGGCCCCACGCCCTGAATGGCCAGCAGGGTCGTGAAGGCCCGCCGCTCATCGCGCGTCAGAAATCCATACAGGCGCGGCCCCGCATCCTCGCTCCACTGCGAATGGACGTGCACCGTCGCCTCGTCGCCCGGCGCCGGCAGTCGCCCCAGCGTCCGCGCCCCGCACGACACGACATAGCCCACGCCGGCGCAGTCGATCAGGCATTCCGCCTCGCCGACCTCCGCCAGCACGCCTCTCAACCGCCCGATCACGCCGCCCCCCGGTGCATCGCTTCCAGCAGGGACCGCTTCCTGAGTTGCGCATGGGTGATCGCGACGGCCAGGGCGTCGGCCGCATCCGCCTTCACCTCGCCCGCGGTCGGCAGCAGCCGTTTGACCATGAAGGCGATCTGGCTCTTGTCCGCATGGCCCGCGCCCACCACCGCCTTCTTGATCAGGTTCGGCGAATATTCCGCCACCGTCAGACCGGCCTTGGCCGGCGCCAGCATGACCGCCGCCCGCGCATGACCCAGCTTCAGCGTCGAGGACGGGTTCACATTGACGAACACCTCTTCCACCGCCGCCTCCTCGCAGCCGTGGTCGGCGCAGATCGTCCCCAGCGCCTCGAACAGATGCAGCAGCCGCTCGCTGAACGGCGCGGTCTCGGGCGGGGCCACCACCCCGTGCGCCACCCACCTCAGGCGCGCGCCATCCGACACGACGACCCCCCAGCCGGTGCGTCGCAGACCGGGGTCCAGGCCGATGATTCTGACAGGTTCGTTCGCCATCCGTTCCCCTCATGCCGCAAAGAGGGTTATCGGGCAATGAACGGTTTCAGTCGTCGCGCGGGTCCAGGCTGTAAGCGACCACGCCCGGTATGGCGCACAGCTGTTCCGCCAGCCGCTTCAGCTGGCTTTCCTCGGCAGCCTTCAATCGCCAGGTCCGTCGAACGGTCTGTCCATCGATCAGCTCGAACCGGTCGTGTCGCGCGTCCGCATCGATGGCTTTCAGCGCCGCCTCGATCGCCGGCTCCGGCGACGCCTCGCGCCGCTCCCAACACACTTCGGCGTCCATCACCGTGCGCGCGGGCAACCGCCCATTGATCAGCCTGAGCCCAATCAGGATCAGCGCCGTGACCACCGTCGCCGCCGTCCCCAGCGCATAGAGGCCTGCCCCGAACAGAATGCCGATCGCCGATGTGATCCACAGCGACGCCGCCGTGGTCAGCCCGTGGATCGAAAATCCGGTGCGGAAGATCACGCCTGCGCACAAGAACCCGATCCCCGTCAGCACGCCGTGCGCCATCCGCGTCGGGTCTGTGACGATGTTCTCGTCGGGCAGGGCGCGGAACGCCCAGTCGGCCTGCGACATGGCCGCCAGCATCAGCAGGGCCGACGCCAGGCTGACCAGGATGTGCGTTCTGAGGCCCGCCGCCCGGCCCCGCCATTCGCGCTCGAAGCCGATGACCCCGCCCGCGATCACCGCGCCGAGGATCGGCAGGACGGCGCCTTCCAGACTACCCAGATTCATCCGCGCTCAACGACGGGGCGAGCGCGGATGTTCCTTGGACGGACGATGCTGCGACATCGTGGTCACAGCGACCGCTTCAGCCGTGCTTTTCGATATAGGTCTCGGGGTCCTTGTTCACCGGCTTGACGCCGGTGATGTACTCGGCCTCGAAGGCGGCGAACTGGACCGCCAGCTCATGGCGCGTCTCGACGTCGGCGTTCATGCGGAAGTCGGTCAGCCCCTGCCGCTCTTCCTCGCCCATGTGTTTGGAGTTGACGACGTTGGCCTCGCCCACGGCGTCGAACCAGGCCTTGGTGCCGACCTTGTGCTTTTCCACCGCCTTGACCGCGTCGCGCAGCTTGTTGTGGTCCTCGATGGCGTCTTCGGTCTCGCCCTCGACCGTGCCGTCCTCGGCGTCGTTGGCGCCCTCGCCCTGCTTCAGCAGCTCGGGATAGAAGAAACGCTCCTCGGCCTCGGCGTGCACATCCAGGAACGCCGACAACCGCGACCAGACGGCGCTCAGCGCATCGGTGTCCTTGGGGTCGATCTGTTCGATGATCGCAAACAGCCGACGCTGTTCGGCATGGTCGTCGAGGATCAGCTGGGTGATGTCCATAGGGGGCTCCGGGCGTAACGGTGAAGCCTCGTTACGCCCGGCGCACGACCCGGTTCCGTGCGAACGACTCGCGGTCGTTCGGGATCAGCCCGCGTACTTGGCCGCGTCCTCGTCGGAGATGTCCTCGTTCGAATAGACCGCCGACACGTCGTCCTCGGTGTCCAGCGCGTCCAGCAGCTTGAACAGTGTGCCGACGGCCTCGCCGGTCACCGGCACTTCGGACTGCGGCTTCCACACGATGGCGGTGGACTTGGGATCGCCCAGCACCTTGGACATGGCCTCGGCGACGTCGTTCAGGTCCTCGAAGGCGGTCCAGATCGTGTGGCCCGGCGCGTCCTCGTAGATGTCGGGCTTGACCAGGTCGCTCTCGACGTCCTGGGCGCCGGCCTCGATGGCGGCCTCCATCACGGCGTCTTCCGAACCGGCCTCGGCGGCGTAGGTGATCTTGCCCACCTTGTCCCACATGAAGGCGACCGAGTTCATCTCGCTCAGCGCGCCGCCGTTCTTCTTGAAGGCCGCGCCGATGTTGGACGCCGCGCGATTGCGGTTGTCGGTCAAAGCTTCGACGATGATGCCCACGCCGCCCGGACCCCGGCCCTCGTAGCGGACCTCTTCCATCGTATCGACGTCGCCGCCGGCGGCCTTGTTGATGGCGCGCTGGATCACGTCCTTGGGTAGGCTTTCGGCCTTGGCGTTGTTGACCGCCAGGCGCAGGCGCGGGTTCGCCGCCGGATCCGGCAGGCCCGACTTGGCCGCCACGGTGATGTCGCGCGACAGTTTGGAGAACAGCTTGGAGCGCTGCGCATCGGCGCGCCCCTTGCGGTGCATGATGTTCTTGAATTTCGAGTGGCCGGCCATGGGATCGTCTTTGAGCGTTCTGAACCTGAGCCGCGCCTCCTAAACGAAGAGCGGCATCCTGTCACGATACGCCGATCGGGGGCGACAGGGGTGGAACCTGTACAGTTTGGGCGTATTGATCCGGGCAAGACAGACGGAGCGTAAAGCCATGACCGCAGACGACACCATCTATGAAGCCGAAGGCTATATGGACGAGGACCTGCACGAGGCCGACATTGTCGAGTGGTACGAAGCCCGCCCGGTCACCGTCTCCACCGCCGTCGCCACCGGCGCCATCGTCACCGCCTTCACCCTGGGCGCCCTGACCGCCGTCGGCGCCCTGTTCCTGATCGGCCGTCTGGACGACTGAGGCCCTAGACGCTCAAGCGTAAGGCCAGGGCCGCCAGGGCGACGCCCAGGACCGGCAGGGTGAGGACCACGCCCACCTTGAAATAATAGCCCCACCCGATCTTCACGCCCTTCCGCGCCAGGACGTGCAGCCACAGCAATGTGGCCAATGAGCCGATGGGCGTCATCTTCGGCCCCAGGTCGCTGCCGATGACATTGGCGTAGATCATCGCCTCCCTCGCCGCGCCCGTCGCGCCCGAGGCGTCGATCGACAGGGCGCCGATCAGGACCGTCGGCATATTGTTGGCGATGGCCGACAGGAAGGCGGTCAGGAACCCGGTTCCGAAGGCCGCGCCCCAGACCCCGCCTTGCGAGAATCCGTCCAGCAGGCCCGCGATCTGGCGCGTCAGACCGGCGTTGCCCAGCCCATAGACGACCAGATACATCCCCAGAGAGAAGATCACGACCTGCCACGGCGCCTCGCGCAGCACCTTCGTCGTACTGATGACCGCGCCGCGCCCCGCCACGAAGAGCAGGACGACCGCCCCCGTCGCGGCGACGGCGGACACCGGCACCCCTCGCGGCTCCAGCACGAAGAAGGCGATCAGAAGAAACGCCAGGATGATCCAGCCCCAGAGGAAGGTCGCGCGGTCCTTGATCGCGCTGGACGGCGCGGCTAACCGCTCCACGTCATAGGCCTTGGGAACATCGCGCCCGAACACCGCGAACAGCACCATCAGCGTCGCCGCGATGCTCGCCAGGTTCACCGGCGCCATGACCGCCGCATAGCGGTCGAAGCCGATGTCGAAGAAGTCGGCCGAGACGATATTGACCAGGTTGGACACTACCAGCGGCAGGCTGGCCGCGTCGGCGATGAAGCCCGCCGCCATCACGAAGGCCAGCGTCGCCTTGGGGCCATAGCCGAGCGCCAGCAGCATGGCGATGACGATGGGCGTCAGGATCAGCGCCGCCCCGTCGTTGGCGAAGACCGCCGACACCGCCGCGCCCAGCAGGACGAACAGGACGAACAGCCTGCGCCCATGGCCGCCGCCCCATCGCCCGACATGCAGCGCCGCCCATTCGAAGAAGCCGGCCTCGTCCAGCAACAGGCTGATGATGATGATCGCGACGAAGGTCGCCGTGGCGTTCCAGACGATGTCCCAGACCACAGGGATGTCGGCCAGGGTGACGACGCCCAGCAACAGCGCCGCCGCCGCACCGCCCATTGCGCTCCAGCCGATCTGCAGGCCCTTCGGCTGCCAGATCACCAGGGTGATGGTGACCGCGAAGATCAGAAAGGCGACGATCATGGGCGGCTCCATCCCGGCCGACCGACGACCGCAGCGCCCCCTCTAGCTTGCATGACACCATATTTCCAGTATCTTGGAATAATGGAATCCGAACCGGCCATTCTCGCGCTCGCCGCCCTGGCGCAATCCACGCGACTGGACGCCTTCCGGCTGCTGGTCCGCCATGCGCCGGACGGCCTGCCGGCCGGAGAGATTGCGGACCGGCTCGCCGTTCCGACCAATACGATGTCGGCGCATCTGGGCGTGCTGTCGCGCGCCGGGCTGATCGCGTCCCAGAGGCGCAGCCGGTCGATCATCTACCGCGCCGATCTGGATCGACTGGGCGAGGTCGTGCTGTTCCTGCTCAAGGACTGCTGCCAGGGCCGCGCCGAGCTTTGCCAACCCTTGCTGGCCGAACTGGCCCCCTGCTGCGACTGAGGCCCAATGGACGTCGTCATCTATCACAACCCCGCCTGCGGCACGTCGCGCAACACCCTGGCCCTGATCCGCCACGTCGGGATCGAACCGCATGTGATCGAGTATCTGAAGACCCCGCCCAGCCGCGCGCTGGTGGCCCAACTGGTCGAGCGGATGGGTGGATCGGTGCGCGATATCCTGCGCGAAAAGGGCACGCCCTACGCCGACCTAGGCCTGGGCGACACAAGCCTGTCGGACGACCAACTGCTGGACGCCATCGCGGCGCACCCGATCCTGATGAACCGCCCCATCGTCGTCTCACCCCTGGGCGTCAAACTGTGCCGCCCGTCCGAGACGGTTCTGGACCTGCTGCCCGACCCTCTCGCCGAGCCTTTCGTCAAGGAAGACGGCCAGGTCATTCTCGACGCCTAGGGGTGGGAGACTGACGTTCAGGACGGTCCGGCGTCGTCAGGCGTCGGACCGTTTTGGCGTCTGCGGGATGCGATCCGTCAGCAGCTTCAGCACCTTGGCGGTGATCGCCAGTTCCTCGTCGGTTACGCCCGCCAATAGTTGGGTGCGATCCTCACGTGCGACGCGATCGGAGGCGTTCAGCGCCTCCAGCCCCTTGGGCTCCAGCCGGATCAGGTTGGCGCGTCCATCGCCGCAAAACGGATGGCGTGACACCAGACCCTCTTCGATCGACAGCTTGATGCGGCGTGACAGCGACGCCTCCGATATCCGCAGGATCGCCGCCAGCTCCGCCTGCGTCATCCCCTTGGGCTTGGACGCCAGGACATACAGGTGCGCGCGCTGGGCCGCCGTATAGCCTCGACCGCGAAACAGCGCATTGGCCCGCGTGATCCACGCCCGCGCGACAAAAGCGATGCGCATGGACACGACCAGTTCCGAGCTTCCGCGCGGATCGTCCCCGGTCGTTGCGGCATCCGCCTCCGTAAGGCTCAGATAGAAGGCGTCATCGGGATCGGCGCGGTCGGAAGGCATTGGCATCACGGAAACAGGCGCTGGAGTACAGACGAGGGGCGAAAGTCCTCACCCCGCGCGAAGATTCTCCACCACGCTTCTCAGTCGCGCCGGCAACGGCTTGGGCCGGCGGGTTTCGGCGTCGACATAGACATGAACGAAATGGCCGATGGCGGCGGGAACGTCGACGCTGCGCTTGAAGACCGCAAAACCGTAGGTGACGCTGGAGGTGCCGATCGCATCGACCTTGATGCCGACCTCGATCACATCGGGAAACTTCAGCGACGAGGTGTAGCGACAGCCCGAATCCACCACCAGGCCGATCGATTCCGTCAGCGCATTGGCGATCAGCAGATGGGCGTTCACCGCCGAGTCGACGAACTCGTAGAATTTGGCGTTGTTGATATGGCCGTACTGGTCGTTGTCGGCCCAGCGGGTGGAGACCATGTGAAAGGCCTTGTAGGTCGCCCGTTGCGCCAGCGCGCCCTCGTCTCGTTTCGGCATCGTCGTCTCCCTCGGCGACGCGAAACGTCGCTCTCGATCTCGACGCTCTAGCTTGGACGACGTTAGGTCAAGCGCCTATCGGTAGGTCGCTGATGACGAAGGCTTGAAGCATGACCCTTACGACCCGCGCCGCCGTCCTGTCGCAGATGGGCGCCGGCCGCCCCTACGCCGACAGCCGCCCCCTGTCGGTCCAGACCGTCACCCTGGAGCCGCCCGGCCCCGGCGAGGTCTTGGTCGCGATCAAGGCGGCGGGCCTGTGCCACTCGGACCTTTCCGTCATCAACGGCGACCGCCCCCGCCCTCTGCCCATGGCCCTGGGGCACGAGGCGGCGGGCGTGGTCGAGGCGCTGGGGGACGGCGTCACCGATCTCGTCGTTGGCGATCACGTCGTCATGGTCTTCATGCCGTCGTGCGGCCACTGCAACCCGTGCGCCGGCGGCCGTCCCGCCCTGTGCGAGCCTGGCGCCGCCGCCAACGGCCGGGGCGAACTGTTGTCCGGCGCCCGCCGCATTTTCCGCGAGGGCGAGCCCGTCAACCACCACCTCGGCTGCTCCGCCTTCGCCGAGCGGGCCGTCGTCTCGCGACGCTCCCTGGTCAAGATCGATCCCAACCTGTCGTTCGAAGAGGCGGCCCTGTTCGGCTGCGCCGTCCTGACCGGCGTCGGGGCCGTTGTGAACACCGCCGGCGTCAAGGCGGGCCAGAGCGTGGTCGTTATCGGCCTGGGCGGCGTGGGCCTGGCCAGCGTGCTGGGCGCCCTGGCCTCCGGCGCCAGCCCCGTCGTCGCCGTCGACCTGTCCGAGAACAAGCTGGCCCTGGCCCGCACCCTCGGCGCGGTCGAAACCGTCAACGCCGCCGACCCCGATGCGGTCGATCAGGTCCGCGCCCTGACGAACGGCGGCGCCGACGTCGCCTTCGAAATGGCCGGCTCGGTCCGGGCGCTGGAGGCGGCGTGGAAGATGACCCGGCGCGGTGGAACCACCGTCACAGCCGGCCTGCCGCCGCCGGATGCGGCCCTTGCCGTCAACGTCGTCTCCCTGGTCGGCGAAGAGCGCACGCTGAAGGGCTCCTACATCGGCACCTGCGTCCCCAGCCGCGACATCCCCCGCTACGTCGCCCTGTATCGCCAGGGCCGCCTGCCGGTAGATCGCCTGATGAGCGGCGTCATTCCCCTGGATGACATCAACACCGGCTTCGACCGCCTCCACGCCGGCGAGGTCGTCCGGCTGATCGTTCGACCGTGACGGAAGTCTTTACGACTCCAGCAACCGCCGTGCGTTGCGGATGGCGCGGGCGGCGGGTGACGCCTCCTGGCGATAGATCAACAGGCCGAACGAGGACGCCACGCCCAATGCCAGCCACAGCGGTCCGAACAGCCAGGCCGCCGCCGCGAGGGCGAAATAGTAGCCGCGGACACCCTGACTGAAAGAACTGAGCGCCGGGTTCAGAAGCTGGCCCGCCGCCTCGCTGAAAGCCTTGCGGTCGGTCTTGGTGTGGATCTCCGGCGCCGCGCCGATCAGCGCCAAGGCGTAGTTCATCTGGCGCAGCGCCCAGATGAAATCCAGAAAGCCGCGCGCCAGGCAGATCAGCACCAGCGCCAGCTTGGCCTCCAGAATCTTCATCGGCACATTTTCGGCGCCGACGGCGGCGAACCCTTGAAGTGCGCTCTCGCCGCCGAACAGGATGCCTGCGACCGCCGCGATAAGCAGCAGGTTGGTGGAGGCGAAGAAGGAGGCGGAGTTGATCGAATGACCCATCAACTGGCTGTCGATCAGCTTCATCTCCCGATGGGTCATGGACTGCATCCAGGCCGCCCGGACATGCTCCATGTCCTGATTCAGCGAGCCGCCCCGTCGGCTGATGAAGGCTAGGATGGGGCTGTATCCCAGCCAGCAGATGAAGAAGAGGGCCAGCGCCGCCCAATCGGTCCAGGTCATAATCCAGATGTCCGCGATGATGCGCCTCGACGCAAGCCCGCCGGAGGCGGCCTTCCCCACAGGTCGCCCTTGCCGTGACGGGCCGGGGAGCCTATCACCCTTCGCCTTTCAAAGTTTCGCAGTCGCAGCAAAGACCCCGCCATGAACCTCGACGCCATTCCCGTCGGCCCGAACGCTCCCTGGGACATCAACGTCATCATCGAAATCCCGCAAGGCGGCCTGCCGGTGAAATACGAGATGGACAAGGAATCGGGCGCTCTGTTCGTCGACCGCTTCCTGCACACCGCCATGTACTATCCGGGCAACTACGGCTTCGTGCCGCACACCCTGTCGGACGACGGCGACCCCTGCGACGTGATCGTGCTGAACCCGACGCCGGTCGTTCCGGGCTGCGTCATCCGCTCGCGCCCCATCGGCGTTCTGAAGATGGTGGACGAGGCCGGCGGCGACGAGAAGATCCTGGCCGTGCCGGTCGACAAGCTGAACCCCTACTACACCGAGATCGCCAGCTATCGTCAGCTGCCCGCTATCCTGATCGAGCAGATCGAGCACTTCTTCACCCGCTACAAGGATCTGGAGAAGGGCAAGTCGGTCAAGGTCGAGGGCTGGGGCGACGCCGGCGAGGCCGCCGACCTGATCGCCAAGGGCATGCAGGCCCATCAGGACAAGCTGGCCAAGAACAAGGCCGCCAACGCCGCCTGATCCGGGTGACGTCGGCTGATGCATCAAAGGCGCTCTCCGGCTGGAGGGCGCCTTTTTGCTGGCGACTATTCGCGCCAGCCCGACACGTCGTTGCCGCCGAAGACCATACGGCGGATCGCCGGAGCCATCAGGCCAACGGTGAAGCCCGGCGGCGGGGCGCTGGCGGCGTTCAGACGCGACATCTGTTCGTCGCTCAGTTGGAACGCGGCGGCGGCGATATTGCCCGCCAGTTGGGCCGCAGTGCGCACGCCGATCAGTGTGGAGGCGACGCCAGGGCGCTGCATCACCCATCTCAGAGCGACCTGAGCCGGCGATCGATCGGTTTCCCCCGCGACGGCTTTCAGGGTTTCCAGCACGTCCCAATTCCGATCGACGAACTTGCTCTGCCCAAAGGGATTGGCCCCGCTGAGGCGTCCGGTATTCGTCGTGTTCTCGCGTCGGTATTTGCCGGTCAGGAAGCCGCCGCCCAGTGGGCTCCAGGGCATGACGCCCATGCCGCCTTCAAGCGCGGCCGGGATGTGTTCGGCCTCGATGTCGCGGGCGACCAGTGAATACTCCACCTGGATCGCGATTGGCGCCGGCGCCCGCCGTTCTGCGGCCAAAGTCGCCGCCTTCATGGCCAGCCAGGCCGGCATGTCCGAAAGGGCGAAATAACGGATCTTGCCCGCGCGAGCGAGGTCGCCCAGCGTCTGAACGATCTCCTCGACCGGGGTCACGCCGTCCCAGATGTGCATCCAGTACAGATCGATATAGTCGGTCCCCAGGCGCTGCAATGACGCGTCCAGCGCGCGATGGATGTTCTTGGCTCCGGCGCCGCCGGCGTTGGGGTTCCCGCCGCCAGCCTGTGACGTCGTCAGCGGACTGGCGGATCCGTTGAAGGCGAACTTGGTCGACAGCACGACCTCGTCGCGGGCCCCGGCCTCCTTGATGAACTGTCCCACCAGGCGTTCGCTCTCGCCCCCTGCGTAGATGTCTGCGGTGTCTACGAAGTTGCCTCCCGCTTCGCGGTAGGCATCGAACACCCGTCGCGCCTCGGCTTCATCGGCGCCCCACTCGCCCGATCCAAAGGTCATCGTCCCAAGCGCGAGCGGACTGACGACCAGGCCGGAACGGCCCAGGGTGCGAAATTCGGTCAGAGACATCTTGTTTTCCTAGCGATCACTACAGAACCAGTGAGCGCGCTGGCGCCACAGGTCAAGATGTTTTATAGTGACCACTATGAAATCCACTCTGTCTTCGCGTCGCCCCGGTCGCCCGCTGTCCTTTAACCGCGACTTCGCCCTTCGACAGGCCATGCTCGCCTTCTGGCGTCACGGCTACGAGACGACGTCCATCGCTGATCTGACGGCGGCGATGGGGATCACGGCGCCGAGCCTCTACGCCGCGTTCGGCGACAAGAAGCAGTTGTTCCTCGAAGCCGTGCGTCTCTACGCGGGCGACCCTCAAGCGATGGCAGACGGCATCGACGCCGCGCCCGACGCGCTGGAAGCGGCGCGCGGGCTGATGACCGCCGCGGCCCGCGCCTACACGGGCGCGGACACGCCCAGCGGCTGCTTGATGGCCAGCGCGACCGCCAGCGGCTCGGCGGCCTCGGCCGATGTGCAGCGGGTCGTGGCGGACATCCGCCGCAGCGTTCGGCGCAGACTTCAGGCGAAGATCGATCAGGACATCCAGAACAACCGCCTGCCGCCCGCCACGAATGCCGCCGCGCTGGCAGGTCTGGTCATGGCGGTCATGCAGGGGATGTCCGTCCTGGCGCGAGACGGGATGGAGCGGTCTGCATTGCTGGGGATCGCCGAGGCTTCGCTGCAGGCCTGGCCCGGAGACGCGCGATAAGAGAGGAAGGCGCGAATGTGAAAACCGTCGCTGCGACGCCCCGCCCCTCTCCCGCAACGGTTCGGCCTCTCCTATCTGCGTCGCATGACCGAACTGACCCCCCGCGAGATCGTCTCCGAACTGGATCGCTATATCGTCGGCCAGAACGACGCCAAGCGCGCCGTCGCCGTCGCCCTGAGGAACCGTTGGCGCAGGAAGCGCGTGCCGGCGGACCTGCGCGACGAGGTGACGCCCAAGAACATCCTGATGATCGGCCCCACCGGCGTCGGCAAGACAGAGATAGCGCGGAGGCTGGCGCGGCTGGCGGGCTCGCCCTTCCTGAAGGTCGAGGCGACCAAGTTCACCGAGGTGGGCTATGTCGGCCGCGACGTGGATCAGATCGTGCGCGACTTGGTCGAAAGCGCGCTGATCATGGTGCGCGAGCGCCGGCGCGGCGACGTGCGGGCCAAGGCCGAGGCCGCCGCCGAGGACCGGATCCTGGACGCCCTGGTCGGACCCGGCGCGGGGCCGGCGACGCGTGACAGTTTCCGAAAGAAGCTGCGCGCCGGAGAACTGGACGACAAGGAGATCGAGATTTCGCTGGCCGACACCGCGTCGCCGATCCAGGGCCTCGACATTCCGGGCGGCGGCAATGTCGGCCTGCTGAACCTGTCTGAAATGCTGGGCAAGATGGGCGGCGGGCGCACCAAGACCGTCAAGCTGACGGTGCGCGATGCGACGACGCCGCTAATCGCCGAAGAGGGCGACAAGCTGCTGGATCAGGACAGCCTGACGCAGGAGGCGCTGAAACTGGCCGAGAACGAGGGCATCGTCTTCCTGGACGAAATCGACAAGGTTGCGGCCCGGCAAGGCGCATCCGGCGCGGACGTGTCGCGTGAGGGGGTGCAGCGCGACCTGCTGCCTCTGATCGAGGGCACCACGGTCTCGACGAAATACGGGCCGGTGAAGACCGACCATGTGCTGTTCATCGCCTCGGGCGCCTTCCACGTCGCCAAGCCCTCGGACCTGCTGCCCGAGCTTCAGGGGCGGTTGCCGATCCGGGTCGAGCTGAAGGCCCTGACGCGCGACGACTTCAAGCGCATTCTGACCGAGCCGGAAGCCAATCTGATCCGTCAGAACCAGGCCCTGCTGGCCACCGAAGACGTGACCTTGACCTTCACCGACGATGCGGTCGAGGCGATGGCCGATGCGGCGGTGGCGGCCAACAGCGCGGTCGAGAACATCGGCGCGCGCCGGCTTCAGACCGTGATGGAGCGAGTGCTGGAGGAGACCAGCTTCAAGGCCTCGGACCTGTCGGGCCAGACGGTGGCCTTCGACGGCGACGCCGTGCGCGAGAAGATGGACGCCCTGACCAAGGACGTCGATCTGAGCCGCTTCATTCTGTAGCGACGCGCTCGGCGGCCTTGCGGTTCTGGCGGCCGCGCAGGCGGTCCGCCACCCGTTCGGCCTGACGCTGGGTGAAGGCGAGAGCCGCGGGATTGCCGCGCCGGGCGCCGATGCTGTCGGCGACCTTGGCGCCCCGCTCGCCGATCGGCAGGGGCTTGCCGGTCGTGGTGTCCACGGCGGTCTGGTGCTCGATCTCGGCGTTCAGCTCGGCGCCCATCAGGATCACCTGCACCGACAGCCAGGTCCACAGCAGGAAACCCATCATGGCCGCCAGCGGGCCGTAGCTGTCGGTCCGCACGAAGTTGGACAGATACCAGCTGAACAGGAAGGAGACGGTCAGGCTGAGCACCGCCGCGAAGATCGCGCCCGGCGTGACCCAGCGCCAGCGCGCGCGCTGACGGCAGGGGCCATAGCGGTAGATGACGGTCAAGGCCGCGATATAGCCCGCCAGCAGCAGCGGCCAGCGCAGCGGCGCGATCAGCCCCCATTCCTCCTCCAGCCCGAACAGCCGCACCACCACCGGCACGCCGACGACCAGGACCGAGGTCAGCAGCACGGCGATGATGGCTCCGACGGTGAAGGCCATGCAGATCAGGTTGTAGCGCACGATGTTGCGGCGCTCGACCTCGTGGTAGGCGACGTTCAGGCCGTAGAACAGCACCTTGACCGCCCCGTTGGCGGTCCACAGCGACAGGGCCAGGGTCCAGGCCAGGGTGAAGGTCAGCTGGCTGTTGGAGTTCTCGGCCAGCCGCTGCATCTCCCCGCCCAGGAACTCGGCGATGCTGTCGGGCAGCAGGGCGTAGAGGAACTGCAGCCGGCCCCAGGCGTCGGCCGGATCGGCGAACAGGCCGTAGAGGGTGACGAACGTCCCCAAGAGAGGGAACAGCGACAGCAGGGTGAAGAAGGTCACGCCGCCGGCGACGAAGCCGACCCGGTCGCCGAAATAAGACCCGCCGGTGCGCCAGACGATGTCGGACCAGCCCCTGTGCGGAATGTGCTCGGGCCGTTTGGCCATGCGGCCGCGACCGGGCTCCTGAGCCTCATAGTCCTCGGGCGTGGGGACCTTGGGCGGCAGGGGTTCGGGGCGGGGCGCGCGCAGCTCGACCCCGACCTTGTGCCCTTGGCTGTAGAGCAGGTGGGCGGCGCCGGCCCCGGCGGCCAGACCCCCGGCGGCGGCGGCCAAGAACTTCCACACCCGCCCGCGCTCGACCGGCGCCGGCGTCCGGACGAACAGGTTGCGAAGCGGGGCGAGGCGGGAGGGGCGGCGCGCAGTCATCCCGACGCGAACGGTCAAGCTGGGCTCGCGTTCCTCCCGTCGCGCTTGAAATCGGCGCCGGGCCGGGCCAATCAACGCTCATGACCGACCCCATCACGCCCAAGTCCGCTGCCGACGCCCCGACCCTGCTGACCGCCTGGAAGGCGGCGCAGGCCCGGCTGAAGACCGGCCGCATCGACAGCCCCGCCATCGACGCCCGCCTGCTGCTGGAGGCCGCCGCCGGCGCCAGCCGCATGGACATCCTGACCGACCCCTATAGGCCCATCACCGCCGACCAGCTGAGCGCCTATGAGGCCATGGTCGAGCGCCGGCTGAAGCGCGAGCCCGTCTCGCGCATCGTCGGCAAGAAGGGCTTCTGGAAGATCATGCTGAACGTCACCCCCGACGTCCTCAGCCCCCGCCCCGACACCGAGACCCTGATGGACGTCTCCATGCTGGCCTTCGGCAAGACCGAAGCCTTCGACGCCATCGACCTGGGCACCGGCTCGGGCGCGATCCTGCTGGCGCTTCTGGCCGAGCGGCCGGCCGCGCGCGGGGTCGGCACCGACATCTCGTCCGAGGCCCTGGCGGTGGCCAAGGAGAACGCCGCCAACCTGGACCTGAACGACCGCGCGACCTTCCTGCGCACCGAATGGGCCGCGGGCTTCGGCGACGCCAGCTTCGACCTTGTGCTGTCCAACCCGCCCTATATCCCGACCGACCATATCGCGACCCTGGACCCGGAGGTGCGCGACCACGACCCGCACCTGGCCCTGGACGGCGGCCCCGACGGCTTGCAGGCCTATCGCGACCTCGCGCCCGAGGTGAAACGCATCCTGAAGCCGCTGGGCGTCTTCGCCGTCGAGATCGGCTTTGATCAGGGCCCGCAGGTCAAGGAGCTGTTCGAGGCCGCCGGCTTCACCGACGTCAAGATCATCAAGGACCTGGGCGAACGCGACCGCGTCGTCACCAACGGCCCGGACCCACGCACCCATCCGATCCCGCAGGACTGACCGAGATCAGACGGTCGGCGGACAAAAACACCGTCTAATTCGTCTAATTCGTCTGAATTGGCCCCCCCCGACCGTGCGATGCGTCCCCTGCGGACGAACCGAGACAGGATCGCACGGTTTGGGGGTGTGGGCAGGAGGATGACGCTGGCGGGCGGCAGGGCGTTGAAAACAAAAATAATTTTTTGAGGTATAGGAAGCCTGGGGCTTAGCTTCCATTACCGATCTGATTTGGCTTAGATGGTAAGTTCATAGCTTTCCGTCTGACATCGACATCTTTGCTCTTGGACTTAATCAAGCCGTCAAATGCTTCGAGTTGATCTACAAGTGCAATGAGGTCCGCCGGCAATGGTAATGATCCGCCTAAACCTGCGGCTTGATCATGCCCCGTTAGTTTGGAGGCGGCCGTCATTCCGCGATCATAGGCTAAGAAAATTTCATCATCGAAAACTACCTTCTCCAGTCGCAAGGTCTGAACAGACGGGCGATACCGTCGAATGACGTCCCGAAAAACTAACTCTTCCAGACTTCTTTCCCACGTCTTGCGCAATCGATCATAGAAGTTGGTCACCGAAAGATGGTAATTCTCGTTATCTCCGCCCTCTTCATATAATTTTCGAGCTGACGCAGCGAGCTCGCGAAGCTTGTGCTTTCTTTCGCTGAGCTTCTGAGCATCCCAAGGTGCCGGTTCTGCTGAAATCACACCGAAACCGTCCGAACCCCGCTCTAGAAAAATCCGTGTGAATGGAACTTGGGCAGTTCCGCACGCTTCTTCCAGCATGAGTAGAAACGGCAAATCATGTGTAAGTATGATCACCTGCCGGAAAGCAGACTCCTCTGCCATGCGAGTGGCTACGTAGCCACGTCGAATGTGGTCAAGTGACGACACAGGGTCATCCAATACAATTGGAGAGGACCTACCCGACACGGCGAGTTCTGCGAGAAATGCAGCCAGCGCAACAGCTCTATGCTCGCCCTCACTCAAAACGGCTCCGGCGCTTACCTTTCCCTGCGAGCTGTTCAAACCGACTACCCGCTCTACCGCGCCCTTCCTCGCGCTTGCCGTTAACCGCACCGGCACCTGCTCTACTCGGAGCGCAATCTTTTGCTGTGTGAAAGCCTGCTCAAGTCGGTCGGCTACATTTTGCTTTATGAGATCGCCGCCAAAGCGTGAGATTGCGGCTGTGCCGCATTGATCCAATGCAGTCTGGATTTTGTGAGAGGCTTTCTGCAAGGCATGTCGCTGACGAACAACCTCGGCTGCACCGGCAAGACTCTTCCGGCAACGATACGCCTTAGCTCGCAGGGCGAGCTCATCTGCGTTCCCCGCCGCAACTAGTCGGCCGAGTTCAGATTGTTGATCACGAAGCCTCCCCAATATCACGCGAACGTCTGCTAGGGTTGGCGTTGGCCAAGAAACGAAAGGTTCAGCGACTTCTCCGTTTAACGCCCTCAGAATGACTGAGATTCGCGCGCCCGCAGCGGCGCGATGTGTCTCGAAAACAGCTGATGAGCCGGCATACTCGTGCGTTAAAAGTGCGGGGATCGAGAGGTTTGCGAGGTCTGTTTGGAGCCGAATGTAATGCTCAATGATCCTCTCGCGTTCGGATGCAACTTGCGCAGCAGTTGCGGCTGCTTCTCCCGATACAAAAGCCCTGAACCGCTGTAATCGATTTCTCGCCTCGTCACCGAGTTCCTGCTGGCACAAAACGCAACGGTCGCCTGCTTCAGAAGGCGGGAAGCTCCGCTCAGGATAAGCTACACCAATCGAGTATCGCTCCGCTGCTTGGTACAGTGCTCGCCAAAGCTCCTCGCCGGCCCCCGGTAGCGGCTCCTCTGGAAATGCCCCGGACGCGGCGAGCTTTGCTGCAGATCGAGACGATACTTCACGGACCACCAGCTGCTGCGCTTTGGCAAGCGCAGTGTCATCGAGACTTGCGACGATCTCATCCAGAGCGTCTAGGGTGGACCATAGAACTGAGATTGCATCCTCTAGAGTTCGCAATCGACCGTTTGGATCAGCCACTGCTTGCGACAGAGATGACAAGACCTCATCATCTGATGCATTCCACTGCAAGAATGCATCAACTTGCTCTGCCGTTTTAGATCCAATATCTTCAAGGAAAGCGTTTGCTTCGACCGTTAGAGGTTCATCGCATATTTGCGTAGAACATTGAATCTCGATGGCCTCTATGCGTTTGCTGAGGTGCGATCCGACATCATCGAGTAAACCGCAAAGCCTTTCAAATACATCAAGGCCGAACGGCACGTATGCTAAACCACCCTTTTTCTCGACAAAGAACGGTGCCGTTTTAGTGTCGAAGACGGCTACACTAGTTAATCGATTGTCAGGTCCGCCGTCTTGCCAATTGATAACAGCGCCTTGGCCCTTAACTCTTATATCTAGCCGAGCGCTGGCTACGCCGGGCGGAGATTTTTCAAATACGTTGCCGATGATTTGCTCCGCATCGCGGGCACCACAGGCGCGTTTTAGAATGCGCGCGTAACCGGACTTTCCAGCTCCGTTGTGTCCATAAATGACGGTGAGGCCTAGGTCACCGAACTTGAGAGTTTGAGCCGGCGCTAGGCGATTTACGTTGTAAACGTCGCCAATTTCCAGAATTGCCTCAGCATTCTCTTCCTGGTGCGCAATAGCAAAGTCTTCCCTCGAAAGCGCGACGAGTCTGAAGGGTAGATCTTCCGGTTCCGCGAGAAGGGCGGTAGCGACATCCTCGACATCTTTTACGTCATGAGGTCGCCGCAGCACACGCCGCATCGCCTCCTGCTTCCAAAGCGGCTGCTGCGCGGCCCACTTGGCCATGGCCTTAGCCACCAGCTCGGCCGGGCTAACCGGTTCATCGACTTCGCTCATACTGCCCCCGATCCACCGATTGGACGCTAAGGCACCCCTTAGGGATGAGCAACTGGGAGTTGAAAAGAAAAGTCCTAGTGCACCCGCATCTTCCCGATCTCCAATCCGCCCTCGCCGGCCGTCACCGCAATCACCCCGCCGTCCTCGATCTCGCCGGCCAGGAGTTTGCGGGCGATCGGGTCGACCAGGTCCTTCTGGATGACGCGTTTCAGCGGCCGCGCGCCATAGGCGGGGTCGTAGCCGCGGTCGGCGAGCCAGGCCAGGGCGCTGTCGTCCAGGTCCAGGGTCAGGCGGCGGTCGGCGAGCAGCTTCTCGAAGCGTGACAGCTGGATGCGGACGATCCCGCCCATCTGGTCGCGGCCCAGGCGGTGGAACAGGATGATCTCGTCGATCCGGTTCAGGAACTCGGGGCGGAAGTGGGCGCGCACGGCGTCCATGACGAAGGGGCGCACGGCCTCCACATCATCGCCCTCGCCCTGATCGGCCAGATACTGGCTGCCCAGGTTGGAGGTCATGATGATCAGGGTGTTCCTGAAATCGATGGTGCGGCCCTGCCCGTCCGTCAGGCGGCCGTCGTCGAGCACCTGCAGCAGCACGTTGAAGACGTCGGGGTGAGCCTTTTCGACCTCGTCGAACAGGACGACCTGATAGGGGCGACGACGCACGGCCTCGGTCAGGGCGCCGCCCTCGTCATAGCCGACATAGCCGGGAGGGGCGCCGATCAGGCGGGAGACGCTGTGCTTCTCCATATATTCCGACATATCCAGGCGGGTGATGGCCGCCTCGTCGTCGAACAGGAAGTCGGCCAGCGCCTTGGTCAGTTCGGTCTTGCCCACGCCGGTCGGGCCCAGGAATAGGAAGCTGCCCAGCGGACGGTTGGGGTCGTTCAGGCCGGCGCGGGCGCGGCGCACGGCGTCGGAGACGGCGGCCAGCGCCTCGTCCTGACCCACCACGCGACCGCCGAGCGCGGTCTCCATCTGGAGCAGTTTCTCGCGTTCGCCCTCCAGCATCTTGTCGACGGGCACGCCGGTCCAGCGGCTGACGACGGCGGCGATCTGTTCGGCGTCGACGACCTCGGGGGTCAGGGGGCCCTTGCCGGAAGTCTCATTGGCCTCGGCCTCTTCGAGCTGCTTTTCGATCTGGGGGATCTGACCATAGGCGATCTCTGACGCCCGGCCCAGGTCGCCGGCGCGCTGGGCGTTGGCGAGTTCCAGGCGCAGGCGGTCCAGGGTTTCGCGCAGCTGGGCACCCTGGCCGACCTTGTCCTTTTCGGCCTTCCACTGGGTGGTCAGGTCGTCGGACTGGCCTTCCAGATCGGCGATCTCGTCCTCCAGCTTTTCCAGACGGTGTTGGGAGGCCTGGTCGGTTTCCTTCTTCAGGGCCTCGCGTTCGATCTTCAGCTGGACCAGGCGGCGGTCGATTTCGTCCAGGGCCTCGGGCTTGGAATCCACGGCCATGCGCACGCGGCTGGCGGCCTCGTCGATCAGGTCGATGGCCTTATCCGGCAGGAAGCGGTCGGTGATGTAGCGGTTCGACAGGGTGGCGGCGGCGACAATCGCGCTGTCGGAAATGCGCACGCCGTGGTGGACCTCGTACTTCTCCTTGAGGCCGCGCAGGATGGAGACGGTGTCCTCCACCGTCGGTTCGGCGACGAAGACCGGCTGGAAGCGGCGGGCGAGCGCGGCGTCCTTCTCGACGTGTTTGCGGTATTCATCCAGGGTCGTGGCGCCGACGCAGTGCAGCTCGCCGCGCGCAAGCGCCGGCTTCAGCAGATTGGAGGCGTCCATGGCGCCGTCGCCCTTTCCGGCGCCGACCAGGGTGTGCATCTCGTCGATGAACAGGATGATGCCGCCCTCGGCGGCCGAGACTTCGGACAAGACGGATTTCAGCCGTTCCTCGAACTCGCCGCGATACTTCGCGCCGGCGATCAGGCTGCCCATGTCCAGCGCCATGACGGTCTTGTCGCGCAGGGATTCGGGCACGTCGCCGTTGACGATGCGCAGGGCCAGGCCCTCGACGATGGCGGTCTTGCCGACGCCGGGTTCGCCGATCAGGACGGGGTTGTTCTTGGTGCGGCGGGCCAGGACCTGGATGGTGCGGCGGATCTCTTCGTCGCGGCCGATGACCGGGTCGATCTTGCCGTCGCGGGCGGCCAGGGTCAGGTCGCGGGCGTAGCGTTTCAGGGCGTCGTAGCCGTCCTCGGCGCCGGCGCTGTCGGCGGTCTTGCCCTTGCGCACCTCGGCGATGGCGGCCTCCAGCTTGTCGGCGGTGACGCCCGAAGCCTTCAGCACCTCGGCGGCGACCCCGCCTTCCCTGGCGAGCGCGGCCAGCAGGCGTTCGGTCGTGACGAAGGCGTCGCCGGCCTTTTTCGAGGCGTCCTCGGCGGCGGCGAACACACGCGCGGTGTCGCCGTCCAGATAGAGCTGCCCAGAGCCGCCGGTGACCTGGGCGCGCTTCTTCAGCGCGGTTTCGACATCGGCCTCGGCGCGGCGGGCGTCGCCGCCGGCGGCGGTGATCAGGTTGCGGGCCAGACCGTCGCGTTCCTCCAGCAGCACCTTGAGCAGATGCTCGGGCGCGAACTGCTGGTGTCGGCGGGCCAGGGCCAGCGACTGGGCCGATTGGACGGCCTGTTTGGCGCGGTCGGAATAGAGTTCGAGATTCATGGTTTCAGTCCCCTCGGGAGGCGGATGGATTTCAGCGCGCCCTCTGCTGAGCAGCGCGCTGTTGAGATCGAGGTGGGTGTGACGATCGGGTCACACAAGGGGTCCGCGGGGCGGCTTTCGGGGCTGTCCGTTTCGCCGCCGCGCGCCTAGGCTCTGGCGAACAGGAGCGCCTCGTGATCGCCCATTCCGCCTGGCCCGTCGATCCGGCCGTCGTCGGCCCCTTTCTGATCGCCGTGGCGCTGATCGAGCTGACGCCGGGGCCGAACATGGGTTGGCTGGCGCTGGTCGCCCTGTCGCGGGGACGGCTGGCCGGTTTCGCGGCGGTGGCGGGCGTGACCCTGGGGCTGGCGGTGTGGATGCTGGCGGCCGCCTATGGGCTGACGGAGGTCTTTTCCGTCTGGCCGCCGCTGTATCAGGGCCTGCGCTGGGCGGGCGTGCTGTTTCTGCTGTGGCTGGCGTGGGAGGCCTGGCGCGCGCCGACAATCGAGGCGGCGCCCACGCCAGACGGCCGCTCGCTGCGCGGCCTGTTCGTGCGCGGCCTGATGGGCAATCTGCTGAACCCCAAGGCCGCGGTCTTCTATGTGGCACTTCTGCCGACCTTCATGCGGCCGGACCACGGCGCGCCGCTGAGCCAAGCCCTGACGCTGGGGAGCCTGCATCTGGCGGTCGCCGTCCTGGTGCACAGCCTGATCGTGATCGGTGGCGCGGGCGCGGCGCGGCTGGCGCCTCGGATGCAGGATCGCGCCCTGCGCGCGGTGATGGCCGGCGGCCTGATCGTGGTTGCCGCCTGGCTGGCCTGGGAGACGCGAACCTGAGCCCGCATCTCCCGTCAGGGCGTCAGCCCCCGGTCGGGCCGGTCGAGAAGTCGAACTGTTCCGGCTGGCGGCGCGGACCGCCGAAGTTCCAGGTCAGGCCGATGTAGAAGGCCCGCAGCTTGATGTCCTGCTCCGAGCGTTCGCGGAACTGCGGCGTCTCGTAGATGGTCGTGGTGTTGAAGGTGTTGAAGATATCCCGCGCGGTGAAGTTGAACGACAGCTGCTCGTTCAGCTTCCTGCGATAGCCCAGATTGATCATGCCGCCGGCCTCGCGCCGGCCCTGGGCCAACAGGCTGTCGCCCTGCCAGAAGCTGGAGACCTGGACGAAGTCCTTGGCAGTCGGCTGCCAGTTCAGGCTGAGACGCCCGCTGGCCAGGGTCGCCTCGCGGTCGCCGCCGCCGACGACGGCGCCCGAGTCGATCTCCTGACGGAAGACGTTGACGCTGGCGCTGTAGCGCAGGGTCGGATGCAGACGCCCGTTCGCCGTCGCCTCCACGCCCAGGTCGCGGCGCGAGCCCAGGTTTTCCGGACGGGTCAGGAAGACGCCGCCGCCGATGTCGGACGCCACGTCTGTGAACGCCTTGTCGGTGTTCCGCAGATAGGCGGTGGCCTGATAGAAGCTCTGGCCCTTTCGCATCTGCCACATGGCCTCGAAGCTGTCGGTCTCCTGCGGCTCCAGATCCGGATTGCCCGAGCGGACGTTCAGCGGGTCCTGATAGACGACGAAGGGATTCAGCTGGCTGGGCTGGGGCCGCTGGATGCGGCGCGAATAGCTGGCGCGCAGGGTCTGTTCGGGCGTCAGCTGATACTGGACGTGGGCGGTCGGATAGGCGCGGAAATAGTCCTGGGACGCCGAGGCGCCGCCGGTCAGATCCTTGATCTCGATGTCCGCCTGCTCAAGCCGCAGACCCAGCTGGGCCGACAGCTTCTCGCCCAGCGGCCGCTCATAGGTGGTGTACAGGGCATGCACCGTCTGGGTCGCTTCGAAGCGGTTGTTCAGGGCCGGGACCGGCGCCAAGGCCGCCTGCGAGGGACCGCGCAGGAACTCGGCGTCCTGCTCGGGGCGCTGGGCGTTCAGCTCATAGCCCAGGCGCAGCTTGCCGCCGTCGGACATCGGGCGGGTATAGGCGCTGGTGAAGCCCCAGGTCACCTGATCGACCGCTGTCTTGGTCCGTTCGTACAGAGCCGCGCCCGCCGGGGTCAGGAAGGTGGTCAGGGTCTGGCTGGTGGTGTCGTTGGCGTTGGAATCGTAGCGCAGCTCGTTGGACCACTCATGGCCGTCGCCGTCGAAGCGGCGCAGCACGCGCGCCGTGGCGCCCCAATTGTTGAAGGTGAAGTCGGAATCGCCGACCCGGCGATAGGCGCCGGTCACCGCGCCGGCGGCGTTGCGGGTTTCATACAGGCCGTCGCCCGAGCCTGTGCCGTCAAAGGCCACGCCGCGCAGTTCGCCAGTCAGCTGGGTCTTGTCGTCCAGCTTGTATTCGGCCGTGAAGCGGGCGAAGGCGCCGTTCTGCTCGGACTCCACCGGCTGTTCGACGGTCGTGGTGGAAACCACCGCGCCGGTGACCGGGTCCAGCTGTTCACGGACGCGGTTGAAGGTCAGTTCGGTCGGATCGGAGCGATAGCTGGCGTCGCCGGACAGGGTCAGGCGATCCTTCTGATACGAGCCGCTGAGGCCCGCGTTCCAGCGGCCGTTGTCGCCGACGTTGACGCGCAGCGAGCCGGTCGTCTGGGTCCCCGGCTTGGGCGCCGTGGGCTTGGTGATCAGGTTGATGACCCCGCCCGAACCCTCGGGGCTGTAGGCGGCGGACGGATTGGTCATGACCTCGATGCGGGCGTACTGGCTGGCCGGCAGCTGGATCAGGGCCTGACCGCGACCGGGGCCGGTCAGGATGCCGGACGGGCGGCCATCGACCAGGATGGTGACATTCGCGTCGCCGCGAAGAGACACGTTGCCCTCCGGGTCCACGTCCACCGACGGCACGTTGCGGAGCGCGTCGGCCAGACTGCCCGTCGTCGCCTGAAGGTCATTGGCCAGGCTGTAGCTGACCGAGTCGATCGAGGTGCGCACGTCATTGGCGCGGGCGTTGACGACCACATCGCCGACGCTGGCGGGCTGCTGTTGCTGGGCCGGTTCGGTCGTCTGAGTTCGCGGCGCGGGCGTCTGCGCCGTCGTCGCCGGGGTCTGGGCGGCCGGCTGGCTCGTCGTCGCCGGCGGCGGGGTCTGCGAGACGGTCTGGGACGAATTCTGGGATTGAGCCAGAGCGGCGCCGGGCAGGGCGACGGCGGCCGCACCCAGCATGAGAACGAGTTTGGAAGAGGTCATGCCCCGGCGATCCTGAAAGAGTGCGCGGGCGTCTGTTTGCGCCCGTGGATCAGCCTGACTATCCCGCCCACTTTGCATCGCAAAGTTACATCTTCTTCATTCCGATTACATCTTCTTCATCCGACCGCAGCGCTCGCGGCCGAGCGGAGGACCGCAGCGGCCTGACCTCTCTTGGCCGCGCCGATATTGGGCATGACGCAGACAACAAGCTGGTCCCATTCGGACAAGGAAGGTCTCTCCGGCTAGACGGACCGAAGACCCGTAATCGCTTACGCTAATAGGTCGCGATGACTGGGAGATATGGCCCGAGCTACGGGACCGATTTGCGACGCCCTCGCCAGCTTTTGCTTATAAGGCTGCCGCTATGCGCCAGCAGCGGACATTACTCCCTTCCCGAGAAGCAGACATTCGCTCGGGCCCTACGAGTTAAGCTGAAACCGCTGTCTCTGACGGATTGGGCCGTTACCAATGATTAAGTTGCGCTAAGCGGCAGTAGTCATGACGGTCGCCTCGAGACGGGGATCGACATGTTCAAAACAAACTTACTGTGGCTTTCGTTGATCGCGGCCATCCCTGCAACAGCGCTCGGTCAGGCGGGGCCTTCGCGATCCGCCTTTGTGACCGGACGCTGCGCGGTCGAGGTCGCACCAGATGAGAAGATCGAATGCGGAACGCTCAGCGTCCCCGAGAACCGGGCCATCGCCGACAGCCGGCTGATCCGGCTGCCAGTGATGATCTTCCGCAGCCGGTCGCCCCAACCCGTCGCAGACCCGGTCGTGTTCTTGACCGGCGGTCCAGGAAACAGCGCCCTGACAGGCCAACGGTCGGGACGGAACAACCCCTTCCTCGATCAGCGCGATCAGGTGCTCCTGGAGCCACGCGGCGCGCGCCTCTCTACCTCGGCTCTGGACTGCCCAGAAATTATCACGACGAAGCGTGAGATCGCTGCCGGCCGGCTGGGGGCCGAAGCGGCGGACGCCGGCCTGGTTACGGCCGCTACGACGTGCCGCTCGCGGCTCGTCACTGCCGGTGCGGACCTGAACGGCTACACCTCGGCGGAAGCCGCTGACGATATCGAAGATCTCCGCGTCGCTCTCGGCTATCCGCAACTCAACCTCTACGCCTTGTCCTACGGAACCCGTCTGGCCCTTACAGTCGCGCGTCGTCATCCGACGTCGGTCAGGGCGATGGTCCTTGATTCCGCGCTGCCGCCGGAAGTCGGCTATGACGAGACGGCCACCGCCAACACTTGGCGCGCCCTGAACGCCGTCTTCGATGGCTGCGCTGTCGATCCGGCCTGCGCCGCCAAGTGGCCCAACCCGCGGGGCGATTTCGACACCCTGGTCTCCCGCGCCGATAACGAACGCCTCCCGTTCGGGCTGACGGATCCTTCCATCGAGGTTCGTGGCGCCCAGGTCGTGCAGGGCGTCGCGGCCGCTCTGCAGGACCCTCGCCGTATTCCGCTGATCCCCCGCGCTGTGGGAGATGCGCTAGGGGGACGTTACGAAGAACTGGCCCGCTGGATCGGCGAGGCCCAGGACCCTGCCTCATTCAGTTGGGGACTGCGGCTGTCCGTCTGGTGCGGCGAAGAGATGCCGTTCGAAAATGGTGATCGGGTTCGCGCGCAGACCGCGTCGAGAAACGGCCTCGGCGGCATCGATGCGAGGGCCGCCTCGCCTGAAATGTGCGAAGCCTGGGATGTTGCGGCCGCGGCCTCCTCTGCGAATGAGCCGGTCGTAAGCGAGACGCCGACCTTGATCCTGGCCGGCGAGTTCGACCCATCCACCCCGCCTCAGTGGGGGCGGCGTCTTTTGGCGAATATGCCAAAGGCGTTCTTTGTCCTCATGCCGGGTCTGAGCCACGGCGCGAGCTTCAATGCCTGCGGCGGCCGGATGGCCTTCGACTTCATCAACGACCCCACAGCCCCGCCGAACCTGACCTGCGTTTCGAAGCTCGCGGGGGCGGATTTCTCCGCCAGCGCAGCAGAGCAGAGATAAGCCGCCGCTCGTGGATAGCGGTCGCGATCTGACCGCGCCGCCGCAACGCGCCAACAGCGGACGTGGGACTGCCATCGAAAACGGGACATCAACTCCGAGCCTCTTGCGGCCGCACTTGATGTATTGGTGCCGCGGTTCATTTGCTTCTTGAAGCTGGCGGACGTTCGAGAAGGCCACCGGAGCTACTATCGATCAAGCTGGGTTAGTTGTTGCTCCTCGTCTCCGATCACAAAATCGGGCGTCTGTTCGGGGTGCACTGCCAAGCGTTGCGCTTCGATGAAGGCGCGCGAAGGGGCCATGCTCAAGGCGGCGAGCGGTTCACACGCTCAAATCCAGATCGACTAGCTCGTAAATTACAGCTTGATCGGCGTCATCGCCAACCAGCTCTCGGCGCCCCGCTGAACTCCTCCGCTCAGATGGACGATAATGAAAATGATTGAATAGAGCACTCGCCAAGGGCCCCGAAATGCACCGGGGTGGTGAGCCTGATCTCATTGGGCTAGCAGCAGTGTCAAGAAGATTGGAGCACCCTGCGTAAGGGCTACCAACGCCCTATGACGGCGCCTCTATCGATCCGCCTCGCCTGCTCGATCGTCAGGCGCTTCCCACGCGAAAAGTCCGCGCGACCGGGACCGCGCGATCCGAAACTGGCGAAGCGGGCGTTCTCGGGCTGGAGCATTGTGCGGGGATTGCCGTCGCGGCCGGTGTACCACATCTCGGTCCAGCCCGCCGGCGCGATATGATCGTCCATCCAGCAGTCGAGGAAGGTCGCTGCGCCGACAAACTTCGGATCGCCGTACCGACCATCAGGGAAGGTGCTGGACGGTCGCCAAGGGCGTCCCAAAAACACGGAATGCCGCAGGACGCCGGCGTCCCTGGTGAGACGGCAATCGTGGAAGACAAAGCCGTAGTCCTGCTCGATCGGTGTGCTTGGGGCGGCGATATAGCCTTCGACCGGATCGGCGGGACGCAGTCGAGATCGGATTTCGCAACGTTCGAACCAAGCACGCCCACCACCGAAGATGAAGTCATAGCTGCCAGTGATCAGGCATTTTTCGAACAGCGTCGCGCCCGCATCGGGGAACAAGGTGTCCTGATAGCTGAGAATATCGCAGTTCCGGATGACCGCGCGATCCGACCCCTTGTCCATCATCAGAGCCACGGCTTGGGGCCCTGCGCCATTGTGAGAGTGCAGGCCGTTCGGCTTGGTCATTTCCGCCAGACCGTCGAAGGCATTATTGATCGTCAGGTTCTCGGCGCGAAAATCGGGCGCGCGAACGAACAGGGTCGGGGTGCGGAATGTGCCCCACATCCGCCCATCTGGCGCCGCCAATCCCGATGCCGACAGGTGATTGATCACCGAGCCTGACCGATCCTCGCCGATCAGATGAACGAAGGGCTTATCGACCACAACTTGCTCGGTCCAGATGCCGCGCGTGATCAGGATGCGGAACGGCTTTCGCCCGTCCGCCGGTGCGGCGGCGATGGCGGCGGAAAGGGTGGGATAGGAAGGCGCGCCGACCCGACGACCGGCGTCGCTTGTCCCCAGCACAGCATCGTAGGGCGCCACAGCGGCCCAGGAAGACGGCGGCGCCATCATCGGCAAAGCTGCTGCGGCGACAAGCGCCTGACGGCGCGAGAATGACAGACGCATGAGAGCCCCTAATGAAAAAGAAGGCGCCGGCCGACAGGTCGGCCAGCGCCCAGTCTCCCGGAGGAGTTGGGAGTGTCTTAGAAGGTGTAGCGGACGCCGAAGTTGTACTGCCTTCCGGTGTGCGAATAGACGTAGATGCTGTCGCGGCGACTGTCGGTGTACTGCTCATTGAAGGCGTCGGTCAGATTCAAACCTTCGAACGTCACCTTGATGCGGTCCGTCAAAGCATAGGAGGCCGAGGCGTCCACCGTCACGATGTCACGCACGCCATCGATGTCATTGGTGCTGGTGCCGCTAGGGACCGCGGTAAGATAGCGATCGCGATAGGCGGCCGAGACGCGGGCGCTGAACCGATCGTCTTCGTAATAGAGGGTGGCGTTGTAGGCGGTCTTCGAAAGGCCGAGCAGATCATTTTCAACGAAGCCCGTCGGCGATCGCGAGGAAATATAGCTGATCTTGGAGTCCACCAGCGTGACGTTGAAGATGGCGCCGAGATTGTCGAACGGTCCGGGCAGGAAGGTGAAGGGCTGCTGATAGCTGACCTCGATCCCCTTCAGCGGGCCGCCTTCGGTGTTCACCGGCTGGCTGAACAGGAAGACATCGCTGGGCGAAACACCCAGGCCGTTCAGCAACTCCAGCGGCAAGCCGGATTGATTGAAAGGCTGGGAGGTTCGAGAGGTTTGAATGTAGCTTTCGATGTCCTTGTAGAACAGGCCGACTGACAGCAGGGCGTCAGGCGCGAAATACCATTCCGCCGACAAATCGTAGGTCGTGGCGCGGATGGGATCCAAATACGGATTGCCCGAGCTGACGCTGAACACGCCGACCGTGCTGAGGCTGCCGCCCGGCGTCACACTGCCGAGGTTTGGACGGGTCATGACCTTGGCGGCGCCGAACCGCACCAGAAAGTCCGGCGTGACTTCGGCCGTCAGATTCAGCGCCGGTAGAACGTCGTCATAGTCGCGATCGACGGTCGTCTGCTGCGCCGCGCCGGCGACCAGTTGATAGCCGGTCGAGCTCTGTTTCGTCTTGACGTAGCGCACACCGATGTCGCCGCGTACCGGAACGCCTCCAAGTTCGGTGTCGAAGTCGAGCTGCAGATAGGCGGCCGAGTCCTTCTCGGTCACATTGCGGATGTTGCCACGGGCATTGGCGTTGGAGGCGCCGCTGAGTTCGAACAGCCCCGTGCCGCTGTAAATGTCAAACAGGTCGGCAAAGGCGTTGAGGTTCGGCGCGATCCAGTTGGTGACGGTGCCGTTCGGTGCGCCAAGATTGCGACCAAACCCGCTGACCAACTCGGTCAGGCTGGCCAGGGTCACGCCAGCAGGCAGTTGCGGCACCACGCCCTCGTTGACCCGCGCCAGAGCCCAGGAGTCGAACTCATATTCTTTGTAGTTCACCCCGGCCTTAAGCGTCAGCGACGGCGTCAGATCGTAGCCGCCGTCAAGTTGCGCAGTCTTGATCGTGTTGGTGACGCCCTGCGGGCGCAGGCGGATTTCCGAGCGCGCCGCCCCGAAGTTGTAGGCCAGCGGGTCGGTCACGTCATAGCCGAACCGGATCAATGGCGCGTTGCGGTTTTCGCGATAGTCGTATGAGTAGTTGTCCGAATTTTCACGGTTGAGAATGACCGTCGTCTGGATCGGATTGTCAAAATCAGACTTGGAATAGCCCACCAGGCCCTTGATCCTGAATCGGTCGCTGAACGCGTGCTCGAGGCTCAGCGTCCCTTGCGTATATTTGGTGTCGAGTTCGTCGTAGCGAGTTTCCGTCTCCACATCGACGTCATCGAACAAGCCGTAGACCATGTCGCCGTTGGCATCGATGACGCCGTCGCGCACGATGATTTCTGGTCGGCCGCCCTGCGACGCGTTGCGCGCGAAGGACAGGGCTTCCAGCCAGTTTTCCTGACGCGTGGCTTTGAAGTCGGAGTAGAGCAGATCAAGATTGATCAGCGTCTGTTCCTGCGGCCGGAACTGCACCGATCCCGTCAGGCCTAAGCGCTCCTGATCGTGCGTCAGGCGTCCGTAGCGCGGAAAACGAGGCGTATAGACATCGGCCCGCCTCGCATCGGCAAAGGGTGATGCGGGGTTATAGCCCCCAGCCTCGGTCCCGTTGAGCCAGCCGCCGGAACCATGTCCTTCCTCCAGAAGCCGACGCTTGGTGTAGGCCACCGAGACGAGGGCCCCGAGACGCCCATCCATCCAGGTATTGCTGGCGAGCGCCGCGAACCGCGGGTCCCATTCACGGGACAGATCATTGTAGCCGTATTGGCCCGACACAACGAGGTTGGCGCCGGCGTAGTCGAACGGACGACCGGTCTGCAGATCGACCGTAGCGCCCAACGACCCCTCTTCCGTTTCGGCCGAGGCGGTCTTGCGGACCGTGATGCTGTTGAAAAGCTCGGACGCGAAGACGTTGAAGTCGAAGGCTCGGTTGCGGTTGGCGCCGCCTGAGCTGTCCGTGCCCGACGCGGTGCTCTGTCCCTCGACGCCGTTGATGCGCACGCGTGTGAATTGCGGCCCCAGCCCTCGCACCGTGATCTGACGGCCTTCGCCAGCGTCGCGTGCGATGGAGACGCCAGGCACCCGTTGAATGGACTCCGCAAGGTTGGCGTCCGGAAAATCGGCCATATCCTCGGCCTTGATCACATCGACGACGCCATTGGCTCGTCGCTTGGCCGTCAGCGCGCTGCCCAGCGACGCACGGAAACCGGTTACCACGATAGTTTCAACTTCGTCCGCCTGGTCTTCGACCTCGCTACCCTGGGCGACGGTTTGGGGCGCGACGCTCGCGCCGGCGAGCACTGCCGTCCGACCGTTGTTGGACGCCACCACCAGATTGCTGCCCTGCAGGAGCCGGCCCAGCCCCTGATCAACCGAATAGACGCCTTGCACAGCGGCGGTCCGTTGTCCTGCGACCGCGTCGGTCGACGCCAGGATTTGAAGATCCGCTTGGCGTGCGAAGGCGGGCACGCCGGTCGAGGCAGGCTGCGCCGGGACATTGAACTGTCTGGCCTGAGCCTGAACGGCGCCGGCGCCGGCCAGCGCCATCGTGCTGACGGCGATCATCAGCGACGCCTTCGCGCCTTGGTTTCGCGACATGGCCATGCGTCGGCCCTCCCTTTTTCTGTTTCCTGGTTCCCGGACCCTTCTTCGAGGGTTCCTAGAGTCTCGATGTTCGACGATCGACTTTCCGTCGCCGGACGAAAAAGATTTATCCGGCGCCACCCAGCATGATGACATCTGCGCCCACCTTCACGCTCGCGTCATGGGCGACGCCCACAGCCTGGGCGAAGCTTTCCGGTTCGTTGGTGCGGAACCATCCGACCACGGTACGGCCTTCCAGATCCGGATCGACGATCACAATCTTGCGGTTGTTGTAGCGGTTGAACTCAGCTGCCGCCGCGCCGATCGTGTCGCCATCCAGAACAATCTGCCCTTCTCGCCAAGACAGCGCTCGGTCCATTTCCAGCGGACGCTTCACCGGGCTGGACGCGCCGGCCTTGTCGCTGACGAACACCTGTTCACCGGCGGCGACGCGGCGGCGCATTTTTCCAACGCCCTTGTCGCTCCAGACCTCCACGACGCCTTCCGTCACGCGAACTTCGGCCCCGCCGGACTTGCGGCGAACTGAGAAGGCAGTGCCGACCGCTTGGACGCGCACATCGCCCGCCGCCACGACGAAAGGCCGCGCTCGATCTTTTGCGACCTGAAACCACGCCTCTCCCTGATCAAGGATCACGGCGCGTTCGGCCTTCTGAAAGCGGATGTCCAATGTCGTGTCGGTGTTTATCGCCGCCATCGACCCGTCGGCCAAGGGCACGCGGCGAATCTCGCCCACCAAGGTCCGGTAGCGCTGACGCGACAAGATCGGCGTCAGAACGACCCCGGCCGCGACAGCCGCCGCCAATCCCATCCCCCCGAGAAGCACGCGACGGTCGGGCTTCGCCGGCGCCCGGTGCGTTTGGGTCTGAGGCATGGGCTCGACCATCAAGGCCATGACCGCCCGCGCCCGCCACAAAGCGCCCTCACGACGGCTGTCGCCAGCCAGCCAGTCGTCCAAGGCCGCCTGGTCGGACGCGCTAATCACGTTTGCGTCCAGTCGAGCGGCCCAATTGGCCGCCGCCGCGTCGATCTCTGTGGAAGCTTCACGGCTCATGCACGCCGCTCCCCGGTCGATGATGGGGCGACATTAGCGTCAGCCTTTGCCAAGCCTGCCAGGACGGCTTTCAACCCGCGCGCGGCTTCGTTCTCGACCACGTTCTCCGACACGCCCAACTGGCGCGCGATCTCCTTTTGAGACAGCCCCAGCACGCGGCGCATCTCGAAGATGCGTCGGCTGCGTTCGGGCAATGTGGCGACGATCTTCATTACGCGTTCGAGTTCCTTGCGTCCCCCGGCGATACGCTCTGGCGACGGTTCGTCCCATTCGATGCGCAGGGCGTCGATTTCCGTCACGGCGTCGATCCGGACAATGCGGGCGCGGCGCATCTGCTCAAGCACGACAGACCGCGCGGTCTGGAAGAAATAAGCGCGAGGACTCTCGATCTGCTCGACCGCCTTCAGGTTGGCCAATCGGCAATACGATTCCTGAATGACATCATCGACATCGTTGGAGGTCACAAGCGATCGCCGAAGCCAAGCGCGAACATCCTGCTCGTGGGGCAAGATTTCATGCCCCAACCAGCGAACGCGCTCTCGTTCCGATTTTCCACCGCCTTGAGCCAATTTCAGTTCCCCCATGGGTCACGATGCGCGGCGGCGGCGTTTCCGTCAAAACGCGGCATTCGGGAGATGGTGAACGTAAAGAGATGGCTATGCGCAGTGCCTGGCGTTGTGAGGATGACGCTGACAGCCTTGAGTGATTTCAAGGCGAGACCAAAGCCACTAACGGCATGCTGGTGCGGCGTGCGGTACTGCCTCCTCCCCCCCCGCTGCACTCCTGACCCAGAGATCCGCCCGACAATAGTCCTCAGGATCAAGGTGTGTGCCGCGAGTGCCGATATGCCCCGTGCAGTGTAGCTGACCAAGCGAATAATCAGCCGAACTCAGGCTGAAGCAATAGTGCAGTGTACAGTCGTAGAGCGGACGGTGCGAACTTCCGCCATGAGCCATAGGCAGACATTCCACCGCGACTGCTCGATCCTGCCTTAGCTTGTTTTTCGCGCCTTAAGTTGGATTCGTGCCAGCCTTATCTTGCACCGACAGCGCGATGGCGACCCCGGCAGGACTCCAACCTGCGACCTCGGCTTTAGGAAAGCCTTGCTCTATGCAGCTGAGCTACGGGGCCACGCAGGACGCCGTAGCGGGTCGGGGCGGCGGGGGGAAGTCGGGGCGACGAAAAAGTCGGGCGGCGGCCGGGCGACTGCGGCGTCGGGAGTTTGTGGTTAAGGAGCCTTAACCTACAAGATATCGCGGTGAACAAAGGACGAAACGGACGATGTCAGCGATTCGGTCCTGATTCGTTTCGCCCTTGTTCCGCGAGAACGGAACGGTCGTTAACCGACCGGCGGAACGTGAGCGGTCAGGGCGCGCAGGCCCTCCAGGAGGCGGTCGGAATCGGCGCTGGTCTGGCCCTGGGCGGCCAGGGTTAGGCGGAGCGCGCGCACGTGCACCTCGACCGAGGGCCACGACCAGCTGCCGGCGCTCTTCATCCGGTCGGCGATCTCGCACAGGCTGAAGGCGGCCTCGAAGAAGGTCGGGACGTCCAGATAGCCGGCCATGTCGACCATGGCGGAGGACAAGGCGTAGATTTGGTCCGGGGCATCCTGCGGGCGGGTCGCGCACAGGGCGTCGATGGCGTCGACGTTGGCCAGCAGCAGGGCGAAGACATGGTCGCGCTGTTCATCCAGCGCCTGGTTGGCGCGGGATACGGCCTCAATGATCAGACGGCCGCCAGGTCGCGCCATCTGACGCTGGAGCGAGGTGTGGACGCGGCGGACGGTGGGCGTCTTGGGCGCGGCGGCTGGCTCGGTCACAGGCTGACCTTCATCGGCTTCATCAGCATGTCGATGTCGTCCTGATCCATGTTTTCCTCGACCGCCTCGCCCAGATCGCCGGACAGGTCGCTTGAGCGGCGGCCGTCGGTGCCGGGGGGCGGCCCATAGTTGCGCACCCTGCGGTCGGGCCCGATGTAGTGTTCGGCCTCGACGAAATCCCGGTCCTCGCCGCCCAGCCAGATGATCCGTTTCAGCAGCAGGGACGGCGACAGGGGTTTGGCGACGATGAAGCTGGCGCCGCAGTCGCGGCCCTGCTGGACCTTGGCCTGGGAAGCGTGGCCCAGGATCATGATGACGGGCACATAGCGGGTCGGCGTGGGGGCGTCGCGCCGCAGCCAGCGCACGAAATCATAGCCGTCCATGTCCGGCATGATGCAGTCGATCAGGATCAGATCGACCGACCGGCGCGCCAGCAGTTCGACGGCCGCCTGGGCCGAGGCGCATTTGACCTGCTCCTTGCAGCCGAAGCCCTGGACGATGGACCCCAGCATATCCAGCGACGTGGGCTGGTCGTCGATCAGAAGGACCGTCGTGTGCGCCAGATTGACCCGATCGCTCTTGGCCATGGCGTCAGAACAGCATGAGGTCGCCGGCGTCGGCGTTCGATTGCGGGCGATGCTCGCCGGCGGCGGGACGAAGGCGGCCGGCCATGTCGGCCAGCGACAGGCGGCTGACGGCCTCGGACGGGCTGGCGCCGCCGCCCAGCATGCGCAGGACGCCCGACAGGGCCTCGAGACGTTGGGTCAGGGCGTCCAGGGCCTGAGCCTGGGTCAGGGCGTTGGGACGTTCCTCGGGCGGGGCGCGGCGGACCAGATCGCTGACCAGGGCCTCGATCCCGTCGATGCCTTCGCGCACCAGCATCAGCTCGTCGGCGACGGCGGCCAGCAGATCGGCGTGTTCGGGAGGGGCGCTCATGCTCAGAACAGTTCCAAGGCGCCGGTATCGACCGGAGCCATGACGGGCGCGGGTTTGGGGGCGACGACGTCGGTGACGGCGCGCTGCAGGGCGCGGCCTGTGACGGGCCAGTAGTGCAGGCGCCGTCCGCCGTCGCCGCGCAGGCTGCCGCCGACGACGGGAATGCCTTCGTCGCGCAGGAATTTCTCGGCGAAGTCGGCGTTGCTGCGCCCCACGTCGCGCAGGCTGTCGAACATGCGGCCGCCGCCGAACAGCTTGGCCTCCAGCCGATCGCGACGGGCGCCGGCCTTGAGCATGTCGTTGATCAGAAGCTCCATCGCATAGGCGCCGTAGCGACGCCCCGCATCGGTGCCTGCGCCCGAGCCTTCGGGCAGCAGGAAGTGGTTCATGCCGCCGACGCCCGCCAGCGGATCGCGCACGCACATGGCGACGCAGGACCCCAGGATGGTGCTGAGCACGACATTGGGATCGGACGTGATGAAATGCTCGCCCTGACCGACGTGAACGCGCTTTTCGACCGTGTCCTTCAGGGCGGCGAAACTCATGTCAGGGGACCGAAAACGGCTTCCAGCTTGCCCTTCAGCTGAGCGACGGTGAAAGGCTTGACCAGGTAGTTGTTTACGCCGAACTGCACCGCGCGCTGGACCAGCTCGCGGTCGGCGCGGCCCGTCAGCATGATGAAGGCGGTCTTGGAGGTCGGCGGGTGGGCGCGCACGGCGCGCAGAAGGCCCAGACCGTCCAGGTTCGGCATATTGTAGTCGGAGATGATCAGGTGCGCGGGCTTGGACACGATCTCGCGCAGGGCGATCTCGCCGTCGGCGGCCTCGCGGATCTCGCGCACGCCGAGCTGTTGCAGGCTGGTGCGGACCAGCGAACGCATCGTCATCTGATCGTCGACGACCAGGCAGTGAAGTGAGGCGGCGGCGGGCATAGGTTACGCTCCCGATTAGGCGACAGACCGCGCGGCCGGATCGGCGCACAGTTCGAGAATGGCGGGGGACAGGCGGTGCAACGGCAACTGCCGCTCCACGGCGCCGATTTCATAGGCGGCCTTGGGCATGCCGTAGACGACGCAGGTCGCCTCGTCCTGGCCCAGGGTGCGGCCGCCGGCCTGGCGCATGGTCAGCAGGCCCTTGGCGCCGTCACGGCCCATGCCGGTCAGGATGACGCCGGTCATCGGACGCTTCAGCCGGGCGACGGATTCGAACATCACATCGACCGACGGACGGTGGCCGTTGACGGGATCACTGGCGATCAGGCGGCACCGGGGTGTCAGGCCGCCGGACACCTCAAGATGGGTTGCGCCGCCGGGGGCCAGATAGATGTGGCCCGGCTTCAGCGGGGCGCCGTCCACCGCCTCAGTCACGGTCGGGGCGCAGACGCGGTCCAGACGGGCGGCGAAGCTGGCGGTGAAGGTCGCCGGCATATGCTGGGTGATGACGGTCGCCGGGCAATCCAGAGGGAAGCCGCTGAGCACCGTCAGCAGGGCCTCGACGCCGCCGGTGGACGAGCCGATGGCGAGGATCTGGTTGGGATCGGCGTGATAGGCGCGCGGGGCCTCGGCGGCGGCGGGCGTGTCGCCGCGGGCGCGGACGCGCGAACGGGCGGCGGTCTTCACCTTGCCGATCAGGTCGTGGAAGGCGTCGACGCTGGCGACCGCCGGCTTGGCCACCGCGTCCACGGCGCCGATTTCTAGCGCGGCCAGGGTCACGTCCGTGCCCGCCGCCGTCAGGGTCGAGACCATGACCACCGGCATGGGCCGCAGCCGCATGATCTTTTCCAGGAACTCCAGCCCGTTCATATTGGGCATCTCGACGTCCAGGGTAAGGACATCGGGGTTTAGGGCCTTGATCGCGGCGCGGGCCTCGATGGGATCGGCGGCGGTGCCGACGACCTCGATGTCCGGGTCCGACTTCAGGGCGGCCGAGATCAGCCCGCGCATGGTCAGGCTGTCGTCGACGACGAGGACGCGGACGGGGCTCATGCGCCACCCAGGCGATAGGTCGTCAGGCCGGCGGTCTGAAGCTGGCTGGTCGCCGGGCCGGAGACGCGTTCGGAGTGGCCGATGTAGAGGGTCGCGCCGGGGTTCATCAGCGGGGTGAAGCGCTTCCACACCCGCTCCTGGGTGGCGTCGTCGAAGTAGATGACGACGTTGCGGCAGAAGATGACGTCGAACTTGCCCTTCATCGGCCAGTCGCCGATCAGGTTCAGCTCCTTGAAGCTGACCAGGCGCTTCAGCTGCGGACCGGCGACCCACTGACCGCGATCGGCGCGGTCGAAATATTTGCGCCACAGGGTGACGGGCGCGGGCTCCAGCGCCTCTTCGGAATAGACGCCGTCATGGCCTTGGGCGACCATGTTGGGATCGATGTCGGTGGCCAGGATTCGCACATCCAGCTCGGCCGCCTCGGGCAGGGCCTGAAGCACGGTCAGGGCCATCGAATAGGGCTCCTGCCCGTTCGAGCAGGCCGCCGACCACAGGCGGACCCGGCCGCCGGCGCGGGCGCGCGCCGCCAGTTCGGGCATGACCCTGTCGCGCAGGTCGTCGAAATGGTGCGGCTCGCGATAGAAGCGGGTGACATTGGTGGTCAGGGCCGCCGTCATCTTCTGACGCTCGTCCACGCCATCCACGCCCTCGACCAGGGCGCAGTAGTCGCGGAAGCTGGTCAGACCCAGGGTGCGCAGGCGCTTGGCCAGGCGCGAATACACGAGCGCGGCCTTGCCCTCGTTCAGGGCGATGCCCGCGTGGGCGTGCAGCATCTGGGCGATGTGGCGGAAATCCTCGGCGGTGAAGACGAACTCGCCCTCGACGATGGATCCCCGGCCGGCGGCGGCGGTCATGCGGCTTCGGCCTCGACTTGCGGCAGGATGTAATCCAGTTCGATCAGGCTGACCATGCGGCCGTCGATCGAGAAGATGCCCTTGACGAAGGTCTTCACCTGATCGCTGGCGACGTCGGGCGTCGGCTGGACCGAGGCCTCGCTCATCTGCAGGATGTCGGACACGGCGTCGACCAGCAGGCCGACCATGCGGCCCCCGATATGGGCCACCATGATGACGTGGCGCGCCGTTGGTTCCGAGGTCGTCAGGCCAAAGCGCGCGCCCAGGTCGATGATCGGCAGGACCGTGCCGCGCAGGTTGATGACGCCCTTCATGTATCCCGGCGAACGAGGCAGAGGCGTCGCCGGCGTCCAGCCGCGAATTTCGCGCACCGACATTATGTCGACGCAGAATTCCTGACTGCCGATGCGGAAGGCGATCAGTTCACGCTGGAGATCTTTGGCTTCGGTCATGGTTCAGCTCGCGAGCTTGAAGTCGGGACGGACGGATTTGCGGCGCATGTCGGTGACCAGCACGTCGACATCCAGGATCAGGGCGACGCGCCCGTCGCCCAGGATGGTGGCAGCGGCGACGCCCTCGACCTGCTGGTAGTTGGTTTCCAGGCTCTTGATGACCACCTGGCGCTGGCCCTGGATGGCGTCGAACAGCAGGGCCGCCTGTTGGCCGCCTTCGGTTTCGACGACCACGGCGACGCCTTCGGTCGGGTTCATCGGCTGTTCGCGGAAGCCCATGATCAGGGCCACGTCGATCAGCGGCAGGAAGCGGTCGCGGAAGCGGATGACGGGATCCACGCCGCCGACGAAGTGCAGGTCGACGGCTTGCGGGGTCAGGCTCTCGACGATGGCCGGCAGCGGCGCGATCAGCGTCTGTTCGGCGGCGGCGACGACCATGCCGTCCAGCACCGCCAACGTCAGCGGCAGGCTGAGGGTGAAGGTCGAGCCCTTGCCCGGAACCGAGCTGATGGAGATGCGGCCGCCCAGCGCCTGGATCGAGCGTTTGACCACGTCCATGCCCACGCCCCGGCCCGAGATGTCGGACACGACGGCGGCGGTGGAGAAGCCCGGCGCGAAGATCAGATTGTCGATCTGCTCGTCGGTCAGGGGCGCGTCGGCGGCGATCAGACCCTTGTCGACGGCGATCTTCTTGACCCGTTCGCGGTTGATGCCGCGGCCGTCGTCGGAGATTTCGATGACGATCCGACCCGAGCGGTGCAGGGCCGCGAGACGCACCGTGCCCTCGGCCGGCTTGCCGGCGGCGACGCGCTCCTCGGGCGTTTCCAGCCCGTGGTCGATGGCGTTGCGCAGCATATGGGTTATGGGCTCGGCCAGGCGTTCGACCACGGTCTTGTCGACCTCTGTGTCCTCGCCGGCCGTGACCAGACGGACCTGTTTGGAGACCATGTCGGCGACTTCGCGCACCAGGCGCGGCATGCGCTGGAACACCGACTTCACCGGCTGGGCGCGGATGGCCATGACGCTGTCCTGGATCTCGCGGGTCAGCAGTTCCAGGTCTTCGAGGCCGAGCGCGATGCCCGACGAGCGGGCCAGGCCGCTTTCCAGGACGCGCTGCGACAGCATGGCCTGCTGGATGACCAGTTCGCCGACGACATTGATCAGGCGATCCACCCGATCAAGATCGACACGGATCGTCACCGGCGCGGGCGCGACAGGAGCGGAAGCCGGCGCGGGGGTCGCCGCCACGGGTGCGGCGACGGGCTCAACGACGGGCGTAGCGATGATCGGCGCCGGGGCCGGCTCGGGCTCCAAGGCGGCGGAGGGCACCACTTCGGCCGCCGGCTCGGCGGCGCCGGAAGCCTTGGCCAGCAGGGCAGCGATATCCAGATCGTCGCTGGCGGGCAGGACGGCGGCCGGTTCGTCGTCGAACGCGCCGATATCGGTTGCGCCGCCGGCGCCCAGGGGCGTGATGGTCAGGTCGCAGTCGCTTTCGACGAAGTCGAAGACCTCGCGCACGGCCGCCTCATCGACGGCGGCGGCCAGATCGACGGTCCAGGTCAGGCAGCCGTCCTCGATCGACAGCGCGTCCAGCGTCGGCGTCTCGCTGTCGTCCACGACGACCGTAACCGGGCCGAGACGACCCAGCTCGCGCAGCAGCAGGCTGGTCTCGTTGGCGTTGACGTACATCCGGCCCATCGGCTTGAACACGATGCGCCAGCCGACCGACGGCGCGTCCGCGCCCAGGTCGGCGATGGGCAGGGACGCAGGCTCGTCCAGCGCCATGTCGAAGGCCATGGGGGTGAAGCCGAAGTCATCCTCGTCTTCCTCGACCTCGACCGGCGCCTCGCCGCCGTGGGTCAGGACCTGCATTTCGGCGACCAGGGAGGCGGACCGCGCCTCGTCCACCGGAGGGATCAACCCTTGCGCGGCCTGAATGTGATCGGCCAATACGTCGGAGGCGCGCAGCAGGGTCTTGATGGTGATGGCGTCGCACGGTTTACGGCCCGCGCGCAGTTCGTCCATCAGGGTCTCGAAGACGTGGGCGAACCGGACTAGGGCCTCCAGGCCGAAGGCCCCTGCCCCGCCCTTGACCGAATGGACGGCGCGGAAGACGGCGTTGATCGTCTCCAGGTCGGTCTGACCCTGTTCAAGCAGCATCAGCTTGGCTTCCAGGTCCGCGAGCAGTTCGTCGCACTCCTGGAAGAAGGTGGCTTTGATGGCTTCGAAGGCGTCCATTAGGTCGGGGTCCGGCGGGCTTCAGGCGATCAGGCGGCGACGCGGCGGACGGCGTCCACCAGCTTTGCAGGGTCGAACGGCTTGACGATCCAGCCGGTGGCGCCGGCGGCGCGGGCGCGGGCCTTCTTCTCGACGTCGCTCTCGGTCGTCAGCACCAGCACCGGGGTCGTGCGGTGGTTCGGATCGGCGCGGACGCCCTCGATGACGCCGAAGCCGTCCATGCGCGGCATGTTGATGTCGGTGATGATGACGTCGGCGCCCTTGGACGCCAAGGTCTCCAGACCGTCCACGCCGTCCACCGCCTGGATCACGGTATAGCCCGCGTCTTCCAGCGCCATCAGCAGCATGTCGCGCATGGTGCGTGAATCGTCGATCGTCAGAACGGTCTTGGTCATGCCAACGCCCCCTCGGTGTTGAAGTCCGGCGCGCCGTAGGCCGCCCATTGTTCCGTCCAATATTGGGACACAGACCCTAAACTTAGGTTGACGCCGTCGGCCGCCCACGTCTTTCGCGCCGACAGCAGAATCTGCAGGCACAGGCCGCCCAGGCGCTGGACCGCGGAGGCGTCAAGGACCACCGGATGACCGCGCAGGGCCAGCACTTCAGCCTTCAGCGGCTCGGCCGCATTCAGGTCCAGCACGTCGGACAGGATGAGGGTTTCAGTCATCAAAATTCCTCCCAACCGTCTTCGGCGGCGGTGACTTGAGGCCTGGGCGCGGCGCCGCCACGGCCGATGGTCTTCAGCGCGGCGACTATGTGGCTGGAGCGAGCAGCGGGCTTGGCGACGGGCGCAGGCCTGCGAACCGGCGCAGGCGCGGCGGCGCGCGGCGACGAGGCCCCGACGCGGAACTGGGCGACCGAGGCTTGCAGGCTCTCCGCCTCCTGGGCCAGCGAATGGCTGGCGGCGGTCGATTGTTCGACCATGGCCGCGTTCTGCTGAGTGACCTGGTCCATCTGGTTCACGGCGGTGTTGACCTGGGCCAGACCGACGGCCTGTTCCTGGGCCGAAGCCGCGATTTCTGTGACCAGGCTGTCGATCTCGGCGACCCGGTCCACGATCCGTTGCAGGGCCTCGCCGGTCTCGCCGACCAGTTTGACGCCCGAGCCGACCTGACCCGTTGAGGCCGAGATCAGGGTCTTGATCTCCTTGGCGGCCTCGGCCGAACGCTGGGCCAGGGCGCGCACTTCGGAGGCGACCACCGCGAAGCCGCGACCGGCCTCGCCGGCACGCGCGGCCTCGACGCCGGCGTTCAGGGCCAGAAGGTTGGTCTGGAAGGCGATCTCGTCGATGACGCCGATGATCTGATTGATCTGGGTGGACGAGCCTTCGATGGCGGTCATGGCCTGGACGGCGTCGCGGACGATGATGCCGCTCTTCTCGGCGTCGCCGCGCGCGGCCTGAACCACGTCGGAGGCTTGACGGGCGCCCGAGGCGGTCTTGTTCACCGTGGCGGTGATTTCATCCAGGGCCGCAGCCGTTTCCTCCAGCGAGGCGGCCTGCTGTTCGGTGCGGCGCGACAGGTCGTCGGCCGCCTGCGAAATCTCGCCGGCGCCCGAGCGGATGCCCGAGACATTGTTGACCACGACCGAGACGGCCTGCTGCAGCTGGGAGATGGCGGCGTTGAAGTCGGTCTTCAGCTGAGCCGACTTGGGATTGAAGTCGATCTCGATCCGGTAGGTCAGGTCGCCGTTCGACATGGCGGACAGACCCTGGCCCAGGGCGCCGATGGCCTGGGCGTCCTCGGCGGCCTCACGCGCCTTCTCGGCCTCGCGTTCAGCGCGTTCCTGCTCGCTCATGGACCGGTTGGCGATCGCCTCCTGTTCGACGCGGACCTTTTCGATCGCGGCGTCGCGGAAGGCCACGATGGCCTGACCCATCTTGCCGAACTCATCCTTGCGCTCGGCGCTGGCGACCTTGATGTCGGTATCGCCGGCCATCAGTTTTTGCATATAGCCGATCATCGTGAAGATCGGGCGCACGATGGAGCGCGTCGCGACGAAGCCGGCGATGACGGCGATCACCAAGGCCGAGATCAGTCCCACGATCGTGGCGATCAGAGCGGTGCGGCTGGCGGCGGCCTGAGCCTCGGTCGAGGCCTTGCGCGCCACATCGTTGGCGCTCTTGATCTGGTCGATCGTGTCTTCGACTGGTGCGACATAGTTGTCGGCCGTTCCGTTGCGCCCGACCATTTGCACGGCCTGGGACGCGCGACCGTCGCGCACCATCGCGGAACCGGCTTCGACGACGTTCTTGTACCAGGTCGCATTGGCCTCGACCGCCTTGTCGATCAGGGCGGCGCGATCGGCCGGCAGTTCGCCGCGCAACTCGTCCATGGCCGCCAGAAACTTGGCGCGGTGCGCATCGACGCGCTCGATATAGTAGGGATCCTGAGACAGGAGGTAGCCGCGGAAGGCGTTCTCCTGGCGCGTCATGTAGAACTCGGCCGTCGCCGTGGTGCGGTTGGCCTGGTTCTCCACCGTGCGAACCTCGCCGGCCTTCTCTAACTGAAGCAGGCTGGTGACGACGACGACGCCCATGACGGCGATCGCCGCCAGAACGAGACCAAAGGCCGCGAACAGCTTGCGGCCGACGGGCATATTTTCAATCAACTTCAACTCAGCATCCCCCGGTGGATCGGTTACTCAGAACGAATGGGTGGCGATCGCGGCAGTGCGGCCATGCGGTCGGCGACGCCCGACTTCGAGGCCCAGCCTCTGGGTCATCAGCGGCGTCGATACAGCGGCTGCCGAAGGCCCGTAGAAATGTGATGAGCTACGCATGGCGATCCCCGAAGCTTCTGCATTCTGAAGCCCAAGGATGAGGCGATGATTAATATTAAATCTGAACTGCGCCGTATGTAGGATTGCGTAGACGAGACGGCGGATGTGGCGTCGCCTGCGAAAGGGTCCTAAGCGCTGCGCTCTCGATCACAGGCCTGAACCCAATCCGCGCGAATACGTATGTTCACGTATAGAAAATGCGCCTATACAAAATTGTCCAAAACGTGGCCTGGGCATTCCTGTAATAGTTCAACCAGCCAACGATCATGAATTCATGCCCTCGTGAAATACATTCGCCTGTATCGATTTAGCATCGCGATATGAGCTTCCGGTCCAAGACAGGGTGGAGCGGGGCGTTGATTGCGTGTCTGTCGGTGCTTGTTGCGACACTGATCCGCAGCGCACTCGAACCGATCGGAAACTTCTACTATCTGCCGCTGGTCCCGGCGGTGATTGTTACGGCTCTGCTGGCGCGAAGGGGGGCGGTCGTATTGGCGATCCTGTTGGCCATCGGGGCCAACCTGTGGCTTGTGCCGCGTGAAAGCACCCTGGACGCCATAACGAACGCCGCGCTTTTTGCGGTCATCGCTTGGGTCATCGCCGAGGTCTGTCGTCGGCTGATCGACTCGTTGGAACAGGCCCGCGCCCTGACGCGCGATCTGGCGCTGCGCGAGATGCTGCTGGACACCATCGTGGCCACGACGCCGATTGTGACCCTGGACCGTGAAGGACGCACGCGCCGCGTGACCCCGGCCGCCGCCGATCTGCTGGGTGTGGATCGAGAGGCGGCGATGGCGCAGCCTTTCGCATCACTGCTGCCCGGCTTCGACGACGCGGCCCTGGCGAAGGCTCGCCAGGGCGGCGAGGTGCTGAGCCCGTCCTCCGGCCCCTGGACGAGCGGGAATATAGAGACGCCCGGGTCGCCGCTGACGCTTCACGCCAACGTGCTCCCGGATGACATCGCCCCCGAACACATCGTCCTGACGCTGGGCGATCAAAGCCAGGCCGAGACGATCCGCAAGGGCGAGCGCGATTTGAACGACAAGCTCAGCAGCGTCTGGCGTTTGAACTCGATGGGCGAAATGGCCGCAACCCTGGCCCACGAACTGAACCAGCCGCTGACCGCCGCCACCGTTTATCTGCATGCCGGCCAGGCCGAACTGACACGGCTGGGGACGGTCGCGGAAGGGCCGGCCAGGACCATCGACCTGGCCAAGACCCAGTTGCTGCGCGCGGGCGACATCATCCGGCGCATGCGCGAACAGGTCGCCACAGGTTCGCGGTCCTTCACCGAAGAGCGGGCCTCGCTGATCGTCCTGGACCTGGCGCCGGTCTTCGCCCTGACGGGACAGGACACCGACACGACGATCGCTCTGGATGTGGAAGAGAACGACGATCAGGTTCTGGCCGACCGCATTCAAATTCAGCAGGCGCTGGCCAATCTGGTGCGCAACGCCGTGGACGCCGTCATCGGACGCGAGGGCGCGCGCGTGACGGTGACCGGCCGGACGCTGGGCGCGGACGGCTATGAGATCGCGGTGTGCGACAATGGCGACGGCATCCCCGAAGACAGAATCGACAGCATCTTTCATCCGATGGCGACGACTAAGGCCGGCGGCATGGGTCTGGGGCTGTCGGTCACGCGTTCAATCGTCGAAAGCCACGGCGCGACCCTGGTCGTCAGCCGGAATTCTCAGGGTGGAGCGACCTTTTCGTTTCGTTTGCCGCGTCCCACGGAGTCCGAAATCTGATGAGCCCGCACTCCGTTTTCATCATCGACGACGACCCCGCCATGCGCGACGCCTTGGTGCTGATGCTGCGCGGGGCTGGGTATCGGGCGCGCAGTTTCCTCAGCGCCGACGACTTCCTGACCAATCTGCCCGAAGACCGCAGCGCCTGCGTCATCACCGATGTGCGGATGCCGGGGCTTCAGGGTTCTGAGCTGGTCGGGCGTCTGAAAACCCTGCGCGGCGACACCTGGCCGGTGATCGTCATCACGGGTCATGGCGAGGTGACGCTGGCGGTTCAGTTGATGAAGGCGGGCGTCGTGGATTTCGTCGAAAAGCCGTTCGATCCGCAGCGAATGCTGGACGCGGTTTCCAGCTGTCTGGCCTCCCTGACCAGTCTTGAGGCCGAGCGGATCGCGCGAGAGGACGCCAAGGCCCGACTGGACACCCTGACCCCGCGCGAGCGTCAGGTGTTCGACGCCCTGATCGACGGCTGCTCCAACAAGGAGATCGCGCAGAGGCTGGAGATCAGCCCGCGTACGGTGGAAATCTTTCGCGCCAAGGTGATGACGAAAATGCAGGCCGCGAACCTGTCCACCCTGGTCCGGATCGGAATGCGCGCCGGCGACGCTTGAGCCGGACGAGATTCGTCGCCACCTTAGTCGCGACATGAGCGACCGGTCCGCAGGCCTCGCCCCGTCCCGCGTGACTGCGGTCCTGGGGCCCACCAACACCGGCAAGACCCATCTGGCGGTCGAGCGGATGCTGGGTCACGCCTCGGGCATGATCGGCCTGCCGCTGCGCCTGCTGGCCCGCGAGATCTATGAGCGGATCGTCAAACAGCGCGGCGCGGCGGCCGTCGCCCTGATCACGGGCGAGGAAAAGATCGTCCCACCGCGCCCGCACTATTTCGTCTGCACCGTCGAGGCCATGCCGCTGGAGCGATCGGTCGAGTTTCTAGCCATCGACGAAATCCAGCTGGTCGCCGATCCCGAACGGGGCCACGTCTTCACCCAGAGGCTGCTGCACGCGCGCGGCCGGTTCGAGACGATGTTCCTGGGCGCCGGAACCATGGAGCCGCTGATCCGCCGCCTGGTCCCCGGTGTCGAGATCGTGACGCGCGACCGGCTGTCCACCCTGTCCTATGCGGGGTCCAAGAAGCTGACCCGCCTGCCCCGCCGCAGCGCCATCGTCGCCTTCTCGACCGATCGGGTCTACGCCATCGCCGAACTGATCCGGCGTCAGCGCGGCGGCGCGGCTGTGGTGATGGGCAGTCTGTCGCCCCGCACCCGCAACGCCCAGGTGGCCCTGTATCAGTCGGGCGAGGTCGATTTTCTGGTCGCCACCGACGCCATCGGCATGGGGCTGAACATGGACGTGGACCATGTCGCCTTTGCGGGCCTGAGAAAGTTCGACGGGCGGCGCACCCGCTGGCTTTACGCCCATGAAATCGGCCAGATCGCCGGGCGGGCCGGCCGGCATCTGCGCGACGGCACCTTCGGCGTCACGGCCGAGGCCGAGGATCTGGACCCCGATCTGGTCGAACAGGTGGTCGAGCATCGGTTCGATCCGATCGAGGCGGCGGAGTGGCGGAACGCCCGGCTGGATTTCGACACCCTGCCCGATCTGCTGCGCTCGCTGACGGTGACGCCCCAGCGATCGGGGCTGAGCCTGACGGCGGAGGCGCTGGACGAGACCCTGCTGCGTCGTCTGATCAAGGACGAAGAGATCGCGCGGGTGGGCCGTTCGCGCGGGGCGGTCATGCGTCTGTGGGAGGCGTGCCAGTTGCCCGACTTCCAAAAGACGACGCTGGATGAACACGCCCGGCTGGCCAAGGACGTCTTCCACGCCCTGACCGGCAAGCGGGGTCGGCTGACCGACGACTGGATGGCGCCGCGCTTCGCCTTCGTGGATCGTGACGACGGTCAGATCGACCAGCTGTCGGCGCGGCTGTCGGCGGTGCGTACCCTGTCCTACATCGCCAACCGGCCGGACTGGGTCCACGACGCGCAAGGCTGGCGCGACAAGACCCGCGCGCTGGAGGACCGGCTGTCCGACGTGCTGCACGAGCGGCTGACCGCGCGGTTCGTGGATCGCCGCACCACCGCCCTGATGCGGGCGCTGAACGTGCGCGAAGACACTTTTGCAGGCGTCGCCGATGACGGCGAGGTCACGGTCGAGGGACAGGTCGTCGGCCAACTGGAAGGCGTGCGCTTTCAGATGGAAAAGGGCTCTTCGGCCCGGGAAGACCGCACCCTGCGCCAGGCGGCCGTGCGTGCGGTGACGCCCGAGATCAATCGACGGCTTGGGCGCCTGGCGGCCGAGACCGACGACGGCTTTTCGGTCACGCCGGACGGGGCGGTGCTGTGGCGCGGCGTGCTGACGGCGCAGATCGCCGCGACGCCGCAGGGCGTCGATCCGTTTACGCCCTCCGTGCGCCTGCTTGGCGATCTGGGACCGACGCCCGCCCGCGAGCGCGCCCAGCGCCGGATCGAGGCGTGGCTGGCGGCGGAAGCGGGCCGTGCGCTGCGCGATCTGCGACGGCTGCGTCAGGCGGTGGAGTCGGGGGCATTGAAGGGCCTGCCGCGCGGCGTCGCCTTTCGCCTGATCGAGGCCGGGGGTGTGATCGACCGGCGCGAAGTCGAGCGCGATCTGGCCGCGCTCAGTCAGGTCGAGCGCCGTACGCTGCGCAGTTTCGCCATCCGCATCGGGGTGCATTCGGTGTGGCTGCCCGGCCTTCAGAAGCCGCGCGCCCGACATTTCGCCCAGGCCTTCGTCGCCGCGCCGTTGATCCCGGCGACGCCCGATCTGATCCCCGCGCCGGTGGAGCCGCCCTCGGCGCGGCTGTTGTCCGCGCACGGATTGCGATTGGCGGGACGGTGGCTGGCGCCGGTCGAGACGTTGGAGAAGATGGCCGAGCTGCGGGCCGCCAATCACGGCCGGCTGTCCGACGAGGCCCTGACCGATCTGGGGTGGCGCGCCGATCAGGCCAAACAGATCATCGCCGCCCTGAAGGTCGAACGCGCCCGCCTGCCCGACAAGCCGGGCGCAGCGCCGAAGATCGTCAAGGACTCACCCTTCGCTGCGCTCGCCGCCCTGAAGGAGGCGCCGCCGGCGCGGCCCAAGCGTCGTCGTCCGCGTCGAAAGGCGAAGGCTTGAACGAGAACGCCTGTCGCATCGACATCTGGTTGTGGCGGGCGCGGTTCGTGAAGACGCGCGGCCTGGCGGCCGGTCTGGTGGAGCGGGGGGCGGTGCGGCTGACGCATCAGGGACGAGAGACGCGGCTCGACAAGCCCAGCCGGTGCGTTCACGTCGGCGACCTGCTGACCTTCGCCCAGAACGGACACGTCACAAGCCTGAAGGTCGAGGGGCTTGGCGAAAGGCGCGGACCGGCCGAGGAGGCCCGCGCCCTGTATTCTCTTACGGTCTAAACGGCCTCAAGTCGCGCGCAGCGCGGCAGGCCTACTTCTGGATGACGAACTCGCCTTCGATGTGCAGCTTCACCTCGTCGGAGACGGCCGGCAGGGCGTAGTTGATGCCGAAGTCCGAGCGCTTGATGGTCGCCTCGCCGTCGAAGCCGGCCTTGTACGCGCCCATGACGGTTCCGGCGCCGTTGAACTCGACCTCGATGGTGACGGGCTTGGTCACGCCCTTCAGGGTCAGATCGCCGACCACGGTCGCTTCGTTGGCGTCATCGGCGTCGACCGTGACCGAGCGCGAGACGAAGGTCGCAGTCGGATATTTGGCGGTGTCGAAGAAATCGGCGGTTTGCAGGTGGGCCTTCAGACGGTCGTCGTTGGGCGCCACGTCGGTCAGCGGGATCGTCGCGGTCAGCGTCGAGGCCGAGGGGTTGGCCGGGTCCAGCTTCAACACCGCCTTCACGTTCACGAACTGGCCCGTATAGGTCGACAGGCCGAAGTGATTGACCGACCAGGTGATCTTGCCGTGGCCGGAATCCAGATCGTAGTTCCCGGCGGTGACTTCGGCGGGGTTCTTGGTCAGAGCGGCCTGGGCCACGACCGCGCCGCCTGCGACCAGGCTGAGGGCGGCCGCGCCGACGACGGCGTATTTCATGAAGGGGGTGCGCATGGAGAACTCCTGTCGATGGGGCAGATATGCAATCAATACAGTTGCGATTAGGCGTCGTTCTGTCAAGGCGCTGCGAATGGCTCTCGCCTTAAGCCGCGCTGTTGACAGTTGGTTGCGTGGCCGCCATGTCGCAGGCCTCCCGCCCACAGACCGACACCCGTTTCTCGCCCAATGACCTACATCGTCACCGACGCCTGCGTGAAATGTAAGTTCATGGACTGCGTCGAGGTGTGTCCGGTGGACTGCTTCTACGAGGGCGAGAACTTCCTGGTGATCGCGCCGGACGAATGCATCGACTGCGGCGTGTGCGAGCCGGAATGCCCGGTCGACGCCATCGTGCCGGACACCGAGGACGAGCCCGACGGCAAATGGCTTCAGGTCAATGCCGAATACGCCAAGGTCTGGCCCAACATCACCGTCAAGGGCACGCCCCCCGCCGACCGCGAGCAGTACGAGCGCGAAACCGGCAAATACGAGAAATACTTCAGCCCCAAGCCGGGCAAGGGTTCCTGATTTAAGGACTGGCGGCGCTCAAGCCTTGCCGTATTTGCACGTCCGCCCTGTGGACGTTTTGAAATTCCGCAGATTTGTGATAGGTTCTGTTTCATTGGATCGGGCGGTCCGCGAAATCTTCGCGCCGCCCGTGTTTGCGACAGAATCCCGCCCTAGACGGGATCGGCCAGAGGTTTGGTGATCCGTTTCCGCTTTTGACGCCCAACATCATCCCCTCCGACGGAGCGATCCGGCGGATGAGATCCTGTTTGCGTTTCCTGCGCCTTCGTTTCGCCCGGCCCTGACCGGGAAAGGACGATTATGACGAGCAAGACTGGTCTGGAGTTCAAGGTTGGCGACGCGGTCGTCTATCCGGCGCACGGCGTCGGCAAGGTGGCGGCGATCGAGACCCAGGAAGTCGCGGGCATGTCGCTGGAGGTCTATGTCGTGACCTTCGACCACGAGAAGATGACCCTGCGCGTCCCGACCAAGAAGGCCGTCACGGCCGGCCTGCGTTCGCTGGCCGCCGACGACGTCGTGACGAAGGCCCTGACCACCCTGAAGGGCCGCGCGCGCATCAAGCGCACCATGTGGTCGCGTCGCGCCCAGGAATACGAAGCCAAGATCAACTCGGGCGACCTGATCTCCATCGCCGAAGTGGTTCGCGATCTGCACCGCGCCGACACCCAGCCGGAACAGTCCTATTCGGAGCGCCAGCTCTATGAATCGGCTCTGGACCGCATGGCGCGCGAAGTCGCCGCCGCCAACAAGATCGACAAGGACGCCGCCGTCGAGCTGCTCGCCAAGTCGCTCAGCGCCAAAAAGCCGATCCCGACCGCCGAAGCCGCCTAAGCTTCGAGTCTCGGACTAAAGTAAAGGCCCCGGAGCGATCCGGGGCCTTTTTTGATGCGTCGCAGAGCCGGGGTCAGAAGTATTCGGCGTTGGCCGGGCACTGGGCGCTGATGCGGCGCGCGGTGATGCTGGCGGGAATGTAGGGGGTGCCGCGCACGATCTGGGCGCCGCCGCGGAAGCTGAAGCTGGTTTCCGTGTAGGTCCCATTCAGGCGAACAGCAATGCGACGGCCCTTGCGGTCCTGGCAGGTTCCCTCGAAACGGGCATTGCCGTTGCCGACCACGCGGGTCGGATAGGTGCAGCGCCACTTGTTGGTCGACAGGCCGCCGAAGAATCGGTTGATCTCGCTGGGCCGCACGCACTTCTGCTCGGTGTCGCGCTGGCCCACCGCGCTGGTGGTGTATTCCCAATAGCCGGGCAGGACTTCGGACTGAGCCGCAGTCTGGGCCGGGGCGATGGCGGGCGAGGCCAGCATGAAGCCGCCGGCCATCACCGGGGCCAGGACGGCGAGCGCGCGCTTGGGCAGGCGATCGATCAAGGACGGACGGGACATGGAAGCCTTCTGTTCTGCTTGGGTCTCTTTTGAGGTCGTCATCATATGGGTCATACAGGGCGGCGTTTGAATGACGGCTGAACGAGGCGTGGGGACGATGGGTCCAGACTCGGCTTGACGGCGAACCGCCTCTTCCCTTATACGGCCCCCTCTCGCGCGGGCTGGTTCCCGCGCGCAACTGTTTCATGCGTCCTCTCCCACGCTCGGGCTGGACGCCGCACCTTAAGGATCTGACGATGTCGCGTCGTTGCGAACTCACCGGTATCGGCCCCATGGTCGGCCACAACGTGAGCCACTCGAACATCAAGACCAAGCGCCGCTTCCTGCCGTCGCTGAAGACGGTCAAGGTCACGTCGGAAGCCCTGGGCCAGACGTTCAGCCTGCGCATCTCAAACGCCGCGCTGCGCACCCTGGACTACAAGGGCGGCCTGGACGTCTTCATCGTCAAGGCCCGCGACGAGCAGCTGTCGATCGCCGCTCAGCGCATCAAGCGCCAGATTCGCGCCAAGCTGGCCGAACAAGCCGCCGCCTGATCGGCGACCGCGACATAGAGTTCTGGAAGAGGCCGGTGGAAACACCGGCCTTTTTCTTTGCGCCATTGCCCGCTCGCGCTAGCCTGTCACCTAAGAGAGGGACGGCTTTATGCGCATCAAGATTTTGCTTTTGGCCGCAGCCAGCGCCCTGACGCTGTCGGCCTGCGCCACCGTCGCCCAGCCGGCGCCGACGCCGCGCGAATCGACCGCCTTCACCTTGGCCACCGATCAGCCGCTGACGCCGGAACAGCAGGCGATGCAGTTCGACAAGGCCGATTTGTCGATCAAGGTCCTGCCCGACGACAAGGCCATCGACGCGGTCGCCGTGCTGGACTTCACCGCAAAGGCGCCCCTGACCGCTCTGGTCGTCGAACTGGACACCCTGCTGACCATTTCCTCGGTCCAGATCGACGGAGTCGAGGTCGCTGTCGATCGCTGGTCCAACCCCGAAGGCCGGCTGACGGTGCAGTTGCCCCACATGTTGGCCACGGGCCGGTCGGTAGCCCTGCGCGTCGCCTACGCCGGCCAGCCGCGCGTGGCGCCCCGTGCGCCTTGGGACGGCGGCTTCGTCTGGTCCACCGCGCCGTCGGGCGAGCCGTGGATCGCCACGGCGGTTCAGGGCGAGGGCTGCGACATCTTCTGGCCCTGCATCGACAGCCCGCACGGCGAACCGGGCCGGGTCGATCTGCACATCACCGTGCCATCCGCCCTGTCGGCGCCGTCCAATGGCCGCTTCCTGGGTACGGTCGATCACGGCGACGGCTGGACCACCTGGAACTGGTCGGCGAAATCGCCCAACACCTACGCCATCGCCTTGAACGTGGGGCCATACGAAGAGGTCTCGGGCGACTACGCCAGCCGGTTCGGCAACACGATCCCGATGCGCTACTGGCATCTGAAATCGGACACCCCCGAACAGGTTCAGGCCCTGTTCGCCCAGTTTCCCAAGATGCTGGACTTCTTCGAAGCCACCGTCGGCCCCTTCCCCTTCGGCGACGAGAAGATGGGCGTGGTCGAGACCCCGCACCTGGGCATGGAGCACCAGACCATCAACGCCTACGGCAACAGCTACAAGATCGACGGTCGGGGCTACGACTGGCTGTTGCAGCACGAGTTCGCCCACGAATGGTTCGGCAATCAGCTGACCAATCAGAACGCCGACGACATGTGGCTGCACGAGGGGTTGGGGTCATACATGCAGCCGCTCTATGCCCGCTGGCTGCTGGGCGACCGCTATATGCAGCGCGAACTGGCCAATCAGCGCGAGGGTTTGATCAACAAATATCCTGTCGTTTCAGGTACGCCCAAGACCGAAGACGAGGTCTACAAAGGCGACGTCGGGCCGGGCAATGACATCTATTCCAAGGGATCGCTGATCAGTCATTCGCTGCGGATGTTGATCGGCGACGCCGCCTTCCACGATGCGGTCACGCGTCTGGTCTATGGGCGAGCCGACCCCAGACCAGGCAACTTCGCGCCGCTTTATCGTTCGACTGGAGACTTCCTCGCGATCATCAACGATGTTACGGGCCGGGACTACGGCTGGTTCTTCCGCGGCTATCTCTACAACGCCGCCCTGCCGATGCTGACCCAGACCCGCGACGGCGATGTGCTGAAGCTGGAGTGGACGACGGGCGACGGCGGCGTCTTCCCCATGCCGCTGGAGGTCGAGATCGACGGGCGCGTTCAAACCGTGGCCATGACCGGCGGGCGGGGCCAGATCGCGGTTGCGGCCGGCGCCCATGTCCTGATCGATCCGCAGAACAAGGTGCTGCGCCAGATGGACGTGATCGACGAGCTTCAGGCCTATAAGGCGGCGCAGAAGCCGAAGTAGCGGCCGGTCAGGCCTCGGCCACCGTCACCGACTGGCGCACCATCTGACAGCGCTCCTGCGTCGTCAGGAAGGCGATGTCCGCCGCATCGCGCCCGCAGGCGATCCGCACCAGGCCTTCGACCGGCGCCAGGCCCGTCGGATCGACCAGCCACCAGCCGTTATCCAGCCAGACCTCGAAGATGGCGTGAAAGTCGGGCGGGCTGAGTTGGTGGGCGAAAGCGCTGACCGCGCGCGCAGGAATGCCCGACGCCCGACACAGTGTCATGCCTAGATGGGTGAAGTCGCGGCACACGCCGGCCCGGTCGATGAAGGTGCGCGCCGCCGTGGTTTCGGTGTCCGACACGCCGTGCTCGTAATCGACGTTCTCGGTGATCCAGTTCAGGATCGCCAGCACACGCGCGCCGCCCGCCGTGTCGCCGAACTCGCGCGTCACGAAGCGGCCGAACTGATCCGACGGGCAATAGCGGCTGGGCTGGAGATAGGGCAGGACCTCGGCGGGCAGCTCGCCCCAGTCATGCTGGGATACGCTAGGCGGCAGGCCCTTCAGCACGCCGTTTTCGACCACCGCCTCATAGGTCAGCTTGACCTCGCCCTCGACATGGCAACGCAGGGTGCGGGCGCCGAAGTCGACGTCCTCGTCCTCATGGAAATCAACCGGCGGGTCGAAGGTCAGGGTTTCTTCCAGAATGTCCTGACCCGGCCAGTGCGCGACCTGGATCTTGTAGATGGCGTCCGTCGGCGGATCGAAACGATAGACGAGTTCGGCGCGGACGCGCAGTTTCATGAAAATCTGCCGATCAAAGGGAGATGAGAAGGTTGCTGGTGAACGCCACGCGGTCTGGGCCGTTCCGTGGTGGTCCGCGCCTTCTGGCCTGTGCAAATCGACAAGACAAGACAGTGTGTTAATCTGAGCCCCATGATCGCTTCCCCTGTCCTTCTCGCTCTTCGGGAAGCCACCGCCTCAGCCCACGAAACCCTGGAAGTCCAGGCCCACATCGAGCCGCGTCTGGCGGACCACGCCACGCGGCCGGCGACCGTGGCGGCCTTTTACCGCTTCCATGCCGGACTGGAGCCGCTCAGCCATCCGCTGGTGGCGGCGTTGAACGCCGAACTGGGCGCCGGCTTCGAACCGCGATCACGTGCGAACGGGATCGCCCAGGACCTGACGATACTGGGTCAGCGCATTTCTCCGCCCGCGCGTCCGGCTGCGCCCGCCTCGGCCGGCGAAGCCCTGGGCTGGGTCTATGTGGCCGAAGGTTCGATGCTGGGCGGTCGGATCATTCGACGCCGGCTGGCCGCCGAGGGTCGCGATCTGGACGGCCTCGGCTTTCTGGATCCTTATGGCGAAGAGACCGGCGCACGCTGGCGAGCCTTCATGGATTTGCTGGACCGGGCCTGCGTTAGCGGCCACGTCACGATCGATCAGGTGGTGAAGGGCGGCATCGACGGTTTCGCCTTCGCCCACCGCACCTTGCAACCCCAGCCGCAGGAGGCCGCGGCATGACCGAGACGCTCGACCTGGCCGACGCCGCGCTGAACGAGTGCGATCGCGAGCCGATCCACATTCCTCAATCGATCCAACCGCACGGCTTCATGCTGGTGCTGGATCTGCAATCCCTGACCATCCGACAGGGGGCGGGCGCGATCGAGGAGTTGACGGGCCGCAAGGTCTGGATCGATCGCACCGTCGCCGACGTGTTGGGCGATGTCGCCGACCGGGCCGTGCGCGCCATGGCCGCGCATCAGGAGGCCGGCTTCGCCTGTCGCTGGCGCGCGACCAATCGTCTGGAATACGACGTCGTGGTGCATCGTGCGCCGGGAACCACTTCTGGCACGATCAACGATCTGATGATCATCGAGGTCGAGCAGAGCTCGCAGCAGGCCCGCCTCGGCGTCGATCTGATCGCCAACCTGGACGCCGCCGGCGCCGCGCTGGAACGGGCGGTGACGATCCAGACGGTGTGCGAGCGGGCGGCGGACGCCTTCCGTCGCCTGACCGGTTTCGACCGGGTGATGATCTATCGCTTCCAGGACGACGAGGCGGGTCAGGTCGTGGCCGAAAGCCGCGCCGATGGGTCCGGCTCCTTCCTCAACCATCATTTCCCCGCCACAGACATCCCACAGCAGGCGCGCGCCCTTTATCTGCGCAACCCGGTGCGGGTTATTCCGGACAGCCGCTATACGCCCCAGCCCCTGCGCCCCATTGCGCCCGGCGAGGCGCCGCTGGACATGAGCGACAGCGGCCTGCGCTCGGTGTCCCCGATCCATCTGCAATATCTGCGCAACATGGACGTTCGGGCCTCGGCTTCGGTTTCGATCATCGTCGATGACGCCCTGTGGGGGCTGGTGGCCTGCCACAACGCCTCGCCTAAACTGCTGCCCTATGAGCTGCGCGTAGGCTGCACGGCCCTGGCGCGTAATCTGGCGCGACAGCTGAAGTCCAGGACCGACGCCGACCTCTATCGCGAGCGCACGCGCCTGCGCCGGATGGAGGACGAACTGCTTTCGCGGCTGTCGCCAGACCGGCCGATGCGAGAAGCGCTGGCCGAAAAGGCCGACGCCCTGATGCAGCTGACCAGCGCGGACGGTCTGGCCATCGTCAGCGACGGGGACATCCAGACCTTTGGCCATACGCCGCCCGAAGACGGCGTGCGCGCCATCGCCGCCTGGGCGGCGGGACGGCCGGGCCTGCGCCCCGTCTCGTCGCACAACCTGGCCTCGGTTCTGCCCGCCGCCGAGGCCTGGAAGACACACGCCAGCGGTCTGCTGGCGGTGACCCTGCCTCTGGATCAGCCGGTGTCGCTGCTGTGGTTCCGTTCGGAGGTGCTGGAAACGGTGCGCTGGGCCGGCAATCCCGCAACGGCGGAGAAGACTGGCCCCAACGCCATTCTGACGCCCCGCGCCTCGTTCGAGAGCTGGTCGGACACCGTCTCGGGCCGCGCGCACCGCTGGGGCCCCGCCGCCGTGGAATCCGCCGCTCGGCTGAGGGACGCGCTGGCCGACTACGCCGCGGTCCATCAGATCCGACGGCTGAACCGATCGCTGCAGGACCGCCTGTCCGAGCGCGACTTGCGGCTGGAGCAGCAGCAGTATCTGATCCGCGAGGTGAACCACCGGGTTCAGAACAGCCTGACGCTGGTGTCCAGCTTCCTAGGCCTTCAGGCGCGAGAACAGGCGGGCGGCTCGGCCGCGACCGCGCTGAACGAGGCGCGACGTCGCGTGCGCGCCGTCTCTGCGGTCCACAGCCGGCTGTATCTGAGCGATCAGGTCACGACCATCGACATGAGCCGCTATATCGGCGAGCTGATCGGCGATCTGGGCTCCAGCATGGGGCCCGACTGGGCCGCCGCCATCGAAACCGATCTGGACCCGGTCTGCATCGAGCCAGGGCGCGCCATCACCATCGGCCTGATCCTAACCGAACTGATCATCAACGCCCAGAAATACGCCTATGGCGGCAAGCCTGGTCCGCTGCGGATCGCATTCCAGGAAGACGGTGCCTTCTTCCGCATGACGGTGGAGGACGAGGGCGCCGGCGGGCATCTGGCCGGCAAGGGTTTCGGCTCGATGATGATCAAGAGCCTGGTCGGTCAGTTAGACGGAACGATCGACTATCGCGACCGCGCGCCAGGCCTCAGCGTCGTGTTGCGGTCGCGGATCGACCCGCTCGTTTAAGGGGCGGCCTGACGGCGCCTGTGGCGTCAGGTCGCAGGGCGCCGTAAGAGCCGGGCCATGTCCGCTATGGCCTTTCGTCCCTCCTCGCGCGCCTTTGCGCTGATCGTTCTGCTGATCGCGGCCAGCGTGCTGGGCCTGGCGCCCATTCTGGTGCGGTTGACCGAGACGGGGCCGGCGGCGGCGGGGTTCTGGCGGTTCCTGTTCGCCCTGCCCCTGCTGACGATCCTGGCGGCGCGCGAGCCAGGCGGCGTCGGCGCGCCGTCGAAATGGGCGCTGCTGGCGGGCCTGTTCTTCGCCCTGGACCTCAGCTTCTGGCACTACGGCATCGTCATGACCTCGGTCGCGAACGCCACGGTGCTGTGCAACCTGACGCCGGTCGTCGTGACCCTGTTCGGCTGGTTTGTGCTGAAGGAGCGGCCGCACCGGCTGTTCATCCTAGCCCTGGCCCTGGCCATGGGCGGCGCCTTCGCCATGGCGGCGGGTGCCGATGGCGGCCAAGGGACCAATCCCATGCTGGGCGACCTGTTCTCACTGTCGGTGGCGGTCTGGTACTCGGGCTATTTCCTGGCGGTGCAGGCGGCGCGGCGCACGGCCGGCGCGATGCGGGTGACCTTCTGGGCGACCCTGCTGGGCGCGCCCCTGCTGTTGATCGTCGCCCTGGCGCTGGGCGAGGCCGTCATCCCCGCCGGACCGGCCGGCTGGGCCGCCTGCATGGCCATGGGCGTGATGCACGTCTTCGGACAAGGAGGCGTGGCCTGGGCGCTGGGCAAACTGCCGGCATCGGTCACAGCCGTGACCATCCTGATCCAGCCGGTTGTCGCGGGCCTGCTGGGCTGGTGGATCTTCGGCGAAACCCTGACGCCGGTTCAGGCCCTGGGCGGCGCCCTGGTGCTGGGCGCCATCGTCCTGGCGCAGCGGTCCCAACGCAGCAAGACCGTCCAAGCCGCCGAGACCAAGCCGCAGGACGCATCAAACGGGCTCAAGTAGCGCGAGGCGGGTAGCCCGAAAAAACAAAACGGGCGCGGGAGAAACTCCCGCGCCCGCCTCTAAGCCTTGAAGGCTGGATCGACTTAAAGGACCTTGAGGTCGATCGCCGAAGTCTTGCCGCGCTGGTTTTCCAGCTCGTATTCGACCTTGGCGTTCTCATCGAGGCCCTGAAGTCCGGCCTTTTGAACGGCGGTGACGTGAACGAACACGTCGGAGCCGCCGCTATCGGGCTGGATGAAGCCGTAGCCCTTGGTGGGGTTGAACCACTTGACCGTGCCGGTCGCCATGTCTGCGTCTCCGTAAACGCGCTTTTCCAGGCGGATCCCCCTCGAGGTGACCCGACAATCCATCTGGACAGCTCGTTCAGGCGAAGGAGCGAAACGCGGGTTTGGACCCCACGCGAAATCCGGACTGCAGCGATGTTGTCACCCGGCTTTTCCAGACGGTCAACAGCAAAGCGAGTCGCACCGGACGCATTCAGGCTTAACGACAGAGGCCCCGCGCAGCCCCGTCGATGTGGAGATGGTTGGCGTGGGCGGCGTTGTAGTCGGGGGTCAACACCGTCGAGAACAGCTGGCAGGCCCCGTCGCGCAAGGCGTGCAGGAAGCGGCCGCCCGGCTCGCCTGCGGGCCCATCGCCGCGCCAATCGTTCAGAACGCTGACGGTCCGACCGTCCTTCAAGGTCACCGCTGCGACATCCAGCGCATTGGCCTTGGCATGTTCGCTGGGCCGCTCGGCCTCGTCCTGCGAGCCGTAGATGCGGCGGCATGAATAGGTGCCGTAGTTCTCCACCCGCGCGGGCGCCGAGCCCATAATGTCGCGCGAGGCCGGGCGCAGCACCTGTCGATCCCAGATAACGTAGCGGACCGCCAGCGGGCACTGCATGACCACATCGGCGGGGGCCAGCGGCGTCACCTCGCCGCCCGTGATCCGCACCGCCCCGCGCACCACGCAGAAGCCGCCGTCGTCGCGGTCAGGCGCGCGTTCGACCTGAACCCCCGCATTGCGCAGCGCCTGCATACAGGCCTCAGTCGCGCCCTCCACGGCCTCGGGCGTGGCGGCGGTCGGCATATCGAAGGCGGCGACCTTTGCGGTGGTTGCGCGGCCCAACGGACGATCCAGATCCAGCGGCTTCCACGGCAGGTCCTGGGGCGGAGCGAAGGCGTTCAACAACGCAAAGCCGGCGCAGACCAGCAGCGCCAGCTCCCACACCAGATTCCACATGTCCGCCAGATCGCGCTTCATTCGGCCCCTCGCAGGCCGGACGGGCCCGCCGCCTTAACGCCCAGCTTCGCAGTCGGCTCCCTCGCCCTTGCTCTCTGCCGGCCCTCGGCCCACTCTCTTGCTATGGGAAAGAAATCCGACGCCTATGACGCCGAGCTGGAGCAGATTCAGCTGGCCATCGTCCAGACCCAGGCCTGGAGCATCGAGCATGGCTCGCGCGTGGTCATCGTGCTGGAGGGGCGCGACACCGCCGGCAAGGACGGCGCGATCAAGCGCCTGACCGAACATATGTCGCCGCGCCAGACCCGCGTCATCGCCCTGCCCAAACCCAGCGACCGCGAGACTAGCCAGTGGTATTTCCAGCGCTATGTCCCGCACCTTCCGGCCGCGGGCGAGACGGTGATCTTCAACCGGTCCTGGTACAACCGCGCCGGGGTCGAGCCAGTCATGGGCTATTGCACGCCCGAGCAGTACGCCCAGTTCATGACCGACGCCCCGCGCTTCGAGCGGATGCTGACCGACGACGGGATCATCCTGATCAAGATCTGGCTGGATATCTCGCGCAAGGAGCAGGCCAAGCGGCTCAAGGAACGCCGCGAGGATCCGTTGAAGAAGTTCAAGCTGTCGTCGCTGGACGCCGAGGCCGAGGCGCGGTTCGACGCCTATTCCGACGCCCGCGACCGGATGCTGGACGAGACCGACCGCGACTATGCGCCCTGGACCGTCGTCGCCACCGACGACAAGAAGACGGCGCGGCTGAACATCGGCCGCTACATCCTGTCGGTGCTGAGCCACACCAGCATCGACATCAAGAAGCCAGATCCCGACGTCGTGTTCAGCGCCGGAAAGGCCAAGGGCAAACTGGCGCGCTGAAGCGCCTCAGGCCGTTCTGACGATCCCACCAGAGGCCGCCACCGGCCAGGGCGTCAGCCGCCCGCCCGCGCAGGGGCCGCCCTTGCATTCGCCGGTCAGCGGCTCGAACACCGCCCCGTGCCAGCCGCACAGGATCAGCGCGCCGTCTGGCGTCAGATAGCGGTCGATCTCCATGGCGATGGGAAAGCCCGCATGCGGGCAGCGATCGACCCAGCCCGCGACCTGACCGTCCTTCCTGACCACGAAGCCGTGGAAGAAGGCCTCGCCGATCTGCAGCACAAAGCCGCGCGAGCCGGGGTCGGCGATGTCGCCCTCGGCGCACAGGGCCACGCCGGGCGGTGTCTTCCAGACCCGTTTGCGCTCGGCCGGCGCCTCGGCCGCTTCAGACACGCTCGGCCTTCAGCGGGCGCGACAGCAGGCCGTCGATCAGACCATCGACATCAATCTCACCGGCCAGCAGCGCGGCGACCCCTTCCGAAATCGGGATTTCCACGCCCAGACGCGCGGCCAGTTCGCGAACCGCCGGCGCGCTTTCATAGCCTTCCGCCACCGACCGTTTGCCGGCCAAGGCCTGTTCGACCGTCTGGCCCTGACCCAGGGCCAGACCCAGGCTCATGTTGCGCGACTGGGGGCTGGAGCAGGTCAGGACGAGGTCGCCCAGGCCGCACAGGCCCGCCACCGTCTCCGCCTGCCCCCCCATGGCGACGGCGAGGCGGGTCATTTCCGCAAAGCCGCGCGTGATCAGGGCGGCGTGGGCGCTGCGGCCCAACTGACGGCCCTCGGAGATGCCGCAGGCGATGGCCAGCACGTTCTTCAGCGCGCCGCCCGCCTCGGCGCCAACCAGATCGGTCGCCAGATAGGGCCGGAAGCCCGGCGCCGACAGGGTGTTGAGCAAGGCCTCGCCCAGCCCCTGATCGGCGCAGGCCAGGGTCACTGCGGTCGGCAGGCCGCGCGACACCTCGCCCGCGAAACTGGGACCGGACAGGACGGCGGCGGGGGCGTCCGGCAGGGTCTCGGCCAGCACCTCGGTCATCAGCTTCATCGTGCCGCGCTCGACGCCCTTGGAGCACAGCACCACCGGCACGCCGGCGCGATAGTGTGGCGCAAACGCCGTCAGCGTGGCGCGCATATGCTGGGCCGGCGGCACCGCCAGGATCACGTCGCAGTCGCCCAGATCAGCCAGATCGGCGGTGAATTTCAATTCGTCGGCCAGCGCCACGCCGGGCAGATAGAGGTCGTTGGCCCGCGTCGCCCGCAGCGTCTCGACCAACTTCTGCTCGCGCGCCTGCAAGGTCGTGTCCAGTCCGGCCCGAACGCACACCTGCGCCAGAGCCGTGCCCCAGGCGCCCGCGCCGATGACCCCTGCCGTGCGGAATTCCATGCGCCCTCCCGAGGCTTGTTTATCGTTCACGCCTTGGCGCCCTTGCGGCCCGGCTTGTGCGAAGGATCGGACAGGGCGCGCGCTTCGTCCAGCGGCCATCGCGGCCGGGCGACGACGTCAATGTCGCTGGTCAGGCCCAGCGCCAGCCGTTCCGCCCCCGCCAGGGCGATCATCGCCGCATTGTCGGTGCAATAGGCCATGGGCGGCGCCAGGAAGTCGAAGCCGTATTTCGCCGCCGTCGCCTGCAAGGTCGCGCGGATGGTCTTGTTGGCCGCGACCCCGCCTGCCACCACGAACAGACGGTGGTCATGCGTCTCCGCATAGGCCGCCAAGGCTCGCTCAGACCGATCCGACAGCTGGCGCGCGATGGCGTTTTGCACCGCGTCGGCCAGATCCGCCCTGTCCTGCTCGGTCTGGCAGGTCTGGGCGATACGGAAGGCCGCCGTCTTCAGGCCCGAGAAGGAAAAGTCGCAATCCTTGCGGCCCAAGAGGGCGCGCGGCAGATCGATCTTCGACCCGTCGCCCTGCATGGCCAATCGTTCCAACGCCGGTCCGCCCGGATAACCCAGGCCCAAGGCCTTGGCGATCTTGTCGAAGGCCTCGCCGGCCGCGTCGTCGATGGTGGCGCCGATCCGGCTCATGTCACCGACGCCGCGCACCTCCAGAAGCTGGCAATGGCCGCCCGACACCAGCAGCAGCAGGAAGGGATAGGCCACCTCCGCCCCCAGCCGGGCCGACACCGCATGCCCCTCAAGATGGTTGACCGCCACCAGCGGCAGGCCGCGCGCGAGCGCCGCCGCCTTGCCAAAGCTGAGGCCCACCATAACCCCGCCGACCAGACCCGGCCCGGCCGTCGCCGCGATCCCGTCCAGCCCGTCATAGCCCATATCGGCCTCGGCCATCGCGCGTCGCGTGACCTCGGCGATCATTTCGACATGGCTGCGCGCCGCGATCTCGGGCACCACGCCGCCATAGGCCGCGTGATCGTCGATCTGGCTGTGAACGACCGAGGACAGCACCTCCGCCCGCCCGCCGGTCAGGCGCACGACCGAGGCGGCGGTTTCGTCACAACTGGTCTCCAGGCCCAGCACCGTCAGCGGACCGGGACGAGGGAGGACATCCCGTCCAGTTGCTGACTTGGCACCGCTGCTATAGTCGGCGGACATCTCCATCGGGTCGAGGTAGCGACCCGGCGACCGGTGCGCAACGCTCATGACCTTTCCTCTCCGCATCGGCACCCGGCGCTCCAAGCTGGCGCTCGCCCAATCCGGCATGATGCAGCGCGCCATCGGCCGCGCCCTGAACGTGCCCGAGGCCGAGATCGAGGCCGCCGTTCCTCTGGTCGAAATCGTCACCACCGGCGACCGCATCCAGGATCGCCGCCTGCTGGAAGTCGGCGGCAAGGCTCTGTTCACCAAGGAGATCGAGGAAGCCCTGCTGGCCGGCCGGATCGACATCGCCATCCATTCGATGAAGGACGTCCCCGCCGAACAGCCCGAGGGCCTGTGCATCGCCGCCATCCCCGAGCGCGAGGACGCCCGCGACGCCTTCATCAGCCGTGACTTCGACAGTTTCGACGCCCTGCCCTTCGGCGCGCGCCTGGGCACCGCCAGCCTGAGACGGCAGGCCCAGGCGCTGGCCCTGCGGCCAGACCTGAGGGTCGAGATGCTGCGCGGAAATATCGACACCCGCCTGCGTCGCGCGGCCGATGGCGATTTCGATGCCATCCTTCTGGCCGTCTCGGGCATGACGCGCCTGGGCGTCACCGACCATATCCGCGAGAAACTGTCGCTGGACGCCTTCCTGCCGGCGCCGGGCCAGGGCGCCCTGGCGATCCAGACCCGCGCCGCCGACATCGACGCGCCCCTAAACGCCCAATGGGTCGCCGCCCTGAACCATCCCGAGACCGCCCTGTGCATCGCCGCCGAGCGCGGCGCCATGACGGCGCTGGAGGGGTCGTGCCGCACCGCCGTCGGCGCCTTTGCCCGCATCGAACACGACACCCTGCATCTGACCACCGAAATGCTCAGCCCGGACGGCTCCGCCCGCTGGCGCCGCGTCGGCGACCTTTTCCAACCGACCGAAGCCGACGCCCGCGCCCTGGGCCAGCGCTTGGGCGGCGAGGTCCACGCCTCGGCCGGCGATCAGGAAGTCGATCCCGCGACCCTGGACGGATGAGCCCTTTAAACGAAGAAGTTGGAGCCGCCCGCGTCTGGATCACCCGCGCCGAACCAGGCGCCGCGCGCACCGCCGCCCGCCTGCGCGACATGGGATACGAACCGATCGTAGCGCCCCTTCTGACCATCCAGAACCTGACCCCGCCCGTTCCCGATCTGGCGCCGTTCGCCGCCCTGGCCTTCACCAGCATCAACGGCGTGACCGCCTTCGCCGCCCTGACGCCCCGCCGCGACCGTCCGGTCTTCGCCGTGGGCGATGCGACCGCCCAAGCCGCCCATGATGCGGGGTTCACAAATGTCCGCTCAGCTTCCGGCGACCTGCACGCCCTCGCCCGCCTGACCGCCAGCGCCATCGCCAACGCCGCCGTCCTGGTCCCTCAAGCGGAAACCCCCGCCGGCGATTTCACCGCCGCCCTCACCACCGCCGGCGCCCGTAACGTGTCGGTCCATTCGCTGACAGTCTATCGCGCCATCGAAACGTCAGTCGCAGCGCCCGCACTGTTCGACGCCGTTCTGATCCACTCCCCCCGCGCCGGAAAAGCCCTCACCAAGCTTCATCACGCCCCCTTGGCCCAGGCCGTCCTCGCCTGCATCTCTCTCGCCGCCGCGGCCCCGCTCGCCGCGCTGGGCCTGACGCCCGTTGTGGCAAAATCGCCCGACGAGACCTCATTGCTCACGATCTTGAACGCGGCGCTTGGCAAGCGCGATCCGGCCGTATAAAGACCCCGTCTCGCGCGGACAGCTTCGTCCGTCGCAACCGGGCCGCTTTAGCTCAGCCGGTAGAGCACATCATTCGTAATGATGGGGTCAGGTGTTCGAGTCACCTAAGCGGCACCACTTTCTTCTGAATGGAATTTCGGCCCGTCCGGGCTGGCTTACCCCAGTATATGAACGGACGTGCTGGTTATCCGCACGCCGAGAATGCTGATGTCCAATGTCTTCAGAGCTCTGGAGACATCGTCAGGAATTGGAAGATCGCTGGGGCAAACGAGATATTTCTTACACTCAGCCGCCCCGCCATGAACGAGCAACTGCCCGATGGCGGCATAAAGGTTTTGCCTGCCCGTCGAGGTCTTTATTTCATACGCTTCCAAGAGCTGTCCGCTGCGCCCGACGCCGAGGTCCAATAAAACGCTTTTGACGATCCGACCGTCGTTTGGCCCCAACGTCTTGCTTCGCCAGTCCCGAACAGCACGCACAATATCGCCATGCCTCGACACATAGTCGATCCGGCTAGAACGCTTTCCCGTTCGACGGCCTGACGCTTCGTCGAAATAGTCAGAGTAAGCCTGCACCCGGTTTCGAAACTGCAGATTATCTGCCCCGCCTGCCGATACGAAGGCCTTGAAGGCGGCGACCTCATCAACGTAGCTCACAACAGACTGGGCGGCTGTTGCACCATCAAGTGGCGTGACCACGATGCCCAATCGCACTCGCCCGTCGCTATCAATAGCCCGCTCCAGCGGCCGGTCCGACCAAGCCAGAAAGGCCGTTCGGCCCACCCCTTTCTTGCCTCCGCCCACCCGGCCTGAATGAAGAAGATAAGCTTCTCCACTCTCGACATGTCGTGCGAAGAACCCCGCAACCATGTCGTCACGCCCAACCAGAGGCGTGTTCACTTCCACGGCTATATGCAGTGACCCGGTGGGCTTCATCAGCCCGAACCAATTCAGCGTTCTAGGATGGCTAGCGTCTTCAATCTTATGCTCCCGAAACCAATAATTCTCGTCGGTGTGAATCCGAGCATCGAAAACCGTTGCGGATGGGTAGCCGATATTGCGAAGGCGGTTGGTATCGAACGTTTTGCGCAGGGTACGTGATAGCGACAATTGAGCTTTGGCTATTTCCCTTCGCCCCTCAATCAATGTGAACGTCATATGTTCTACAACCTACCCAGCCTCGCCTACGGTGCCAGACCCATGGGCCAATGCAGCTTCAACTTCAACTTTCAGTTGCGAAATCAAAACTTTTGAACGGCAACGATAAAATGGTGTTCGATGTCAGGCCTAGGAGAAACTTTCAGCCGCTGATCGATTATTTGAACCGTCAGACTGCAAGAGAAATACCGCTCACGTTTTCGGAAATCGAAGCACTTATCGGTCTCTTTCCGCTTTCGGCCCAAACCCGCTATCAGTGGTGGGAGAACGGCAATCCCACAAACAATCGTCCACAACGGCAAGCTTTGTTGCAGACGCCCTACGACTCCAGGCTGGAGCCAGAGCGACGTGTCGTGTTCTTCAGGCGGCCCCTCTAACCGCTGCGGCAACGCCCAGTTCGTCTCCGTCCACGTCCAGAAGCTCCCACGTCTCGGCTCCGAGGGCCCTGGCTATCCCCTGCATTGTTGTGATGGTGGCAGCGACTTTTCCCGCTCGATCTTGCCGAGATAGCTGACAGAGATTCCCGCCAATCCCGCCAAATCGGCCTGAGACTGATTGACAGATTCACGCCATTCCTTGACCCGATCACCAACGGCGGCGGTGAACAAATCAGCGGCGGTAGGTCCGTTTGACATTGGCAGCCTCCGTGAGGCTGCCCGTCAGCCTTCTCGGGCCGCTTCCTCGTCGGGGGCGATGAGGGCAACAGGCGTGGTGCCGAGCGCCTGAGCGATTTCGTACAAGCTGACGATGGTCGGGTTTCGTAGCCCCCGCTCCATGTCGCTTATGTACTGCTGAGCGAAGCCTGACTTAACCGCCAACTGCTCCTGCGTCAGTCCGGCCAGCAAACGAGCCCTCTTGGCATTTCGGCCGAGCAGCCGCCGCATATCCATGCGGCCACCGTTGACCCGCCGGCACGACCAAGTTTATCAACTATAATATGTGTTCCGTGATGCTCGCCGTTGTCTGACCCTTATGGACAGGGGACAAAGCCTGCTCACAGCCAGGAGGGGACGGATGACGATCAAGAAGAGCGACGACCAGGAACCTGAGCACCCGGCGTTGTTCGCCACGATCCACCACCGCAGTGACGAGCGGCCAGACGGCTACACCCAAGAAGACATTGCCGAGCTCAATCGAGCAGCGAACGCCGGAAGACGCTCGAACAAACAACGCAACATTTGGATCGCCGTCGGCACGGGCGTCACGCTGTTGGTTTTGGCGGGAACTCCCTGGGCGTTAATGGCGTGGGACAATATTGAGGCCGAGCCTGCCGTCCCAATGGTCGATATGAACGTGGCGGCACCCGATGTCCCAAGCGTTGCTCCGCCCCCCGAGGACTATCCCGCCGCATCCTACTTGGAGGTGCGTGGTCTCCACATCGGCCAAAGCAGGGATGAGGTCCTATTCAACACCGAAAACAGAGGCATGATCGCCGTTGAGAACAGTGGAAGCCCCCTGATGGAGATGCATTTTGGGCTTCCTTCCCATGAAAGCGGAATGACACTCTACCCGGCGACCCCAGAGTGTAGCGAAGAACTCGACCGGCGAGACGCAATGACACCGGACGAGAGGAACTCTCTGGCAGCCATGCAAATGAACGCCTGCAAGTTAGCCGGGAGGGTGCTTTTCGACGCCAACGGCAATGTGGAAGCCTTCTATCTCACGCCTCGGGGATTCGAGATTGAACAGATATCCCTGCAGGATTTCGCTCAGGCTGTTGTCGATAATCACGGCATCGATAGCCTCAAGCCCGAGCAGCAGCGACTGAGGACATTGGGTTTCGATGGCTACTGCACCAACATGCGGGGTGTTGGGTTGGCGGACGTCCGTGTGAACGTCTCGGACTGTGGCTTCATGCGAGTTCAGGTCGAACGGTCCTCGACCAGCGCCGCCAACTTCTCCTGAGTCATCCTTACGGCGAAAATCGATTCTCCGGCGTTTTGAACCGCCTTTAAGAGATGATGCGGAGCGTCTGACCGCCAGCGTCTCATGCGAGTTCAGAGCGGAGAAAATCGTCCTGCGACCAAAAAATAATTCTCTTCGACATCGTACATGAGGGGTCAAGGACGGTGTTGCCGCAAAACCACGGCCCGTTTTGCCGCTCCGCACCCTTACGCCACGGGCATTTGCGGCTCTCTTAAAAACCGAACATGAGGGGTTGGCGGGAGGCATGTCTCGGAGCGCCCGTCAAGACCACACCTTGCTATTTGCTCAGTTTTGAAGTATATTCTGCAAGTCAAGTGAGCATCTCGACCCCTTAAATCCCGCTACTTCAATACCGCTTGGGCCAAAATCCTGGCGCTCACTTCCACACGTCCAATTCCAACCAGTCAGAGCAAATTTTAACTTGTCGAAAGACGAGAGCGAAGACCTATGCCTTGAGCCTTACAATGAAGAACGCCACCATTACATTCTCAGTAGCGGCAACCGCCACTATAGCTGACGGCGAGGCAAGGGTTCTCATTGGCCAGAACAAGCCCCGAATGGTGGTGGACTATCGGGATCGCCTGAGAAAACACTGCGAACCATTTTTTGGCAGCACACCGCTCAGCAAAATCGACTCTCGGAAACTGCGAGAATTCCGTGACGTTCTGGCCGCCAAGGGGCTTAAGGCGACATCGATCGCAGCCATCCTATCATTCGTCAGCAAGGTTCTGCGGATGGCCCACGACGACGGGCTGATCCGTCAAATGCCGGCGATCCCGAGGCCGCCTCAGAAGCCAAGCCCACGTCCAGCATTCAATCGGGACCAATATCATCGTCTTTTGGCAGCGCTCAAACTTATCGAGAAGGGCAAGCCGACGATCAGTTGGAGAGCTGCGCCTATTGATCGTGAGCTGCGTGACTTGGTGACCTTCATGGTCAACGGCTTTTTCCGCCCTGGCGACAGGTTTGCGCTCCAGCACAAGCACGTCACCATCGTCCCGGGCGACAAGGACGGTCCAGCCTATCTGCGAATAGACGCCCCAGCTTCGAAGGGACATTCCGACCCGATCATCACCATGCCGGTCGCCGTCTTCATCTATGATCGGATTCTCAAGGGGCAGAAGTTGCGAGGCCTGGGCAGGCCAAACGACTACTTGTTCCTTCCGGCCCGCTTGAACCGATCATACGCTCACGAGATCATACGTCGGCAGTTCCGGCTCACCCTTATTCACGCCGGTCTTCTGACGGCGGTGAACGGCGACGAGCACAGCCTGTATTCCCTCCGCCACACGGCCATCACCATGCGTCTCCAGCAAGGGGATGTAGATCTCGTCACGCTGGCCCGTGCCTGCCGAACCAGCGTGGAAATGATCGATCGCTTTTACGCCAGCTCCCTCACCGCCGAGTCCAACAGGGACAAGCTGTTCAGCTTCAGACGGCCCACCCGATACCTCGATGTCAGCGCCCCTCCGGCCTGACGTGGACGTATGCCCGGCCTACCCAGGCCAGAACCATCAGCTTCACATTTCAGGAGATTTCCAATGAAGCACACTTGCGACTTCATAGACCCACATTGCCCGCCATTTCGTCACCAAGACAAATTGACTGTAAAAATTTTAGATAGCAGGGCGGGACCGCCGCCCGGCGAATACCTGCGCCCCCTCCAACGCCTTGGGTATCTCCCGCTCACGTCGTCAGGTCCCCTGCCCGCCTCAGCCAAGCTGACCCGACTCATGCCGGTGGAGACCAGTGGCGATGCAGTCGATTACGTTGCCATGGCGGCAAATCAGCTGACAGCAGAACTGGGAAAGCCGCACCTCGCAATGGAGAGCAACGGTGAGAAAATGGCGCTTGTAGCCGAATGGACGAGCGACCCTCTTTGGGTCTTATCCATCGCCGCTGCGAAGGCCGGAACGATTCACGCCTCCCCAGCCGCAATTGTCCAAGTCAGCCTCCGCTCCCAATAGGAAGTGATCAGACCAGCGGGTTTCGCCTGCCGGTCTGACCAGGCCTCCCGCTTTAACCGCCCGCTTCACTTTGAGCGCCACGGAAACGGGCTTGCAATGCGTCCGCTGCAATAGCGAGGGCACTGTCGAGTTCACCCGCCAACACTTCCTGCCGCAGTGGTGGGAGAAGTTTCTGTAGGTGAGCGAGCGACGGCACGATCAAGACATCCTTTCCGTCTTTCACCTGTAACCGGGCAGATCCGTATCGGATCGAAAACTTCACAACTCCATCGTCGTCAATCCACCACCAGGGCACCACCCGCCGACGCTGTTCGATGTCCACGACCTCATCAGATTCAAGATCTCGGGCTCGTTTCATTCGGACCTTCTGATAGACGCCGCCTGCTTGAGCCGCCTCCAAAAGCTGAAGTTGGTCCGATAGAGCTGCGGCTAGCTTCTTCCTGCGAACTCGAACTGGGTCGTATCCCTTCGTCCGATCGTCGCTCACCGCCAATTTCAAGTTGCTCAAAACACTCATGTGACCTCCTTCGTTCGGCGGCCCTCTCCATCCCTCACGGATGAAAGACAACAGTCGGAACGCACCTCCGAACCGTATTTAGCCGTCGCCCCCGTACTCACGTCCCAAAGGTTCGAAGCCATTTTTATGGCGTTGATTCATCCTCCCGCTGGCCGGAAGTCGGCAAAACCGCCTGACGTTGGTTAGGCGGTTTTGTACGGCGCTCATGGAGGTACGGATGAAGGCGGTCGCCTACTATCGGGTTAGCACAGCATCGCAAGGACGAAGCGGTCTCGGCCTAGAAGCTCAGAAATTGGCCGTGGCCGATCTGGTCGCACAACGTTGCATGGTGCTCCTAGGAGAGTTCATCGAGGTCGAAAGCGGAAAGCTAAACGCTCGTCCTCAGCTAAGCCACGCCCTAAGTCAGGCCAAACTCACTGGGGCCGTTTTGGTCATAGCCAAACTGGATAGACTTTCCCGTAATGCAGCCTTCCTATTGGCGCTCAGAGACAGCGGCGTCCGGTTCATCGCCGCCGACATTCCCGACGCCAACGACCTTACAATTGGGGTGTTAGCTGTCATTGCTCAGGCCGAACGAGAGGCAATTTCTCGTCGGACAAGAGAGGCGTTGGACATGGTCAAACATCGTCTTTCCGATGGCCGATCGTACGTGTCCTCACGCTCAGGTCGCAATGTGTCCCATTTGGGCAATCCCAACGGGATCGCGGCGATTCAGAGAGCAAACAAAGGAAACACTGCCGCCGTCGCAGCCGTGAGGGAAGGAGCGGAACAAAGAGCCAGAGACTTTAGGTCAACGATGACCCATTTGCCAAAAGGCGACGTGACTTCGCCGTCCCTAATAGCTCGTCATTTAAACGAAATGGGAATATTAACGGCGAGGAGAAAAACCTGGCACCCCTCAACCGTCATCAACATTCTACGGCGCATTGGTACCTAATAGTCAATTGTAACAGATGCCTGTGGCAACTAACTACCGATAAGCTAGACTTTCCAAAGCTGGCTGATACCGTGCTATAAGTCCGGCTGCCGGGTCAGCATCACGGAAGAAGGCAGCGGAATCCACACCTTTCTTATGTGTTAAATCAGCCGCCTTACGAATTTTGTCGACGGTTTCAGTGTTAACTTGCTTAGACCATCCTGGAAAACCAACTGTAACTATTTTTACGTTCACAGATTCTTTCGCACCAAATCCGAAAAGCTTTCTTCTTTCGGACCGGCGCACCACATCAATATAGTTTCCCGATGGATTGCTTAGCTCAAGTCCATACTTAGACAGTATGGAACTAAGCTCCCTGAATGTAACAATATATTTCGTCTTGTCTACTCTTCGAAAATTTTTCTTAAAGTATTCCGCTATGAATATTACGGCGGCATCCGATTTCGATCGGGTTTTAAGCAACGATAAATATTTTGCCCGTTTACTGTATCCGCCCTTCGCTATTTCAACGGTGAAATCCTCGAACGCTTTAGATGTAATTGTAGGAGTAAAACCCTTCAAATGCAGGGAATATAGAGCGATCAGAAATGCGGTGCGTTTATTGGCATCGTGGAACGGGTGATCTTTGACGAGACCATAAAAAAGCGAAGCGACCTTCTCAAATTCCGTCTTCCACTTAGTGACGTTGAAGAATGTCGCCTGCTGACGCCCGACAGCGGACTCAAGTAGCCCTAAATCTCTCGGCCCCGGCTGGAACAGCCCCGTCCCTGCCTCTGTGAAAAAATCGCATATGAGGTAGTGGGCTCGCAGCACATCAAAAAGACCGATCACGCAGTGGTCTGCAAACGGATCCTTATCCTCATACGTCTCGCAAATTCTAGCTATCGCCTCACGGCTTAGCTCGGAGAGAGCGGCTTCCTTCTCAAGAACCGTAGCAATCACGAACACACCCCTGCTTAGCCTCGGCGCAGGAATATATTCCGCAAATCAACCGCTGGCCCCGAATCAAATCCAACGCCAATCATCTCAGACAAGCCGAGGTTGCGGAACCTAGAAAAAGGCGAGGACTGATCAACAAGTCCCAGTGATAAAAAATCCGCACCCGCTCGATGAACGGCAATTTGTGGAATTACAGCCGCTTACGATCGCAGGCGGGCCTCCCCGCGACTTTTACGGCCCTCCCCGCAGGAAAAGTTGCGGGGAAAGCCATTTACACCGTCAAAACTGGCGAGTAGACGTTGTTTCGGACGAGGCCAAAGAGCTTCCAGGCAAATCCGGCCTCGCCCGATAACGTTAACCATTGAAAGCAAGTACAATGATCGAACATGTGAGACCTACCGCTAGAGTCCCCGCCATTCAAGGTCAATTCGGACCTAGGCTTCTTACCTACACCACCCAACTGCCTGCCGGGTCGCTTGAGACGATAATTGGTCACGACCCCCGCTCTAGGCACTGGAAGAAGTTGAGTGATGACCTTTCCCACATCTACACCCACCTCCAGCGAGCTACGACTAAGGCTAGACTTGAGTCCCTTGTCCGCTACATCCGCTATAGGTTCATCGAACGGCCAACTATCATTGGAGCGTTCCCGGCTATAGCTGTGGCTGTTCAGAACCCCACCCGTTTTGAAAAGACGGAGGGCGAAAGTGGAATGGGTGTGCTTCACTTCGACCTCTCCAAACGAAATCGCCGGGTATTGGTCGATGGTTTGGGACGAGCCTCAGCAGCACTGGAATTGGTCGAGATGTCCGAGGCCTCGGACATCTCGATCGACGCACGAGAGGCTATACAAAAACTTCTGAGCGAGTTCACTCTCCCGACCGTGTTCTATGTTCCAGCGGAGGGAACATCTCCCCTCACGCTGAACGAGATGCAGCAGCTGTTCCACGACTTTAACTTCCGGGTAGCGAAGGTCACTGAGCGGCACGCAATCGCTCTCGACCATTCCGATGTCTACATCGCTCTCGCCAACAGAATTGGCGACAGTGACGTTATTAGGCGTCTTGGCGGCATGGAAAGAAAGGCTGCGTCACTTGGGAGCAAGTCTTCCGCAATAATCGTGCAGCAAAATATGCTGCGCTTCGTGCGGGCAGCTACAGAAGGTGAACGATTTGCCGACAGCTCTAACAATCAAGATCTAGCCAATCCCAAGTTGACGGAAGAGACCGTTGAATTCTTTGAAGATCGGATCATTGCCTTCTTGGAGGCAATGGTTGGATCGATGGGCGAAGACGCATTCAGAGATCGAGAAAGCATCCATCTTAGCTCTCCAGGTTGGACAGCGATGGGCGTGGTATTTAACGACTTGGAGGTCAGGCTCAATGTCCCGGACCTCGAAGCCGCAGCCGCTCGCCTAGGCGCTCTGAGCTGGGATAGAAGTGATCCACTTTGGGCTGAAATTGTCCGACCAAAGGTCAACAAGAACGGCGAAACCGTCTTGGGCTTGCTGGGCGGTGGTGGTGCCCAAAACCGGCGCCTAATGACAGACGTTGTACGAAGAGCCCTTCATATCGACGACCTGCTTCGGGACAAGGGCCTGCTTGATGAGGATGGTGCGCCTGAAAACGAGCAGGTTGATCAAGAATCGATCGATCCGCACGAACGGCAGGAGTAGCTCATCAGCTAGAGATAGGGCCTGACGGAAGTTTGGCTCTATCCGCCTGATTGGCCGTTGAGGGGATCCAGCTTTCCAAGTACCCCGGCGCTAGATAGAATCTGGCGATTCGGGACATTGCGCTTGGTAGACGAACAAGACAACGACTTGGCAGTCAATCGGCCGCTGGCCGTCGACCTATTTGCCGGCGGTGGGGGCCTTACCGTTGGGCTTAAGGCCGCCGGCTTCGAGGTGGTCGCTGCCGTAGAGTTGGACCCCAGCGCTGTCGCTACCTATCAAGCCAACCATCCAGACACAGTCGCTTTCGCAGATGATATCCGGACGGTGTCGGGCACTGACATCCTGAAGGTCGCTGGGGATCGTCCAATCGACCTCATTGCCGGGTGCCCGCCTTGTCAGGGCTTCACTTCCCTAACCTCAAAGTGGAAACGAGAGGATCCGCGGAACGAGCTGATCGATGAAATGGGCCGTTTGATCGAAGAGCTTCTGCCAAAAGCAGTTATGATGGAAAATGTTCCAGGCCTTGCGAAGAAGGGTCGGGCACGGCTGGATGCCTTTATAACTAAGCTAGAGGCGTTAGATTACGTTGTAACTTATGACGTGCTGCAAGTCGCTGACTTCGGTACCCCACAGCTCCGAAAACGTCTCGTCCTGATGGCTGGGCGAGGATTCAAAATCGAACTTCCCAAACCGACACACAGTAAGACTGGCAGCGCCGATCTGAAACGCTGGGCATCAGTACGAAGTGCCATTGGCGGCCTTCCTGAGCCATCGTGCTTCCAAGACGTACGAGCTACGAAGGCAAACGACCTAACTGGCTGGCACGTCGTTAGAAGGATGTCGCCCGCCAACGTCGAACGGCTAAAGTGGATTAAACCCGGAGGCGATTGGCGAACTATCCCCGAACGGCTACGCCCCCCGTGCCACCAAGGCGAGTATTTTGGTTTTCGGAACGTATATGGCCGCATGGCCTGGGATGCCCCATCACCCACCATCACGGCAGGCTGCGCTACCTTGAGCAAAGGTAGGTTTGGGCATCCCGATAAGGATCGTACTATCTCAATCAAAGAAGCTGCGTTAATTCAGCAGTTTCCTTCCGACTACAAAATCGACACCAACAAAATTGATCAGGCATGCAGCATCATTGGAAATGCTTTGCCGTGCGGTTTTGCTAATATAATGGCGTCAGTTGTTAGTGAATCATTAACGCAATATCCAGCTCAAAATTACGTTTCTTCTTAGAAGATTTATCGGATAGTTAGCCATTAACACCGGCAACTTTTACATTTCTATCGATTTATTAGCCGTCACTACAAAATAAATATCTAAGTCAATAATTTTATATGCCCAGGTACACGACCACTGCCTGCATCAAGAAAGATTAGTCTTCCCAGCCTTAGAGATATTAGATAGCGATATTCCAATACTTTAATACGGACAACACATCGGCGGTGGGATAGTGCGGTCCAGGATTTGCGATCTCCCGTCGGATGACGGCCAATCTGCGGTAAGCCGATTTTTGAATAGCTGGCGTTAGAGCCACCATGCCAGCCGGCGTTCTTTCCTCGGCACGTGCCGGCCAGCTTTTCGGATAAGCGCTACCGAACTGACCAATCGAAGCCTCCTCTATGTCCGCAACGGCCGTGTGGTCGCACTTCCAACCGTAGAGATTAGTAGCGCAGAAGCGAAGCATAGCCTTGACCTCCGGCATGGTATCCGTGAAAGCCTTTAGAGGAGTAGGCAACAGCACCATGTTAGCCACGCATGAATAGAACCTACGGTCCTGCACGACGACGTTAGACTTTTGATAGGCCCCATCATCCACGCCCCATATATGGCAGCAGGACCAATTTGGTCGATTGGCCTTCCTTAATCCCAGCGCCAAAGTGAGCGCTTGGTTGGCGTAAACATTGCCTTCGACCTTGTGGACCACCGAACCGCTGGAGCGGCTCTTGTTGAGTTGCGGCTCCGACCACCGGCCTTTGTAGAAGGGCTGTCTACGTGCATGCTCAGGGAACCAGACCGGTAATAACCTGAACGTCTCAGGATCAACCCAGCGGGCAGTGCGCTCGATCAACGACATAATCTCTGCGACCCCGATCTCACGCCGCAGGGCATCTAATCCATCATCAACATCCTTAATCGCCATATCCGCCCCTCATCGACTTTGCAGCTCTCAAATTAACCTCCTCGCTTTGCTCGTCGGTGGCCTTCGGCCCTTCACCCTATTTAATAGTCAGCTTTAGACATGACTCTATAATCAAGGCGATCTGGATGGATCGCCAAGCTTGGGACACTGGGGTCAAGGGGAACCGTCTGCGCTCGGCTTTATGGATTATCCCGTCAATTACGACAGGGCAGACGACCGATATGGAAGCGAGCAGTTGTGGAGGTCGACATTGTCGAACCCCTGACTGCTGCGAATGGTTTTGCGGGTATAGCTAGATGCTCCGGCGTAGTCGTAGACATCTTGGGCATCTTGAGCGGTGTGGCGTCGAGCTTCTGGATCCGCATCCACCCACTCTGACACGATCAATGACCCAGCATCCAAAGAGGCAGGGTTGGCTTTCAGGGCCAAGCTTCCTTCCGGCACGCCGACAATAAGGTGGGTGTGCAAGCCTTCATCCAAACTGCGCTCTTGCACGGCATAGACGGCAAGCCGCACCGCCTTTTTGCGAGAATAATGCGTTCCAAAAAGTTTGCCGTTGACCCGATGCAACACCTTGCCGACTTCAGCGGTCATGATGCCTGGCGTGAATGCCCGACGGGTTGTTAGGGTCACAAAATAGCGATCTGGGCAGCTACGAATCGCCCGCTCAAGCTCTGGAAGGCGAGCGAGTTCATTCCAGTTCCGGCCACCATCACCCCGCACGGAAATAGACACACGGGTGGTGTCATAGTGGTTGAAATTTTGAGGTGTGAGGGCGGGCATGATGGAAAATGGGTGTGATGTGGAAATGAGGTTGATGTTGTTGAATTTACCCCACTATTTAGGCCACACGTCCTCCCAGTATGCCGCCCATATCAAAGAAACTTTAGGTAAAATAATCCGACCAAGACCGATTTAAATAGCTGATTTTGCTATATAAATATGCGTCTTATCGCTTTCGTAATGATGGGGTCAGGTGTTCGAGTCACCTAAGCGGCACCACCTTCTCAAGGCATCTCTAGCTTTGACGCCCGGCCGGATAGGCCGGAAGGTGTTTCCGCTTGGAACCGGCGCGGGCAATGGGAAAGGCCGATAAGCCTATAGATTTTCACACTTTCGGCCTTTGCTCGAATTTCGTCGAACTGGGTGAGCGCTCCTCAGGCCCAAGCCTCAACTTCGCGCCAGAACTTATCGGTTCGGGCCGATCAAGATGGGAGCCCTCTACGAAGCGGCTGAGCTAAAATTGGAGGGCTACTTTTCTCACCTTGACTCGTTGGGAGTGTGAAGTCGCATATAGAACAAATGATGAACAAACGAGATTTAGTCTCAAGCTTTTCGCTAGCACGCCACTCTTCTCCTCTCATAAAGCGCAGGTTTGATAGCGACTTAAACGGAGGTGATATGGCACGCGTTCTGGCCGTGCTGACGCCTGCCGGAACACACGAATTCTACGCTGAGAATGCCGCGGACGCCGTGACCGTAAACGGCTTCGGCTTGGGCATGGCTTTGTCGATCACGCCTGGTCAGGGCTTCCTGTGGGCCGTTCATGATCGAGGCGCTGGCGAGAACGGCCACCCGTATGGGGCGGGGCTGCATGAGATGGGCCTGTCACCCAATGAGGTTTTGTTGGTTCGCGCTCGCGACATCCGCACCCTTTTGGGTGTGGGTGAAGACGCCCTGCGCACGCGCGGCATAGGTGTAGTGCTGCTGAGCGCATGGGGAGAAGACCGGGCTCTAAGCCTCACGGCTAGCCGGCGGCTGTCGCTGGCGGCTCGTAATGGCGGCAAGCAGCTTTTTTTGGCGCGTGCAGGGGCCGCACCCCAGCCCAGCGCGGCGGAAAGTCGATGGTCGATAAAATCCGCAGCCTCGACCCCTCTGGAAGGCGGGGCGCCAGGTCGGCCGGCCTTTTCCGCCAAACTTTTGCGTCATCGAGGAAGCGCGGCAGTCGTAGCCTCTCTCATGGAGTGGGATCGTGAAGGACGATCATTCGTCGAGCCGGCGACGTTATCTGGCCGTGTGGTTCCCTTGGCTTCCCAGCGACAGGCTACAACTGAAAGCCTGCGCCGACACGCCTGAAGCGCCGCTTGTGCTGGTGGAGAAGGTCAAAGGCGCTCTGCGGCTGAGCAGCGTCGGCCCTGAGGCGTCGCGCCAAGGGCTGCGTCCCGGCCAGACGCTGGCTGATGCGCGTGCGCGCCTCCCTGTGCTGAAGGTCGCAGAGACGCAGCCCGAAGCGGACGACGCTTGGCTTGCTCAGGTTCTAGAGGACTTCGATCGTTTTTCGCCCATGATCACAATAGATCCGCCGCACGGTTTGATGATGGATGTGACCGGTTGCACACATCTGTTCGGCGGCGAGAAGAAACTGTTTCAACTCGTCCAGTTGCGTGGGCGCGGATTAGGTTTGCAGAGCCGTTGCGCTTTCGCATCCACACCCCAGGCGGCGCGTGCGCTCAGTCGATTTGGACAGCCGCATGACGTGTTCGATTGCGCAACCGAACGCGCAATGGTCCGTCGTCTGACTGTCTCCGCTTTGGAGCTTGATGAACGCGATGAGCTAGCTTTACGTCGGGCGGGCCTGAAAAATTTGGGCGACTTGGATGACCGCCCGCGAGCGCCCTTGGCGGCCCGTTTCGGGGCCGGATTTCCTGCGCGGTTGGCGCGTATCTTGGGTGATGAAGACACACGTATCACCCCGCATCGTCCAACGCCGCCTGTTGTGGTCGATCGGGTCTTCTTCGAGCCCATCTCGACTGACGCTGACGTAAAGCGCGTACTGTCCGACCTGCTTGAGGACACTATGGCTCGGCTGGAGAACGCAATACTGGGGGCGCGCGACTTCGAGGCTGGCTTCTATCGTGTGGATGGTGGTCTGCGGAGGGTAAGACTGAAGGTCGGACGCGCCACACGCGACGCCGGATCGGTGTTGCGCCTGTTCTGCGAGCGCCTGGCGGCCTTGAAGACTCCGCTGGATCCTGGCTTCGGCTTCGACCAGATGCGTATGGTCGCCACAACGGTCGAGCGGCTGGCGCCTATTCAAACAGGGCTGGAAGAGGAATCCGATCCGTCCGGCGACCTGAGCGCCCTGATCGACAGACTGATCGCGCGATTAGGGCCTGAGGCTGTGTTGAGGTTCCAACCTGAGGGTTCACACATCCCCGAGCGTGCAGCGCGCTGGACCTCGGGCGGCGGTGGTCCGGATATCGGTAAATCCTGGCCAGAGCTCGATCCTGATGATCCCCCTCTGCGCCCGCTGCATCTGTTCAATCCACCGCAACCCGTGGAGACACTGGCCGAGGCGCCCGACGGCCACCCCTTCCGCTTCCGTTGGCGACGCGTGGTTCATAATGTCGCTCGCGCAGAGGGACCGGAACGCATTGCAGGAGAATGGTGGCGCGCGCCAGGCCAGCGCACCCGCGACTATTACCGCGTCGAGGATGTAGACGGCCGCCGCTTCTGGCTTTTCCGCCAAGGTATTTATGGCGTCGAAGAACCGCCGCGCTGGTTCATTCACGGCCTGTTCGCATGACAGAACGAGCGCCACAAATTCAACCTGACCCACAGGGCGACTATGCCGAGCTGGCCGTGACCAGCAACTTCTCATTCCTGAGAGGGGCATCGTCGCCCAAACAGATGGTGGCGACGGCGGTCCTGCGCGGCCATGCAGGCATGGGGCTGGCGGATCGCAACACCGTAGCTGGCGTCGTGCGCGCCTGGAGTGCTCTGAAATCTCTTCGCGAACATGGTCTGCTGCCTCCCGACCTGCGACGCGAAGGCTCCGGCCCCGGCGAGACTGCGAAGGACGAAGACCAGACAATCGACCCAGCATTATCTGAAGAGGTCAAACGTCGGGCTCAGCTTTTCAAGCTGATCCTGGGCGCGCGTCTGGTCTTCAATGACGGAACGCCTGACATTCTGGCCTATCCCGAGACACGAAGTGGCTGGGGAAGGCTGACAAGACTGCTGACGCTCGGCAATCGTCGGGCGAAGAAGGGCGAGTGCGACATCGCCTTGCGCGATCTGCTGGCCGCGCCCGAGGACATCCTGCTGATCGTCATGCCGCCCGATCACTTGGAAGGGTTCGAGAGCGTCCTCGATCGTATCGCCGATGGTGCGCCGGGCGCGGTTTGGTTGGGCGTCGCCATGTTGAGACGCGGCGACGACCGACGTCGGCTGATGCGTTTAAGAGCGATGGCCGAGCGAGCAGGGGTTCCACTGCTGGCTCTCAATGATGTGCTTTATCACATCCCTGAACAGCGTGATTTGCAGGACGTGCTGACCTGCATTCGCGACGGAACTACCCTTGAGGCGGCAGGGCGTCGCCTACTGACGAACGCCGAGCGGCACCCCAAGCCTGTCGCGGAAATGAAACGTCTGTTCCATGACGCGCCTCAAGCAGTGGTCGAAAGCTTGAATGTTCTGAATCGTGTGGCGTTCGACCTGTCAGACCTCTCCTATCGATATCCTGAAGAACCTGTCCCTCCAGGTTGGAAGCCCCAAGCTTGGCTGGAGAGCCTGACATGGCGGCACGCCAATGAACGATATGGAGGCGATGTCCCCACCAAACTGGCTGAGCTTCTGCACAAGGAATTGGCCTTCATCGCCAAGAAGGAAATCGCCCCCTACTTTTTGACCATCTATGACATCGTGCGCGTGGCGCGAGACAAGAGCATTTTGTGTCAGGGCCGAGGGTCGGCAGCCAACTCCGCCGTCTGTTACATCCTCGGCATCACCTCGGTTGATCCTGCGGAATCCGAACTGTTGTTCGAGCGCTTTTTGTCGGAGGATCGCAACGAGCCGCCCGACATAGATGTCGATTTCGAGCATGAACGGCGCGAGGAGATCATCCAGCATATCTACGGCCGCTATGGACGCGAACGCGCCGGCATAGCCTCCACGGTCATCCATTTTCGACCCCGCAGCGCCATCCGCGAAGTGGGCAAGGTTTTCGGACTTACCGAGGACATCACGGCGCGCCTGGCGGGCAGCCACTGGGGCAGTTGGGGCTCTGAAATCACAAACCGCCATGTGGAACAGGCGGGATTGGATACGGCCAATCCGATGATCGGTCGCGCCGTCGCGATGGCGTCTCGGCTGCTGAACTTCCCGCGTCACCTCAGCCAGCATGTCGGCGGCTTCGTCCTGACCCAGGATCGGCTGGACGAGATGGCGCCCATCCATAATGCGGCCATGCCCGACCGCACCTTCATCGAGTGGGACAAGGACGACATCGACGAACTGCGCCTGATGAAGGTCGATGTGCTGGCGCTCGGCATGCTGACCTGCATACGCAAAGCCTTGGACTTGATGAAGGTTCATCAGGGCGTTGAGGAGCGTCTCGATACCATCCCGCAGGACGATCCCGAGGTCTATGATATGCTGTGTCGAGGCCAGTCGATCGGCGTCTTCCAAGTCGAGAGTCGAGCCCAGATCAATATGCTGCCCCGGCTAAAGCCTCGGAAACTTTATGACCTCGTGATCCAGGTGGCCATCGTCCGACCCGGGCCGATTCAGGGCGACATGGTCCATCCCTATCTGCGTCGCAGGAACCGCCTGGAGGCGATAGATCTCTCGGGACCATCACCCGATCACGGTCCGCCTGACGAGTTGAAGCAAGTGCTTCGCAAGACCCTTGGCGTCCCTCTGTTTCAGGAACAAGCCATGCGGGTCGCCATGGTCGCAGCCAAGTTCACAGATGCAGAGGCGAACGGCTTGCGCAAGGCCATGGGGACGTTCCGGGGGGACGGGACGCTACACACCTACGAGAACCGGATGGTCGGCAAAATGGTGGAGCGGGGTTACGATCCTGTCTTCGCCCAACGCTGCTTCGACCAGATCAAGGGCTTCGGCTCCTATGGTTTTCCGGAAAGCCACGCCGCCTCGTTCGCGCAACTGGTCTATGTTTCGTCGTGGATCAAGCGACACCACCCAGCGGCCTTTGCATGCGCCCTGCTGAACAGCCAGCCAATGGGCTTCTATGCACCGGCCCAGATCGTGCGCGAGGCGCGTGAGGTCGGAGGTGTCGAGATACGGCCCATTGATGTCGTGCACAGCGATTGGGACAATGGCCTTGAGCCGACGGGCGCTGAACCGGCCTTGCGTTTGGGCCTACGTCAGATCGATGGTTTCAAGGAGAGTTGGGCGAAGGCGCTCGAAGCCGCGCGGAACGAGGCGCCCTTCGCCGACGTCGAGACCTTAGCGTGGCGTGCGCGACTACCGGCTGCAGCGATGCGCAAGCTGGCCGACGCCGATGCTTTTCGATCCCTGGGGCTGGACCGACGCGAGGGGTTGTGGGCGGTGCGACGATTGCCAGACGATAATCCTCTGCCGCTGTTCGCGGCCGCCGAGGCTCTTGAAAGGGGCGCGCGTGAGCTGGGCTGCGAACCCGACGTTAGTCTGCCAATCATGCCTTTAGGCGAGCATGTCGCCGCTGACTATCAGACAATCCGAATGTCGTTGAAGGCGCATCCCATGCATATTCTTCGGCCAGTTTTCGAAGCTGAAGGCGTGCGAACCTGCCGCGATACGGAAGCCAGACGGGGTGGATCGCATGTACAGGTGGCGGGCGTGGTCCTGGTGCGTCAGCGACCAGGCAAGGGCAACGCCATTTTCGTCACCCTGGAGGACGAGACGGGCATTACCAACGTCGTTCTGTGGGCGCGTATGTTTGAACAGTTTCGTCGCGAAGTGATGTCTGCCCGTCTGATGCTGGTCGAGGGCGTGGTCGAAAAAAGCCCTGAAGGCGTGGTCCACGTGGTGGCTCGCCGCGTGTTTGATCGCTCTATTGAGTTGGAGCGGCTGTCCGAAGATCACCGAACCACAGTCCAACTCGCCCGCGCTGATGTCGTCGCCCATCCTCAAGCGCCCCGTCATCCTTCGCATCGCCACCCGCGTGACGTACGCATTCTGCCGGGTTCGAGGGATTTTCACTGAACATCGCGCGGCTTGGTGACTGGCTGACGCAAACGTCCACCAATCCAAAAATAACGCGCCTTTAAGCGGGGGCGCGAAATATCTGGATCAGAAATAGCACTGACAGCCATTCTCGACTTCGACTTGCTCTCCGAAATTATATCGAACTCGCAATCACGAAGTCAGATGTTCGGGTCGCCTATATGGCACCACTTCTCCGAGTGCGATTCGCGCTGGAGGCGGCACCCTGAGGCCAAGACATATCCTCAAGGTTGAATAGTTAACGTTGATGCACGTAGCAATCCCTAGCTGAGCAGCTTTGGCTTGACGGGATCGGTGTTTTGGGGCCATGGCGCCGCATTATCTATGCCCGCAGGCTGACATGAACGACGCAGTTGATCCCGTAGACATCGCCATCGGCGGACGCATCCGCACCCGTCGTGAGGAACTGCGCATCACCCAGGCGCAGTTGGCCGCCGGCGCGGGCGTGACCTTCCAGCAGATTCAGAAGTACGAGCGGGGCGTGAACCGCGTCTCGGCCGCCCGCCTGCTGCAGATCGCCTCGGTGCTGAAATCGACCGGCGCGGCCCTGCTGGGCGAACTGGAAACGGCCGAGGGCGACGAGCTGGCTTTGGCTGCCCCCGGCGTCGCCGAACTGCTGGCGGCCTTCCGCGGCATCAAGGACGCCGCCCAGCGCGACGCCCTTCTGACCGTGGCCAAGGGCCTGCGCGGCTGATCAGGCCCGGTTGCTGGCGCTTTTCAGCAACTGCTCAACCTCATCGCGATGGTCGGCGCCGTCGAGCGCCGCGCCTGCCAACCACGACTGGATGGCGTCCAGAGCGCGCGCATCGCGTCCGTCCGAGCGGCCGGCGTCGGACAGGCTCTGGCGAATGATCTCGATCATGCAGACGGCTTCGACGGCCGAGGTCGGGGCGTGATCGAGAAGCGTGGTTTCCGCCGCTTCCATCGGCGCCAGATCCAGTTCGACAAGCAGGTTCTCGCCGCTGGCGGACAGCGATGACGATCCGACCTGTTTCGCCAGATTGGCCGTTTCCAGCCACGAGCGGAAAAGCGGCATGAAGGCGGGGGTGGTTTGGGTATTCATGACATTCAGACTTTCTGCAGCGCCCGGATCGATCCGGGCGCTGATTTGGGACGGGCGTAGGGGGCGCACTGAGCCTCCCAGACGCCCAAGAGGGCGAGGAGCAGCAGCTCGAACCAGACGACCATTCGGGTCGATACGATCGACCACAGCAGGGCGTCAGAACCAGCGATGCCGGCCAGATGGGTCGAGACCGCGATAAGCTGGGCGCCGGCGGCAAGAAGCAGCCACCATCGGTCGTAACGGAGCGCCAGACCGACCAGCAGACAGAACATGGACACCGACAGGATCGCCACCCCCCATCGGAAATGCCCGATGAACAGGTGATCGACCAATGGCGTGCCCCAGTTGAGCACGACCAGAGCGACCAGGGCGATCCGCTCCGGCATGCGACCCTTCCAGAGCAGAAGCGCCATGACGCCGTAGGTCAGGCACATCAGAAACAAGGACAGCGGCGACCCCATTCCGACGGCGGCGATCAAGCGGCGACGGCGAGAACCGGGGCGAACCCAGTGGGTTTGACCGTCTTGTCTTCGTGCGCACCGTCCATATGCCAGCCGACCTGATGGTCGTCAGCGACCTGGGCCAGCTCGCAGTGACTGGCGATCACGGCGCTACGAACCTCGGCCAGTTGGCTTAGGCCACGCACCATATTGGCCAGGGCTTCCTGTCCAACTTCCGCCGCCAGACGCGCCTCGACCCGACCTTCCAACGCGGTCTGAACCAAGCGGCTGACTTCGATCATCGCCTGATCGACGGCGTGTTCTGCGGTTCTGACCTGCCGCGCCACCCGGACGCCGACGTGCATGTTCTTCATTGGCTCACCTTCCTTTAAGCCGTTTGGTCAGCGCATTTCAGCGGGAGCAAGCCGGTCGAAAAGGGATGGAACCACCATGCCCGCCGTCACGATCCCGATGGCGAACAGAAGGGCGATAGCGGCCCCGGCGACGATGATCCCCACTCTCGCCAGAGCGCCCCGAGGAGGCGCAGGCAGAAGCCAGGAAGTCGTTGGGTCGGAAACCGCATCGTCCGACTGTTCGGCCGACGTGGGATCATTGAGCGTATGGGGGCCGGTGTCGGGAATGAGTATCGACGCCTCTGAGTAGCCAATACTCAGTCGACGCGCCGCCAGTTTGCGGTCCGAAACGCCCAGCTTGGCGTAGGCGCGATGCAGGTGGTTGCCGACCGTGCGCGGCGAGATGCGCAAGCGCGCAGCGATTTCCTTGTCCTCAAGACCTTGGCCGGCCAAGCGGACGCATTCGCTTTCTCTCGTCGTCAGGCCATCTGGCATGGGGACCCCCTGACGCTTATTTACCCTAAAATGGGAGGGAGTCAGCCGATATGCTTACGCCGCAAAGCAGTTTCCAGCCGAAGAGCGGCGCTTCAGATCACTTGAACATATAAGCATATCTTTATATGTCTGTCGGTCTGACACTGACAGGAGCCTCTCTTGGCCGCTCGTTCTTCCTTCCTCTTCACCTCGGAAAGCGTTTCCGAAGGCCACCCCGACAAGGTCGCAGACCGCATCTCCGACACGGTCGTGGACGCCTTCCTGGCCAAGGATCCCGAGGCGCGCGTGGCGTGCGAAACCCTGGTGACGACCCAGCGCATCGTGCTGGCCGGCGAAGTCCGCGCCACCCAGCCGGGCAACACCAAGGAAGAGAACGAAGCCTTCACCCAGAGCATCATCGACAGCCTGGAGCCGCTGGTCCGCGCCGCGGTCAAGGACATCGGCTATGAGCAGGACGGCTTCCACTGGGAGACGGCGGACTACGCCTGCTTCCTGCACGCCCAGTCTGCCGACATCGCCGTCGGCGTCGACTCGACCAATGAGAAGGACGAGGGCGCAGGCGATCAGGGCATCATGTTCGGCTATGCGTCGAACGAGACGCCCGAGCTGATGCCGGCGACCCTGCAATACAGCCACAACATCCTGAAGCGGCTGGCCGAGGTTCGCCACGCCGGCGGCTCGCAGCTCGAGCCCGACGCCAAGAGCCAGGTCACGATCGAATACAAGGACGGCAAGCCGGTCCGCGCCACCTCGATCGTCCTGTCGACCCAGCACGCCAAGGGGCTGAGCTCCGAGCAGGTCGCCGAAATCGTCAAACCCTATATCCTGGAAGTGCTGCCTGAAGGCTTCACCGACGAGAACACCGTCTGGCACATCAACCCGACCGGCATCTTCGAGATCGGCGGACCGGACGGCGACGCCGGCCTGACCGGCCGCAAGATCATCGTCGACACCTACGGCGGCGCGGCGCCCCACGGCGGCGGCGCCTTCTCGGGCAAGGATCCGACCAAGGTGGACCGTTCGGCCGCCTACGCCTGCCGTTATCTGGCCAAAAACGTCGTCGCCGCCGGTCTGGCCGACCGCTGCACGATCCAGATTTCCTACGCCATCGGCGTGGCCAAGCCCCAGTCGATCCACGTCGATCTGCACGGCACCGGCAAGATCTCCGAAGCGGTGCTGGAAGACAAGATCCTGGACCTGATCGGCGGCGCTACGCCGCGTGCAATCCGCCAGCACTTGCAACTGAACAAGCCGATCTACGCCCGCTCGGCCGCCTACGGCCACTTCGGCCGCGAGCCGGACGCGGACGGCGGCTTCAGTTGGGAAAAGACCGATCTGGTCGATCAGCTCAAGGCGCTGGCCTAAGGCTTCAAGCGGCCTGATCGATGGTCAGGCCGCGCACGCCCGCCAGATTGGCGTCGGTCAGGTCGGCCTGACGGGTCTGGGCGCCGTGCAGCGTCGCACGGCCGAGATCCGCGCCGGCCAGAACCGCGCGCTTCAGATCGGCCCCAGACAGGTCCGCGCCCCGCAGGACGGCGCCCGTCAGATCGGCCGGCATCAGTCGGTCAGCGGCGATCAGCAACGGTCCCAACTGCGCCTCGCGCATGTCCGCTCCGTTCAGTCGCGCGCCACGCAGACGCGCGCCGCGCAGGTCGGCGCGCCGCAGCTTGGCCGAGCGCAGGTCGGCGTTGTCGAGCTGCGCGCCCTGCAGCTGCACCCCCTCCATATCCAGGCCGTAGAAGACCGCGCCCTTGGCCGACAGGGCGGTCAGGTTCAGGCCCGTGATCGACTTCAGCGGACGCAGATCGACGCCGTTGAAGACCGACGGCTGCCCCTCCGCGCCGCCGGTCTCGCACCAGCGCGCATGTTCGCGCAGCATCTCGGCGGCGGGCATCTTTTCCACGGACTCGCAGGACGACTTGTTGTCGGTCAGCGCGCCCTGCATGTCGGCGCCGTCGGCGCGCCACATGGTCGTCTTACAGCCCACCAGGATGGCGTCGCGCAGGTCTGCACCCGACAAGTCCGCCCCTGACAGGTCCGCGCCGGCGAGGTCGGCCCCACGGAAATCCGCCTGTTTCAGATTGGCCCGCACCAGTTTGCAGTCCTTCATCACCGCGCCGGAGAAGTCGGCCTTCACGGCGATTACGCCGGCCATCTTGGAGCGTTGAAGATTGGCGCCGGCCAGGCAGGCGCCGCTGGCCTCGGTTTCGTCACGGTGGCGCGGTTCGATGACCTTGAAGCCCAATCTCGCGTCGGCGGCGGCGATGGTGCCCTCGCGCAGGTCGGCCTCGAACAGATCGGCCCCCGACAGGTCCGCCCCCCGCAGGCAGGCGCCGCGCAGGTCGGAGCGGCGCAGGCTGGCCTCGGCCAGGATCGCATCCTGCATGTCCGCGCCGAAGAAGTTGGCGTTGTCCAGCTTGGCCCCGGTCAGATCGCAGCCTTCCAGACAGGCGGCCGCGAAATCGGCGTCGGCCAGATTGCGGCCTTTCAGGCTGAGGCCCGACAGGTCCATCCAGGCGAAGACGGCGCGCGCGCCGCCGGGTCGGGCCTGGAACAGCCGATCGTGCCGGGCGCAGACGACGTCCAGCTCCGCCTGCGTCAGGCGCTTTCTCACGAGGGGTTCAGCGGCGAGGGCCATCAGGGCACATTACGCGGCCTGACTTAAGAAACCTTTGAACGGCGAAGCCGCCTCAGACGGTCAGCAGCCCCTGGGCCTGAAGGGCCTCGGCCAACTCGCCCGGCCCGGTCCACAGGCGCGTGTAGCCCGCTTCGCCCAGACGTTTCAGCTCAGTGACCAGATCAGCCTTGGGCGAGGCGACGAACCGGCCGTCGAAACCGGCGCCATCCTCGCTGATGCGCACCATCGGACGGCCGGTTTCCAGCCGATGCAGGAAGCCTTCGCACAGGGCCGCGCCCTCTTCGCACATCAGGCCGGTTTCAACGGTCAGCCCTTGCGCGCGCAGCCGCTCGGTGCCGCGCCCGGCCGCAAACGGCGACGGGTCCATACAGGCGATCACGACCCGCGCCACGCCCGCCTCGGTCAGGAAGTGGGCGCAGGACTTGCGGCCCGACGACCGGGCGCCGCAGGGTTCCAGCGTGACGTAGACGGTCGAGCCCACGACATCCGCGCCGGCGGCGGGCACGGCTTGCTCCTCGGCATGGGGACGACCGCCCGGCGCGGTGGCGGCCTGGGCGATGACCCGGCCGTCCTTGACGATGACGCAGCCGACCGCCGGATTGGGCCAGGTCTCGCCCATCCGGCCGGTCGCCAGGGCGATCGCCTGGGCCATGAAGGCCTGGTCGGCTTCGCTCCAGCTCATGATGCGGTCGGCAATGTCTCGGCGCGAGCGGCGTCGAGGTAGCGGGCGGCGGTCGGCTTCAGATCCGCGTCCAGATCGATCTCCAGCGGATTGCCCGTGGGGATTTCGACGCCGACGATCTGATCGTCCGGCACGCCGAACAGCAGTTTGACGATGGCGCGCAGGGAGTTGCCGTGGGCGGCGATCAGCACGTCCTCGCCCGCCTTCAGGCGCGGCGCGATCTCGGCGTCCCAATAGGGCTTCACCCGGTCCAGCGTGGTCTTCAGGCTTTCGGTGTCGGGAATGGCCTTACCGGCGTAGCGCGGGTCGGCGTTGAAATCGAACTCGCCGCCGGGGGCCAGCGGGGGCGGCGGCACATCATAGCTGCGGCGCCAGATCTTGACCTGGTCTTCGCCGTGTTTATGGGCCGTCTCGGCCTTGTTCAGACCCGTCAGACCACCGTAGTGGCGCTCGTTCAGCCGCCAGTCCTCGATCACCGGCACATCGGTCAGGCCCGCCGACTGCAAGGCCAGGGCGCCAGTGCGCTGGGCGCGCGTCAGGACCGAGGTGAACATCACCGTCGGCTTGAACCCGGCCTCGGCGATCAGTTCGCCGCCGCGACGCGCCTGGGCCTCGCCCTCCGCCGTAAGATCGACGTCGACCCAGCCGGTGAAACGGTTCTCGAGGTTCCACTGGCTCTGGCCGTGGCGGAGCAGGATCAGGCGCGGCATTCGGTCGGTCCTTCGGAATACGGCCTTTGGGGGTAGGACGCCCTCCGAAGTCGGTCAAGGCTCGCGGGCCTCGCCATTGCTTGTCGCGCCGCGCAGGTCGGGGTAACGGTCGGATCGATGTCCGATCGTCTTTTCTTTCCCCTGGCGCTCGCCGCCGCCGTCGTGATGATCGCCCTGGCGACCGTCTGGCCCTGATACTCTAGAAGAGGATCTTGCGCAGATTGATGCGGAAGACGCGCCCCTGCGGATCCAGATAGTCACGCTGGTAGTTGACCGGCGTCTGGCCGTCGCTGCTGGTCACCGAGACGCGGTCGTCAAAGATGTTCTGAACGCCGAAGCCGATCCGCGTGCCCTTCAGGATCGGGAAGCGCTCGACCCACGACGTGCGTTGGGTCAGGTCGGCGAAGGCGAACAGATTGACCGTGGTCCGCCCCGAGAAGTCCAGATCGGGCGACCCCAGCGCGTCGCCATTGACCGTCGTGCCCGAGCGCCAGTTGGCGTTGACGAAGGCGCCCACGCCGTTTCGGGAGAGCCCGGTCTGAACCTGGACCTCGTGCCGCGACTGACCGCCCGAGCCGGAGATGGAATCGCCGTCCAGCAGATCCAGCGGCGCCAAACCGTCGCGAATGGTGACCTCGTCCTGGACACGCCAGGTGTGGGTCAGCGAAAGGTTGAAGATGCCTTGGCCGGGCTGCATTCCCGATCCCCGCCCGCCGCGCATCCGCCCGCCGCCGCCGGGGCCGCCCGGTCCGCCCGGTCCGCCCGGTCCTCCCATCATCATCATTCCGCCGCCGCCAGGACCGCCACGTCCGCCCGGACCACGACCGCCCGCCGCCGCCGGGTTCGGCTTGCCGAACGGGCGCGAGAAGTTGAAACCCCACTGAACGTCCTGCTGCTCGCGCTTGAAGAAGTTTAGCGGACGGGCGTCGATGGACACCAGATTGCCGTCCGCATCGCGAACGAACCGATCCGGCAGGGCCGCTTCCAGATCGGGCGTGATGGCCGGGAAGCTGGAGATTTCGTTGTCCGCCTCGGTGCGGGTGTAGGCCAGGTTCAGGCGGAAATCCTTGTCCGACACCGGCTGCCAATTCATGCCCAGCTTCAGGATGCGCCGATCCTCGGCCTGCAGATTGGGATCGCCGCCGGTGATGCGGTTGATCTCGACGGTCTGGCCGGTGCGGAAGTCGAAGACGGGCGTATTCGGCGTTCCAACCGTCGGGTCGTTCAGCTGCTGGACCGTCGGGGCCTTGCCCTCATCGGAATAGTTGGCCGAGAAGGACAGCCGCTCGACCGGCGACCAGTTCAGCCCGGCCCCGACCGAGGATACGCCGCCGAAGTCGGACAGTTCTTGGTAGGCCAGGTTCAGATTGGCCGACAGGTCGCCGATCTTGGGAAGGACGCCGCGCTCGACGTTGGAGATCGGCAGATCGAAGTTGGCCTGCACGCTGCCCGAGTTGCGCGACTGCGACCGATCCACGGCCACGCCTGAACGCAGGCTCTCGGAATCCAGCGATTGATAACCGGCCCCGACCTTGAAGGTCGAGGTGATGTCGCCGGCCGGCAGCTCATAGGGACGCCCGTTCAACACCAGTTCCGCCGTCGCCGTCTGGGCCACGGAGTTGGCAGTGTCGCGCGGATTGACGATGGCCCGGTCGGTCAGGTCGCCGAACGGATTGACGGTCAGATCGCCCGCGATCAGGGCCCGCAACGCCGTCGCGTTCACGCCTCGTCCCGTCGTGGTGTCGGTCTCGACGCGGCTGTATTCCCCCGTCGCCGTCCAGCGCCAATCGCCGACATAGCCGTCGAACACCGTGCCTAGTTCGGCCGTGCGCGTATCGGTCTTGCGCGTCAGGGCACCGGGCAGCTCCAGATAGCTGAAGAGGGTCACCTCCTGACCGGTCGGCGAAAACGGATTGGTCCCCGGCACGGTCAGCTGAACATTGGGCAGCCCCTGGTAGCTGAAGCTGTTTGAGTCCTCCACGCTGCCGCTCAGCGTCATGCCGACCTTGTCGTTCAGGTCATGCTTGTAGGTCCCCGACACCGACAGCTCGTCCGTCTTGGGCAGCAGGGTGCGATAGGCGTTGGCCAGTTCGCTGTCGCCGCCGGCTGTCGTGCTGCGGTCGATGTCGCGCTCCGTCTCGAACAGGGTGTTGGCGGTCGTGCCGTTGATATCGACAGACCAGCGGTCCGAGCCGGCGATGCGCAGGACGTTGTTCTCGCTGGCGGTGGTCGTGCGACCGCCCTGCTCCGGCCGGCTGACGTTGACCGAGGCGGTCAGGGACTTGAAGTCCGCCTTCAGCACGATGTTCACCACCCGCTGATTGGCGCTGTAGCCATAGGACAGCGCAGTCTCCTCCGGCAGGACGTCGAACCGCTCGATGGCCTCGGGCGGAATGCCGCGGATCTCGCGGAAGCCCGAGATACGCCGCCCGTTGACCAGGAAGACCGGAGACCCGCCGCGCGCGCTGCGGGTCTGGGCCTCCAACAGGGTGATCAGTTCGCCGATGTTGGTCGCGCCGAACGCCTGGATCTGGGCGGCGTCATAAGAGACGATCGGTTCCTGCCCGCCCAAGGCCACCCCGCGCCGCGCCGCCGTCACCTCCACGTCCGGCAGAACCACCGTCTGCTCTTCCTGCTGGACCTGCGCCTGGACTTCTACGGGTTGAGCCGCGTTGGTTTGGGCCTGAACAGGCTGGACGACACCGGCGGCGGGGGCCAGCGCAAGCAGGAGAAGCGCGGTCTGGGTCATGGAACGACGATCCGGGAGATGATTTCAGCCCTTGTCAGGACGGGACAAACATGGCCGTAAAACGACACAATTCATGAACAAAGTGAAAGCGTTGCGCACTTTCAACACGACGCAAAAACCTGCGACGGAAAGTCCGCTAGGATGCGTTAAAGCCTGTTGGGTTGCGTTCTGAAGGCAGCCCGCAAGACACGCTTAAACCGGCGTCTTAGCCCAACCTCGGAGTCCAGCGATGAAGACTCCGCGTTGACCGCCTCCGGGCTTTCGGCTATAGGCCCGCCCTCTTGAGATTTCCGCGCCGTGGACGTGTGCTCCGCGGCGTTTTCCGTTCGAAGGTTTGACATGGCCAACAACCCCGGCGCCCGCAAGGCGATCCGCAAGATCGAAGCGCGTACCGAAGTGAACAAGGCGCGCCGCTCGCGCGTCCGCACCTATCTGCGCAAGTTCCAGGAAGCTCTGGCCGGCGGCGACGCCGCCGTCGCCAAGACCGCCTTCATCGAGGCTCAGTCCGAGCTGATGCGCGCCGTCTCCAAGGGCGTCGTTCACAAGAACACCGGCTCGCGCAAGGTCTCGCGCCTGGCCGCCCAGCTGAAGAAGCTGTCGGCCGCCTGAGCCAAAATTAATCCAACAGCGGACGGAGCAGCTGTCGCTGTTTCGTTGTGGGATTATAAAGCAATATCAACGGCGAAGGCGCGCAAGCTCCTTCGCCGTTTTGCGTTGTGTCGCTAACTGTCAAAATCGAAAACACCGATCGTCGAGCCATGATCCGGCCGAAATTCCAAGCGGTGTCAGGGTTTGACGGAGTCAAACAATTTAACTGCGAATCGACCAACGAATCAGCGTTGACCCACCCGGCTCGCGGCGTAAGTTTTGGCCTCTAACGCACTTCCATCCCAGCACGGATGAAGACGGCGCGAGGCCTATGTTTCGCGTCGGCGGGAGATGTCTGTTCAGAGGTTAGACCCCGTCCGAAAAGCATCGCTTTTCGGCGCAGGAGAAGTCGTCCCTGAACCATCGCCCTGAAGCGCGGAAGGTCGGAATGGTTCTTCTAAGGTGGGCGGGCAAAGATGGTTGGGGGCGCAACGGCGATGGCAGGCGGAACGAAGACGTCGGGACTGACGGATCCGGACCGCATCTGGAGCGAGGCGTCCGTGCGCCTGCGCGCTGAAATCGGCGATGGCCCATTCTCCTCCTATATCGCCCCGTCAGCCGTCCGCCTGGACAACGCCGGCCACCTGATCCTGGTCACCCCGACCGCATACGCCCGCGACTGGGTGCGCAAGAACGCCCTGCGTCGCATGAACGAGTTGTGGCTGGGCCTGGACGGCCTGTCGCGCCGCCTCGAGGTGCGCTGCCGCGCCGAAGTGGGTTCGGCCCCGCCGGCCTCGGCCGTGATGCCGGGCAATGTGGTGGACGCCGCCCCGCGCCTGGCCGCCTTCGCCGCCACGCCGCAGATGGCGCCCGCCGCCCCCATCAGCGCAGACGGCGCCCGCGCCGTACGCGCCGCCGGTCTGCAGGATCGCCTGACGTTCGACAGCTTCGTCGAGGGTCAGGGCAACGCCTTCGCCCTGGCCATCGCCAAACAGGTGGCCAGCTGGGCCGACGGACACTTCAACCCCGTCTTCTTCTGCGGCCCCTACGGCTACGGCAAGACCCACCTGCTGAACGCCATCGCCTGGGAGGCCCAGCGTCTGCGTCCCGAGGCCAAGGTCGTCTATCTGACCGCCGAACGCTTCCTGTCGACCTTCGTCAAGGCGATGCAGGACCGCTCGACCGCCGCCTTCAAGGAAAGCCTGCGCTCGGCCGACATGCTGCTGCTGGACGACGTCCAGTTCGTGGGCGGCAAGACGTCGACCCAGGAAGAACTGCTCTCGACGCTGACCGCCCTGATCGAGGACGGCAAGCGCATCGTCTTCTCGGCCGACCGTGCGCCCATGGCCCTGACCGAGGTCGAGCCGCGCCTGCGCAGCCACCTCGCCGCCGGCCTGACCTGCCCGGTCGAGGCAGGAGACCGCGAGTTGAAGATCGCCGTGGCCCAGAATCGTCTGAAGGCGCTGTCGGCCCTGGGCGTCGTCCAGGGCGAGGCCAACCCGGAGGTCCTGGCCCAACTGGTGGACCGCACCCCAGGCTCGATGCGCGAACTCGAGGGCGCCGTGAACACCCTGGCCGCCGCTGCGGGCGCGCGCCTGTCGTCGGTGTCGGTCGACGAAGCCTCGACCCTCTTGAGCATGGCCATGCGCGGCGGGCCCGAGCGCCGCATCACCGTGGACGAGATTCAGAAGACGGTCGCCGACCACTTCAACATGAAACAGGCCGACCTGCTCAGCGAGCGCCGCACCCGTTCGGTCGCCCGCCCGCGCCAGATCGCCATGTATCTGTGCAAGCAGCACACGACCCGCTCCTACCCCGACATCGGGCGTCGTTTCGGCGGACGCGACCACACCACGGTCCTGCACGGCGTGCGCAAGATCGAGGAGCTGATGCCGCAGGACGATCAGATCGCCCGCGATGTCGAGGCCCTGACACGCAAGCTGCGGGGCTGAAGCTGTGGAGCAGCGGGTCTGACCCGTTGCTCCCGCCGCGCAATCCGCTAGTGTCCCAGGTCACTTAACCGCAGCCGCCTTGCGAGTCGGCCGCGCCGGGCGAGACGACATGCAGCTGACCATCGAACGATCCGCGCTCCTGAAGGCCCTGGGCCACGTGCAGAGCGTCGTCGAACGTCGAAACACCATTCCGATCCTGTCCAACGTCCTGCTGAGCGCGGGCCGCGACCGGCTGGCCTTCGCCGCCACCGATCTGGACATGGAAATGGTGGACGAGGCCGAGGCCCAGGTTCAGGTCGAGGGTCAGATCACGGCCCCCGCCCACACCCTGTACGAGATCGTGCGCAAGCTGCCGGAAGGCGCCGAGGTCTCGCTGCTTTATTCGGGCGACGATCCGCGCCTGGTCGTCTCGGCCGGCCGGTCGCGCTTCAACCTGCCGGTCCTGCCGGCGGGCGACTTCCCCGTGATGTCCACCGACAGCGCCGGCGCCTCCTATGTCCTGCCCAAGGAGGACCTGGCCCGCCTGATCGACAAGACCCGGTTCGCGGTCTCGACCGAGGAAACGCGCTACTATCTGAACGGCCTGTATCTGCACACGGTCGCCGAACAGGGCATCCCCCTGCTGCGCGCCGTCGCCACCGACGGCCACCGCCTGGCCCTGGCAGAGACCCCGGCGCCCGAGGGCGCGGCTGGCGGCCCCGGCGTCATCGTGCCGCGCAAGACCGTGGATCAGGTTCGTCGCCTGCTGGACGATACCGGCGGCCCGGTCGAGGTCACCGTCTCGGCCCAGAAGATCCGTTTCCAGATGGGCGAGGCGTCCCTGACCTCCAAGGTCATCGACGGCGCCTTCCCCGACTATCTGCGCGTGATCCCGAAGGGCAACGACAAACAGGCCGACATCGACAACGCCCTGTTCGCCAAGGCCGTCGACCGCGTCGCCACCATTTCGGCCGAGAAGAGCCGGTCGGTGAAACTGGCCTTCGACAACGACCGGGTGAAGCTGACCGTGCGCAACATGGAAGCCGGCCAGGCCGAGGAAGAGGTCGAGATCGGCTATTCCGACGAACCGTTCGAGATCGGCTTCAACGCCCGCTACCTGCTGGACGTCGCCGGCCAGATCACCGGCGAAAACGCCGCCTTCCGCTTCGCCGACCCGGCCAGCCCGACACTGGTCCTCGATCCAGGCGATCCGGGCGTTCAGTATGTGCTGATGCCGCTGCGTGTCTGACAAAGGCCATGCGCCGGTCCTCATAATCAGAAAGGCGCGATGGCGCGTTTACAGCGCGATCGCAATTTCAGCCTTAGGTCTCTTGGTTCAGGCCAGCGCCTACATTTGGGTCGGCAGCATCGTAGGCCTCGGCCAGGCAGTGCAGTTCCTCGCCGAAGAGCCCTTTCAACTTGTCTTGATGGCCGCGCCTCTTTTGGTGACGATTTTTCTGCTTGGGAGTTCTCTGGCCGCCCTATGGCGTGGGGACTTCATCAAGCTAACCGACAAGGGATTTAGTTTTCGCATAGGCTATCGCGCCCGGACCGTCCGGTGGACGGATGTGAAGCAGTTCCGCTCCGAGCGGCCGTCCGACAGCATGCATCTATCGGTCGGCTGGGACCATCAAGACGACGCTTTCAACGGCAATCCGATTTGGGAAGGCTCCAAATTGGAGGGAAAGCGGACGACGACGTTAGATTCCGACATCGGGTGGGGTTGGCAGGGCGGATCGGAAGAAGTCTCCACGACTTTGGAAGAATGGCGCCGTCGATACGGCGACCGTTGAGCGGATAGTTTTGAGCCTAACCTCCCTCACCCTTACCGACTTCCGCTCCTATGCGGGCGCGCGGCTGGAGATGACCTCCGGGCCTGTGGTGTTGCATGGGCCGAACGGGGCGGGAAAGACCAATCTTCTGGAGGCGATCAGCCTGCTGACCCCCGGCAAGGGGCTGAGGGGCGCCACCGCCGCCGAGATGGGCCGGCGCGAGCCGGGCGAGGCGACAGGACGCGCCTGGGCCGTCATGGTCGAACTGGACGACGAAACGCGGCTGGGCACCGGCGTTCAGACGGCGGGCGCTGCGCGGCGCATCGTGCGGATCGACGGCGAGACGGCCCAGCCCGGGCGGCTGCTCGACTATCTGCGTCCCGTCTGGGCGACGCCGGAACAGGACCGGCTGTTCTCGGACGCGCGCGCCGAGCGGCTGAAGTTCTTCGACCGGCTGGTCTTCGCCGCCGATCCCGACCACGCCGCCAGCGTCTCCGCCTATGAAAAGGCCCTGCGCGAGCGGCTGCGCCTGCTGAACGACGCCCAGGACGGGCGTGAGGCCGACCCCGTCTGGCTGGACGCCCTGGAGGTTCGGCTGGGCGAGGCCGGCGCCCGCGCCGCCCTCGCCCGCGTCGCCGCCCTGCACGCGCTTCAGGCCGCCATCGACGCCCGCAGCGATCGTCCCTTCCCCCAGGCCGACCTGGGCCTTGAAGGTCTCGCCGAACAGATGGCCGAAGCGGGCGCCGAGGAAGACGAGATCGCCGCCGCCATCCGCGACGGACTGGCCAAGGCGCGAGTCCGCGACGGCGCCGCCGGACGTTCCCTGTTCGGGCCGCACCGCACCGACCTGACCGCGCTTCACCGCGAGAAACAGCGCCCTGCGGCCGAGGGCTCTTCGGGCGAGCAGAAGGCCTTGGTCCTGAACCTGATTTTGGCCCAGATCGCGCGGCTTTCAGATCATGCTGCGCGCCCCATCCTGCTGCTGGACGAAGCCCCCGCCCACCTCGACGAGGCGCGCCGCACGGCCCTGTTCGACGAGATCACGGCGCTGGATCTGCAGGCCTTCATGACCGGGACCGAACGCGACCTGTTCGCCGGTCTGGAAGGCCGCGCCCAGTTCGTCCGCGTGGCCGGCGGCGCGCTGGAAACCGACTAGGCTCCAATCGCGGAATTCCTCGCTTTTTCGCCGGAATTTCCTATATGTTGCGGGCTTCGGCGCGGTGCGATCCCGCCGTCGATTCGAGCGCCGGGTCCGGCGCTCCATCCCCGTCCCGGTCGGGACTTCAGAGCCAATGACTTCATGACCGATCCGATTGCCGACCTGCCCGAATACGGCGCCGATTCCATCAAGGTTCTCAAAGGCCTGGACGCCGTACGCAAGCGCCCCGGCATGTATATCGGCGACACCGACGACGGCTCGGGCCTGCACCACATGGTCTATGAAGTGGTCGATAATGCCATCGACGAGGCCTTGGCCGGACATGCCGACCTGGTCCAGGTCATCTTGAACAGCGACGGCTCGGTCACCGTCACCGACAACGGCCGCGGCATTCCCACCGGCATCCACGAAGGCGAAGGCGTCTCGGCGGCCGAGGTCATCATGACCCAGCTGCACGCCGGCGGTAAGTTCGACCAGAACTCCTACAAGGTGTCTGGCGGTCTGCACGGCGTGGGCGTGTCCGTGGTCAACGCCCTGTCCGACTGGCTGGAGCTGAAGATCTATCGCGACGGCAAGGCGCACCAGATGCGGTTCGAGCGCGGCGACACGGTCAAGTCACTGGAAGTCACCGGCGACGCCCCCATTCGCGAGGACACCGGCAAGCCGCTGAGCGGCACCGAGGTCACCTTCTTCCCGTCCGTCACGACCTTCAGCCACATCGACTTCGACCTGAAGACGCTGGAACACCGTCTGCGCGAACTGGCCTTCCTGAACTCGGGCGTGGTCATCAAGCTGGCCGACCAGCGCCACGCCGAGCCGGTCGAGATGATCCTGCACTACGAGGGCGGGGTCGAAGCCTTCGTGCGCCACCTCGACAAGTCCAAGACGCCGATCCTGAAGGACGTCATCGTCATTCGCGGCAAGAAGGAAGGGATCGAACTGGATCTCGCCCTGTGGTGGAACGACAGCTATCACGAGACCATGCTGTGCTTCACCAACAACATCCCCCAGCGGGATGGAGGCACCCACCTGTCGGCCTTCCGCGCCAGCCTGACGCGCGTCATGGGCGGCTATATCGAGAGCTCGGGCGCCGGCAAGAAGGAGAAGGTTTCCGTCACCGGCGAGGACGCCCGCGAGGGTCTGACCTGCGTCCTGTCGGTCAAGGTGCCGGATCCCAAGTTCAGCTCCCAGACCAAGGACAAGCTGGTCTCCTCCGAAGTGCGTCCGGCCGTCGAAAGCCTGTGCTCGGAAGGCCTGGCGACCTGGTTCGAGGAGCATCCGGTCGAGGCCAAGCAGATCGTGGCCAAGATCATCGAGGCGGCGTCGGCCCGTGAGGCCGCCCGCAAGGCCCGCGACCTGACTCGGCGCAAGTCCGCGCTGGAAATCTCGAGCCTGCCGGGCAAGCTGGCCGACTGCCAGGAACGCGATCCCGCCAAGTCCGAACTGTTCATCGTCGAGGGCGATTCCGCCGGCGGCTCGGCCAAACAGGCCCGCAACCGCGAGAACCAGGCCGTTCTGCCCCTGCGCGGCAAGATCCTGAACGTCGAGCGCGCACGCTTTGACCGGATGCTGTCGTCGGATCTGATCGGCACGCTGATCCTGGCGCTCGGCACCGGCATCGGCCGCGACGACTTCAACGCCGACAAGCTGCGCTATCACAAGATCATCCTGATGGCGGACGCCGACGTCGACGGCGCCCACATCCGCACCCTGCTGCTGACCTTCTTCTATCGTCAGATGCCCGAGCTGATCACGCGCGGCCACGTCTATATCGCCCAGCCGCCGCTCTATAAGGTCTCAAAAGGCAAGCAGTCGCGCTACCTGAAGGATCAGGCCGAGATGGACGCCTATCTGATCGAGGAAGGTTCGTCGGAGGCCGAGCTGGATCTGTCCACGGGCGAGCGTCGCCTGGGGCTGGACCTGCAATCGCTGGTGCGCGAGGCCAAGGCCTTCAGCGCCAGCGTCGATCGCCTCAGCCAACGCGCGCCCGCCTTCGCCATCGAACAGGCGGCGCTCGCCGGTCTGTTCGCCGAGCATTCGGACATGGCGACCGCCTCGGCCGCCGCCGCCGTGCGCCTGAACCTCTATGCCGAAGAGGGCGATGGCGAGTGGACGGGCGCGCCGGGCGAACAGGGCGCCGTGGTCTTCACCCGCACCCGTCGCGCGGTGCAGGAGACCATCGTGCTGGAGGAGACCCTGATCCGTTCGCTGGACGCCCGTCGTCTGGCCGAACGCGCACAGGCGTTCGACGGCGTCTTCGTCGCCCCCGCCACCTACCGCCGCAAGGACAAGTCCACGACCATTCGCGGTCCGCTGGACTTGCTGACCGCCGTTCTGGACGCCGGTAAGAAGGGCCTGTCGATCCAGCGCTACAAGGGCCTGGGCGAGATGAACCCCGAGCAGCTGTGGGAGACGACGCTGGACGTCAACGCCCGCACCTTGCTGCAGGTCTCGGTCGAGCACGAGGAAGACGCCAACGACCTGTTCGCCAAACTGATGGGCGACGTCGTCGAACCCCGGCGCGAGTTCATCCAGGACAACGCTCTGGACGCGGCCGTCGACGTCTGACAGCGAAGGGGGCGCGGCCTACTGGCCGCGTCCGCCCGCGATGAAGGCTTGGATGGTCGGGAAGGCCGCCGTCTGGGGCCGCATGTCCTCGCAGGCGAAGGATTTGATTGCGCCATAGATGCCGCCGGCCGGCGTCGCTTCCCACGGCGTGTCCTCGGAATAGCGATCGGTTTCCGCCCCGTCCGCGCCATAGGTCACCGTCGCGCCCGAACGCGACTGGCCATCCGAACACCGCACCATGACCTCTTCGGTCTCATGGCTGAGATTGGTCGCCTCGCCGCGCGCGGGCACCCGCGCCATGCGCGTCGTCGCCACGCCGTCCACCGGCGCCAGCGCATCGATGTCCACCAGATAGACGGTGGCGTCGCTGCGTGAAAACGCGGCCCAGCTTTCGGCCGCCGATGGCGATGCGATCGCCGCCGTCGCCATGATCGCCGCCACGCCGATTGTTCTGATCATTCTCTTCCCTCCCCAGGCAAGACGTTCATTTCATACCCGCGCGCGCGAGAATTCAATCTCTCCCGAAAGCTCCAAAAGCGTTTTCGATCAGGGCCGATCGCGAGATGGCAGGGCCTCGATCTCTGCGGTCGTCAACTTCTTTGCGATGCGCACGCGGCACGGTTGAGGGCCCGTCGCTGGGCTGAGCAAGGCGGCCTGATCGCCGGGACACAGGCGGCTGGATCCGGCGACAGGTTCCAGTGCGATCGACAGGGCGCGCGTCATGTCGCGACAGAAGGAAGTTTCGATCTGGAACACCCCGGCGTCGGCTGTGCGGACATACAGGGTCTGGTCGTTCGGCGCGGTGAAGTTGCGCACCAGATTGGCCCGGAAGCACTGGCCGGCGTCGGCGCGGCTGGCCGTCGCCACGCCCTGCGATGGCGCACAGGCCGACAAGGCGAGGAGGGCCGCCGACGACAGGATGAGACGATGCATATTCAACTCCCGAACAAGCCCCCGCTTCATCCTGCGCGCGTCGGCGAGGATGATGCAAGGGCGTCCGCCAGAACCGAAGACCGACGGGACGACACGCGCGCCGCCAGATCGCGCGGCAGGGGCGAAGGCTGATCAAGGATGAGGGCGGCGATATGCTCGCCCAGCAAGGGCGCGACGCAGAAGCCGCGCGACCCCAGCCCGCCGAGCACATAGAGTCCGTCATCGAGAGCGCCCGCCACAGGCAGGCGATCCGGCGTCGTGGCGCGGACTGCCGCCCGGTTCTGCACAGGCCCGGCCGCCGCGATGCGCTTGGCCAACGCCGGCAGGCGCGCTTCCAGGGTCGCCAGATTTCGCGCGCTGTCGGCCTCGCGCGCCGCCGCAGAGGTGTCGCCCCGATCATGGGTCGCGCCGAACAGCACGCCTTGGCCCGTCGGAACCGCATAGCCGCCCCAGGCCATGGGGTGGATGGTCACGTCCCCGTCGATCCAGTCCGCCTGCCCCCGCACGGGCGACAGGCGCGGCGTGTGGTTGAACCCGTCCAGCAGCGCGGCCGATCCCCAGCCGGCGGCGAGAACCACAGCATCGACCTCGCCCAGCACCGCGTCGGCTTCGCCAATCAAACGCCAGCGGCCGTCGGCGCGCTCCAGCCGTGTCACGCGCTCAGAGCGCATCTCCGCGTCCGAAAGCCAGTTCGAGAGCACCGCCGCAGGGCGTAGCGCGAATGCTCCCTTCATCAGCAGACCGCCCTGCCCCGTCGCTTCGCCGGCGACGGCTGACGCCGCCCCTTCGTCCAGCACCGCCATGTCATCGTCATTCCAGATCGGCTGGCGAGCGATCTTTTCGAACCGGGCCGCATCCCGCGGCGCCAGGGGGAGTTGCAGCACGCCGTGTCCCGTTACGGCGTCCGGGATCGAGGCATACAGATGTACCGCCCGCTCCAGCGCCTGGGCGTGCAGGGCGGCGATGCCGTGGTCGCCGGCGTCCAGACGCGGCGTGACCAGGGCCGCCGGAAAGCCAGAGCCGCCCGCGCCCGGGCGCTCACCCTCGAACACCACGGCCCGGAGGCCCTGCGCCTCCAGGGCGCGGACCACAGATGCACCAGCGACGCCCGCGCCGATCACGGCGATGCGGGGCGGCGGCGACGGTTCGAACACTGAGGGGAGACGCGCCTCAAGCCGCTCGCGCTTGCGGCCATGGCCGGGGCGCTTCTCGACGACGAAACCCTGCTCGGTCAGGCCCCGGCGCACGGCCCCGGCGACGGTGAAGGTGGCCAGGCGCGCGCCCGGCGCCGAGCGCTCGGCGATCAAGGCCATCACTTCGGGCGACCACATGCCCGGGTTCAGCGCAGGCGAGAAACCGTCCAGGAACCAAGCGTCCGCCGATCCCGACCACTGCTCCAGCGCCCAGGCCGCATCGCCCACCGCCAGGTCCAGCACGGCGTCGAAGCCCAGCAGGTCCACCCGGTGGAAGCCCGGCGTCGCGGCCGGCCAGTTTGCGATCAAGGCCTCGGTCGCCACCGCCAGTTCAGGCCAGGCGCCCAGCGCCCGCGCCGCTTCCGCCGCCGTCAGCGGAAACCCCTCGATAGAGAAGATGTGCAGCCGCCCGCCCTCGGGCCGCGTCCGTCGCCACAGATCCAGCAGGGCGGCGATGTTCAACCCTGTGCCGAACCCCAGCTCGGCCGCCGTGAAATGATCTCGCCCCATCCAGGCGTCCGGCAGGCCGCAACCTTCCAGAAACACCGCCCGCGTTTCAGCCAACCCGTCGTCTCGCGAGAAATAGACGTCGCCGAATCGGCCGGAGCGCGGCTCGCCCTCTTCGGTCCAGGTGAGCAGGGGCGAGGCGTCATCATCAGGCGTCATCGCGCGGCTCTAGCACCTTCGTCGCCGACATGAAAAAGGCCGCCCCCGTCGGAGCGGCCTCTTTGGGCTTTGGTTTCGACGCGGCCTAGTGGGCGGCCGCCGGACCATGCGCAGGTTCGGCCGGCGCGACAGGCGCGGGCGCGGCGGCGGAGGCGTCGGCGCCCTGCATCGTCGTGGCGGCCTGGGCGGCGGTGTCTTCCTGAATGGCCTGATTGGCCGCCGCTTCGGCGTCCTTGGCCGCCTGATCGACCGTCAAAGCGGCTTCCTCAGCGCTGCCGGCGGCCTCGACAGCATCGGTGGCCGGCGCTTCGGCCTTTTCTTCCGGGGCCTTGCTACAGGCGGCCAGGACCAGGAGCGCAGCGGATGCGGCGACGAGGGCTTTGATACGCATGAAGATGTCTCCGAAGCTTGCGAGACCGGAACGTCTCTTGGCGCAAACGATAGAGCCGCCGCGCGCGGCAGGGCAAGTTAAGATCAGGAAAGTCGGGATCAGTCGGCAGTGATGCTGTTCAGCGCCTCTTCCATCTCGCCGAACGACGGCTGCGCCGACGACGGGATGTCGCCCCGGCCGATCTCGACCGAAATCTGGGCTGCGTTGCCGTGCAGGTGGGCCACCAGCACAGACTGAATGATTTTATAGTAGGCGGCTTCCTCGTTGATGATGGCCGTCAGGCGCGCCGCGAATGGACCGACCAGACCATAGGCCAGGAACACGCCCATGAAGGTGCCGACCAGGGCGCCGCCGATCATGCCGCCCAGAACCTCGGGCGGCTCAGTGATTGAACCCATGGTCTTGATGACCCCCAGCACGGCGGCGACGATGCCCAACGCAGGCAGGCCGTCGGCCAGGTTCTGAAGCGCGTGGGCGTTTTCCAGATGCTCGTGATGGTGCTTTTCGAGCTGCTTTTCCATCGCATCCTCGACCTGGTGCGGATCTTCCAGGTTCATCGTCATCATCCGCAGGGTGTCGCAGATGAAGTCGACGGCGAAATGGTCCTTCAGCACCTTGGGATACTTCTGGAAGATGGTCGATTCCTTGGGCTTTTCGATATGGCTTTCCAGCGCCACCACGCCCTTGGACTTCATCGTCTTGGTCAGCTGGAACAGCAGCGACAGCAGGTCCTTATAGTCCTGCTTCTTCCACTTCGGCCCAGCGAAGGTCTTGCCCAGCCCCGCCATGGACCCCTTGATCACCGGCAAGGAGTTGGAGATCAGGAAGGCGGCGATGCCCGCCCCGCCGATGGCCATCAGCTCGTGCGGCGCGGCGTGCAGGATCACTTCGAACTTGCCGCCCGAAATGGCGTAGCTGCCGAAGACGAGGCCGAACAGCAGCACGATGCCGATGATCTGGAACATGGAGGCGAACAATCCTGACGCGAGAGGTCGGGACTATCGCCATTAATCATTAAGACGGCGTTTCGCGAACGCCGCCTTCCCAGTCGTTACAGACGGCTTTCGCCCTTCAGGATGGCGTTGCGCCCGGCCGCCGTCAGCTTCTGATAGCCCGCAGCCCCGCCCCGCACATAGAGAGCGGCGCCGGTCTTGGACGGATCGAACCCATCGACCACCAGATCGGCCTTGCGATATTTGAAGGTGCCGGTCGTCTCCGCCGACTTGATCAGACGCACAAACACCGGCTGAGCATAGGCGGGCAGCTTGGCCTCGACATGGTCGGAGAAGGCCTGGGCGTCGAACTTGCCTTCCACCACCAGGGCCGCCATCCCGGCCTTGCCGTCCTGGGCCGGAACGGGCACGCCATAGACGATGGCTTCGGTCACGCCCGGCGCGTCCATCAGCACCTGTTCGACCTCGGAGGTCGAGACGTTCTCGCCCTTCCAGCGGAAGGTGTCGCCCATCCGATCGACGAAGTAGAAATAGCCTTCCTTGTCCTGCTTCATCAGGTCGCCGGTGCGGAACCAGCGGTCGCCCTTCTTGAACACGTCGGTCAGGATTTTCTTCTGCGAGGCGGCTTTGTCGGCATAGCCCGAGAAGTCGTGGCGGATGTCGTTGCCGATCAGGCCGATGGCCTCGCCGACCTCGCCGACGCGCGCCAGGCGACACAGACCGTCCGAGCCGCGGATGGGCTGTTCGGTTTCCACGTCGAATTCGACCAAGCGAATATTGATCTGCGACTTCAGGAAGCTCGGCACACGACCGATCGCGCCCTGTTTGCCGTCGAAGTTGAACAGCGAGACATTGCCTTCGGTCGAGCCGTAGAACTCCAGGATGTCGGGAATCTTGAACCGGCTCTGGAAGTCGGGCCAGACATCGGCGCGCAGGCCGTTGCCGAACGCCAGACGCAGCTTGTGCTTGGTCTCGTCCTCGTGCGGCGGGCAGTTGACCAGATAGCGGCACAGCTCGCCGATATAGACGAACATGGTTGCGCCCGACGAGCGCACGTCGGGCCAGAAGGTGCTGGCCGAGAACTTCTTGCGGATCACCAGCCGCGCGCCGTTCAGCAGCGCTGCGCCCACCCCGACCAGACCGCCGGTCGAGTGATACAGCGGCAGCACGTTGAAGATCCGGTCGTCGGGCGTCGAACGCGTGGCGCCGGCGAAGGCGCGCATATAGGTGCGGGCGCGCGAATGCGGGATGCGCGCCGCCTTGGGCAGACCGGTCGTGCCGGAGGTGTAGATATAAAGGGCGGTGTCGCGGTTGGTCAGGCCTTCGCGCGCCGACTTGGACGGCCGCACCGAAGACCCGCCGCGCACGGGCTTGTCCAGGCCGCGACGGTCGCTGGTCTCCAGATCGTCGGTCAGGCCCAGAACCCAGAGCGCCAGGTTGTGATCGACCAGAGGCCGCGCCTCCTCGATCTGACGCCAGCAATCCTCGTCCGCGACGACGTTGAAGGCCTTGGAGATGGCCAGACAGTGGGCCAGCCCCTGCCCGTTCAGATTGGTGTTGATCAGGGCCGTGGCGATGCCGACCTTGGAGAAGCCGATCCACGCCGCCAGATACTCGATCCGGTTGGTCATCATCAGGGCGATGGTGTCGCTGCGACGCAGGCCCCGGTTCTTGGCCCAGTGGGCGAAGCGGTTGGCCATGGCGTCCAGGTCGCGATACGTCAGGGTGCGCTGACCGTCGTCGATGGCGATGTTGTCGGCGAACTTGTCGACGGCTTCTTCGAAGTCGTCGCAGAGCAGGACGTCGCTGTCCAACTCGATCGGCTTGATGCGTTTCAACAGACGGAACAGGCCGCGCGCGAACCGGACATCCCTACGGATATTGGCTACAAAACCCATGCGCGCCGTACTCCGGTCAATGCGTGTTCCACCCGGTCCGGTGATGGACGAAGGCGGCCGGTCGGGTCAACCGTAGGGTCCGCAATCCTTCGCGAACCTGACGAATTGCCGCCCAGCCGTGATCCATTTGTTCGGTTGACGCGGCGGAAATCCAGAGCACCGCCCTGCTTTTTGTTGCCGCATTGACGGCAAATGCGGCGGCCGCGCGCACGGTCTTCGCCCCATTGCGGGCGGAAACGGTGTTTCTTCGGGGCTTTTGCGCTTTACGCGGAACGCCGTTGCGGAACGGCGGGTTGGTTGATCGACGTTATGGAGGACAGAAACAATGTCTATGACCTATGCCAACGCCAATACCGAAGCCCGCGCTGACGACACGACCTTCGTCCCGCGTTACGCTCGCACGACCAAGTCCAAGAAGTCGGTGAAGACTTGGATGATCCTGGCCCCGATCGGCGCGGTGGTGCTGCTGGGCAGCGGCGTCGCCATGATGATGGGCGGCGAACAGGCCGCTCCGGCCCAGCCCGCCGAGACGGCCGCACCGGCCATGCAGACCGCGCCCGCCGCGATGACGGCCGCCCAGGCGCCGGTCACGCCCGCTCCGGCCGAGGCTACGCCGACTGCGGCTCCGACGCCCGCCGCCGCGCCTGCGCCGGTCGCTCGCCGCGCCGAACCCGTGGCTCGTCGCGCTGCGCCGGCCGTTGAACGGCCTGCCGCTGCCCGTGTTGAGACGCCGGCTACGCCTTCGGGTCCGCAACCTTACACCGCGCCAGCCGCCTCGACGTCGAGCACCAGCCAGTTAAACACCGCGCCCCCAGCTTCGACCCCGGCTCCGGTCGTGACCACGCCCGCCGCGCCGGCGATCACGGTCCAGCCGCTGAACTGATCTCAGCAGAATAATGGAAAGCCCCGGTTTCGGCCGGGGCTTTTTCTATGATCGAGGTTCAGGCGCCGCTGACGCGCCAGATGACATTGCCCACATCATCGGCGACCAGCAGGGCGCCTTCTCGGTCGATCTGCACCCCGACGGGCCGGCCTTGCGCCTGACCCCGGGCGTTCAGAAATCCGGTCAGAACATCCTGCGGCGGCCCGGCGGGACGTCCATCGACGAACGGCACGAAGATCACCTTGTAGCCGCTGCGCACGCTGCGATTCCACGATCCGTGCTGACCGACGAAAACGCCAGAGCGCAAGGCTGGCGGCAACAGGTTCGCGCCTTGTCCGAATGTCAGCCCCAGCGACGCCGTGTGCGCGCCCAGGGCGTAATCCGGCCGGATCGCGCGCGCGACCATCGCCGGATTGGCGGGTGGGCGCGTATCGACAGTCTGGCCGTAATAGCTCCACGGCCAGCCGTAGAAGGCGCCCGGCGTCACCGAGGTCATATAGTCGGGCACCAGATCGTCGCCGATTTCATCACGCTCGTTGACCGCGACCCACAGCTGGCCGGTCTGCGGGTTCCAGTCCATGCCGACCGGATTGCGCAGGCCCGAGGCATAGACCCGCCGTGCGCCCGTCGCGGGATCGATCTCCAGGATGGCGGCGCGGTCGACTTCCTCGTCCAGGCCGTTTTCGCCGACGTTGGAGTTGGATCCGACCCCGACATAAAGCCGCCGGCCGTCCGGGCTGGCGACCAGGCTCTTGGTCCAGTGATGATTGCGGCCGGCAGGCAGGTCCGTGATCTTCGTGGCCGCAGCGTCGATGCGCGTCTGGCCGCTCCGATATGGAAAGGCCACCACCGCATCGGCGTTGGCGACGTACAGCCGGTCGCCGACCAGAGCCATGCCGAACGGCGAGTTCAGTCCGGTCAGGAAATCGCTCTTGGTCTCCGCTACGCCGTCGCCGTCCGCGTCCCGCAGCAGGACGATCTTGTTGGGGCTCGGGACACCGGCGCCGGCCTTGGCCATGACCTTGCCCATCACCCAGCCCCGCAGACCGCCCTTCTTGTCTTCGGGCTTGGGCGGCGCATTCGACTCCGCGATAAGAATATCGCCGTTGGGCAGGCGATAGAGCCAGCGCGGGTGATCCAGGCCTGTCGCGAACGCCTGTACGCGCAAACCCGCCGCCGCGACCGGCGTCGCGCCTTCGGGCCAGCTCGACGCCGGGGCGATATTGACGGTGGGCAGCAAGCCCTGACGCGGCTCTGGCAGTTGCGGGTCCGGACCAAACCCCGCCGCGACGGGCAAGGCTGTCCCGGCTGCGCAGGCTCCCAAACCGATCACCGTCGCGAGCAGTGTCGAGGCGAACAAGACCGTCCGTGACGAGCGCATGGCCTTTGATCCTTACCGCGCCGGTTGGGCCGGGAACTCCAGACGGCTGACGTCGTATCCGAGGGCCCGCGCTCGTTCGGTCAAGGTGCGCACCTGCTGCTCGCTGGGCAGTTCACGCGTGTAGATGAACAGGCGATTGAAGGTCGGATCGGCCGAGATGAACCAGCTGTAGTCGTCCGCCCGATCCAGCACCCAATAATCCCAGGTCACGAACCCGGCCAGATACTTAACCCTCAGCTTGGCGTTGTTGCCCGGATCGAGGATTTCACCCCGTCCGCCGATGGCCTTTTCCTTGCCGTCCGGCGTGCCGACCTGACAGGTGTCGCGCACATCGACCCGCGTGCCCTCGCCCGGCGTATAGATCGACGCGCCGGCGACGCAGCCGTCGGTCAGCCGATCCGGCAGACGCGCGATCTCGTGCCAGCGCCCGGACCACAGACGCTGCACATCCACCGGCTTGGCCGGCTGGGGCGCGCGATATTCGGAAGGCGACGGTGCGGTCACGCATCCCGCCAGCGCGATCGCGGCGGCGGCGGATGCGGCGAAGTATTTCAAGCTGGACATGGGCGTTTCCGTTTTGATGCCATAAGCCGCTTTCAGCGACCCTGGTTCCGTTACGCTCCGACGACGAAATCGGACGCTGCGGGCCGGAAATCTCCTAGCGGGGAACAGGAACCCTCGCTTGTCCCCTGGCGCGCATTGGCGTTGTCACATGGCGTTCGACGGAGACGCGCCGGTGACCACCGCCACCTTGACTAGAAAACTTGCCGGGGTGTCCGCGCCACGCTTGACGCACCTTCAGCGCCTGGAGGCCGAGAGCATCCACATCCTGCGCGAGGTGGCGGCCGAGGCCGAGCGTCCGGTCATGCTGTATTCGATCGGCAAGGATTCAGCCGTCATGCTGCATCTGGCGAAGAAGGCCTTCTATCCGTCCAGACCGCCCTTCCCGCTTCTGCATGTCGACACGACGTGGAAGTTCCGCGCCATGTACGCGATGCGCGAACAGGCCGCCGCCGATCTGGGCGTCGAACTGCTGGTCCACCAGAACCCCGACGCCGTCGCACGCGGCATCAACCCCTTCGATCACGGCTCGGCCCTGCATACGGACCTGTGGAAGACCGAAGGTCTGAAACAGGCCCTGAACCATTACGGCTTTGACGCGGCCTTCGGCGGCGCCCGTCGCGACGAGGAGAAGTCGCGCGCCAAGGAACGCATCTTCTCCTTCCGCACGGCCGAACACCGTTGGGACCCCAAGAACCAGCGGCCTGAACTCTGGCGGCTCTACAACACGCGCAAAAAGCCCGGTGAGAGCATTCGCGTCTTCCCGATCTCAAACTGGACCGAGCTGGACGTCTGGCAATACGTCCACCTGGAGCGGATCCCCATCGTGCCGCTGTATCTGGCCGCCGACCGGCCGGTGGTGGAGCGGGACGGCGCCCTGATCATGGTCGATGACGACCGGTTCCGGCTGCGCCCCGGCGAGACGCCGCAGATGAAGTCCGTCCGTTTCCGCACCCTGGGCTGCTACCCCCTGACCGGGGCGGTCGAGAGTACGGCCGCGACCCTGGCCGAGGTCATTCAGGAAATGCTTCTGACCACCACATCCGAGCGCCAGGGCCGGGTGATCGACCACGACCAATCCGCCTCGATGGAGAAGAAGAAGCAGGAGGGCTATTTCTGATGGCTCACCAGTCCGACCTGATTGCGCGCGACATCGACGCCTATCTGGACGCCCACCAGCACAAGAGCCTGCTGCGCTTCATCACCTGCGGCAGCGTAGACGACGGCAAGTCCACCCTGATCGGCCGCCTGCTCTACGACTCCAAGATGATCTTCGAGGATCAGATGGCGGCGCTGGAGGCGGACAGTCGCCGCGTCGGCACCCAGGGCGGCGACATCGACTTCGCCCTGCTTGTCGACGGCCTGGCCGCCGAGCGCGAACAGGGCATCACCATCGACGTGGCCTATCGCTTCTTCTCGACCGAAAAGCGGAAGTTCATCGTCGCCGACACGCCCGGCCACGAACAGTATACCCGCAACATGGTCACCGGCGCCTCGACCGCCGACGCCGCCGTCATCCTGATCGACGCCCGGCGCGGTGTGCTGACCCAGACCCGCCGCCACGCCTATCTGGTCAGCCTGCTGGGCATCCGCCACGTCATCCTGGCGGTGAACAAGATGGACCTCATGGGCTGGTCCCAGGCTGTGTTCGACTCCATCGTCGCCGACTTCCGCGTCTTCGCCGGTCAGATCGGGCTGAAGACGTTCGACGCCATTCCGATGTCGGCCCTGCGCGGCGACAACATCACCGAACCCAGCGCTCATTCGCCGTGGTACGCCGGCCCGCCGCTGATGAGCCTGCTGGAAGCGCTGGAGGTCGGCGACGCTCTTCAGGCTGACCCCTTCCGCCTGCCGGTGCAGTGGGTCAACCGGCCCAACCTCGACTTCCGCGGCTTCTCCGGCCAGATCGCCGCCGGGATCGTGCGCCCCGGCGATTCGGTGCGCGTCCTGCCGTCCGGCAAGATCTCGACCGTCGCCCGCATCGTCACCGCCGACGGCGACCTGGATCAGGCCGTCGCTGGTCAGTCGATCACCCTGACCCTGGACGACGAGATCGATGTCTCGCGCGGCGACGTCCTGGCCAGCGCCAACGCCCCGCCCGAGGCGGCCGACCAGTTCGAGGCCACCGTGGTCTGGATGGACGACGAGCCGCTGCTGCCGGGCCGGCCTTACCTGCTCAAGATCGGCGCCAAGCTGGTGGGCGCCACCATCACCGAGCCCAAGCACAAGGTGAACGTCAACACCCTGGAGCAGCAGCCCGCCAAGCGGCTGGAGTTGAACGAGATCGGCGTCTGCAACCTGTCGCTGGACGCCCCCGTCGCCTTCGCCCCCTATGCCCAGAACAAGGATCTGGGCGGCTTCATCCTGATCGACCGGATCTCGAACCGCACGGTCGGGGCGGGTTTGCTGCACTTCGCCCTGCGCCGCGCCCACAACATCCATTGGCAGGCTTTGTCGGTCGACAAGGACGCGCGCGCCACGATCAAGAACCAGACGGGCCGCGTCGTCTGGCTGACCGGCCTGTCCGGCGCCGGCAAGTCGACCATCGCCGATCTGGTGGAAAAGCGGCTGCACGCCGACGGTCGCCACACCTATCTGCTGGACGGCGACAATGTCCGCCACGGCCTGAACCGCGACCTGGGCTTTACGGAGGAGGACCGGGTCGAGAACATCCGCCGCGTCGCCGAGGTGTCGAAACTGATGGTGGACGCCGGCCTGATCGTCCTGGTCAGCTTTATCTCGCCCTTCCGCGCCGAACGACGCCTGGCCCGTGACCTGCTGGGCGAGGGCGAGTTCGTCGAGGTCCACGTCGACACGCCGCTGGCGGTCGCTGAAGCCCGCGACGTCAAGGGCCTGTACAAGAAGGCCCGCGCGGGAGAGCTCAAAAACTTCACCGGCATCGACAGCCCCTATGAAGCGCCCGAACACCCCGAGATCGTCGTGGACACCACCACCATGTCGCCCGAGGACGCCGCCGAGCGCATCGTCGCTTGGCTGGATGGGCGCTTCTCGACCGAGGACTTCGCCATCTAGGTTCGGAACCTTGACCGTTCGCCGGACGCTCTAGAATGCGATGACCAATCCGATCCAGAAGCTGGGCCTCGACACCATCGAGCAGTCGCAGATCGCCCGCATCGCCGGGATCAATCTGACGCTGGGCGGTCTGGTCAGCGCGGGCGTGATCCTCCTGATCGCCTTCGCCGCCCACTGGCTGGTGACGCGGTCGCTGCGCCGGGTGCGCGAGCGCTCGGACCGCAGCCGTCAGGCGATCTATCTGCTGGAGCGCCTGGCCGGCTACGGCATCATCGTCGTGGGCATCATGTCAGCCCTGTCGGCGGCCGGGCTGAACCTGTCGTCCCTGACCGTCTTCGCCGGCGCGCTGGGCATCGGCGTGGGTCTCGGGCTGCAGGGGGTGGTCAAGGAGTTCGTCTCCGGCCTGTTCCTGATCTTCGACCGGATGGTGTCGGTCGGCGACTATATCGAGATCGAGGACATCGGCATCCGTGGCGCCATCATGGAGATCGGCCCGCGCGCCACCCGTGTCCGCACCAATGACAACGTCAATGTCCTGGTGCCCAACTCGCGCTTCATCGAACAGCCCGTCACCAACTGGACCATGAAGGGCGACACCCGCCGCATTCATGTGCCCTTCACCGTCGCCTATGGCTCGGACCGGGGACAGGTGCGCGATGCGGTTCTGGCCGCCGCCCGCGCCAGCCCCTTCACCCTGCCGGAGACGGAGGCCCGCAAGAGCCAGGTCTGGCTGGTGGCTTTCGGCGATCGCGGCCTGTCGTTCGAACTGGTGGTCTGGCCGACGCGCGACGCCGTCAAACGCCCAGCGGCCATGCACGCCGCCTACACCTGGCTGATCGCCGACGCCCTGGATGCGGCGGGCGTCGAGGTGCCGGTGCCCCAGACCGATCTTCGCCTGCGCACCGCCTTCGGCTTGGACGGCGAGGAGGCTTTGAAGCGCCTCGGCTACGGCGTCGGCGCATCGCCGCGACCGACCGGCCCGCAAAGCCCTGCCCGAACCGCCAACGACGCCGCCGACGACGTCATGGCCGACGACGAGGCCGAGCTGCCGGAACCGCCCGCTTCACCCAAAGCCCGTCAAGCGGACTGAGCCGCCTTCGCCTTCAACCGCCAGGCATGCAGCAACGGCTCGGTATAGCCGTTCGGCTGCTCGACGCCTTCGAACACCAGCGCCCGCGCCGCCTGATAGGCCAAACTGTTATCTAGGTCCGCCGCCATCGGCCGATACAGCGGATCGCCCGCATTCTGACCATCGACCTTGGCCGCCATGCGCTGGAACGCCGCATCGACCTGATCGGCCGTACAGACCCCGTGCAGCAGCCAGTTGGCGATATGCTGCGAACTGATCCGCAGGGTCGCACGGTCCTCCATCAGGCCGATGTCGTGGATGTCCGGCACCTTGGAACACCCCACCCCCTGATCGATCCAGCGCACGACATAGCCGAGGATGCCCTGGGCGTTGTTGTCCAGCTCGGCCGCCACCTCGTCCTCTGACCAGTTGACGCCATTCGCCAGCGGCGGGGTCAGCAAAGCCTCCAGCCCCGGCGTCTCGCGCCCGGCCATCTCCTTCTGAACCGCGAACACATCGACCGCATGATAGTGAAGCGCATGCAGGGTCGCCGCGGTCGGCGAGGGGGTCCAGGCGGTGTTCGCGCCCGTCTTCGGGTGGCCGATCTTCTGCTCCAGCATGTCCGCCATCCGGTCCGGCGCCGCCCACATCCCCTTGCCGATCTGGGCCTTGCCGGACAGGCCGCATTTCAGGCCGATGGCGACGTTTCTCGCCTCATAGGCCGCGATCCAGGCGCTGGACTTGATGTCGGCCTTTCGCACCACCGGCCCGGCCTGCATGGCCGTGTGTATCTCGTCGCCGGTGCGGTCCAAAAAGCCGGTGTTGATGAAGACGATCCGGTCCCTCACCGCCTGGATGCAGGCCGCCAGATTGGCTGAGGTCCGCCGTTCCTCGTCCATCACCCCGACCTTGATCGCATGGCGCGGCAGGGCCAGCAAATCCTCGACCGCATCGAACAGCCGGTCCGTGAAGGCGGCCTCGTCCGGCCCATGCATCTTGGGTTTGACGATATAGACAGAGCCCGTCGCGCTGTTGCCGAACCCGCCCAGACCCTTGATGTCATACAGGGCGATCAGGCTGGTCACGATGGCGTCCATGATCCCCTCCGGCGCCTCCGACCCGTCAGACAGACGGATGGCCGGGGTCGTCATCAGATGCCCCACGTTACGCACGAACAGCAGGCTGCGCCCCTTCAGGATCACCGACGACCCGTCCGGCGCCGTCCACTGGCGATCCGGTTCCAGTGCGCGGGTCAGGGTCTCGCCGCCCTTCTTGAACGTCGCCGACAGATCGCCGCGCATCAGACCCAGCCAGTTGCGATAGGCCTCGGCCTTGTCCGCCGCATCGACGGCCGCGACGGAATCCTCCAGATCGACGATGGTCGACAGGGCCGATTCCAGCACCACGTCCGCCAGCCCCGCCGCATCGCTGCGCCCCACCGGGTGGCTGCGGTCGATCACCAGTTCGATGTGCAGTCCGTTGTTGACCAGCAGGATCGAAGACGGCGCCGTCGTCTCGCCGGTAAAACCGACGAACTGTCCTGCATCCCTCAACGCGGGCGACAGTGCGCCATCAATTACCGACCAGCCGGCGACATCCGTATGCGAACCCTCCGCCAGGGGCGCCGCCTCGTCCAAAAAAGCCTTGGCCCGCGCGACGACCCGCGCGCCGCGCGCTGCGTCATAGCCGCCGCCGGCCGGCAGGTCGCCCAACGCATCGGTGCCGTAAAACGCATCATACAGGCTGCCCCACCGCGCATTGGCGGCGTTCAGCAGGAAGCGGGCGTTCAGCACTGGCACGACCAGCTGCGGGCCGGCCATGCGCGCGATCTCGGCGTCCACGCCTTCGGTCCCGATCGTGAACGGCGCCGGCTCCTCGACCAGATAGCCGATCTCTTTCAGGAAGGCCTGCGACGCCGCCACATCATACGGCTGGCCCCGCCGCGCCCGATGCCAGTCGTCAATCTGGGCCTGCAAGGCGTCGCGTCGCGCCAGCAGCGCACGGTTCTCGGGCACGAACCGCTCGAAGATCGCCGCCGCCCCGCTCCAGAAGGCCGTCGCATCAAGCCCCAGCCCTGGCAGTACATCCTGCTCGATCAGGGCGATCAGTTCGCCCGCGACCTTCAGCCCGGCGCGATCTTCATGGGTCGTCATGACGGCCTCTCTCCGGCGCGACGCCGGCCTGTAACAATGCGTGATCAGGTAAGCCGAGGCCGCACACTGGCGCAAGGGTCACGTCGCGTCATCGCCGTCGCTTTTCGTCCACGGCGACAGCCGGCTGGTCACAAACGCTTAACCGCGTCCGTGAACGGGACTGCAAGCGACGGCGCCTATTGTGAGCTTACGGACGAACTCGCGTCCGGTCAGTCGAGCGTCTCGCCCATGCTGTTTCTTCTGAACGATGTCGTGTTCGACCTGGACGAGGCCTGCCCGGTCACGCCCGCCGACGCGCGCCGGTTCGAGAAGCTGGGTCTGGACTATCTGCTGGAACTGGGTTGCGAACTGTTCGCCGAGGACCCGCTGCTTCACCGCAACGATCCCGAACGCGCCCGTCGCCTGGCCTGGCTGATCGCCGAGCGCAGCCCGGACGTGAACGCCGCCCTGTTCGCGGCGCCGGCCGCCGCCTGCAATCCGGATCTGGTCGAGCCGCGCTTCTGCACCCTGCCCGAACAGGTGATGCGCCAGCTTCAGGCCAAGGGCCGTCGCCTCGACGCCGTCTCTGCGGACCGCGCCGTCTGGAACCGCCTGGCCGCCTGATCGCGACCTGAAACGCCGTCAGAGGACGGCGTTGAACACCACATGGACCAGCGTCGCCACGGCTACGATGAAGCCGAAACCGACGACCAGCCCCACCGCCGGATGCAGCGGCGCCCGCTCACGCGGCGCATGGGCGATACGGTCTTGAGGATGGATGACAGCCATCGTCCTTGTCCTTTCCCTATGATCCCGGATCGATCCGGGAGGGGAGCGTCGGACTCTGACGGCCTGATCGTCTCCTCCAGACCCGAGCATGACTCCGATAGCCCTTCGTGGCGAGGGGTTATTTCATCCGGTGCAATCCCGTGACTTTGAGGCGTGTCCGCGCTAGTCGCGCGCCATGTCCTCACTAACCCTGCCTGAAGAAGCGGCCCGCCGTCGCACCTTCGCCATCATCGCTCACCCGGATGCGGGCAAGACGACCCTGACCGAGCACATCCTCTTGGCCGGCGGCGCCATTCGTGCGGCCGGCGCCGTGCGGGCGCGCGGCGAGAACCGGCGCACCCGTTCGGACTGGATGAAGATCGAGAAGGAGCGGGGCATCTCGGTCTCGGCCTCGGTCATGACCTTCGAGCACGACGGCAAGATGTTCAACCTGCTCGATACGCCCGGGCACGAGGACTTCTCCGAGGACACCTATCGCACCCTGACCGCCGCCGACTGCGCCATCATGGTGCTGGACGCCGCCAAGGGCATCGAGCCGCAGACGCTGAAGCTGTTCGAGGTCTGCCGCCTGCGCGACATCCCGATCATCACCTTCATCAACAAGCTGGACCGCGAGGCCCAGGACCCGATGGCCCTGCTGGACGACATCGCGTCACGCCTTCAGCTGGACCCCGCCCCGATCTGGTGGCCGGCCGAGAGCGGCAATCGCCTGCGCGGCATGGTCGAGGTCGGAACCGGCCGATTCCAGCCCTATACCCGCAAGGCCGCCGGGTCGGCCGAGGACCCCGAACACCCCCCCGCCCTGCCGCTGGACCAGGCGGCCCGGTATTTCGAGGCGGGCGAGCAGGACAATCTCGCCGAGGCCGTCGAACTGGTCGAGGGCGGCTATCCGGCCTTTGACCGCCAGGCCTTCCTTGAAGGTCACATGACCCCGGTGCTGTGGGGATCGGCCCTGCGCCACTTCGGCATCGACGAACTGCTGAAGGCCATCGGCGACTGGGCGCCCGCGCCCAAGGTCATGAAGGCCAAGAAGGAATCGCCGCCCGAGACCCGCAACGCCCCCGTCCCTGTCGAAACCGAGGTCGAGCCGGGATCCAACGAGGTCACCGGCTTCGTGTTCAAGGTCCAGGCGAACATGGACCCCAATCACCGCGACCGGATCGCCATGTTCCGTATGGCGTCGGGCGCCTTCAAGCGCGGCATGAAGCTGAAGGTGCAGAACACCGGCAAGTCCCTGTCGGTCAATGCGCCCATCATGTTCTTCGCCTCGGATCGGGAACTGGCCGACGACGCCTTCGCCGGCGACGTGATCGGCATTCCGAACCACGGCGTGCTGCGCGTCGGCGACAGCCTGTCGGAGAGCGGCGTGGTCCGTTTCGCCGGCCTGCCGAACTTTGCTCCGGAAATCCTGCAACGGGTTCGCGTGAAGGATCCGCTGAAGGCCAAACACCTCAAGAAGGCTCTGGAAGGTCTGGCCGAGGAAGGCGTGACCCAGCTGTTCCGTCCCGAAATCGGCTCGGACTTCATCGTCGGCGCCGTGGGCCAGCTGCAGTTTGAGGTCATGGCCGACCGCCTGGGCGAGGAGTACGGCCTGGACGTCGTCTTCGAACCCTCACCCTACGCCGAAGCGCGCTGGATCGCTCCAGGCTCGGAGGGTTCCGACGCGGACGTCGAGGACTTCAGCGGCAAATACCGCCCCCAGATGGCGCGCGACATCGACCAGGCCCCGGTCTTCTTGGCCAAGTCGAGCTGGGAGACCGGCTATGTCGGCGAACGCTTCCCCAAGATCGCCTTCACCAAGACGAAGGAGCGCGGCTAAGGCCGGGCGCCGCAAACGACTTCCTTTGGTCACGCGGCTGAGCCATTCTCAGGTCATGTCGACGCTTCTCGCCCTAGCCAGCACCGCCTTAATGCTGCAGGCCGCCCCTTCCGTGGGGCTGGTTTCGTATGAGGAGGCGGTGCGCTGTGCAGGCCTGACCCAGGCCGCGTCGGAGCTTGAAGGCGGCGAGAGCGCTCAGGGGCGTCGGCTGTATGACGCCGCGCTCTACTGGTCCCTGGCGGCCATGCAGGCCGCAACGGCGGCGGGTAAGGCTGCGCCGGCCGCTGAGGCCGATCAGACCCGCGCGCGCATCACCGCGGTGCGTCAGCTCAACGCCGAGGCGCCCGAGGCCCGCGCCAATCTGCAACGCTGCCAGCAGAAGACGCCGAAACTCGACTAGGTCGCCGGCTTAAGGCCAAGCCGAACCGCATTCCCGGCGCTGCGTTTGCATTGGACGCCGCAAGTGACGCAGTCTGCGTCCCGAAGCGGGATAACCGAGGTCCAGCATGTTCGAATTCGGCCGTGATCTTCGAAAACTCTTCGCCCAGGCGCGAGAGAGCGAAGACCTGGGCTGGGTCGAATTGATCGGCGCGGATCTGCTGCGCGCCGAGGCGCGACGCGAGGCCACGGACGCCGGACGCGTCTCCTGCGCGCGTCCCTTCGAGACCGAGAACCGCGCCTGCGCCCTGTGGCGCGAACACGCCCGACGCACCGGCGCCGCCGACAGTCTGGACCGGGCCGAACGCTGCGCCGACAGCCTGGCGCGTTCAGCCGTGGGCGAGGATCAGATCGCGCGGGCCGCCATGGCCAAGGCTGCGGTGCTGATGCTGCGCTTTGATCTGTGCGGCGATCCCGCGCGTCTGGATCGCGCTGCGACGACCGTTGCGGCGGTCGGGCAGCCGCGCAGCCGACGTATCGCCGTCGGCATGGCCGCGCTTCACGCCCGGCTGACGATCCGCACGGCCCGGCTGAGCGGCGACATCGCCCGCCTTCATCAGGCGGCTGTCTTGATGGATGAGGCGGTGCACAGAGACGACGCCGAGGACATGGATCTGCGGATGGATCGCGCGGCCCTGTCGCTGGAAATGGGCGTGGTGCAGCGCGACGTGCATCTTCTGGATCAGGCCGGCCGCGACCTGGGCGCCCTGGTCGAGGCCGCATCCCCTGACCATCGCCCCCTGACCCGCGCCCGCGCCCTCGCTCTGTGCGGCGCCGGCCTGTCGGCCCTGGCCGCCATTGCGGGGCATGACGAGGCCCGCAACCAGGGGCGGATCATGTTCGACGCCGCCGCCGATCAGTTCACGCCGGATCACAGCCCGCTGGACTGGGCAGCGATCCAGGTGCTGCGTGTCGGCGACGACGCCCAGCCGCTGATGCTGCTGACCCAGGCGGAAGCCCTGACGCAGGGCGGCGAACTGATCATCGGCGCCCTGGCGCGCGAGCGGCGCATCACGCGTGAGGCGGCCTTGGCAGAGGCGGTCAAGAACCTGACCGCCCTGATGACGCTGGAGACCCGGTTGCGGGCGCGCATGGCGACGGCGACGCCGCTCGACTGGGCCGCCGATCAGATCGGCATGGCCGAGATCATGTTGGCGCGGCATCGGCTGGGCGGCGTCGTCCCGACCGATCTGGGGCTGATCCTGGGCGAGGCGGCGATGACGGCGCGGGAAATGGGCGTCGACGCCCTCGCCGACCGCGCCGAGGCGCTTCTGAGGCCCTAGACCTCAGCCGCCCATGGCGACGAAGGCGCCGTTCAGGAACCGCGTCTTGCCATAGGCCATCCGCTGCCCGTCATCGGCCAGAACCCGCCCGCCGGCGGCTTCCAGCACCGCCTGGCCTGCTGCGGTGTCCCATTCCGAGGTCGGGCCTGTGCGCGGATAGGCATCGAACCGCCCCTCGGCGATCAGGCAGAACTTCAGCGACGAATCCGTCCCCTGCCAACGCGAGCAGCCGTGACGGGCGGCCAGACGCGTCGCTTCCTCGTCGGTGACGCTGTGGCTCAGCAGGGCCATGCCTTCCTGCGGCCGGTCGCGCACCCGGATCGGACGCCAGTCCTCGCCCGCATGGGCCTCGCCGGCCTGAAGGGCGCCGAACTGACGCCGGAAGGCGCCGCCCTCGGGCTTGTCGGTGCGCCAGGTCGTCGCCGTCGCCGGCGCGGTCACCACGCCCGCGACCGGATAGCCGTCATGGATCAGGGCGATATTGACGGTGAAGGCCTCGCCGCCGCGCACGAAACCGCGCGTGCCGTCCAGCGGATCGATCAGCCAGAACCAGTCCTCGGCCGCCTCGGGCGCGCCGTCGGCCGACACGGCCTCCTCCGCCACCGTCTGCACGCCCGGATACAGGGCCGCCAGCCGTTTCAGGATCAGGGCCTCGGCCGCCCGGTCCGCCTGCGTCACCGGGCTGTCGTCGGACTTGGTCTCGACCGCCGTGCCTGCGCGCCAATAGGGCAGGATCAGCCGCGCAGCCTCCTCTGCGATCTCGGCGATGGCCAGGGACAGCGCGCCGGACGTCAGATCGCGCTCAAGAGCAGGTGTCAAAGAGGTCGTCATTGGCGGGTCGATAGACCATCCGGGCGGTTCCATGAACCGGCAAATCACTCCAACTTCGCGCGCGACACGAACTGTGACCTGAGCGCGCCAGACATCATGACCTCCCCCCACGACACAGACGCCGCTCCGCTGGACCTTCCGGTCGATGGGACCGAGCTGGCGACCTATATCGCGGCCAAGCTGTGCCATGACTTCATTAGTCCGTCGGGCGCCATCGTCTCGGGCCTCGACCTGATGCAGGACCCGACAGCTCAGGACATGCGCGACGACGCCCTGGCCCTGATCGAGCAGAGCGCCAGGAAGATGGTCGCCCTGGTTCACTTCGCCCGCGTCGCCTTCGGCGCCGCTACCACCAGCGAGAAGTTCACCGCCCGCGAGATCGAAGGCCTGGTGTCCGGCATGGTCCAGGGCGGCCGCGCCTCGCTCGACTGGCGCATCGCCGACGGCGAGTTCACCAAGCCCCAGGCCCGCGCCCTGACCAACCTCGCCTATCTGACCGTCGGCGCCCTGCCGATGGGCGGCGTCGCAACCATTCAGTCGCGCCTGGAAAGCGGCCTGCTCTATCTGGAAGGCTTCGCCGAGGGCACCCGCGCCCGGCTGAAGCCCGAGGTCGTCACGGGTCTGGCCGGCGAACGCCTGGTCGAGGGCCTGGCCGGCCAGTGGATCCAGCCCTACTGGTTGTGGCTGACCGTGAACGAGGCCGGCGGCGCTCTACGCGTCAAGGTTGAAGACGGAAAGGTCGCACTGGTCGCGCGAATGCCTGCGTGAGGCGTTTCCAAACGACTCATTAACTGGCGTTTGAGATAAAAACAGTCCATGCGCCACGGGCGAAAGCCGTCGTGTCATTGAGGGATCGACCTTGGACTTCCGAACCTGCCTGATCGTCGACGACAGCCGCATCATCCGCAAGGTTGCGCGCCGCATCGTCGAGGGCCTGGGCTATGAGGTCGATGAGGCGGCGGACGGTTCCGAGGCCCTGGCCTATTGCACCGGCGCCATGCCCGACGTCCTGCTGGTGGACTGGAACATGCCCGTGATGGACGGCATCACCTTCCTGCGTCGCCTGCGCGCCATGCCGGGCGGCAAGCAACCCAAGGTGCTGTTCTGCACGATCGAGACCCGCCCCGAGCGGATCGCCGAAGCCCTGGCCGCCGGCGCCGACGACTATGTGATGAAGCCGTTCGACGGAGAAATCCTGCAGTCCAAGCTGACGGAGGTCGGAGCGATCGCCGCATGACGCCTGAGGACTTCGACAAGCTGCAGTCCCTTCTCGCCACCCGCGCCGGCTATCGGCTGTCGCGGGATCGCATCCACCTGGCCGAACACCGGCTGGGGCCGATCGCGCGGCGCGAGGGCTACGCCAATGTCGAGGCCTTGCTGTCGAACCTGTGGGTCAATCCGGTCGCCTCGCTGGCCTGGTCGGTGATTGAGGCCCTGCTGAACGCCGAGACCTGGTTCCGTCGCGACCGCATCCCTTTCCGCATTCTCGAAACCGAACTGCTGCCGGCCCTGTCCAAGGCGCGGCCCGACGGGCGGATCAAGATCTGGTCGGCCGGCTGTTCGACCGGCCAGGAGGCCTGGTCCATCGCCATGGCGGCCAGGGAGATCGGCGTCGATGTCGATCTGGTCGCCACCGACCTGTCGCAGCGCGCGATCGAAAAGGCGCGCTCGGGCCTCTACACCGGCTTCGAGATCCAGCGCGGGCTTACGGCCAAGACCATGCTGCGCTGGTTCGAACCGCGTGAAGACCAGTGGATCGTCAAGGCCGAACTGGCCGACGCCGTGCATTTCGGTCGCGCCAACCTGCTGGACGAACCGACCGATGACGCCCGTTTCGACGTCATCTTCTGCCGCAATGTCATGACGGATATGGACCCATCGCGCCGGGCGCGTCTTCTCGACGGGCTGGAGCGCCGCCTGGTCGATGACGGGTGCCTGCTTCTGGGCGTGGACGAAAGTCTGGAAGGCGAGACGGTCGCCTTCCGCGCCGTGAACGGCCGCCGGGGCCTTTATGTCAAGGCGCCGTCCGCGCTTCGCCGCGCGGCCTGACCCCCGCCCTTCATGCGGGCGGTCAGCCCGCGTGCAGCTCCTGCTTCACCCGTTCGGCCAGGGTCTTGATGTCCAGCGGCTTGGGCAGGAAGGACACACCCGTCTCGTCCTGCAGCAGGTCCGAGAAATCGCTCTCGGCATAGCCCGAGATGAACATGACCGGCGCGTCGCCCAGATATTTGCGCGCCTTCTTCAGCAAGGACGGCCCGTCCAGCCCCGGCATGATGACGTCCGAGATCATCATGTCGATCTGGCCGGCGTGTTCCTCGGCCAGCAGCAGGGCCTCCTCGCCGTCGGCGGCCTCGATCACCTCATAGCCGCGCTGGCGCAGCAGCCGGGCGGCGATGCCGCGCACGGCGTCCTCATCCTCGACGAACAAGATGCGGCCGGCGCCCGACAGGTCGCGCGGCGCCTTGGCCTTGACCTCGACCGGCTGAACCTCGGCCAGCTCCGCCTCGCCCGCCGCCGGCAGGAAGATGCGGAAGGCGGCTCCAGCCCCTTCGATATTGCTGACGGTGATGTGGCCGCCCGCCTGCTGCACGATGCCATAGACGGTGGCCAAACCCATGCCGGTGCCCTCGTTCACCGCCTTGGTGGTGAAGAAGGGTTCGAAGATCTTGTCCGCCAGTTCGGGCGGCACGCCGGGTCCGGTGTCCGACACCTCGATCAGGGCCACCTCGTCCGTCGGCGCATCGACCCAGCCCAGGGCTCGCGCCTCGTCGCCCGTCAGACGGCGCGTGGCGATGGTGACGACGCCGGCGCCCGGCTCGACCACGCCGCGCATGGCGTCGCGCGCGTTGACGGCCAGATTCATCACCGCCGTCTCCAGCTGAGACTTGTCGGCCAGCACGACCGGCAGGTCGCGTCCGTAGTCGGTCTCCAGCCGGACGTCCTCGCGCAGCAGCCGCCGCAGCAGGATGGCGAACTCGCCGACCAGTTCGCCCAGGTCCAGCCGCTCGCGCCGCACCGTGGACTTGCGCGAGAAGGCCAGCAGCTTGCGCACCAGGTCGGCCGCGCGAATGGCCGTCTGGCGGATCTCGTTCAGGCCCTCGTAGGACGGATCGCCCACTGGGTGCCGTTCCAGCAGACCCGACAGCTGAAGCTGGATCGCCGTCAGCAGATTGTTGAAGTCGTGCGCAACGCCCCCGGCCAGCTGGCCCACGGCCTGCATCTTCTGCGCCTGGTTGAGCTGAAGCTCCATCGACTTCTGACCCGAGACGTCGAACAGCCAGATGCGCCGCTTGTCGCCCTCGGGCGCCACATACAGATGCAGCATCTTGTCGGGATAGGCCCGCGCGACCAGTTCGATAGGGCCCGACGATCCGCCCGCCAGCTTCAGCCGAGCCTCGGCGATGCCGCCCGGATCGAACAGATGCCCAAAGGCCGCATCGCGCGCCGCCCCCGGTCCGGTCAGGACCGCCAGCGCCGGATTGGCCTCTTCAGCCCGGCCTGAAAACAGATCGTCGCCGGCGATGACAGCCGAGCCGAACGGCGCCCCGGCGGCCATGGCTCGCGCCTCGCCGGTCGCCGCAGCGGCGGGCGTGTGAACGGGCGCGGCGGCGATGGGCAGGACGGCGTCCGGCGCTGCGCGCATCAGGAACTTGCCCTCGCCCGTCTTTCCATCGCCGATCTGGCCGATGACGACCTCGACCTCGCGCTGTCCGATCATGACGATGGCGCGGCCAGGCTCGCCTTTGCGCGCCTGGGCGAAGGCCATGTACAGCGCCCGGGCCGACTTGCCGCGCGGCAGGGCGCCGGTCGCTCCATTGGCCTCGGACCAGGCGGCGTTGAAGGCCAGGATCTGTCCTGAATCCCAGACCAGCGCCGCCGGTTCGGCCATGGCGTCCAGCACCTCGATGGCCGCATCGCTGCTCGGCTTGGCGTCCGCCGCCCGGCGGAAGCCGAACAGACCGATCAGGGCGATGGCGCCCACGGTCAGGATCAGCACCAGCCCCGGCGCCGAAGTCGGGTTGGCGCGAAATGCCGGATAGGCCAGCGCCGCGATCGCCGCCACGACGCCGAACGCCATCACGCCGGACAACAGGTCGAACGAAGGGCGGCGGGTGGACGTCATACAGCCTCGCGAATCAGTGTTGCGATCATACGCCCAAATCCTGACGCCGCCTTACCGGCGCTTGCGGGACTGGAAGACGAAGCCGATGATCTTGGCGGCGGCGTCGAAATGTTCGCGCGGAATGACCTCGTCCACCTCGACGGTGGCGTACAGGGCGCGCGCCAGCGGCACGTTCTCGACGATCGGCACGCCGTGCTCGGTCGCCACTTCGCGGATGCGCAGGGCCAGGGCGTCGACGCCCTTGGCCACACAGATCGGCGCCCCGTCGCCCTGATCCGGCTCATAGCGCAGGGCGACCGAATAGTGGGTCGGGTTGGTCACGATGACGGTGGCCTTTGGCACATTGGCCATCATCCGCTGGCGGCTGCGCTGCATGCGGATCTGCTTCAGCTTGGCCTTGATGTGCGGGTCGCCTTCGGACTGTTTGAAGTCTTCCTTCAGCTCTTCCTTGGTCATCCGCATCCGCTTGGCGAAGCGCATCTTCTGCCAGATGAAGTCGGCCCCGGCCGTGGCGCCCAGCAGGATAATCGAGGCCACGAACAGCGAGATCGCCATGTCGCGCGCCAGCGGCAAGATCGCCAGCGGGCTGATCGAGGCCATGTTCTCGAACTCGCGCAAGTGCGGCTTTAACACCATCCAGCACACGGCGCACACGGCGATCAGCTTCAAGAAGGTCTTGACGAACTGCGCCAGGCCGTCGGGGCCGAAGATGCGTTTGAACCCCTGCATCGGACTGACCGCCGACCATTTGGGCTTCAGCTTTTCGGCGGTGAAGATCAGGCCTGACTGGGCGACATTGCCCCCGACTCCGCCCAGGATGGTCGCCAGCATGACGGCTCCCAAAAAGGGCGCCACGGCCCAGACGGCGCGCCCCATGATCTGGTTTCCGGCGCCCGAGTTCAGCACCCCCAGCATCTCGTGCGGCGCGGCGATGAAGGGCAGCATCTGTTCGGCGATGGACGAGGCGAACCAGCCTCCCCCCATCAGGATCACCGCCGCCGCTCCCGCCAGCGACAGCACCTGGGCGACGTCGGGCGACTTGGCCGCATCGCCCTTCTTTCGGGCGTCCTCAAGCTTTCGCGGGGTCGCCTCTTCGGTTTTCGACTCGGGATCCGCGCCTTCAGCCACCAGGGCCTCCCAGCACGAAATACTCCGCCAGACGGCGGTAGCGGTCGATGAAGAGGGTGCCCAGCGCACCCAGGCTCAGCGCGAAGATCGACAGGCCCAGGATGACGCTCAAGGGCGCGGCGGCGAAATAGACCTGGAACGACGGCATGACCCGCGCCACCAGGCCGGACGCCACGTTGAAGATCAAGGCGAAGACCAGCACCGGCGCCGACAACTGCACGCCCAGCAGGAAGCTGTCGCCCAGGGTTCGCACCGCCATCTGGGTAAAGTCGGCCATCATCAGCGGCTGGGCCGGCGAGATCAGCCGATACGAGCCCACCATGCCGGCGATGAACAGGTGGTGGGTGTCGGTGGCGAACAGCAGCGTCACCCCCAGCAGGGCCAGAAAGGCGGCGATGGTCGAACCCGGCTGAGCCTGCATCGGATTGGCGGTCTGGGCGAAGCTGAGCGTCGTCTGCAACGACACGATCTCGCCCGCTGTCGCCAGGGCGCTCATGAACATGCGTAGCAAAAGGCCGATCATCAGGCCCACGACCACCTCGCGGATGATCCACCCGACCATCAGCCCCATGCTGTCCGGCAGGCCCGGCAGCGAACCGCGCACCACCGGCCACAGCGCCAGACTGATGACCAGGGCCAGCGACAGTCGCACGCGCGGGGGCACATAGGCCTCGCCGAAGCCGGGGATCAGCATCAGGATCGCCGCGATCCGGGCGAAGATCAGCCCCCCGGCCCAGACCTGATCAGCGGTCGCATAAGCGTCCACTACATCCCCGCGATGCGGGCCGCGATCTGGCGCATGAAGCCGCCCAACAGGGCGCCCATCAGCGGCAGGAACAGGATCAGGCTGACGAAGATGGCGATGATCTTGGGCGCATAGATCAACGTCTGTTCCTGGATCTGCGTCAGGGCCTGAAACAGGCCGATCACCACGCCGACGACCAGTCCGACCAGCAGCACCGGCAGGCACAGCTGGATCGTCAGCCAGATGGCGTCGCGCCCGACGTCCAGAACTTCCGCGCCGTTCATCGGCTGCTCCCGCAAACTACTGGGCAGAAAATGCCGACAGGATGGTTAACAGGCCGCTAACCAGACGCGTCTTCGTCTAGACCTGACCCATGTAAAAATCTCGCGTGCGGCCTTGAACGGCGCCGCTTCGATGCCGACTTCCCGCCTTGGACTTGGGGAGCGCCGATCATTCGATTTCAGACGAATTAGACGAATTAGACTCTCTTTTTCCGACTCCACCGTCTGAACGCGCGTCCGCCTCGTAATGGGACGGCTCGCCCTCTCCCCTTCCCTCAAGCGCTCCGCTATCTAGGCCGCCATGACCGACGCCCCCGCCTCCAAAGTCTCCCAGGCCGACGCAGAAGCCGCCGTCCGCACCCTGATTGAATGGGCCGGCGACAACCCGGACCGCGAAGGTCTGCTGGAAACCCCCGCCCGCGTCGCCAAGAGCTACCGCGAGCTTTTCCAGGGCTATGAGGTCGATCCGCTCTCCTATCTGGAGAAGACCTTCGAGGAGACCGGCGGCTACGACCAGTTGGTCGTGCTGAAGGACATCCGCTTCGTCAGCTTCTGCGAGCACCACATGCTGCCGGTCGTGGGCAAGGCGCACGTCGCCTATCTTCCGACGGACCGCGTCGTGGGCATCTCCAAACTGGCTCGCGTCGTGCGCGGCTTCGCCCGCCGCCTTCAGATCCAGGAAAAGATGACCTCCGAGATCGCCGAGGCCATCCAGACCGTCCTGAAGCCGCACGGCGTCGGCGTGGTCATCGAGGCCGAGCACAGCTGCATGACCTTGCGTGGCGTCAATGCGCCCGGCGCCAGCCTGTCGACCAGCCACCTGATCGGCGTCGTCCGCGACGACCCCCGCACCCGCGAGGAGTTCATGCGTCTGGTGCTGTCGTGACGTTCGCCTGACAGGCGAACTGGCCCGACGCTTGCGGTGAAGGGATCAAAGGAGGCGCTGACGATGCCCTGGTCCCTGATTTCGACCCGCAATGAGACAGTTCAGATCGCCCGCGGCGGCTGGCTGGACGCGCTGCGTTTCATCGTGGCCTTTCTGATCATCCTGCATCATTTCCAGGCCGCCGGTCCCGAGCCGCTCGCCCACCTGATCAATCCAATCTTCGAACGCGGCGGCTTCCTGCTGACCAACTTCTTCCTGATCGACAGCGGCTATGTGCTGATGCGCGTCTATGGCGCGGCGGTGGACAAGGGTCGAATGTCGCCCGGCGACTTCTTCCTGAAGCGGTTCCTGCGCGTCGTCCCCGCGCATCTGATCATGGGTTTGTCGCTAGTCGGCTTCGTGCTGCTGGCGACCGCCGCCGGCTCGCCGCCCCGCAATCCCGAATGGTTCGCCTGGGATCAGTTGCCGGCTCAGCTGCTGCTGCTGCAATCCTATGGCGTGCACGGCGGCCTGGGCTGGAACGCCCCGACCTGGTCGATCTCGGCCCTGATTGGCTGCTATCTGGCCTTCCCCTGGATCATTCGCGGCCTGATGCGTCTGGGTCCGTGGTCGGCCCTGGCCGTCGGCGTCGGCGTCTATCTGATCGCCAACCAGCTGTGCTGGTCGTTCCTCGGCTATCCCGTCTATCAGATGCCCATGCGCTACGGCATCATCCGCGCCCTGCCGCTGTTCTTCCTGGGCATGTGCCTGGCCTGGTTCGCCCAGAAGGTCTGGATCGCCCCGCGCCTGGCCGGTTGGGCCGGGGTGCTGGCCGCCGTCGGCTTCTTCGCGCTTCAGCTTCACGACAAGCACGCCCTTGTCGCCCTGACCCTGATCTCGATCATCATCCTGGCCGCCGGCGCCGTGCCTGTGACCAAGCCCTCGAAGTGGGTCGAGACCGCCGCCATGGTCTCCTTCTCCATGTTCATCTCCAACGAGGTGGTCCGCATCGTCTGGTTCGGCGTGGTCAATGCGGTCGAGGCGCGCATCGCCTTGCCCCTCTTCGTTCAATGGGGCCTGTGGGGCCTGGGCGTCATGGCGGCGGTCGCCTTCGCCTTCGCCTTCCACTTCGCGATCGACAATCCGATCCAGACCCGCATCCGCGCCTGGCTGAAGCGTCGCAGCGCCCGGCGCGGCAAGGCGCAACCCAAGCTCGGCCCGGTCATCTCCATAGACGGCTGACTGACCTGGGCGACCGGCGATCCTCGACCAAAGTCGCTCTCTCCACCCGCCTCGCTCTCGGTCAATGTCGGCGTCCACGCATCCTGAAGGATGTGCAGAACGGCCGATAACGGCGACACGGGAGGAAATGGATCATGGCAACCGACGCACCCCTTGCGTCCGGAGGAGAGGAGCACACCGTCGATCGCAGCGATCGCCTGGTCATCCTCGCCTCATCGGTCGGCACCGTCATCGAGTGGTACGACTTCTATCTCTACGGCTCTCTGGCGGCGATCATCACCGTCCAGTTCTTCTCCGGCGTCAACGAAACCACCGGCTACATCTTCGCCCTGATGGCCTTCGCCGCCGGCTTTGCGGTGCGGCCCTTCGGCGCCATCGTCTTCGGGCGGCTGGGCGATCTTTGGGGGCGCAAGAACACCTTCCTCGTCACCATGCTGCTGATGGGTCTGTCGACCTTCGTCGTCGGCCTGCTGCCGCCCTATGCGGTCATCGGCATCGCCGCGCCCATCATTCTGGTGCTGATGCGCCTGATCCAGGGTTTGGCCCTGGGCGGGGAGTACGGCGGCGCCGCCACCTACGTCGCCGAGCACGCCCCACAGGGCAAGCGCGGCTTCTACACTTCCTTCATCCAGATCACGGCGACCGCCGGCCTGGTGCTGAGCCTCGTGGTGATCCTGAGCGTCCGCCTTGCGGTCGGAGAAGAGGCCTTCGCCGAATGGGGCTGGCGCATTCCGTTCCTGGTGTCGATCCTGCTTCTGGGCGTCTCCCTCTGGATCCGCCTGAAGCTGGCCGAAAGCCCGTCGTTCAAGAAGATGAAGGCCGAGGGCAAGGGCTCCAAGACCCCGCTGAAGGACAGCTTCGGCAAATGGCCGAACCTGAAGATCGTGCTGATCGCCCTGCTGGGCCTCACCGCCGGCCAGGCCGTCATCTGGTACACGGGCCAGTTCTACGCCCTGTTCTTCCTGGAACGGGTCATGAAGGTCGACGCCACCCTGGTCTATGTCCTCTTGACCATCGCGCTTGTGGCCGCCTCGCCCTTCTTCATCTTCTGGGGCTGGCTGTCGGACAAGGTGGGGCGCAAGCCGATAATCCTGGCCGGCTGCCTGATCGCGGCCCTGACCTATTTCCCGCTGTTCAACGCCCTGACCCAGGCCGCCAATCCGAAACTGGCCGCCGCCGCCGCCTCGGCGCCGGTGACGGTCTATGCCGATCCAGCCGACTGTAATCTGCAGTTCGATCCGGTGGGCAAGACGGTGTTCAACCACTCCTGCGACGTGGCCAAATCCTATCTGGCCAAGGCGGGCGTGACCTACACCAACGTCGCGGCGCCCGCCGGGACGGTGGCCGAGGTCCGCATCGGCGATCAGGCCGTGGTCCCCAGCTTCCGGGGCGACGCCATGACCTCCGCCGATTTCGCGGCCCAGAAGAAGACCTGGGACAAGAGCCTGGGCGAGGCCCTGACCGCCGCCGGCTATCCGGCCAAGGCGGACAGCGCCCTGGTCAACAAGCCGATGGTGGTGCTGATCCTGTTCATCCTCGGCTTCTATGTGACCATGGTCTACGGACCGATCGCGGCGGCCCTGGTCGAGATGTTCCCGACCAACATCCGCTACACCTCCATGTCCCTGCCCTATCATATCGGCAACGGCTGGTTCGGCGGCTTCCTGCCGACGACCGCCTTCGCCATCGTGGCGGCGACGGGGAACATCTACTCCGGCCTTTGGTATCCGATCATCGTGGCGCTTGCGACGGTCGTGCTGGGCTTCCTGCTGGTCAAGGAAGGCAAGGACGTCGATCTGAACGCCTGATCCTGCTGTCAGGCGGAATGAAGGGCGGGTCGTCGCGAGACGGCCCGCCTTTCGCTTGTGAAACACCCCCCGCCCGGTTCAGATGCCCCATGTTCAGCCTGACGATCCTCGGCCTGGTCGCCGCCTATATGGCGGTGCTGTTCGCCGTCGCCTGGTCCCAGGAACGGCCGTCGGCGCGCGCGCGCGGCAAGGGGTTGGGGCCGTCGGTCTATGCCCTGTCGTTGGCCATCTACTGCACCTCATGGACCTACTATGGCGCGGTCGGCACGGCGGCGCGCGACGGGTGGGAGTATCTGCCCATCTACATCGGCCCGGTGATCGGCCTGACGTTGCTGTTTCCACTGTGGCGCCGGATCGCGGCGGCCGCCCGACGCGAGAACGTGGGCTCCATGGCCGACTTCGTCGCCTCGCGGTACGGCAAGAGCCAGACCCTGGGCGCGGCCGTCACGGTCGTCGCCATCCTGGGGTCGCTGCCCTATATCGCGCTGCAGCTGAAGTCGCTGTCGATGGCCGGCGCCCTGCTGACCGCCGGCACGCCGGTGGCGGGGTCCGAGGGTCTGACGGTCCTGGTGCTGGCCGGCGTCCTGGCCTTCTTCGCCATCCTGTTCGGGGCGCGCCGTCCTGACCTGACCGAGCACAATCGCGGCCTGATCCAGGCGATCGGGCTGGAGTCGATGGTCAAGCTGGGCGCCCTGCTGTTCGTCGCCGTCTTCGCCCTGGTCTTGCTGCTGAACGAAGGCTCGCCTCCGCGCATCGTCGAGGGCCTGGGCGCCTTGGCCGCGCCGCCCGAGGTCACGCCGCGATTCACCGCCATCACCCTGCTGTCGACCTTGGCCATCTTCTGCCTGCCGCGACAGTTCCACGTCGCCTTTGTCGAGGGCGGTCAGCCGTCAGATGTGAAGCGGGCGCGGTGGATCTTTCCCCTCTATCTGCTGCTCACCAGTCTGGCGGTGCTGCCGCTTGTGGCGGCCGGCGCCCTGTTTGCGCCCTCGGTCAATCCGGACCTGCTGGTGCTGGCCCTGCCGTTCCAGCGCGGCGAGACCCTGCTGACGGCCGTGGTCTTCGTCGGCGGCTTTTCCGCCGCCACCGCAATGGTCATCGTCGAGGCCGTCGCCCTGTCGGCCATGGTGTCCAACAGCCTGATCCTGCCCTTCCTGGCCCGCGAGCGTTGGCGGGTGCGCGGCGACGCCTCCGACATGGCTGGGACCATCCTTCAGGTAAGGCGCGGGGCCATCGTCGCGGTCCTGCTGCTGGCCTGGCTCTATTACCAGGCGACGGACCAGTCGCGCGGCCTGGCGGCGATGGGGCTGGTGTCCTTCGCGGCGATGGCCCAGTTGGCGCCGGCCCTGTTCGGCGCGGTCCTGTGGCGGGGCGGCCATGCGCAGGGGGCGCTGGCGGGCATGTCGGTCGGGATGGCGGTCTGGATCGTCATGCTGGCCCTGCCCCAGCTGTCGCCCGGCGCGCCCTGGCACCTGCACGTCATGCTGGGGATAGGCGACCCGCTGGCGCTCGGCGTCTTCGTCAGCCTGGCGTTGAACCTGGCGGCCTATGTCGGGGTGTCGCGGTTCGCCCAGCCGCGCCTGATCGACCGGGTTCAGGCCCGCGCCTTCGTGGATCGGCTGGGACCGGACTGGATGGAGGCCCGGCCCGCGCCGTCGGGCGCCTCGGTCGGCGACCTGCGCGCCCTGGTCGCCCGCTTCATCGGCGACGAACGGGCCGAGCGCGCCTTCACCGCCTGGGGCGATGAGACCGACACCAAGCTGCGCGACGCCGACCCAGCCGACGCGGCCCTGGCGCGCGCCGCCGAACGGATGCTGGCCGGCGCCATCGGCGCGGCCTCGGCCCGGCGGGTCATTGCGGCGGCGCTGGCCGGCGTCGGGCGCGCGCCTGAGGACGTGGTGCGGATGCTGGACGAGGCGTCCCAGGCCGTTCAGTTCAACCGCGACCTGCTGCAGACCACGCTCGACAATATCGACCAGGGCGTGATCGTGGTGGACGAGGATCTGCGGGTCACCGCCTGGAATCGGCGCTATGTCGCCATGTTCGACCTGCCGGCCGGTTTCGTCCACGTCGGCCTGCCCATCGCCGTCATCTATCGCTTGAACGCCGAGCGCGGCGAAAGCCCCGACGACATCGAGGCCTGGGTCGAGCGGCGGTTGGAGGCGCTGAGCCGCCGCATCCCCCACGACCACGAACGCCAGCAGCCCGACGGCCGAGTGCTGCGCTCCTCCGGCGCGCCGATCCCCGGCGGCGGCTACGCCACCAGCTACACCGACATCACCGCCCTGCGCCAAGCGGCGCGCGAGTTGGAGGAGGCCAACGAACGGCTGGAGGCGCGCGTGGCGGACCGCACCGCCCGACTGGACGAGGCCCGGCGCGTGGCCGAAGACGCCACGGCGTCCAAGACCCGGTTCCTGGCCGCTGCCAGCCACGACCTGCTGCAACCGCTGCACGCCGCCCGCCTGTTCATCGCCGCCTTAAAGGAGGAGCCGGCGTTGGAAGACGCGACCAGCCGCACCCTGGCCGTCAACGCGGACCGCGCCATCGACAGCGCCCACCGTCTGCTGACCGCCCTGCTGAACCTGTCCAAGCTGGAGGCCGGCGGCGTGCGGACCAATGTCGCGCGGCTGTCGCTGGGCGGCCTGTTCGACGAACTGCGCCGCGAGTTCGCGCCCGTGGCCGAGGCCAAGGGTCTGGATCTGACCGTGATGTCCAGCCGTCTGTGGGTCGCGTCCGACCGCGACCTGCTGCGCTCCATGCTGCAGAATCTGGTGGCCAACGCGATCCGCTATACGGACGCCGGCCTGGTGTTGGTCGGGGCGCGTCGGCGGGGCGAGACGGTGCAACTGTTCGTCTGCGACACCGGACGCGGCATTCCCGACACCGAACACGAAACCGTCTTCGGCGAGTTCGTGCGTCTGCCGGGCGCCGTCGATGAGCCGGGCGCAGGCCTGGGCCTGGCCATCGTGCGCCGCCTGTCCAGTCTGCTCGATCACCCGCTGGAGCTGAGTTCCCGTGTGGGGCGCGGCACGACCTTCCGCATCACCGTGCCGCGCAGCGCGGCCGACCTGCCCGCCGAGGCGCCGCCGGTGCGCGAGGCGCGCCTGCCGCTGTCGGGTCTGCGCGTGTTGTGCGTGGACAATGAGCCCGTGATTCTGGACGCGCTGAACGCCCTGCTCACCCGCTGGGGCGCGCGGCCGACGCTGGTCGCCAGCGTCGAGGCGGCCAAGGCGGCGATCGGCCCGTTCGACGCCGCCGTGGTCGATCTGCATCTGGGCGATGGGCCCGAAGGGTTCGCCGTCATCGACTGGCTGAGGCCCCAGGGCGTGCGCCGCATCGCTCTGGTCACCGCCGACACCCGCGACGGGCTGAACGAACAGGCGACGGCGGCCGGCGCCGTTTTGCTGCCGAAGCCGATCAAGCCGGCGGCGCTGAAGGCTTTCCTGTCAAGCTAAGAGTTGGCGAGTTAAGCCGGGTCCAGCGACTTGGCCAGGATCACCGCCTGGGTCCGGTTGTGAACGCCCAGCTTTCGAAACACGCTGGTCAGATGCGCCTTGATGGTGGCTTCGGAGACGCCGAGGTCGAAGGCGATCTGCTTGTTCAGCCGGCCGGCCTTCAGCCCTTCGAGAATCCGCAGCTGCGACGGCGTCAGGCTGGCCACGCGGCCGGCCAGATCGTCGTCGGCCTCGGGCACATCCGGCGCCCAGCTGTCGCCGGCGAGAATGGCCGCGATCGCCTCGACCATCTGCGGCAGGGACGAAGACTTGGGAATAAAGCCGGCGGCGCCCAGACCCAGGGCGTGGCGCACAACGGGCGCGTCCTCACTGGCCGAGACCACCGCCACCGGCACGGTCGGCTGTTCGGCCCGCACGGCGGCGAGGCCCGCCATCCCCTCGCTGTCCGACAGCTTCAGATCCAGCAGCAACAGATCGACGGGCCCTGCGACCATCGCGGCCCGAGCCTCGGCCAGGCTGGCGCATTCCACCACATCCGCGCCTGGCGCCGCCTTGTCGACGGCCGAGCGCAGGGCGGCGCGAAACAGGGGATGGTCGTCGGCGACGACGATGCGATCCATGGGCTTCCTTCCGTGCGCGGCGTCTGACCGGCCGCGTCGTCGCCATCATGGCGCGGTTCGACTTTGGTCGAAATTAGACCAATGGCCAATGGCTCCCCGAGGCCGGAGGCGGAAAGGTCGTCAAAGGGACGCCCGCGCGAGACGGGCGCGGGAGGTTCATCATGATCACGAAAAGCCTGATGGCGGGAGCCGCCGCCGTTGCGCTGATGGCGACGCCCAACCTGGCCTCGGCCCAGGACCAGGCCGCGCTCGAGGCGCGCATCGCTCAGCTCGAAGCCCAGTTGAACGTCCTGAAGTCCGAGGTCGTCGCCGCCCGAACCCAGCAGGCGGCGCAACAGCAGGACATCATCCGCCTGGAAACCCGCCCCGCCGCGCCAGCCCCGGTCCAGCAAGCGGCGGCGCCCGCCGCACCCGGCGACGGCTTCCGCATCGGCGACCACACGGTCAAGTTCGGCGGCTTCGTCAAGGTGGACGCCTACGCCACCCGCTATTCCGGCGGCGATCCGGTCAATGGCGATGCGCTGCGTGAGTTCCACATTCCGGGCTCCATCCCCATCGGCGGTGCCGACGAGGATACGGCGACCGACTTCAACGCCCGCCAGACCCGGTTCTGGCTGACCACAGACGGCATGGTCGGCGGTCACAAGATCGGCACGCGGATGGAGATGGACTTCCAGACCCTGCCGGGCGCCGGCGACCAGCGCACCACCAGCCCGGCCAACCCGGCCCTGCGTCGCGCCTTCATCACCATCGACAACTGGCTGATCGGGCAGGAGTGGACCAACTTCCAGAACACCGCCGTCCTGCCTGAATCCGCCGACTTCATCGGCGCGGCGGAAGGCACCGTCTTCGCCCGTCAGGTCCAGGTCCGCTATACGCGCGGTCCCTTCTCGGTCTCGGTCGAGAACCCCGAGACAACCGTGACCCCGTTCGGCGGCGGCGCGCGCATCGTGGCCGACGACAACAGCCTGCCGGACTTCACCGCCCGCTACGCCGTGTCCCGGCCGTGGGGCGACTTCCAGTTCGCCGGCCTGCTGCGCCAACTGAAATACCAGAGCCCAGCGACCAATATCGATTCCACCGCGACCGGCTGGGGTCTGTCGGCCTCGACCAAGATCAAGGTCGGGTCCAAGGACGACATCCGACTGATGCTGACGGGCGGCGAGGGCATCGGCCGCTACGTCGGGCTGAACTTCTCCAACGACGCCGTGGTGGACGCCTCGGGCGAGCTGGACTCCATCGGCGTGGTCGCCGGCTTCGCCGCCTATCGCCACGTCTGGGCGCCCGGCTGGCGTTCGAGCCTGATCTGGTCGGCGCAGAAGGTGGACAACGACATCGGCTTCACAGGCCTGGCCGCCAACCGGTCGGCCCAGAGCCTCCACGCCAACTTGATCTGGTCGCCGGTTACGGCGTTTGATGTCGGGGCCGAGCTGATGTTCGCAGACCGCGAGATCGAGACCGGCGCCAGCGGCGACATGACCCGACTGATCCTGTTCGCCAAATACGGATTCTGATTGATGCCGGAGACGTCTCGCGTGCCTGATCCCGCCCTCTATCCCGTCCCCGCCGACTGGGCCGAAAAGGCCCATCTGAACCGGGAGGCCTATGAGGCGGCGCGGATCGCGGCGCGCGAGACGCCCGACGTCTTCTGGGCCGAACAGGCCAGGCGTCTGGACTGGATCACCCCGCCGACCAGGATCAAGGACGTCTCCTTCAACAAGGAAGACTTCCGCATCCGCTGGTTCGAGGACGGCGTCCTGAACGTCTCGGCGAACTGCATCGACCGCCACCTGCCCCACCGCAAGGACGAGACGGCGATCATCTGGGAAGGCGACGATCCCGCCGACAGCCGCCACATCACCTTCGGCGAACTGCACGCAGAGGTGTGCCGCATGGCCAATGTGCTGAAGGCGCATGGGGCCAAAAAGGGCGACCGGATCACCCTGTATCTGCCCATGATCCCCGAGGCCGCCTACGCCATGCTGGCCTGCGCGCGGATCGGCGCGGTGCATTCGGTCGTCTTCGGCGGCTTCTCGCCCGACAGCCTATGCGGCCGGATCGAGGACTGCGGCTCCAACCTGGTCATAACCGCCGACGAGGGCCTGCGCGGCGGCAAGCACATTCCGCTAAAGGCCAATGTCGACGAGGCCCTGACGAAGGTGAAGGTCGATACCGTCCTGGTCATCCGCCGCACCGGCGCCGACGTGCCGATGATCGAGGGCCGCGACTTCGACTATGGGCTGGAGGCCGCCAAGGCCGACGCTGACTGCCCGCCCGAGCCGATGAACGCCGAGGATCCGCTGTTTATCCTTTACACCTCCGGCTCGACGGGCAAGCCCAAGGGCGTGCTGCACACCACGGGCGGCTATCTGTTCTGGGCCGCCTGGACGCACGAGATCGTCTTCGACTATCGCCCCGGCGAGGTCTTCTGGTGCACCGCCGACGTCGGCTGGGTCACGGGCCACTCTTACATGGTCTATGGGCCACTCGCGAATGCGGCGACGACCCTGATGTTCGAGGGCGTGCCCAACTATCCCGACGCCGGCCGCTTCTGGCAGGTGGTGGACAAGCACAAGGTCGAGATCTTCTACACCGCGCCCACGGCCCTGCGCGCCCTGATGCGCGAGGGCGATGCGCCGGTGAAGGCCTCATCGCGCGCCTCGCTGCGGCTGCTCGGCACGGTGGGCGAGCCGATCAATCCCGAGGCCTGGCGCTGGTATCACGAGGTGGTCGGCGACGGCCGCTGCCCCATCGTGGACACCTGGTGGCAGACCGAGACGGGCGGCCATCTGATCACCCCCTTGCCCGGCGCCACCGACCTGAAGCCCGGATCAGCGACCCTGCCCCTGCCGGGCGTCGAGCTGGAGATCGTGGACGCCGAGGGCCAGCCGCTGGAGGGCGCGGTGTCCGGCAATCTGTGCATCACCGATAGCTGGCCGGGCCAGATGCGCACGGTCTATGGCGACGATCAGCGCTTCTTCGACACCTATTTCTCGACCTATCCGGGCCGCTATTTCACCGGCGACGGCTGCCGCCGGGATGAGGATGGCTATTACTGGATCACCGGCCGGGTGGACGACGTCATCAACGTGTCCGGCCACCGGATGGGCACGGCCGAGGTCGAGAGCGCCCTAGTGCTGCACGACGATGTCGCCGAGGCGGCCGTCGTCGGCTATCCCCACGACATCAAGGGCCAGGGCATCTACGCCTATGTCACCCTGAACAACGGGGTCGAGCCGACCGAGGATCTGAGGAAGGCCCTGGTCGCCCACGTCCGCCACGAGATCGGGCCCATCGCCGCGCCCGACGTCATCCAGTGGGCGCCGGGCCTGCCCAAGACCCGCTCGGGCAAGATCATGCGACGCATCCTGCGAAAGATCGCCGAGAACGAGATCGGGTCGCTGGGCGACACCTCGACCCTGGCCGACCCGTCGGTCGTGGACGATCTGGTCAAGAACCGCGCCGGGGCCTGAAGACGCGGGTTCAATGCGGGGGCTGATGCGCCTATCTGTGCGTCAGCCTGCCGCAGCCTGAGCCGTCCATGCCCCGTTTCCTGTCCCGCCTGCCGATCGACGGCTATCTGCTGGCCCTGATCGGCATGGTGATCCTAGCGGCGCTGTTTCCCGCCAGCGGACAGGTGGCCGTCGTCATGGACTGGGTGGTCAAGGCCGCCATCGCCCTGCTGTTCTTTCTGTATGGCGCGCGAATGTCGCCGGCGGCCATCGGCGCGGGCCTGCTGCACTGGCGGCTTCAGGGCACGGTCTTCCTGTCGACCTTCCTGCTGTTTCCGCTGCTGGGGCTTGGGCTGGTCTTCCTGATGCGGGGGTCGCTTCAGCCCGATCTGCTGACCGGGATGCTGTATCTATGTCTGCTGCCGTCCACGGTGCAGTCGTCCATCGCCTTCACCTCCATCGCCGGCGGCAATGTCGCGGGCGCCCTGACCAGCGCCAGCCTGTCGAACCTGCTGGGCGTGATCGTGACGCCGTTGCTGGTCGCCCTGCTGATCGGCGGCGCCAACGGCGGCATCCATCTGCAGTCGATTCTCGACATCGGACTGCAGATCCTGGCTCCCTTCGCCGTGGGCCAGCTGTGCCGCCCGCTGCTGAAGGACTGGCTGACCCGCCACGCCAAACTGACGGGCCTGGTCGACCGCGGCTCCATCCTGCTGATCGTCTATGCCGCCTTCAGCGAGGGCGTCGTCGCCGGCGTCTGGTCCCAGGTCGCGCCGCTGGATCTGGCCAAGGTCATCGGCCTGAACATCGCCCTGCTGGCCATCGTCCTGGCCCTGACCCTTTTCGCCGGCCGCGCGCTCAAGTTCGACAAGCCCGACCGGATCGTCATCCTGTTCTGCGGCTCCAAGAAGAGCATGGCCACCGGCATCCCGATGGCCGGCATCCTGTTCGCCGGTCACGCCGTGCCGCTGATCGTCCTGCCGATCATGCTGTTCCACCAGATCCAGCTGTTCGCCTGCACCATCATCGCCCAGCGCTATGCGCGAGAGAATGAAGCGGCTGCAGTCATCGAACAGACCGCATAAGTCCGGCGCGACGTGAGCTCAATCAGAGATCAGGCCGGACCTGCTGTAGTATTCTCATGCACATTATCGTGCTTTCCGACGCATTAACGTCGGCGATCAAGGTTAAGCCGCGTTAGGCGTGTTCGCTCGCGTGACCTTAACGGGCGGCGTTCTAGTGTTCCTCTGCAATGTGCAGATCGGAACCGCAGATGACCCAAGGTATCCTTCGCGCTCTCGCCGCCGCCACACTCGGGCTCGGCCTGGTCGCCGCCGCCGCTCCCGCCTTCGCCGGGCCGACCGCAGGCGGCACCTATCGCCTTCGCGCGACTGTGCCTGTCGCCTGTTGGGTCAAGCCAACCTCGCCCGTCCTGGCGGCCGCCGGTCGCTCTGGAGAGGTGGTCGAGGCCTGCAACAGCCCCGGCGGCTTCACCGTCTCGGCCCAGTATCGCCCGTTGTCGCTGACCGAAAAGGCGGTGATGTTCTACGGTGACCGGACGTTTGATCTGGACAAGTCCGGCATGCAGACCCTGCGCCGCTCCAGCATCGCGACGATCCGTTCGGTGTCCTATCGCTTCGATGAGGTCGAACTGGAACAACCGCTGATCCTGGCCCTGACGATTCAGCCGATCTGATCGACGACCACATCGATCTCAATTGAAGAGAGGCGGGGACGCGCGACGTCCCCGCCTCTTTTTGTTTAGCTCCGGCGCTTAAAGTGCGGCGACCGTGAAGGTCAGGATGTCTGAATAGTCGCCGGCGCGCTTGCCGGTCGTGCTGCCGACGCTGATCGTCAGCGGATAGTCGTCCAGTCGCGCGCGACGCGACACCACATCGACCCGACCGCCGCGCGACAGGTCCATGTCGCGATCGCCGAGCACCAGACCATAGGGCACATACCATTCGCTTGCGCCCTGACGCAGGCGGCCCTGGTTCTGCGACGCCACCGAGACGCTATATCCGGCCGTGCTCAGAACATAGAGGGTCGTGCGCAGCTGCCGAACACCTTGGGTCAGTTCCCCCAGGTCGATCGTCGGCGTGCCGCCGTTGCGACGAAACTCGCCCTTCAGACCCATGACGGCGGCCGAAGGCACCTGGAGGCTGAGCGTGACGGGTTTTTCCGCCAGCGGTCGGCCGTCCGGTGTTTCCAGATTGATGAAGGCGTTCTGGGAATAGAGCCCCGCCGACAGGGTCTCAGCCGGGGCAGCGGTTAAGGAGAAGCGCATCAAACCCCGCTCGCCGGCCGCCAGGTTCAGCGGCCGCACGCCGATGCGGCGCGCGCTCTGGCCCGCGCGCGGCGTGACATCCGCGCCGCCTCGCTCGTCGACCAGGGCGTAGGCCATACGCTGGGCGCCGGCTTCGTTGACCAGACCGAACTGTTCGCCGCGCAGTTCGACGCGGCTGACGGCGGTGCAGGGTCCGTCGCCCTGGTTCACCACGGCGACATCGAATTCCTGCACGGCCACGTCCTGATCGAACGGCTCGTAGCGCATCATCCATTGATCGGCGCCGGATTCGATCACCAGTTGGCAGCCCGGCGCGGCCTGGCTGGGCGCGGCCGCCAACAAGGTCGCCGTCGCAGCAGCGGCGGCCAGGACCAGGGCGGATGTACGATTACGGGACATTTCAGCCTCCTCGGCTAAGTCTTGGGCTCAGGCTTCGGGCACGTCGAGCGGAACGGCAATGGTCTCGAGATCGAGCAGACCTTCGTTGTCCGCAGGAACCGTAAACTCGAACCCGAGCGCCGGCGTGGAGAACAGTTCGACACGATAGCGCTTGCCCGGCTCCAGGTTCTGCACTGCAAACCGTCCAACCGAGTTGGTGAAGAACAGTTCGGGCTGTACGTTCGCATCATCAAGGGGCGTCACACGACCCGAGATCAGCGACACAGGACGGTTTTGGTTGCCGACCAGACGACCCAGCGCGCTGACGAACTTGGCGCTGCCGACCTGGATAGCGTAGCCGCTCTTGTAGGTCGGACGGACGCGCGCGATGCCGTCGCCGATGTTGTAGCCCAAGGGCGCGTCGAGCACATCATAACGCACCGACTGGTTCACATAGGCGGTAAGGTTGTTCGCCACCGCGCCGCCCAGCAGGCCGCTGCGGCCCGTGTAGCGACCGCCTTCGAAGCTGTCGCCGACGATGACGGGATGATCGTCGATGCTCTTGTGCGGATAGACGATAGCGAAGCTGTCGTAGATGTTGCGGCCCACAGCAACCTTGCCCCCGGTCGTCGAGATCGACGATCCGAAGCGCAGGTTCGTCACCTGCTCTTGCGTGATATTCGAGAAGTCCCGCCCGAACGCCGTATGGCTCAAGCTGGCGTCGAAGCGATTGCCGACATAATCGACCTGACCCGAAACGGTCGCCGGCCCATCGTCATAGGTGGAGGCCAGCGAATAGCCGAAGGAACCGACGCGGTTTTCGCTGGACTGCTGCGCGCGCACGCTGCCGCTGTTGCGGGCCGAGTTATAGCGACCTTCGACACGGCGATCGTAACGCGGCTGCCAGATTAGGGCGAAGGTCGCGCCGAAGCCGCCGGACTGGAAGCCGCCGAAGCTGGCGCCGAAGTCGGAATATTCCAGCCCGACCTGCGCGCTCCACTCCGGGGCGAACCGGTAGGTGGAGGTGGCGTTGATCGAATAGGAATCGTCGATCAGATCGCTTCGGCTCATCCGATAGGAGGCGCTGACGTTCGCCAGCCAGTCCTGCGAGAACTGGTGCGAATAGCCGCCCGAAAACACCCACGACGTCGGGTTCTGGCCGGTCGGATTGCCGATGGAGGAGAAGTCTTCCGAGGTGAAGTCGGCGACGACGGTCCAGCTATCGAAGGTCTCGCCCAGATCGACGACGTGGTCGTAACCCAGCGCAAACGCGTAGCCGACGCCGGGATCGCCGTTGCTGGCGGCGGCGTCCAGGCGAACGCGCGCGCCGTTGCGAAGGATCAACTGGCTCTGGCCCGACACGGTCTGGGCGTCCTGCGACGCCTGGAAGCCGATGCCCACAGCAGGTCGGTTCTCGAACGCCTTGCGCCAGAAGCCGGTGAAGGCCAGTTCGCCTTCGGAATAGTCGGGCGATCCGAAGATGCCGTTGTTGATGGCGCCGAAATAGGCGCCGTATTCGTAGTCGCCGGGTTCAAGCTCGATGGCGTCCAGATAGGCGCTGTAGGCGACGGTTTCGGCGCGGCCCGAGTCGTTCTGGATCTCCAGCTGGATATCGTTTGAGCCGGTTTCCAGCGGCAGGTTGGTCAGGTCGTACTGACCAGGATCAAGGCGAAACTCGCGCACGAAGACGCCGTTTCTCAGCACACGGATCGTCGAGGCTTCCTGCAGCACCAGCTGACGGCCACCGGCCAGGACATTGTTGCGGAAGGAGTCGAAGCGTTGGCGCTGGCGCGACACGCCGACCCCGCCGAGCTGCGAGAAACCCTGCCGACCACGAATTTCCGGTTCCAGATCGCCGAGATACCAGCGGCGATAGTCTTCGGGCTGATCGAAGACGAACCGGGCGTAGCGACGCTCGACATTGTATTCGCCCGTGAACAGATCCTCGCGGCCCTGAACGTCGGCTTCGAAGACCAAACGCTTGTAGCGAATGGCGCCGTTCAAGAAGACGCTGGGCTTGCTGACATCGCCGGTCGATTCCCGACGCTGGATCGAGACGTTGCTGTTCAAATAGGCGCTGAAGGGTTCGGGCGGCAGGCCCGGTGTTTCCGGCTTGCCGCCACGAAACAGCGACTCGACCGTGCGCTTCGTCGGATCGATGCGCAGCACCAGAACGGCCAACTGTTCCGGGTCATAGTCCAGCTGAATGCCGGTGTCGTTGATTTCCTCCGGCGCAAACGACGTGACGCCTTGTAGCCGCGTCGCGAGCTCGGTTTGCGCTTCCGGGGTCAGCAAGGGATCGATCAGCGTCTTGAAGCCCGCCGTGTCGACAATGAAGCGGTCGTCACGCGTCAAGACGACAGGGAGTTCGCCCAGAACGCGGCTGTTGAAGTTCAGCGGCACCGTCATCGGGATGTCGCGGTCGTAGGGGTTGATGTCGCGACGTTCGCGCGGCGCGGCAGGCGCAGATGCAGTCGGCGGCGTTTGCTCGACCGGAGCCGGCGCATCGGGCGTAGGCCCAGCCACCGTTGGGGCGGGCGCGGGCTGGGCAGGCGCCTGCATGGCTTGAGCGCCGGAGGCGGCGGTTTCGCCAGCCGCCAGACTGGCTCGGTTCAGAGCCGCCGTGGCATCCTCTGCCGCCTGTTCGTAGGCCGCGCTCGCTGCCCTAATGGCGGCCAACGCCGATGATTCCGGAACGCACGCCAGCCCCCAGGCCAGTGCGAGAACCGAGACGCCCCCCAGCGCTCTCATCGTCCGAACTTCAACGTGACGGGCTTGGCGGGATCCAGCGCCGTGCCGGTGGGCAGTTTGAAGGTTCTCTTGCCGCCACCGGGAGCCAGATAACCGACGCCGACCGTCTTGGAGATTTCACCGCTGTCGTATTCGCGGCGGAAGGGCTGGCCGGCGGTGTCGGTGCCTTCCACAATCCAGGTAGCGCCGCTCATCAGGGCGTAGCGCTTGCCGGTGTTGGACACGACGATCTCGATGCCGGGTTCGGCGGGCGGCGGAGGCGCGGCCTGACCGTTGGTGAGGGTGGGATCGATCTCGGGCGCCGGCGGGCTGACCAGGGCGGGCGTCACCGAGACGACCTCGACCTTCGGTTCGGCGCCGGGCGGCGCCACGACGATCAGCGCCTTCATTGTATAGAGAACTTGAACCGACACCGCGCCGCCGCTTTCGGGCGTGGCGGTGGGATCGGTGGCGACCGGCAACTGACGGACCCAAAGGTAGTAGGCGTGCGACGTCTCGATCTTGGGATCGCCGACCCATTGGACGCGAACCACCTGACGACCATTGACCGGCACCAGCCCTTGGGGCGGGAAGACCAAGAAGTCGTCGTCGGCGTCCGTCTCGGTCACATTGCCGTTGGCGTCGATATCCATGCGCGTGATGCGCGTCTCGAACGGCAAGGCGACGGATCCGACGTTGCCGACCTCGATCCGGGCGGCCGATCCAGCGCCGGTCGTGGTCAGTTCGGACACCATCGGCGACACGCGCATGGCCCATGCCGCGCCGGCGACAGCCATGATCACGAGCGCAACCGCAAGCACGCCGATCGCCAAGGCGACAGACCGGCCCCTGCGAAGGCTGAACGATGAAGACATTGTGCTACTTCCCCCGAAGACCGGTCTGACGCCGGCTTGAGATTCCCGTCGCGAGCCGCCGCGCCCAGGCTGCTGCAAGCGTCGCGCCAGCTTGACTTAAGTATGGCGTAACAATGGTGACTGAAACGCAAACAGGGGGGACATGCAGACCCCCCTGTCGCCGTTTCTCAAGACGTTCTGAAGATCAGAAGGCTTGGATGTTGACGCTCAGTTGGCCTTCATAGGCGCCGGCGAGCAGCGACTTGGACGGAACTGGGATGTTCACGTTCAGGGCCATGGCCGACTTCCAGGCGCCGTGGCTGGCGCTGGTGGAGTTGGCGTTGGCGGCCAGGTTGATGTAGTTTCCGTTGGTCGCGGCGGCCGTGGAGCCGACGGCGCCGGCGGTGTAGGTGCCGATGACCGAGTAAGGCAGGTTGGCCTGGAAGACGTTGGAGTCGTAACCGGCGCCCGAGTTGTTCACCAGGCCGCGGATGTCGTTCTTGGACACGGTGACGGTGTTCGACGTGTTGCAGCCGGCCAGGTTGGTGTCGATGGTGACGTTGGCCGGAGCGGTCATGTCAAAGGCGTTGGCCGGGCCGGTGTCGTCCGAGGCGTAGATGCCGATGGTGCCGAAGTCGATCGTGGTCGAGGCGTTGCCGGTGTAGTAGGCGCAGTCCGTCGACACAGCGCCCTTCAGGGTGAAGGTCGCGCCGTCATTGTTCGACGCCGTGCCGTTGTTGTTGGCTGCGCCGCCCGTGATCAGCAGCAGCGAAACGTCGCCCTGGTTGTTCGGGCCGTTGACGTAGTTTTGGGCCAGGTTCAGCTGGGCCGTGCCGGTATAGGTGCCGATGGTGCTTTGCGCATTGCCGTTGGCGTCATACGGGCCGCTGGCCGAGCCTTGATAGATCGGGTTGCCGGCCAGAGCCGGGGCGGCGGTCAGCGCCAGAGCGGCGACGCCGGCGAGAAGAGCTTGAAGCTTCACATTAGTTCTCCCTTTAACGAGAAGGGGGCGCCGACGCGGTGTCGACGCCCTTTGATCTCAAGACGTTCTGAAGATCAGAAGGCTTGGATGTTGACGGACAGCTGGCCTTCATAAGCGCCGGCGAGCAGCGACTTGGACGGAACGGGGATGTTCACGTTCAGGGCCATGGCCGACTTCCAGGCGCCGTGGCTGGCGCTGGTGGAGTTGGCGTTGGCGGCCAGGTTGATGTAGTTGCCGTTGGTCGCGGCGGCCGTGGAGCCGACGGCGCCAGCGGTGTAGGTGCCGATGACCGAGTAAGGCAGGTTGGCCTGGAAGACGTTGGAGTCGTAGCCGGCGCCCGAGTTGTTCACCAGGCCGCGGATGTCGTTCTTGGACACGGTGACGGTGTTCGAGGTGTTGCAGCCGGCCAGGTTGGTGTCGATGGTGACGTTGGCCGGAGCGGTCATGTCAAAGGCGTTGGCCGGGCCGGTGTCGTCCGAGGCGTAGATGCCGATGGTGCCGAAGTCGATCGTGGTCGAGGCGTTGCCCGTGTAATAGGCGCAGTCCGTCGACACAGCGCCCTTCAGGGTGAAGGTCGCGCCGTCGTTGTTCGACGCCGTGCCGTTGTTCGCGGCCGAGCTGCCCTGGATTAGGACCATCGACACGTTCTGGTTCGAGTTCGTGTGGATGCCTGCGGCCTGAAGACCAGCGAGATAGGGCGCAGCCAGAGGCTCGGAGGTTTCGTTGATGGTGGCGTTCGGGATCAGATAAACGCCGCCGGTGCCGGGAATGTTGATCACGGGACCAGCCGTGACGCCGGCCGTCGCCGAGGCGTGGTAAACGGTGCCGGCCATAGCGGGGGCGGCGACCATGGCCAGCGCAGCAGCGCCGGCAAGAAGAGCTTGCAGTTTCATGATGCTGTTTCCTTGAAGAAGGGAGGTGTCGGCCGCAGCCGACACCTTGGATCAAGACGTTCTGAAGATCAGAAGGCTTGGATGTTGACGGACAGCTGGCCTTCATAAGCGCCGGCGAGCAGCGACTTGGACGGAACGGGGATGTTCACGTTCAGGGCCATGGCCGACTTCCAGGCGCCGTGGCTGGCGCTGGTGGAGTTGGCGTTGGCGGCCAGGTTGATGTAGTTGCCGTTGGTCGCGGCGGCCGTGGAGCCGACGGCGCCAGCGGTGTAGGTGCCGATGACCGAGTAAGGCAGGTTGGCCTGGAAGACGTTGGAGTCGTAGCCGGCGCCCGAGTTGTTCACCAGGCCACGGATGTCGTTCTTGGACACGGTGACGGTGTTCGAGGTGTTGCAGCCGGCCAGGTTGGTGTCGATGGTGACGTTGGCCGGAGCGGTCATGTCAAAGGCGTTGGCCGGGCCGGTGTCGTCCGAGGCGTAGATGCCGATGGTGCCGAAGTCGATCGTGGTCGAGGCGTTGCCGGTGTAGTAGGCGCAGTCCGTCGACACAGCGCCCTTCAGGGTGAAGGTCGCGCCGTCATTGTTCGACGCCGTGCCGTTGTTGTTGGCCGAGCTGCCCGAGATCGTAATCAGCGAGGTGTTGCTGTTCAGGCCAGGGTTCAGCAGGTCGGCCACCAGAACGGCAGCCGTATTGTTGGTGGTGTTCTGGACAGTCACCGGGCCGACGAACGGGATGTTGACCGTCGTGTTGGTGGTCACCGAACCCTGATAGACCGTGCCAGCCATCGCGGGGGCGGCCATCATGGCGAGCGCGGCGGCGCCGGCCATCAGTGAAGCGAACTTCTTCATTTCAGTCTCTCCAAGCGAATGATTTCGCGAAAAATAGTCGATCGAGGCGGCAGTCCCTCCCCGTCCGATCTCGTCCAGTTAATCTTCCATTAACAACTGGTCAACAGTAAAAAACGCTGTTAGCTACGATTCAAGCATGTATTCGCGTAGAGCGCGAAATCTTTGTTTTGCTCATACAAAGCAAAAGTGCGTCTGCTTCTTCTTGAAGCAAACGCTACATCTATTCAGCATGCACGATTAACTTGATTGAAGACTTTCAGACGCGAGGCGTTACCGTCACGGTCAAGGTTTCGGTGTATTGACCAGCCAGAAGACCCGCCCCGGCAGGCTGACGCGTGCGGAATTCGATCTTGCCGCCGCCCGCGGCGATGCCGTCGCCGCTGCTCAGCATTCCCATATGATCGACGCTGCTGAAGCTGGCCTGTACCGTACGCGGCTCAGGCCGAAGCGTCGGAACGGTCAAGGTGACATCGTAGGGCAGCACGCCCGCGAACGGTCCTTCGCCCTGCGGCTTGGTGACGTGAGCCAGACCACCCCGCGCCGAGGTCACGCCCAGGTCGAATGGCACGTTGCAGTTCAGACCAAAGAGCGCGGTGGCGCGTTCGCCGCCCGTCAACTCGCCGAAATCGATATCTCCGCCGCCCTGGATTTCACACCGCGGCACGATCTGGCCGACAACGTTGACATTGAGCGTCTTGCCCACGTCGAGGTTGTCAGCGACAGGCTTTGCAAGGGTCGGCGATGCGACGGCGGATACGATCAGCGCAACGGCGCCGCTCAGCCGGCGGACCGACGCGCGCAAAGGCCTCGAAGAATTCTGCATTGCCCAACCCCGTTTCCGTCCCCAGGACGGCCCGTCACCCCTGACGGTTCGCCCCACCCCTTCCAAAAGCCATGCCACTCCGAATCGAGACGTTCGGCGACGGGCAGGCTTTGGTTAACAAACAGTTAACGGAGGCCGCTTTACGCCTAAGAGCGGCGGTATGCAATGTGTTTGCTGAACGCCGTTGTGCGTCAGGCCGCCGCAAGCGCGCGGCGTTCGCCGAACTTCGTCATCGTGTTCGGTGCGGCTCGGGCGGCGACGCCAGGCAGGGTGTTTCGGGGACGATCACGCGCGTCCCCAGCGTCCTATCTCGGGACAACCACCGCTAGCGCGCTGTCTCACAATGGCACACAAAATAGAGTGGCCGCAGGCGATGGCGCCGCTTCATAGCCAATGCGACAACGCGTCAAGGATCGGGATTGGAGCGGGTGAGGGGAATCGAACCCCTGACATTCAGCTTGGGAAGCTGACGTTCTACCTCTGAACTACACCCGCACAGAAAAAACGCCGGAGCGGCGTGCGCGCGCTCCGGCGTTGGTTGTTCTAGCCGCCGCAGCAGCCGCGCTCAAGGCAGAGGTTATTGCGCCGCTTCGACGGTGACGCCGCGCTTTTGCAGGATGGCCTGGACGCTGTCGTCGCCGGTCAGGTGGGCGGCGCCGACGGCGATGAAGGCGGTGCCGGAGCCTTCAAGCAAGGTTTGGATTTGGTTGGCCCAATCGGTGTTCCGATCGACCAGAATGGCCTGGTAGAGCGTCGGCGAAGCCTCTTTCATTTCCGTGATCGTGACGCGGTCCAGCGTCGCGACGTCGCCACGGGCCCAGGCCTCGACCATCTCATCCAGCTTTGTGGCGGCGTTCTCGTAGTCCTTCAGCGTCTCGCGCAGGAAGACCAGTTGCACGTCGTCGGGCATGCCGGCCAGGATGCCGACCTGTTTGTCGATGGTCTCGAAGCCGTGGATCGGCTTGCCGGCCGCCTCGGCGCGCGCCTTCAACACCAGTTCGACGCCCGACTTGGGGTCGTAGCCGGCCTTGATCAGCGGCGCGACCGACAGGCTGAGCGCCGCCAGCCAGGGCTTCATCGGCTGAAGCTGGGCGGCGGAGGCGCCCATGGCCTTGGCGGCCGCATCCAGTTCGGCGTTTTCTTCCGACGTCAGGCGGCTGGACAGGGGCGTCTCGGGCGACAGACCGTGCTGCTGGATCAGCGGCATGATGGCGGCCTGGTCATCCGGATTGCTGATCTCGAACCAGATGTCCGAGGCGCTGTCGAAGGCGGCCTCGACGCGGGGGCTGGCCCATCCGGTCGTCGGGCGAAGCACATGGACCGAGCCGAACAGATACAGCGTCGAGTCCGCATCCTTGACCACCCACAGAGCGGGACCTTCGCCTTGGATCGGCGCAGGGGCGGCAGGCGCGGCGGTCTGGGCCAAGGCGTCGGCTGGGACGCCGGCGATGGCGACGAATAGCGCCAGGCCGCCGGCGACGCCCACGGCGCCGCGCGCCAGGCTGGAAACGGACGACAGAAGGCGATCGGTGAAGGTCATGAGAGGTCTCGTTGTTGTCGAAAATGAAGGAGAAGAAGGACGGATCAGGCCTGATCGTCCGAGAAGATGGATTCGATGGGCTGGCCGAAGACGCGGGCGATCTTGAAGGCCAGCGGCAGCGAGGGGTCGTAACGGCCAGTCTCCAGCGCGTTCACAGTCTGGCGCGACACGCCCAGATGTTCGGCCAGCTGCGCCTGGCTCCAGTCGCGCTCGGCGCGCAGGACCTTGAGACGATTGTTCATGGGTCAGCCCCGCATCCGCGCCAGCCACCACCAGGCCCAGACAACGGTGTAGCCGATCAGCATGGGGGCGATCATCAAGGCGGCGCCGGCGGACACGTAATCGATGGGCGAACCGCCCGAGCCGATCTCGCGCGCGATAATGTCGCGCCACGGCCCAGCCGAGGACAGGATCAGGGCGACGCCGCTGACGCACATGCCGGCCGTGCCGCCCCAATACCAGGCCGCCTTGTGCGCCTCCCGCGCGGCCTCGTCGATCACGCGCATCCATTCGGCGCCGATCCACAAGGCGCCGGCCATGATGGCGGCGGCGAAGACTGCGGTCACGATCAGTTCGCCCATCTCGGGCGCAATCCATCCCGAACTGGAGGCGTAGCCGACCGCGATGCCGCCGAGGAAGGCGAACAGCAGGCCGCCGCCGAACGTGATCACCGTCGCCTTGATTACCGGCCGCCACTTGCGCATCAGTCAACACCCCTTGTCCTTTTGACAAGCTACATTGACATCACGACCACAGCGCTGTCAAGCGCCCTTTCCACAGAAAGACGCCCTAGTCGACCTTGGCGGCGGCGATCAGTTCGGGACGGGCGATGGCTCGGGGCGCGGTTTCAACCGGCGTCAGATCCGTCAACGCCTTGCCCTCATGGTCGACCTGCAGATCTTCGAACCGGCGGGCGGAGACCATGACCTGGCTCTCGAGCGAGCCGACGAACTGATTGTATTTGCCGACCGCCGTATCCAGCGCGCGTCCGACGGCTGAAGCATGACCGCCCATGACCGACAGCCGCTTGTAGAGCTCGCGGCCCAGGGCGGCGACCTTGTCGGCGTTGGCCGCCTGTTCTTCCGCGCGCCAGCCATAGGCCACGGCCTTGCACAGGGCGAACAGGGTCGAGGGGGTGACGATGACGACGCGCGAGGCCATCGCCTGGGTCATCAGGTCCGGCTCATGGTCCAGAGCCGTGACCAGGAACGCATCGCCGGGTACGAACAGGACCACGAAATCCGGGCTGGGCTTGAACTGATCCTGATAGGCCTTGGACGACAGCTGGCGCACATGGGTCTTCAGGCTGGCGGCGGTGCGCAGGCCGACCGAGCGAGCGCGCGCCTCTTCGTCGCCCTCCCCGTCGTCGAAGGCCAGCGGGACCTTGGCGTCGATCACGAACATGCCGCCGCCGGGCAGGCGGACAATGAAGTCGGGCCGGTTCTGGCGGCCCTCGTCGTCGGCGCTGGACGTCTGCTCGGTGAAGTCGAACCGCCCCGCCATGCCGGCGGCCTCCAGCACATTGCGGCAGGTCTGCTCGCCCCAACGGCCGCGACGGCCCGTATTGCCGCGCAGGGCTTCGGTCAGCTTGCGCGCCTCGTCGCGCGTGGCGGACGAGGCCGTCATCAGCTGGGCCAGTTGCTCGCGCAGCCCCCCGGTCTCTTCGGACCGCGTCTTCTCCAACGCGGCGACATGCTCCTGGAACTTGGTCAGGGTGTCGGCGACAGGTTTCAGCTGGGCGGCCATCCGCTCGCGCGCCAGCTGGTCCTGAGCGCGGAAGGTCTCGGTCGCGCGACTGACCATCTGATCCGCCACGACCTGGGCCGACTGCGCCGCCTGGGCCTTGAGCAGTTCGCCCATGGTCACACGGCTTTCCTCGACCAGATCGATGCGCGCCTCGGCCGCCGCCAGCGCGCCGCTCGTCTTCTGCCAGCCCATATAGGCCCACAGAAAACCGCCCGCGAACGCGGCGGCCAGGACAGCAAGGATCGGCACAAGCATGTTCATGCTCCGTTCCTAACGGGAGTCGCCTTCAATGAGAAGCGGGGCCCTTCCGGCGCCGCTTGTCCGGAACGTCGCCGTTGCGATGACGTTGGTGTCTCAGCCATTTGCACGAAGGACCCGCCCATGACCCCGGAAAAGCCCCACCGCCACGACACCGCCGCCGATGCGGTGCACGACGGCCGGCCGGTCGACGCCGAACTGGTGCGCAGCGGCCGCAAGAACCCGCGCATCGCCGTCATCCTGGCGGTTTCGACCCTCGCGGCCGCAGTGCTGCTGCTGGGACTGTGGTTCGTGACCAACGGCGCTTTCAACGCCAAGAACGCTGAGACGGGTCCTGAGGCCGCCGCCGCCGAGACCCAGGCGTTCGCGGGCGACAGCCAGACGCCGCCCGCCGCCGACGCGCCAACGGATTCGACGGGCCGCGCCGTCGCCACACCGACGGGCGAAGCGCCGAACGTCAACGCCCCGACGGTGCCTTCGAACTAACTCGGTCAGGCCGGGCGGCGGGCGCGAAGGGCCTGGACGATGGTGCCGTCGTCCAGCCAATCCAGTTCGCCGCCGACCGGCACCCCGCGCGCCAGCGAGGTGATCTCCACATCCGGCCCGGCGATCCGCTCAGCGACATAGTGGGCGGTCGTCTGCCCATCGACCGTGGCCGGCAGGGCCAGAACGATCTCGCGCACGCCCCCGCCCCTGACGCGCCCGACCAGTTCGGTGATCCGCAGATGCTCGGGCCCGACACCGTCGAGCGCGGACAGCAGTCCGCCAAGCACATGGTATTTGCCGCGAAAGGCGCCGGATCGCTCCATCGCCCACAGGGCGCCGGCCTCTTCGACCACGCAGATCAGACCATTGTCTCGCGATCCGTCCGAACAGATGGCGCAGGGGTCGCGCGTATCCGGCGCGCCGCAAACCGAGCACGACACGACCTTTTCCGCCGTCTCGGCCAGCGACGCCGCCAGCGGCACCAGCAACTGCTCGCGCCGCTTCAATAGAGCCAGCGCCGCACGCCGCGCCGAGCGTGGGCCCAGACCCGGCAGTTTGGCGAGAAGGGAGATGAGCCGTTCGATCTCCGGCCCGGCGGAGGCGGCCATCAGAACAGTTTCGGCATTCCGGGAATGTTCATCCCGGCCATGGGGCCTGCGGCCTCGCGCATCAGGGCGTTGTTCTGCTCATCCAGCTTGCGCTTGGCGTCGGTATGGGCGGCGACGATCAGATCGGCCAGGATCTCGCCCTCGCCCGGGCTCAGCAGGCTGTCGTCGATCTTGATGGCCGTAATCGCACCAGGGCCCTTGAGGGACACCGAGACGAGACCGCCGCCGGAGGAACCCTCGGCGATCGTTTCGGCCATCCTGGCCTGAGCGTCCTGCAGCTTTTGCTGCATCGCCTGGGCCTGCTGCATCAGTTGGGTCAGATCTTTCATGCCCTCTAGATAGGGCGAACAAAGCTCGGGCGACAGAGGGCTTGTGCTCAGTGCTCGATATCGAAACCGAGCATTTCGGGATTGGCGCTTGCGGCTGTTGCGAAACGACCTAATTAGCACCTGTCCTCGTTGCTATTTAAGTCAGGAACGCATTCCCATGGCCTATGACGCTACTCATCAACGCGACGTCCCGCTGTCGGACGCCGCCCTGTCGCAATTGTTCACCGAGGCGCGCACGCGCAACGGCTGGACCAACCGCCCCGTCGCGCCGGAACTGCTGCGCAAGCTGTATGACCTGACCAAGTTCGGGCCGACAGCGGTCAACGGGTCCCCCGCCCGCTTCGTCTTCATCACCTCTTCCGAGGCCAAGGCCCGCCTGATCCCGCTGATGAGCGAAGGCAATCGCGACAAGACGCAGCAGGCCCCGGTGACAGTGATCGTCGGTCAGGACATGGACTTCCACGACCATCTCGACGCCCTGTTCCCCCACGCGCCGGGCGCCAAGGCCTGGTTCGCAGACGAAGCCGGCCGGCGAGAGACCGCCTTCCGCAACGCCTCGCTGCAAGGCGGCTATCTAACCATCGCCGCCCGCGCCCTGGGCCTGGATGTCGGCCCGATGTCCGGCTTCGACGCCGCCGGCGTGAAGGCCGAGTTCTTCCCCGACAGCAATGTGGAGCCGAACTATATCCTCAACCTCGGCTATGGCTCGGACGAGAACCTGTTTCCACGCTCACCGCGCCTGTCGTTCGACGAGGCCGCGCAGATCCTCTGAGCCAAGCGCTCAGCCCGAAACGAAGAAGGGCGGCCCGTCGGGCCGCCCTTTTGTCGTTCATCGCCGGAACGATCAGGTGTTGGGCGGCGCAGACGCCGTCGCGGCGGGCGGGGCCGCCGGGGTCGCCTGAGACGCGGCGGGCGCGCCGGCGGCCGGGGTGGTCCCGGTCGCTTCGGTCGCTGCGGCGCCTTCGGTCACCGGGGCCTCGCCCGTCGCAGGCGCGCCGGCGGCCGGCGCGGCCGCACCAGGCTGACGGGTGGGATCCGGCGCCGGGATGGCGAAGCCGCCCGAGCCCTGCGTGCGCAGCCAGGCGATCAGATTGATGCGCGTCTGGGTGTCGCGGATGCCGGCGAAGGACATCTTGGTGCCGGGCACGTATTTGGCCGGGGCCGTGATGAAGCTGTTGATCTGGTCATAGCCCCAGGTCGGCGCCTCGGCCTTGTGCTTGGCCATGGCGTCGGAATAGGCGAAGCCCGGACGGTGCATGACTGGCCCGCCGACCACGCCCCACAGGTTCGGACCGATCTTGTCGGCGCCGCCTTGGTGCGCGTCATGGCAGGCTTGGCAACGCGCGAAGGCGGCCTCGCCGGCGGCCAGATCGGCGGTCGGCAGGACCGTGCCCCAGTCGGGCGCCAGTTCGGCGGCTTCACCGCCGGCGGCTTCTTCCGGCGCATCGACGAAATAGCCCATCTTTTCGGGGGCTTCCGAATGATAGACGAGGCCCGAGGCCTGCTGGACGACCAGGATGACGAACGCCGTCCCCAGAGCCGCGCCGAAAATCTTGTTCCACTTAAGATCGCCGCTCATACGCCTGGTCGTTTCCCTCTGCCGGCCGGGCCCCTCGAAAACACGCCCCGGACATAATCTTGCTTTGGCGTCTCTGGCACGGTAGCGCCGCCTTCGCAACCGGCCCAACGCGCGACGGGCCAGACAGGCGTCAGGGAAGTCGATGAATCCGTTGATAATGATACCGGCTCGCATGGCCGCGACCCGTCTGCCGAACAAGCCGTTGGCCCTGATCGGCGACACGCCGATGATCGTGCGCGCCTATCGCCAGGCCGAGGCCTCGGGCCTGCCGGTCGTGGTCGCCGCCGGCGATCCCGAGATCGTCGAGGCGGTGGAAGCCGCAGGCGGCCGCGCCGTCCTGACCGACCCGGCCCTTCCGTCGGGCTCGGACCGCATTCGCGCAGCAGTGGACGCCATCGACCCCGAAGGCGACTTCGACGCCGTCATCAACGTCCAGGGCGACATGCCCTTCGCCAGCCCCGGTCTGGCCGTCGCCTGCGCCGCCATTCTGCATGGCGAGCCGACATGCGACATCGCCACCCTGGTCGCCGCCGAGGCCGACGGGTCGGACCGGACCAACCCCGACGTGGTCAAGGCGGTGCTGGCGCTGGGAGAGGATCAGCGTCAGGGCCGCGCCCTCTATTTCACCCGCTCGACCCTGTACGGCGACGCCCCCGTCTGGCGCCATATTGGCGTATACGGCTATCGCCGCGAGGCGCTGAACCGCTTCTGCGCCGCGCCGCCGTCGCCGCTGGAAAAACGCGAGAAGCTGGAACAGCTGCGCGCCCTGGAAATGGGCATGCAGATCTGGGCCGCCGTCATCGACGAAGCCCCCCTGTCCGTCGACAATCCCGCCGACCTGGAGGCGGCGCGGGCGCTGGCCTAGACCTCGTCGACCCAGGCCTTGATCAGGCTGTGGGCGATGGCGAAGGGCGGCGGGGCCTGAATGCTCGGATGCTCGCCCGCCAGCACGGCGCGCGCCTCGGCCCGCGTCAGCCAGGCGACGGCTTCCAGTTCCGTCTGGTCCGGTTGCGCCTGATCGTCCGACACCTCCGCGATCAGGCCGATCATCAGTTGCGACGGAAAGGGCCAGGGTTGGCTGGAGTGATAGGCTGTGGCGATAACGGTCAGGCCGGCCTCTTCCTTCACCTCGCGGGCGCAGGCCTCCTCGATGGATTCGCCCGGTTCCAGGAACCCGGCCAGAGCCGACATCCGTCCGGCAGGCCAGGCCGCCTGCCGGCCCAGCAGGCAGATGGGCTCGGCCCCGCCTTTATAGACCGGCAGCATGATGGTGACCGGATCGACGCGCGGGAAATGTTCGGTCCCGCAGGCCGGGCAGATCCGCTTCCAGCCGCCCGACGCCGTCTCGCTCAGCGTGCCGCAGTTGGCGCAGAAGCCGTGTTTGCGGCGCCAGTCGAACAGGCTCTTGGCCCCGCCCGCGATCGCCGCATCCGCCGCCGGCAGGATCGCCGCCGCCGCGCGCATCTCTTGAAAGGCGCCCAGCCCGGCCAGCGGCCCATCGGTCGGATCGATGGAGCCTTCGAACTCGATGGCGAAGACGGGTTCGTCGTTCCACAGGCCCAGAAACGCCTCGCGATCGCGCACCAGAGCGCGCGCATGGCGCATCTGCAGCCACGCCAGCCTCGGCCCCTCGCCCGTCTCCTCGATCAGCGGCCGCCCTTCCCAGAGCACCAGGGCCTGGGCGTAGGGCTTGGCGGCCTGCTCGGCCAGCCAGTCGGGATCATTCCTCAGGTCCCCGGCCCGATCGAGCGGATTGCCGGCGAAGGTGTTGTGATGGGCCATGCGGGTTTGTAGCTCTTGATTCCAACCGCCGCACCCGTCATATCTCCGTTTGGAGATCGCGGGCGAAGGTTTCGCCAATCTGGTCAGGGCCGGAAGGCAGCAGCCACAACGAATTCCCCTTCGGGTCGCGGTCTCTACTTCCTCTTTTTTGCGCTAGCGCTCGCCGCACGGAGGCTCGCTGCTCGAGCGCGTTTGGCGCGCCATTTTTTGAACGCCAGGGCAGACGGTTGTGATACGCCACAACTTCTGCGAACGTCGTCCTATGAGACGTGTATGGCTCCTTGGATTGTTGGGGTTGTGCGCCTGTGGATCGGCGCCCGCGGAGCCGCGACCGCAGTTGACGGGGTTCAGCGTCTACCGGACGATGGGCTGTTACGAGACGGCGCTTCAGACAAACGGCGCTCAGATCGATCTCAACCCTGACGGAACCGTCCAGATTTCGACGTACAACGGCGACAAATCTCAACGTACTCCCGCAAGTGAAATCGGTCGCCGCCTGTACGAAATGGGCCTCGATGTCAGGAACCCGATCTACGTCGGGCCGAAAGCATCCAATCGATACACCGACGTCGTTGGAATTCTTAAGGACTTGCAGATGCGAGGGTACCAGCACGTACGGCTGATGAACTTGCCTGCATGACCGAGTCCTAGCGCCGCGTTTCCAATCCGAGATAATCCAGCCTTTTGGGTGAACGGCCGCTTCGCTGCGGACCTCGCCCGCTGTAAGACTTCCTCCCATGACGGACAGCGACACGAATCTCGACGGCCCGCCCTGGGAAGAGGACGACGTCGTCGAACGCGACGAGAACACCGAAGATATGTTCGGCGCGCCCGCCGCGGCGGCGCCTGAGCCGGTCGCCGCCCCCGTCGCCAAGCCCGCCCCCGCCGAAGTCACAGCCCACGTCGATGACGGCGCCGCCTATCAGGTGCTGGCGCGCAAATACCGGCCGCGCACCTTCGAGGACCTGATCGGTCAGGAGGCGATGGTGCGCACCCTGACGAACGCCTTCGCCACCGGCCGGATCGCCCACGCCTTCATGCTGACCGGGGTGCGGGGCGTCGGCAAGACGACCACCGCCCGCCTGTTGGCCCGCGCCCTGAACAATGAGACCGACGTCATCGACAAGCCGTCGCTGACCCTCACCGCCCACGGCCGGCACGACGCCGCCATCATGGCCGGCCAGCATATGGACGTGATGGAGATGGACGCGGCGTCGCACACCGGCGTCAACGATATCCGCGACATCCTGGAAAGCGTCCGCTATGCGCCCGTCGAGGCGCGCTACAAGGTTTATGTGCTGGACGAGGTCCACATGCTGTCGACGCAGGCGTTCAACGCCCTGCTGAAGACGCTGGAGGAGCCGCCGCCCCACGCCAAATTCATCTTCGCCACCACCGAGATCCGCAAGGTGCCGGTGACGATCCTGAGCCGCTGCCAGCGCTTCGACCTGCGCCGGGTCGAGCCGGAAATCCTGGTCGAGCATCTGGGCCGGATCGCCGACCGCGAAGGCATGAAGATCGAGACCGACGCCCTGGCCTTGATCTCGCGCGCGGCCGAGGGGTCGGTGCGCGACGGCCTGTCCCTGCTGGATCAGGCCCTGGTCCAGGCCGAGAGCGGTCAGATGGTCAAGACCGAGACGGTCCGCGACATGCTGGGTCTGGCCGACCGCACCCAGACCATCGCCCTGTTCGAAAGCGTCATGGCGGGCCGCACGCCCGAGGCGCTGGAGAGTTTCCGCACCCTCTACGGCTTCGGCGCCGATCCGGTGCAGGTGACCAACGACCTGTTGGAACATTGCCACGCCGCCTCGGTCGCCAAGATGCTGGGTCCGAATGCGACGCGCCTGCCCAATGATCAGGCGCAGAAGTTGGCGGCCCTGGGCGCGGCCATTCCTGCGGCGACGTTGTCGCGCACCTGGCAGATGCTGCTGAAGGCGCTGGACGAGGTGCGGCGCGCGCCCAATCCGGCCGATGCGGTGGAAATGGCGATCGTGCGCCTGGCCTATGCCGCCGATCTGCCGGGACCGGAGGAGGCGCTGAAGCGGCTGCAGTCCGGTGAACCGATGGGCGGCGGCTCGGCCCCGCGTGGTGGCGGTGGTGGAGGCGGCGGCGGAACTTCGGCGCAGCTGGCCGCGCGGCCGGTGATGGCCCCCGCCCTGCCCGATCCGCAGACCTTCGAACAGGTCGTCGCCCTGATCGGCGAGAAGCGCGAGGTCGGACTTCAGATGGATGTGGAGCGGTATGTGAAGCCGGTCTCGTTCAAGCCCGGCGCCATCGTCTATGAAAGCGTCCAGGGCGCGCCCATCGAACTGGCGCGCAAGCTATCGGCCCGCCTGCGCGAATGGACTGGTCGCACCTGGCTGATCGCCGCCAACGGCCAGGGCGGGGCCGAGACGGTCATCGAGGTCCAGAAAAAGGCCCGCGCCGCCGAACGCGCCGAGGTCGAGGCCAATCCCTTCGTCCAAGCGGTGCTTCAGGCCTTCCCCGGCGCCAAGCTGGGCGAGATCAAGACCATCGCCCCGACCGTGGTCACCCCGGAAATCCCCGACGTGGTCGAGGACGACGACGAGGATTGAGGGTTCGGCCTATCGCGGCGCGCGCTTGGCCAGGATGCGTTGCAGGGTGCGGCGGTGCATGCCCAAGCGGCGGGCGGTTTCCGAGACGTTGTGGTCGCACAGCTCGTAGACGCGCTGGATGTGCTCCCAGCGGACGCGGTCGGCGCTCATCGGGTTTTCGGGTGGTTCGGGCGAATCGCCGGTTGCGAGCAGGGCCTTGACCACATCATCCGCGTCGGCGGGCTTGGACAGATAGTCGACGGCGCCGGCCTTGACCGCGGCGACCGCCGTGGCGATGGCGCCGTAGCCGGTCACCATGACGATGCGGGCGTCCTCGCGCTTCTCACGTACCGCCTCGACGATCTTCAGCCCGTTGCCGTCCTCAAGCCGCATGTCCAGCACGGCGAAGGCCGGGGCCTTGTCACGCAGCAACTGCATCGCCTCGGCGACGGATTCAGCGGTTGTCACCTGAAAGCCGCGCGCCTCCAGCGCCCGCCCCATCCGGGTGCGCAGGGCCTGGTCGTCATCCAGCAGCAGCAGGGACTTGTCGGGAAGGGCGGCGATGCGGGCTTCGAGTTCTGACATGCGTTTCTCTCCTGCCGCTTCAAGTCGGGACGGGTAGCGCGCGGGTCAAGGCCAAGGTTCCGCCTGCGACGCTTCGACCCAATCGCCTCATGCCGCGACCTCCAGCGCCGGTCGCGCCCAGCGCACCGCCACGCGCGCGCCACGGGGGGCCGCCTTGGCCTCCGATTGCGGCAGGCCCTGGCCCACGCTGACCGAGCCGCCGGTCCGCTCCAGCAGGGTGCGGGCGATGAAGAAGCCCAGGCCCATGCCGCCCTGACTGGGGGCGATGGGCGGCTCGACCGTCGCGCGGGGTTTGGACGGGCGAGCGGCGGCGGCGATCTGGGCGGCCAGGGCCTGGCGCGCCTTGCCCTGAGGCCGACTGGTCACATAGGGCTCGCCCAGCCGGGGCAGGATGTCCCCCGCAAAGCCCGGGCCATCGTCCAGAATCTCGATCTCGATCCAGCCGGCGTCCACCACCGCCTGGACCCGCACCGTCGTCTTGGCGAAATCGGCGGCGTTCTCGACCAGGGTGGACAGGCCGTGGATCACCTCCGGCATCCGGCGCACACGCGGTGCGGGTTGCCCCGGCGGTGTCCTGACCAGAACATCGAAGGCCAGGTCGAAGCCCCGGTGGGGCTCCACCACCTCTTCCAGCAGGGCCTTCAGCGAGACGTCGGCATACAAAGCGTCGTCGCCCTCGGGCTGCTGCGACAACTGGGTCAGGATGCCCCGGCACCGTTCGGCCTGTTGCAGGATCAGGGCCGCATCCTCGGCCGCGTCGCTGTCGGGGGCCGAGGCGCGCTGAAGCTCCTTGGCCACCACCTGAATGGTCGCCAGCGGCGTGCCTAGTTCGTGCGCCGCCGCCGCCGCCAGGCCGCCCAGCGCCGCCAGCCTCTGTTCGCGTTGCAGCACGTCCTGGGTGGTCGCCAGAGCCAGTTCCAGCTTCTCCGCATCGGCCGCCACCCGCCAGGCGTAGCCGGCGGTGAAGACCACGCCGGTCACCAGGGCCATGGCCATGCCGAGACGATACAGCGTCGGCAGGTGGAAGTTCTCGTGCGGCCGCCACGGCAATGGTTCGGACCAGAAGAACAGCACCCCGACCGCGATCAGGGCCAGCACGCCCAGCATCAGGGCCTGACGCGCCGGCAGGGCCGCCGCCGCGATGGTGACGGGCGCGACCAGCAGCAGGCAGAACGGGTTCTCCAGCCCGCCGGTCAGACCCAGCAGCACGCCCAGCTGGAAGATGTCGAAGCCCAGATGGATCGCCGTCGTGCGCCCGTCCGGCAGGCTGGCCTCCAGCCGGCGCACCCGCGCCATGGCCCCCACATTCACCGCCGCGCTGATGGCGATCACGATCAGGCAGGGCCAGAGCGGCAGGGGGAAATGCAGCCCCTGATGCGCCGTCAGGATCGCGGCGCTCTGGCCGATGATGGTCAGCCAGCGCAGAACGATCAGGGTCCGCAGCGAAAACCCGCGGCCGCGACGCGGCGCATCGCTCCAGCCGTTCAACGGCTCCGAAGAGGATGCGCCGTGCGGCGCCATGCGGGCTTCTGTCGAGGTCACACGCCTTCTATAGACCGATCACATCCGTTTCGTGAGAGGCCGTCATGCCGCGTCGTTCCATCCTGCTGTTCGCGGGCGCCTGCATCGCCATCGCCGTGGCCCTGGCCATCATCACCGTCGTGGTGGTCAGCGGTCGTGCGCCCACGTCGGACGGCGCCGAGGTGACGTCGACCGGCCAGCCCCTGGTCGGCGGCGACTTCAAACTGGTCAATCAGGATGGGCGCCCCGTCGATCAGACGATGCTGAACGGCAAATGGAGCCTGGTCTTCTTCGGCTTCACCTACTGCCCCGAGTTCTGCCCGACCACCTTGGCCGAGCTGGGCGCGGTGCAGCAGCGGCTGGGCGACAAGGCGGACAATTTGCAGATCGTCTTCGTCAGCATCGACCCTGAACGCGACACGCCCCAGGCGCTGAAGGACTATCTGTCATCCGACGGCTTTCCCAAGGGGACCATCGGCCTGACGGGCACGCCCGAACAGGTGGCGACCGCGGCCAAGGCCTACCGCGCCTTCTATCAAAAGGTCGGCGAGGGCGAGGGCTATACGATGAACCACTCCCTGACTGTCTATCTGATGGGCCCGGACGGAAAGTTCCGCACCGCCGTCGCCTATGGAATGGGGCCGGACAAGACGACCAGGATCATCGAACAGGCGATGGCGCGGGGTTAGCGGCGACCCCATAATCCTTTTGCAGGGTGATGCATTATATGTTGCCCTGCACAAAACGGCGCTCGGCCGTATCGGATCGTCATGCTCTACGCCTTTCATGAACTCGCCTACCAGTCGGCCCTGCCGTTCCGGGTCGGCGCGCAACTGGCCCGCAGCTTCTGGACCTCGCCGTTCAACCCGGCGGCCGACACCGCCATCGGCCGCACCGCCTACGCCTCGGCAGAACTGTTCGAGAGCGTGACGCGGCGCTACGGCAAGCCGGCCTGGAAGCTTGAGACCATCGACATCGGCGGCAAGCCGGTGCGCACCACCGAACAGGTGATCTGGCAGAGCCCGTGGTGCCGCCTGGTCCGCTTCGCCCGCAACATCGGCGACCTGAAGCGCGCCAAGAAGCCCGCCTCCGGCCCGGCCGTCCTGATCGTGGCCCCGCTGTCGGGCCACTACGCCACCCTGCTGCGCGGCACGGTCGAGGCCTTCCTTCAGGACCACGACGTCTATGTCACCGACTGGGTCAACGCCCGCCAGGTGCCGATGCTGGAAGGGCGGTTCGATTTCTTCGACTACATCGACCACGTCCGGCTGATGCTGGCCGAGATCGGCGGCCGCGCCCACGTCGTCGGCGTGTGCCAGCCCGGCCCGCCGGTGCTGGCCGCCGGCGCGGTGATGGCCGAGGACGAGGACGAAAACCGTCCCCTGTCGATGACCTTCATGGGGTCGCCCATCGACGCGCGCCTGTCGCCGACCGTCACCAACCAGCTGGCCGAGGAAAAGCCCTTCACCTGGTTCAAGTCGAACATGATCCACACGGTGCCCCTGCCCTATGCGGGCTTCGGGCGGCGCGTCTATCCGGGCTTCGTCCAGCTCTACAGCTTCATGTCGATGAACGAGGATCGCCACCGCGACGCCCACTGGAACTATTTCACCAGCCTGATCGCCGGCGACGGCGACGAGGTCGAGAAGCACGAGGAATTCTACGACGAATATCTGTCGGTGCTGGACCTGACCGAAGAGTTCTATCTCCAGACCATCGACATCGTCTTCCAGCAGCATCTGCTGGCGCGGGGCCTGTTGGAGCATCGCGGGCGCAAGGTCGATCTGTCCAGGATCACCGACATCGGCCTGATGACCGTCGAGGGCGAGAAGGACGACATCTCCGGTGTCGGCCAGACCCAGGCCGCGCACGGCCTGTGCCCCAATATCCCCGAGGATCGCCGCGTCCTCTACGTCCAGCCGGGCGTCGGCCATTACGGCGTGTTCAACGGCCGTCGCTTCCGTGACGAGATCTATCCCCGCGTGCGCGATTTCATCGCCCAGAACGAGGCCGCCGGTGGCGTACCGCAACGGTCAGCGGCTGCCGCTTGACGAAAGCGGGGCCGGCGCTGGTCCCGTTCTAAGACTGTCGGTCAATCCACGCGCGCGCCGCCTGTCGGTGAGGATCGACGCGCGCGCCGGCGAGGCCGTGGTCATCGCCCCGACCGAGCGCGGCCTGAGCCAGGCCGTCGCCTTCGCCCGATCCAAGGCCGTCTGGATCAGCGAACGCCTGGCCGTCCGTCCCAAGAGCCGCCCGCTGCAACCGGGCCAGGTCATCTCCCTGCGCGGGCGCCCCGTGCGGCTAGAGGCCGTGTCCGGCGCGGGCGCCGCGCGCTTGGTCGAGGACGGGACCATCATCCGCTCAGGCGGCGAAGGCGAGGCCTATGCCCGCCGGGTCGAAAACCTGTTGAAGCGCGAGGCGCGCGATACGCTTCTGGAACGCACCGACCACCATCTGCGCGCTCTTGGCCAGGGCCCGGTCAAGATGGGGATCGCCGACACCCGGTCGCGCTGGGGCTCGTGCAGCCCGCACAACCGCACCATCCGCTATTCCTGGCGCGTCATCATGGCCCCGCCCCCGGTCATCGACTACCTCGCCGCCCACGAGGTCGCCCACCTGGTCCACGCCGACCACAGCGCGGCCTATTGGTCCGTGGTCGAACGTCTGGTCGGGGATCACAAGCCCTGGCGCAAATGGCTGAAGGATTACGGCGGGGCGCTGCACGCCGTGGGACGCTAGGCGGAAACCCTGGCGGCCGGGCGCGTTTCAGCATGGCTAGTCCACTCAGGAACGCCCCATGAAAACGATGATCACCCTGTCGATCGCGCTCGGCCTCGCCGTCACCGCCGCCTCGTCCGCCAGCGCCCAGTCGCAGGCCACGATGAACGCCAACGCCGCTCAGGAACTGCAGCGTGCCGATCGGGCGCTGAACAGCCAGTACACGACGACGATGGGACGGCTATCGCCCGCCAGCCGCACCCTGCTGCGCACCGCCCAACGCACCTGGATCAGCTTCCGCGATCAGCAATGCCGCTTCGAGGCCTCCGGCGTTCAGGGCGGTTCCGCCTATCCGATGGTGCATTCGACCTGCCTCGCGCGTCTGACGACCGAGCGGACGCGCCAGTTGCGGACCCTCAGCCAATGTCAGGAAGGCGACCTGTCCTGCCCCCGCTGACCCAGGCCTGAAATGCAGAGGGAGGCGACCTCCGGGTCGCCTCCCTTTTCTATGCGCCGTTGGCGTCGCGATCAGAAGAACAGGGCGTCGCCCTTTCGCTCCGGCGCCGGGCGGCCCTCGGGCTGCTGCGGGTTCGGCGCATCGCGATAGCCGCCCTTGGGAGACGCGGGACTGGACGGCTGCGGCGACGACTGCTGCATCGGCGCCTGGTCGTCCGGGACATAGGGCTCGCCCGCCAGAGGATCGACGGGTTCGATGGGCAGGCCGTTCTGGTCCAGCCCGCTCATCAGGTCGCCGACCGGATCGGGCGCGACCCAGCCTTCGGGCATGGGCGGACCGTTGGGGATGGCGGGGGCGTCCAGGCGCGGCAAGGCTGCCTCCATGAAGCCCTTCCAGATGGCGGCGGGCGACGAGCCGCCGGTCACGCCGCGCATGGCGGTGTTGTCGTCCTTGCCGACCCAGACGGCGGTGACGAAGCCGCCGGTATAGCCGACGAACCAGGCGTCCTTGTAGTCCGAGGTCGTGCCGGTCTTGCCCGCGAGGTCGCGGCCAGAGATCGCCGCCGACCGCCCCGAACCGCTGGTCACGACGCCGCGCAACATCTGGTTCATGTAGTACAGCGACGGATTGTTGATCGCCTGACCGCTCTGGCCCGACTGGCGCTGATAGATGACGCGGCCCTGCGGCGTGCGGATGCGGCTGATGCCATAGGCGTCGACGCGGCGCCCGCCATTGGCGAAGGCGTCGTAGGCGGTGGCCATCTCGATCGGCGAGACCTCGACCGCGCCCAGCGCCATCGCCGGCTCCAGACCGATGCGGCTTTCGATGCCCAGGCGGCGCGCGGCGCGGGCCACGCTGTCGCGCCCGACCTGATCGGCGACGTAGGCCGCCACCGTATTGGTCGACTGGGCCACAGCCTGGGCCAGGGTCATGTTTCCGCTGAAGGTCCCGGAATAGTTGCGGGGCGACCAGTTGCCGATGGTGATCGGCTGATCGACCACCGGGGTCTGGGGCGTATAGCCGGCCTCGACCGCCGCCAGATAGACGAAGGGCTTGAAGGCCGAACCCGCCTGGCGCTTGGCGTCAACGGCGCGGTTGAACTGGCTGTCGGCATAGGAGGAGCCGCCGATCATGGCGCGCACCCGGCCGTCGCCGTCCAGCGCGACCAGGGCCGCCTGCTGTACGCCCTTGCCGGCGTCGCGGTCCAGAATGCGACGCACCGATCGTTCGGCCGCCGTCTGCAGCGTCAGGTCCAGCGTGGTCTCGACCACCATGTCCTCGGTCGGTTCGCCGACCAGGCTGCGGATCGACTTGTCCAGCCAGTCGATGAAATACTGGGCGTGCTGGGTCGCGAGCGTCCGCGAGACGATGACCGGCTGGGTCACGGCCTGTTCGCGCTGGGCGGCGGTGATGACGCCGGCCTCTTCCATCTCGTTCAGCACGACGGTGGCGCGGGCGGCGGCGCGTTCGCTCTCGGACACCGGCGAATAGCGCGAGGGCGCCTTCAGCAGGCCGGCCAGCAACGCAGCCTCGCCGACTGTCAGGTTCTTGGCCGACTTGTCGAAATAGCGCTGCGACGCCGCCTCGATTCCGTAGGCGCCGGCGCCGAAATAGACCCGGTTCAGATAAAGGGCCAGGATCTCCTTCTTGGAGAATTTCATCTCCAGCCAGACCGCCAGCATCAGCTCCTGCACCTTGCGGCGCATGTTCTGGTCGGGCGTCAGGAACAGGTTCTTGGCCAGCTGCTGCGTCAAGGTCGAGCCGCCCTGCACCACCCGACCGGCGCGGACGTTGGTCGCCATCGCCCGCATCATGCCGATGGGGTCAAAACCGGGATGGTGATAGAAACGCCGGTCCTCGATCGCGATGAAGGCGGCCGGCACATAGTCCGGCAGGGCGTCCAGATCGGCGGGCGGCGCCATCTGGGTGCCTCGCGTCGCGATCAACGCCCCATTGCGATCCAGATAGGTGATCGAGGGCTGGCGATCGACCTGATACAGGCTGGAGGTGTCCGGCAGGCCGCGCGCAAAGACGGCGAAGAAGACGACCAGGAAGATCAGCCCCCAGACCGCCAGCACGGCGCTCCAGTAGAACAACCGTCCCAGGGCCGACCGGCGGGGCTTGCCCTGCGCCTGTGGTCCGCCCGCGTTCACCGGTCCCGCCATGTCCGTCCTTCAGATGCCGCCTTGGGCGAGTTCTCGTTCATCGGCTGTGTATCGCGTATGAACGCCCGCCGAAACGGTCCCGCCGACTTCACGGGATCGTGAGCGGCTATTTCGCCGAAAGAAAGGCGCGCCTGCACAGCCAAACGCCGCTTTCCGCCCCGTCGTATTCCACGCGCAATCCGGCGTCGGCCAGCAGGGCGCGATAGGCCTCCGGGTCAAGACTGGCGTGATAGAGCGGCTCGCCCCGCCACTGTCCGATGGTCTCGCCGTACGCCGGGCCCGAGGTGAACATCAGCCGCCCGCCCTCGGCGACGCTCGCGGCCAGCTTCGGCAGCACCTTTTTCTGATCGTCGGGGCTGAGATGAAACAGGCTGTGCCAAGCCAGAACGCCGTCGAAGGGACCAGGCGGAAACGCATCGCGCATATCCGCCACCGACCACACGCCCTTCGGCAGCGTCGTCTGAGCATGGGCGATCAGGCCCGGCGACGCATCTACCCCGGTCAGCTGAAACCCCCGCTCCAACAGGGCGGCCCCGATGGGCCAGCCCGAACCGCAGCCGACATCCAGAATAGATGCGCCTGCGGGCAGGCCGGCGACGAACCGATCCAGCCAGACCGCTTCGTCCGCCCCGGCCGCGCCGGAATACAGGGTCGCGCCTCGATCCCGGACCCAGTCGTCGGCCTTGTCCCGATAAAGGCTGACGGTTCGTTTCGCAGACGGGTGGGTCACCGCGCCTATTTCGCCAGGAAGGAGTCCAGGTCGGCGTAGAAGGCCTGGGGCTGGTCGAACATGATGAAGTGGGCGCTGTTGTCGATCCGCTTCAGCTGGGCGTCCTTCAGATTGGCGAAGGACATCCGATAGATGCTGTCGGTGATCTGGGGCGTCATGCGCGGGTCGTTGAACTTGGCGTACACCACCTCGGTCGGGGCGGTGATCTTGGACAGTTCGGGACGCAGGTCCGTCGTGATCAGCTCTCGGAAGGCGGCGGCCGAGACCTTCTGGTCGCTTTCGCGCATGTCTTCCAGCGCCTCGGCGCGGCGGCTTTCGGTGTTGATCATGCCGTTGATGCTGGCGGTCGCCTGGGCGACATAGGCCTCGCGCGGGCTGTTGGCCTGGGCGGCCCAGATCTGATCGGCGACCGGCGTCACGCTTTCGGCCGAGGCGCCCGGCGCGGCGAACATCGCGCCCATGAAAGGCACCATGTCCACGACCATCAACTTGCCGACCGCATCGGGATGGCGCGCGGCCAGCATCATGCCGATGGTGCCGCCCATCGAATGACCCACGACGACCGGCTTCGTCAGGCCCTTCTCACGGATGTAGCGGGCGATCTCTTCCGCGACCGGCGCGGCGACGGGCGAAGGGGTCGCGCCCTGCGCATTGCCCTCGGCGGGCGCGCCGGCGAAACCCTGGACGTGAATGCGATGCACGCGCCAACCGGCGCCCAGATGATCCACCGTCCCCTGCCAGACCTCGGGCGAGGAGCTGAGGCCGGGGATCAGGATGATGTCGCGTCCGCCGGCGTCGCCATCGACGCGGACGTGGATGCGGTCCGACTGGAAGGCGGCATGCTGGTGGCCGTGGGCGTGACCCTGGTCGGCATGGGTTCCGTGGCCGTCCTGAGCGAATGCGGCAGGCGCAGCGAGGATGATGGCCGCAGCGGTGGCGCGCACGAGAAGATCAGCGACGGACATGGTGTAACTCCCCTTCGAGGCACCCCTTATGGCGCTCTAACTTTGTTTTGTAAAGCACTCTATATGTTGCCTTGAGACAGAAGGCGCAGCCCTCTGTTAGACAGACGCCATGAAGCCCGCCGCGCCCTCCTCCGTCCAGCCCCTTCAAGCAGAAGCCGCCCCGTCCAAGGCGGGCGTCAGTCCGTTCGGCAAGGGGTTCGTCACCGACGCCTGGTATTTCGTCGCCCTGGGCCGCGACGTCGCCCCGGCCAGCCTGAAACGCTACGAGATCATGGGCGAGCCGGTGCTGGTCGGACGCACCCGCGCGGGCCAGGTCTATGCGATGCGCGACATCTGCCCCCACCGCGCCGCGCCGCTGTCGGCGGGCAAGCTGGTGGACAAGCCTGGCGAGGGCGAGACGGTCGAATGCCCCTATCACGGGTGGCGTTTCCGCCCCGACGGCGTCTGCGCCGCCATTCCTTCGCTGGTCGAGGATCAGGCGTTCGAGGCGAACCGCATCCGCGTGCGGTCCTATCCGGTGCGCGAGAGCCAGGGCATCGTCTTCGTCTGGATGGCGTCGGACGCGCGCAATCCGATGGAGCCGGACCATGAGCCGCCGCTCTTCCCCGGTGTGGTCGGCGGCGAGGCCAAGCTGGTCGAGGCGATGGATTTCGACAGCCACATCGACCACGCCGTCGTCGGCCTGATGGACCCCGCCCACGGGCCCTATGTCCACCAGCAATGGTGGTGGCGGTCCGAACATTCGATGCACGAGAAATCCAAGGCCTTCGCCCCGACCGAGTTCGGCTGGGCTATGGTGCGCCACGCCCCGTCGTCGAACAGCCGGCTCTACAAGATTCTGGGCGGCGCCCCCGCGACCGAGATCACCTTCCGCCTGCCCGGCTTCCGCTGGGAGCACATTCAGGTGGGCGAAAAACAGGTTCTGGCCCTGACCTGCCTGACCCCGATCACCGACACGAAGACGCGCATCACCCAGATCTTCTGGTCCGACCACTGGGTCTTCGGCCTGGCCAAGCCTTTCCTGCGGATGGGGGTGGTCGCCTTCCTGAAACAGGACGGCGGCATGGTGAACCTGCAGAACGAAGGCCTGCGCTACGACCCCGCCCTGATCTGGATCGACGACGCCGACAAACAGGCCAAATGGTATCAGCAGCTGAAGCGCGAATGGGCCAAGAGCCGCGCAGACGACCGGCCGTTCATCAATCCGATCCAGCCTGTGACTCTGAGGTGGAAGAGCTGAACGTCCTGCTCAGCCGATCGGCTTAAGGCGCTTCACCCCATCGCCGTGCCGACGCCCGATCCGCCGCCGGGCACCTTGGCCACGTCCAGCAGTTTCAGCCGGAAGATCAGCACCGAATTCGCCGGGATCTTGAGGCTGCTCCGCTCGCCATACCCCAGCTCGGGCGGCACATAGAGCAGCCATTCGTCGCCGACGCGCATCTTCTGCAGCGCCTCGGTCCAGCCCTTGACCACTTCCTCGGGCGTGAACACCGCCGGCGCGCCGCGTGCGAAAGAGCTGTCGAACACGCTGTTGTCGACCAGCTTGCCCTCGTAGTCGACCTTGACCAGGTCGTTGCGGTCCGGGCTGACGCCGCCGGCCGGTCCCGCCTGAACCACCTTGTATTGCAAGCCGCTCGGCAGGGTCTGAACGCCCTCCTCCTTGGCGTTCTTGGCCATGAAGGCGGCCGCCTCGGCCTTGCCTGCGTTCGGATCGACCGGCTCGGCCTGGCCGCAGCCCGCCAGCAAGAAGGCCGCGACGATCGCCGCCCTACCCCATCCGAAGTTCATAGCCGCGTTCCTTCAAGGCCTCGCCGATCTCGTCGGCGTGGGCGCTATCGCGCGTTTCGACCATGATGTCGAACTCGGCGCCCTTGGCCGGCACGTCCAGCGCCAGCCGGTTGTGAACCACGTCGATGATGTTGCCGCCCAGGCCGCCGATCACCGCCGCCATGGCCGACAACATGCCCGGCCGGTCGTCGCCCAGGATGCGATAGACGATCAGTCTCCGTTCACGGACCATCTCGCGGTTCAAGACGACCGCCAGCATCCGCGCATCGATGTTGCCGCCGCACAGCTCCAGCCCGACCTTCATCCCCTTGAACCGGTCGGGGTAGGCCAGCAGCGCCGCCAGACCGCCCGCGCCGGCGCCTTCGGACACCGTCTTCTCATAGGTGACATAGGTGGCGACGGCCCGTTCGAAGTCGGCTTCCTCGCAGACGAAGACCTCGTCCACCAGCGGGTCGGCCAGGGCGAAGGGAATGTCGCCCACCGCCTTGATGGCGATGCCCTCGGCGATGGTCTGGCCGGTGCAGACCGGCGGCTTGCCCGCCCGTCTGGCGGTGAAGGACGGATAACGGGCGGCCTCGACGCCAAAGATCTTGATGTCCGGCTTCATCGCCTTGGCCGCGATGGCGCAGCCCGCAATCAGCCCGCCGCCGCCGATGGGGATGATCAGGGCCTCGACCTCGGGCGCATCCTCCAGAAGCTCGATCGCGCAGACGCCCTGGCCCGCCACGATGCCTTCATCGTCGAAGGCCGAGACGAAGACATAGCCCTTTTCCGCTTCCAGCCGCTTGGCCGCCTCGGTCGAACCGGTGAAGTCCAGCCCCTCGATCACCACGGTCGCGCCGTGCGAGCGGGTGCCGTTGATCTTGGCGAAGGGCGTGCCCTCGGGCATCACGATGGTCACCGGCACGCCAAGCCGTCCGCCGTGATAAGCCAGGGCCTGGGCGTGGTTGCCGGCGCTGGCGGCCACCACGCCGCGCTTCATCTCCTCGGGACTCAGCATCAGCAGCCGGTTCAGGGCCCCGCGCTCCTTGAAGCTGCCGGTGAATTGCAGATTGTCGAACTTCACCCAGACCTCGGCCCCCGTCAGCTGCGACAGCTTTCTGGAATAGCGGGTCGGGGTGCGGTCAACCGCGCCCGCGATCCGGGTGCGCGCGGCTTGGATATCGGCGAAGGTGACGGTCATGCGGGGCGTTTCCGAGCTGTCGCGCCTCGACGAATGGGCGCGTTGTCGGGCCTGTTTCGCGCGTTGTCGGGTCCGGGTCCAGAGGGGGAATCTTGAGCGTGGAAGTCGCCCGGCCTGTCGTGCGATAGTGGGGGAAGTCGTCCCCCCACGACCCCGAAATCCCGGAGGAAGCCCCATGTCGATCCGTTCGTTCGCCGCCCCTGGCCTGGCTCTCGCCCTGACCGCCGCAGCGCTCTCCGCCTGTGCGCCCACTGCCGGCGGCGGCCTGCCGAACGGGGGCCCGGCCGCGTTCAACGAGGCCGATTTCGGTTGGTCCCAGATGCCCGGCCGCAACAGCATTCAGGGCCAGATCGCCTTCGCCCGGGACGGCAAGGCCTTCGATTGCGTCGCCAGCGTCGGCCTGACGCCAGACACGCCCTACACGCGCGCGCGCATTCGCACCCTGTACGGTTCGACCCAGCGCGCGGCCGTGCCTGCCGCCGTCGTCCGCGCGCGCACCGTCGCCGACGCCAACGCCGACTATCGCAACTATGTCCGCTCCGAGCGGTGCGAGAACGGCCGTTTCCGCTTCGACGGCCTGCCGGACGGCGGCTGGTTCCTGATAGTGCCGGTCACCTCGGGCGACGCGCCCCTGGTGCTGATGCAGTCGGTGCAGACGCGCGGCGGCCGGGTCGTCTCGGTCACCCTGTGACCCGCGTGCCCCTTCTCACGAAGATGCGACCCCGGTAACGCGGATCGCCATCTTCTGACCACGAGCGCCCCGGACTGATCGCTGCTTCTGTGCGAGAGTTCGGGGAACTTTTTTCTTGTCCCAACACAATATCATAGGATCCGAGGCCTTTACGCGAGGGCCGTCGGTCATCATCCGCAAATACAAGGCGGGCGGCATGCGGCGTCGCCGGTCCAAGACCATCGCCACCTTCATCGCCGGCGCGGGCGCCATGCTGGTGGTGGGCGCCGTCGCCGTCGCCGCCGTCTATGGCCCCGCCCTGGCGGGCGGCTGATCCTGCGGGCTGGCCGTCAGGCCAGCCACACCATCATGCGCGTATCGGCCTCAGCCCTACGCGCCCGGCTCCATGCCCGGCGCGTCTCGCCGGTGTAGAGAAAGCCGGCCTTTTCCAGCACGCGGCCAGAGGCCGGATTGTCGGCGAAATGCCCGGCGACCAGCGCCCGGCGCTTCCACTTGCGGCTGGCCCAGACCAGAGCGGCGTCCAGCGCCTCGGTGGCGAAGCCCCGGCCCCAGTATTCACGCCCGATCCAATAGCCGGTTTCCGGCACCCGGTCTTCGCCCTCGAACAGGCCGATGACGCCGATGGGCCCCACGTCCTCATGGTCGATGACGAAGGTATTGGCCCGCCTGGGATCCTGCGAGGCGACCTGCAGCACGAAGTCGTCGGCGTCGCGCATCTGAAACGGATGCGGCATCCGCTTGGTCATGCGCGCGATGTCCAGGTCGTTGGCTAGGGCGGCGATGCGCGGCGCATCCTGGGGCGCGGGCGCGCGCAAGATCAGGCGCCGGGTCTCGACGACAGGAGAGGTTTCGATGACGCACATGGGCGTTGCCTCGGATTGTCGACCATCTCCTTGAAGGGCTCGGACGGTCTTCGAGGCGGGGAAACGCAAACGGGGAGCCTGGTGATCCAGACTCCCCGCGGATTATCATCCCTGGTCCGGATCGGCTGCTGGCAGGAGCAACGCGATCCGGGAAGGTCCAGACTGCGTTACTCGGCGGCCATCGCCTGAGCGGCGTCGTCATTGGCCGCGAGGATCGACACGTAACAACGGCCGCCACGTTTGGTGGTGAATTTCACAGCGCCGTTCGTCAGGGCGAACAGGGTGTGGTCGCGGCCCATGCCCATGTTCTCACCGGCGTGGAAGGTGGTGCCGCGTTGGCGCACGATGATGTTGCCGGCCAGCACGCGCTCGCCGCCATACTTCTTCACGCCAAGGCGCTTCGACTCGGAGTCGCGACCGTTACGCGACGAACCACCGGATTTCTTGTGAGCCATCTTGCCGCTCCGTACTTTCTTGGTGCGCTACCGGCCTTTCGGCCTACTTGAGCGCGTCCGTAACTAGGTCTGGCGCCGAGGCGCCGGTGAATGTCTTAGGCTTCGTCGCCGGCGGCTTCAGCCTTGGGCGCAGCCTTCTTCTTGGCCGGGGCCTTCTTGGCGGGAGCCGAGCTCTCGACCACGACGCCCTTGACCTCGGCGCCGTCCACGTCGGTCACGACCGTCTCGGTCGAACCCAGCGAGGAGGTGGCGTCACGAGCGGCCAGGTTGCGAGCGCGCAGGTTGATCTCGGCCTTGGTGGTCAGATCGACCTTGCCGTCCCACTTGGCGGTCTCGCCGGCGCCTTCGATGCCGGTGATGCGCAGGACCGATTCCATCTGGCGATGGCCGTTCGTGCGGCGATAGCCCTGGCGACGGGTCTTCTTGAAGATCTTGATCTTCTCACCCTTGCGGGTCTCGACCAGGGTCGCGCCGACGAAGGCGCCGTCGATCAGGGGGGCGCCCAGGGTCACGCCCTTGTCGCCGCCCAGCATCAGGACGCTGTCGAACTTCAGCTCAGCGCCGGCGTCGCCGTCGAGCTTTTCGACGACGATGGTGTCGCCCGGTTGGACCCGGTACTGCTTGCCGCCGGTCTTGATCACCGCGTACATGTTGAAGCCTCAGCGCAAACGCAAAAAAAGATACGCCCCCGGAGCGGGCCCCGGCGGCGAAGAGCGGCGACATATACGGAAGGGTGTCGGAGAGTCAACGCCGAACCGGGCGGAAATTCAGCCCCGGACGGATTATCCCCGGTGTCGCCGCGCCTGAAACTCAGTCCAGGGCGCAGATGTCCGGCAGGCCCCTCAGCGTCCCGGCGTGGTCCAGGCCATAACCGACCAGGAAGCGGTTCGGCGCCTCCCAGCCCACGAAGTCGGGCTCGGGCGCGCGGGGCTTGGGCCAGGGCTTCCTGGCGAAGACGCAGGTCAACACTTCGGACGCGCCGGCGTCCTTGGCGATGCACACGGCCTCGGCCAGCGACAGGCCGGTGTCGAACACGTCGTCCAGTATAAGGACGCGGCGGCCCGCGATCGGGCGCTGGAACGGCGCATAGACGTCGATCCGGCCCCGGCTGGTCTGTTCATCGCCATAGGAGGCCAGCCACAGGGCGTCGAAACGGACGTTGCGGCCAACGCGCGACAGGGCGCGGGTCAGGTCGGCCGCGAACCACAGGCCGCCGGTCAGCAGCACGGCGGCGACCGTGTCGTCGTCGATGACGGGCGCGATGCGCTGGGCCAGGTCGGCGACGATGCGCGCCACCTCGGCCTCGGACAGAAGAACGGTCGGCGTCGGGGAGGGATCAGCCATGATGCGAGGCCGATACCGCCTCACCATGCCCCTTGTCCACAGCCCCGACCGGCCGCGCGTCGATCGGCGCGGCCGTGTTCGGCGCCTCGGCGCCGGGCGCCGTCGCCGAGCGCAGCCCCTGCGAGGTTTCGGCGGCGGGCTGCGCTGCGTGCGCGGGCGCGGCCTTCGCATCATGTCCGCCGTGTTCAGCTGGGGGTTTGGCAGGCGCCGGGCTGGCCGGCGCGAAGTCGACGCCGATCCCGGCCCCGTGGCCGCCCGGATCGGGGATCAGGGCGGCGAAGCCCTGGACCTTGCCCGGCAGGACCGGCGCCGCGTCGATCTTTACGATCTTGAACCCGACCTCGGCGCCGGCGGCGTCCAGCAGGGCCACGCGAATCGGCGGCGAGACGATCTCTACGTCGCGCACATTGCGGATGGCGCCGGACACCACGACCATGCCGGGATGGTTCGGCGCAGCCTTGGCCGTGAGGGCTTCGAAGTCCAACCCGACCGGATTGACCGGCGCGCCGAAGAATTTGTAGGCCGAAGCGGCTCGGGGGAAGGCCTGAACGATCTCGACACGGAACAGGAAGGCCGAAACGATCAGGCCGATGAAGACGCTGGCCAGACCCGCCCAGATCACGCCCTGGGTGGCGGCGCGGCGCAGCTTCTTCTGGCGATCGGCGCGAGCGCGGAACGCCCGGGGCAACTCCGGCGCCGGCGTTTCGGCCAGGCTGGCGGCGGTCGGTGCGGGATCGGGTTCGGGCGGGGTTGCAGGCGTGGCGGCGGCGGCGACCGCCGGGTCGGGCGCCAAGGTCAGTTCCAGCGGCTCGTCCGGCGTCGCGCGCCAGACTTCGCCGCACGATTGGCAGCGCACCTTGCGGCCTTCAGAGCCTATGGCTTCGTCACGAATGAAATAGCTGGTGGCGCAGGCGGGGCAGGTCAGTATCATGTGGCTGACTGCGAGGCTGTCGCCCCCTCCCGTAAGGCGCGACGCCGCGCCCTGTTCCTGAAACACATACCATGCCGTCCTCGCCCGCCGAACCCGCCGCTATGACCGAGACCGTTCGCCTGTCCGGCGTCGGCTTCGGCTATGTCGGCGCGCCCGACGTGCTGCGGGACGTTAACCTCATTTTGCCGCGCGGCTCTTTCCACTTTCTTACCGGGCCGTCCGGGGCCGGAAAGTCTTCGCTGCTGCGTCTGCTGACGCTGGCGGACCAACCCCGAACGGGAACCCTCCGCCTGTTCGGATCGGATGTCACGCGCATCGATCGTCGCGACATCCCGGCCTTTCGGCGGCGGATGGGCGTGGTGTTCCAGGATTTCCGCCTGCTGGATCATCTGTCGGCCTTCGACAATGTCGCCCTGCCCCTGCGCCTGGCGGGCGGATCCGAGGCCGAGTACGCCGATGACGTACGCGAGATGCTGAAGTGGGTGGGCTTGGGTCGCCGGATGGACGCCCGCCCCCCCGCCCTGTCCGGCGGCGAGAAGCAGCGGCTGGCCATCGCCCGCGCCGTCATCACCCGCCCCGGTTTGATCGTGGCGGACGAACCGACCGGCAGCGTGGACGCCGTGATGGCCGACAAGCTGCTGCGGCTGTTCCAGTCGCTGAACAAGCTGGGGGCCACCGTCCTGATCGCCAGCCATGACGAGGCCCTGGCCCAGCGGTCGGGCGCGCGCGTCTTGAGGCTGGAGGCCGGGCGGCTCAGCGAACCCTCGCGGGCCACCGCATGATCCGTCTGTCCGATTTCAGCCTCTCCAGCCGCCGGCCCGGCCTGCTGCCGCCCGCCGCGGCCGGCGAGCCGTGGCTGATGACCGTCATCGCCGTCCTGTGCTTTTTGGCCTGCCTCGCCGCCGTCGCCGCCTCGGCCGCCGACCGCGCCGCGCACGGCTGGGCCCGACAGCTGGGCGCCGAGGCCACCGTCCAGGTCCGCCCCCGCGTCGGCGAAACCGGCGACACCGCCGCCGCCCGCGCGGCCGAGACCCTGTCGGGCGTCGATGGGGTGGAGGAGGCCGCCGCCCTGAGCCGCAAGGCGGCCGAGGACCTGCTGCGCCCCTGGCTGGGCGACGCGGTCCTGCCCGACCTGCCCCTGCCTCATCTGGTGACCGTGCGGCTGAACCGCGACGCCCCCGCCAGCGCCGTCACCCTGAGCCGCGCCCTGGCCGAGGCCGGACTGGACGCCACGGTGGACGATCACAGCCTGTGGCGCGGCGAGGTCGAGCGGTCCGCCGGCATGATCACGGTCCTGGCCGGCGCCGCCTTCCTGGCCGTCGCCTTCGCGGCGGCCGCCGCTATCGCCTATGCGACCCGGGCAGGCTTGGCGGCCGGTCAAGGCGTGATCGAGACCCTGAGCCTGAACGGCGCGACAGACGGCGCCATCGCCTGGCTGTTCCAGCGGCGGTTCGGCCTGATGGCGGCTGGCGCGGGCGCGATCGGCGCCGGACTGGCGGCGGTTCTTCTGATCCTCCTGCGGTTCATCGGCGGATCGGGCGGCCTGACGGCGGCCCTGCCGATCAGCTGGAGCGACCTGGCGTTGCTCTCGCCTTGCCCGCTGCTCGCGGCTACGGTTGCGGTTCTCGCGGCGAGATTCGCCGCCATGCGAATGCTGGCTTCAGGACGGCCGACAGAGGGAGGGGGCGCATGAGACTGTTGAGCGTCATCTTCATCGCCGGTCTGATCTGGCTGGTCGGCCTGTTCGCCTTCGCCCACCGGGTGCGCGAACTGACGCCGGCCGACGACCCCGCCCGCGCCGACGCCATCGTGGCCCTGACCGGTCCGTCGTCCGAACGGGTCAACACCGCCATCCGCCTGCTGGAACAGGGCAAGGGCGAACGGGTGCTGATCTCCGGCGTCAATCGCGAGGTGCGCCGCCAGGAGCTGCGCGAGCTGACGCCCGGCTCCAGCCGCCTGTTCAACTGCTGCGTCGATCTGGGTTTCGAGGCCGAGGACACCGTCGGCAACGCCCAGGAGATCGCCGCCTGGAGCCGCGCCAAGGGCTATCGCAGCCTGATCGTCGTGACCTCCGACTATCACATGCCGCGTTCGCTGGTCGAAATCCGGGGCCAGCTGCCGGGCGTGAAACTGACGCCCTACGCCATCTCCACCCCGTCGCTGGACAATGCGCGCTGGTGGCGGGCGGCGGTGACCGCGCGTCGGATGACGCTGGAATATATGAAATACCTCGCCGTCCTGGGCCGTGAGGGCGTGCGCCGCATCACCCGCGACCGGCCCGCCGCCGTACCGGCCGAGAGCGAAACCGCCCCTGACGAAAAGGCCGCGTCCTAAGTGAACACACTGCGTTCCCTGATTTTCACCGCCTGGCTCTATTTGTCGATGCCGATCATCGCCATCGGCCTGTCGCCGGTCCTGCTGCTGCCGCACCGCTATGTGCAGGGCGTGTGCAAGCTGTGGGCGAAGATCGTCCTGTTCGGCCTGCGCTGGATCGCGGGGGTGAAGGTCGAGGTGCGCGGGTTGGAGCACGCCCCGTCCGGCGCCGCCCTAATCGCGTCCAAACACCAGGGGATGCTGGACATCGTGGCCCTGCTGGCCGTCCTGCCCGACGCCTGTTTCGTGATGAAGAAGGAGCTGATGCCCCTGCCCTTCTTCGGCTGGTTCGCCTGGAAGGCCAAGATGATCGCCGTGGATCGCGCGGGCCACGCCAAGGCGCTGAAGGACATGACGCGACAGGCGCGCGACCGCCTGTCCGAAGGCCGCCAGATCGTCATCTTCCCCGAGGGCACACGCAACAATCCGGGCGTGCCCGGCGACTACAAGCCCGGCGTCGCCGCCATCTATCGCGATCTGGAAGGCCCCTGCTGGCCCGTCGCCACCAACTCCGGCGTCCACTGGCCGGCTCATGGTTTCCGCCGCTATCCCGGCACGGTCGTGTTCGAATTCCTTGAGCCGATCCCGGCCCAGCTGAAGCGCGGGGCCATGATGGCGTTGCTGGAAAGTCGCATAGAGACGGCGTCGTTGGCGCTGCTGGAGCCAAAGGCCCAGCTTGCGCATTCTGAACCGGCCTGATCTCCCCGCTCGGGCGCCACCCATGGAAACGCCCGATGCTTCGTCCCCTTCTGCTCTCCGTCGCCTTCGCCGCCGTCGCCGGCTCCGCTCTGGCCCAGTCGCAACCGTATGAGCAGATCCGGCCGGCCCCCCAGAACTGGACCGTCGATCTCGGCGCGGGCGTCCTCTATCGCAATGACTCCAACGGTGACACGGGCTCCAAGACGACGGTCGCCCCGTGGGTCTCGGCCAACTATCGCGACCTGGTCTATCTGAACCCGATCGACGGCGTGGGCTGGAACGCGATCAAGACCGACGACTTCCGCGCCGGCCTTCAACTGCGCCCACGCTTCTCGGCCGATGATATCGAAAGCCTGACGCTGGATCGTCCGGGCTTCGGCGCCGACCTGGCCGCCTACGCCTACAAGCGTCTGCCCGGGAATGTGGTGGTCGGCGGTCGGATCAGCCGCGACGTGTCCGACGTCAGCGAGGGCACGGAATACTATGCCTCCGTCGGTCATCAGCGCGTGACGTCGGTCGGCCTGCTGAACGCCTCGGTCTATGTGCGCGGCGGCGATTCCAAACTGGCCGACGCCTACTACGGCGTCAGCACGGCCGAGGCGGCCGCCAACGGCATCAGAGCCTATTCCCCCGGCGGCGGCCTGCAGGGCGCGGGCGCCAGCCTGGTCCTGCTGGTCCCGGTTGGCGACAAATGGGGCGCCGGAGCCTTGCTCAACTACGAACGCCGCCTGGGCGACGTGGCCGACAGCCCCCTGTCGCAAAGCGACGACGCCGTCCGCACCGGCGTCTTCATCGCCCGTCGCTTCGGCGGCTGAGGCGCGTCAGTTCGCCTTTTGGCGTTCGCGCCAGGCTCGGTGAGCTTGGCGCACGTCTTCTTTGCTCATGTGCGGGTCGAGCTGACAGCCAAGAAATGCGCCGCGTTTTTGCTGACCATCAGAGGTAAGTATGGGTGGTCCTTCACGCTCAAGACCACCCATAGCCTGGCATCGTTCAGCAGGGTCGGTCGGTAGTGGCGTAGCACAGGCCGAAATACCCAGCATCAAACCGCCGACAACGCCAAACGCTCGCCAGCGGCCCATTATTGCGCCGCAAACTCACTCAAGGCGTCGATGACAGCGCGGTTCTGATCCTCGGTGCCGATGGTGATGCGCAGGGCCTGAGGCAGGCCATAGCCGCCGACAGGGCGGACGATGATGCCCTTGGTGTTCAGATAGTCGTTGGCGGCGGCGGCGCGCTCGGCGCTGTCGAACAACACCAGCACGAAGTTGCCGGCGCTGGGCAGGACGTTCAGCCCAAAGCCGCGCAGCGCCTGGGTCAGGCGCGGCTTCCAGTTCGAAATCAGATCGCGCGACGCCGTCTGGTGCGTTTCGTCCGACAGGGCCGCCGTTGCGGCCTCAAGCCCCGGCACCGAGACGTTGAACGGCAGGCGAATGCGGTCGATGGCCTCGGCGACCTTCAGCGGCGCATAGCCGAAGCCGATGCGCAAACCGCCCAGGCCGTGGATCTTGGAGAAGGTGCGGGTGACGACGATGTTCTCGGCGTCCCTGGCCAGCGGGAAAGCGGTCTCCCAGTCGGCCTCGGTCACATATTCCGCATAGGCCTCGTCCACGACCAGGATGATGTGAGCCGGAAGCGCCGCGTGCAGGCGGCGGATCTCCTCGCCGGTGTTGTAGCTGCCGGTCGGGTTCGACGGGTTGGAGACATAGACGATCTTCGTCCGGTCATCGACCTGGGCCAGCAGGGCGTCGACCTCGGCCTTGAAGTTCGGCTCGGGCGCCAGCTTGACCTGGGCCTCGCAACCCAGGGCGCTGATGCGATAGGCCAAGAAGCCGTACTGGCCGCAGACGATGTTGTCGCCCGCCGTCAGATAGGTCTGGTTCAGCAGGGCGAAGACCTCGTCCGACCCGTTGCCGAAGATCAGCCGCTCGGGCTCCAACCCGTGCAGTTCTGACACCGCGTTCCGCAGCTTGGTCGCCCGGCCGTCGGGATAGATGTGGATGTTCCTGACCGCCGCCTCATAGGCCGCACGAGCCTTTTCGCCCGCGCCCAGCATGTTCTCGTTGGAGGACAGCTTCATCGGTTCGGCGACGCCGGCGATGGACGACTTGCCGCCGACATAGGGGGCGATGTCGAGGATGCCGGGCTTGGCTACAGGCGCGTCGGTCATGAAAAGCCTTGATCTCAGAAGATGGGGGCGGCGCCGATCACGCCGCTCATTCGGCCGGGCGCGCTCTTCAGCCGCCCGTCGTCGACCTGCACATAGCCCGTCAGCATGAACAGCTTCAAGCCGCCCGCCGCCGCCAGAGGATCGGCGACCAGACCCGCCTCGCCCAGGGCCTCGATGATCTTGCCTTCGGACCAGCCGCTGTCGGTGACCCAGAAGCTGCGGTCGTCGCCGGTCGGGCCGGACATGTCCTTGGACACCACGAAGGCCTGGGGCCGGCCGCGTCGGTCGTCCGGCAGGCCAGCGACGATCCTCAGTTCGGGCCGGGCCAGCAGCCGTCCCCACCACGGCCGGTCGGGCGACAGGTCGATCACCGCGCGCGACCCGGCCTCGACCGCTTTCAGCGCCTCGTCCGCCGACATCGGCCGCGCGCCCAGACCATAACGGTCGGTCGCCAGAGCCTGGGCCAGGCCGCCGCAAACGACGACGGCCGCGCCGGTCGCGACCTCCAGCCGTCCCCACACCGCCTTGACCGCAGCCGCCTCGGCCGGCGAGGCGCCGTCCAGCAGTCCACGCAGGGCGATGGCCGAGGCATCGGCCCGGTCGCGCGGTCCCGCCACCACGCGGGCCTTCACCGCCTCGACCAAGGCGCGGTCCAGCGCCAGCAGGGCCTCGTTCGTATCGGGTTCGTTCAACAGGGTCATCAGAACAGCTTGGGCGCAGGAGCCAGCGGGAAGGGACCGAGCCAGGTGCGGCCGTCGCGGAAAACCAGCGTCAGCGGCAACTGCTCCTGTCCGGTCGCCTCGGCCGCGCCCGCCGCTGCGGCGGCCCCGGCCGCGCCGATGCGGTTCACCGGCCCCTGACGCGTCGCCATCAAACCAGCGAGGGCGGGCAGAGGTTTCTGCGCCTGCAGCTCGACCTGGCCCGTCAGCCGTCCGTTCGCATCGGCTCTCAACACGTCGCTGGAGAGGGTCGCACGGCTGTCGCCGGCCTGAAGATCGCCGCGCACATTGCGAAACGTGCCGCCCGCTTTTGTCCAGGCGGAGAAGACGCCCGCCGCGTCGCCGCCGGTCTTCAGCAAGCTGGCTTGGCCGATCTCGGCCTCCAGCTGCGTCGTCAGGCGGCCGTCCTGGGCGAAGCCTTCGACGGGGCCGTCCGCCCGCCCCTGCCCGTCCACCAGCCGGAACATGACATCGACGTCGTCGGTCGGCGCGGTCGAACCTTCCAGATGCGGCCGGGCGTAGAATTCGATCCGCGCCGCGCGCGCGATGGGGAAGGGTTCGGCGCCGGTCTGGGCCGTGAAGACCGGATTGACCATCTCCAGCGCCAGATTGGGCCAACGCTGATCGATGCCGCTGGCGCTCATGCGGATGGCGTCGCCCTTGACCGCGACCTCGCCCTTGCCGGCGCGGGTCAGCATCAGGCCTTGCGGGGCCACCACCACCCATTTGGTCGGCTGATAGGCGTTGGCCTCCGCGGTCAGTTCGGTCGCCTTGATCGCATGGCCCGACGGCGCCTGAACGATCAGGTTCGTCAACGCCACATGGTTGCGAAACGGCCAGCCGTTGATGGATTTGTCGGCGAAGCGAATGTCCCAGCCAGCGTCACGCAGGCTCTGGACCTGGGCCTCCAGCCGCGTATCGATCTGGCGCGTCAGGAAGATCCACCATCCGGTCCAGGCCGCCAGCGCGATCAGCACCAGGATGAAGGGCGCATACAGGCCCTTGCGGCTGTGTCGCTTGGTCGTCGAGGCGTCGGTCATGCCGGACCTATAGCGCGCCGCACCTCGCCCTTCTAGGCGGTCAGGTCGGCCAGCACCGCATCCGCGACCCGGCGCGCATCCTCCGGCGCGATGCCCAGCAGCAGGCCCCGCTGTCCTGCGTTGATCAGCACCTGATCGAACAGGATGGCCGTCTCGTCCATCGCGGTCGGCACGGCCTTTCGCTGGCCGAACGGGCTGACCCCGCCGACCTTGTAGCCGGTCAGCCGTTCGGCGTCGGCAGGCTTCATCATCTGGGCCGACTTGCCCCCCAGCACCGCCGCCAGCTTCTTCATGCTGACCTCGCAGTCGGACGGCGCGATCACACAGGCGGGGGCGCCGTCGATCAGCACCATCAGGGTCTTGAACACCTGCTCAGGCGCCATGCCCAGCGCCTCGGCGGCCTGCAAACCTACGCGCGGCGCGTCGGGATCATAGTCGTAGGGAAACAGATCGAAGGCGACGCCGGCCTTGGTCAGGGCGACGGTGGCGGGCGTGGTCTTGGACATCCTACGTCGTCTCGGGGTTCAGGAAGCTGCGGGTCAGTTCCACCGCATCGGCCAGGCCCATCCGCTGGACCTCGGTTCCCGGCGGCAGGCTGGCGAACAGGCGGGTGGGGGTGGCGGCGTCGAGCATCAGGAAGATCCCCTTGTCGTCGCCGCGCCGGATCAGCCGGCCGAAGGCCTGGGCGATGCGGGCGCGGGCGAGCGCATCGTCATAACCCTTCCCGCCCAGCCGTTCGCGCCGCGACTTGTGCAGCAGGTCCGGGCGCGGCCAGGGCACGCGGTCGAAGGCCAGGACGCGCAAGGACCGTCCCGGCACGTCCACCCCGTCGCGCACGGCGTCGGTGCCCAGCAGGCACGAGTTCTCCTCGACCCGGAACATGTCCACCAGCGCCCCGACCTCCAGCGGATCGACATGCTGGGCGTAAAGCGGCACGCCCGACTTCGCCAGGTCCGGCCCCAGCCGCTCATAGACCGCCTTTAGCCGGCGGATGGCGGTGAACAGGCCCAGGCCCCCGCCGTCCGCCGCCAGGAACAGTTCGCGCATCGCCGCCGCCGTCTGGCGCGGATCGTCCTTGACCAGATCGTTGACGACGATGACCCGGCTGTTGGCGGCATAGTCGAACGGGCTCTCGACCTTCAGGGTGCGCGGCGGATCGATCAGCCGCGCCGAGCCGGTCCGCATCCGCGCCAGGTCGAACGGGTCCTCCTGCATCGGATCGGACAGGGTGGCGGATGTCACCAGCACCCCGTGCGACGGCACGATCACGGCGGCCTCCAGCGGAACGGTCGGGTCGATCCAGTGACGGCGCAGGGCCACGTCGTGGATTCGGCCGAACGCCGTCTCGGCCGACAGCCAATCGACGAAGTCGGGATCGGGCTGATCGCCCCCGTCCTCCAGCGCCGCCAGCATCGACCGCCACCCCGGCAGGGTCATGCGCGCGCGCCGGTCCAGGCCCCGCAACGCCCCCTCGATCCGGGACCGCTGCGACCCGTCCAGCTCGGCCGCCTCGTCGTCGAGAATGTCTTCCAGATGCCGCGACAGGGCCAGCAGGGGCGCCTCGATGGCGGCCAGGGCCTGGGCCGCCGCGCGGGCGGTCTCCGCCACCGGATCGGTCACGGGCTTCAACGCGCACTCCATGCCGAACTCGGGCCCGCCATAGGTGTTGGTCTCGGCGGTGCGCGCCCGAAGCTGGTCCAGGGCGGCGGCCAGGAAGGCCTCGATGGGGCCGATGGGGTTCACCTCGCCCGAGGCCGGCGCAACGCGGCCCGACACGCCTTCCCCCGGCAGGGCGGCCGAGGCGCGGATGGCGTCCTGAAGCGCCTTCAGCGCGGCGTCATTGTCGCCGACCATGTCGCCCAGCCGCTGCTCCAGCCCGCGCCCGCGACGCCCCCGCCCCTCAGGCCCCCGGATCCAGCGACGCAGCTCGGCCGCTTCCTGGCCCGACAGACAGGCGGAAAAGGCGCTGTCGGCCGCATCGAACAGATGGTGACCCTCGTCGAAGACGATGCGCTTCAGGGCCGCGGTCTCGCCGTCCTGCTTCTGGCCCCGCGCCGAGCGCGCGCCGTCGAAGGCGGCCTGGCTCAGGACCAGGGCGTGGTTGGCGATGACCAGGTCCGCGCGGCGGCTGGCGCGGATGGTCTTTTCCACGAAACAGGTGCGGTAGTGCGGGCAGGCAGCGTGGACGCACTCGCCGCGCCGATCCACCAGATTCGCCGCCCCCGCCGCATGGGCCGCCGGCATGGCGAACAGGCCGGGCAGCCAGCCGGGAAAGTCCCCGCCCGTCATGTCGCCGTCGCGCGTATGCAGCGCCCAGCGCCCGGCCAACGCCAGGCCGATCAGGTCGCCGTTCCCCAGCTGGGCCGCCTGGACCATGTCCTGAAGGTTCAGGACGCACAGATAGTTCTCGCGCCCCTTGCGGATCACCGCCTTCTTCTTGCGTTCGGCCGGATCCGGCCACAGCGAATGGCTCTCGCGATCGATCTGGCGTTGCAGAGCCCGCGTATAGGTCGAAATCCAGGCCGCGCCCTGGTTCCGCTCGGCCCACAGGGAGGCGGGCGCCAGATAGCCCAGGGTCTTGCCCGTCCCCGTCCCCGCCTCGGCCAGTAGGACACGCGGCCGCCCCTCCTCGTTGCGTGGCGAAAAGGCGAAGGCCGCCTCGGCGGCGTAGTCGGACTGCGTCGGCCGCGTCTCGTCCAGACCCGAGGCCTGAAGCAGTTTCTCCAGCCGGATGCGGGCGCTCTCGCTGTCGACCGGCGCCGATCCCGCCTCGCCGCGCGGCGCCTCGTCCTCCCATTCGGTCAGCCGCGACCAGACATCCATCCCGGACCCGCGATGCTGGCGCGCCCGCACGCCGCCGGCCTCCAGCGCCTGAACCACCCGCTCGCCCCAGGCCCAGCCCGCCCGCTGCATCGTCAGCGCCAGGATATAGGCCGCCTCGCGCTCCGGGTAGGCCGGATCAGCCAGTTCGCGCAGCAGCAGCCCCGCCGCCTCACGCAGGGCCGCCGCCTGTTCCTCCGCCGACTTCGGCTCGGCCAGCCCCAGCGACAGCGCCAGCCCCGTCGGCGAAGGCGCACAGAACCGCGCCGGCCGCACGAAGGCGTAAAGCTCCAGCACATCCATCAAATCAGCCGACCGCGGCGGCGGCGTCAGCCCCAGCCGGCGCGCCGTCAGCGACGCATGCGCCACCATCACCGGTCCGGCGCTGAAGAACCCCTCGGCCGCCCCGCGCCCGATCTTCCGGGCCCCCGCCTCGTCGCATACCGCCCCTGCGCCCGGCGGCGTAGCGAGCGCCGGCGGCAAGTCCGCCCACGGCTGGACGCCGGTCGGGCGGGTTTCGGAAATGACGGATTCGTCGGACACGTCCGATAGATAGCGAGCCTGGGGCTGAAACGGAACGGGAACATGCTATATCCCGTCCGTGACGACCGCCGCCGCTCCCGCAACGCTTCCGCCCCTGTTCGCCGACTGGTTCGCGTCGCGCGGCTGGTCGCCCCGGCGGCATCAGCTGGAGATGGTTGCGGCGGGGGAGGCCGGCCGCCACGCCCTGCTGGTCGCGCCGACCGGCGGGGGCAAGACGCTGGCGGGGTTTCTGCCCAGCCTGATCGACCTGGCCGAGCGCGGACCGAAGCCGGCGACCGGGGCGGGGTCGGGGGTGCATACGCTTTATTTGTCGCCGCTGAAGGCCCTGACGACGGACGTCGAGCGCAATCTGATGACCCCGATCCGCGAGATCGGGCTGAACATCCATGTCGAGACGCGCACCGGCGACACCAAACAGTCCAAACGCCAGCGACAACGCGACTTTCCGCCTGATATCCTGCTGACCACGCCCGAGCAGTTGGCCCTGTTCTGCGCCTGGGAAGGCGCCCGTTCTTATTTCGCCGATCTGAAATGCGTGGTTCTGGACGAGGTGCATGCGATCTGGAGCGGCAAGCGCGGGGACCTGTTGTCGCTCGGGCTGGGTCGGTTGCAGAGCTTCGCCCCCGATATGCGCCGGGTGGGACTGAGCGCGACTATCGAGGACCCCGATCTGATCCGGGGATGGTTGGCGCCGGGCGATGCGGAGACAAACAACCCCTCCCCCGCTTCGCGGTCCCCCTCGCCGCAAAGCGGTGAGGAGACGCAAGCCGACTTGTCTCCTCCCCATGCCATGGGGAGGGGGACCGCCGAAGGCGGTGGAGGGGCTCTTGACGCGGTGACCCTCGTCCGCGGCGACCCCGGCGCGCCGGCGGTCATCGACGTGCTGATCTCCGAGGGCAAGGTGCCTTGGGCCGGCCACACCGGCCAGCACGCGATCCCGGAGGTCTACGCCGCCATCCAGCGTTCGACCCTGGCGCTGATCTTCGTCAACACCCGCTGGCAGTCGGAGTTTGTGTTCCAGCAGCTGTGGGCCATCAATGAAGACAATCTGCCCATTGGCCTGCACCACGGCTCGCTGGCGGCCGAGCAGCGGCGCAAGATCGAGGCGGCCATGGCGCGCGGCGATCTCAGAGCCGTGGTCTGCACATCGACGCTGGATCTGGGCATCGACTGGGGCGACGTGGACCTAGTCATCCAGATGGCCGCGCCCAAGGGCTCCAGCCGCCTGGTCCAGCGGATCGGCCGCGCCAACCACCGGCTGGACGAGCCGTCGCGTGCGCTTCTGGTGCCCGCCAGCCGTTTCGAGATGCTGGAGTGCCAGGCGGCGCGCGAGGCCGTCGCCGACAACGCCTTCGACTGGGAGCCGGTCCACATCGGCACGCTCGACACCCTGGCCCAGCACGTAAGGGGCGTCGCCTGTTCCGAGCCGTTCGACATGCAGGTCCTGTATGACGAGATCACCGGCTGCGGCCCCTATCGCGACCTGACCTGGGAGCAGTTCGAGGAGGTGGTCGATTTCGTCGCCACCGGCGGCTATGCGCTGCGCACCTACGACCGGTTCGCGCGCATCGTGCGCACGCAAGACGGCCGCTGGAAGGTCCGAAACCAGCATATCGCCCAGCGCCACCGCATGAATGTCGGGGCCATCGTCTCGGCCGGAACGCTGAATGTCCGCGTCGCCAGCCGTCGCGGCGGCGCCGCGCGCCAGCTGATCGGCGGCCGCAAGGTGGGCGAGGCCGAGGAGTGGTATTTCGAACAGCTGACGCCCGGCGACACCTTCCAGTTCGCCGGCCAGACCTGGGCGTTTCAGGGCATCACCGGGACCGACGCCCTGGTCACCCACGCCAATGACAGCGACCCCAAGATCCCATCGTGGGGCGGATCGAAGTTCCCGCTGTCCACGTCCCTGGCCGACCGGGTGCGTACCATGATCCACGACCGCGACCACTGGCGCGTCCTGCCGCCCGACGTTCAGGAATGGCTGGAGTTGCAGGAAGCTCGGTCCGTCATTCCCGACGCCGAATCCATGCTGGTCGAAACCTTTCCGCGCGGCAGCCGGCATTTCCTGGTGGCCTATCCGTTCGAGGGCAATCTGGCCCACACCACCCTGTGCATGCTGTTGACCCGGCGGCTGGACCGGATGGGCGTCGGGCCGCTGGGGTTCGTTGTGACCGACTATTCGCTGGCGATCTGGTCGATCAAGCCGATGGATGCGATCGATCTGGACGCCCTGTTCCAGCCGGACATGCTGGGCGACGACCTGGAAGCCTGGCTGGAGGAAAGCTTCATGATGAAGAGATCCTTCCGCAACTGCGCCCTGATCTCGGGCTTGATCGAACGCCGCCAGCCCGGCGCCGAAAAGACCGGCCGGCAGGTGACCTTCTCCACCGACCTGATCTACGACGTGCTGCGCCGCCACCAACCGGACCATCTGCTGCTTAAGACCGCCCGCGCGGACGCCGCCTCCGGCCTGCTGGACGTGGCGCGCTTGGGCCAGATGCTGACCCGCATCGAGGGGCGTATCCGTCACCAACCCCTGAGCCGCGCCTCGCCCTTCTGCGTGCCCGTTCTGGTCCAGATCGGACGCGAGCGGGTCAGCGGAGACGCCGCCGAAATGATCTTGGACGAAAGCGCCGACCTGCTGATCGCCGAGGTCATGGACGACGCCGAGCCAGAATCCGCCGCATGAACGCCGCCCTGCGCCAAACCCTGTCCCCGGCCCGCAAGATCTGCGGTTCGCTGAGCGTGCGGATCGCGGGAGAGGCCTGCGTGCTGCGCTGTTCCGGAGCGATGTGGGTTCCGGCCTACGGCGCCCTGATCGTCGCGGATCTGCATCTGGAAAAGGGCTCTGCCTTCGCCGTGCGCGGCCAGCTTCTGCCGCCCTATGACAGCCGCGCCACGCTGGACAGGCTGGAAGCCGAGATCGTCGAACTGAACCCCGCCATGGTCGTGCTGCTGGGCGACAGCTTCCATGACACCAAGGCCATTCCCCGCATGGCGGCCGACGACCGGGCGCGGCTGGACCGGCTGGCGGCGGGGCGCGACTGGCTGTGGCTGGAAGGCAATCACGACCGCGAGGCGCTCGCTCGCGATGCGGACACGGCATCCCGCCTGCCCGGCCGGATCGTCGGCGATATGGCCTTGGGCGCGCTGCGCTTGACCCACGAACCGGAGGCGCTGAGCGCCGACGACGACCGTCGTGGCGAGGTCGCGGGCCACCTGCACCCCGCCGCCAAGGTCGCCGCCTATGGACGCGGCGTGCGCCGTCCCTGCTTCGTCACCGACGGATCGCGCATCGTCCTGCCGGCCTTCGGCGCCTTCACCGGCGGGCTGAACGTGCTCGATCCCGCCATCGCCGACCTGTTCGCCGCTCCGCCGCTGGCCGCCGCCCTGGGACGAGACCGTGTCCACGCCCTGGATTGGGCGATCCTGCGATAGTCTGTTCGTAAAGCGTTCAGCACATCGCTTCACCGCATCTTGGGGGACGGCGATGCAGGATGACGGCGGATCAAGGTCACGGACACCCGCCTCATGCTCACGCCCAGCCGCATCGTCATGGCCGCCCGCCTCGGCTTCGCCCTGGCGGCGCTGGGCATGGCCGTCTTGATGCTGGGGCCCTTTCAGGGTCTGGAACAGGTCTTCGGCCTGAATGACAAGGCCGCCCACGTGATCGCCTTCTATGGCGTGGCCAGCGGCCTGTTCCTGATCGCGCCGAACCAGCGCCGCGACGACCTGGCCCTCTATGTCATCGCCGCCGCCTTCGGGGCTGAACTGCTTCAGGCCCTGACCGGCCGCAGCGTCTCGGTCATCGACTTTCTGGCGGGCGCGGCCGGCGTCGCCGCCGCCTGGGCGCCGGGACGAATCGAACAGTTGCGCCAGGCCTTCCGCCGCCATCCGGACATGACTCTGGCCGAGATCGATCGTCTGGATCGCCGCCTGCGCCGTCGTCGCGCCGAAACCAGTCGCCCCGGCGTCGCCGTCCTGCGGCCCTAGGGCTCCAGCTCGATGTCCCAATAAAGGTAGTCCAGCCAGCTCTGGTGCAGATAGTGCGGCGGGAAGCGCCGGCCGGCGTCCTGAAGCTGCCAGGCGTTGGGGCGATAGGGTTCGCGGCGGATCGGCATCATGGCCTGGCGCGGCGTTCGCCCGCCCTTGGCCAGATTGCAGGGGCTGCAGGCCGCGACGATATTGTCCCAGGTCGTGCGTCCGCCCTGTGAGCGCGGGATGACGTGGTCGAAGGTCAACTCAGCCGACTGACCGCAGTACTGACAGGCGAAGCCGTCTCGCAGAAAGACGTTGAAGCGGGTGAAGGCGGGGCTGCGGTCCTGATCTACATAGCTGCGCAGCGCAATCACGCTGGGAAGCTGCATCTCCATCGACGGCGAGCGGACGACCTTGTCATACAGGGACACCACGTCCACGCGGTCCTGATAGACCGCCTTGACCGCCTCCTCCCACGGCCACAGCGACAGCGGATAGTAGGACAGCGGCCGGAAGTCGGCGTTCAACACCAACGCGGGAAAACCGGAGGGTGGTCGATGGAGAACCTGCATCAGGCCCTCCCGCGCGGACGGGGGGATTTTGAGGCGACAGAGGTGAGGACACGTCTCCTTCCCTAGTCTTGTGAGATCAGCCTACCCCTGATTCCCGCTCATCGCCATGACCAGTGTGCAGCGTTTTCGTGACGTCCTGCCTTAGACCCGTCGCGCGTGGGTCGGGAACCCCGGCAGGGTCCAGCCCCAGCGCAAGGCGGCCGCGCGCAGCAGGAAGCCCGACAGCGCCGCGACGATGGCGGCGGGCCAGACGCCGACGCCCGGCGCCCTCAGCATCATATAGACCGTCGCCGCCAGGATCGCGGCCGTGACGTTGATCTCTCGCCGCAGCAGGATCGACGGTTGACCCGCCAGGGTGTCGCGCACCACCCCGCCGAAACAGGCCGTGAGCGTGCCCATGACGATGCAGATCAGGGCCGGCGCCCCGGCCGCTTCGGCCTTGGCCGCCCCCATCACGCCATAGGCCGCAAGACCCACCGCATCCAGCCACAGCAGGGCGCGAAACCGCCAGTCGCGCTGCCCCACCAGCCAAAGGGCCGTCGAGGCGAAAAGGCAGACCGCCAGATAGCGCCAGTCCTGCACCCAGAAGACCGGCAGGCCGAGCAGCAGGTCACGCAGCGTCCCGCCGCCCACGCCGGTGATGGCGCCGAAGAAGGCGAAGGTGACGACGTCGTGCTTCTCGCGCGCGGCGGCCAGGGCGCCGGTGGCGGCGAAAACCGCCACGCCGGCGAAATCCAGCGCGGTTAACACGGTCTGCGGATTGCGCAGCGGTTCGGTCAGAGCGGGATCGAGCGGGGTCATGCCGGCGCATCCAGCGCGATCTCGCCGCGCTTCACGCCCGTGTACCAGGCCCACAGCAGATGGGTGGCGACCGCACGATAGGGCCGCCAGATCTCGGCGCGGGCATAGGCGCCCTTCTGATCGGGCCGCACCTCTGCGCCGTCCGCCCAACGGATCGCCTCCTGCAAGGCCACGTCGCCGCCGGGGAAGACATCCAGCCGCCCCTCGCACATCATCAGATAGGCCTCGGCCGTCCACAGGCCGACGCCCTTCAGCGCCGTCAGGGACGCGATCGCCGCCTCGTCATCCAGGTTGGCCAGATGCTCCAGATCGATCTCGCCCGCGATCTGCGCCCGCGCGATGCCCTGTCCATAGGTCGCCTTCTGTCGCGACAGACCCATGTCGCGCAGTTGATCCAGATCGTGCGCCAGCAACAGCTCGGGCGTGATGCCGCCCATGCCTTCACGCAGCCGCGCCCAGACCGAAGCGGCCGAGGCCACCGACACCTGTTGCTCCACGATCATGCGGAACAAACCTTCGAACCCGCCAACTCTCAACCGCCACTCCAGCGGCGGCGTCTGGGCGTCCACGCGAACGAGCGCCGGATCAGCGGTGACCAGCGCCCGGCGCGCGGCGGCGATATCATCAGGCGTGGGTGCGAGCGGCATACGCTATGCTTACGGCCCGTCGCGCTTGTCGGAAAGAGCGGGGGCGCCGTTGAGGACCGCAAACCGCTAAGGAGCGTCGTGATGTTCGCCACCCGCTTCGCCCCCTCGCCTACCGGCCGCCTGCACAAGGGCCACGCCTTTTCGGCCCTGACCGCCTGGACGGCGGCGAAGTCGGCGGGCGGGCGGTTCGTGCTGCGCATCGAGGATATCGATCCGACGCGATGCCGGCCGGAGTATGAGGCCGACATTCTGCAGGACCTGGCCTGGCTGGGTCTGGACTGGGAGACGCCGGTCCGGCGCCAGTCGGATCATCTCGGAGAGTACGCCGCCGTGATCGAAAATCTGCGGGCGCGAGGCCTGCTCTATCGGTGTTTTCGCACGCGCAAGGAGGTCCTGAGCGCCATCGGCGACGCGCCGCACGGGGCGATGGAGGCGGCGAAGCCCGGTCCGCATTCAGCGGACGAGGAGGCGCATCTGCTGGCCTCGGGCGCACCGTTCGCCTGGCGGCTGTCGCTGGATCGGGCGCGCGAAACTTTGGGCGAGCCGACCTGGAACAACCTGAGTTTCGTCGAGGAGGGCGAGGGTCCGAACGGCGAAACCGGCGTCATCGCCGTCGATCCCGAGGCGGCGGGCGATGTCGTTCTGGCGCGCAAGGATACGGGCGTCGCCTATCATCTGGCCGTGACGCATGACGACGCCTTGCAGGGGATCACACACGTGATCCGGGGCCAAGACCTGTTCGAGGCGACCCATGTGCAGCGGCTGATCCAGACCCTGATGGGCTGGCCGGCGCAGACCTATCGTCATCACAGCTTGCTAACAGGACCGGACGGGCGGCGCTACGCCAAGCGCGATCGCTCGATCACCCTGGCCGAGCTGAGGGCCGGCGGATTGACGGCCGAGGGCCTGCGCGCCGAGCTGGGCTTCAGCTCCGCCGGCTGAAGATGCGCGAGGCGCCATAGCCGGTCAGGGCGGCCAGCACGACGCACAGCACGCCGTACAGCCACGGCCGACGGTGGGCGAACTCATAGATGTCGCGCTCCAGCCCGACCTTCTCGACCGTCAGGGTCAGGTTCGACACCGACTGCGGCTCGCCGTCCTGAAACAGCCAGACCTCGGCGTAGTATTTTCCGGTGGGCGCCACGGTCGGCAGTTTGACCTCGGCGCGGAACAGGCCCCGGTCGACGAACTCCACCCCTTCGGAATCGGTGTCGTATAGGGCGGCGGCCTCCTTCAGCCGGATCACCGCGCGGCGCCAATCCAGATAGTCGTCGCCCAGACGGCTGACGACCACATCGCGCACGCCGTAGCGGGTGACGGTGCGGCTTTCCTCCGGTGCATCGATGCGCAGGTGATCGACGCCGACGCCCAGCCGGCGCAGCTGGCCGAAGTCCGCGATGTCGCTGAGCGGGCGCGTTGAGGCGGTCATGTAGAAGCCGGGCGCCCCCTCGAACAGCACCGGCCGGCTGTTCAGCCAGACACCGGACGTGCGCGTCTTCTTGACCAGGCGGATCGGCGCGTCCGGCCCCCGCACCACGACCACGACGTCCGCAGGTTCGGGCGTCGGATTGAACACCGCGCCGTACAGGACGATGGACGCGCCCCGGAAACTGCTGTCGACCCGGACTTGGGCGTCGGTCAGGGCGGCGGCGACGCGCAGGTCTCCGGTCGTCGCTTCGGACCGATCGAGCGGCGGGGCCGCGACAGGGGGCGGAGGGGGAGGAAGCGCCTGCATCAGTCGGCGATCCCCGGCGCGATCATGAAGATGTCGTTGGGCCGCACGAACAGATCCAGCCCCATCTGGATCCCCACCAGCAGCACGATCAGTCCTAGCGCCGCCCGCAGTTCCTCGGCGCGGAACCGCCCGGCGAAGCGTGCGCCGATCTGGGCGCCGACGACGCCGCCGAGCAGGAGAATGGTGGACAGCACGATGTCGACCGTCTGGTTACGCCCAGCCTGAAGGATGGTGGTGATGGCGGTGGTGATGATGATCTGGAACAGGCTGGTGCCCACCACCGCGCCCGCCCTCATGCGCAGGATATAGAGCATGGCCGGCACCAGGATGAAGCCGCCGCCCACCCCCATGATGGCCGACAGGACGCCCGCGAAGACGCCCAGGCCGAACGGCGGCAAGGCGCTGATATAGAGGCCCGACTTCGGGAACTTCATTTTCAGCGGCAGACCATAGAGCCACATCGGCCGCCGACGCTGCTTGTGCGGCGCGGGCAGCCCTCGGCGGCGGCGCAGGATCTCGGTCAGGCTCTCGTTCAGCATCAGAATGCCGATCGCGCCCAGGAAGACGAGATAGGACAGGGCCACGACGAGGTCGGCCTGGCCCAGCAGGCGCAGGTAGCGAAACAGCTCGACCCCCGCCAGGGCGCCGGCCGCGCCCCCGGCCGCCATCACCGATCCCATCTTGAAATCGACCGACCCCGCGCCCGCATAGCGGATGACGCCCGACGTCGAGGAGGCCACGACGTGGCTGGCCTGGCTGGCGACGGCGACGGTCGGGGGGATGCCCAGGAAGACCAGGATCGGCGCCATCAGGAAGCCGCCGCCGATGCCGAACAGGCCGGACACGAATCCGACCACCGCCCCCAGGATCACCAGGGTCGGCCAGTTCACCGAAACCTCGGCGATCGGCAGATAGATGTCCAAAGGACGCGCCTTCGGCTGGAGCGGACACAAGAATCGCCGTCAGGCGGGCGAGGTCGGGGACGACCGGGCGACCGATAGCCGCCCGGCGCCTGGGAATCTAGCCTGTCGCCTGGGCTTGGGCCTGCGACTGGGCCACGAAGGCGTCGGCGGCGGTGCGGGCCGCGCGCTGGGCCGTGGCGCTGGCCGTCGGACGCAGGCGCGTCACGGCGGCCTGGGCCTCCGCATCCCCGCCGCGCGCGGCGATCATGTACCATTTCAGCGCTTCGGTCGGATTCTTGGCCACGCCGTCGGCGCCGGTCTCATAGATGCGCGCGACATTGTACTGGCTGTCCGGCAGACCGCGCTCGGCCGCGTTCAGCAGCCAGGTCAGGGCCTCGGCCTGATTGGTCGCGCCGCCGTCGCCTTCATAGAGCTGCATCCCATACAGATGCATCCCGCGCGGATCGCCGCCCTCGGCCGCGCGACGGCCCCACTGACGGCTTTGAGCCGGGTCGGCGGGCACGCCATTGGCGCCGTCCAGATACAGCTGACCCAGATAGGTCTGGGCGGGGGCGTAGCCCAGGTTGGCGGCGCGCTTCATGCCGTCCAGGCCAGAGTTGTCGCCGGCCTCCAGCTTGCCGATCGCCGCCTCGTAATCCGCCGCGCCGGGGCCGCCGATGTCGAAGGTCGCTTTCGGACCGGTCGGCGTCACCGCCGACGCGGCCAGCGGCATGGCGCCGTTTGTCGTCGAGCCGCCGCCGAAGCTGGGCATCTCGAAGTCCGGCGCACCGCCGTCGGTCAGGGACAGATAGCCATAGACGCCCCCGGTCAGGGCGACCGCCGTGACCGAAGCCAGAAACGCCTTCTTGACCGTCGATCCGTCCTTGGACGCCTGCCGGTCCAGCCGTTCCTGCAGCTTGGACTTGCCGCCGCGCTTCAGGCCGAAACCCGACCGGGGCGCAGGTTCCGGCTCAGCGGGCGCGGTGATTGCAGCACGGGCGGCGTCGATGGTGCTGCGGGTCGAGGCGGCGCGGCCGGCGGCGGCGGCGGCTTCCATGCTGGAGCGCAGCCGGCGCGGATCCACGAACTCGGTCTCGCCGCCGAAATCGTCGTCGTCCGCGTCCAGGACGGCGGCGTCACGCTTTTCGGCCGGTGCGGTCGAGAAGCCCGGCGACGTCGCCTCCAGCGCATCGTCGACATCGGCGCCGCCGAAACCGCTGAAGGGCTGGATGATGGGTTCGACGCCGTCGGGATCGACCTGACGCATCGGCAAGTCGTCGGCCAGCGCCTCGACGGGCTCGGCCTCGGTCTGGACGACGGGCGCCGACGGGAAGGGCGCAGCGGTCGCGACTTCGGGCGTCACCGGATCGCTGGACCAGGCGTCCTGGTCGGTGAAGGTCTCATCGGGGAAGGCGGCGGCGCGCCAGTCGCCTTCGATGGATGCGGACTGGATCGGCGCCTGTATGGTCGCCGAGGCGGCGCGTTCCAGCACCTGTCGCGCCGGGGTCCACGCCGGCTCATTGTCCAGCGGCTTGTCGCGGATCGGCGTCGGCGCGCGGGCGTCGATGCTTTCGCGGGCCTCGGCCAGCAGACGGGCGGTGCGTTCCTCGCTCAGACGCATCCGCTCGGCCAGTTCGCCGGACGCGCGGTCGTAGCGCTGCTCGATCTTGTCCGAGCTTTCCGACAGGCGTCGGCCGATGTCTTCCAGCGCCTGCTGCGAGCGGCGTTCGGACTGGGCGATGCGATCGCTCAGCTGGTCCGAAATGCGGGTGATCTCGCCGCCAAGCTTCTCCAGCGCGATGGCGTGGCGATCGTCGCTGGCGGTCAGACGTTGGTCGACGCGGTCGACGTGGCGGGCGAACTCCTGATCCAGACGCGCGGCGCGGCGGGCGACCTCGGTTTCGATGGTCTGGCTGACGACGTCGGCGGCGGCGCGGGCGACGGCGTCGGTGCGACCGTCGTTGTCCGTCTCGACCTTCTTGACCCGCGCATTCAGGTTGCGGGCGATGCGCAGGACCTCGCGGCCCATGGCCTCAAGGCCGATGGCGCCCTTCTCTTCGGACGCCTTCAACTGATCGCCGACGGCCTGGACGGCGCGTTCGATACGGTCGATGCGCGCGCCGGTTTCGGCGGCGTCCAGACGCTGCATCATCTCGGCGCGATTGTTGTCGATCTGACGCGACAGGCTTTCAGCCAGCTTCTCGAAACGGGCCAGGTCGCGCGCGCTTTCCGGCTCGACGCGGCTTTCGGCCGTCCGCATCCGCTGGTCCAGCGCGGCGAACGAGCGTTCCAGCGTCTTCAGGGCTTCGGTCGTGCGGTTCTGGGCCTCGTCCAGACGGGCGCTGACTTGGGCCAGCATTTCGGTGCCGACGCCGGGGCCGGCGGCCTTCTCGACCGCCTCCATCCGCTCGCGCAGATCGCTGACGCCCAGACGCTGGCGTTCCTCGATGTCGTACAGGCGCCCGGTTAGCGCGCCCAGGGAGGTCTCGATCTTGCCGAAGGCTTCCTGGGTCGACGGGCCGGTGTCGCGTTCGAAGGCGCGCAGGCGGCGATGCCCTTCGCGCAGCTCCTCGGCGATGTCGTCGATGCGGCGGGCGGCGCCCTGGGCCTCAACCTCTTGGCCGTCCAGCCGACGCATCAGGCCCGCGACGGCCTGATCCACGCCCTGAATGGCGACGGTCGAGCGACGTTCGGCGGCTTCCAGCCGCGCGGCGATCACATCAATGGAGGCGCTGATCCGCTGCTGGCTGTCTTCGACCTCATAGGCGTCGTCCAGACGGCGGCTGCGGTTGCGGCGTTCGTATTCGGCGGCCTGGGAGCGACGCGGCAGGGTGGCGTAGCCCTCCTCCTCGTCTTCCATGATCATGGAGTTGAGCCATTCGCCCAGCGTCATGCCGGACCGGCGCGCCAGATCCTTGGCGACCTCGCGTGCTTTGGGATCGATTCCCTTAACGCTCCACGGCGCTGCAGCGCTCACTGATTCGTCTCCCAGCCCATGCGACGAAGGCTATACCGTCAATATCGAGGGTGTAAACTGATGGTTAACCGCAATATCTAGCAGCGATATCCCAATCCTGTGGACATCACGCCAGACAGCCGGATTTGTGAATCATCTCGGTTAACGCGGCATGAAGATTAACCTCCCGGCAAGGGTTCGCTTGCCAAGCGGCGCGGCTTTCGCCACCTGCGGCGCATGAGCTTGATCACCACCCTCGTCCTGCTGGGCGTCGCCCTCGCCGTCATGGTCTTTTGCGGATGGCGCGGCGCCCGGCCGCCGGATCCGTTCAAGGGACCGCGCCTGATGCCGTGGCGGTTCCTGATGGTCGGCGCGGCGGCGATCGCCATGCTGCTGCTGATCCACCTGGCTACGCTATTCGGCGCCGAGCGTGCGCCCTGGATACCTGGCGCTTAAGCTGCGGGAACCCGATTACGGCCGGTCGGTTGAACCTTGCGAACCACTCAAGGAGAGACCGCGTGTCCGACAAACTGACCCCCGCCGAGGCCGAGAAGGAATTCTGGAAGAGCCTGAAGGAGTCCAACACCGGCATGCTGGGCATCGATCGCCCCGGCTATCACCACCAGCCCATGACCGGTTTCGGCGAGGACGAGACGGGGACCATCTGGTTCTTCACCCGCGACGACACCGATTTCGCCCGTGACGTCGCCGGCGGTGGCCAGAACGGCATGTTCTGCTACCAGGCCAAGGACGGCAAGGTTCAAGCCTGCATCCACGGCCGCCTGGCCATCGATCAGGACCGCAGCCGCATCGAGAAATACTGGAACCCCGTCGTCGCCGCCTGGTATCCGGACGGCAAGGAAGACGCGCACCTGACTCTGGTCCGCTTCGACGCCGACGACGGCCGCGTCTGGGTGTCCGACAAGGGTGCGCTGGGCTTCGGATACGAAGTCCTCAAGGCCAACCTGACCAAAAGCGTCCCGAATGTCGGCGGCGTGTCGGACGTGAAGCTGTAGGCTTCGACGGTTCAGAAACCAGAAAGGGCGGACCCGACCGGGTCCGCCCTTTTTTCGTTCAGCCGCCGAAGCACCAGGCCAGAACGGCCTTCTGGGCGTGGATGCGGTTTTCGGCCTCGTCCCAGACCAGAGAGCGCGGCCCGTCGATGACGGCGTCGGTGACTTCCTCGCCACGGTGGGCGGGAAGGCAATGCAGGAAGACCGCTTCGGGATCGGCGAGATCCATAAGGGCTTCGTCGACGCCGTAATGTTCGAACGCCGCCAGGCGCGCCTCATAGTCCTGATCCCCCATGGAGACCCAAGTGTCGGTGACGACGACATCGGCGCCCTTGACCGCCTCGCGCGGATCGCTGGTCAGGGTTACGGCGTCGCCGCCCTTGGCCAGGTCGCGAAGGTCCGGGTGGTATTCCGCCGGGCAGGCGACATTCAGATGAAAGCCGAACTTGGGCGCCGCGTGCATGAAGCTGTGGCAGACGTTGTTGCCGTCGCCGATCCAGGCGATCGTCTTGCCGGCGATCGGCCCACGATGCTCCTCGATCGTCTGCAGGTCGGCCAGGATTTGGCACGGATGCGAACGGTCGGTCAGGCCGTTGACCACCGGCACGGTCGAGACGCGGGCGAACCGCTCGACATCCTCGTGATCGTTGGCGCGGATCATCACGGCATCGACCATGCGCGACAGCACGCGGGCGGTGTCCTCCACCGGCTCGCCGCGGCCCAACTGCATGTCTGCGGCCGTGGCGATGATCGACGAGCCGCCCAACTGGCGGATGGCCGCGTCGAAGCTGAACCGCGTGCGGGTCGAGTTCTTCTCGAAGATCATCGCCAGAACGCGGTCCTTGCCCGGCTCATCGGCGTCGGCGCGCCCCTGGGGCCAGCCCTTGCGGGCGGCCTTGCGGGCATGGGCGTCGTCCAGGATGGCGCGCAGGTCCGCTGCGTCCAGCCGGTGGATGTCGAGGAAGTGCCGGACCATCAGGCCGCCAGCTTTTCGCGAGCGACCTCGCAGGCCGCCTCGAAACGGGCCACGGCTTCGCGGGCCTCGTCCAGCGTCAGGTTCAGCGGCGGTAATAGGCGCACGCAGTTGTCCCCGCCGCCGGCGATCAGCAGCTGCTGCGTATCGCGCGCCAGGGCCATGAACTCGCGATTGTTCGGCACCATCTTGATGCCGATCAGCAGACCCTTGCCGCGCACGTCGGCGATCACATCGGGGAAGCGTTCCTGAAGGCCCGCGAACTGCTGTTTCAGATAGCCGGCAACCTCGTTGACGTTGTTCAGCGTCTCGGGGCTGTTGATCAGGCTCAGCGCCTTCTGGCCCACGGCCATGGCCAGGGGGTTGCCGCCGAAGGTCGAGCCGTGAACGCCGACCGTCATCCCCTTGGCCGCCTTGGCCGAGGCCAGGCAGGCGCCGATGGGAAAGCCCCCGCCCAGGGCCTTGGCCACCGCCATGATGTCCGGCGCCATGCCCGCCCATTCGTGGGCCCACAGCTTGCCGGTCCGGCCCATGCCGCACTGGACCTCGTCGAAGATGATCAGGACGCCGTGTTCGTCGCACAGTTCGCGCAGGCCCCGCAGGCACTGTTCGGGCATGGCGCGGCAGCCGCCCTCGCCCTGCACGGGCTCGACGATGATGGCGGCGGTCGTGGGGTTGGCGATGGCGGCCTTGATCGCCTCATGGTCGCCCCACTTCAGCTGGTGGAAGCCCTGCATCGGCGGGCCGAAGCCCTCAGTATAGCTGGGGTTGGCGGCGGCGTTGATCGCGCCATAGGTCCGACCGTGGAACGAGCCGTCGAAGCCGTAGATGTCGATCCGCTCAGGCGCGCCGTTGGCCGAGTGGTATTTGCGCGCCGTCTTCAGCGCGCATTCGACGGCTTCAGTGCCCGAGTTGGTGAAGAACACCACGTCGGCGAAGCTGGATTCGCACAGGGCGTCAGCCAGCGCTTCCTGACCCGGAATGCGGAAGATGTTGGAGACGTGCCACAGCTTCTCGGCCTGATCCTTGACCGCTTGGACCAGTTCGGGGTGGGCGTGGCCCAGGCCGTTGGTCGAGATGCCGGCGACGCAGTCGAGATATTCGGTCCCGTCGGTCGCCCACAGACGCGCGCCTCGGCCGCGTTCCACTTCCAGCGGCGCGCGATTGTAGACACCCATCAGATGTTCAGTGGACACGGGACCAAGACCTCCAAAAGCGAGACGGCCCCGGCGCGAGCGCGACGGAGCCGGATCAATACGGTCAGGCGTTGTCGGACGCGCGCGGGTCTTAGTCAACACCGGCGCCGAGGACGCCCCGCGCTCGCACATCGGCGATCAAGACGCGCAACGCCTGCCGTTGATCCGTCTCCATCACGCGCAGGGGCAAAATGAAGTTGGTGTTGGGCGAGGCCGCGAAGATCAGGCGATCCTTCTCCTCCACCACCGCGACCAGATTGCGCCAGCCGATGCGGGTGTCGAAATCCGCTCCCGACAGGGCCAGACCCCTGTCATCGATGCGCCAGTCGGTTGGCCTCTGCGCGATCGGCGACCGGCGCGCCGCCGCCATGACCCTGTAATGCGCCACGACCGATAGCCCGATAAAGCCATACAGTCCGACCAGCTGAAGACCGACGATCCAGCCGGTCCGCTCCAGGGGCAGGCCGAAGCAGACAGCGATGGTCGCCAGCATGGCGCCGCCCAGAAACAACACGGGCAGGTTCGCCCAGCGCCGAACGACGGGCCACGCCTTGACGGCCGCCCGACCTTCCTTCGGCGTCGGCTGGACGCCGCGAACCTCGATGACCGCCGTCACTCGCCGCCGGGCGTCGTCGCCGGAGCCGCCGGCGCCGTTTCGGCGGCGACGGCCGCGTCCTTGGCCTGGATTTCGACCAACTTCTTGTCCAGCGCCAGGCCCAGGTCGGCGATGAACAGGCCGAAACGGGCGACGTCGACGCCCTTCAGATACGACAGCTTATCTTCGGTCGAGTGGATGCGCTGGAAGACGGGCGGGACAAAGCCCTCCTTCAGGCCGTTGTCCTTGCCGCCGTTGAAGGCCAGCCACATCTGGTGGGCACCGACCGCATCTTGAGTACCCATCGACACCACCGGCACGCCCGCGGCCGAGAAGGCGCGGTCGTCGCTGGGCGGATAGGTCGGATAGGGCATGCAGTCGAAGCCGCGTTCGGCGCACAGGCCGCGAAGCGTCTCCAGCACGAAGGCCGACTGCGGGCCGTTGTTCTCGCCATACATGACCGTCTGGCCATAGGCGGCGACATCGGCGTTGATGACAGCGGCGATCCGGTCCTTGCCGTGTTTCTCAAGGAAGGCCTTGGCGCCCAGAAGGCCCAGCTCTTCCTGGTCGGTGAAGACGAAGACGAAGCGGTGGGCGACCGGCTGGCCTTCCAGCGCCATGTCCAGCGTCTTGGCCGCCTCCATCATCGCCATGACCGAGCCGACGTTGTCGACGATGCCCTGCGACAGCGTCCCGTCGCGCAGCTTCACCGCGTCATAGTGGGCGGTCAGCACAATGTCCTTGTCGCCCTGACCGACCGTCACGACGACATTGGCGCCTTCCATCGGACCGGTGGCTTGGTTGCCGCCCTCGAAGGTCTGGATTTCGGGCGTGAAGCCCAGCGTCGTCAGGAAACCGACCAGGACCTGGGTCCGCTCGGCGTTGGTGGGCTTGATGAACTGGGCGGCGCCGGCGGCGATGTCGGGGCGGTCGCCGGCCTGGGGCGTCGCTTCCTGAGCGAGGGCGGGTACAGCGGCGAACAGGGCCGTGGCGGCGACGAGCGAACGAAACAGCATGAAGCGGACCTCTCGGGGGAGCGATCCGCAACAGGTAGCGATCTAGCTCTTAAGACGCCAGCCCGAGCGGAACACCAGCCAGCAGACAACGCCCATGACGGCCATCAGCACGGCCGACCCTATGACGCCGACCGTCAGATTGCTCTCGGCATGGCCGATGAAGCCGTAACGGAAGCCGTCGATCAGATAGAAGAAGGGGTTGTAGCGGCTCAGCGCCCGGAACGGCTCGGGCAGGTTCTCGACCAGATAGAAGGTCCCCGACAGGAAGGTCATCGGCATGACAATGAAGTTCTGGACCGCCGACAGGTGGTCGAACTTCTCGCTCCACAGCCCCGCCAGCACCCCGGTCATGCCCATGATGAAGCAGGCGGCCAGGGCGAACCAGACGATGGCGAAGATGTTGGCGATGCCCAGCGGCGCGAACGGCAGCACGCAGATCGCCGTCACCAGACCGACCGCCAGACCGCGCGTCGCGGCGCCCAGCGTAAAGCCCAGCGTCAGCTCGAGCGGGCTGAGCGGCGGGGTCAGGAAGTCGGTCGCGGTACCCATGATCTTGGCCTGGATCAGGCTGGACGAGGCGTTGGCGAAGGCATTGTTCAACATGGCCATCATGATGAGGCCGGGCGCGACGAACAGCGCGAACGGTGTGCCGTGCAGCGGCGGCCGCGCGTTCTGAAGCGCCACCACGAACACCAGCATATAGAGCAGCGTCGTGACCACCGGCGCCGCCACCGTCTGGGCGCCCACCTTCCAGAAGCGCCGCACTTCGCGCAGATACAGGGTCTGCACCCCGATCCAGTTGATCCCCGGATAGCGACGCGGCTGCGGCAGGCCGGCAGGCCGGGTGGAGATCAGATCGGGCGTATCGGTCATGGCCCGCCAGATGCGCTCGACCGCCGCGCTTCGCAAGAGATCAGGCGAGATCGTCCCGAAAACGACGGCGCCACCTTAACCTTAACGATGATTCAATATCTGGTTTCTGTGGACAGGATGATTCGCACATCTTGCGTCTCTTAACGGCTGGTTTACGATTAGTTGTAGGTCAAGACCCCGGAGGGGGAGCCTGGACCTAGATATTGAATCCAAACTCGCTGGAGGGTGGCATGACCGCAGGCTGGACCGACGACCGCGTAGGCGCGCTAAAGAAGCTCTGGCTTGAGGGCCAGTCCGCGAGCCAGATCGCCAAACAACTGGGCGGCGGGGTCACCCGCAACGCCGTGATCGGCAAGGTGCACCGTCTGGGCCTGTCGGGCCGGGCCGCCCCGTCGCAACCGGCGCGCACCGTCGCCGCGACCTTCCGCACCGCGCGTCCGCGACCCGCGCCGGCCGCTCCGGCGCAGCAACCTTCGGCCCCGCGCCGTCTGGAAGCCGTCCAGCCCAAGCCGGTCGAACCCGCCGCGCCCGTCACCGCCCCGATCCCGGACCTGCCAGGCACAGCGACCGTGATGACCCTGGGCGCTCACATGTGCAAATGGCCGATCGGCGATCCATCGTCGCGCGAGTTCAGCTTCTGCGGCCGCCGCTCGTCAGAAGGCGTCTACTGCGTCGAACACGCCCGCGTCGCCTACCAGCCGCAAGTCCGTCGCGGCTCCAAGGAAAGCGGTTCCGACCTGGCCCGCAGCCTGCGTCGTTACATCTAAGGGCGCTACCGCGCTTCGCGCGACTTGAGCGCGGCGCTTCGCGCAGGGCGCACGACTGCGCTCAAGTCGCGAGCGACCGCGTCGCGAACGTAGCGCCAAAAAGATGCTCCTTATGGAGCCGACTTCCCCCTCGCCGGTTCGCGCAAGCGGCCGGCGAGACTTCAGGGGCGGGGCTGCGGTTCATCCGGGTTGACGCAGCCCCATCCGCCCTTCGATCAGTTCAGCACCCGCCGCGCATCCGGCGTATCCAGCGAAAAGGCCGGAATCTGCGCCTCGAAACTGCGCCCGTCCGCATCCGTCATATAATAGGCGCCCACCATCGAGCCGCTGTCGGTGCCCAGCGGACAGCCCGAGGCGTAGGCGTAGCTGCCGCCCGGTTCGATCACCGGCTGTTCGCCGACGACACCGGGGCCACGCACCTCTTCGACATGGCCGTGGCCGTCGGTGATGGTCCAGCGACGCGCCATCAGCTGCACCGTCGAACCCGTCAGGTTCACGATCTCGATCTGGTAGGCCCAGACCCAGCGGCCTTCCTCTGGATCGGACTGGCCCGCCAGATAGCTGGGGCGCACCCGGATCAGGATTCCGTTCGTCTCGGCGGTATAGGCAGGACCATCGTGCATGGGCTATATGCTCGCCCCGCCGCGCGCGGGCTGCAAGCGCGACTTGGAGACAAGTCGTGAAAACCGTGTGAGACAGACGCCATGAGTTCCTTCCAAGCGCCCCGTCCCGGCATCCTGCCCGCCCAGTCCATCGAGACGTTGATCGCCGCCGGCGCCGTCACGTCCGACACGCCCTTCGACCACGACCAGGTCCAGCCGGCCAGCCTGGACCTGCGGCTGTCGGATCAGGCCTGGCGCGTGCGCGCCTCCTTCCTACCCGGCCGACGCAAGGTCGAGGACCGCATCGCCGACGTGGCCATGCACGCCATCGAGATCACCGAGGCCGGCGTCGTGCTGGAAAAGGGCTGCGTCTATATCGTGCGCCTTCAGGAGCGGCTGAAACTGCCCCAGGGCCTGATCGCCCGCGCCAATCCGAAAAGCTCGACCGGCCGCGTCGATGTTTTCGTGCGTCTGCTGACCGATCAGGGCGCCAGCTTCGATGATGTGGCCGAGGGTTATGACGGCCCCCTCTATATGGAGGTCGCGCCCCAGACCTTCTCCATCCTGGTCCGTCCCGGCACGCGCCTGAACCAGCTGCGGCTCAAGGCCGGCGATCCGCCCAAGCTGGAGACCCGCTCGGTCGGCGTCGATCTGCAGGGCGGCGACATCGTCGGCTTCCGCGGGCGTCGCCATGCGGGCGTGGTCGATCTGGACCATATCGACGGCCACGACCCGCGCGACTTTTGGGAGCCGCTGACCCTGCGCCGTGGCGAACTGCTGCTGGACCCGGGCGAGTTCTACATCCTGGCCTCGTCCGACGACGTCGAAATCCCGGTCGATCAGGCCGCCGAAATGACGCCCATCGATCCGTCGGTCGGCGAGTTCCGCGTCCACTACGCCGGCTTCTTCGACCCCGGCTTCGGCACCGATGAGGCGCATGGCGCGGGATCGAAAGGCGTGTTGGAGGTCCGCACGCACGATACGCCGTTCCTGTTGGAACACGGCCAGATCGTCGCCCGCCTGGTCTATGAACCCCTGACCGAACGCCCCAGCCGCCTGTATGGCGAAAGCGGCAGCCACTACCAGAACCAGGGCCTGAAGCTGTCGAAGCATTTCAAGGCGTGGTGAGGCAGTCCTGACCGTCTCCTCCCCATCTGATGGGGAGGTGGCTCGTAGCGCAGCGGAGAGACGGAGGGGCTTTTTACCGCATCGCTAGAGTCTGCGGGACTTTAAGAGCCCCTCCACCGCTGCGCCGCCCCCTCCCCAATTTGTTGGGAGGAGACGCGATCGTCACGTCAGTTTGTCCGCCTTCCTCAGCCCCGGGAACATCGTCGCCCAGGCGCCGGTCGCGGCCAGCGCGCCGAACCCGCCGAACACCGCCGCGCCGACCGCACCCAGCAGCCGGACCATGACGCCGGAATAGGCCTCGCCTAGTTCGTTCGAGGCGCCGATGAACAGCATGGATACCGACGACACCCGCCCGCGCATGTGATCGGGCGTGGCCAGCTGGATCAGGGTCTGGCGCACATTGACGCTGATCATGTCCGCCGCACCGCCGATGAACAGGACCAGGCCCGACAGCCAGACGATGCGCGACAGGCCGAAGGTGATGGTGCAGATGCCGAACACCGCCACCGCCGCAAACATCCAGCGCCCGCCGTTCTGGCGGATCGGATAGCGGCTCAGATAGATGGCCATGACCATGGCCCCCACGCCGAACGAGGCCCGCAACAGGCCGAACCCTTGCGGTCCGACATGCAGGATGTCGCGTGCGAAGATGGGCGTCAGCAGCGCCACGCCCGCCAGCAGCACCACCACCAAGTCCAGTGAAATGGCGCCCAGCACGATCTTGGTCTTCCAGACATAGGCCAGCCCCTCCTTGACCGAATCCACCGGCGACAGCGGATTGGCCTGGGGCGCAGGTCTCCCGCTGGTGCGGATCAGGATGAAGGCCGCGACAGCCAGCAGGAACATGCCCAGCGACACCGCATAGGCCAGGGGCACGTTCACCCCCACGATCACCCCGCCCAGGGCCGGGCCGGCGATGGCCCCGGTCTGAAACGCGATGGACTGGGCCGCGATGGCGGGCGGCAGGGCCTTTCGCCCCACCACCATCGGCAGGAAGGCCTGGCTGGCCGGCGCCAGAAACGCTCGCGCCGCGCCGAACAGGGCCGCGACCGCCAACAGACCCCACAACGGCGGATTTCCATGCAGGGCCATGGCCAGAAACGACCCCGCACACGCCGCCTCGACCAGGATCGAGATCCACACCGTGCGCTTGCGGTCGCGCCGATCCGCCATCGCCCCGGCGGGCAGGGTGAAGGCCAAGAGCGGCAGGAACTGACACAGCCCCACCAGCCCCAGATACAGGCTGGCCTCCTCGATCGGGTGATCGCGCCGGGCGATCTCATAGACCTGCCACAACAGGGCCGACGACTGAATCTGGATCGCCAGCACCGCCACCACGCGGCCGAACCACAACAGGCGGAAGTCGCGAATGCCCCACGGGCTGGACGGGCCTTCTGGCCCCCCAGATGACGGAGACGGCGGAACGGGCGGGGCGGCGGGGCCGGCAGCTATGGATTCTGTGGTCACGTTCTTCTTGGGTATTTCGGATAGGGCGAGCCGTCGCGGTGGAAATAGCCGTCGACGCCGGCGTGCAGCACCATGTCGATGTCGGGATAGTCGGCGGGGGTGATCGTCGGGCTGCGTGTGCCGACTTCCAGCAGAACCGCCTCGCGGCCGGATCGGTTCTCCAGCCTATGGCCGTTCGGCACGCCAGCCTTGAACCCGGCGCAGTCGCCGGCGCGCAGAACCGTCTCGCCGTCGTCCTCGATCAGCACCACCTCGCCCTCGACCACCATGACGAACTCGTCCTCTTCGGCATGCCAGTGGCGCTGGCTGGACCAGGCGCCGTCGGGCAGGCGCAGCAGGTTGACGCCGAACTGGCTCAACCCCGCCGCATCGCCCAGCCGCCAGCGGCGACGCGGCTTGCACGGGCCGGCGTATTCCTCGGGATAGGTGGTGCCGTTCGTCGTCGGCGCGGTGTCGATGTCGATCTTGGGCATGGGCCTTCTCGCCTCCGCACGATTTCCGTAAAGCATAGCCGCATGAGCCGCGCATCAACTCCCGTTATCGATCCTGTCGAACTGACCCGCGACCTGATCCGCATTCCGTCCGTCACCCCCGCCGACGAAGGGGCGATGGATGTGCTGGAGCGGCATCTGACGGCGCTGGGCTTCACCTGCCGCCGCCTGGCCTTCGAGGGACCGGGCGGCGAGGGCGTCCATGCGCGGATCGAGAACCTGTATGCGCGGCGCGGGACCGCCTCGCCCAACCTCAGTTTCGCCGGCCATACGGATGTGGTCCCGACCGGCCCGTCGGATCAGTGGTCGTCGCAACCCTTCAACGCCGAGGTCAAGGACGGCGTCCTGTACGGTCGCGGCGCGGTGGACATGAAGGGCGGGATCGCCGCCTGGGTCGCCGCCGTGTCCCAGGTGCTGGCTGAGGGCGAGCCCGCCGGCTCGCTCTCCTTCCTGATCACCGGCGACGAGGAAGGCCCCGCCCTGCACGGCACCAAACGGGTGGTCGAGGCCCTGGCCGCCGAGGGCGAGGTCATCGACGCCTGCGTGGTCGGCGAACCCTCCTCGTCGCAACAGCTGGGCGACATGATCAAGGTCGGGCGGCGCGGCTCGTTGAACACCTGGATCACCGTCCAAGGCAAACAGGGCCACGTCGCCTATCCCGAGCGCGCCGCCAACCCGGCCCCGGTGATCGCGAAGCTGATGGCCCGCCTGAACGACCACGTTCTGGATGAAGGCTACGAGAACTTTCCCCCGTCGAACCTCGAAATCACCACCATCGACATCGGCAATCCGGCGACCAACATCATCCCGGCCCAGGCGACGGCGCGGCTAAACATCCGCTTCAACCCCAGCCACACCGGCGACGCCCTGATCGACTGGCTGAACTGCGAGGCCGGGGCCATGCAGGCCGAGACCGGACTTCAGATCACCCTGGAGCACCTGTGCTCGGGCGAGGCCTTCCTGACCGAGCCGGGCGCCTTCGTGGAGGCGGTTCAGGACGCGGTCGAGGCCGTGGCGGGCCGCCGCCCCGAAGCCTCCACCACCGGCGGCACCTCCGACGCCCGCTTCATCCGCGCCCTGTGCCCGGTGCTGGAACTGGGCCTGGTCGGCCAGACCATGCACCAGATCGACGAACGCGTGCCGACGGCGGAGCTGGAGACGCTGACGGCGGTCTATCGCCGGGTGATCGAGACGGTGTTCGAGCGAATGCAGAAAGCCTGACGGTGTGGCCGCCAGGCATTTACCGCCAGCGCCGACAATCAAAAGCCGCTAAGCATACTCGGACCTACATTCATTATGGCATGAGTTGCGATAATGAGGACGATTGAGCCAGTTCGCAGCCAGACGACCCCCAAGAACAATCCAAACAGCGTCTGCATCAGGAACTCCGGCAAATAGCTTTGGGCTGCATATGCCAGCATCGGCCAATCCGCGTGTACAACGGGATGCATAAGAGCAAGCGGCGCGTGAGTCAGTCCGAAAAACACGCTCGACAGAAAGACCGCGTTGAACCGAGAGCGCGTCAGACTTAGCAATGCCGTCAGCAGCAGAATTCGAAATACGACTTCTTCTGCGGCAGCGGCACCGACCAATCCCGCAAGCTGGATCAAAAGATCGTTGAGTGGCGGAATGCTGTATTCTTCCGGTGCATTGGCGAACTTCAAATAGCTTATGGCCACCGCAGTGCCGAATGATGCTGCGCCTACGGCGACGAGCCTGGCCTTGGACGCGGATTTCAGTCGCACCGGCCACTTCACAAGACCGAAAATCAGAAAAACTGCCGGAATCGTCGTCCACACAATAAGACCGACGACGCCCGCCGTTTCATCAAGGCGCCCCTGAAGGTCAAACAGCCAACCCACGCACAGATGGATGGTGAGCGCTGTTGCGATCAGGAGTGCGATCCGCCCGACCTGTTGAGAGCCTGAACCTGAGCCCCAATAGATATGTGAACCCGCCGTGGCGAAACGCAGCGCCAGAAATTTCAGTCCGAAGATGACGGTCAGGGTTAGTGCAAAGAACACATAGATGGTGCTGGCGAATTCCGGATCGACGACGCCCGGAGCTGATACCATCACCCAGTAGCTCAATATCGCCAGCGCGACAGCGAACGCCAAAGACAACCTACGCGCAATCATGAGAGCGCCTAGCTCCGCTCCAGGAACCGCAACGCCGTCAGCACATGCGTCTTCACGCCCAGCGGCAGCACCTTCTCGTTCGGCGAAAACTCCGGCGAGTGGTTGGGCGCGGAGGTCGCGGGATCGACGCCGTCGGGACTGGCCCCCAAGTGGTAGAAGACGCCGGGGATGACCTGCTGGAAATAGCTGAAGTCCTCGGCCACCGTGGTCGGGGGTGTGGCGGGGTTGACGTTGCCCTCGCCCGCCGCCTCGGTCAAAACCGGGGCCAGCCAGGCGGACAGGCCGGGGTCGTTGAACACCAGGGCCGCGTTCTGTTTGACGCCGAACTCGGCGGTGGCGCCGTAGGCCTCGGCGACGTGGTCGATGGCGGTCTCGGCGCGGGCGACCAGGGCGTCGCGCTGGGCCGTATCGAAGGTGCGCAGCGTGCCTGACAGCGTCGCGCTGTCGGGGATGATGTTGTAGCGGACGCCGGCGTTGATCGTCGCGATGGTGAAGACGGTCGGGGTCGTGGTCGGATCGACCGTGCGCGCCGTCAGCGTGTTGACCGTCTCGACCACCTGGCCCGCCACAGCGATCACATCGACCCCGCGCCATGGCCAGGCGCCGTGCGTCTGCTTGCCCTTCAGGCGGATATCCACGCGGTCCGAGGCGGCCATGAACCCTTCCGGCCGATAGAAGACGCTGCCCGGACGGCCCGGCACGACGTGCAGGCCAAAGATGGCCTCGGGCTTGGGATCGTTCAGCGCCCCTTCGGCGATCATCAGGGCCGCCCCGCCCTTGGGCTCTCCCGGAGGCGCGCCCTCCTCGGCCGGCTGGAAGACGAAGACCACCGTGCCGGCGATCCGGTCCTTCATCCCCGCCAGCACCTCGGCCGCGCCCATCAGCATGGCCATATGCATGTCGTGGCCGCAGGCGTGGGCCACCGGCACCGTATTGCCCATATAGGTCCCCGTCGCGGTCGAGGCGAAGGCCAGGCCGGTCGCCTCCTGCACCGGCAGGGCGTCCATATCGGCGCGCAGGGCCACCGTCCGGCCCGGCCGTGCGCCGCGCAGCACGCCGATCACTCCGGTCTTGCCGACCCCGGTACGGACCTCCAGCCCCAGCGATCGCAGATGGTCGGCGATCACGCCGGCCGAGCGAGTCTCGGCGAAGCCCAGTTCGGGATGCTGGTGGAAGTCGCGCCGCCACGCGACGACCTCTGGCATGACGCGCTGCACGGCGGCGTCCACGCTGGCCGTATCGACCTGCGCCTGAGCGGCGCCGGCGGCAAGCAGCAGCGCCATTGTGGAGGCGGCGAACAATCTGCGCATGTGAAGGTCCCGTGAAATTTTCAGCCCGACGACAGGTGACGGCACCGCACCCGCTTGTGCAAGCCGTCGCGAACGGCGATTTCTGTCCGCATGGGTGAGAAGGCCTTCAAGAGCGCAAAGACCGAATGGCGCGACGTCGTTCTGGTCTGCCGCAAATGTTCGAAAAAGCTGGACGGCGGCTTCGGCCCCGGCGGCGATCTGACGTTGAAGAAGGCGCTGCGAAAATATCTGCACCTGAAGAAGGGCAAACAGGGTCGCAAGGGCGAGCTGACGGTCGTCGGCGCCGACTGTTTCGACATCTGTCCAAAGGGCGCCGTCGTCGCCGTCAACACGGCCCAGCCCAAGAAGCTGCTGATCATTCCGGCCGGCGCCGATCTGTTCGAGGTCAAGACGCGGCTGGCGCTGGACGACGGACGGCGGTTGAAGCGGATCGAAGCGGCCGACTGAGGCTCGGCGCCTTTCTTCCGGCGGCCAGCCGTGTCAGAGCGAAACCATGGATGACACTCGCATCGAAAAACGCGTCGGCGTTCAGGCGACCTCGGACCGCATCTGGGATCTGGTCGCGGACCTGTCTGGCTGGGGCGCCTGGAACCCGATCGACAAGGACGTCGAGGGCGCCATCGCCTATGGCGGCCGCCTGACCATGACCGAGGCGTGGCCGGACATGGCAGAGCGCCAGTCGGCCGCCCAGGTGGTGGAATGGCAACCGCGCGCTCGGCTGGTCTGGGCCGAACGGCGCGGCTTCCTGTTCCAAAGCCTGCGCTATATCCAGATCGAGGAGTTGGCACCCGGCAACTGCATCGTCGCCATCGGCATCCGCTTTTCAGGCATTCGCGGCGAGCTGTTCCATGACAAGCACCGCCCGGCGATGAAGAAGGCGCTGGAAAGCGCCGCCGAGGGGCTGAAGGCCGTAGCGGAAGCTGGAGCAGCTTAGCCGCCCTTCATCATGTCCATGACGTTCAGGATCGCAGGTCCCAGAATGACGACGAACAGCACCGGCAGGAAGAACAGGATCATCGGCACGGTCAGCTTGGCCGGCAGGGCCGCCGCCTTCTTCTCCGCAGCGGACATGCGCAGTTCACGATTTTCCTTGGCCATAACGCGCAGAGCGGTCGCCAGCGGCGTGCCATAGGTTTCGGCCTGCGTCATGGCGGTGGCCACCGACTTCACGCCCGGGTGGTTGGTGCGCTTGCCCAAGTTTTCATAGGCCATGCGACGGTCCGGAAGATACGACAGCTCGGCCGAGAGCAGCGACAGCTCCTCGGCCAGATCGATCGACGAAGGCCCCATTTCCTGACTGACCTTGGCGATGGCCGCCTCGATGGACATGCCCGCCTCGACGCAGATCAGCAGCAGGTCCAGCGCGTCAGGAAACGCCTGCATGATCGAGGTGCGGCGCTTGTCGATCCGGTTCTTCAGATACAGGTTCGGCGCATAGAAGCCCGCAACCGCCGCCGCCATGGTCGCGGTCACCTTGTTCATCGTGGGCCAGTCCACGACCTTGAGGATGAACAGGTAGAAGGCCGCCACCATCATGAAGATGAAGGGCGAAGCGAAGCGGAAGAAGTAGAAGGTCGTCAACGGACGCGGCCCGCGATAGCCCGCCTGGGCCATCTGACCCGCGACCTTTGGATCTTCCAGCAGCTTGCTGAGGTTCAGCCGATCCACGATCCGCTTCTTGAAGCCGTCATCAGTGTGACGCAGCGCGCCCTGACCGCCGGCCATGTTCGCCCGCGACCGGCGTTTCAGGTCGTCACGGCGTTCGGCGACGGCCTTCATGCGCTTGTCCAGCGCAACCCCGCCCGTCATCGACGACATCAGGGTGATGACGGTGGCGAAGACCAGCACGCCCACGCCGATGCTGAGCAGGTTCTGCGGATCGGTGATGAAGCGGATGAAGCTTTCCATGACCCCGGCCTCAGAACTTGAACGAGATCATGCGCTTCATCACGAAGATGCCGGTCGACATCAGGACGGCCGCGATCAGCAAGAGGAAGTTGCCGCGGAAGTCGGTGAACAGCGGCATCATGTAGCCAGGCGTCGTGAACATGACCATCGTCATGACCGCAGGCGGCAGGGAGGCGATGATGCCCGCCGAGGCCAGGGCTTCGGACGACAACGCCTTGATCTTTTCGCCCATCATCCGACGGGCGCGCAGCACGGCAGACAGATTGCCCAGCGCCTCGGCCAGGTTGCCGCCGGTCTTCTGCTGGATGGCGATGACGATGGTGAAGAAGCGCAATTCCGAGGTCGGCATCCGGCCGTACATCTTCTCCAACGCCTGCTCCAGGGTCAGGCCGACGCCCAGGCCCTCGACCAATGTCTGGAATTCGGGCCCAAGCGGAGCCGGACTCTCGCGGGCGATGATCTTGAAACATTCGTGGACCGGCAGGCCCGACTTGATGCCGCGCACGATCACATCGACGGCGTTGGGAAACTCCAGCGAGAACTTCTTCATCCGCGACTTGCCGAGGAAGCCCACGACCCAACGCGGCAGGCCAAGACCGAAGATCAGCGCGATACCGACGACCACCAGGATCGGCAAACCGAAGATCAGCGCGCCCAGGCCGGTCAGCAGCCCGACCACCGCCGAGATGATGTAGAAAGTCGTCACGCTCAGGCTCAGCCCCGCCTGCTTCAGCCGCGACGCCAGGGTCGTGCGCGCCTTGCGCTCGCGGCGGTCGGCATCCTGAAGCTGAACCAGAATCTGCTTGCGACGCGCCTCGGGCGTATTGGCGGCGGCCGCCTTGCGGGCAAGCGCAGGGTTCTTCTTGCCCTCGCCCATGCTCTGGGCGCGCTTGACGGCCTGGGCCGACGAATCGTCTCCGCCGACGAAGACCCAGCCCAGTCCGCCGATGGTGATGAAAGCCAGAACGGCGGCGAGAATCGGAAGCATCGTCCTACTCCGCCGCGTCCAGGGCGTCGGCCAACTCGCGCTCCAGCCCGTAATATCGGGCGCGGTCCCAGAAGCGGGGACGGGCGATGCCGGTCGAGCGATGACGGCCGATGATCTTGCCGTTCTCGTCCTCGCCAGTGATGTCGTAGACGAACAGGTCCTGCGTCACGATCACATCGCCTTCCAGGCCAACGACCTCGGTGATGTGGGTGATGCGGCGCGAACCGTCGCGCAGGCGGGCGGCCTGGATGATGACGTCGACCGAGCCGACGATCATCTCGCGGATCGTCTTGGACGGCAGGCCGTAGCCGCCCATGGTGATCATGGACTCCATCCGGCTGATGGCCTCGCGCGGACTGTTGGCGTGCAACGTGCCCATCGAGCCGTCGTGGCCCGTGTTCATGGCCTGCAACAGGTCGAACGCCTCGGGTCCGCGCACCTCGCCGACGATGATCCGCTCGGGACGCATCCGCAGGCAGTTCTTGACCAGATCCCGCATCGTGATCGTGCCCTGGCCTTCCAGGTTCGGCGGGCGGGTTTCCAGACGCACGACGTGCGGCTGCTGCAGTTGCAGTTCGGCGGCGTCCTCGCAGGTGATGACCCGCTCGGTCGGGTCGATGAAGGCCGTCAGGGTGTTCAGCAGCGTCGTCTTGCCCGAGCCGGTGCCGCCCGAGATGACGAGATTGCATCGCGACGCGCCGATGACGCCAAGGACGCGCGCGCCCTCGGGACTGATGGAGGCGTACTCCACCAGATTCTTCATCGTCAGCTTGTCTTTCTTGAACTTCCGGATCGTCAGCGTCGGGCCGTCGATCGCAAGCGGCGGAGCGATGACGTTGACGCGCGAACCGTCAGGCAGACGGGCGTCGCAAATGGGGCTGCTTTCGTCCACGCGACGGCCGACCTGGCTCACGATCCGCTGGCAGATGTTCATCAGCTGCGTGTTGTCACGGAAACGGACATTGGTCAGCTGCACCTTGCCTGCGACCTCGATGAAGACGCGGCCAACGCCATTGACCATGATGTCGGCGATGTCGTCGCGGCTCAGCAGCGGCTCCAGCGGACCATAGCCCAGGACGTCATTGACGATGTCCTGAACCAGATGCTCCTGCTCGGCGACCGACATGGAGACGTTTTTGATCGCCACCAGTTCGGCTACGATGTCGCGGATCTCTTCCGACGCCGCCTTCTGGTCCAGATGCGCCAGCTGGGCCAGGTCAATGGTGTTCATCAACGCGTTGAAGATCGTCGTCTTCGTGGCGTGATAGTAGTCGCTCTGTTCCCGGACGATCTCGGCGACCGCCTGGGCCTTTTTCAGCTGCTCGAGACCCGCCGTGGCCTTCGGGCCCGTACCGGCGACATTGCCGGTGGGACGCGGAGCCTCAGGCGCCGGCTTGGGCTTGGGACGCGAGGCCAGAGCGTCCAGACGATCGGCCGGCGCGGGCTGGGTCGGCGCAGACGCCCGATCGAAGGCGTCGGCCGCCGGCTCCAAATCCTCGTCGGCATAGGCAAAGGCCGATGCGTTGGTCGTCGCCGCCATCGGCGCGGCGGCCGTCTGCATGCTGAACACGGACACAGGTTCGCCGCCGGGCGCGGATGCCGGCGCGGGGGCCGGGGCCGGCCGCAGGGGCGCAGGGGCGGCGCCAGGCTGACCTGTGCGTTTGCCGAACATGCGTCAGCGCTTCTTGAACATATTGGCGAAGAGGGATTTCGACGCCCCGTCCGCCGGCTTGGTCTTCTCCGCCTTGCCGGCTTTCGTCGGCTTGGCCTTGGGTCCCGCCACCATCGGCAGTTCTCGCCGCGACACGATCTGAGCCAGGGTCTGGAAAGCCTCGGCCGACTTGGTCTTCGCGCCGGCGTCCAGGATCATCTGGCCGTTGTTGGCGGCGGCGCCAAAGGTCTTGGCGTCGAACGGAATGATCAGGCTGGGATGCACGCCGAGCGCCGCGCCGAAGTCCTTGGCCGGAATTTCGGGGCGTCCCGGCACGCCGACCTGGTTCAGCACCAGGCGCGGCGGCGCGTCATTGGGGCGGCCCTGACGGATCAGGTCGATCATGTTCTTGGCGTTGCGCAGGGACGCCAGATCCGGCGTCGCAACGACCACCACCTCGTCGGCGCTGATCAGGGTGCGGCGCATCCACGGCGACCACAGGTGCGGAAGGTCCAACACGACGAAGGGCGCCGTGGCGCGGATCTGGTTGGTGACCTCCTCGAACGCCTCGGTCGAGATGTCCCAGTCTGTGTCCAGGCTGGCGGGCGCCGCAAACAGGCTCAGCTTGTCGGTGCAGCGGACCATCATCCGGTCCAGCAGCGTCGAATCCAGCCGGTCGGGCTGGCCCAACGCATCGGCAACGCCGTTCAGCGGATCCTGATTGAAGTCCAGCCCAGCGGTGCCGAACGGCAGGTCATAGTCGACGATGACGGTGTTGGCGCCGATCCTTTCCGAGATCGCATAGGCGGTGTTGTGCGCCACGGCCGAGGCCCCCGCCCCGCCCCGCGCGCCAACGAAGGCGATGGTGCGACCGACGAAGGGCTGGGCCGGATCGTTGAAAAGGCCGCCGATGGCCGCGATCAGTTGCAGCGGCTGCAACGGCGCGACCAGATATTCGCTGACCCCACGCCGCATCAGTTCGCGGAACAGGATGATGTCGTTCGTCGCCCCGATGACCACGACCTTAGTGCCGGCGTCGCAGACCTCGGCCAGCTGATCGACTTCCCACAGCAGGGTTTGGGGGTCTTTCAGGCACTCGACGATGATCAGCGGCGGCGTCGGCTCATGCTGGTAGGTCTCGACGGCCGCAGCGACGCCGCCGACGCGGATCTGCGTCGTGGCGCGCGACAGACGGCGATCCTGAGCGGCGCGCTCGGCTGAGGCGAGGGTGTCCTGGCGCTCGGCGAAGACATGGATGGCGATGCGCGGCACCGACACTTCACCGATGTTGCTGGCGGGGGCCAGACCGGTGAAGGCCAGACCCGTGTCCATCAGGCTGGCTTGCGCCTGGGCGACCACGTCACCGACCGGATTGAAGCCAGCGGCGTCGGGCGCATAGGCCGGGGCGGCCGGGACCGGCGCCAGAGGCGCGGCCTGAAGCGGCGATTGGGGCTGAGGCGCCGCACCGGCCGGCATCGCCGACGCCGCAGGCGTGAACTGAAGCGGGCTGCGCGGCGCGGCGACGACGTCAACCGGAGGCGCGAACTCCATATCGACATCGAACGCATCGTCGAAGCTGTCGAACTCGCGAGGGGCTGGGGCTGTGCTCATGATCAGTTCACCGCACGGGACACGGCGGTATCCCGGATCAGTTCTTCGCGCTCGGCCGATGTCGGCTTGCCGCCGCGATAGGCATCGAACACTACAGTTCGGCGCCCGGCGTCCGCCGGCGTCATGGTGCGTGGCCGCTGGATGTCGCGTGGATCCTCGATCTGGGCCGCCAGATTGGCCGTCACGGCGCATCCGAAGTTGGATGACGACCGATTGTCGCCGGTCCGGCTCAGATTGCCCCAGGCGGTTCCGCACTGCGGCACGGCGGCGCGGATCGTCTGATAGCCGACGACCACGGGCGCGCGCGGATCCGGCGCGGCGTAGCTGACCACGGTGATGCGCTCTGGCGAGACACCGTAGGCGGCCAAGGCCGATTGGATGTCATAGGCGGTCTTCAGGGCCACCGGGTCGTTTCCGGCCGGGGCCTCGATGACCATCGGCACGGCGTCGACGTAGCGATAGCGCCCGACCAGCTCTTGCAGCGCACCGTTCTGCGCCGGCGACAGGCCGCTGTCGTGAACCGCCAGAGCGATCCGGTCGAGATTGGGCTCGACCTGGAGCTGATAACGCGATGTCGGCGTCAGCGGCGGCTCGCCGCCCAAGCTGGCGGGGCCGCCGACACAGGCGCCCAGCGCCAGGGCCGTGGTCGTCAGAAGTGTGACAATCAGGGTGCGAGTCATGGATGTGCTCACTCGATGACATAGCCGACCGAACCGGCCGGGGGCGCATTCGGCAACCCATAGACCTGGTTCAACTGGCCAAAGAGGATAGTCTGACTGTCGCTGGCGATGCGCATGCCGTCCGCCGGCGTTTGCATCCGATCGGGCGACGTCGGGCTGACGATATAGGGTTCGACGATGACGACCAGTTCGGTTTCGCCCATCAGATAGTCGCGTGACCGGAACAGCGATCCCAGCACCGGCAGGTTGGTCACCCCCGGCAGAGAGTCCACCGTCTGGCGCGTGGTTTCCTGAAGCAGGCCCGCGATCATCATCGAACCGCCCGACGGCAGTTCCACGGTGTTCTCGCTGCGCCGGACCGTCAGACCCGGAAGAGTGATGGACGAGGGCGTGCCTGCGCCGATTGTGAAACCACCCTGCGCCGTCAGTTCGGAAACCTCGACCTTCACCTGCAAGGAGATGCGACCGCCGGACATCACCACTGGTCGGAAGGCCAGACCCACGCCATAGGGCTTGTAGGTCACGGTGATGTTGCCATCCCGGTCACGTCCTGTCGGAAGCGGAAACTCGCCGCCGGCCAGGAAGTTCGCCGCCTCGCCATTCACAGACGTCAGGTTGGGTTCGGCCAGCGTCCGAGCCAGTCCCACGCGTTCGAAGGCCTCCAGGCAGCCGCTCGCATTCGTGCCAGTCATCGTTTGGAAGGCGGTCGATACGATACCCGAGATCGTATTGCTCAACGCGCTGCCAGATGTTCTCGTCGTTGTGGTCCGGTCGAAGTTGAAATCATCGCCGTTATAAGTTTGCGTCGTATCGACGACGTTGTTTCCGCTATTGACCGTCTGGCTTGTTGAGTTGGAGTTGGAGGTGTTGGTCGTTCGCCCACCCGTCTGACCGTAGCACAGACCCGTGCCGCCGGCCGCCGATCCGTTGACGCCATAGGTATTGGGTCGGCTGAAGCCATACGAATGGATGCCCGCGCCCTTCAAAATGTCAGAGCTGAAGCCAAGCTGTTTAAGCGCGGTGCGCTGCACCTCGACCACGCGCACGCGCAGCGTCACCTGGTCGGAACCGGCGACGCTGATCATGTTGATCACCTTCTCCGGCGCAGACACGAAGGCGGCGGCGACGCGCGCGGCCTGAGCCGCCTGAGCGGGACTATCCGCGACGCCCGTCAGGATGACGCTGTCGTTGACGGCTTCCGCGTGGATTTGCCCACCCGGAGCGATGCGGCTCAACGTGTCCTGAAGCGCGCTGGTGCCGGCGTCTACCCGAACCCGCAGGCTGAGGATGGTGCGGCCGGCTGCATCCAGAAACACGGCGTCGGTCTCACCTGGTGCGATGCCGATGACGGTGATGCGGCGCGGCGAGTGCAGCATGGCCTCGGCCACCTGCGGATTGGAGACGATCACGTCGCGGGCGTCGGCCGGCAGGTCCACCGCGAACGAGGTGCCGCGCGGCAGGTTGATCAGGCGCTGTGATGCGCCCGTCGCGACGGCGGCGCGGGTCTGGGCGACGCCTGCAGGCGCGGCGGCCAAGGTGGCCAGAAGGGCGCAGGCTGCGGCGGCGGCGGCCTTGCGCATCGTGGGTCGGCGCATCGGTTGAGTCCTCATGGCACGGCCACCACTTCGGGCGCGCCGCCGCGATAGATGCGCACGGCCTGGGGTTGGGAAACGGCCGCGACAGGGCGGCGCGTCGCGCCGGATGGTCCGGCGGTGTCGGCATACGATCGCAGCGACAACGACAGCTCGCCCTCGGACTTGGCCTGGGCCAGCAGAACCGAGTCCTGCGGTCGGACTTCCAGGGTCGCGGTGGCGCCCACGACGGCCTGGGCGTCGTCGCCGACGCGGGTCGCCTGGTCGATGGCCAGGACCTTGATGTTCTGTAGCACGACGCCCGAGGCGAACTTGGACTTGGTCGCGCCCTCGACGGCGCCGTCGCGATTGGTTTCGGCGGTCAGCACCACATCGACGCGGTCGCCCGGCAGGATGAACCCGCCGGCGGCGGATTCCACCGTCACGGCGATGGCCATGGCCCGCATGCCGGGCTCCAGATAGGCGGCCAGATAGCCGCTGTCGCCGGCGCGCACGATCTTGCGCGACAAAATCGGCTCTCCGGCCAGAATGGGTTCTCGGACCACCGAGCCGATGTAGTCGGACTTGGCGCCGGTCGTCGCCAGCTCCGTCGCCGCCTTGGCGACGCGGCTCACGGCGTCCGTCGCCTTCTCTGCCGCGCTTTCCGCAGCGGGCTTGGTGGGCACCGGCGTGGAGCCGTCAGTGATGAAGACGGGATTGACCTCGTCGACGGGCCAATCTTTCCATTCAAGGTCAGCCTCCACCAGACGCTTGCCGGGTTCGAGGTCCTTGGCGGCGACCAGCACCTTGGCCATCGGGCGGACTTCGACGGGAGCGGCAGCGGCGGGTGTCGCGGGTTCGTTCGACGACGACCCCATGGCCCGGACCACCAGGGCCAGGCCGATGGCCGAGACGGCGGCGATACAGATGACGACGATGCGGGCGGGCTTCATCCAGGATGTCTCCAGCAGGCGCTGTGTTTCGGATTCATCCCCCGACGCCTACCGTTAACGATCATGGGCCTTGCGGGTTAACGCTTCCTAAGCGCCGCGAACGCCGGTCAACGGGGTGTCAGCGACCCGAGGCGAAGGTCAGCAGCAGCCCGCTCTCGGGCAGGGCCAGCAGGGCGCCGATGGCGATGGCGACGCCGTAAGGAATGTCGCCCTTGGGCTGCATCAGATTGATGACCCAGCCTTGCGACACCGAAGGGGCGACCATCGGAAAATACTGACGCGCGGTCATCAGCAGCAGGCAGAAGGCCCCGCCCGCGATGCCGGTGTAGATCAAAAAGGGCGCGACGCCGCTCATCCCCATCCACAGACAACTGGCGGCCAGCAGCTTGGCGTCGCCGCCACCGATCCAGCCGGCGGCGAACATGCCCATGCCGACCAGCAAGGCCGCGAACCCGATGCCGACATGGATAGCGACATCCATCGGCGCGGCGCCGATCAGAAAGGCGATGGGGAAGAAGGCGCCGATCAGGGCCAGCGAGATCCAGTTCGGGATCTTCATGGTGATCAGGTCGTGCAGACCGCCGACGATGACCAGGGCCGGAAAGACGCCGAGCAGGGTGAGCAGCAGAATATCCATGACGCCCATTTTCGTCGGCAGGACTTAAGGTTGGGTTTCCACCATGCAAAAAGGGCCGGGACTTGCGTCCCGGCCCTTCCCGTAAAGCTCTGACGAGCCTTACTTGCTGGCGGCGTCGAGCGAGGTCGAAACCTTCGTGAAGGTCTGGCTGAGCTTGCCGCTCATCGTGGTCAGAACGGTGATCAGGGCGACGGCGACCAGGGCGGCGATCAGGCCGTATTCGATGGCGGTGGCGCCCGATTCGTCTTTGGCGAAGCGCGAGATGAACTTGGTCATGGTTAGTTCCTTTTTCAAATGGTCTAGCGAGCAACTTGGCGGGGGGAGCCGGTAGCCCGCTTGACCCCCAAACGCAGGATCAAAATGCACGAGGCCCGTTAAATCTGAGTCACGAGGTTTGGTTACGCGCAGATTTACCAAAGAAAATTCTCATACCGGCGCTTCAGCCTTTGTTGAGGATCACGGCTGCATCATGCGCGCGTTCGCGTTTGCACGCGCCACTATCAAGAGCCGCCGATGTCCCGCATCCCGTCCTTCCTGATCGCCGCCGCCCTCTTCGCTGTCCCCCTGGCCGCCCCCCTGGCCGCCAACGCCCAGGACGGTGCGCTGAACGTCGAGATCGATCGCTCGGCGCGCGTTCAGCTTCGCGGCGCCGCGGCCTCCATCATCGTCGGCAACCCCCAGATCGCCGATGTCTCTCTGGTGGACGCCAACACCATGTTCATCGTCGGCAAGGGCTATGGCGTCACCGAAGTGGTCGCCGTCGACGGCGTGGGTCGCACCCTATTCAAACGCGAAATCGTGGTGACCGGCGGCTCGACCGGCTCGGTTCGGGTCTGGCGGGGCGCCCAGGCGACCGAGATGGCCTGCGGCGCCTCCTGCACGCCCAGCGTCCGATCCTCATCCTCGTCGGCGGCCGCCGCAGCGCCCACCGCGCCCTGATTTCGGCCGATGCCCCCCCTGAGATCATCGCCGTCGCCAACGGCGCGCTCGAAGCGCAAGCGTGAAGGCGCGGCCGCCGTGGAATTCGCCATGGTGGCCATCCCGTTCTTCCTGATGATCTTCTCCATCCTGGAGCTGGGCGTCGTCTTCGTGCTGGACTCGGTGCTGGAGACGGCGACGATGGAAAGCGGCCGCTTGATCCGCACGGGTCAGGCCAAGGACCAGAACTTCGACAAGGAGAAGTTCAAGACCCAGGTCTGCGACAAGATGGTGGTCTTCAAGTCCGACTGCGCGAACCGAATGACGGTGGACGTGCGCGTCATACCGAAGTTTTCATCTCCGAACGTGCCGGACCCCATCACCAACAACGCCATGGACCCCTCCAAGACTACCTATGACGGCGGTCAGGCAGGGTCGTTGATCCTCGTTCGCGTCTGGTACACCCACCCTCTGGTCACGCCCTTGCTGAGCCAGGCCGTTTCGCGTGTCGGTCCAGGCAAGGTGTTGATGACCGCGACGACTGCCTTCCGCAACGAGCCGTGGCAATGATGCGCGGGCTGGATCGCTTCTGCGCGCATCTTCGGGCGCTCCGGCACGATGTCCGCGGTGTTGCCGCGGTCGAGTTCGCCTTCCTCGCGCCGATCCTGATCCTGTTCTACTTCGGCATGGTGGAGTTCTGTCAGGGCTATATGGCCCTGAAGCGCACGGGCCACGTCTCGTCCATGGTCGCCGACCTGGTGTCCCAAAGCGACAGCGTGACCAAGACCGATTTGACGGACGTCTTCGCCATCGGCGACCTGATCATGGCGCCCTTCGCCGCCACGCCTCTGACCCAGCGCGTCAGCAGCGTCACGCGCGTCAACGCCACGACCTACAAGGTGGATTGGAGCGTTGGTAAGGGCGTCGCCTCAAAGCTGACCGTTGCAGAGGCCAAGATTCCTTCGGACATGCTGGAAGAAGGCGAGTCTGTCATCGTCGCTGAGGCCTTCTACGACTACAGTTCCCCCTTCGATCAGGTCGCGCCCTATGTGACCAAGTTCAGCCGCATGTCCTATCTGCGCCCCCGGACCGTCGATACAATCACCTGCAGCGGTTGCTGACCCTTACATCCCAACCAAAGCTTGTCGCATCGCTGACATCTTGACGTCCGTTTCCGCCTCTTCGGCGGCCGGATCGCTGTCCGCCACGATGCCGGCGCCGGCGAGGGTGCGATATTTCCAGACGCCGTCTTTCCGTACGAAACCTGCGGTTCGGATCAAGACCGATGCGGTCAGGGCGCCGTCGTCGCCGATCAGGAACAACGACCCGCACCAGGGGCCGCGCGGCGGTTCGTGCGCGGCGATCACCTTCATCGCCTGGTGTTTGGGCGCGCCGGTGATCGAACCGGGCGGAAAGGTCGCTTCCAGCAACTCGGCCGGACCCTCTGCGGGCTGGGCCTCGCCCGTCACGGTCGAGACCAGATGATGCACCGTCGGGTGGTGCTCGACCTCGAACAGCGTCTCCACCTGGACCGATCCGGGCCGTGACACGCGCGCCAGATCGTTGCGCATTAGGTCCACGATCATCAGATTTTCCGCCCGATCTTTAATGCTGGCCCGAAGCTCGCTCGCCAGGGCTTGGTCCTCATCGGGGTCGGTAGCTCGCGCGCGAGTACCCTTGATCGGGCGCGCCTCGATGCGGCGGCTGGCGGGATCGAAGGCGAGGAACAGTTCGGGGGAGTTCGACACCAGCGCCAGATCCCCGACCCGCCAATAGGCCCCGAACGGCGACGCCCGCTCCTTTTGCAGCCGCAGGAAGACCTCGAACGGATCGCGGCCAGGCTTCAGCGCGCCGGACCAGGCCCGGGCGATATTGGCCTGGAACAGCTCCCCCGCCCCGATGCGCTGCACTACATCCGCGACCGCGTCGCGGTAGGCGCTTGCCGTCGCCTCGGCGTCGAACCGGTCAGCCGGCGCGGAGGGGATCACGACCCGCGCGGCCGTCGCCAGCCAGGTCAGGGCCCGCTCGGCCGCCGCCGTCGCCTTCTCCGCCGTCGCGCCTCTTCCCGTGGCGCACACTGAGCGATCAAGATGATCGAAACTCAGCATGGCGGGATAGCGCGCCAGCATCAGATCGGGCCAAACCGTCTCGCGCCGTCCGGTGGCCGGCCGGGCGCCCGCGTCGTAGGCGGCCAGACCGACGGCGCCGGCGGCAAACACCGGATCCCGCAGCGCCTCGAACGGCGCGGCGTCATCCACAGGACCGACGCGGACCACGTCTGGCGCCTGGGCGACATGGGACCAGCGGCCGCCCGGCCCGCCGTTCGACAGCAGGGCCAAGGCGCCGTCGCCGCCGCCGACACCCGCCGCCACGGCGACCGGATCGACCCAAGGGGCGACGCGCGTGACGGTGTGGCTGAAAACCTCGCTCACGCGGTCAGCCGCTCCACGATCCGATCACGCCGCGCCGCATCGACGCCCAGCGCCTCCTTCAGATAGGCATCCACCGATCCATGCCGCGCCTCGACCTCGGCGAGGGCGGCTTCCAGATAGGCGGCCTCGACCCCCAGAAAGGCCACGATCGCGTCGTCCGACGCGACCCGACCCGTCATCTTGTGCAGCTGTTTGGCGATGCCGGGCGCCCGGCCCGCCAGATCGACGGCGGTGTTGGTCAGCAGATAGTCCTCGACCATGTCGTCGCGCGACACGCCCAGCAGCTGGTGGGTCAGGGCGGCGAGAAAACCCGTCCGATCCTTGCCCGCCGCGCAATGGATCACCACCGCTCGATTTCGAGAAGTTTCGGTCTGATCCGCCAAGGCCTGGAAATAGCGGCCGAACACGTCCTGATGCGACGGGTCGAACGGCAGGCTGCGATAGGTCTGGGTCATGAAGCGCCGCCCGGAGTCCGGCGTCAGGTCGGCGGTTTTCAGAAAGGTGATGTGCGGCGCCTCCGCGCCATCGTCCACGCCGCCTTCGATGATCTGCCCGCTGAAGCCTTCAGGCCGACGCGACGGCTGGTCGCGGCGCTCGCCGGGGCGGCGCAGATCGATTACGACCCCGATGTCAAGCGCCTTCAGCCGCTCCAGGTCCGCCTCGCTGGCCCGGGCGTGGTGAGCCGAACGCAGCAGTCGGCCGTGCTTCACGCGCCGCCCGGCCGCCGTGGCGTAGTCGCCATAGTCCCGAAAGTTGTCGATGGCCTCGAAGGCGTGAAGGCGGTCGGTCATGACCGCGCTTCTAGCCTATGTTCACCGCTCTGGCAGCAGGCCCGCCATTGCATCCAGATAGGCGACGAAGGCGTCGCGTCCCTGATCGGTCAGACTGGCCTCCGTCAGCGGCTTGCGCCCGTTGAAGCTCTTGGAGACGGCGACGAACCCCGCCTCTTCCAGCTTCCGCAGATGGACCGACAGATTGCCGTCCGTGGTCTGCAACCGGGTCTTCAGGGTGGTGAAGTCGGCCGATCCGGCCCCGGACAGATAGGCCATGATCCCCAGCCGGATGCGCCCGTGAATGACGTCGTCGATCCGGCTGATGTCGAAGTCGTCGGCCATGCTCAGACCACCTCCGACGGTTCCTGGCGCATCAGGACGATGCCCGGCACCAAAGCTACGGCCAACAGGATCACGGCGAAGACCGGATAGATCGTGGCGCTGCCCATGAACCAGGCGACGGCGACAGCGCCTACGTAGGAAGCCAAGGCCGTAAAGGACATCCAGCGCGTCCGCGTCATCGCCGCGCCGATCATCCAGGCCGAGCCATAGGCGACCAGGACCACCGTCGGCATCACCGCCATCCAGGACCACTGGCCGGTCTTGAAGGACAGAGCGACGAGCGCCAGCCAGGTGACGAAGATCCCGTAGCCCACGCCTTCCCAGGCCGCGCTGACCGCCTTGTTGCCGGCGGAGTTGACGCCGGGCTTGGTCTTGATGCGGCCGATCAGGACGGTCAGGGCGACGGCGAACACGACGGCTGCGACGATCCACACCCACAGCTGGGACCAAGGGTTCAGCCGAACGAGGCCCGACTGGATGGCCCATTGGATCAAACTGGTCGTTCCAAACACGATGCCGGCCGTCACTAGGATCGGCCCGGCCAGAAGGGGGGCATGCCGCCCCTCGTGCGCCAGGCTGCGCATATAGGCGATGTCGTCCTGAATGGCTTGGGTCTCGCGGGTCATGATGCTCTCCTCCTCGAACCGTTGAGACAACATCACTCATTTGCTTTGTTTTGTAAAGTTCTTTTTCAGGTCGATTCTTTACGTGAAAAAGGGGACGACGCTGAAGCCTCGTCCCCTGATCAGAAATTGACCTGCCGCCTTACGACCGGGAAGACCCTCCACGGCCTCTCAATCCACCTGCCACAAGTGCGACGATGAAAAGGATGATAGCGACAACCGCGACAGTCTTGGCAATCTCGAAAGTAATGCCAGCAACGACTCCGAAACTCAGGATGGCCGCAACGAACGCCACGACAAGGAAGATAACTGCCCAGCGCATCATGGGTTTAGCTCTCCTGAGTTGATGTTGCCGTCGGCGACACGGGAGCCGTTCGTCGGTCTGCATCATCAACGCCAGGGTCGCCTGGCCGTTCCATCGCCTATCGACGGCGACGACGCGAATAGCCGCCCTGATCCATCTTGCGATCCGCGACCATGCTGGCGACGATCGCCGCCAGAGCCGGGTTGCGCAGCAACAGGAAGGCGGCGCCCAGACCGCCCACAGCGCCGACGATCGGACGCTCGCGAACGATGTGCAGCACCTTGCCCAGCAGGCCCTCAGGCTCATCTTCCTCTTCGGCGTCGTCGTGCTTGTCGCCCTTCAGGAAGACCAGCGCCACGATCAGGGCGACCAAGGCGAACAGACCAAACGTCACGGCCGCCGCGCCGAGCGGCGTCAGCGTCAGGCTGAGCGCATAGAAGATGGCCACGCCCAGGAAGACGACGGCCAGAAACGCACTGGCGGCGACGACAGCCGTCGCCACCAGTTTTTTGACGATGCCCTTGAACATCAGCGACGGCGGCCGGCCAGCAGCATGCCGAGGATGACGCCGACGCCGAGCGCCACGGCGGTCGATTGCAGCGGACGCTCCTGCACGCGCTCGACGACATAGCGTTGCGCCTCATCGAAGCGTTCGGCGGCGTCGTCGTAATATTCGCGGCCCTTCACGCGCGCCTCGTCATAATAGCTGCGGGCCTGCTCGCGGACTTCGTCGCTCTTGGCGCGCAGCTTGGCTTCGGCCTCGGCGGCCTTGTCGCGCAGGCGTTGGGTCTCTTCGCGGGCGCCGGTCTTCAGATCCTCCTTGAGGGTCTTCAGGTCGGCCTTGATATCTTCTCGAGCCTTGGTGGTGGCCATGGTGCGCGCTCCGTTGAAAGCTTGGCGGTAGAATAGAGAACCCCGTGTTGCAACGCCACATGCGCAACGAGGTTCCTTTAGGTGGGTCGGGCGTGCGCCTCTCGCCACGGGCTTTTCGCCGCACTAGAACGGTCGCCATGACCCAATGGCTGTTTGCGCCCCGCCCCGTCCCGTCCTTGCCGATCGTCGGATCGTACCAGCGCTTCCCCGTTCGCCGCATTCTGTGCGTGGGCCAGAACTACGCCGCCCATGCGCGCGAAATGGGGTCGGACCCTGACAAGCAGACGCCCTTCTTCTTCACCAAGCCAGGCGACGCCATCGTCTCGGACGGCGCAAACCCGTCCTATCCCTCGGCGACCGCAAACCTGCACTACGAGGCCGAACTGGTCGCCGCGATCGGGCCGGGCAAGGATGGCGGCGTCGCCATCGTCGGCTGGGCCGTCGGCTGCGACCTGACCCGCCGCGATCTTCAGGCCGAGGCCAAGAAGGCCGGTCGCCCCTGGGACGCCGCCAAGGGGTTCGATCAGTCCGCGCCCTGCGGCCCTATCACCTTGGGCGACCTGCCCTCGCCCGACGGCGCCATCCGTCTGAGCGTCAATGGAGAAACCAGACAGGACAGCGTTCTGAACGACATGATCCTGAACCCCGACCGGATCATCGCGGCCGCCGCCGCCCTGTGGTCGCTGCAACCCGGCGACCTGATCTTCACCGGGACGCCGTCCGGCGTCGGCCCGGTCAAGCCGGGCGACCGCGTGGTCGTGACCATCGACGGGTTGGAGACGCTCAGCTTCGAGGTGCAGCCATGATCCTGCACGGCTACTGGCGCTCGGGCGCCAGCTACCGCGTTCGCATCGCTCTGAATCTCAAGGGGATCGGCTACGAAAACGCCGCTCACGACCTGCGCAAGGGCGAACAGAAGACGCCCGACTATGTGGCGCTGAACCCGCAGGGCATGGTCCCCGCACTTCAAGACGGCGACCTGGTCCTGACCCAAAGCCCGGCGATTCTGGAATGGCTGGAGGAAACCCGCCCCGACCCGGCCCTCCTGCCAAAGGGGGCGAACGACCGGGCGACCGTGCGCGCCATGGCCGCGCTGATCGGCTGCGACATTCATCCGCTCAACAATCTGCGCGTGTTGAAGGCCATCAGGTCTGAGTTCAACGCCGATCAAGCCGCCGTGGACGCCTGGGCAGCCCGGTGGATCGCACCGGGCTTCGACGCGCTGGAGGCGCTGGTCGCCCGCCACGGCGCCGGCTGGAGCTTCGGCGACGCCCCGACTCTGGTCGATTGTTATTTGATTCCGCAGATGTATTCGGCGCGGCGCTTCAACATGGACCTGTCGCCTTGGCCGCGTCTGCTGGCGGTCGAACAGACCGCCCTGGCCCACCCCGCCTTCGCCTCGGCCCACCCGGACTTGCAGCCCGACGCCGACGCCTGATTTTCGCCTCAGCGCGCATATCAGCGGTGGATAAGTAGGGTTCGCTTAAGGTCTCGCTCAGCGTCCCTTAAGCATTGGCGATCATAGTGTCGGGCGTGTCGTATTCCCCCGCCACACCTTCGGCGTCGTCGCCCATCCATCGCCTGGCCCTCGCCGTGGTGACCGAGCCCGAGCGCGCGCCCGGCGCATTCATGAGCGCGCCCTCCGGCGCCCGCGAAGAAGCCATGCGCTTTCTGCTGCAGACCGGAGCCGACGCCGGGGTCAAGCTGATCGCCACCCGGCCCGAGGGCGACGGCGAACGCCTGCTGGGTCAGGCCTGGCCCTTCCCCTCGCCTTTCCAGGTTACGGTCCGCACCGTTGCGCTCAGCGAAGGTCTGGACCGGGTCGAGGCCCGCGCTCGTCGCTCGCTGGAACGGATGGGCCTGCCGCGCGGCGATGTTCTGCTGATTTCCAACGCCGCCGATCTGGCCGGCGCCGAAGGCCGCGCCCTGTGGGATCGCGCCCGCAGCCTGAAGGATCGCGGCCTGTTCCGCCGCATCGGTTTCTGCGCCACGATCGAGGACGGCCCCGCGCTTCTGGCCCGCCGTCTGGAAGCCGACGTGGTCCAGGTGCCGTGCAGCCTGCTGGACCAGCGCGCGGCCCAGGACGGCGTTCTGGAAGCCATCGCCGACACAGGCGCCTCGGTTCATCTGTCTTCGGTCTTCGCCGGCGGCCTGCTGTTCGCCGGCGGCGACGATCTGCCCGCCGAACTGGCCAGTCATGCCCAGGCCCTGTCGCGCACGCGTCGGCGTCTGGCCGAGCAGCGCTGCGATCCGATGCAGGCGGCTTTGGGTTACGCCTTGGCCTTGCCCGGCGTCGACAAGGTCGTGGCCAGCGTCGCCTCCGCCGCCGAACTGCGCGCCATCCTGGCCGCCGCCCACGCCCCCTGTCCCAATCTGGACTGGGCGACTCTGGCGCTCGAGGCGCCGGCGGCCTTCACCGCCGACGCCCGCGCCCGGATCAGTAGCGCAGCCTGATCCCGACATAGCCGGACCGTCCCGGCTCGCCGTATCCGAACACCTGCTGATAGTGTTCGTCGCCCAGGTTCTCGATCCGCGCCGTCAGGGTGACCTGGTCGGTCAGTTCATAGGCCGCATTCAGATTGGCGGTGACGAAGCCGTCGCGCGCCACGGTCGAGAAACCGCCCGAATCGTCCTGATCGCCTTCCGCCCGCACCGTCAGCGCACCGGACAGACGGTCGCCCGTCCAGCCCAGGGTCGCCGAACCCGCATGTTCCGGCACGCGCAGCAGGCGCGCGCCCGTCGTGCGGTCCGTCGCGTCGGTCCAGGCATAGGCCAGCGTCAGTTCGAAGCCGCCGCCCAGCAGGGCGCGGCCTTCCAGCTCGAACCCGTCCGAACGCGTCTTGGCGACGTTGATGTAGCGACCGGCCGAATACGTAATCTGGTCCTCGACGTTCAGGCGATAGAGGGTCGCCCGCCCATCGAACTGACCGTCGGCCGAGGCCCAGCCCAGGGCGATCTCGACGCTGTCGGCCGTTTCGGGCTTCAGCTTGGGGTAGGGCCGCGACGCAAAGCAGAAGTCGCAGACCGCCTGGCTGACCGTCGGCGACTTGAAGCCCGTGCCGTAGGCGCCCGACAGGATGAAGCCGCCGGCCAGGTCGTAGGCCGCCGACACCCGACCCGTCGTCTTGGAGCCGAAATCGTCAGTGTCGTCGTAACGCAGTCCGCCGGTCAGGTTCAGCGCGCCGACATCGTATTGCGCCACGCCGAACACCGAGGTGATCGACAGATCGCGCGACAGGCCCGACGACAGGGCCGCCGAGGTTTCGTTGCGTTCGACGCCGAACGCATAGTCGATATCCTGCGCCTGGCCGTTCGCCTGCCAGCGATAAGCCTGACGGTCGCCGGTGAAGGTGGAGCCGAAGCCGCCGCTGACCGAGCTGCGATCCAAATCCGACGCCGAGACGCTGAACTGATGCGTCAGGCCGAACGCCTTGGCCGTCACGCGGCCGAAGCCCGACCATTGCTCGCTTTCCTGGGTGTCGGCGGTGTCGGCCAGAGTAAAGCTCGGCGCCGGGAAGCCGTCGATATCGGCCTTGGACTTGTTCCAGCGCACCGATCCATCGACCTTGACCGCATCGGACAGGACATATCGCCCCTTGGCGCCGAGCGTCGTGCTACGGAAGCCGTCGGCTTCGGTGTTGCCGTCCGCCTCGTCCGCCGCCGAAATCCCGTCGGTGTCGAAGCGCGAGGCATAGGCGCTGAAGGCGTAGGTCTCGTTGGCGACCCCGGCCGACACCCGACCCCGCACGGTGTCGAAGCTGCCGGCCTCGGCCTCGGCGCGCAGGCCGTCGATCTCTTGCGTCGTGAAGGAAATCACCCCGCCAATGGCGTCGGATCCCCACAGCGACGACTGCGGGCCGCTCAGCACTTCGATCCGCGCGATATCGGCCAGCTCGAAGCTGGAGAAGTCATAGGCGCCATTCGGCTCGGCCGCATCGTTGACCGGCGCGCCGTCGACCAGGACCAGGGTCTTGCCGGGCGTCGCGCCGCGCATCCGCACCTGGGCCACGCCGCCAAAGGCGCCCGAGCGCGTCACCGACAGACCCGGCACATCGGCCAGTATGTCGGCGGCGAAGATCGCGCCGCGCTGCTCGATTGTCTTGCCGTCGATGACGCGGGCGCCGGGCGTGTCGGCGACGATGGCCGGGATGCGGGTGGCGGTGACGATCACCTCGTCCAGCTGGGTCGCGTCCTCGGCAAAAGCAGGCGCGGCGAAGGCGGCCGCGATCGCGGCCGTCGAAAGAAGAATGGAACGCTTCATTGAGCGATACCCCCGTGTTCGGTCCCGCGAATGCGCGCGAGAGACCGTCATGAGCGAACCGACCCGCCAGACCGCTTAAAGGTCTGGACGGCGCAAGGTCGGGTCGCTTCCACGGAGAAACCGCGCTGCTGTCTGGTCCCGGACAGGAGCGAGCGACGTCGGCGGCCAGGTCTCCTGGCTTGCGGGTCGTAAACCGCCGTCCTCGCCTTCCCAGTTGCCCAGTGGCGCCGGGATCGAAACCCCGGACGGACGACGCTCTCGCCGCCTACAGTTGCGGGCACAGCCACGGCGTCACACCGTGTTCCCTTAACCGCCTGACCCGGCCTATCGCAGGGCCGACAAGCCTGTGCAAGAGCCGGTCAACGGCCTTGAGCCGCCGGGCGCGATCCGTCACCCTGTGGCCACATGAACGCGCCCGCCAAATTCCCCGATAATGGGCATCCCCCGGAAATCGCCGCCTCGCTGGAGGGCGCGACGCCGTTCATGGCTCAATATCTGACGGCCAAGGCGGGCCAGCCGGACTCCATCCTGTTCTTCCGCATGGGCGACTTCTACGAGCTGTTCTTCAAGGACGCCGAGGTCGCGGCGGCGGCGCTCGGCATCACCCTGACCAAGCGCGGCAAGCATCAGGGCGAGGACATCCCTATGGCCGGCGTGCCGGTCCATGCGATGGAGGGCTATCTCGCCCGCCTGATCCGCATTGGCCACAAGGTCGCCATCTGCGAACAGCTGGAAGACCCCGCCGAGGCCAAGAAGCGCGGCGGCAAGGCCGTGGTGCATCGCGGCGTGGTCCGGGTCGTCACCCCCGGCACCCTGACCGAAGACAGCCTGCTGGACGCGCGCGGCGCCAACCGTCTGGCGGCGGTCGCGGTGCGTAAAGGTCGGGCGGCCGTCGCCGTGGTCGAACTGTCGTCCGGCGCGGTCGACAGCGTCGCCTGTTCTATCGAAGACCTGGGCGCGGCCCTGGCCGCCTTCCGCCCGTCCGAAGTCCTGGTCACCGACCGGATGTATTCGGACGAGACGACGCGCGACGCCCTGGACGGCTCGGGCGGCGTGGTCCAGGCGCTGGCGTCGGCCATCGCCGAACCCCAGGCTGCGCGCGCCCGCGTCGAACGCCTGTACGGCGTCTCGGCGCTCGACGGCTTCGGCGCCTTCGAAGAGGCCGAGGTCTCGGCGCTGGGTCTGATCGCCGCCTATCTGGAGACGACCCAGGCCGGCAAGGTTCCCGCCCTGGCCCCGCCGCGCCGTCTGGGCGAAAGCGGCTTCCTGGCCATCGACCCGGCGACCCGCGCCAGCCTTGAGATCGATCGCACCCAGCGGGGCGAGCGCGAGGGCAGCCTGCTGGCCTGCATCGACCGCACCGTCACCTCGGGCGGCGCCCGGGCCCTGGCCGAACGCATCGCCCGGCCCCTGCGCGATCCCTTGGCCATCAATGAGCAACTCGACGCTGTCGAATGGCTGCTGGAGCGTCGCGACCTACGCCGCGACCTGCGCGACGCGTTGAAGGCCTCCTCCGACATCGCCCGCGCCGTCGGACGATTGGCGCTGGGTCGGGGCGGCCCGCGCGACCTGGCGGCCGTGCGCACCGGCCTGTCGATCGCCGAGGGCGTCGCCGGCCTGTTCGTGGGCCAAGTCGATCCCCTGACGGGTCAGCCGCGCCGCATCGCCTCGGCGCTGGACCGCCTGACCCTGTCGCCCGACGTCTCGCGGCTGAAGGCCGACCTGATCGACGGCCTGGTGGACGAGCCGTCCCATCTGGCGCGCGACGGCGGCTATGTGCGCCCCGACTATCGCCCCGAACTGGACGCCGCCCGCACCCTGCGCGACGACAGCCGCCGCGTCGTCGCCGATCTGGAGGCCCGCGCCGTCGCCGAGTCCGGCGTGCCGTTCAAGATCAAGCACAACGCCGTGCTGGGCTATTTCCTCGAAACCAGCGCCAAGGCCGCCGAGGGCCTGCTCCGAGCCGGTCCCGACAGTCCCTTCATCCACCGCCAGACCCTGGCGAACCAGGTCCGCTTCACCACTGTCGAACTGTCGGAGCTGGACGCCAAGATCAGCCAGGCCGGCCACCGGGCTCTCGCCATCGAAGGCGAGACCTTCGAGGGCTGGCGACGCGAGGCCGCCCGCCTGGCCCAGCCGCTACAGGCCGTCGCCGAGGCGCTCGCCGAACTGGACGCCCACGCCGCCCTCGCTGAATGGGCCCAGGAAGTCGGCGCGACCCGCCCGATCGTGGACGACACCCTGACCTTCTGCGTCGAGGCTGGCCGCCACCCCGTCGTGGAGGCGGCGGTCAAGGCGGGCGGCGATCCCTACACCCCCAACAACGCCCGGCTTGACGGTTCGGGCCAGGACGGATCGCGCCTGGCCATCGTCACCGGCCCGAACATGGCGGGTAAATCGACCTTCCTGCGCCAGAACGCGCTTCTGGTCATCCTCGCCCAGGCGGGCGCCTTTGTGCCCGCGCGGTCGATGCGGCTGGGCGTGGTGGACCGGCTATTCAGCCGCGTCGGCGCCGGCGACGATCTGGCGCGCGGCCGCTCCACCTTCATGATGGAGATGGTCGAGACCGCCGCCATCCTGACCCAGGCCACGCCGAAAAGCTTCGTCGTTCTGGACGAGATCGGGCGCGGCACCGCCACCTACGACGGCCTGGCCATCGCCTGGGCCACGGCCGAGGCCCTGCACGAGACCAACCGCGCCCGCACCCTGTTCGCCACCCACTATCACGAGCTGGCCCAGCTTGAGACGCGGCTGGATCACGTCTGCAACCTGTCCATGGTCGCGCGCGAGTGGAACGGCGAGCTGGTCTTCCTGCACGAGGCGGCGCCCGGCGCGGCCGACCGTTCCTATGGCGTCCAGGTCGCCAAACTAGCCGGAGTCCCCGCCTCCGTCGTCGCCCGCGCCCGCTCGGTGCTGAACCGGCTGGAAGGCGAAAAGGCCGCCGCCGCCCGCCTGGACGACCTGCCCCTGTTCGCCGTCGCCGAGCCGGAACCGATGCGCGGCCCCTCGCCCGTGGAACTGGCGCTTCGCGACGTCGACCCCGACGACCTGACCCCCCGCGAAGCGCTGGAGGCGCTTTATCGGCTGAAGGGTCTGGCCTGATGTGACGAAGGCCCGGACGTCGCCGTCCGGGCCCTGCTTGAAGTCGCGATCCGTTTCGGATCAGGCCTGCATCATCCAGCCTTCGACGTCCATGGCCGCCTGACGGACGGCTTCCGAACGGGTCGGGTGGGCGTGGCAGGTGCGAGCGATGTCTTCCGACGCACCGCCGAAGCTCATGGTGATGGCCGCCTCGTGGATCATCTCGCCGGCCTGCGGGCCCATGATGTGGACGCCCAGCACCTTGTCGGTCGCCGCGTCGGCAAGAACCTTCACGAAGCCGTCTGTCTCGTGATTGATCTTGGCGCGGCTGTTGGCGGTGAAGGGGAATTTGCCCTTCTTGTACTGAACGCCGGCCGCCTTCAGCTGGTCCTCGGTCTGACCGACCCAGGCCACTTCGGGGAAGGTGTACACGACGCTGGGGACCAGGGCATAATCGACGTGGCCGTATTTGCCGGCGATGGTGTCGATCACGGCGACCGCGTCTTCTTCCGCCTTGTGGGCCAGCATCGGACCGTGGGTCACGTCGCCGATCACCCAGACGCCATCCGCCACCTTGAAGTGGTCATGGTCGATGAAGCCGCGCTTGTCCGGCGTCACGCCGACGGTCTCCAGGCCCAGACCGTCCGTGAACGGACGACGGCCGATGGCGACCAGCACCACATCGCCCTTGATCGTCTCGGCGGCGCCGCCGGCCGACGGCTCAACGGTCAGTTCCACCCCGTCCTTGCCCGACTTGGCGCCAGTGACCTTGGCGCCCAGTTTGAAGCTCATGCCCTGTTTGGTCAGGGTGCGCTGGAAGGCGGTGGCGACCTCGGTGTCCATGCCGGGCGTGATCCGGTCCAGGAACTCGACCACCGTGACCTCGGCGCCCAGACGGCGCCAGACCGAACCCAGCTCCAGGCCGATGATGCCGGCGCCGACCACGATCAGCTTCTTGGGCACGGCCGGCAGCGACAGGGCGCCGGTGGAATCGATGACCTTGCCGTCTTCGAAGGCGACGCCCGGCAGCGGGGTCGGCTCCGAGCCGGTGGCGATGACGATGTTCTTGGCGTCCAGCGTCTGGACCGAGCCGTTGGCGGCGGTCACCTCGACCTTGCCCTTACCGACGATCTTGCCCTTGCCCTTGATCCAGTCGGCCTTGTTCTTCTTGAACAGGAACTCGATCCCCTTGGTCAGGGCGGTGACGCTGTCGTCCTTGGCCTTATGCATCTGGTCCAGGTGCAGCTTGGGCTGGACCTCGATGCCGATCTTGGCGAACTCGGTATTAGCGGCGTTCCACAGTTCCGAGGCGTGCAGCAGGGCCTTGGACGGCATGCAGCCGACGTTCAGGCAGGTTCCGCCCAGCGTCGAACGCATCTCCACGCAGGCGACCTTCAGGCCCAGCTGGCCCGCCCGGATCGCGGCGTTATAGCCGCCAGGGCCTCCGCCGATGATGACGACGTCGTAGGCGGCGGTGGCTTCGGCCATGGTATCCTCTGGTCTTCTGGCGCGCGGGGAAAGGCGCGCGGACACTAGCGTTGGCCCCGCGTGGGTCAACCGCTGCACGCCATATGGGGCCGCGTTTCGACCAATTGCAGAGGGTCAGACGACGAAAAAGGGCCGAGCGTCGCCGCCCGGCCCCTTCGGTCATGTCTGATCGGCGCGCTCAAAGCTTGAAGCGCACGCCTAGAAAGACGTTGTAGCCGAACTTCTCGTACTCGTAGGTCCGCTCCTTGACGCCATAGTAGCGCACGCCCGCGCTGTCGGTCAGGTTCTTGGCCTCGCCGAACACTTCCACCCCGTTGCCGAAGTCGTAGCTGGCGGTGAAGTCCAGCTGGCCGCGACCCTCGACATACAGATCCTTGCCGGGGTTGGTCGCGTCGATCGCCTCCAGGAAGTCGCTGCGGTGCGTGTAGGAAACCCGGGCGCTGAAGCCGTACTGTTCGTAGAACAGGGCGGCGTTATAGGTCTCATCCGACTGACCCGGCAGCACGAAGGTGTCGCGACCGGCGAAGGCGCGGCTGGTTTTGATCTCCGCATCCGTCAGCGTGTAGTTGGCGAAGACGCCGAAGCCCGACGCCCAGCCCGGCAGGAAGTCGAACGTCTGCTGCCAGTTGAACTCGATGCCGGCGATATGGCCGTCAGGGGCGTTGCGGGCCTCGGTGACCTGGGCGACCGTGGTGGTCGGGGTGACATAGGGCACGCCGTCCGTCACCAGGGTGAAGCGGTAGTTCGACAGGTCCTTGTAGAAGGCGTTGGCCGAAATGACGCCCAGCGGCCGCAGATAGTATTCCAGTCCCGCATCGATATTGTTCGACAGGGTCGGCTTCAGATCGGGATTGCCGCGCGTCACTGTCGTGCGGCCGCTGTCGGTGGTTTCCAGAACCCGCGGAACGATGTCGGTATAGTCCGGGCGCGAAATGGCGCGGGTCAGGGCGAAACGGCCGACCAGCTGATCGCTGAAGCTGTGGCGCAGCGTCAGGTTCGGGAAGAAGTCGGTCTGGTCGCGATCGACCTTGACCGGAGTCTGCGCGCCGGACAGGGCCACGCTGGTCGCAGAGCCTTCGAAGTCGGTCTTCTCGACACGCAGGCCGACCAGCACATTGGTCGCGCCGATATCGAACCGGGCCTGGCCGTAACCCGCCAGAATATCTTCCTGCGCCGTATAGTCGGCGGTGATCGACTGCGGAATGCGGCGCACGCCTGCGGCCGGATCGGGATTGGTCGAGCCCGCGCGGACGCGGTCGAAATAGTCGGTCACGAGGCCCGCATCGAACTTGAAGCCCAGATTGTAGTCGTAGTTCCGCGACGGACGATCGCTCAGCAGCGGCGCCAGGGCGCCGGAGCTGGCGGCCGCGCTCCGGTCGCGGAACCGCTCTTCATCGGCCGTGACGTCGCGGGTGCTATATTTGGCGCCGAACTTCAGCTCGATCTCGCGGCCGCCGATGACGGTGGGCAGCGACAGATTGGTCTTGAACGCCACATCGTCCTGCTCGGTGGTGTTCGAGCGGAAGGTGTTTTCGCGGAAGCTGTAGTTGTTGGCGTTCAGATAGAAGCCTGTGGGCTCGCTGAAGACCGAATAGGTCGGCTGATAATGGTCGGCCGTGTTGTAGGACAGGGTCGTCGCGCTGGAGCGGTAGACCAGCTCGTCGCGGTGCGGATAGGTCTGTTTGCTGTTGGCGAACGACAGGGCGCCGTCCCAAACCGCTCCATTGCCGAACGTCTGCTCGCCGCCCAGCACCAGGGTGGAGATGTCGTTCTCCTGGGTGCGGTGACGCAGCTGCTTGTAGATGCGGGCGTTGTTGAAGGTCGCGCTGGTGTCGGTCGAACCCGGCTGCAGCGTGCCGTCGCTGTAGGTGAAGTTCAGCGTGTTGCGGAACTCGTCGTCGCGGAACTGGGCGTAGGAGCCCTTAACCCACAGACGGATGGCGTCGCTGGGCCGCCATTCAAGCGCGCCAGTCACGGCCTTGCGGGTCCGTTCGGTCTCGTAGTCCTTGAACAGGGTGTTCTCCAGACCCCAAATCTGGCCGCCGCCCTGCGCGGCGTTGCGGTTGATCAGAACCCAGCCGTTTTCGACGTTGTCCGGCCGGCGGTTGGTCTCGGAATAGCTGACCGACACCAGGGCGCCGAAGGTCTGGTCCGGGCCGAAGACGTTGGACGCCGTGGCGCCCGCGCGTGTGTCCGAACCGCCGTAGTCGTTGTAGCTGCCGCCCGCATAGCCGCTGACGGCCAGGCGGCGCTTGTCGAAGGGCGAGCGGGTCTTGATGTCCACGGCCCCGGCGATGGAATCGGCGTCCTGGGCGGGCGTCAGGGTCTTGGACACCTCGACGCTGGAGACGATGTCCGAAGGCAGGGTGTCCAGATCGACCGCGCGGGTTGTCGGCGACACGGCCGGGATGGCGACCCCGTCCACCGACACGGCGGTGAAGGCGGCCGGCGCGCCGCGCACATTGATATAGCGCCCTTCGCCCTGGTCGCGCTGGATGGCGACGCCCTGAACCCGTTGCAGCGATTCCGCCACATTGGGGTCAGGGTAGCGGCCGATGGCGTCGGCCGACAGGACGTTGACCGTGCCGTCGGCGTTCTTCTGCTGATTCAGCGAGCGGGCGACGCCGTCGGTGATGACGCCGGTCACGATCACATCGGCCACGTCCGTCGCCGATTGCGCGCCCAGGACGATGGCGACATTGGCGTCTTCGCCCGGCGTCGCCACGACCGTCTGGCTGGTCGAGGGCAGGCCCAGATAGTTGACCTCCAGCACCATGGAGCCGCTGGCGGTCGGCAGGGTGAACTCGCCCTGGGTATTGGTCACGGCCCGCTGGCTGGTGCCGCGCACCAGAACCTCGGCGCCCGGCAGGGGCGCGCCGGCGGCGTTGGTCACCCGGCCGTAGATCACGTCCCCGGCGACCGCAGCTGATGCCGAGGCCACGGCGTCGACATCGGCATGGGCGGGCATGGCCAGCGGCGCCAGGATCATCGGCGCGATCGCGGCGCCCATCAGCAGGTTCAGTTTCATGTCAGGTCCCCTTCGGCGAGCGACGTTTCGCTTCAGCCGATGGAGGGGCCGCTTAACCTTGGGCGGCGACGCGACCGCGACGATTCCACGACGCCCAGTTCGCGGTTTTCCGACGGAACGGCGACGCTTGATCCCTTGACGGAACATCAGTCATCGAACCGACGCCGAACCGTCACGCCCTCGCCGTTGACCCACACGCGGCTTGGCCACAGGGACGCGTCCAGATCGTCCGGAGACCGACATGCGCCCTTCCCTCGCCCCCTCGCTGAGCGCCTGCGCCGCCTTGACCCTGCTCGCCGCCTGCGCCACGCACGAGGTTGATTATCAGGGCGAGGGCGCGGGCTTCGTCGGTCCGGGCGCCCCGGTTATGGCCGTGCTGGAAACCCCGTCGGTCGGCACGGCGGGTCAGGACGCCGCCGACGACCCCGCCGTCTGGGCCAGCGCTTCGCCGGTCACGATCATGGGCCAATCCACGCCCGGCTTCGTCGCCGGCACGGACAAGAAATCCGGCCTCTACATCTACGGCTTCGACGGCAAGATCCTGCAGTTCCTGCCCGAGGGCTTGCTGAACAATGTCGATGTGGTCGAGGGCCTGTCGGTCGGCGGCCGTCCGCAGGTGGTGCTGGGCGCCAGCGACCGCACGCCGGGCAAGACGGGCATCTCCCTCTACATCTTCGACCCGGCCGGGACCGGCCAGAACGGCGTGCGCTACTGGGGCGCCGTCGCCACCGACGTGGTCGAGCCCTACGGCTTCTGCTTTGCGCGTCGCGGGGCCGAGGTTCACGCCATCCTGGTCGGCCATGAGGGCGAGCTGCGCCAGTTCGTCCTGGGCGTAGACGCCGCCGGCCGGCCCACGGCGCGTCTGGTCCGTACCGCCGAGATCGGCACCATCTCCGAAGGCTGCGCCGCCGACGAAGGCACCGACGCCCTCTATATCAACGAGGAGAACGTCGGCCTGTGGCGCTATGGCCTGAACCCGGCCTCGGGCGCGGCCCGCACCCTGATCCAGCCCATCGCCAAGGACATTCTGGTCGCCGACGCCGAAGGCCTGACGACCATCGCCGACGCCTCAGGCCGCTATCTGATCGCCTCCAGCCAGGGCGACTCCACCTTCCCCGTCTGGCGCATCGACGGCCCGGCGCCCGAGTACAAGGGCCGCTTCAAGATCGTGGACGGCGCGGTCGACGGCGTCACCGGGACCGACGGCTTGGCGGCCGCAAGCGGTCAAGTCGGCCCCTTCCCCGAAGGCCTCGTCGTCATCCAGGACGACGTCAACGACGTGGGCACGCAGAACTTCAAATACGTCGACTGGCGCGACGTGCGTCGGACGCTGGGGCTTTAGCGGCCGCTCGGCGCTTCTTCAGCAGCCACAGGCAAGGCTGACCCAGATCTGTCGCCCCAAGCGCAATATCCAAAAGTCGGCAATGGGTCAGTGTTGGCTTTCGACCCAATGCGGACTCTGATCAGCTTGGCCGCTGCGGGCCGTCCGTTTTGCCTTATGATCTTCGCCAACACCCATCGACTCACGTCGTCAGGAGGGTTGGAGCAGCATGTCGTTTGACGAACCTAGCTGGATCGTGCGGGCGCCGGGTGATTTCGAGCGGTTTGAAGCGTCCCTCAACGGGGCAGCCTACGGTCCACACCGGCACGACACATACGCCATCGCCATAACCGTCGCGGGGGTGCAGAGCTTCTCCTACCGCGGGTCGCGGCGCCATTCGCTGCCAGGTCAGATCGTCGTTCTCCATCCGGATGAGCTTCATGACGGTCACGCCGGGGACGGGCGACACTTCCGGTACCGGAGCGCCAGCGTCGCACCGTCCGCGCTTCAGGAGGCTCTCGGCGGACGCGCCCTTCCTTTCCTTGCCGGGGGCGTATCTGACGACGCGCGGCTGCACGCGGCCGCCACGGCCCTTATTGGTGATCTCAACCAAGCCCTAGGTGGCCTGGAGTATGATCAGGCCATGCTCGACCTCGCGGAGGCGCTGTCAGAGCTTGGGAGTGAACAGACGTATCACCGGCGCGTGGATCTCCAGGCGGTGGCGCTGGCGCGAGCGTTCATAGACGCCCACCCGGACAGCAATGTCCGACTTGATGATCTCGAACGCGTCAGCGGACAGGATCGTTGGCAACTCTCTCGCGGATTCCGTGCGCTGCTGGGCGTCAGTCCATATCGCTATCTGATCTTCCGCCGCCTCGACACAGCGCGAGCCATGATGAACGGCAGGACCCCGCTTGCAGAAATCGCCGCTGCCAGCGGATTCTCTGACCAGAGCCACCTGACGCGACACTTTCGAAGCGCCTACGGCCTGACGCCGGCGCAATGGCGACGACTCAATCGTCCTGGATCTGTATGAGGCGCGCCCAACAGCGGCGACCCCGAAACCGCCGCCCTGCGTCAGTGGGCGTGAACGCACACGATCGTTCTATAACCGGACCGCGACCCGCTTCAGTCTGCGGGTATGAACCTCAGAACCATTTACAGCACATCACCGGCGCGCGGCTGGCTACCATGGGCGATTCTCACCCCCGTCATCTGCATCGCCCTCGCGATCGCCACCGAGATTCCGTCCACTCTTTTTCTTGAGCGGTTCGGCTTTGTGGATGCACAAGGCGAATTCGTCGGCGCCCAGGGCCTCACGGCGATGCTGGTTGTATCCTTCATCACCTGGCTGCTCGCCGTTGCCGCATGGATAGCCGTCGTCGAGCGGCGGAATGCCGGCACAATCGGTCTTACGAGAGACGGTGCGGCGCAAGGATTCTATGGCGGCCTGGGTGTTGGCGTCGTCATGCCGTCGGCAATGATAGCCTGTATCTGGTTGGCTGGCGCCTACGAACCTGGCGCACTGTTTCCGGCCGCTCAGTCCTCTGGCGCAGTCATCGCAATGGCTGGCCTCTTCGTAGGCTTCCTCGTTCAAGCCAGCATCGAAGAAATCATTTTCCGTGGATGGCTCATCTCAGTCATCACGCGCCGCGCGAACCTCGTCATTGCCGTCCTGTTATCGTCGCTTACCTTTACGCTGCTCCATTTCTCCCGGGGTCAGCCCTGGCTCGTCACCGGCAACATCCTGCTTTTCGCTCTCTTCGCGAGCGCGTGGTCCATCTCATCCAATAACATCTGGGGCGTGATGGGGTGGCACGTGGGATGGAACTGGATAATCGCCACCGGCTTCGACGTACCGGTCACCGGCCTCGACGCGGGCGTGCCCGCGCTCATCGTCTCGCTGGCCCCAGCCGGAACGGACTTTCTCACCGGTGGCGCGGATGGCCCGGAGGGAAGCATCTTCTGCACGCTGTTCCTTGTCTGCGGCATCATCTTCTTTATGTGGCGCATCGCACGAAAAGGCAGAGACGTCGGACCGGATCACAACAAACCTGCGGGCGCGCAGATTTGACGATGCGGCCAAGCGCATCCCCGACACTCGCCCCCACCCCATGATCCTCGATTAGAATAGGCCTCGCCTTCAGGGGTTCGGCGCTCTCCAGCACCCTGACCTTGCCTGTGATGGTGCTGACAGCTCGCTATTCAGGCCAGCGAGGTTCAGGAAGCGATCAAACTGGGCGCGAAAGACGTATTGGCGAGGCCCTCAAAGACAATCAGCGGTTCATGAAGAGAGAGCGGCTAGTTCGCTCGACAGCGCGACCAGCGGCCCAAATCGCCTTCATCTAGCGCCAGAGTTCCGTGCAAGCGCTGGGGGTCAACAACTCCAGCGTCGGCTTCCACCCAAAGGCGACCTACACACTGTCCGTTTTCGGCGATTATCGGGATGCGTTGAAGCCATGGCCCTAGGGTCAAACCCCGTAGCGCCGACCTCGGTCTACTGATCCTCGTCGAACTTCCGGGCGACCAGGTCGGTCAAAGCTTCCATCGCCTCTTCGGCGTCAGGGCCTTCGGCGGAGATGTCGATGCTGCAGCCGATGCCGGCGCCCAGCATCAGCAGGCCCATGATCGAGCGGGCGTCCACCGTCACGCCGTCGCGGGTGACGTGGATCTCACTTTCGAAGCTGGAGGCCAGTTTGACGAACTTGGCCGAGGCGCGGGCGTGCAGACCGCGCGTATTGCAGATGTTCAGGGTCGCGGTGACGGTCATTTTTCGCCTGCGAGCACCCAGGACGCGACGGAGATGTATTTGCGGCCCGCATCCTGCGCATGGGCCACGCAGGATTCCAGCGTCTCGCGCCCGCGCACGCTGGCCAGTTTGATCAGCATGGGCAGGTTCAGCCCGGCGATGACTTCGGCGCGGGTCTGTTCCATCACCGAGATGGCCAGGTTCGACGGCGTGCCGCCGAACATGTCGGTCAGCAGGATGACCCCTTCGCCGTCATCCACGGCCGCCGCCGCATCGACGATGTCGCGACGCCGACGCTCCATGTCGTCGTCGGGGCCAATGCAGATGGCCGCGACGCCGCGCTGCGGGCCGACCACATGCTCCATGGCGGAGAGAAACTCGGACGCCAACCCGCCGTGGGTGACGATCACCAGACCGATCATGAGGACTTCACTCGCATCCCGCCCCGAACCGTCCCAGGCATTCCCCCGCCCGGCAAGGGAGGCCGGACGCCGCCCTCTATGGACCGCAAGGGGCGTGTCATAGACCCGTCTTTCGGGGTTTCAAAGCGTCTCCAACGCCGCTGCGACCACATCGACGGCCGAGGCGGGTCGCGGATCGAACGCCAGCAGGGGCAGATCGACCCCCGCGAAAGCCCGTGTCTGCGGCTCCGGAAGCCGTTCGACGCCTTCCGCCACACAGGCGACGGCCAGCGCCACGCGACAGACCGGGCGTGTTCTGGCGGCCACGATTCCAAGGCCGCGCACCTCGATCCGACCGGCGATGGAGGCTGGCGCCGACGCATGAACGGCCCCGTCCGAGGCCCAGACCTGGGTGTAGTCGTCGCTGACCAGCCGCCAGCCGCGCGCGATCAGCCGCAGCGCCAGATCGCTCTTGCCCGCGCCCGACGGTCCCAGGATCATCACCCCCTGCCAGGCCCCGCGCCGGCGCACGGCGACGGTGGTGGCGTGGACTGGCTGGCCCGGGGTCACGACCAGCGGCCGACCGCCGGGAAGACGATCTCGAACCGCGCCCCGCCTTCGGTCTTGTTTTCGGCGTGGACGCGACCGCCATGCGCCTCGACGATCTGACGCACGATGGACAGGCCCAGGCCCGAGTTGGAGCCGAACACCGCCCCCTTGGGCCGCGAGGTGTAGAACCGCTCGAACACCGTCTCCAGGTTCTCGGCCGGGATGCCTGGCCCCTGGTCCTCGACCCGCACGCGGATCGGCAGATCGTCCCCGATGTCCTCCAGCGTCACCCGCACCACGCCGCCTGCGGGGCTGAACGAGCGGGCGTTATCGATCAGGTTGCGGAACACCTGCCCCAGCGGCCCGTCGCGCCCCATGACCCGCAGGGCCTGTTCGGGCGCCGTGAGCACGACCGGAATGTCGCCGGGCTTGGCCGTCGTCTCATAGACGCCGACGATATCGACCAGCAGACGGTTCAGATCGACCGGCCGCGGTCGATCGCGCGACAGCTCCGCATCCAGCCGCGAGGCGTTGGAGATGTCGGTGATCAGCCGGTCCAGCCGACGCACGTCCTGCTGCAACAGCGCCGTCAGCTTCTCGCGGTGCGCATCGGTCTTGACCAGCGGCAGGGTCTCCAGCGCCGAACGGATCGAGGTCAGGGGGTTCTTGATCTCGTGCGACACATCGGCCGCGAACCGTTCGATGGCGTCCATCCGCGTCGACAGGGTGTCGGTCATGGATTCCAGAGACCGCGCCAGATCGCCGATCTCGTCCTTGCGATCCTCGAGGTCCGGCAGGGAGATGGCCCGCGCGCGTTGCAGCTTCACCTGATCCGCCGCCGCCGACAGCCGCATGATCGGCCGCGCCACGAACAGATGCAGCAGCAGCGACCCCAGGAGATTGACCCCCAGCGCCACCAGGGCGAACGGGAACAGCGCCTGCCGCTGAGCGCCCAGGATTTCGTCCACGTCCCCGGACTCGACGGTCAGCACGCCCAGCACCTGGCGCACATGGCGCACCGGGATGGAGACGGAGACGACGCGGTCGCCGGATTCGTTGCGACGCAGGGTCGATTGGGGCGAGCCGTCCAGCGCCGCCGCCACCTCGGCCGCCAGTTCGCTGTCGGCGCGGGCGACCCGGCGCTCGGACAGCAGATTGGCCTTGGCGGCGTCCTCGGTCGCCGCCCCCGCCGGTTGCGCGTCGGGCAGGGGCCGCCCGCCGATGGCCTCGGTCACCTGATAGCTGTCGACCAGCAACAGGCCGTTCACATCATACAGCCTCACCCGTTGGCCCGCCGGGATGAACCGGTCGGTCAGCCAGATCGACGCGCGGATGGGGTCTAGTTCGGGCGTCGGCTCCCCCCGCGTCACGCCTTCTTCGCGCAACACATTGGCCAGCAGCTCGGCCTGGACCGTCAGCGATTCCTGACGCGCCTCGATCAGGCCCGGACGCCATTCGTTGATCGCCAGCGCCCCGCCGAACAGGATCAGCAGGCTGAGCAGATTGAGCACCAGGATGAAGCCGCCCAGCCGCGATCCGCCGAAGCGGAACAACGGCCGGCGCTGGGGCTCCTCGTCGGGCTCGCGCCCGCCCGGTTCAGCTCTCGCGGTAGCGGTAGCCGACGCCATACAGGGTCTCGATCGCGTCGAACTCATTGTCCACGGCGCGGAACTTCTTGCGCATCCGCTTCACGTGGCTGTCGATGGTGCGGTCGTCGACATAGACCTGGTCGTCGTAGGCGGCGTCCATCAGGTTGTCGCGGCTCTTCACGAAGCCCGGACGCTGAGCCAGAGCCTGCAGCAGCAGGAACTCGGTCACCGTCAGCTTGACGGGCTTGCCGTCCCAGGTCGACTCGTGGCGCGCCGGGTCCATCGACAGCTTGCCGCGCTTGATCGCCCGGCCCGAGACCTCGGCCGCCGATTCCGGTTCGCCGCCGTCGGCGCCCGTGCGGCGCAGCAGCGCCTTGACCCGCTCGATCAGCAGACGCTGGCTGAAGGGTTTGTGGATATAGTCGTCGGCGCCCAGGTTGAAGCCCAGGATCTCGTCGATCTCCTCGTCCTTGGACGTCAGCATGATGACCGGAATCTGCGAGGTCTGGCGCAGGCGACGCAGCACCTCCATCCCGTCCATGCGCGGCATCTTCACGTCCAGGATCGCCAGATCGGGCGGCGAGGATTCCAGCGCGGCCAGACCCGAGGCCCCGTCGTGATAGGCGGTGATCTTGTGGCCATGGCTTTCCAGCGCCAGCGAAACGGACGCCACGATGTTCTCGTCGTCATCGACCAGAGTGATGTTGGCCAAGGGTGTCTTCTCCTGAACTTTACGTTCCCGCGAGCAAGAACGCACAGCAAGCGTAACCGTTCGATCTCGGTCACATTAGGGCTAAGGCGTTTCGGGCTGAATGAAAATCGCCTGCAACCCGAAAGCGGTTCGGTGACGTCCAGATGGTCACGGCGCCGCCTCGTTTCAACGCGCGCACCGCGTCGCTCCGGCGCGGGCAGAAACATTCCGCCTTCGAAAACCTCGCCTTAAAGGCTTGGGATGCAGGATCGCCCCATGGCGGGTCCGATCCATTACGAAGTCTATGTCCGCAAGAGCGCCCCGTCGTCGTGGACGCTGCTGATCGCGACCGAAGACCGCAAACACGCCATCGAGACCGCCGAAGAACAGCTTCGGGATCGTCTCGCCATCGCCTCGCGCGTGACCAAGGAGACGCTGGACCCCGAGACGATGGAGTTCAGCTCCCTGACCATCCTGACGTTGGGCGCGCCTGAGGAGCGAAAGAAGAAGGTCGCCGACAAGGCTGTCCCGCCGGCCTGCAGCAGTCCGGCCGAACTCTATTCGCCCCATGCCCGCGCCCTGATCGGCCGGGTGCTGGAAGACTGGCTGAAACGCGAGGGCGTGACCGCCTTCGAACTGCTGCATCGTCCCGATGTGGCCGAACGGCTGGAGGCGGCCGGGGTCGAGCTCCAGCACGCCATCCAGAAGGTCGCGGTCCCCGAAAGCCAGGCCACGGGCCAGGAGGTGCACGGGGTCGTGCGCCACTATCAAAAGCTGATCGAACAGGCGATGGCCCGCCTGCGCAAGGCCGGACGCGACGGCCTGTTCCCCGCTCTGGACGACCGCTCTATCGCCGATCTGGCGCATCGGCTGACCGGCGCGCCGGATCGGGCGCTGCGCATGGGCGGGGTGGTCGCCGGCGCGCTGAAGGATCGGCGCGGCGCCCGCGATCGCCTGACCGTCCTGATGGATTTGATGGACGCCGCGCCCGCCGACGGCCCGCCGCGCGCCCTGGTCGTGGTGGTGGTCGAGCAGATTGTCGCCGAAATGCTGGCCGTGCGCACCAACCTGACCGAGATTTTGGGCCCGTCGCTGGATCAGGGCGCCAATCTGGCGGCCATCGTGCGCATGGTCGCGCCGGACGAGATGGACGCCCTGTTACGGATGGACCCGCGCCTCGCCCTGATGATGCCCCAGGTCGAGGGACCGGCCGCGCGCCTGGGCCTGCATCTGGCCTCGGGTGAGTTTCCGCTTCTCGCCGCGTCCTTGGCTCGCCTTGTCACCCGCGAACTGACCAGCCAGCGCCGCCTCCGCCCCCATGATCCGGTCGGAGAGATCGACATCCTGCGTCTGCTGGCCATGGCCCTGACGGCCTCGGCCGGGCGACTGCTGACGCTGGAAGAGGTTCAGACCGCCTTCGTCGAACGCTCCAAGAGCCTGGTCACGGCCGATTTCGTCGGCGCCTACGTCAACCCCTGCCCGACGGTCTTGGCCGAGGCCGAGCAGCTGACCCGCCTTTGCGAGAACGTGACCGGCGGGGCCAACAAACGCGCCGCCGCGCGGTGGCTCAGCGCCTGCATCGGCTCGCTGCGTTTCGAAACCGAGATCCGCCAGTCCGTCCCGGGCGGCCCCAGCGCCTCGCACAAACTCGCGACCCTGGCCCGGCTTCAACGCTCGGTTCAGGCCGCGCATCTGGCCGATCACGACCAGGCCCAGATCATGGACGCCATAGGAGCGGTCGGGGCCAATCTGGAGGCCGACGCCCATCTGGTCGCCCAGATCGTCCGCGCCCAGGCGGCTGCGCCTCAAAAGCTGACGGCCCTGCTGAAACTGGCCACCGGTGAAGCCGGCCCGCTGGGCCCCGTGGCCGACCGCGCCCGCGCCGAGGCCATCAAGCTGCTGCGTTCGCCCGACGTCCGCACAGCCCTGACCGCCGCGCCGCAAAACGTCGCGGCGTTGAGAGGCCTCATGCAGCAGGCGGGTCTGGCGGCCTAGCCGACCTCAGTCGAAGATGTCGAAGATGCTGTCGCGCTTCTTTTTCTTGTAGCGATAGTCGTCGTCGCGATGCCGGTCGTCGCGGTATTTGTCGCCCCGGTAGCCTCGATCGTCGCCGCGATACGGCTGTGACGCCCCGCCGCCCCAGGGTTGGGCCTGAGGTTGTGACTGGGGCTGGGCATAGGGCTGAGGCGGCGGCGCATAGGCCTGCGGCGCGGGCGCGACCGGGGCTGTGGCGCGGCCCTCCTCGACGGCGGCGGCCATCAGCTTTTCCAGCTCGCCGCGATCCAGCCAGACACCCCGACACTCGGGACACATGTCGAACTGGACGCCGTTGCGCTCCAGCGTCTGCATGGCGGCGTTGTCGTTGGGGCACATCAAAAGAGGCATGTCGGGCTCCGATCGAAAAAGAATGGGCGGTCGATGCGACAGGCCAGGAGGGGAAAGCTTCGCCGCATCGACACGCCCTTGCGGTCCGACATCGCGTCGTACGACCCGGCGCAAGGAAGGGGGACGCCGGACCGCGAGAACGCCAGAGGGGCCCGTTCCGCTTCTTCAAGCTAGGCGCCGTCGCCGCCCGCCGCCATGCGTCGCGGGGCCGCAGGGGGCTTGGGCCGCTCCTGCCATCGTATAGGCGACGACGATTGCGAGATTTTACCACGGCTTACGACTGACCAGCGACCACTCGCCTGTCATGGTCCTGCACCGGGTTAGAATGGCGACCCGGTCTTTGACATCTTCGCGTCCCGCCAGAACGCGCGCCGAAATAGACAGATTAGACGAATTAGACGGTGTTTTTGTCAGCGGACCCGCCGGCTAAAGTGCACAGATTGCACCTCAAAAATTCTAGCAGACCTGCCCGGCGGCCCAGCCCGACGACCAGGCCCACTGGAAATTATAGCCACCCAGCCAGCCGGTCACGTCCACCGCCTCGCCGATGAAATACAGACCCGTGACCGCCTTGGCCTGCATCGTTTGCTGGTCCAGCGCGGCCGTATCGACCCCGCCCAGCGTCACCTCGGCGGTCCTGTAACCTTCGGAGCCCACCGGCTTGACCGCCCAGGCGTTGACCGCCTGATCCAGCCGCCGCAGCACCTTGTCCGACAGGTCCGCCAGATTGCCCGACGCCCCTTCGCGCTGGCACAGGCTTTCGGCCAGACGACGCGGCACGATATGGCCCAGCGCGGTGTGCACGGCCTGTTTGCCGTTCGACGCCTTGGCCGCCTTCAGTTCTTCGAACACGTCGCGGCCCGGCGCCATGGAGGCCACCACCGCCTCGCCCTCGCGCCAGTAGGAGCTGATCTGAAGAATGGCCGGACCCGACAGGCCGCGGTGAGTGAACAGCATCGCCTCGTGGAAGCTGGCCTTGCGCGCCTTGGCCCCTTCCGGCGCCGAGGCGACCGAGGCGTCGACCGCCACGCCCGCCAGCGGCGTCAGCGTCTCAAGCAGCCCGGCCTCGAACGTCAGCGGCACCAGGGCCGGTCGGGTCTCGGTGACGCGAATGTCGAACTGGCGCGCCACCTCATAGGCCCAGCCGGTCGCCCCCATCTTGGGGATCGACTTGCCGCCGGTCGCCACGACCAGCGACGCCGCCGTGACCTGCGAGCCGTCCGACAGGATTGCGGTAAAGCCGTCGCCGGATCGCGCGATCCGCGACACACCGGTCTTCAGGCTCAGGATCACGCCCGCCGCCGCCATGTCGTCGGTCAGCATACGGACGATCTGCTTGGCGCTGTCGTCGCAGAACAGCTGGCCCAGCGTCTTCTCGTGCCAGGCGATTCCGGCCCTATCGATGCGCTTGACGAAGTCGTGCTGGGTGTAGCGGCGCAGGGCCGAGGTCGCGAACCTGGGGTTCTCGCCCAGAAAGTTCGCCGGTCCGCAGCCCAGATTGGTGAAGTTGCAGCGCCCGCCGCCCGAGATGCGGATCTTCTCGCCCGGCCGGTCGGCATGGTCCACGACCCTGACCCGCCGCCCGCGTCGCCCGGCCTCGATGGCCGCCATCATCCCGGCCGCGCCGGCCCCGACCACCAGGACGTCGACGAGGGCGTCCGAAGACGCCCTCGTCACTTGGAACCTCGCGGTTCCAGCCTCGGGGAGAGCTTAGTAACGGTAGTGATCCGCCTTGAACGGGCCTTCGACCGGCACGTTGATGTAATCGGCCTGGTCCTTGGTCAGGACGGTCAGCTTGGCGCCCAGCTTGGCCAGGTGAAGCATGGCGACCTTCTCGTCCAGGTGCTTGGGCAAGGTGTAGACCTTGTTCTCGTACTTGTCGGCGTTGGTCCACAGTTCGATCTGGGCCAGCGTCTGGTTGGTGAACGACGCCGACATCACGAAGGACGGGTGGCCCGTGGCGTTGCCCAGGTTCACCAGGCGGCCTTCCGACAGCAGGATGATCTTCTTGCCGTCCGGGAACTCGACGTGGTGGACCTGCGGCTTGATCTCGTCCCACTTGAAGTTCTTCAGGCCGGCGACCTGAATCTCCGAGTCGAAGTGGCCGATGTTGCAGACGATGGCGTTGTTCTTCATCTGCCGCATGTGATCGACGGTGATGACGTCCTTGTTGCCGGTCGTCGTCACATAGATGTCGGCGCGGCCGGCGGTGTCGTCCAGCGTCTGGACCTCATAGCCTTCCATCGCGGCCTGCAGGGCGCAGATCGGGTCGATCTCGGTCACGATCACGCGGGCGCCGCCCTGGCGCAGCGAAGCGGCCGAGCCCTTGCCCACGTCGCCGTAGCCGCAGACCACCGCGACCTTGCCTGACAGCATGACGTCGGTGCCGCGACGGATCGCGTCGACCAGCGATTCCCGGCAGCCGTACAGGTTGTCGAACTTGGACTTGGTGACGCTGTCGTTGACGTTGATGGCGGGGAAGGGCAGCTCGCCCTTTTCGGCCATCTGATACAGGCGGTGAACGCCCGTGGTCGTCTCTTCCGACACGCCGCCGATGGCGTCGCGGATGGCCGAATAGAAGCCGGGCTTCTCAGCCAGATAGCGCTTCATGACCTTGAAGAGGGCCTCTTCCTCTTCGTTCTGGGGATTGGCCAGGACCGAGATGTCCTTCTCGGCCTTCGGACCCAGCACGCACAGCAGGGTCGCGTCGCCGCCGTCGTCGAGGATCAGGTTCGGATAGCCGCCATCGGCCCATTCGAAGATCTTGTGGGCGTAGTCCCAGTATTCTTCCAGCGTCTCGCCCTTGGTGGCGAAGACCGGCGTGCCGTTGGCGGCGATGGCGGCGGCGGCGTGGTCCTGCGTCGAGAAAATGTTGCACGAGGCCCAGCGCACTTCAGCGCCCAAGGCTTCCAGCGTCTGGATCAGGACCGCCGTCTGGATGGTCATGTGCAGGCTGCCGGCGATGCGGGCGCCCTTCAGCGGCTGGCTGGCGCCGAACTCGTCACGCAGGGACATCAGGCCCGGCATTTCGGTTTCGGCGATCTCGATTTCCTTGTTGCCCCAGTCGGCCAGGGTGATGTCGCGAACGATGTAGTCGGTCATGGCTTGGGCTCCTGGCCGCAATGAGTTTGGGCCCTCATAGCCCGGCGCGCGCCGAGTATCAACAAACACATAAAGATATCCTTATGCGATCCAGGATCAGCAGTTTCTTAAATCCTGGCCGGTAGAGACCTCACCATGGAACGCCGCGCTCTTCTCGGTCTCGCCGTCGTCGCGACGGCCGCCTCAACCTCCGCCCGCGCTTCGAGCGGCGGCGCGGCGGCGTCGGCCGACACCTATATCCGGCTGCCAGTCATCACCGCCTCGATCCTTCAGGCGAACGGTCGTCGGGGCGTGCTGACCATCGAAACCGGCGTCGATGTGCCCGATGCGACCCTTCGCACCCGCGCCCAGCAGTCCGCGCCGCGCCTGCGCGCCGCCTACAACACCGCCGCCCAGCGCTTCGCCAACGGCCTGCGTCCCGGCGTCGTTCCCGACATCGACCAGCTGTCGGCCCAGCTTCAGGCGGCGACCAACGCCACCCTGGGCCGCCCCGGCGCCCGTCTGCTGCTCGGCACCGTCATGGCCGTCTGACTTCCGCCTCTAGAGGAACGAGTAGGGGTCCACGTCCACCGTCAGGCGGACGGAACCAGGCACCTTCACCCGCTGCAGCCAGGCCCGCAGGAAGGCCTGGAGGTTCACGTCCCGATCGGCTCGCACCAGCAGCCGTTTGCGCCGGCGTCCCCGTACCAGGGCGAGCGGCGCATCGGCTGGGCCATAGACCTCCAGCCGCTCGGCGTTGGGAATGGCCTGGGCCAGGTCGTTCGCCGTCTTCTCGACGGCGGCCGCATTCTCGCTGGATAGGATGATCGCCGCCAGCCGGCCATAGGGCGGCAGGGACGCCGCCTCGCGCTCGGCCATTTCCGCCTCGACGAAGGCGTCACGATCGCCGGCCGCCAGCGCCATCAGCACCGGGTGCTCGGGCGTCCAGGTCTGAAGCAGCGCCCGCCCCGGCCGATCCGCCCGCCCCGCTCGCCCGGTCGCCTGGGCCAAAAGCTGATAGGTCCGCTCGGCCGCACGCAGGTCGCCGCCGCGTAGCCCCAGGTCCGCATCCACCACGCCCACCAGCGTCAGGCGCGGGAAGTTGTGGCCCTTGGCCGCGGCCTGCGTCGCCACCAGAATGTCGATCTCCCCGTCCGTCATCTTCTGGATCAAGGCGCGGGCCGACCGGGCGTCGGGCGCAGTGTCGGAGCTGAAGACCGCCGTGTGCGCCTCAGGAAACAGTTGGCGCACCTCTTCCTCGACCCGCTCGACCCCTGGCCCGACCGAGACCAGCGAATCCTCGGCCCCGCACGAGGGACACAGTTTGGGCCTTGCCATTGAGAAGCCGGTCAGGTGACAGACCAGCCGCCCGGTGTAGCGATGCTCGACCAGCCAGCTGTCGGTGTCCGGCGCCGTCAGCCGATGGCCGCAGGCGCGACACAGGACCACGGGGGCATAGCCGCGCCGGTTCAGGAAGAGCAGGGTCTGCTCACCTCGCAGCAGGGTTTCGCCGATGGCCAAGCGCAGAGGCTGCGACAGCCAGGTCTGCGGATCGGGCGTGTTCTGCCGCAAATCCAGCAGGGCGATATCCGGCAGGACCGCCGTTCCGTGCCGCGCGCCCAGCTTCAGCCAGTCGTAGCGCCCGCTCTGGGCATTCCACAGCGTCTCCAGCGACGGCGTCGCCGAGGCCAGGACCACCGCCGCCCCCTCGATCCGCGCCCGCGCCACGGCCAGGTCGCGGCCGTGATAGACGAGGCCTTCCTCCTGTTTGAACGAGCCGTCATGCTCCTCGTCCACGACGATCAGGCGCAGATTGACGAAGGGCAGAAACAGGGCCGAGCGCGCCCCGACCACGATGTTGCAGCGCCCGGCGACGACCGCCTCCCACACCTGACGACGGCGCGGCGGGGCGACGCCGGAATGCCATTCGGCCGGGGCGGCGCCGAACCGCGCCGTGATCCGTTCGATCAGGGCCTGGGTCAGGGCGATCTCGGGCAACAGGATGAGGATCTGCGCAGCCGGATCAGCCCGCAGCACCCGCGCGATCGCCTCCAGATAGGCCTCGGTCTTGCCCGACCCCGTGACCCCGTCCAGCAGGAAGGGCCGGAAACCGCCGCCGGTCACACCCGCCGCCAGGGCTGTCGCCGCCGCCGCCTGATCGCCGTTCAGCGATGCGGGCGCGTGGTCGGGATCGGGTCGGTCGAACGCCGCCTCGGCCGCGATCTCTATGACCTCCAGCACGCCTTCGTCGATCAGGCCCTTGACCACGCCCGACGACACCCCCGCCGCCCGCGCCAGATCGGCAGCCGTCATGGACCGCTCGCCCAGAGCCTCCAGCGCGCCCGTCCGCGAAGGGGTAGCCCGCGACGGCAGCCGCTCGCCCACCCGCCGCACCCGGCGTTCGGGCCGGGGACGCGGCGCGCGCAGCCCTTTCAGCGCCGTCGCCGCCATCTCGCCCGGCGGCGACAGGGTCCAGCGCCCGGCCCATTCGACGAAATCCATCACGCCCGCCGGCAGGGGCGGATCATCCAGGCGGCTGTCGATCGCCTTTAGGCGCCGGTTTGAACCTGTGGTCTCGAACACCTCGGACACCACGCCGCGGATCAGGCGAGGCCCCAGCGGCACGGCGACCTGATCGCCCCGCGCCAAATCTCCGTGGGCCAGGGTCAGCGCCTCGGGAACCTCGTAGTCGAAGGCCTCCGGCACGGGCAGGGGAATGAGGACCGAGGCGACTTTCACCGAACTTCGCCCTCGGCTATGAAGCCGACCATGAAACTCTTTCTCGATACCGCCGACGTCGCCGTCATCAAGGACATGGTCCCCACCGGAATGGTGGATGGCGTCACCACCAATCCGTCGCTGATCGCCAAGTCGGGTCGGAACATCGCCGAGGTCATCGCCGAAATCTGCGCCCTGGTCGAGGGGCCGATTTCCGCCGAGGCCGTCTCGCTCGATTTCGAGACCATGGTCAAGGAAGGCGACAAGCTGGCCGCCATCGCCCCGAACGTGGTGGTGAAACTGCCCCTGACCTGGGATGGCCTGCGCGCCTGCCGCGTCTTCACCGACAAGGGCATCAAGACCAACGTCACCCTGTGCTTCTCGGCCGCCCAGGCCCTGCTGGCCGCCAAGGCCGGCGCCACCTTCGTCTCGCCGTTCGTCGGACGTCTGGAAGACAACGGCGCCGACGGCATCGGCCTGCTGGAAGAAATCCGCGTCCTGTATGACGTGCACGGTTTCGAAACCCAGATCCTGGCCGCGTCCCTGCGCAGTGTCGGCCATGTCGCCGCCGCCGCCGTCGCCGGATCGGACGCCGCTACCTTCGGCGCCGACACATTCAAGGCCTTGGTGAACCACCCGTTAACCGACAAGGGTCTTGATGCCTTCGTGGCGGACTGGGCCAAGACGGGTCAGTCTATTCTGTAGCATCGCGGTTCCCGGAGAGGTCTGTTTGAGCGGCTCATTGGACCTTTTCGAAACGTCGGAATCGGACGCAACGCCCCATATCGGCGACGGCTTGCATTGGCCCGACGTGCGCGGCTGGCTGCAGACCCATCCGCAGACCCTGCTGGACGACCGCTCTCTGCTTGAAGAAATCGGTCTGCGGCCGCACGGCCGCAATGTGGTCGAGTTCGGGGCCGCCGCCCTGACGCGGCTAGAGGCCGTGGTCGAGCGCGAGACCGGCGCCCGGCGTGAGATCGAACTGATCGCCCGCGCCAACTTCGCCGCCCAGACCCAGACGCACGTCGCGACCCTGGACCTGATGGAGGCCAAGAACCATTCCGATCTGGCCCGTCGGCTGGATGCGGCGGCGCAGGGGCGGTTCGGCTTGGCCGGCGCCGCCATCGCTCTGGAAAAACCGGGCGGCGTGCCCTTCGGCTGGCGCGCCCTGGAAGAAGGCGATGTCGACAACCTTCTGGGCGAGCACGGCCTGACCTGGCTCGGCCCGATGATCCCGGGGCTGAACTTCTTCGGCGCGACCGAGGATCAGGTGAAATCCATCGCCCTGGTCCGCATGGCCCCGCACCTGAAGCCGGGCGGACCGCCGCGCCCCTGCATCTGCGCCTTCGGCTCGCCCGAGCCCGAAGGCTTCACCCCGAACATGGGCTGCGAACTGGCCGCCTTCCTGGCGCGGGTGACGGAGCGGATTGCCGAGCGATGGCCGGTATTGAACTGACCGCCTCCGACGCCCTGCGCGCCTGGCTCGATCACTTGGCGCACGAACGTCGGCTGTCGCCGCGCACGCTGGAGGCCTATGGCCATATCGGCCGGCTCTATGTCGCCTTCCTCGAACACCATCGTGGCGAGACCCTGTCGCTGAAAGACATGGGGACGATCACCGCCGCCGAGGTCCGCGCCCACATGGCCGAGCGGCGCTCAGGCGATCACCCGCTGGCGGCGCGGTCGCTGAGCCAGAGCCTGTCGGCCATTCGCGGGTTTCACGCCTTCCTCGACCGGCGGTTGGACACGCCCGCCCCGCAGCTGGCCCTGGTGCGCGGTCCCAAGGTCAAGCCGTCCCTGCCCCGGCCGGTGACCGAGGATCAGGCGCGCGGCCTGCTGGCCGAACCGGACGCCGATCCCGACGCCGAACCGTGGGAGGCCGCGCGTGACAGAGCTGTCCTGACCCTGCTCTACGGCTGCGGCCTGCGGATCTCCGAGGCCATGTCCCTGACCCGCGCCGATGCGCCGCTGGGCGAAACCCTGCGTATCGTCGGCAAGGGGGCAAAGACGCGGATCGCGCCGATCCTGCCCGCCGTGCGCACCGCAGTGGACGCCTATCTGGCTCTATTGCCCTTCCCGCTCCAGCCTGCCGACGCTCTGTTCCGCGCGCGCCGCGGCGGCCCCTTAAGCCCCCGTCACGTTCAGGCCTCGGTGCAGAAGTTGCGCGGCCGGTTGGGCCTGCCCGAGCGCACCACGCCTCACGCCCTACGCCACAGTTTCGCGACCCACCTGCTGGGCGCCGGGGCCGACCTGCGGTCCATCCAGGAACTGCTGGGCCACGCCAGCCTGTCGACGACCCAGAAATACACCGGCGTCGATGCGGATCGCCTTTTGAACGCCTACGCGGCCGCCCATCCCCGCGCCTAGCGACGCGGCGCGGGCGGAGCCGGCGGCACGCCGACATCGGGCTGCGCCGGCATCAGGTTTCGACCCAGCGCCCGTTGATCCGGCACGGCGTAGCTGATCGGCAGGGGGCAGTTGTTCTGATCGCGCCGGTCCAGCAGCAGATAGCGCGGGACCTGTCCGTCATCGAGCGATCGATCCAGCGACAGGCCTGGCTGCTGCTGGCTTTTGCGCTCAGCCTGCAGCAGAGGGTCGGAGCAACTCACCATCGCCTGGTCCACTACGGGTGCGACATGCACCATGGCCTGATCGACCACCGGCGCCGGATGGACGATGGCCGAACTATTGGACAGGGCCAGCATAAGCACGGTCAGCATCGCATCCTCCTGTGTCGGCTGGGACGATACGCCGACAACCCCGGATTGGCCAGACAGCGACGAACGTTTGGCGCGCAGGCGCGGCCGCTCTGAGACGCGACAGACAAGAATATGTCTCAGGCTCTTCGCCAAATGCGCGTAGCGTGCCCTGCCCTGGCGGAGGCCCGAGGAGGACAGGCGGGTGGGTGTCGAAGGATCGAGCGTGAAGACGTCGCGGCGCAAGACGCTTGGCCTACTAGCGGCTGCTCCGTTTGTGTCCGCCCAGACCGCCGTCCCGGCAGACCTGCCCGATCAGGTCCGGCTCTTGCAAAATCTGCTGACGCGAATGGGCGTCGGCGTGCGTCTGAACGGAAGCGTCCAGCAGGTCTTCGTCATCGACACCGGCGCCGAGCGCAGCGCGGTTTCGGCCGAACTGGCTCAGGCCTTGGCCCTGCCGCCCGGCCGCCCCGTCGTGGTGCATGGGATCACGGCGGCCGAGGTCACGCCGACCGTCGAACTGGCGCAGATCGAGATCGGTCGCCGACGCTTCACCGACCTGACCCTGCCGGTCTTTCCTCGCGAAGCCTTGGGCGCTGGCGGCCTGTTGGGGCTGGACCTGCTGTCGCGCTTTCGCCTGACGCTGGACGTCAACGCCCGCCAGGTCGCCCTGTCGCCATCGGGTACGACCGGCATCGCTTTGACGACAAGCGCTGACGCCACGCGGCTTCGTCAGCAGGACGTGCTGGTCGCCGGTCGTCGCGGCCGATTTGGTCAGTTACTCCTGACCCGGATCAATGTCGCCGGCGTGGAGGTCGCCGCCTTCATCGACAGCGGCGCGCAATATTCGATCGGCAATCTGGCCCTGATGCAGGCGATCGAGATCGGCCAGGCCCCCGCCTCATCCGAGCCCGTGCGCATGATCGGCATCGTCGGCGGCGCGGTGACGGCCCGCACCGGCACGACGCCCGCCCTGCACATCGCGGGACGATCACTGGGACCGACCCCGCTGCTGTTCGCCGACCTGCATGTGTTTCAGGTCATGGACCTGATCGACAAACCGACCCTGCTGCTGGGCGCCGATATCCTGAGCCGGTTCAGCCGCATCACCCTCGATTACGGCCGCGGCCGCGTGGCCTTCGGCGGCGTGCTGCGCCGTCGTGCGCCCGGCTGATCAGATCGCCTTGATCGCTCCGCCGTCCAGTCGGATCAGCGAGCCGGTGACGTAGGCCGCCAGCGGGCTGGCCAGGAAGGCGGCGGTGGCGCCGAACTCCTCGGTCGTGCCGATCCGGCCGACCGGGATCGATTTGACGGATTCAGCTCGCGCCTCTTGCGGCGTCGTGCCGGTGCGCTCAGCGGTCGCCTGGTCCAGCCTTTCGATCCGCGGCGTATCGATCCGCCCCGGCAGCAGGGTGTTGACCGTCACCCCGTCTGGTCCGACCTCATTGGCCAGGGTCTTGGCCCAGGCCGCGACCGAGGCCCGCAGGGTGTTGGACACGCCCAGCGCCGCCGACGGCTCGACCACCGTGATCGAGGCGACGTTCAGGATGCGCCCCCAGCCGGCCGCCCGCATGGCCGGCAGCACCCGGTCCGTCAGGCGGAAGATCGACAGCACCATCGACTCGAAATGATCGCGCCACACCGCCGGCTCAAGCCCCGACACGCCCGACGGCGGCGGCCCCCCGGTGTTGTTCAACAGGATTTCGATGTGCCCGCCCAGCAGATCCTCGGCCCGGTCCGTCGCCTTCAACAGCGCCTCATGGTCCGCCAGGTCCGCCGTCACTACGACCGCCTTGCCCGGCCCGGATGCGTTCAGTGTGTCCGCCACGGCCTGAAGCCTGCCTTCGTCGCGCGACAGCAGGGCGACGTGCGCGCCCTCCGCGACCAGGGCCGTCGCCACGGCGCGGCCAAGGCCGGATGAGCCGCCGCAAATCAGGGCGCGCTTGCCGTTGAGTTTCAGGTCCATGGTCTTCTCCGATCCCGTGTGGCCCCGATATCGGATGCGCGGGTCCCCAACGCAACGCGGCGTTAACCGAGACGGCGCACCTTCTTTGTCGAGCGGCCGCCTAGACCGCCAGGACAGGCCGGGGAGGGCTCGCCCATGTCGACCAAGATGACGTCCAGCACCCGCCGCCACAGCGATCATTTCGAACCGCAGGACACCGATCCGCACGAGCAGCGTCGCCTGCGCGGCCAACTGGAGCAGATCGACTACGCCGCCTACATCGCCAACAAGGAAGTGATCGGTCACGCCCTGACCGGCGTGGACGCCGGCTCGCTGCAAAAGCTGGCGGTGATGACGGCCACGGCGCGCGCCAAATGGGTCGCGGAATCGCTGCGCCTGGCCCACTCCGGCTCGGCTGTCACGCCGGACCAAGTCGCCCGCCTGACCGCCGCCCGCACCGCCTACGACGAACTGGCCGAAGCCTACGAGGCTCTGCGTCGGGTCATCGAACGGGGCTACGTCGCGCTCCGGTGATCTGCCGAGACCGAGTGTCCGGAACCGGGCGCCCTCATCGTCGTTCTGCGGCCATGAAAATCGCTCGCACCGCTTCCATCGCCCTGATCGCCGGCGCCGCCCTGGCGCTGGGCGCCTGCGCCACCCTGCAACGCGGTCCCGTCGGCAACGCCGCCGTGCCTCAACCCACGAAGCCGGTCGACCTGAACCGCTACGCCGGCCTGTGGTATGAAATCGGGCGCTACGAGAACGGGTTCGAGCGCGGCTGCGAAGGCGTGACCGCCCAATATACGGTGCGCGACGACGGTCTGGTCGGGGTGCTGAACACCTGCCGACAGGATGCGGTCGACGGCCCGGAAAAGACCTCAGAGGGCAAGGCGAAGATCGTCGAGGGCAGCGACAACGCCAAGCTGAAGGTGTCCTTCTTCGGCCCCTTCTACGTCGGCGACTATTGGGTGCTGGACCACGCCGACGACTATTCCTGGTCCATCGTCGGCGAGCCGTCGGGTCGCTACCTTTGGCTGCTCAGCCGCACCGCGCAACCTTCGCCCCAGACCCGCGAGACCATCCTGAACCGCACCCGCGCCCTGGGCTATGACCTGACCTTGGTCCGGCCGACCCAGCATTGATCGCCCGGCTCACGCCGCCCCGAAGCCAACCCGTCTTCAAGGATCTTCCATGCGTATTGCAGCGCTTGCCGCCCTATCGGCCTTTCTGATCTCCGCAGGATCGGCCTCGGCCGAGACCATTTCGACCCACGTCTTGGATTTGGCGCGCGGCGTCGGCGGCCGCGACGTGCCCGTCACCCTGGCGATCAAGGACGGCGACGGCGGCTGGCGACAACTGGCGACCGCGCGCACCGACGAGAACGGTCGCGTCCGCTCGTTCGGCGATCAGGTCACAACCCAGGTCGCCACCTACAAACTGACGTTCGACATGTCGCAATACGGCGGCAAAGACGCCCAGCCCTTCTTCCCCGAGATCGACGTGGTGTTCCAGGTCCGCGACCCGAGCATCCACTACCACGTCCCCGTCGTCGTCAGCCCCTACGGCTACAGCACCTACCGCGGCAACTGAGTCAGGCCGCACGGGCGGCTGGTAGCTCGGCTCTGATTGAAAACGCCTGGTGGAGCCGAGGGGAGTCGAACCCCTGACCTCGTCATTGCGAACGACGCGCTCTACCAACTGAGCTACGGCCCCGTTTCCAGCGTGGGATCGGGTTTCACAGGCGTGGCGGACATAGAAGGCGGGCAGGCGTGGTGTCAACGGGCTTGTGCGCGCAAAGCGCGCAGGTCGGACACGGCCGTTGTCGGAGCAGGGGCGAACAGGCTAGAAGCGCCGATCCAAGCAGGAGTTACCGTTCATGGGCTATGCGCTCGTCTGGTTGATCAACACCATCATCAGTCTGATGATCTGGTTCATCATCGCCCAGGCCATTCTGAGCTGGTTGGTGGCGTTCGACGTCGTCAACTATCGCAACCGCTTCGTCTATTCGGTCGGGACCTTCCTGGACCGGGTCACCGCGCCCCTGCTGGAGCCGTTCCGCCGCATCATTCCGAACTTGGGCGGCATCGACATCTCGCCCATCGTGGTGATCCTGCTGCTGCAGTTCATCAGCGTGCTGTTCAACCGCACGGCGGCGCCGGCCCTGATCCAACTGCTCGGCTGAGGCGACACGGCGGGCGGAAATCTGATGCGAGAGGGTTGATCCGCTCTTGCGCCGCGCGCCTTCCTTTCTAAAGGTGCCCGCCCGACCACTTTCGACCACGGTTCATGACCTCGATCACCACAGTCGCCATTCTGGGCGCCGGACAGATGGGCGCAGGCATCGCGCAGGCGGTCGCGCTCGGGGGCTATTCGGTTCGCCTCTATGACGTCGTCGCCGACCGGCTGCCGCTGGCGCAGGGCGAGATCGCGGCTAGCCTGGCGCGTCATGTCGGACGCGGCCTGGTCGATCAGGCCGCCGCCGATGCGGCCCTGACCCGCATCACGACGAGCGACGGAATGGCCGAGGCCGTCGCCGGCGCCGATCTGGTCATCGAGGCGGCGCTGGAAGACGAGGCGGTCAAGAAGGCCATCTATGCGCAGGTGGTGCCGCACCTGGGGCCGCAGACCCTGTTGGCGTCCAACACCTCTTCGATCTCGATCACCCGCCTGGCGTCTTCGACGGACCGGCCGGACCGGTTCGTCGGCCTGCACTTCATGAAGCCGGCGCCGGTGATGAAGCTGGTGGAGATCATTCGCGGCATCGCCACCTCGGCCGAAACCCATTCCGCCGCCGTCGCCTTCGCCGAGAGCCTGGGCAAGACCACCACGGACGCCGAGGATTTCCCCGCCTTCATCGTCAACCGCATCCTGGTGCCGATGATGAATGAGGCCATCTTCGCCCTGTATGAAGGCGTAGGCAACGTCGCCTCGATCGACAAGGCGCTGCGCCTGGGCGCCAATCATCCGATGGGCCCGCTGGAACTGGCGGACTTCATGGGTCTGGACGTCGTCCTGGCCATCATGAACGTGCTGTATGACGGCCTTGCCGACAGCAAATATCGTCCCTGCCCCCTGCTGGTGAAATATGTCGAGGCCGGCTGGCTGGGCAGGAAGAGCGGCCGCGGCTTCTATGACTATTCCGGCGCTGCGCCGGCGCCGACGCGATGAGCCGGTTCGAGAGCTATTCCGACCTGCCCGGTCAGGCGACCATCGCTGCGCGGCCTGGGCGGACGCCTCGGATTCTGGCCTGCCTGGCCGGCGCGGCCTGGCCGCCTCTGTGGTTGACCCTGCCCTTCTGGCGGCCGCACGCCTATCTGCCGGGTCGCGACATGGACTGGCGGCTGGTGGTAATGCTGATCGGGCTGATCACCGTGCCGCTGGCGCTTTATCGTGTGTTGAACGAGCGCAAGCGCGACGGCCGGCCCGGGACACGGCTGGGCGTCGTCTGGCGCTTCATGATGTACGGCGGTTTGGCGGCGGCCCTGGTTCAGATCGTCGTCGCCCTGGGCATGAGCGTGATGGGCTGGTTCGAGGCCGGCGATGTCATGCAGGCCCTGGGTGCGACCGAGACCACCCTGCTGATCTTCGGCGTCGGCGGCCTGCCCATCGCCATGATCGTGGGCGTCAGCTACGCCTTGTGGGCCGGGTTGTGCGCCGCCTTCATCGCCTTCGAGGCGCGGCCGGCGGTCAAGGATCGACTGGGCTTGATGCCCAAGGGCTGAGACGCAGGGTTGGCATTCGCGCCTGACGCCTGAGTTCGAGGATTGGGGGATCCGAGAATGACCATGGACGACACGGACAAGGATGCGGCGGAGATCCTGTCGCCCGTCGCGGCGACCTCGCGCATCGCCAGCCTGGACGTCATGCGGGGGCTGGCGGTGCTGGGCATTCTGGCGGTCAATGTCGTCTCGTTCGGCCTGCCGGTCATGGTCTATCAGGACGCCAGCCTCAGCCCATTTCCGGTCACCGGCGCCAACGCCGTGGCGCGCTGGACGATGGACGTCTTCTTCCATCAGAAGTTCATCACCCTGTTTTCGATGCTGTTCGGGGCCTCGATCTATCTGGTCGGGGGCGAGCGGGACGATGCGGCGCGTGGCAAACTGCTGCGGCGCCGCCTGTTCTGGCTGGCCGTCATCGCCCTGATCCACGGCCTAGCCTTCTGGTATGGCGACGTGCTGCTGCTCTACGCCTGGTCGGGCCTGTTCGTGATGCTGATGCGGTCAATGCGGGCCGGAACGCTGATCGGGATCGGCCTGGGCGTGACCCTGTTGCTGGGCGCGATGCAGGCGGGCGCGACCTGGCTGATGGTCGCCGGGCCGCCGGCGATCACCGAGGCCATGAACCAGGGCGGGCCGCATTACACTGCCGCAATGGTGACGGAGTCGATCGCCGCCTATCGCAGCGGCTGGACCGGGGCGATAGGCCAGAACCTTGAGAACTGGCTGCTGCTGCAGGGCGCCAGCCTGACGATGTTCGTCTTCTCGACCGTGGCCCTGATGATGCTGGGTCTGGGCCTGTTCAAGGCCGGCGTATTCAGCGGCCGGGCGCCCAACGGGGTCTATGTCGCCTTGATCGGCGTCGGCGGAGCCGTACTGGCCCTGCTGGGCGTGCTGGAATGGCGCGAGGCCTTGGCCCCGGCCGGAACCCACCCGACGCGCGGCCTGGCGGAGGTCGTCGCCTCCTTCCCCGTCTTCGTCACCCTGGCCTATGTCAGCCTGATCGTGCTGGCGACGACCCGGGGGCTGGCGTGGATCACGGCGGCGCTGCGGCCGGTAGGGCAGATGGCCTTTACCAACTATCTGACCCAGACCCTGATCATGAGCACCCTCTTCTACATGCCGTGGGGGCCGCGCCTGTTCGGACGGGCCGACTATGTGCAGATGTGGGGCCTGGTCCTGGCGGTCTGGGCGCTGCAACTCATCTGGTCGCCGCTGTGGTTGTCGCGGTTCAGCATGGGGCCGCTGGAGTGGGTTTGGCGCTGTCTGACCTACGGCCGTCGCGTGCCGATTTCAAAAGGCGGCTGACGGCGCTTTTATCGCAGGCGCGAAGCGATTAACTGAGGGCCATGGCCGCCCCGGATACTCCCGCCGAAACCTTCAAGCGCGCGCTGGGTCATGCCGCGCGGGCGCTGGCCGAACAGCCCGAGCTGGAGGTGGTGTTCGGGTCCGACGGGCCCAAACTGTCGAACGGCGTCCTGACGCTGCCCCATCCGCCGCGCGATCCGTCCGGGCCCGAGAGCGCGTCCTTGCGCGGCCAGGCCGACCGGCTGGCGCTGCGTTTGGCCAATCACGATGCGGCGGTGAACAGCCGGATGCGGCCGGCGGACGCCAAGGCGGCCGAGGTGTTCGACGCGGTCGAACAGGCGCGGGTCGAGGCCTTCGGTTCGGAACATCTGGCCGGGGTGCGCGACAATCTGGGCGCCGCCCTGATCACGCGACTGGAAAAGACCGGCGCCCTGCGGATCAGCGACGCCGACCGCGTGCCCGTGTCCGAGGCCGTGGCCCTGCTTGTCCGCGAGCGGCTGACCGGGCGCCCGCCCCCCGACGGCGCCCGGGCCATGCTGGATCTGGTGCGCGCCAACATCGAGGCCAAGGCCGGCGCCAAGCTGGACGCCCTGGCCGGCACGGCGGGCGATCAGGAAGGCTTTGCGCTGAAGATGCGCGAGGTGCTGCGCGCGCTGGACCTCGACCCCGGCGACGGGCGCGGCGAAGATACGTCCGAAGATCCCGGCGACGAGGAGCCCGATCCTCAGGACCCTGCGGCCGACGACGATCAGGACGAGGAGGAAGAGCAGGACGGCGGCGAAGGCTCCCAGTCGATGGAGGGCGACGCCGACGATCAGTCTTCCGAGCAGGAGCGCGAAAGTCGCCCCGAAGGCGCGCCCGCCGATCCCGACGGCGAAGGCGCCGACGATGGCCCGGAACTTCAGGAAGGCCAGCAGCCGAACCGTCAGCAGACGGCCGACGACGGTCGCGCGGTCGATTTCTACCGCGTCTTCACCACCGCCTTCGACGAGGTGGTGGACGCCGCCGACCTGTGCGACCCCGTCGAGCTGGACCGGCTGCGCGCCCTGCTGGACGGCCAGCTGGCCATCCTGTCCAGCGTCGTGTCGCGCCTGGCCAACAAGCTGCAACGGCGCCTGCTGGCCCAGCAGAACCGTTCCTGGGTCTTCGATCTGGAAGAGGGGATGCTGGACACGGCGCGGCTGACCCGGATCGTCACCGACCCGACCGCCCCACTGTCGTTCAAGGCCGAGAGCGAAAGCCCGTTCCGCGACACGGTCGTGACCCTGCTGCTGGACAACTCCGGCTCGATGCGCGGACGGCCGATCATGGTGGCGGCGGTCTGCGCCGACATCCTGGCGCGGACGCTGGAACGCTGCGGCGTCAAGGTCGAAATCCTGGGCTTCACCACCCGCGCGTGGAAAGGCGGGCAGAGCCGCGAGGCCTGGATCACCGCCGGCAAGCCGCAAAATCCCGGCCGCCTCAACGACCTGCGCCACATCATCTACAAGGCCGCCGATGCGCCTTGGCGCCGGGCCAAGAAGAACTTGGGCCTGATGATGCGCGAAGGTCTGCTGAAGGAGAATATCGACGGCGAGGCCCTGCAATGGGCCCACGGTCGCCTGCTGGCCCGCACCGAACAGCGCCGCATCCTGATGGTCATTTCCGACGGTTCGCCGGTCGACGACTCGACCCAGTCGGCCAATGCGGCCCTGTATCTGGACAAGCACCTGCGCCAGATGATCGCAGAGATCGAGGATCGCTCGCCGGTCGAACTGCTGGCCATCGGCATCGGCCACGACGTGACCCGCTGGTATCGCAAGGCCCTGACCATCGTGGATGTGGAACAGCTTGCGGGGGCCATGACCGAGAAGCTGGCTGAACTGTTCGAGAACGAGGGGGCAGCGGGTCCCACCCGTCGCACCAAGCGAAAGCTGGCGGCATGAGCCGTTTCGGCCGGCTGACCAGTGTCTGGATCGCCCTGTCGCTGTCGGCCTGCGCCGCCTCGCTGGGCGCGCCGCGTCCCTATCCGTTGGCGTCGGACGGCTGGACGCCCCAGGTCGCGGAACTGCGAAGCGTCAGCCTGGGCCTGCCCGGCGGCACGCAGTTGGCTGACAGTGTAACATTCGCCGGCGGCCTGCAGGTCAGCGCCGCGCCGACCTCGCCTCTTCACAGCCTGTCGGACCTGAAGCTGACCGGCGACGGCGGCTTCGTCACGGTATCGGACACCGGCGATCTGGTGCGCGGCGACATTCGCCTGGACGCCCGGGGGCGGCTGGTCGGCCTGGATCGCTTCCGCTCGCGTAGGCTCACGCTTCAGGACGGCGCCGCGATTTCCGACAAGTCGGACGGCGACGCCGAGGGCCTGACCATCACCCCCTCCGGCGATCTGCTGGTCAGTTTCGAGCGGCTTCACCGGATCTGGAACTACGGTCCCCTGTCAGCGCTGAAGACCAAGCCGACGCCGGTGCGGTCGCCCGACTTCGCCTTCACCGAGAATGACGGGATGGAGGGGTTGGCCGTTGCACCCGGCGGTTGGCGCGTCTCTGGCGAGGCGGGCGGCGTCTGGGACTGCGCAGCGGCGAGGTGCACGGTCGTCAGCGCACCACCTGCAACCCCCATCCCCGACAGCGAATACCGCATCACCGGCCTGGATCGCGATCCGTCCGGCGCCGGATGGTTCGTGGTCCAGCGCCTGTACCGGGCGCCCATCGACATGCGCGCGCGCGTGCGCCGCATGGCCCCCGACGGAGCGCTGGGACCGGTGTTGATCGAGCTGAAACTGCCCGGCACGACCGACAACTTCGAGGGTATCGCCGCAGAGATGCGAAACGGCAGGACCCGGTTCTACCTCCTGTCCGACGACAACTTCAATCCGGCCCAGCGCACCCTGATGCTGGCCTTCGACCTGCGCTAGGCGTCAGGCCGCGCCGGCCCACTGCGTCGGTTGCGAGGTCGATTCATTGGCTTGCAGGGCGCGCACGAAATCATCGCGCCAGATGCCGACATCGGTGGCGCGAACCACGTCCATCAGGGCTTCCCATTTTCGGATCCGCTCGGCCAGCGGCATTGTCAGCGCCTTCTGGATGGCGTCCGACAGCTCTTCGCGACTGTAGGGATTGACCAGCAGCGCCTCACCCATCTGTTCGGCCGCGCCGGCGAAGCGCGACAGGATCAGCACGCCGGGATCGTCCGGGTTCTGGGCGCAGACATATTCCTTGGCCACCAGGTTCATGCCGTCGCGCAGCGGCGTCACCAGACCGACCCGCGCCGCGCGGTAGATGCCCGCCAGCTGATCCCGGCGATAGGTGCGGTTCAGATAACGGATCGGCTGCCAGTCCATGTCGGCGAAGGCGCCGTTGATCCGTCCCGCCAGGGCGTCCAGCCGCGAACGAATGTCCTGATAGCTGTCCACGTCGTCGCGCGAGATGGGCGTGACCTGCAACAGGAAGACCTCGCCCCGCATCGAGGCGTTGTCGTGCAGAAACTGTTCGTAACCCAGCAGCCGCTCTTCCAGCCCCTTGGAATAGTCCAGCCGGTCCACCCCCACGATCATCGAGCGGAAGGCCGACGACGCCGCCATTCGATCATAGGTTCGCGCCCCAAGCGCCGAATTTCGCGCCGCCAGGAAACCATCCACATCGATGCCGATGGGGAAGACGCCGGTCTGGACCTTGCGACCGAAACACTCCAGCCCGCCCGTCCCGTCCAACTCGCCCTGGGCCTCGGACACCACATAGTCGGTGAACAGATCGCTCCACTCCTGGGTGTGGAAACCGATCAGGTCGAAGTCGAACATCGATTCTACCAGCCGCCGGTGATGCGGCAGGGTCACCAGCAACTGCCGCGCAGGCCAGGGCGTGTGCAGGAAGAAGCCGATCCGGTTGCGAATGCCCAAGCGGCGCAGATCCCGCGCCATCGGGATCATGTGATAGTCGTGAATCCAGATCATGTCGTCGGGCTGGATCAACGGCGCCAGCGCCTCGGCAAAGCGCCGGTTCACCCGCTCATAGCCCTCGCCATAGGACCGCTCGTACTGGGCCAGGTCGATGCGGTGGTGGAACAGCGGCCACAGCGTCTTGTTGGCGTAGCCGTTGTAGTATTCGTCGACGTCCTGCCCCTCTAGGTCGACCAGCCCTACGGTGACGCCGGCCCGGTCCTCGATCTTCACCTCGCCGGAGTAGTGGTCCACCCGCTCGCCCGACCAGCCGAACCACAGGCCGTCGTATTTTCTGAGCGCGGCGGACAGAGCCATGGCCAGGCCGCCGGCGGACCCGGCGGCGGGGTCGGTCGGGGCCGAAACCCGGTTCGAAACAACGATCAGGCGGCTCATGACTTCACTTCACACGGCGACCCCAGCCCCGGGGTCCAGACATTAACGCACATCGGTCCAGGAACGGCTCAACAGCACGGCGCAATTGATGATGCCGACCAGGGAATAGGTCTGCGGATAGTTGCCCCACAGCTCGCCATCGTCGATCGAGATGTCCTCGCTCAACAGCCCTGCGGCCGTTCGCCGGCTCAGCATTTCCTGGAAGATGGTGCGCGCTTCCTCGATGCGGCCGTTCTGGTGCAGGGCTTCGATGAACCAGAAGGTGCAGAAGTTGAAGGCGGTCTCCGGCTCGCCGAAGTCGTCCGGCTCCACATAGCGGAACAGGTGGCTGCCTTTCTTCAGATCGCGCTCGATGGCGTCGAAGGTGGCGACCTGACGCGGATCGTGCGCCTCCAGGAAACCCAGATCGGTCATCTGCAGCAGTGAGGCGTCCAGCTCGCGGCCGCCGAAGCTGGCGGCGAACCGGCCCTCGTCGGGCAGATAGGCCTCCGCTTCGATCCGCTGACGGATGATCTGCGCGCGCTCACGCCAGAAGGCGGCTCGATCCGGCAGGTTCAGATGTTCCGCCGCCTTGGCCAGACGATCGCAAGCGGCCCAGCACATGACGGATGAATAGGTGTGGACCCGCGCAATGGTGCGGAACTCCCACAGGCCCGCGTCGGTCTGATCGTGCATGGCGAAGGCGCGCTCGCCGATCGCCTCCAGCGCGTGGAAATCCTCCAGCGTACCCGGACGCAGCAGCCGTGCGTCATAGAAGGCCTGAACCAGAGGCAGCACGATCTGTCCGTAGACGTCGTGTTGCAGATGTTCGTGCGCCTGATTGCCGATCCGCACCGGCTTCATGCCGCGGTAGCCCTCGACGCTGTCGATGATGCTCTCGCCGATTCCAGGCTCCAGGCCCACGCCATAGACCGGCTGGACATGACCGCCGGCGGAATCGTCGACCAGATTCCTCAGATAGACGAGGTAGTTCTCGAGGATGTCGACCGCACCCAACCGGTTCAGCGCCCGCACCGTGTAATAGGCGTCGCGGATCCAGCAGTAGCGATAGTCCCAGTTGCGCCCGCTCTCCTTGAACTCGGGCACCGACGTCGTCATGGCGGCGACGATGGCGCCGGTCTCTTCATAGGCGCACAGCTTCAGCGTGATCGCCGCGCGGATCACCGCCTCCTGATAGTCTAGCGGCAGGTAGAGTTTGCGCACCCAGTCCTGCCAATAGGCGACCGTGCGATCGAGCGCGCCCTGCACGCCGTGGCCGACATCCTGGTCGTAGCCCTCGTCCGGGCCCAGGAAGAAGGCATGCGACCGCTCCAGCCGGAACACGCGCTCCTCCAGCACATGCGACACGGGACAATCGGTCGTCAGGCGGAAGGTGACGTCGGCGCACATATAGCGGATGTGGTTGGATCCGGAGGTGTGCGGCGCCGGCCGCGCGCCCCAGTCCGTCGAGGGCCGCAACCGCACACGGATGCGCGGCGTGCCCGACAGCGGCCGTACGATGCGGGCGAAAGCCAGCGGCCGATAGGTGCGCGAGTGCTTCGGATGACGCGGGGCGAAATCGATGATCTCGGCTGACGATCCGTCCTCGGCCGTCATGACCGTGCGCAAAACCGGCGTGTTGCGGACATAGGCCTGATCGATCGACTTCACGTCATCCATCTCGATGGCCCAGAAGCCATGCTCGGGCGCCATGCCATCCATCAGGGCGGAAAACACCGGGTCGCCGTCCACCCGCGGCGCGCAGGCCCAGACGAAACGCCCCTGGCGGTCGATCAGGGCGCTGACGCCGCAGTTGCCGATGGGAAACAGATCCAGATTGGGCTTCATCGGTTCAGGCCTTCGCTACGGCTTCAAGCCAGGTGAGCACAGCATCCACATCGTCCAGCCGGTATCGGGCCGCCGTCTCGCGCTCGGGGCCGACCAGCACGCCGTATCCGCCCAGCGCCGCCGCAGCTTCGAACCCGTATTCATCGGTCAGATCGTCGCCCAGCATGACCGGAACCGCGCCCTTGAACGGCGCCTCCTGCATGAAGGCCGTAACAGCCGTGCCCTTGTCGGCGCCGGGCGTCTTCAACTCCAGCACCATATGGCCAGGTTGGAGCGTCAATCCCGTTTCGGCCTGCAGCTCGGCGGCCAGTCCCTTGGCGGCGCCGGCTTCATCCGGCGCCTGACGATAGTGCAGACCGACGGAGACGCCCTTGTCCTCAACGATTACGCCGGGGCGATCGGCGGCGAACTCCTCGAACGCGTCCAGCGCCTGGGCGACGCCGGCGTCGGGCGTCTTGCGTTCAATGGAACCGTCCTTCAGACGCCGCTCCAGGCCATGCACGCCCGAGCCCGAGACAAGGGCGTGATCGGAAATGCGGTCGATCTCGGCGATAGTGCGGCCGCTGACGATGGCGACGCGGCCCGCAAGTCGCGCCTCTACCGCCTTCAGCGCCGCCGTACGACGCGCAGTCGGCACGACGGCGTCGGGCGTCGGGGCCATCGGCGCCAGCACGCCGTCCATGTCCAGGAACAGGGCGATCCCGTCGGCGACGACGGGCGGTGTCGGGAGCAATAGCGAGGCGGCTCCGGCATGAGACGGCATTGACGATCAAACTCTTTGTTTTAGTTCCCCGGTCGGCGTAACGCGCCAGAGCGGCAAAGGTTGACCAGAAACCGACAAAGTCGTCTGAAAGGGAGGCGGCGCGCGAAACGCACTCACGGCGGATCGCGCTCGTCAAAGAAGGAGAGCCCGGCTGCGGGCCAGAACACTATGACCGAGATCGCTCACTCGACCCCCGACGACATCGCCGTGATGACCGACCGCGCCCGTGAGGTCATGCGTCTGAACATCGAAGCGCTGGAGGCGCTGGAACGCTCGATCGACGTGTCGATGGCGCGCGCGGTCGATGTCATCATGAGCCGGCCGGGCTATGTCGTCGTCACCGGCATGGGCAAGTCGGGCCATATCGGCGGCAAGATCGCCGCCACACTGGCCTCGACCGGCACCAACGCCTTCTTCGTTCACCCCGCCGAGATGAGCCACGGCGACCTGGGGATGCTGCGTCCCGACGTGACGGTGCTCGCCATCTCCAACTCGGGCGAGAGCCGCGAGCTGCGCGATCCGCTGATCTATTGCCAACGCAACGGCATTCCCGTCATCGCCATCACGCAGCGGCCCGGCAGCTTCCTGGGACGCAACGCAGCGGTCTGCCTGACCATGCCCAAGGTCGCCGAGGCCTGCCCCAATGGCTTGGCGCCCACCACCTCTACCCTGATGACCCTGGCCCTGGGCGACGCCTTGGCCATGGTGCTGATGGATCGCCGCAAGTTCACGGCCATGGACTTCGGCCTGCACCACCCCGGCGGCGCCCTGGGCATGAGCTTGCAAAGCGTGCGCGAATGGATGGGTGACAATGCCGCCGTCCCGGCCAGCGTCCCGTTGAACGCCAGCTTCGGCGATGTGGTCTCCGCGATCACCGAAGGCCGAAAGGGCGCGGTGGCCGTCCTGGACGCCGATGGCGCGCTGGCAGGCATCGTCACCGACGGCGACCTGCGCCGTGCGTTCCAGCGCGACACCACCCATCTTACGGCGGCCGATATCATGGGCGCCAATCCCATCACCGTGGACCCGGATGCGCGCATGAGCGACGTCGTCGATCTGTTGACCGCCAACAAGATCGCCAATCTGTTCGTCGTCGAGGACGGCAAACCCACGGCCATCGTCCATATCGCCGAACTGATGCAGGCCGGCTACGTCGCCTAGTATGCGCATTCTCTACGACGCCAGCCGGCTGATGAGCCGGGCCGAACGGTCGGCACCGACGGGCGTGGACCGGGTGTGTCTGGCCTATGCCGAATGGCTGCTGGCCTCGCCCGATATCACGACCATCCCGGTGCGTGGCCGCAAGAACCGGCTGGTCGCCGTCGAGATCGGCTGGTTCCGGCGGTTCGTGGCCGACCTGCGCGCCAAATGGAACGGCGCCGCCAGCACAGCCGCAGATCTGGCGCACGAACAGCGGCTGCTCGCCGCCCTGACGGCGGAACGACGGCCGGCCGCCTCGGTGCTTTGCCCGGCGCCCGCTCCCGAGAAGGAGAAGCCCGCCGACAAGACGCGGGTGTTCAAACAGTTCTTCCGTTCGCGCCACGTCGCCCCGCTGCCGCAGGCCGACCTGTATCTGACCGTCGGCCACACCACCCTGCACCAGCCGACGGCGCTCGAAGATCTGAAGGCGGCGGGGATCGAACGCGTCGTGCTGCTGCACGATTTGATCCCGGTCACTCACCCTGAATTCTGTCGGCCCGGCGACGGCGACAAACACCACGCGCGGGTGTCAAACACCCTGCGTCTGGCCAGCCGGATCATGGTCAACTCCGCCTACACCGGCGATGAACTCCGCGCCTTCGCCGAGCGTGAGGGTCTGCCTCTGCCGCCGGTCCACGTTGCCCACCTCGGGTTGGAGCCGGCTTTCGTCGCCGGCGACGCCATCGCGGCTCCGCGTCCCTATTTCGTCCACGTCGGCACGATCGAGGCGCGCAAGAACCTGGCTCTGCTACTGACTCTGTGGCGCAGGCTGGAAGAACGGATGGGCGATCAGACGCCGTCCCTGGTGCTGGTCGGTCGCTACGGCTGGGAGAACGAAGCGGTGCTGGACCACCTGCAACGCTCGCCCAATCTGCAAGGGGTCGTCCATCAGGCGGCGAATCTGTCCGATGCCGTCTTGGCCAGGCTGATGCGCGGGGCGCGCGCCGTACTCGCCCCGTCCTCCGTCGAGGGCTTCGACCTGCCCGCCGTAGAGGCGTGCGCCATGGGCCTGTCGCTGATCGCCTCCGACATTCCGCCGCACCGCGAATTGACGCCGAACGCCGAACTGATTGATCCGCTCGACGGCCTCGGCTGGCTGGCCGCCATCGAGCGTACGACCAAGGCGGCGCCGATACCGCCCCCCTCCTACCAGGCGCCGTCTTGGACCGAGCATTTCCGCATCGTCGCCGACGTCATCGGCCTTCCGCCCGTTTCGTCACTGGCGAGCGCGCCCAAAGGCTTGTAATCAATCCGCGAACGAGGGCTATCCAGCTTCATGACGCGCACCATCCTGCCGCTTGCCATTGTCGCCATTCTCGGCGGCTGCTCCACACTGCCTCGCGACGGGCCCTCGGGCGCCTCGGTCAACGCCGGGGCTACGACCGCCTCGGCTCTGGGCAGCTATGCGCTGGTGCCGTTGACGTTCGAAGCGACCGAACGGATGAAGCAGGTTCCGCCGCAGTTCTTCGGCAGCCTCGCCGCAGGATCGAGCGATCAGCCCGCAGACGTGATTGGTGAGGGCGACACCCTGGCGATCTCGATCTTCGACCCGTCGGGCGCGCTGTTCGGAGGAACGCTGGGCTCCGGATCCTCGTCCAGCCGCACGAACACAACGTTGTCGGGCGGCAACCAGGCCCTTCCCGGCGCGACTGTCGATCGCAGCGGCTCAGTGACCATTCCTTTCGGCGGACAGGTACGTGTTCAGGGCCTGACCTCGACCCAGGCGGCTGCCGCGATCCGGCGCGCCCTGGTCGGCAAGGTCGCCAATCCGCAGGTGCTGGTGTCCATCGCCGGCAACGCCTCCAACACGGTCAACGTGCTGGGCGACGTGCGCCAGCCGGGTCGCGCGCCGCTGGGCGTCAACAGCGACCGTATCCTGGACGTGATCGCCGCGGCCGGCGGCTCGGCCCGCACCACCGACGACCTGACTATCTCGATCCAGCGCGAGGGCCGCACCTACACCGCGCCCCTGTCGGCAGTGACGACCGAGTTCGGCGAGAACGTGCGTCTGCAGCGCGGCGACGTGGTCAATGTTCAGTACAAGCCCCGTCGCTTCTCGACCTTCGGCGGCCTGAACGCCGTGGCCCAGGTCGATATGCCCGCCGGTCCCGTGACCCTGACCGGCGCCCTGTCCAAGGTCGGCGGCCTGAACACCAATACGGCCAATGCGCGTCGCGTTCTGATCTTCCGCTTCGAACGTCCCGAAGTCGCGCAGGCGCTGGGCATCAATCAGCCCGCCACGCCGCGCGGCGTGCCGGTCGTCTACGAGCTGGACTTCAGCGACGCCGCCAATGTGTTCGCCGCCACCAATATGGAGGTCATGCCCGAGGACGTGATCTATGTGCCCCTGGCCGGCGCCGCGGAGATGCGCAAGTTCTTCGAGGTCGTTCAGAGCCTGACCCGCGTCGTCTATGATGTGTCGGTGACCAGCACGCTCAACAACAACTGACGTCATGGCCAGACGGCGGGCGCTGCTTTCGGGACTGTTTTCACGCAAGTCACCGGCTGCGCCCGCCGAGGACACGATCGACCCGTTCGATCGGCCGACCGAGCTTAAGCCGGAAGAACATGACGCCTTGAGCCTGGCCTTGGCTGAAATCGAAGCGGGCGCGCTGGAGATATACGCCCAGGCCGGCCTGCCCACCCAGCCGGGCCACTATCGTCGCGATCCCTACACCGCGGACTGGATCTTCATAGCCCGTCAGATCGAACCGTCCGAACGCTTCGCCCTGGCCCTGCGCTATCCGCCCGAACAGGGATGGCGCTTCGCCCGGCTGGAGGATTTGGGCGCGCGGTCGGACCGCGACGATGTTCAAGCCGCTGCGCGTCTCATGGCCGATGTCGCGACCTTGCGGGCGTCTCGGCGCGGCGTGTTGACCCACGATCATCTCTTGACCGCCATGGAACTGGGCGCCGCCTGGCGCGCCCTGCGCGATGCACAGGCTTTTCGCACATCCCGTCTGACCCTGTCCGTGCCAGAGCCCGCACGTCCCAGGGCGCTCAAGGGCGACAAACCGCTAAGGCCGCGCTAGAGAGCCCGCCTCCCCGAACTGCAGGCCCCTCCATGTCCAACGCCCCCGAACAGCCTCCCGAATTCCAGCCCGTCGGTCGCATCATCGCCATGCCCGCCGACACCAACCCCGAGGGCGACATCTTCGGCGGCTGGCTGCTGGCGCAGATGGACCTTGCGGGCGCGACCCCGGCGTTCGAACTGGCCTGCGGGCGCTGCGCCACCGTGGCGCTGGACGGCATGGTGTTTCACCAGCCCGTCTCGGTCGGCGACGAGGTCAGCATCTACGCCCATGTCATCGGCTCGGGCCGCACCTCCATCCGCGTCCAGGTCGAGGCGTGGAAGCGGGCGCGGGGCCAGCCCCAGGCCGCTTCGGTGCGCGTGACCCAGGGCGTCTTCACATATGTCGCCATCGACAAGCACCGCAAACCTCGCCCTCTGCCCGGCAAGGCGTAACGCGCGTCACGAGGCGCAAATCTTGACCTTGCGCCGGGGCGGGCCTACGTCCCGGCCATGGCCATTCGACGCATCCTCACCATCGACAACGCCGCCGACCTGGCGATCCTGAAGCAGGTGTCCAAGCCCGTCGCGGCCGTGGACGACGCCGTCCGCGCCCTGATGGATGACATGCTAGAGACGATGTACGACGCGCCGGGCATCGGCCTGGCCGCCGTGCAGATCGGCGCTCTGGACCGGGTGATCGTCATGGACCTGGGCGACAAAGACGGCGTGGTCTGCGAGACCGAGGAAGAAGCGGCCGAGAACGCCGAGGCGCGCAAGAACCCGCGTTTCTTCGCCAACCCGGAAATCCTGTGGACCTCGGACGAGCTCTACACCTACGAGGAAGGCTGCCTTTCGATCCCCGAGTATTTCGACAAGGTGGAACGCCCGGCCCGCGTTCGCATTCGCTATCTGAACCGTGACGGTCAGTCGGTGGAGGAAGAGGCCGAGGGCCTCTACGCCGTCTGCATCCAGCACGAGATGGACCACCTTAACGGCGTGCTCTTCATCGACCATCTGTCGCGTCTCAAGCGGGACCGCGCCGTGACCAAGGTCAAGAAGGCCGCCCGCGACAGGATCGCCGCCTGATGACCAAGATCGTCCGCCCCGAACGTATCGAACGCGCTGCGCGCCGGATCGCGCCGTCAATCCCGCGCGGCCGCTCGCTGATCATCGACTCCTCGGGCCGTCGTCGCCTGACGCGCAGCCAGAAGGTGGGTGTCGCCGGCGTCGCCACCCTGGCCGGTGTGGCCCTGCTGGGCGTTGTCGCGGGCCTGCTGCTCGACCGTCTGCTCGATTTCGACGACGCGCTGGACGCGGGCGGCGAATGGGACGAGGGCGGCGGCGTCTTCACGCGCTGGCAGTAGGCGGCCTAAACCACTTTCCTGCAGAGCATGATTCACGCTCCGGCCTGAACCGCATTGCGGTTCCGTCCGAAACGATCATGCTCTAAAGGCGTGCCCATGCGCCTTGCCTTCATGGGAACTCCCGACTTCGCCGTGCCGTCCCTGGCCGAGCTGATCGCCTCGGGTCACGAAATCGTCGCCGTCTATTCGCAGCCGCCGCGCCCCAAAGGCCGGGGGCAGAAGCTGACGCCGTCGCCCGTCCACGCCTTCGCCGAGACCATGGGCCTGCCCGTCTTCACGCCAGAAAGCATGAAGGACGCCGAGGCGATCGCCACCTTCAGAAGCCTGGATCTCGATGCGGCCTGCGTCGTCGCCTACGGCCAGATCCTGAAGACCGAGGTGCTGGAGGCGCCACGCCTGGGCTGTCTGAACCTGCATGGCTCCCTATTGCCGCGCTGGCGCGGGGCCGCCCCGATCCAGCGGGCCATCATGGCCGGCGACAAACAGACTGGCGTCCAGATCATGCAGATGAGCCTGGGTCTGGACGAAGGCCCAATCCTGCTCAGCGAACTGATGGACATTCTGCCCGACGACACGGCCGCCAGCCTGTCCGAACGGATGGCCCATGTCGGCGCGGGCCTGTGGCCCCGCGCGCTGGCCGCCATCGACCGGGGCGGCGTCACGCCGTCCGAACAGGTCGGAGAGCCGACCTACGCCAAGAAGATCACCCCGGCCGAGGCCCGGATCGACTGGAGCCGCCCCGCCGCCGAGGTAGACGCCCACATCCGCGGCCTGGCGCCCTTCCCCGGCGCCTGGTTCGAGGCCCCGTCAGAGGCCGGCCCCGTTCGGATCAAGGCGTTGCTGTCGGGCTTGGCGGACGGATCGGGCGCGCCTGGAACCGTGCTGGACGACGCCCTGACCGTCGCCTGCGGCGACGGCGCTGTGCGTCTGATCCGCGTGCAGCGCGAGGGCAAGGCGGCGCAATCGGCCGAGGAGATGCTGCGCGGCTTCGCCCTGCCGGCCGGGACCGTGCTCGGCTGATGCCGCGCTACAAGCTGACGATCGAATACGACGGCACGGCCTACAACGGCTTCCAGGCCCAGGACGGCCAGCCGACGGTCCAGGGCGCGCTGGAGGCGGCGATCCACGCCTTTTCCGGCGAGCGGATCCGCATCGCCGCCGCCGGCCGCACCGACACCGGGGTCCATGCGACGGCCCAGGTCATCCATGCCGATCTGGAACGTGACTGGCCCGTCGATACGGTGCTGAACGCCATGAACGCCCATCTGGTGCGTCAAGACGTCTGCGTCCTGTCGGCTGAATATGCGCCTGATCCCGACTGGCACGCCCGGTTCTCGGCGACTGGCCGGGGCTATCTGTACCGCATCCTGAACCGCCGCCCCCAGCCCGTGCTGGAGCGCGACCGGGTCTGGCACGTCAAGAAGACCCTGGACGCCGAGGCCATGCACCATGCGGCCCAGGTCCTGGTCGGCCACCACGACTTCACCACCTTCCGCGACGTCGGCTGCCAGTCCAAATCGCCGGTCAAGTCGCTGGACGTGGCGCGCGTCACCCGGTTCGGCGAGGAGGTGCATCTGGTGTTTCAGGCGCGCAGCTTCCTGCACCGCCAGGTCCGGTCCATGGCCGGCACCCTGGTCGAGGTGGGGCTGGGTCGCTGGAGCGCCCACGACGTCAAGGTCGCGCTGGAGGCGAAGGACCGCGCGCGGTGCGGCCCCGTCGCCCCCTCGGCAGGGCTCTATCTCAGCGGCGTGCGCTACGACTAAGCTCGCCGGTCAGCCGCGCTGCTGGACCAGCACCTCGGCGATCTGGACCGCGTTCAGGGCCGCGCCCTTCCTCAGATTGTCGTTCGAGACGAATAGGGCGAGACCATGCTCGACCGTCGGATCGGGCCGAACGCGCCCGACGAAGACCGGGTCCTGACCTGACGCTTCCAGCGGGTTCGGCACGGCCGTCACCACCACGCCGGGCGCCCGTGCCAGCAGATCCAGCGCCTGAGCCGCCGACAGCGGGCGCTCGAACTCGACGTTGATCGAAAGCGAATGGCCGGTGAAGACCGGCACCCGCACGCAGGTGCCGGAGACCGGCAGGCCGGGGATTTCCAGGATCTTGCGGCTTTCGTCGCGTAGCTTCAGTTCCTCGTCGGTGTAGCCGTCTTCGCCAAGCGTATAGTTCAGGGCCACCACATTGGCGGCGATCGGCACGACCCACTTCTCTGGCGCGCCGAAGTCCACGGCCCCGCCGTCGCGGGCCAGGGCCGCGCCCTGCCCCACGGTGGCGCGCGACTGGTCCTCCAGCACGCGGATACCCTCGATCCCGCCACCTGAGACGGCCTGATAGGTGGAGACCGTCAGACGCTTCAGCCCCGCCGCGTCGTGCAGGGGCTTCAAAACCGGCATCGCGGCCATGGTGGTGCAGTTGGGGTTGGCGATGATTCCCTTGGGCAGGTCAGCCAGGGCGTGGGGGTTCACCTCGGCGACCACCAGCGGCACCTCGGGGTCAGAACGCCAGGCCGAGGAATTGTCGATCACCACCGCCCCGGCCGCGGCCACCTTGGGCGCCAGGGCCTTGGACGTCTCGCCGCCGGCCGAGAAGAAGACGATGTCCAGACCAGCGTAGTCGGCGCTCGCCGCATCCTCGACCACGATGTCGGTCTCGCCGAAGCGGATCGTCTTGCCCGCCGACCGGGTCGAGGCGAACAGGCGCATCGAAGCCAGCGGGAAGTTCCGCTCGGCCAACAGGCCGCGCATCATCTCGCCGACGAGGCCTGTGGCGCCGACGATACCCACGTGGGGTGGGTTGGACGGGGAAAAGGACATGTAGGCGTCTCCTGGAAGGATGGAGGCGCGGGGTTCAGCCGGTTCGACCGCCCCGCGCATCGGCGGGGCTTGGGATCGGGTTTGACGCTAGACCGTGCGCGCACCCGAAACCGCCCCGCCGAAGCCGGTGGTTTTCAGGGTCATCGCTTTGGTCAGGCGCTGCGTCACGGCGACGCTCTCTAAGGGTGAGAACCGGTCGTGTAAACGGCCGATCTCGAAAAAATCGACGGCGCAAGCCTAATAGCTGACTTGCACGCGCAATAAAGCCGTCGATTTCACTTCCGTCCCGTCATCCTCAGGCTTGACCCTCGGATGACGGAGCCGAACGGTCTCGTATCAGACCTTCGACAGGATCAGCGTGCCATTGGTGCCGCCGAAGCCGAAGCTGTTGGACATGACGTGGGTCAGTTCGCCGTCGTGGCGCTGGCGCAGGATCGGCATACCTTCGAACGCCGGATCGAGATTTTCGATATGAGCGCTTTCGGCGGCGAAGCCGTTCTGCATCATCAGCAGGCAGTAGATGGCTTCCTGGGCGCCGGCCGCGCCGAGCGAGTGGCCGGTCAGCGACTTGGTCGAGGAGATCATCGGCATCTGGTCGCCGAAGACGGCGCGCACGGCCTCCATCTCCTTGGCGTCGCCCACGGGCGTCGAGGTCCCGTGCGGGTTTAGATAGTCGATCTTCGGATTGCCGGCCTGTTCCAGCGCGATCTTCATGCAGCGTTGGGCGCCCTCGCCCGAGGGGGCGACCATGTCGTAGCCGTCGGCGTTGGCGCCATAGCCGGTGACTTCGGCATAGATGGTCGCGCCGCGCGCCTTGGCCCGCTCGTATTCTTCCAGCACCACGATGCCGGCGCCGCCGGCGATGACGAAACCGTCGCGGTTGGCGTCATAGGCTCTGGAGGCGACCGAGGGATTGTCGTTGAAGTCCGACGACATGGCGCCCATGGCGTCGAACATGTTGGACATGGACCAGTCGATGTCCTCGCAGCCGCCGGCGAAGACCACGTCCTGCTTGCCCCACTGGATCTGTTCGACCCCGGCGCCGATGCAGTGGGCCGACGTCGCGCAGGCCGAGCTGATCGAATAGTTGATGCCGCGCATCTGGAACCAGGTCGACAGCACCGCCGACGGGCCCGACGCCATCGCCTTGGGCACAGCGAACGGGCCGATGCGCTTGGGCGCGCCCTTCTCGACCGTGGTCGCGGCCGCCTGCAGGATCACCTGGGTCGAGGGACCGCCCTCGCCGACGATCAGGCCGATCCGGTCGTCCTTGATCTCGTCCGCCGTCATGCCCGACGACTTCAACGCCTCTTCGAAGGCGATGTGGCCCCAGGCGGTGCCGTTGGCCAGGAAGCGCGCGGCGCGACGGTCGACCAGCTCTTCCCACGGACCGATCTTGGGCGGCGCCCAGACCTGGCTGCGGAAGCCGTATTTGGCGTGGTCGGGGGCATGAACGACGCCCGAACGGGCTTCGCGCAGGGATTGGGTCACCTCCTCGGCGCCGTGGCCGATGGAAGAGACGATGCCCAGGCCGGTGACGACGACACGACGCATGGTGTTTCCTTCTTGATGCTTCCTGGTCCGAGGACCGTCCGCCTTGTTCGCGGTTATATAGGGGCGTTAACCGCCCGCCGCCTCATCCTTGGCGCCGAACAGGCCGACCCGCATGTCGTTGCAGGTGTAGATGACCTGGCCGTCGGCCTCCAGCACGCCGTCGGCGATGCCCATGACCAGCTTGCGGTTGATGACGCGCTTCAGGTTGATCTTATAGACCACCTTCTTGATGTCCGGGGTGACCTGGCCGGTGAACTTGACCTCGCCGACGCCCAGGGCGCGGCCGCGACCGGGACCGCCGATCCAGCCCAGATAGAAGCCGACCAGCTGCCACATGGCGTCCAGGCCGAGGCAGCCCGGCATAACGGGGTCGCCGATGAAGTGGCACTGGAAGAACCAGAGGTCGGGATGGATGTCGAGTTCGGCCTCGACATAGCCCTTGCCGTGCTCTCCGCCGTCCGCATTGATCGTGGTGATGCGGTCGAACATCAGCATCGGCGGGGCGGGCAGCTGGGCGTTCCCGGGACCGAACAGCTCGCCGCGGCCCGAGGCCAGCAGGGCCTCATGATCGAAGGACGAAGGATATTGGGACTGGGTCAAGGCGCTTCCGTTTCTTGAGACGTTGCGCGCGGGTTACACGACCGCGCCGCTTCGCTCAACAGCGTGCGGTCAGTTGCGCCCCGTGCCTGCGGGGCGATTGGCGTTGCACAGCGCCCGCTCCTGGGTTCCGAACACCGCCCGCTGGGCCACAAAACCCTCCAGTCGTCGCGCCCGGACCTTGCACCAGCCCTCTTCGCATTCGTCCAGCATCACCAGGGCGCGTGGCGACAGGCGCGCGCGCACCGACGCCGTCTCAGATCGGCCCGAGCGGATCGGCACTTCCTCGGCGGTCGTGTTGAAGACATAGCGCCGGCCCGACGACACCGTGCGGTGGATCCAGGCCACTGCGCCGTCAGGATCGCAGATCTTGCGCCATTCCGTCGTCTCGGCAATCACCTGAACCGGCAGGCCGGCGGCCCGGTATTCCCACAGGATCGGATAATCCAGGCCCGGCCCCTGGCGCGCGCGGACGTGCGAGGACTTCAGCGAAATCCAGCGCGGCACCTCAAGCCCCGTGGGCGTCGGGCGGCCGTCGGGCATGGTCGCGCCGGCGCTCGCCATCACGCCGAGGCCGAGAATGGCTCCAACGATGGCGATGCGGCGTCGCAGGCTTTGGAAGATGGCGGCGGCTTTGCTAGACACTGATTGGAACGACCCGTCGCGCGGGCTTTGATCCGTCTGAATCGCCGCCCGCTAACCAAGGCCGAGAATGTCCCCCCGCAAGCTTAAGGTCGTATTAACCAGACGCCTGCCCGACGCGGTCGAAACGCGGATGCGCGAGTTGTTCGACGCCGAGCTGAACCTGAAGGATCAGCCGATGGACCGCGCCGCGTTGCAGGCCGCCGTCCAGCGCGCCGAGGTTCTGGTGCCCACGATCACCGACGTCATCGACGCCGACCTGATCAATGGCGCAGGCGAGCAGTTGAAGATGATCGCCAACTTCGGCGCCGGGGTGGACCATATCGACGTCGACGCGGCCGTGGCGCGCGGCATCATCGTGACCAACACGCCCGGCGTCCTGACCGAGGACACCGCCGACCTGGCCATGAGCCTGATCCTGGCCGTCAGCCGCCGCATCGTCGAGGGCGCGCAGGTGGTGGCCGAAGGCCGGTTCGAGGGCTGGACCCCGACCTGGATGTGCGGACGCAAGCTGTGGGGCAAGCGGCTGGGCATCGTCGGCATGGGCCGGATCGGCCAGGCCCTGGCCCGGCGCGCCAAGGCCTTCGGGCTTCAGGTCCACTATCATAATCGCAAGCCCGTCCCGGCCCTGATCGAAGAAGAACTGGGCGCGACCTACTGGGACGACCTGGACCAGATGCTGGCGCGGATGGACATCGTCTCGCTGAACTGTCCGGCGACGAAGGACACCCACCATCTGCTGTCGGCCGAGCGGTTGGCTCGGCTCCAGCCCCACGCCATCCTGATCAACACCGCCCGCGGCGAGCTGATCGACGAGGCGGCCTTGGCCCAGGCGGTGGCTATGCGCGCCCTGTCCGGCGTCGGCCTGGACGTGTTCGAGAACGAGCCCGCGATCCATCATGGCCTGCTGGGCCAGTCCAATGTCGTGCTGCTGCCCCACCTGGGGTCCGCCACCCTGGAAGCGCGTCAGGACATGGGCGACCGCGTCATCGCCAACGTCATGACCTACCAGAACGGCCACCGCCCGCCCGATCGCGTCATCCCGGCAATGCTCTAGGCCGGCGATGCTTTAGGGCGCAGCCAGCAACCGCTCGGCCGCATCGGGATATTTTTGCGCCAGCCGCGCCGCCCAGTCGGCCTTGAGCGGCAGCGGCGCGCGCACCTCGCGAATGCGGCGCTCGACCAGGGCGGCGGCCTCGCGGTGTGCGGGCCAGTCCATCAGAAACCCCATCGCCGTCTCGACATCGGCATAGGTCGCGGCATGGGCCAGGGCGCGGTCCAGCGCCTCCACATCGTCGAAGTCCGGCAGACGCGCCAGATAGGCCCGCAGCACCGGCGCGGACAGGTCGCGCTCGAACATCGCCCAGCGCAGGTCTTGCGCCTCGTCCTTGCGGCCCTCGGCTTCCAAAAGGTCGATCGAGGTCGCCTCCCATGCTGGCGTCAGGACCGGCGGTCCGGCCTGCGGCGACCGGCCGAAGGTCCATCTCCGATTGCCCGCCGAAGGCTTGAGCGCCGCCTCCAGCGCCTGACGCGCTTCTGGAATGCGATCAGCGACCAGCAGCCGCTTGGCCATCACCGCCGCAAAATCCGGCGAACCTCGCTCCTCCGGCGTCGTCATCGACAGCCACAGGTCCAGATCGCCCGCCCGGTCGGCCAGCCGTCGGACGACCGTCCGCATACCGCGCGCGGTGGATGCAGTATCGAGACGACCCAGCAGCCTCTTGCCTAGGTCCGCCGTCAGATCGTCGCCGCCGGCCCCTATCCAGCGGGCGTATTCGAGCGGTTGTCGCGCCACCGCCTCCGCCATCAGACCCACTGTGCTTTCGTTCGTCCGAACCGCAGCCTCGGCGATCCGCCACAAATCCGGGGCCGCCGTCTCGAACGCGTCGGCCAGTTCGCCCTTCTGATCCTTGACCCGCGACGCCAGGCCGCGAAACAGATCGAACCAGCCGATCAATCGCTCCAATCCCATCGCCGGGGCGGCCTCGGCCAAATCCTCGACGATTGCAGCCCGTAGAATTTCCAGATCGCGCAGCAGGTCCGGCCGCTTTCGCCACGACACGCGCGCGCGGCTGGCCGCGATGGTCATCAAGCGCTTGTCGATTTCCAGGGCCAGCAGGTCCGGCCCCGCCTCGGCCGCCATCACCAGCCTGAGCCGCCGCTTCAGGATCGCATCCGCATCCGCCGCCTGCATCAGCAGTTCGCCCAGACGCTCAGCCCCTAAGCCGCTGAGATTTGCGGCGTTCAGCCGTTTGGGCGAGGCGGGACGTCGGGCCATCAGGCCTCCTTTTCACAAGTCTGTCGGACCGAACTCACACGGCTGTCGAAAACCGCTGGCAGGGGAGGAACCGTCGTAAACGCGCTTCGTTTCCGGCGTCCTGATCGAGGAAGTGTGCGTTGGACTCCTACTACTGCATCGTCAACCTGCCCGGCGTTCCGGTGCGGGACATCTGCGTCCTCGACGCGGCGAACGACACGGCGGCCAATCAGGCGCTGGAGGCGATCGCCCGCAACTGGGTCGGGTTCGAGACCCTGTATCTCTATTGCGGCGAGCGTCTGGTGACGGTGCTCAGCAACCCGGCGCTGGGCTTTGCCCCGCCGCTGCCTGACTTGGATCTGGCCGACCTGGATCTGGCCGACATCCGTTTCGCGACGGCCGCCTGATCGTCAGCCGCCGCAGACCGGGCATTCCGGATCAGCGGCGACCCGCACGGTCCGCGCCGAGGCCGCCAGACCGTCATACAGCATCAGCCGTCCCGTCAGGGCCTCGCCCGCGCCGGTGATCAGCTTGATGACCTCAAGCGCCGCCATCGACCCGATCACGCCGGTCAGAGCGCCCACGACGCCGACGCGCGCACAGGTCTCCGCATCCGGCGGGATCTCGGGCACCAGGCATTGATAGCAGGGCTGGCCCGAAAACACCCCGACCTGCCCGTTCCAGCGGCCAAGCGCGCCCGACACCAGCGGCTTGCCCGCCGCAACGCAGGCCGCATTGACCCACAGCCGGGTCTGAAAATCGTCGGTCCCGTCCAACACGATGTCGAAGGCTTCGATCCGCGCCGCCGCATTCTCGGCGGTGATCCGCTCGGCGAAGGTTTCGATCGCGACATGCGGATTGAGGCCGACCAGCCGTTCCGCCGCCGCCTCGACCTTTGACCGGCCGACCTGCGCCGTCGAAAAGGCGATCTGCCGCTGAAGGTTGGACAGGCCCACCACGTCGTCGTCAATCAGGCCCAGCGCCCCGACACCCGCCGCCGCCAGATAGAGCGCCGCCGGCGATCCCACGCCGCCCGCCCCGACGATCAGCACCCGCGCGCGCTTCAGCGCCTGCTGCCCCGGTCCGCCGACTTCGGACAGGACCAGATGGCGCGCATAGCGTTCGACTTCGTCTTCGGGAAAGATCACCGCCCTATCTAGCGCCACAGAGGTTCCGGCGCGAGGGGCCTGTCGCCTGTCGCCTTAAGCGGCCATCCGGACGTGTTCGCACGACAGCAGCTTTTCCAGACCCGCGCTGGACAGATCGCTCAGGCGCCGTCCGCGCAGAATGTCGGCGGCTTGCTGGGTGCTGAGGGCGCACAGCCGCGCGGGTTCGCGCATCCGCCGCTGCATGACGGGTCGATCATCCAGGACGCGAATGTTGTGATGACGCGGATCTTTCCAGAGGCGAAACATCAAGCGATCCAGGTCCGCACGGGCGCCCTCGATGACCTGGGCCGCCTCGCCCTCGTGGAACAGCATGGCGCTGCCGATCTCGTCGCGGCGATTGTTTCGCTCTGACGCCCCGAGGATTTCGGCAAGCGATTGGGTCGTGTGGTTCGCACCACCGATCATTTCACTCACGAAAACGACGCGATAAAGCAAAACCTGGCCCTCGATTGCAAAGAACCGCGAAAGCGGATTGCGCCTTCTAGCCAATATTGGGGTCAAAATAAGACAGCGTTACACCAAGGCGCGACAGACTTGATGCCGGCCTCCGGCCGCGCCATCTGATCGTCATGACCCAGACCGCATCCAACTTCCCCGACTGGCACGGCACCACCATTCTGGCGGTGCGCAAAAACGGACGCACCGTGATCGCCGGCGACGGCCAGGTCTCAATGGGCCCGACCATCGTCAAGGGCGCCGCCCGCAAGGTGCGCACGTTGGCCGGCGGCAAGGTCTTGGCTGGCTTCGCCGGCGCCACGGCCGACGCCTTCACCCTGATCGAACGGCTTGAGGCCAAGCTGGAACAGTATCCTGATCAGCTGGCGCGCGCCTGCGTCGACTTGGCCAAGGACTGGCGCACCGACCGCTATCTGCGCCGGCTGGAGGCCATGCTGCTGGTGGCGGACAAGTCGTCCATCTTCACCGTGACGGGCGTCGGCGATGTGCTGGAGCCGGAATATGGCGTCGCCGCCGTGGGTTCGGGCGGCAACTACGCCCTGTCGGCCGCCCGCGCCCTGATCGAGGAAACCGATCTGGACGCCGACCAGGTCGCACGCAAGGCCATGAAAATCGCGGCCGAAATCTGCGTCTACACCAACGGAAATTTGACCGTGGAAACGCTCCAAGCCTGATCCGGTGGGCGGGTCAGATCACTTCGGCGATCAGACCGCGAGCCTTTGCCTCCTGGGCCTCGATATACCAGTTGGCAGGGGCGCGTTTCAGCACTTCCTCCATCGTCACCGACGATCCGCGCACCAGGTTTTCGAAACCCTCGTTCTGGATGGCGATGGAGTGTTCCAGTTCGTTGAGCATGGCGCGAACCGAGGCGATGCAGGTCGTCAGCGGCCCCGTGACATGCAGTTGCGTGTCCATCTTGCGCTCGTGGATCATCACCCGGGCGCCGCGCGTCAGATAGCGGTTTTCTACGGCAAAGAAGCTCATGAAAGTGGCGCCGGCGGAATAGATCGCCGCCTTGCCCAGAAAGACCAACCGGCGGGAAGGGTTGATGTCGCTTTGAAAGCGCACGTCCTCGCCCATCATGCGCGCCACCTCCGGATCACCGCCCAGGGTCGACAGTTCGATGACGGTCAGCCCGGTGTCTGGCGCTTCCGCCATTTGCTGGCGGAAGCGGTCGTACATGGCGTAATCGACCGCGCCGGCGAGCAGGATACGGGGCGTATCGAAAGCTTCGGCGGTCAGAATGCCGCTCGGCGCCGCCTCGGACATCAAAGCTCGGCCGCAGCGGCGGCGTCGTCGCTGACGGGATAGCCCTGCGCCGACGCCCAGGACCGGGCTTCACGGATCGAGAAGAAGGCCTGGTTCTGCAAGCGACGCGATCCGGCGTCATCGATCAGTTCGCACTCCCACCACCGGATCGTGCGGCGATCGGAGGTGTTGCATGTGCGCGGAACGAGAAGGGCGTGGGGCGTCATGCGCCATCAACGAAACATTGCCCCTTTCGGTTCCTTCGAACTCGACATTTTGCCTTTAGGAACAAAACATTGTGCGACGCAGGAGGCCACGACGCCTGCACCGCCTTGATGGGAGAATTTGCGATCGATCCCCCCTTGGCTTAAGCGCGCGCCATGACCGACGCCGCGCCTCCCCGCCCCCTCGCCCGCAACCCGCGCGGCTTCGCCGACAAGCGCGGCCGCGACCTGACCGCCGAGCGGCGCATCGTCGCGCGCGTGTCCGAGGTTTACGAGCGCTGGGGCTTCGAGCCGCTGGAGACGCCAGCCTTCGAATATGCCGATGCGCTGGGCAAGTTCCTGCCCGACGCCGATCGGCCGAACGAGGGCGTCTTCGCACTACAGGACGACGCCGGATCAGACGAGCCGGGCGAATGGATGGCCCTGCGCTACGATCATACCGCGCCCCTGGCCCGATTCGCGGCCCAGACTTGGGAGACCCTGCCCAAGCCGTTCCGCCGCTATGCCTACGGTCCCGTCTGGCGCAATGAAAAGCCCGGCCCCGGCCGCTTCCGCGAGTTCTGGCAATGCGACGCCGACACCGTCGGCTCGGACCGGCCCGAGGCCGACGCCGAAATCATCGCCATGGGCTGCGAAGGCCTGCGCGCCGCCGGGCTGGACGCCGGCCAGGCCCAGATCCGCGTTTCGAACCGCAAGCTGTTCGACGGGCTGTTCGACGCCGGCGGCGTGACCGAGGCCGGTCAGCGACTGACGGCGCTTCGCGCCATCGACAAGTTCGACCGCCTGGGCTGGGAGGGCGTGGTCCAGCTGCTGGGTGAAGGGCGTCTGGACGACTCGGGCGACTACACCAAGGGCGCCCAGCTGCCCGCCAAGGTCACGGCCGCCATTGAGGCGTTTCTGGCCTCGGCCAATACCCCTGGCCTGTCGCGGGCCGAGACGCTGGACGCCGTCGCGCGCTCCGGCGACCTCGGCGCGGCGGGCGAGGCGGCGCTGAACGAACTGGCCGCCATAGACCGGGCGCTGGCGGCCATGTCGGTCGGTCAGGACGCCGTGAAGTTCGATCCGACCATCGTGCGCGGCCTGGAATATTACACCGGCGCCGTGTTCGAGGCCGAGCTGCTGCTCGACACGGTTGACGACAAGGGTCGTCCCGTCCGCTTCGGCTCGATCGGCGGCGGCGGCCGCTATGACGATCTGGTCGCCCGCTTCACCGGTCAGAGCACGCCGGCGACCGGCTTCTCTTTCGGCGTCTCGCGTCTGGCCTCGGCCCTGCGCGCGGCGGGACGTGGAGCCGAGGACGCCGTGCGCGGCCCCGTGGTCGTCATCGTCTTCTCCGAGGACGACATGGCTCGTTATCTGACCGCCGTCGCCGAACTGCGCGCCGCCGGGATCGCCGCCGAGCTCTATCTGGGTCGCGCCGGCATGAAGGCGCAGATGAAATACGCCGACCGGCGCGGCGCCCCGGCTGTCGTCATCCTGGGCGGAGACGAGATCGCCGCCGGCGAGGTCACGATCAAGGATCTGGACGCCGGCCGCGCCGCCGCCGCCGCCATCACGGACAACGACGCCTGGAAGGCCGACCGCCCCGGCCAGATGAAGATCGCCCGCGAAGGCCTGGTCGCCGCCATAAAGTCCATTATCGAATAAGCTTCGATAATGACCCGTCCCTGAAATGGGTTATCAGTGATAAGTCGAAGAAAGTTCGACTCTTGTGAAACCGGCCGTTGACGACCGACCGGCCCTTGCGTCAAATGACCTCACTCGAGGGCAAGCGTTGCTCAAGCGCGCAGCACTCGAAGGCGTTTCGGGGAGGAAACGTCCGCTCTTTAAAGAGCGCGAAAGCCCGCTGCGATGTATCCCCCGCAGCGGGCTTTTTCGCGTCTGGCGCCCAGACAAACGCCCATGAAACCTCAATAAATTCTCGATACGGCGTCGAAATTAAGCAGCCCGGTCTCGATATGAAAAAGGCCGGGGCGAACCCCGGCCTTTCCATTCTCGAACAAGCGTCGCCCTACCAGAGGCGGACGCGTTCCTCGGGCGTCAGATAGTATTTCGTGCCCGGCTGAACGTCAAAGGCGTCGTACCAGGCGTCGACGTTGCGCAGCGGGCCGATGACGCGGAACTGGGCGGCCGAGTGCGGGTCGGTGGCGACCTGCTGCTTCAGCGCCTCGTCGCGGTACTTCGACTGCCAGACCTGAGCCCAGCCGTAGAAGAAGCGCTGGTCACCGGTCGCGCCGTCCAGAACCGGCGCCGGCTGACCGTTCAGCGACAGGTGATAGGCCTCAAGACCGACGGCCACGCCAGACGCGTCACCGATGTTCTCGCCCATCGTCAGGCCAGGGTTGATGTGATAGCCGGCGATTGGCTCGTAGGTCGCATATTGCGCGCCCAGACGCGCCGTCAGGGCCTCGAAGTTGGCCTTGTCTTCCGGCGTCCACCAGTTGCGCAGCACGCCGTCACCATCGGACTTGGAGCCCTGGTCGTCGAAGCCGTGGCCGATCTCGTGCCCGATCACGCCGCCGATGCCGCCATAGTTGACCGCCGCATCGCCATTTGGATCGAAGAAGGGCGGTTGCAGGATGGCGGCCGGGAAGACGATCTCGTTGTTGGCCGAGTTATAGTAGGCGTTCACCGTCTGCGGGGTCATTCCCCACTCCGACTTGTCGACCGGCTCGTTCAGACGGGCCAGATCATAGTTCCACTCGAACAGGCCGCGGCGTTCGGCATTGCCGACCAGGTCGTTCGCACGAATGTCCAGGCCGGAGTAGTCGCGCCACTTGTCGGGATAGCCAATCTTGACGGTGAACTTGCGCAGCTTCTCCTGCGCCGCCGCCTTGGTCTCGGTCCCCATCCAGGTCAGGTTGTCGATCCGGTGCGACAGGGCGGTGCGCAAATTGGCGACCAGCTCTTCCATCTTGGCCTTGGATTCGGCCGGGAAATACTGGGCGACGTAGAGCCGGCCCGTGGCCTCGCCCAGCGATCCTTCGGCGAAGGAGATCGCGCGCTTTTCGCGGGTGCGCTGCTCAGGCTGACCCGACAGATCGCGCGAACGGAACTCCCACTGTGCGTCGGCGAAGCGTTTGGACATCAGCGGCGCCATGTCGTCGGCGGTGTGGAAGGCCTGCCAAGCCTGCAGCAGTTCGACCGGCGTCTCGGCGTAGATGGCCGCGATCTTGGGCATGGCCGTGTCCTGGCGCACGATCAGGCGCGGCACGCCGCCCAGCTTGGCCGCATCGTAGTAGGCCTGCCAGGCGAAGCCCGGCGCGTCCTCGGCCAGTTTAGCGATGGTGAACTCGTTATAGGTCCGGTCGCGGTTGCGGTTCTCCACCGGGGTCCAGTGGGCCTCGGCGATCTTGGTTTCCAGCGCGACGATCTGGGCGGCGGTCTCGGTCGGGTTGGTCCAGCCGATCATCTCCAGCATCCGGCCGACATAGGCCTGATACTTCTCTTTCTTGTCGGCGAAACGGGCGTCCAGATAATAGTCGCGGTTCGGCAGGCCGATGCCCGACTGGCCCGTCGAGACGACGTAGCGGGTCGGTTGCTTGGAATCGATCGTGATGCCGGTGCCGAAGAAGGACGAGCCGAAGCGGCCGGCCGTCTGGCCCATATAGACGGCCATCTTGTCGTGGCTGTCGGCGGCGCGGATCGCGGCCAGATAGGGCTGCAGCGGCTGGGCGTCCAACTGCTCGATGCGCGCCTCGTCGATGTAGGAGCGATAGGCGTCGGCGACCTTGGCCTCATCCGATCCGGGCGCCAGATCGGTGCGGTTGGCCAGGCCCAGCACCAGTTCCTTCATGCGGTTGTCCGACAGTTCGCGCAGCAAGGCGAACGAGCCATAGCTGGTGCGGTCCGACGGAATGACCAGCTTTTCCAGCGCCTTGCCGTTGGCGTACTGGAAGAAGTCATCGCCCGGCTTCACCGAGGTGTCACGGCCGGCCATGTCGAAGCCCCAGGTTCCGTAGCGGGGCGCGTCGGCGCCCTGCCAACCGGCTGCCGTCTCTTCGCCCGAGAACAGCGAAACGATGGTGCAGGCGTCGTCGATGCAGGCGTGGTCGTGACCGATATCCTGAGCCAGAACCGAGCTGGCGGGCAGAAGAAGGGCGCCGACGGCGGCCCCGATAAGCAGACGTTTCATCACTATGTCCCTGTTCCCACCCGGCATTTGGATGGTTCGGCGCAGACCCTAGTCCGGCGAGGGGGGGTGTCGCCTTAAAAAAAGTTCATGATTCCGATGCGGCCTCTCGCCACAGCGCCGGGATCAGGGTCAGATACGCCGACGCGAGGAGGGCGGATGCACGGTCAGGGCGGTGACTATAAGGATCTGGTGGTCTTTCTGGCGGCCGCCGGCGTCATCGTGCCCCTGGTCAATCGGCTCAAGGTCAGCCCCGTCCTGGGCTTCCTCGCTGCGGGCGTTTTGCTGGGACCGGACGGCCTGGGCCGGTTCGCGCAAAGCCTGCCCTGGCTGTCGTGGCTGACCATCGGCGATCCGGGCCAACTGGCGCAGCTGTCGGAACTGGGCGTCGCCTTCCTGTTGTTCATGATCGGTCTGGAGCTGTCGTGGGAGCGGCTGCGCGCCATGCGTCGGCTCGTGTTCGGCCTGGGGCTGATGCAGGTCGTCGTCTGCACCGCCGTGCTGGCGGGCGGCTTCATGCTGATGGGACAGACCTTGGCCAGCGCCGTCGTGTTGGGCATGGGCCTCGCCCTATCCTCGACGGCCGTGGTCATGCCCGTACTGGCCGAGCGAGGGCGGTTGAAGGGGACGGTCGGCCGTTCCACCTTCGCCATCCTGCTGGCTCAGGATCTGTCGGTCGCCCCGATCCTGATCACCGTCACCGTCCTGGCGGCGCTAGCCCAGCAGGGCGGCGCGCTGGATCCGGCCATTCTGGGTCGCGCCCTGTTCACCCTGGTTCCGGCCGCCATCGGCCTGGGTCTGATGGTGCTGCTGGGACGCGTGGTGCTGCGGCCGATGTTCCGATCGGTGGCCAAGGCGCGCAAGGCCGACCAAGGCGGGGAACTGTTCGTCGCCGCCTCCCTGCTGGTGGTGGTCGGGGCCGGTCTCGCCGCCCAGGCCAGCGGCCTGTCGATGAGCATCGGCGCGCTTCTGGCCGGCGTGCTGCTGGCCGAGACAGAGTTCCGGCGCGAAGTCGAGGTTTCCATCGAACCGTTCAAGGGGCTTCTGCTGGGCGTCTTCTTCGTCGGCGTCGGCCTGGGTCTGGACCTGGACGCCATCGCCGCCGATCCGGTCGGCGTCTTCGGCCTGGCCCTGGCCCTCACGGTCCTGAAGACCGGCGTCATTTTCAGCCTGGCGCGTTTCTGGGGCCTGGGCGCCCGCCCGGCGCTGGAGACGGCGCTCGTTCTGGCGCCGGCGGGCGAGTTCGCCTTCGTGGTCTTCGCCACCGGCCTGGTCGAAGGCCTCGCGCCGCCGCAGCTGACCAACACCGTGGCCCTGTCGGCGACCGTCAGCATCTTTTCGATCCCCCTGCTCGCCCTGCTGGGTCAGAAGCTGGCGCGCAAGTCGTCCGCCGTAGGCCAGCCTGTCGAGCTTCCAAAGCTGGAGGCGGCCGACGGCGCGGTCATCATCGTCGGCTTCGGGCGCGTCGGCCGGTTGATCGGGGAAATGCTGAAGGCGCACGATCAGCCCTTCATCGCCCTGGACACCGATGCGGGCGCCGTCGCTAAGGGCCGACGTGACGGATTCGATGTCTTCTATGGCGATGCGGGGCGGCGCGAGATGCTCCAGCACTGCGGCGTCCAGTCCACCCGCGCCTTGATCGTCACCATGGACGCGCCGACCAAGGTGGACGAAGTCGTCACCACGGCGCGGTCGATGCGCGACGACCTGATCCTGATCGCCCGCGCTCGCGACGACCAGCACGCCATTCGGCTGTATGGACTGGGCGTCACCGACGCCGTGCCGGAGACGACCGAGGCCAGTCTGCAGCTCGCCGAAAACACCCTGGTCGATCTGGGCGTGCCCATGGGCCTAGTGCTCGCCTCGGTCCACGAACGTCGCGATCAGTTTCGCAAGGCGTTCCAGTCGGCCATCCCGATCGAGCGTCGCAATCGGCCCAGCCGCGCGCTGCGCCGCACGCTACGCTCGGCGCGGATCGACCCCGCGCCGGAGTAAGGGAAGCCCCTTACAGACCGTCGCCGGACCCATTTTCGTCATGGTTCCGTGATGCAAGCGCGCCTCTCCATGACTGCATCTGCGGAGCAGAAGCGCCCTTTCGGTTCGATCCAAGGGCTCAGACATTCATTCGAGGTCGATGCCGGGCTCGCCCCGACCAGAGACCGAAAGTAGAGTAAAAGCCTGATTATATGACAGATACCGTCGCCTCCCTCGCTGTCGAGCCCCGCTTGAACCGCCGCCAGGCCGCCAAGATCCGCACGCGACAAAAGGTTCTGGACGCCGCCCGCTCGCTCTTCGCCGAGCGCGGCTATGAGCCCGCCACGATCCGCGACATCGCCAAGGGCGCGGGCATGTCCACCGGCGCCGTCTTCGCCAACTTCCAGGACAAGGCCGAGCTGTTCGAAGCCGTCCTGACCGAGGACATGACGCGTCTGGCCGAGGTGGTCGAGGCCGCGGCGCCTGAAGGCGAGCCCGTCCGCCAGCGCCTCGTCAGCGCGCTGAGCGCCGGCTATCACTCGTCGCTGGACCAACTGCCCCTGTTCCAGGCCATCGTCGCCCGCTCGTGGTTCCAGCCCCTGGCCGCCGAAATGCGCGCCCGCGCCGCGACCAAGAACCTGCTGCTCGCCATCAGCAACATCCTTCAGGATGCGGTGGCCAAGGGCGAACTGTCCAAGGACGCCGACAGCCGTCTGCTGGTCGAGCTGATCTGGGACGCCTATCTGTCGAACTACCGCCGCGCCGCCTATGACGAATGGGACGCGCAGGCCCTGTCGGACCATATGGGCAAGCAGATCGACGTGATCCTGGCCGGCGCCATCGCCGCCAAATAGGACAGAGCAAAGCCGCTGTTCGAAAGGCCGGGTCCGCCAGCGCGGGTCCGGCCTTTTTCGTGAGCGTCAGGTCCGGCGTTTCAGGGTGACGTAGAAGGCGCCGTTTCCGCCGTGCTTCTGGTGGGCGATGGTGAAGCCCGACACCACGCCGCGCAGTGCGGGCGAATGCATCCATTCCGCAAAGGCCGAGCGGATCACCCCGCCGCCCATCCGACCCTGTCCGGTGATGACCAGCACCGCCCGCATTCCGCGCGCCTGGCAGTATCTCAAGAAGCCTCGAAGCTGATCCTCAGCCTCGAACCGGCCAAAGCCATGCAGGTCGATGCGCGCCTCGATGGGATCGCGTTCGCGCGACAGCCGCTGCTTGCGGCGCGGCTCCAGATCCTCGGGCGCGGACTTGGGCTTGTTCGGCGAGGGTCGCTTTTCCGCCGGCGGCGCGACAGCGGTGCGTTTGGGAGACGCCTTGATCAGGGGGCGCGGGCGCTCGATCGGCGTCACCACGATCTCGGGCGGCGTTTCGGCGCCGGGCGTGACGCGGACTGCCTTGCGCGTCCTCGGCGTCACGACCGATCCGGCCACGCGGGTCCAGATGCGACGGTCTTCGGGCGTCAGTCCGTTTTCGTCACGGCTCGGGCCCTTTCGCCTCATGCCTCGCCGTCGTCCTCGATGGTGTCGCCGGGACCAGGCTCGTGCGCCAGCAAGTCACCGGGCTGGCAGTCCAGCTCGCGGCACAGGGCGTCCAGGGTCGAGAACCGCACCGCGCGCGCCTTGCCGGTCTTCAGGATCGACAGGTTCGCCACCGTCACCCCGACCCGGTCGGCGAGTTCGGTCAACGACATGCGGCGTTCCACGAGAACGCGGTCGAGCTGGACGCGGATGGCCATGCGGAAATCCTACTTCGAAACGGCTCAGATCGTCAGTTCGGATTCGCGACGCAGGCGCGCGCCTTCGCGGAACACCTCCGCCAGCACGAAGACGATAAGCACGGAAAAGATGGGCGTCAGCAGTTCGCCAAAGCCCTGCGGATCCATGACGCCGGGCGCCAGCCGCTTGGCGACGAAGCCTTGAGCCACCCAGACGCCGCCGGTTACGACCGCCAGGGTCAGGCCGATCTGGCGCAGACGGCGCACATTATCGGGCTGGAACGGGTCGCCCATGGTCAGGGTGCGGATGATGCGGCGCAGGCTGCGCAGGATCAGCATGAACCCGCCGAAATAGGCGGTCGCGGCGCCCAAACCGAATAGCAGCAGGGTGCGCGTCAGCGGCAGTTGCTTGCCGCCGGAATCCCCGCTGACGGTGATGTTCACATTGTCCAGGGGAATGAAGATCGCGGCGATGACCAGCAGCAGCAGCACGCCGGTGATCAGCCAGAGAAGGATATAGGCGACGTCCAGAACCACCTTCAACACGCTGGACACCGAACCCGGGCCGAGCGCCTTGATCGGCGCGCCCAGCCAGTTCGGAACGCTTGCCTCGCCTCGCTTCAGCGGATTCGGCGGCAGGGGCAGGCGCATGGTCTTTTTGATCTCAAGCCGGGGAAGGCGGGGCGATGGCCACGCGGGGTCCGGCGAACCCGCGCGCGGCTCTATACATCGCGGTCTTCATGCAGGTCGTCAAAGCTCCAGTGATCGAAAAGAGAGGGATCAAAGGGCTTGGAACAGGGTGACGACCAGGGCGGTGGGCAGGGCGGCGATCAGAACGGTGCTGACAAAAGCAGCGCCGACCTTGTCGAGCCACATCGAGGTGTTCATCGTATGCATTGTGGTTCTCCGTCTTTCTTGTTTAGGCGATTATCGCCGTTTGGATTTGTTAGCCGCATGATCGTTCCCGGTTTTCCGGAAGTCCTGAACGCTGCGACCTCGTTCCTGACGATCAATAGATAGGCCGTGCGGGCGAAAAAGGCACGTTACATATCGTTTAACGATATTAAACTTTGGCAATAGACTGTTTCAGGAGTGTGATCGACGATGAATCTCAAGCTTATCAAAGGGATGCGGATCGTCGTGGCGACGCATAACGCCGGTAAGGTTCCCGAAATCTCGGCGCTACTCGGCGGAAATTACGAACTCGTCACCGCCGGCCAGCTGAACCTGCCCGAACCCGACGAAACGGAGAGCACCTTCACCGGCAACGCCATGCTGAAGGCGCGCCACGCGGCGGAACTGTCGGGCGAGGTTTCGCTGGCCGACGATTCCGGCCTGTCGGTCGCGGCGCTGGATGGCGCGCCGGGCATCTTCTCTGCGCGCTGGGCCGGGCCGGGCAAGGATTTCGCCGTCGCCATGAAGAAGGTCGAGGAGCGGCTGGAAGAGATCGGCGCGACGGACCGCACCGCCTGGTTCACCTCGGCTCTGGCGGTCGCCTGGCCGGACGGCCCCTGTGTGGTGGTGCAGGGCGAGGTTCACGGCCAGCTGACCTTCCCCCCACGCGGGGATCGGGGGTTTGGTTACGACCCGCTTTTCATTCCGACTGGCGGCGACCGGACCTTTGGCGAGATGGAGCCGGCGGCCAAGGACGCCATCAGCCACCGCACCGTCGCCTTCGCCAAGCTGAGAGCGGCCCTGATTGACTGATCCTCTTGATCCGGGATCGGACATCGGCCTCTACGTCCACTGGCCCTATTGCGCGCGCATCTGCCCCTACTGCGACTTCAACGTCGTGCGCGATCGCGGGCGCACCGAGGAACAGGCCGGGCTGGTCGAGGCGATCCTGACCGATCTGCGCGCCCAGAGAGATTTGACAGGTCCGCGTCGCCTGGCCTCGATCTTCTTCGGCGGTGGCACGCCGTCGCTGATGGCGCCCGACGCCGTCGCGCGAATCGTGGCGGCGGCCCGCGACTTGTTCCCGCCCGCCGGCGACATCGAGATCACGCTGGAGGCCAATCCCACGGACGCCGAGGCCGGCCGGTTCGCCGCCCTGGCCGACGCCGGAATCAACCGCCTGTCGATGGGCGTTCAGGCGCTGGACGACGCCGCCCTGCGTTTTCTGGGTCGCGACCATTCGGCGGCCGAGGCCCTGCGCGCGGTCGATCTGGCCCGCCGCGCCTTCGACCGTCTGTCCATCGACCTGATCTACGCCCGACCGGACCAGACGCCTGAAGATTGGGCCGCCGAACTGACGGCGGCGCTGGCGCTCGGTTTCGAACACGTCTCGCCCTACCAGCTGACCATAGAGCCGACGACCGCCTTTGGCCGGGCCTTCGTACGCGGAACCTTGACCCCGCCGGATGAGGACCGGGCCGCATCCCTCTACGAAACCACCCAAGATATCCTTTCGGCCGCCGGCTTCGAAGCCTATGAGGTGTCCAACCACGCGCGCGGTCCCGCCGCCCGGTCGTCGCACAATCTGCATGTCTGGCGCGGCGGCGACTATCTGGGACTTGGCCCCGGCGCCCATGGCCGGCTGACGCTGGACGGCGTCAGGACCGCGACCGTCGCCCACCGACGCATCGCCGACTATGTGGCGGGCGTTTCGGGCCGCACGCCTTGGTCCGAGCGCGATGCCCAGACTGCGGCCGACGCCGCCGAAGAACGGCTGCTGCTGGCCCTGCGCACCACCGAAGGCGCGCCTATCGCCCTGCTGTCGGCGCTCGGCCTGTCGGCAGAACGCGCGCCGGTCGCGGACCTGATCGCCGACGGGTTCCTGATGCTGAAGGCCGAGCGACTGATCGCCACCGAGCGCGGCCGCCCGGTGCTGGACGGCGTGCTGAAGGCGCTGCTGACTTAGGCCTTCTTCAGCCCCAGCATTCCCAGCCAGCCGCCGCTGGTCAGCAGAGCGACGTCCAGCAAGGCCAGCGGCAGCGGCGTCGAAACCGGCGCTGCGATGAAGCGCGAGCGCCAGTCCGGGCCGAACTTGGCCTTGTAGCTGCGCAGACCCTGGAAGCCATAGAGCGCCCCGCCCTCTTCGAACACCAGGGCGCCGACGCGAGCGAAGACCGGCGCGATGCGACGATCCTCCAGCCCAGCCAGCGGGGCCATGCCCAGATCGAAGCTGGCCAGGCCTTCCGCCTTGGCCCACTGGGCGCAGCGAATGAACAGATAGTCCATCACCCCATGCGGCGCGTCCGGCCGATGGCGCATCAGATCCACCGCCGCTTCGTCCGGCGAGGTCAGCAGATTGGCGAAGGCGACGATGCGGCCGCCCTCCTTGACCACCGCCAGCGGCGTCAGGTCCAGATAGTCGACGTCGAAGCGCCCCAAGGAGAAGGATTTCTCCGAGCCCTCGTGTATGGCCAGCCAGGCGTCCGAAATCTCGCGCAGCTCGTCCGCGATCGCTGCGGCCGAACCGAACGGAAGAACCTCGAACGAGGAGCCTTCACGCTCGGCGCGATTGATAGCTGTGCGAAGGTTCTGCTTGCCCTTGCCCTCGATGGAGAAGCGGTGGGCGTCGATCACGGCCGTCTCGCCGACCTTGCGCACCGCCAGCCCCATGGTCGCAAGATCGCCCAGCACCTCTTCGCTGACCGAATAGAAGACCGCTGCCCCGCCGTAGCTGTCGGCCATCTCGGCGAAGGACCACAGCAACTCCAGCCGTTCGCTCTTGAGCCCTGCCGGTTCGCCCATGGCGATCCAGCGCCGCCCCCGCACGCGATAGGCCAGGAAGCTGGAACCCGACGGGCTGAACATCAGCGCCTTGTCGCCCAGCATGGCCAGCCAGGCCTCGGGCGTGGCCGTATCGGCGGTCTGCAGCGCCTGGAGCGCGCGATCGATGTCGGCCTTGCTGGCCGGGCCGTGACTGTGGGCGCCGGGTGAGCTCAATAGCGAGCGGCCGGCCACCACCAGCGTCAGGATCGCCAGAACCAGCCCGGCCCGCAGGAAGCCGGACGCCTGGCGATCACTCAGGAAGCGCCACCACAGCTCGTCATTATAGGCGACGTCGCGATAGGCGAAGAAGCCCAGCCACAGCATGGCCGCCACCACCGCCGTCAGCAGCAACAGCCAGCTGGGCCGTAGCGGCTCGCTGAGCCGCGAGCGCCGATTGAAGGCCGTGCGGCACGGCGCCAGAAGCGCGGCGACGACCAGCAGATCCGTCGCCTGTTCCCAATCCAGACCCTTCAGCACCGAAAACACCGCCCCGGCCGCCAGGACCAGCAGGGCGGCCCAATAGGCGCCGCGTCGACGCCGCCATAGACCCGCCGACAAGAGCAGAAGCAGAAATCCGGCGATGCTGCCGACAAAGTGCGACAGATCGATCAGGATCGGAGAGACGACACCTGTCAGCTGACGCAGCCGGCTGTCGAACTCGGGCGTCACCGCAGAGGCCAGCATCAGCGCGCCTGCGCCAAAGGCCAGCACCGCAAAGATCTGAGGCGTCAGTTCGAAGGCCAGGCCCGCCAGTCGGCGGATCAGACCGGATGTGTGCCGGGGGCGGCTGGACAAACGTGGCCTCTCGAATCGCGGATCGCCCGAACATAGACCAAGAATCGTCCATCCGGGGCGCTGCCAAGGTCATTTCGGGGCACACGAAACAATCCGTAACAGAGCGAGTATATAGGGGTGCGGGCGTCGGGCCCGTGCAACTGGGGATGACCCATGAATATCAAGACCGCTCTTCTGGCTGGCGCCGCCGCCGCTTTCATGACCGTCGCGCCGGCTCTGGCGCAACAAACCACGCCCGCTCCCGCCGCCGCGCCTGCCGCCGCTGCGTCCTCGCAGCAATCGCTGTCGCTGAACCCCGGATCGAGCGTTTCCGGTCCTGATGGCGAGCTGGGCAAGCTGGAAGGCGTTCAGAACAACGCCGAAGGCAAGCAGGAACTCACCGTTCGCGGCGCCGACGGCCAGCTTCGCGCCGTGCCGCTTAGCGGCATCCGTCAGGAAGGAACCGGCGTCGTGGTGGCCTACACCAAGGCCGAGTTCGACGCCGCCGCTCCGATCGCCGGCGCTCCGGCGGCCCCCGCCGCTGATCCGGCCGCCGTGCCCGCGCCGACCGCGGAGCCTGCGACTGAGCCGACCGATCCGGCGACCACCGAACCCGCGACCCCGGCTCCGGACAGCGCGACGCCGGCTCCGACCGAGCCGCAGTAAGACAGCCTCTCGGGCTGAATGACCAAGGGCGGCCGGGTTTCCCGGCCGCCCTTTCAACTGCCCGCAACCCAGCGGACAGTGGCGCAGCAAAAAGGGCGGCTCGTAAGAGCCGCCCTTTTCCTTATCGACCGACTGTCGGATCAAGCGCGACGCTTGACCAGTCCCAGAAGGAACAGCAGCAGGCAGGCGCCCAGGAACGCCACGATCAGGGTGACGAAGTTGAAGCCGCCAACCGGCGTGCCGAAGACGTTGTTCGAGATGAAGCCGCCGAGCAGAGCGCCGATGACGCCGACGATCAGGTTCGTCAGCAGGCCGTGATTGCGACCCATGACCTTTTCAGCCAGCCAGCCGGCGACGATGCCGATGACGAGCCAACCAATGATTCCGAGACCCATGCTGTGGTTCCTTCCTTTAAAAGCCAAGCTGTTGCAGTAAATGCGGCTAGGGCCATACGGTTGCGTCCTCGTTCCAACCTCGCCGCAATAAGGCCGAATTCGCGTCAGGCGCGATCCGGCACGGCGATTGCCGTGATCGACGTGTGTCGTCCCGCATCGGGACAGACGTTGAGACGAGGATCACCGTCATGGCCGACGACATCGACCTTCATCTGGGCCGCCGCCTGCGCCGCCGTCGCCGCCTGCTGGGCCTGACCCAGCAGCAGTTGGCCGTTCAGGTCGGCATCCGCTTTCAGCAGATCCAGAAGTACGAATGCGGCGCCAACCGCATCTCCGCCGCGCGCCTGTGGCAGTTGGCCGAGGCGCTCGAAACTCCCGTCGCCTATTTCTACGATGGCTTGGCCGAGGCAATGGACGCCGACGCGCCGGCGCCCAAGGGCGGCGAAGTCTTTTCGCGCAAGGAAACGCTGGATCTGATCCAGGCCTACTATCAGCTGGACGAACGGCCCCGCCGGCGTTTGCTGGATCTGGCCAAGTCCCTGCATGCGGGCGACGCGGCCGCCGCCTGATCTGCGCGTCTCCCCGATCTGCACGTCTCAAGGGGCGCCCATGCCGACGAAAGCGCGGTAAGGGAGGCCCATGACTGAATACGAAGCCTTCGCCATCGAACTGGCGCGCGAAGCCGCGCGCGTGACCCTGCCCTTTTTCCGCTCAGACATCGGGCATGAAGACAAGGGTGGCGCGGCCGGCTTCGATCCCGTCACAGAAGCCGACAAACAGGCCGAGGCCGCCATCCGCCGCCTGATCGCCGCCCGCTATCCCGACCACGGCGTCATCGGCGAGGAGTATGGCGAGGATCGTCCGGACGCCGAGCACGTCTGGGTGCTGGATCCCATCGACGGCACGCGCGCCTTCATCTCGGGCCTGCCGCTGTGGACCACGCTGATCGCCCTTCGCACGGCAGGCAAGCCGACCGTTGGCGTCATCGCCCAGCCCTATCTGGACGAAATCTTCATCGGGGGTCCGTCCGGCGCGCGCCTGTTGAGCGGCGATGTCGAGACGCCGCTGGCCGTGCGGTCCTGCGAGACGCTGACCGACGCCGTCATCTCGACCACGGACCCCGACATCTTCAACGGCGCGGAACTGGGCGCCTGGACCCAGGTCCGTGCGACCGCGCGCCTGGCGCGCCTGGGCTGCGACGCCTACGCCTACGCCATGGTGGCGGCGGGCAAGATGGATCTGGTCGCCGAAACCAGTCTGAAGCCCTGGGACTGGTCGGCCCTCGTGCCCGTCATCGAGGCGGCGGGCGGCAAGGTCGTGAACTGGCGCGGCGCAGCGCCGGACGACAGGGGCCAGATCCTGGCCGTCGGCGACGCGCGACTGATCGATCAGGCCCTGGTAACGCTGAAACGCGCGGCCGCCTGAACCTCTCGCCTGGCGCATATTGACGCAGGTCGGGAGACGGCGTCAGGGTGCGGACGGTTGAGGGGACGGATATCGATGGCTGGGCTGTCCAAACTGGTTGTCGGCGTCGATGTGCCCTGGGTCACGAGCTGGAGCGGCGAAGAGATTACGGGCGCCGCACCGTGCCGAACCGTCGGCGGGCGTCTCGCCCTGATGCAGGCCAGCGCACCCGGCAGTGGCAAGCCGCAATATTCGAAGAACCATCTGGTCCGACAGCGCCTGACAGTCGCGCGCATGCTGTGTCCGATGTGCGGCGAGCCGACTGAGGAGGGCGATCGCTGGACCCAGATCGCCGCGCGACGATGCGCCGGACAGCTCAGGGCGCGCGGCGGTCAGGTTCGCGCCGACATCGCCGACGACCGGGTGATGATCGACGCCGGCTCGATCGCGCCCCTGCACCGCCGCTGCGTCGATCGCTCGATGAAATACTGCCCGCACCTGCGCGCCAGCGACGACGTGATGGTCATGCGCTTCCCGCTCGAGTGGATCGTTCTGCCGCTGCTGGTCAAGGCCGAGACCGGCCCCGGCGTCGCCGTCGCCTTCCTGCAGCTATGCGGCGTCACCCAAACGATCGACCGACGCTGGCGTGCCGAAACCGCCGCCTAAACGATCAAACCGCCGCCACGTCTGCAGTCCTCGCCGACGGATCGGTGAGCGCGTCCGCCGCAGGCGCGACCACATCGGCCATGGCGTCGAATTCGTTTAGGAAGACGGCGCGCAGGTCGTCGGCCTCCATGATGACCTCGTGCTTGGCGCCGGCGACCTCGACGTAGCGGCCGCGCGGGATGCGTTTGGCGGCCCATTGGTTGGTCTGTTTCCACACCACGTCGTCGGCGCTGGCCTGAACGATCACGACCGGCGCCTTGACCGCCTTCAGGGCCTTGGGCTTCAGCGCGCGCTCGCCGGCGTCCAGCGCAAAGGCCAGCCAGCCGTAGGTGGGACCGCCGATGGCCAGGTGCGGGCAGGCGTAAAGCTGCTGACGCCACATCTCATAGCGGGCCTCGTCCGAGGTCAGGGCGTCCTCGGCGAAGTTGTGGTCGAACGGATCGTCGGGGTCGCCCAGGATATAGTCGCCGGCCTGGCCGTGGCGGATGTTCCAGCGCACCACCAGCTTGACCGACCACATCGACCGTTTTCCGGTCTTGATGCGCAGCATGGGGCTGGACAGGACCGCGCCGGCGAACCGGTCCTCGCCGCTTTCCAGCGACAAGAGATTTAGACAGGCGCCCATCGAATGGCCGACCATGATCCACGGCTTGGGGCACTGGTCTTCATAGGCGTTCAGCAGGCGGTTGTAGTCGTCCAGAAACTCCTCGACCGCACGGGCGTGACCCTTCAGCCGGTCGGGCAACAGGCGGGCCGACAGCCCTTGACCGCGCCAGTCGTGGGTCAGCACGCACCAGCCGCGCGCCAGGAAGTTGCCGATCACCTCATAGTATTTTTCGATCGGCTCGGTGCGGCCGGGGCTGAGCACCACGGTGCCGCGCACCTTGTCCGCAGCGAGATGAGACGGCTTCCACAGCCCGGCGCGCAGGCGCATTCCGCCCGCGCCGCGAAACCAGTCGCCCTTTCCGCCGGGCGGCGGGGCGGCGCCGGGAACCCCCATCAACGGGGCGTTGGCGGCGAAGGCTTGGGCGCGGTTCACTCGGGCTTCCTGAACTTCAAGGTCATGCGATCGCTCTCGCCGATCGCGTCATATTTGGAGCGGTCGAAGGCGGGGTCCGCCGGTTCGCCGCGCGGCGCCGTCAGGCGCGTGGGCGCCAGGGTGTCGACGCCGAACGGGTGGTCCTTGGTGTCTTCCGGATTGGCGTTGATCTCGGACGCCTCGACGAAGACGAAGCCCGCCTCGGCCGCCAACTGGCGTACGAAGGCTTCCTGCACATAGCCGTTGGCCGCGACCGGATCCTGATCCTGCGCAGGGGCCAGCCGGTGCTGTTCGATGCCCAGGATGCCGCCGGGGCGCAGGGCGGCGAAGGCGTCGGCGAAGGCCTTTTCCGCAATGCCTGCCGCCATCCAGCCATGCAGGGTCCGCATGAACAGGCACATCTCGGCCGTACCCGCCGCGATCACCGGACCGGACCCCGCGCCGAAGACCGAAAACTGCGGCTCGCCATAAAGCTTCTTGTCGCTGGAGAATCGCTTGCGGAAGGCGGTGTTAAGCACGGCCTGCGCCGGATCGGCGGTCGGTCCCTCGGGGAACAGGGCGGCGACATAGGTTCCCGCACCCTTGGCCAGATAGGGGGCCAGGATTTCGGTGTACCAGCCGCTGCCGGGCCAGAACTCCACCACCGTCATCTTGGGTTGAAGTCCGAAGAACCGCAGCGTCTCCATAGGGTGACGGAAGGCGTCGCGCGCCTTGTCCTGGGCCGAGCGCCAAGATCCCTCAACTGCCCATTCCAGCGAGCCTTCCGGCGGCCCGGCAGGTGTGGGCGGCGCAGCGGGCGTCTTTGCGGCCTCGTCCTTGCGCCCGCAAGCCGCCACGCCGGTCAGCCCCAGCGCCGCAGCGCCGCTCAGCAGAAACCGACGCGACAATCCGCTCGCGCTCGCCAGACGATCAGCCATTCAAAACCTCCGCAGGACGCCGGGACCCGCGTCCGACGCACCCTGACGCCTTGGGCTTAATCGGGTTCGCAGGTCCGGTCAAAACGCAAGACGGCCTATTCGGGCTTGCGGAAACGCAGGGTCATACGATCGCTCTCGCCGATGGCGTCGAAGGCGGCGCGTTCCTCGGGCGTCAGGGTGCGGCCGGACGGATCGTTGCGCGCGGCCGACTGGCGGATGGGCGGCAGGGTCCAGACGCCGAACGGATGATCGTGATCGTCCTTGGGATTGGCGTTCAGCTCGCTGCGCGCCTCCAGCACGAAGCCGGCGTTGCGCGCCTCATGGATCACATAGCTTTCAGGCACATAGCCGGTGGAGGCGACGTCAGCGACATTCAGCCCCTCCGCGCTGCGGTGCTGTTCGACGGCCAGTACGCCGCCGGGCTTCAAGGCCTTGAAGAAGGCCTGCAGATACGGCTGGGTCCGGTCATTACGCGACCAGTTGTGGAAGGCGCGGGCCACCAGGATGAAGTCGGCGGTTCCGTCCGCCACGCCCATGCTTTCCAGCGGGCGATTGACCGGCACATAACGCCCGCCGGTCGCCGCCGCATAGGGTTCAAGGATGTGCCGCCACCAACTGGCGCCGCCCGGCTCGATCTCCACCACCGTCATGCCCGGCGTCAGGCCCCAGAAGGTCAGGGATTCATACGGATGACGATAGACGTCGCGCGCCCGGTCGGCGGCGGGGCGGGTCTCGGCGGCTATGGCGCTCTGCAAGGCCGTGTCGTCGGAGAAGGTCGGCATGGCGCTGGACAGGGCCGAGCGCGGCGGCGTCCACGCGCCTTGCGTCTGGGGCGACTGTTGGGCCAGGGCGGGGGCGGCGGACAGCAGGACGGCGGCGAGGCCGTAGACGGCAAGGCGCATGATCGAGGGCTCCAGGTTCAGGTCGTTCTCCATAGGCAGACGGGCCGCCCGCGCAAATGAACTTCACGAGACACAGGCGGATTTGACGCAAGCAAAATCGTGCGGGCGGCGCCCTTGACGCCGCTTCGCCGGTTCCCATCTTTGCTTCCGAGGACGCCGATTTCGGGTTCTCCAGACTGACGGCGCCGATTTCGGGTCGTCGATCTGATCTCCTACCGTCCGGGCCAAAACGCCGGGCGGCTCAACCTTGCTGATCCTCAGGAGGATGCTGATGCGTACCTATGATTTCACCCCGCTGTACCGTTCGGCCGTCGGCTTCGACCGTCTGGCCAATCTGCTGGAAAACGCCTCGCGCGCGACCAGCCAGGACACGGGTTATCCCCCCTACAACATCGAGACCACGGGCGAGAACGCCTATCGCATCGAGATCGCCGTCGCTGGCTTCAGCCCCGACGAGCTGAACATCGAGGTGAAGGAAAACCTGCTCACCGTAACCGGCCGCAAGACCGCCAATGACGATACGGCGACGCAGAAGACCTATCTGCATCGCGGCTTGGCCGAGCGCGATTTCGAGCGCCGCTTCCAGCTAGCCGACTATGTCGTCGTCAACGACGCCAATCTGGTCAACGGTCTGCTGTCGATCTCGCTGAAGCGCGAACTGCCCGAGGCGCTGAAGCCCCGCCGTATCGAGATCGGCGCCGGCCAGCCGCTGATCGAAGGCCAGGCCGAGAACAAGGCTGAAGCGGCCTAAGCCGTTTCACGGCGAACTATGAAAGGGCGGCGTTCGCGCCGCCCTTTTTTATGCCGCCAAGTGCGAAAAGGCGGCGACGACCTGTTCATAGGCCGGGCGTTTGAACGGCACGATCAGGTCGCAGGCGTCCGACAGCGGCCCCCAGCGCCAGGCGTCGAACTCGACCTCGTCGTCGGCCGCCAGATTGATCTCGGCCTCGTCGCCGGTGAAGCGGAAGGCGAACCACTGCTGCTTCTGACCCTTGAAACCGCGCCAGGCCTTGGCGTTGTTCATGGCTTCGGGCGGGAAGTCGTACAGGATCCAGTCGTCCGTCCGCGCCAGCAGTTCGATCGAGGTGACGCCGGTCTCCTCGTGCAGTTCGCGGCGGGCGGCGGCCTCCAGATCCTCGCCCGCATCGACGCCGCCCTGCGGGAACTGCCAGTTATGCGGACCGGGCGTGGCGTGCCGCTGGCCGTACCAGACCAGGCCCTCGCGATTGAACAGCACGACCCCGACATTGGGGCGGTAGGCGTCGAGACCGGACACTAGCGCCCCGGCCGCATCGACATGGACGAGGCCGGCGCCAGTTGCAGGCCGCGCTGTTCCAGACCGGCGGTCCAGCGGGCGGCGGCCTCGACCGTCACCGGATAGCTGAAACCGGCCCCCAGGGCCGAGCCCCGCAGCTTGGCCTGGGCCTCCAGACCATTCAGGGCGGCGACGATGGCGGCGGGCGACTGGGTCCGGTCGATGACGCGATCCGCGCTGGCCCGCGCCCAGGCGCCCGGTCGACGCTGGAACGAGCCGTCGTCGAGGAAGGCGACGCCGCGCTGGCGCAGGACGCTCAGGAAGGCGTTCATGCCGGTGTCCGACCCGGCGAACCGGTCGCCCAGATAGTTGGTCACGCCGAAATAGCCGGTGGCGCGGCTCAGCAGCCAGTCCATCTTGGCGGTCACGTCATCGGCGCCGCCGTCGGCCAGCAGCGTATAGGGGCCGGGGTCGTTGTCGGGATAGCCGGTCGGCTCCATCGGCATTTCCAGCATGACCTCATGGCCCTGCGCGCGCGCCTGGTCGATCCAGCCCTGCAGATTGTCGGCATAGGGCACGAAGCTGAGCGTGACCTCCGGCGGCAGGCGTTCGATCGCCGCGCGGGTGGTGACGGCGTTCAGGCCCAGCCCGCCGACGATCAGCGACACGCGCGGCTTGCCGTTCGGACGGAACGGGCGAGCATAGGCCTGGGCCGGCACGCGGCCGTCGGGCGCGATCATCGGCAGGGGACCGTTGGATCCGGGCTGCGACAGGCCGGCGATGGGGGCCTTGGCCAACGGAGAGGCGGCGTGGACCGGCGCCGTGATGGGTGCGCCCTGACCCGAGACGCTGCCGCCGTCCGGCAGGGTGATGACGGCGTCGCCGCCTGCGGCCGGATCAGCGCCGCCCGCCAGATTTTGATAAAGCCCCATCGCGCCCATGGAGAAGGCTTCGAAGCCCGTCGGCGCCGGCGCTGGCGCTGCGGCCGCCTCGCGTTCCAGCGCGACATGGGCCGAGGGTGTTCCCGCCTTGGGATCACCCAGCACCGTCAAAAATAGGGCGCTGGTGCTGAGCAGCAGCAAGCCTGCCAGACCGGCCGCGACCGGCGGCTTCTTCAGGGCGTCGACGACAGGTTTCAGGCTCGGGCCGTCCTTGGCGCGCGGGGCGGTCCCGGCGGTGGCGGCGAGTGCGGATTGGCGTTTGGCGAACATGGGCAAGAGTGGAACCGATCTGGAATCCTACGCCCGCATCATCGCGCGCCGTCGGTTAAGAAACCCTAACGGGCGGTTCACCATGATCGACGCGGTGATTTCTGGGAGCGGCTGTCACGGATCGTGCGTTGACGCGGGCGACTTCGCCCTTCCAGATGCCGACCTCCCCGCGCCGACCCCAAGCCGTCCCAGGATATTTGAGATGATGAGCCCCGCCGCCGACGACGCCCTGCGTGACGAGGTCCGACTGCTCGGCGGCATTCTGGGCGACATCATCCGCGACGAGGGCGGTCAGGCCCTGTTCGACCATGTCGAGGCGGTGCGACAGGCTTCGATCGCCTATCACCGCGACCCGGCCTCGCACCCCGCCAAGCGTCTGGAGAAGCTGTTGACCGCCATGTCGGTGGATCAGGCGGCCGGGCTGGCGCATGGCTTCGCCTTGTTCTCGCTGCTGGCCAATATCGCCGAGGACCGTTCGACCCGTCGTCGCGCCCAGAGCCAGGCCGTAGCCGGCGCCCGGCCCGATACGCCGGAAGGCGCGCTGAAGCGTCTGGCCGATCAGGGCGTGGGCCGCGAGGCCGTGCGCGCTCTGCTGGATCAGTCGCTGATTTCGCCCGTCCTAACCGCCCACCCGTCGGAGGTCCGGCGCAAGAGCGTCATCGACCGCATCGCCGCCATCACCGACCTGCTGGACGCCTGCGACAAGGCCGGCGACGCCTGCACCCTCGACACCATCGCAGAACCGCTGCGCCGCCAGATCGTCATCCTGTGGGCCACGCGCTTGGTCCGCACCCAGGGCCTGGTGGTGCAGGACGAGATCGACACCGTAGTCTCCTTCCTGGACCGCATCTTCCTGCACGTGGCGCCCAAGCAGTTGTCGGCTTGGCGGCGGCTGCTGGAGGCGCCCGAGCTGAAGCCCTTCATGCGCGTCGGCACCTGGGTCGGCGGCGACCGCGACGGCAATCCGAACGTGGACGCCACAGTGATGGCCGCCGCCTTCCGCACCCAGGCGCGGGCCGTGCTGACCTTCTATCTGGACGAGGTCCACGCCTTGGGCGCCGAACTCAGCCTCGCGGCCGAACTGGCCCAGGTGTCGCCCGCGCTTCAGGCCCTGGCCGACGCCGCCCATGATCCGTCGCCCCACCGCGCGGACGAGCCCTATCGCCGCGCCCTGACCGGCGTCTATGCCCGCCTCGCCGCCACGCACGAGAAGCTGGGCGACGCTCCAACGCCCCGTCGCCCCGCGGTCCAGGCTGAACCTTATCCCGGCCCCGACGCCTTCGAGGCCGATCTGAAGACGCTTCACGACAGCCTGGTGTCGCACCACGGCGGCGTCTTCGCCGACGACCGGCTCAGCGATCTGATCACGGCGGTCGAGGTGTTCGGCTTCCATATGGCGACACTGGACATGCGCCAGAACGCCGACGTCCACGAGCGCGTCGTCGCCGACCTGCTGAAGGTCGCAGGCGTCCAGTCCGACTATCTGGCGCTGGACGAAGAAGGCCGGCTGCAGGTGCTGGGCGCCGAACTGGCCTCGTCGCGCCTGCTGTTCAGCCCCTATGCCGACTATGAGCCGGAAACGCTGAAGGAACGCGCCATCCTTCAGGCGGCGGCGACCGCGCTCGCCGCCTTCGGCGCCCAGGCGATCCGCACCCATATCGTGTCCAAGACGGATGCGGCTTCCGACCTGCTGGAAGTCTATCTGCTGCTCAAGGAGGTCGGTCTCTACCGACCCGAAGACCCCGCCGCCTGTCCTATCCAGGCCGCGCCTCTGTTCGAGACCATCGAAGACCTTCGCGCCGCGCGCCCCACCCTGGAGCGGCTGTTGCAGGAGCCGTCGGCCCTCGCCGTCGCCAAGGCGCGCGGGGTGCAGGAGGTGATGATCGGCTATTCGGACTCCAACAAAGACGGCTCCTACCTGACCTCGGGATGGGAGTTGCACGAGGCCTCGCGCGCCCTGGTCGAGGTGACGCACAAGCATGGGCTGAAGCTGCAACTGTTCCATGGACGCGGCGGCACGGTCGGGCGTGGCGGCGGCTCGTCCTTCGCTGGCGTCCTGGCCCAACCCGAAGGCACGGTCCAGGGCCGCATCCGCACCACCGAACAAGGCGAGGTCATCGCCAACAAATACGGCGAGCCGGAGATCGCGCTTCGCAATCTGGACGCCCTGACCTGCGGCGCCATGCTGGCCTCGCTGGGCAAGGGGACGGATCACGCCTTCACCGCCGAACATGGCGCGACCCTGTCGGACCTGTCGGCGCGATCAATGGCCGCCTATCGCAAGCTGGTCTATGAGACCGACGGCTTCGTCGACTACTACCGCGCCGCCACCCCCATAGCCGAGATCGCCGATCTGAAGATCGGCTCGCGCCCGTCGTCGCGCACCGCCTCGACCCGGATCGAGGATCTGCGGGCCATTCCCTGGGTGTTCAGCTGGTCGCAGAGCCGGGTCATGCTGCCCGGCTGGTTCGGCTTCGGCTCGGCGGTGCAGGGCAAGGACATGGGCGAGCTGAAGGCGATGGCCGAGGCTTGGCCCTTCTTCAAGACCTTGGTCCAGAACATGGAGATGGTGATGGCCAAGTCCGACATGACCATCGCCCGCCGCTACGCCACCCTGGTCCCCGATGCGTCGCTGGCCTCGCGCATCTATGGCGAAATCCGCGAGGAGTGGCAGCGCACCCATGACGCCATCCTGGCCATCACCGACCATGACGCCCTGCTGGGCGGCCAGCCCGAACTGGACCGGCTGATCCGGCTGCGCATGCCCTATGTCGAGCCGCTGAACCACGTCCAGATCGAACTGATCCGGCGCCGCCGCGCAGGCGACGACGACCCCCGCGTCCGCGAGGGCATCCTTCTGGCCATCAACGGCGTAGCGGCGGGCTTGCGAAACAGCGGCTGACTACAGCCACTTCGTCCGCTTGAACGTCACATACAGCGCCGCGCAGATGGCCACGATCACGCCCAGGACCGCATAGTATCCGTATTCCCAGCGCAGTTCGGGCATGTGCTCGAAGTTCATGCCGTAGATGCCTGCGATGGCGGTCGGCACGGCCAAAATGGCGGCCCAGGCGGCGAGCTTGCGCGTGATCAGGCCCTGACGTTGCTGCTCCAGCAGGTTGGCGACCTCGAAGACCGACGACAGGATGTCGTTCAAGCCGCCCAGCCGGCTGTTCACCCGCCGCACATGGTCCCCCACGTCGCGGAAATAGGGCCGCACGTCCGGATCGATGCAGGGCAGGTCCAGAGACTGGAGCCGTCCCAGGACCTCTTCCATCGGCCCCAAAATGCGACGGAACTTCAATAGTTCGCGGCGCAAGGTGAACAGCCGGCGAATTTCCAGGCGTGACAGAAAAGCGTCCAGGGTCCGCTGCTCCATCTCCAGAACGCTGTCCTCGACATCGTCGACGATGGGGGCATAGGCGTCGACGATGAAGTCCAGAATGCCGTGCAGGACGAAATCGGGACCCTTCTTGAGCTGCAGGGGCGAGGCTTCCAGCTGTGTGCGCAAATGGTTGTGGGCGCGGGCCGAGCCGTGACGGATGCTGACCACATGGTCGTCGCCGACGAAGACGTGCGTTTCGCCATAGGCCAGCCGGTCATCGATCTTCATCGCCGTGCGCGCCACCACGAACAGTTCACGGCCATAGACCTCGACCTTGGGCATCTGGTGCGCCGCCAGGGCGTCCTCGACCGCCAGCGGATGCAGTTTGAAGCGATCGACCAGAATCTCGATCTCGGTGTCCGTGGGATCGTAAAGGCCGATCCATACGAACTCACCGGGCTTCAACGCCAGCCCCTCGGGCGTCAGCGGCGCCTCTCGCACGCGCTGACCGTCGCGATAGACGTAGGAGGCGACGACGGTCATGCGGGGTTCCGGGATCTGCGCGGGTCTCGACCTGCTCTAGGCCAGGTTTCCGCCAAACGAAACGGCCGGCGGATCGCTCCGCCGGCCGTCAAGTTCACGAACGCGCTCAAGCAGCGCGCAGCGCGGTAGCGCCCTCGATCAGGAGACCGGGAAGCCCCGGACCTTCAGCAGGGCCGCCACGTCCGGGTCGCGACCGCGGAAGGCGCGATAGGCTTCGGCGCGATCGGTGGTGTTGCCGGGGGCCAGCATGATCGACTTGAAGCGGCCGGCGATGTCCGGATTGAACACGTCGCCCGACTCTTCGAAATAGGCCCAGGTGTCGGCGTCCATCGTCTCGGACCACAGATAGCTGTAGTAGCCCGCCGAATAGGCGTCCGACGTGAACAGGTGATTGAACTGCGGCAGGCGGTGCCGCATCACGATCTCCTTAGGCATGCCGATCCGCGCCAGGCTGGCCTTTTCGAACGCGTCGATATCGGTTGGCGGCACGGCCTGGGTGTGCAGGTCCATGTCGACGATGGCCGAGGACAGATAGCTGACCGTCGCATAGCCCTGGTTGAAGGTGGCGGCGGCCTCGATCTTATTGACCAGTTCGGCCGGCATGGCCGCGCCCGTCTGATAGTGCTTCAGATAGCCGTCCAGGATCGGGCGGCTCAGCACCCAGTGCTCGTGCACCTGCGACGGATATTCCACGAAGTCGCGCGGCGTATTGCCGTACGACGGATAGGTCACCACCGACGACAGATAGTGCAGGGCGTGGCCGAACTCGTGGAACAGGGTCTCGGCGTCGTCCAGCGAGATCAGGACAGGCTCGCCCGGCTCCGGCTTGGTGAAGTTATTGTTGTTCGAGGCCAGGATGACCTTGGAGCCGTCCAGCTGCGAGAACGACCGATAGGTGGTCATCCAGGCGCCCGAACGCTTGCCCGGGCGGGCGTAATCGTCGGTGTAGTACAGACCGATCAGGCGGCCGTCGCGGCTCTTGTCGTAGACCTCATAGGCCTCGACGTCGGGCTCGAAGGTCGGCACCGATCCCTTGGGCAGCTTCTTGAACTGGAAGCCGTAAAGGCGCTCGGCCATGGCGAAGGAGCCGGCGCGGACCGCGTTCAGCTCGAAGTAGGGCTTCAGCTGGTTCTGATCCAGGTCGTACTTGGCCTTACGCACCTTCTCGGCGAAGTAGAGATAGTCCCACGGCTCGATGTCGAAGCCGGCGATCGCCTTCATGTCGGCGACCTCCTCGGCGACGCGGGCCTTGGCCGGCGCCCAGACGCGGTCCATCAGGGCCTGAGCATTGGCCGGGGTCTTGGCCATCGTGTCCTGCATGCGCAGTTCGGCGTGATTGCGATAACCCAAGAGCTTGGCGCGCTGATCGCGCAGCTTCACGATCTCGGCGATGGTCGAGTTGGTGTCGTTGGCGTCGCCGTTGTCGCCGCGATTGACGAACTTCTTCCAGACCTGCTCGCGCAGGGCCCGGTCGTCGGCGAAGGTCAGGAAGGGATCGACCGCCGAACGCGTGTTCAGGATCGCCCAGCCTTGCAGATTGCGGCTGCGCGCGGCGCTGGCGGCGGCGGCCTTGTTGGAGTCCGGCAGGCCTCGCACGCCGGACTCGTTGGGGATCAGCGTCCAGGAATTCTCATCGGCGACGACCTTCTGGCCGAAGCGGGTGAAAGCGTTGGACAGGGCGGTGTTGATCCGGCCTAGTTCGGCCTTGCCGGCCGCGTCCAGATTGGCGCCCGAACGGATGAAGGCGTCGCGGCGACGCTCGGCCAGACGCTTCTGCTGAGCGCTGAGGCCCGCCGCGTCCGCGGTGTCGGCGACGGTCTTGACCCGTTGGAACAGCTTCTCGTTGAAGGTGATCTCGTCCGAAGCAGCCGACAGCAGCGGCGACAGCTCGGTGTCGACCGCGTCATAGGCTTCGCCGCCGATGTTGGAGGTCATCACGCCATAGACGTTGGACGCCCGGTCCAGCGGCTCGCCGGCCAGCTCCAGCGCCGCCATGGTGTTGGCGAACGTCGGGGCCTCGGGGTTGTTGGCGATGGCGGCGATGTCGGCGCGTTGCAGTTCGATGCCTTCCAGCATGGCTTCGCGCAGCTTGGCCGGCGTCACCTTGTCGAAGGGCGGAACGCCATCATACTTCCCGGTCCAGGCCTGCAGCAGCTCGGCGCGCGGCGTCTGGCTGGGCAGGACGGCGCGGGCGATGCGCGCTTCCTCGGCCAGGCTGACGCCGCTCGTTCCCGGAGCGCCCGGTGCGCCCGGCTCTCCGGTCATGGTGGTGGCGCAGGCCGACAGGGCCATCAGGCTGCCGCCCGCGATGAGAAGCTGGCGTCTATGCATGGAATGCTCCGAAACAAGATCATGGTTGCGATACACTTAGGCGCACGGATCGGCCCCGTCACCTGACGCGGGGATAAACTTGTCGCCAATCAGGTTGGATACGTCGTCGCACTGTTCTAAAGCCGGGCCATGGCTATTGGCGTTTTCGACTCCGGCGTGGGCGGCCTGACCGTCCACCGCGAACTGACCCGACGCTTCCCCCAGCGGGACTTCGTCTATCTGGCCGACCAGGCTCACGCCCCCTATGGCGGGCGAGGCGGCGAGGACATCGTCGAACTGACGAAAATCGGCTGCGAGCGGCTGTTCGACGCCGGCGCCTCCGTCGTCGTCCTGGCCTGCAACACCGCCAGCGCCATTGCGCTTCGCCGCCTGCAACAGACCTGGCTGCCGGGTCTGCGCGAGCGTCTTGGCCGCCCGGTCAACATCCTGGGCATCATCGTCCCGACCATCGAGGCGGCGACCGGCAAGCCCTGGAGCTTCGAGGCCGAGCGCCCGCAGGAAGGCGAAAAGGTCGCCTCCATCGACATCACCGGCGTCTTCTGCACCGCCGCCACGGCCATCAGCCGCGTTTATGAGATCGAGATCGACAAGCGGCGCGAGGACATCGCCGTCTTTTCCGAGCCCTGCCCCGGCCTGGCGGGTCTGATCGAGCTGGGTGCGCCGCCGGAGGAGCTGAAGGTGGTGATCGACGACCACGTCGATGCGCTGCGTCGCCGCATCGGCCGCCACCCGGACAAGGCCATCCTGGGCTGCACCCACTATGAGATCGTCGCCGAACTGTTCGCCCAGGCCCTGCCGGCCGGCACCGTTCTGATTGAACAGCCGACGGCGGTGGCGGATGCGCTGGAGCGCTATTTCAAGGCGCACCCCGAATACGATCTGGGCGACAGCGGACGTCGCGACTTCCTGACCACCGGCCAGGCCGGGCCGCAGTCGGAACTGGTCTCCCAGTTCTGGGGCGCGCCGGTGACGTTCGAACAGGCCTGAGGGCTCAGCAGCCCGGGCAATCCGGCAGGGGCTCGGTCTCCAGCTGCAAGGTCGTATGGCTGATGGCGTAGCGCTTCGCCACGGCCTGGGCCTCGCAGATCAGGGCCGCCGTGTCGGCGCGGTCGTGGACCAGGTGGGCGGTCAGGGCCGTCTCGGTCGTCGACAGTCCCCAGACGTGCAGATCATGCACGGCTCGTACGCCCGGCAAGCCGACCAGCGCCTGTTCCAAAGCCGGCACGTCCACGCCCGTCGGGGCGCCGTCCATAGCCAGATTGACCGAGTCCTTCAGCAGGCCCCAGGTCGACCACAGGATCACAACCACGATCGCCAGGCTGACCAGCGGATCGATGACCGACCAGCCGGTCATCATGATCAGCCCGCCGGCCAGCACCACGCCCAGCGACACCCCGGCGTCGGCCATCATGTGCAGATAGGCGCCGCGCGCATTCAGATCGTGCTGCGACTTCATGAACAGCAGCGCGGTGCCCAGGTTGATGACGAAGCCGATGCCGGCGACCGCCATGATGACGCCCGAGCCGACAGGCGCAGGCTCGTTGAATCGCCGCACGGCCTCGAAGGCGATGGCCCCGCAGGCGAAGATCAGCAGCAGCGCATTGCCCAGCGCCGCCAGCACCGTCGCCTTGCCGAACCCATAGGTCCGCCGACCGCCCGCCGCCCCATGTGCGCCGCATCGCGCCAGCCAAGCTGCACCGCCCGCCATGGCCAGGCCCAGCACGTCCGACAGATTATGCCCGGCGTCGGCCAACAGGGCGGTAGAATCCGCGATCAGCCCCGCGCCGAACTCGCACGCCACGAACAGCAGATTGACCACCAGGCCGACGGCATAGCGCCAGTCGCCGGTGTCCACTGGGCCGTGGCTATGACCGCCGTGGCCGTGGTTGTGTCCGTGGTGACTGTGAGAATGCCCATGGCCGTGATCCGCATGATCGTGGTCATGCCGGTGGCTGGGGCTGTGGTCGTGCGCGGCGTTCATGGCTCGCCTATACGCCCTCTGCGGAAACAGCCAAGCCGATACATGATAACACATTGAATGTTATCATGTAATATCCCGTCAGTGTTGATGCATGGCGACAACGAGGCCGAGAGCGATCAGGGCCACGCCAAGCACCGCCCCCTCATATCGCGCCCATCGCTCCAGCCGCAGGATCGAGGCGCCGGCGCTGGCCAAGGCCGTGAAGACCGCCATGCCGGCGATGGTCCCCGCCGCGAACACCACCGTCAGCAGCGCCAGGGCGCCAAGACCCGCCGAGGCCGAAGACAGATAGATGGGCAGCAGCACTTCGCCCGGCGAGACCGCCATCATGGCGACCAGACCGAGGAAGGCGGCCTTGTCGGACACGGCCGGCTCGGGTGTCTCGACCGCGGGACCACCGGCCATCGCCGGGCGCTTCAGGGTCGCGCGCGCCAGATAAAAGGCGCCGAACAGGAACAGCAGCACCGCCGCCAGGTGGGGCAGCACGCCCTCAACCCACTGATCCAGCGCCAGACCCGCCGCCACGATCAGACCACCGACCACCGCCGTCGTGGCGATATGGGCCAGACCCGCCGCCATCACCGCCATCAGGATCCGCGACGGTCGCCAGCCTTGCGCCCGCCCAACCAGGGTGAACGGCAGCCAGTGGGTCGGCAGGGCCGCATGCAGGAAGGCCGCAACAAAGCCGCCGCCCAGCAGGGAAAGCATGACGGACTGTTCGGGACCGGGGGACATGACCGGCCCTATAGCGTGTTACTTTATAACGGTCGAGAAGAATCGGCGATCAAAGCCAATCGGCGAACGGCTCGCGGTCCAGCATCTCTTCATACGTCGGACGTGGCCGGATCACGGCCCACTGATCGCCATCCACCAGCACCTCGGGAATCAGGGGCCGGCTGTTGTATTCGCTGGACATCACCGCGCCGTAAGCCCCCGCGCCGGTGAAGACGATCAGGTCCTCGGCCTCCAGCGGCGGCAGCGCGCGGTCACGCGCGAAGGTGTCGCCCGTCTCGCACACCGGCCCGACTACGTCATAAGACGTCGCCGCGCCCCCGCGCGGATTGACCGGCTGGATGTCGTGGAAGGCGTCGTACAGCGCCGGCCGCATCAGGTCGTTCATCGCCGCGTCCAGCACCAGAAAGCGCCGTCCGTCCGAGCGTTCGTTGACCTGGATCACCTGGCTGAGCAACACCCCGGCGTTGGCGGCCAGCAGACGGCCCGGCTCGAACGCCGCCTCGACGTCCAGCCCGTTCAGAACCCGCGCGGCCATGGCGACATACTCAGCCGGCGACGGCGGCTCGGTCCCACCGGAATACGGCACGCCCAGCCCGCCCCCCAGATCCAGGCGGGTCACGGCATGACCCTGCGCCCGCAGTTTGCGCGTCATGTCCGCCAAGACCTCGAAGGCGGCCTTCAGCGGCTCAAGGTCAGTGATCTGGCTGCCGATATGACAGGCCAGTCCGACGGGCGTGACATGGGGCGAGGCCGAGGCGCGGGCATAGAGGTCCATCGCCTCCTCGACCGGCACGCCGAACTTGTCGCCCTTGCCGCCCGTGGTGATCTTTGCGTGGCCGCCCGCGCCCACGTTCGGATTGACCCGGACGGCGATGGCCGGCGACGCATCCATCATGGCTGCAACGGCGATCAGCCGATCCAGCTCGGCGCCGGATTCGACGTTGATCTGACGCACGCCGACGCTGATGGCGAAGGCCATTTCCACATCGGTCTTGCCGACGCCGGAGAAGATGATCCGGTCGGACGGCACGCCGGCGGCCAAGGCGCGGCGGATTTCGCCCTCGGAGACGGTGTCCGCGCCGGACCCCAGTTTCGCCAGGGTCGCCAACACCGAAAGGTTGGAGTTGGCCTTGACCGCAAAGGCGATCAGAGCCTCGCCCAGAGCGTCCCGATGCGCGTCGGCGGCGGCGCGCAGCAGGCCGTAATGCCGCTTCAGGGTCGCGGTCGAATAGACATAGGCCGGTGTGCCGACCTCGTCCGCGATCAGCTCCAGCGGCACGCCCTCGGCATGGAGGGCGCCGTCCTTCAGGTCGAAATGGTGCAACTTACCGCGGGTCGTTCTGGGCGGCGCCGGCGCCGATCGGGTTGGACGGGCCGCCGTCGATCGGCACGCTGCTGGAGGGACGGTTCATGGTCGCCGGCTCGGGCAGCCCCGGCGCGCGGCTGCTGCGCGGCGCACGCTCGGTCTCGCGCACCGGCGATTCCAGATCGGCCATCCGGCCGCAGGCGGAGGTCAGGAGGGCGAGCGCGCCCGCGAGGATCAGAGATTTTTTCACAGGCGGGCTCTCCAGTCGGCGATGCGCGCACGGACCTGTTCCGGCGCGGTTCCCCCATAGCTTTGGCGGCTTTGGCACGAAGCCTCGGCGGTCAGCACCTTGTAAACCGCTTCGGTGATCCCCGGCTCCAGTTTCTGCATTTCTTCAAGCGGCAGTTGCGACAGATCCACGCCCAGCGTCTCTGCCTGTTTGACCGCCGCCCCCGTCACATGGTGCGCCTTCCTGAACGGCAGGTTCAGTTCGCGCACCAGCCAGTCGGCCAGGTCCGTCGCAGTCGAAAAGCCCGCGCCCGCCGCGTGGGCCATTCGTTCGGTGTTGGGTTGCAGGGCCGACACCATCGCCGTCATCGCGACCAAGGCCAGATCCAGGGCGTCGAAGGCCTCAAACACCGGCGGCTTGTCCTCCTGCATATCCTTGGAATAGGCCAGCGGCAGGCCTTTCATCACCGTGGACAGGGCGACCAGAGACCCCATGATCCGCCCGGTCTTGGCCCGCACCAGTTCGGCGGCATCCGGATTGCGCTTCTGCGGCATGATCGACGAGCCGGTGGTCAGGTCGTCGGGCAGGCTGGCGAAACCGAACATCGGCGTCATCCAGACCACGATCTCCTCAGCCAAGCGCGACAGATGCCCGGCCGTGATCGAGGCGGCGGCCAGGCTTTCCAGCGCGAAGTCGCGGTCCGACACGGCGTCCAGGCTGTTGGCCATCGGCCTGTCGAAACCCAGATCCGCCGCCGTCGCCTGGCGATCGATGGGAAAGGGCGAACCGGCCAGGGCCGCCGCCCCCAGCGGGCTTTCATTCATCCGGGCGCGGGCGTCGGCGAAACGTCCGGCATCACGGCCAAACATCTCGACATAGGCCATCAGATGGTGCCCCAGGGTCACCGGCTGGGCGGTCTGCAAATGGGTGAAGCCGGGCATCAGGTCGCCGGCATGCTGTTCGGCGCGCGTCAGCAACGCGGCCTGCAGCGCCTTCAACTGCGCGACCGAGCGATCGCAGGCGTCGCGGACCCACAGGCGAAAATCGACCGCGACCTGATCGTTGCGGCTGCGCGCCGTGTGCAGGCGGCCGGACGGCTCGCCGATCAGTTCATTGAGGCGCGCCTCCACATTCATGTGGATGTCCTCGAACTGATCCCGGAAGGGGAAGGTCCCCGTCTCGATCTCGGACTGGATGGCGTCCAGCCCGCCCAGGATCGCGTCCGCGTCGGCCTGCGCGATGATGCCCTGTTTGGCCAGCATGCGGCAGTGAGCCCGTGACCCGGCCAGATCTTGACGCCACAGGCGCTGGTCAACGCCGATCGAGACGTTGATCGCCTGCATGATCTCGGCGGGGCGCGACGAAAAGCGTCCGCCCCACATGTCTTGACCCGCGGGCTTCACCGGCGCAGTCGAACCGCCGGATGGATTGGCGTCGGAAGAAGGTGTTTCGGTCATGAGCGGCTCAAGAAAGGCGATCTGGGCGGTCGTCGGCGCGGTCGTCGTCGTCAGCACCATCGCCGGCGCCGGCGGCATGGCGATGTCGCTATACGCCAATCATCGCCAGAAGGCGCAAGTCGAACAGACCACAACCGCCGCCGAGGCGCCGAAAAGCGATCTGGCGCGCTTCGCGGTCGGATCCCTGGCCGCGTTGTCGACCCGGGCCGAGTCGAAACCGGCGCCCGAATACGCGTTCCGCGATCGCACGGGCACAGCCGTCCGTTTCTCGGCTTTTCAGGGCAAGGTCGTGGTCGTGAACCTGTGGGCGATGTGGTGCGCGCCCTGCAAGGCGGAAATGCCCACGCTCCAGGCGCTGGCGAAAGCCTATGAGGCGAACGAGGATCTGGTCGTCCTGCCGATCAACGTGGACGCCACACCCGAAGCCGCAGCCGAGGCGAAACGCTTCTTGGCCGACCACGCGCCCCTGCCCTTCTACAGCGACGCCAAATTCCAGCTGCCGTTCGAGTTCCCCGGCAAGGGCGCCATGCCGCAGACCATCGTCCTGGATCGTCAGGGCCGCATCCGCGCTGTCATGAAGGGCGAGGCGGACTGGTCGAGCCAAGAAGCCCAAGCCCTGATCGATGCGATCCTGGCGGAAGGCGGCGCGCCGCCTCCCGCCTGATCGACTTTTAGTTGTTATTGGCCGGCACGCGCTGGTCGGTCGCGGGATTGATCGCGCCAGGCTTGCCCTCGGCCGCAGCCTCGGCCTGTTCGGTTTCCAGCTTGTCGGCGACCTTGCCGGCGCCGCTCTCGACCGCCTGTGCCGCCTTCATCGCGCCGCCTTCGATCACTTCTCCGGCCTGAGACGCGACATCGGCCGTCTTGTCGGCCGCAGCCTCGGCATGCGCCTCGGTCTTTTCCTGCTCGGCCTGGGTGCAGGCGGCAGCACCCAGCGTCATTGCGGCGACGGCCGCCATCAGGGCTTTGGTTCGGATCGTCACGACGAAACTCCGGTCAAGGTTGAAATCTCGACCGGAAAACGCAGCACAACGGCGCAGGTTGCAGCGGGAATGAGGTGGTGACTGGAGGCGGGATCGAACCGCCGACCTGTGGGTTATGAATCCACCGCTCTAACCATCTGAGCTACCCAGTCCCGGGCCCTGCGCGAGGCCGGGGCCAGCGCGAAAGAGGCGTGCCTATATCGCCGTCGGGCGCGCGGTTCAAGTCGTCTCGAACCAGAACCTGCGGCGATAGAGCGCAAGACGGTCAGAGCCAGGAACGGTAACGCTGGCCTCACCGTTTCGTAACGACTGCCCACAGCCCAGCCGGAGCTCGTCCTTCATGCGCCTGATCGTCGCCGCCGCCTCGACATCCCTGCTCGTTCTCGCCGCCGCCTGTGGCGCAAATAGCGAGAGCGCCGGCGCTGCGCCTCAGGCCGGGGCCCCGCTGGAGACGCGTCCGGCGAACAATCCTGATCAACAACCGGCCTTCGCCGGCCAGACCCGCGCGCCGGGCGTCAAGACCGAACAGGCCATGACCCACACGGTGGTCGCCTCGGGCCTTGTCCACCCCTGGGGTCTGGCGGCCCTGCCCGACGGCCGCTGGCTGGTGACTGAAAAGCCGGGCCGTCTGCGCATCATCACCGCTCAAGGCCAGCTCGGCGAACCGGTCGCGGGCTTGCCCGCCGTCGACGCGCGCGGTCAAGGCGGCCTGCTGGATGTGATCGTCGGGCCGAGCTTTGCGCAGGATCGCATGATCTATTGGAGCTATGCCGAACCGCGGAAAGGCGGCAACGCCACCTCGGTCGCGCGCGGGCGTCTGTCGGACGACGGATCGCGGGTCGAGAACGTCCAGGTCATCTTCCGCGCCCTACCGGTCTATGACGGCGACAAGCATTTCGGGTCGTCCCTGGCCTTCGCGCCGGACGGCAAGCTGTTCATCACCCTGGGCGAGCGTTCGGACAAGCCTATGCGGCCCCAGGCGCAGGATCTGGGCTCGCACATGGGCAAGACCATCCGCATCAACGCCGACGGCACGGTCCCGCAGGACAACCCCTTCGTCGGCCGCGCCGGCGCCCTGCCGGAAATCTGGAGCCTGGGACACCGCAACGTCCAGGGCGTCGCCGTTCAGCCGGGAACGGGCGCCATCTGGACCATCGAACACGGCACGCGCGGCGGCGACGAGGTCAATCTGGACAAGGCCGGCGCCAACTACGGCTGGCCGGATGCGGCCTACGGCGTCGAATATGCGGGCGGTCAGATCAACAGCGGCGCGACGCAAAAGGATGGCACCGAACAGCCCGTCTATTACTGGGATCCGGTGATCGCGCCCGGCGGCGCCACCTTCTATCAGGGCGCCATGTTCCCCGGCTGGGACGGCAACCTGCTGGTCGCGGGCCTGAAGGAAAAACATATTGCGCGTCTGGTCATCCAGAATGACCGCGTGGTGGGCGAAGAGCGCCTGCTGACGGACCTGGGCGAACGCATACGCGACGTGGCGGTCGGCGCCGACGGATCGGTCTGGGCCATCACCGACGAGCAGAACGGCAAGCTGGTCAGGCTGTCGGCGACGCAGTAGTCTTCGAGGGCCGGGGGGCTATGCGGAGCGGTTGACGCTCCAAAGGGAGCACCGAACCATGCGTATCCTCATCCTTTCCGCCGCCATTGTCCTGCCGCTGCTTTCGGGCTGCGGCACTATGGGCGCGACCAATAGCTATCAGCAGGAGTTGAACGCCTTGGAAGCCGCCTGCACGCGTGACCAAGGCATTCTGACGCCGACTGGCGTTCAGACCGGCCGTCCCCAGACCGAATACGCCTGCAAGATCACCGGCGGCGCCACCCGTATTCCGCCTCGCTGACAGCGGGCGCTCGGCCGGCGTTCCCACGCTCTCAGACCTTCAGTCCGTCAAAGCATCCGCCGCAAGAGGCCGCGATCACGCGGCTTATTACTTGACGTTGACGTAAACGTAGGGTTCTTGGCGTCCACGCTTGGAACCGCCCCGTCCGTCGTGCCGCGACCTGCCGCATGTTGAGGATGGGCCCAAAGATGGAGACGCATTTCCATGGCTGACGCCTATATCTACGACGCCGTCCGCACGCCGCGCGGCAAGGGCAAGAAGGACGGCTCGCTGCACGAGATCACCGGCCTCAGCCTGGCGACCCAGGTGCTGGAAGCGCTGCGCGACCGCAACGACCTGGACACCTCCAAGGTCGACGACGTCATCCTGGGCTGCGTCACGCCCGTGGGCGAACTCGGCGCCGACATCGCGCGCACCGCCGTGCTTTCGGCCGGCTGGTCTCAATATACGGCGGGCGTCCAGATCAACCGCTTCTGCGCCTCGGGCCTGGAAGCCGTGAACATGGCGACGGCCAAGGTGAAGTCCGGCGAGGCCGACTTCGCCGTCGGCGGCGGCGTCGAGGTCATGAGCCGCGTGCCGATGGGTTCGGATATGGGCGCCTGGCCGACCGACCCTTCGTCGGCCTTCCCGACCTATTTCGTGCCGCAAGGCGTGTCGGCGGACATGATCGCCACCAAATACGGCTTCAGCCGCGACGACGTGGACGCCTATTCGGTCGAGAGCCACAAGCGCGCCGCCAAGGCCTGGGCCGAGGGTCGGTTCAAGAACTCGGTCATCGGCGTCAAGGACCAGCTGGGCCTGACCATCCTGGATCATGACGAGACGATCCGTCCGAACACGGACATGCAGGCGCTCGGCGGCCTGAACCCCTCCTTCGCCATGATGGGCGAAATGGCCTTCGACGGCGTAATCAATCAGCGCTATCCCGAGGTCGAGCGCGTCAATCACGTCCACACGCCGGGCAACTCGTCCGGCATCGTCGATGGTTCGGCCGGCGTGCTGATCGGTTCGCTGGAAGCCGGCCAGGCCCTGGGCCTGAAGCCCCGCGCCAAGATCCTGGGCGGCGCCTCGATCGGCTCCGAGCCGTCGATCATGCTGACCGGCCCGGAATATGTGACCCGCAAGCTGCTGGGCAAGCTGGGCATGACGCCCGACGACATCGACCTGTGGGAGCTGAACGAGGCCTTCGCCGCCGTCGTGCTGCGCTACATGCAGGCCCTGAATATCGACCACGCCAAGATGAACGTGAACGGCGGCGGTATCTCGATGGGCCACCCGCTCGGCGCCACCGGCGCCATGATCACCGGCATCGCCCTGGACGAGTTGGAGCGCTCGAACAAGTCGACCGCCCTGGTCACCCTGTGCATCGGCGGCGGCATGGGCACCGCCACCGTCATCGAACGCGTCTGATCCAGGAGCAAATGGATATGGAAAACTTCAAGATCGACGTCGACGCCGACGGCATCGCCCTGATCACCTTTGATGTTCCGGGCCGTTCGATGAACACCCTGACCTCCTTGGTGATGAAGGAAATCCCCGAGCTGGTCGAACGCATCAAGACCGACGACGCCATCAAGGGCGCCGTCATCACCTCAGGCAAGGCCTCGGGCTTCTGCGCCGGCGCGGACCTGGGCGACATGGCCGGCGGCGTGCTGTCGGGCGGCGGCGACCTCCAGAAGGCGTTCGACGCCGGCTGGAAGCTGAACGGCGCCTTCCGTGCGCTGGAAACCTCGGGCAAGCCGATCGCGGCCGCGATCAACGGCCTGGCCTTGGGCGGCGGACTGGAGTTCACCTTGGCGGCCCACTACCGCGTGGTCGAGAACGACAACAAGATCCAGCTGGGCCTGCCTGAGATCAAGGTCGGTCTGTTCCCCGGCGGCGGCGGCACCCAGCGCCTGACGCGCCTGGTCGGCGTCCAGAACGCCATGATGGCGATGAGCGAGGGCAAGTCCTTCCGCCCGAACGACGCCAAGGGCGCCGGCATCATCCATGAAGTGGTCGAAAAGGGCCAGTCCGTCGAGGCCGCCAAGGTCTGGATCAAGAACGGCGGCAAGGCCGTCCAGCCCTGGGACGAGAAGTCGTTCAAACTGCCTGGCGGCGGCCCCTATCACCCGGCCGGCATTCAAAACTTCATGGTCGGCAACGCCATGCTGCGCAAGCAGTCCTATGGCAACTATCCGGCCGTGGTGAACCTGATGAAGGCCGTTTACGAAGGCGCCCAGGTGCCGATGGACGCGGCCCTGCGCATCGAGACCCGCTACTTCATCAAGACCCTGATGACGCCGCAGGCCCAGGCCATGATCCGTTCGCTGTTCCTGTCCAAGCAGGAACTGGACAAGGGCGCCGTTCGTCCGGCAGGCGTGCCCAAGTCCGACCCGAAGAAGGTCACGGTCATCGGCGCCGGCATGATGGGCGCAGGCATCGCCTATGTGCAGGCGCTCGCCGGCATCGAGACCATCCTGATCGACCAGACCCAGGAAGCCGCCGACAAGGGCAAGGCCCACGTCGAGGAGCTGCTGAAGAAGCGCCTGTCGCGGGGTCAGCTGACGCAGGAGAAGTATGACGCCCTGCTGGGTTCGGTCACGGCGACGACGGACTATGACCTGATCAAGGGTTCCGATCTGGTCGTCGAGGCCGTGTTCGAAAACCGCGAGATCAAGGCCGATGTGACTAAGCGCGCCGAGGCGCAACTGGCCGAGGGCGCCGTCTTCGGCTCCAACACCTCGACCCTGCCGATCACCGGCCTGGCCGAGGCCTCGGTGCGGCCCGAGGACTTCATCGGCATCCACTTCTTCTCGCCCGTCGACAAGATGATGCTGGTCGAGATCATCCTGGGTGAAAAGACGGGTCAGGCCGCCATCGCCAAGGCGCTGGACTATGTGCTGAAGATCAAGAAGACGCCGATCGTCGTTAACGACAGCCGCGGCTTCTATACCTCGCGTTGCTTCTCCACCTTCCTGATGGAGGGCATGGCGATGCTGGAAGCGGGCTACGGCCCAGCCCTGATCGACAATGTCGGTCGCATGACCGGCATGCCACGCGGCCCGCTGGAGATGCACGACGACGTCGCCCTGGACCTGTCCTACAAGATCGCCAAACAGACGGCGCTGGATCTCGGCGACAAATACGTCCCGTCGGAAGGCGCCGACATCGTCGCCAAGATGGTCGAGGGCGGTCGCTTCGGCCGCAAGAACGGCAAGGGCTTCTACGACTACGATCAGAAGCCCAAGACGATCTGGAAGGGTCTGGGCGAACTGGCCCCCACCACCAAGGGCATCGACCAGCCGGAAGAGCCGACCGCCTTCGCCCAGATCGACGAGCTGAAGACGCGCCTGCTGTATCGTCAAGCCGTCGAAGTGGCCCGTTGCTGGGAAGAGGGCGTCATCGACGATCCGCGCGAAGCGGACCTGGGCGCCATCCTGGGCTGGGGCTTCGCGCCTTGGACCGGCGGTCCGATCAGCATGATCGACGGCATCGGCCTGGCCAAGTTCGTCGAGACCGCCGACCGTCTGGCCGCGACCTATGGCGACCGCTTCAAAGTTCCGCAGCTGCTGCGCGACATGGCGGCGAAGAACGAGACCTTCTACGGCAAGTTCGCCCCGGAGAAGGCCGCCGCCTGATCGGTCGCGGACATCCACAGAAGACGGAACGGGCGGCCTTCGGGTCGCCCGTTTTCGTTTGGCGTTTGACCTTTCGTCATCCTCCGGCGCGCGAAGCGCGACCGGGGGACCCAGCGGCGCCGGAGGCGATCTTTCCATCGCAGGATCTCGGGGCGGCGAGTTCGCGACAGCTTCGCGCTCACGCGCGCCGCTGGGTTCCGGGTCTCCGCTACGCTTCGCCCGGAATGACGAAAGAAAGCTCAGCACCGCTCACAAAAGAAAAGACCCGCCCGACACGAGGTCGAGCGGGTCGCTCCGCCGCCCTTCGCGGGGTCGGTGGCGGGTCGCTAGGGCGACGGAGTAGCGGTGAAAGACCGGACCGAGACCGGGACAGACTCTGACAGTCCGCCCAGCCTCGGAGGCCGGCGTCAGCCTTCCAGGTCCTGGCCCTCGTCCGGCTCGGGCGTGCCCAGCAGTTCGTCGGCGATCTTGTTGGTCGAGGCGCGCACGGCCTTTTCGATCGAGGCCGCGATGTCCGGATTCTGCTTCAGGAACTCGCGCACATTCTCGCGGCCCTGACCGATCCGGGTGGAGTCATAGCTGAACCAGCTGCCCGACTTCTCGATGATGCCGGCCTTGACGCCCAGGTCGATGACCTCGCCCAGTTTGGAAATACCCTCGCCATACATGATGTCGAAGATGACCTCGCGGAACGGCGGGGCGACCTTGTTTTTGACCACCTTGACCCGGGTGGTGTTGCCGACCACCTCGTCGCGGTTCTTGATCGCGCCGGTGCGGCGGATGTCCAGACGCACCGAGGCGTAGAACTTCAGCGCATTGCCGCCCGTCGTCGTCTCGGGCGAGCCGTACATGACGCCGATCTTGTGACGGATCTGGTTGATGAACAGCACAATGCATTTCGATTTGGAGATCGAGGCCGTCAACTTGCGCAGGGCTTGGCTCATCAAGCGCGCCTGAAGGCCCGGCAGGCTGTCGCCCATCTCGCCCTCGATCTCGGCGCGCGGCGTCAGGGCCGCGACGGAGTCGATGACCACAATGTCCACGGCGCCCGACCGAACCAGCGTATCCACGATCTCCAGCGCCTGCTCGCCAGTGTCCGGCTGCGACACCAGAAGATCATCCAGATTGACGCCCAGCTTCTGGGCGTAGACCGGGTCCAGCGCATGTTCGGCGTCGACGAAGGCGGCGACCCCGCCCTTCTTCTGCACTTCCGCGACGGTGTGCAGAGCCAGGGTCGTCTTGCCCGAGGATTCTGGGCCGAACACCTCGATAACCCGCCCGACCGGCAGACCGCCGATGCCCAGCGCCATGTCCAGGCCCAGCGAGCCGGTCGAGACGCTGTCGATCTCGGCGACCACGCCCGCCTTGCCCAGTTTCATCACCGAGCCCTTGCCGAAGGCGCGATCGATCTGCGCGATCGCCGCCTCCAGGGCGCGTTGCTTGTCGCCGTCGTCCTTGCCCACCAATTTGAGTGCCGCCTGTGAAGCCATTGCCTTCGTCTCCCTTGCCATGATTCCCGTCATTCAGCTTGGGAGAGACCCGCCTGGACCCGCCCCCGTTTCGTGAGGCGGACTATGTGCATGGTTTGTTCTGGTTCACAAGATGTTCTCATTGATCAAAACGAGAACAGCCAAATCCTACGACCGTTTTTGACGCCATCTAAAGCGGAAGGCGCAGGCTGAAGCTCGCGCCCTCGGGGTCATAAGTCATGACCGCCGAGCCGTGCAGCGAGCGGTTGATCGTCGAGTCGATCAGCACCGAACCGAAGCCCTTGCGCTGAGGCGGCGACACCGTCGGCCCGCCACTTTCCACCCAATCCAGCAGCAGATGGCCTTCCGCCACGGACCAGTCGATCCGCACACAGCCCGAGGCGTTCGACAGGGCGCCGTATTTGGCGGCGTTCACCGCCAGCTCGTGAAAGACCATCCCCATCCCCAACGTCTGTTGCGCGTTCAGATCGACGGCCGGACCGGTCAGCCGGACCTGTTCCTCGGCATAGGGGGCCAGTTCCTGAGCCAGCATGGCGCGCAGATCGACATGCTCCCAGTTCGCGGCCGTCAGCAGGTTCTGAGTGTTGGACAGGGCCACGAGCCGCGCTTCGAAAAGGGCGGTGAAGGTGGCGACATCCGGCGTGCGCCGCGCGGTCTGGTGGGCGATGGACTGCACCGTGGCCAGTGTGTTTTTCACCCGGTGATTCAGTTCGTTGATCAGCAATCGCTGCAAGCGTTCGCTGTCGGCCAAGGCGGCGAAGGCCTCGCGGCGATCGGTGATGTCGGTGATGACGCCCGACATCTTGATCGGCCGGCCCGAACGACTGCGGATCAGGCGTCCGCGCAGATGGATCCACCGGCCAGAGGCCGGCAGACGCCATTCCTGATCGTATTCGCCCTCCCCCGCCAGGGCGCGCTCCAGCGCCTGACGATGCAACGGCAGATCCTCGGGCGACAGACGGTCGCCGACCTCGCTCGGGCCAAGGCGGCAGGACGGATCGATGGACAGGATTTCGCGCGCGCGGCCTGACATCATCGTCGTCTTCATCGGCAGGGTCGCTTCCCAGAAGCCGACGCCGCCGGCGTCCACGGCCGCCAGAACATTGGCCCGCTGATCGACGATCGAGGCGCCGAGCGCGAGAAACAGCAGCGTCACCGCCCCGGTCGTCACCGCGACCGCCAAGACGACCGGCGACGCCCCGCCCTCCACCGGCCCCGCGTCGGCGATCGGGGTCAGGATCAGGGCCGCCATGCCGATATGGTGCATAGAGACGATGGCCAGACCCAGGATCACGGCGGCGACCGCGCGCCAGGCCAGACCCCGCTCCTGACGGGCCGCGATCAGAGCGGCATAGGCGGCGGCGACCGCCACCACGACCGACAGGGCGACCAGCACGGGCTGATAGCTCAGGACAGCGTTCATCCGCATCGCCGCCATCCCGACATAGTGCATGGCGACGATGGATCCGCCCATAAGCAGGGCCGCCGGCGCCAGTCGCAAGGGGCTGGCCTGCGCCGTCCCCGCCGTCAGGAAGGCCGCGGACGTGCCGGCCGTCGCCAGCAGGAAGGAGACCAGCGTCAGGCCGGGATCATAGAAGACCGGGCCTTCGACTTCGAACCCCAGCATGGCGATGAAATGCATCGACCAGATGCTGACGCCCAGCGCCAGGGCCGCAACGCCCAGCCAACGCAACCGCGTTGCGCCGATCTGATCGCGGGTGCGATTGAACAGATCCAGCGCCGTCCACGCGCCTAGAATCGCGATCGCCAGCGACAGGACGGTGAAGGCATTGACGTGAAGGTGGTGCAAGCGCGCCGAAGCCCCAAGAAACAGCAGCGGTATGCTTAGCCCGATTTCATCGCTCGGACGACTGCGAAACGCATCCGGATCAAGCGACCAATCTGGCTCCCGCGGCGACCGCGACGGCCAGCGCCAGGCTGGCGGCGGCGAAGACCGGCAAGCCGCGATCCGCGCCGGGCGTCAGCGGGCGGATCAGCATCGCGATCATCAGGGCGATCGGCCCCACCGCGCCAGGCATGTCCATGCCGACCCCCAGGAAGACGCCGTGCGCCTGAACCAGCAACCACCCGCCGACCAGCGCCGTGGTCACGACGGCGGGCGCGAAGGATGCCCACGAGCCGAAGCGGGCGCCGATCACCACCGTCGACGCGGCGGCCAGGGCGGCGATCAGACCGGGCCACAGCAGCAGGAAGGCGGCTTCCGGCGCTATCGCCTGCACCCCGCCGCCCAGGATCAGGACCAGGACGATCAACCCTAGCCAGCCGCCCCAGACGGCGTCTGCGTCCTGCGGTTTCGGCCGCGCCAGGCTGAGCGCCAGGGCAATCACCGTCGCCCCCAGGACCGGCAGGCTGAAGCCGCCCAGCGCCGCTGCAATCGCGAATGCGGCCAGTATCACTCCAGCTGCGCCCCACCGGCCCATCAGGCGCCGCCCTGCGGTCAGCATCAAAACCAGGGCCAGCATGGCCAGGGCCACGGCGATTTCCAGAACCGGCAGGCGGCGCAGCAAGGTGTAATAGAGGTCGGCCGAATCCACGCGACGGCCGATCGGCCCGGCCAGGACGCGCACCGCCTGTCCCACCACCACCGCGCTGGCCAACAGCCACAGGCCATCCGCCGCGCCCCGCACGACCGACGTCGCCCGCAAGCCCGTGGCGTGGCGTGCGCCCCATGCGGCGAAGGCCGTCGCGAGAACCCCCACAATCAGCAGGACCCAACCGATCGCCGGAGAATGTTGCACGACGAACAGGCCGAAGACGTCGGCATAGACGGCGTTCTGCGTCGCCTGCGGCAGGGTCGGCGCCCGCAACAGGTCATCGGCCATTTCCAGCGCCTGGGAGCCGATATGCTGCACGCTGCCCAGATCCAGCGCCTGCGGCGTCGAGGACGGTGAATGGTACTGCGCCGGGCGGCCGATGAAGGCCAGGTTGATCCCCGCCAGCTTGCGGTCCGCCGCCACAGTGAAGTCCGTGCCATTGGGCATCAGCCGATAGACGAAGATGGCCAGGGCGTTGCTGGACGGCCCGCCCGTCGCCCTCTGGGTCGCCTGCGCATAGCGGGCGATGGTCTGGGCGTTGCCCGGCCCGGTCTCGAACATCATGGCGCGCCCGCCGCCGCCCCGCGCCTCCAGATTGATCACCGCGCCGATGTCATCGCGCAGCGGATGCTCGCTGAAGAAGGCCCGCGCCCCGTCCAGATTCAGCTCCTCGGCGTCGGTGAACAGGACCACCAGCGTCCGCTCGGCCCCGCCCCGCGCCATGATCGCGCGCACGGCTTCCAGAATGGCGGCAATGCCGGTCGCATCGTCGGCGGCGCCGGGCGAGTTCGGCACGCTGTCGTAATGGGCCATCAGGGCGACGGCGGGCAGGGCGGGATTCCGTCCCGGCAGGACCCCGACAATATTGATCGCCTGGACATCGCTTGCATTTCCGCCCTCCCGCTCGATCCGGGCGACGGCGGCGGGCGACAGGGCGCCGGTCTGCAGGCCGGGCTGAAGCCCCAGCGCCCTCAGCCTCTGGACAAGATAGGTCTGAACCTGCCGATGTTCAGCCGAACCGACAGGATGCGGCGCTCGTGTGATCCGGTTCACGTCCATCATGGCGCGCGCGGCCGAGAACTGAACCGCAGGCGTCGAGGCGGGCAGGGGTTTGGGCGTCTGCGCGGTCAGCACCGCCAAGCCGAGGGCCGCCGCAAGGGACGCCAGAAACAACACCCACCGCATATCTAATCCCCCGATCGCTCTGTCCCGCAATCAGCCCCGAACCATCACTCTGCGCAAGGTGTCCGATCAGCGCCGCACGATGTTCCGCGCCGTCAGATTGCCCGTGGCCCCATCGCCGTCGTCCGCGCTGGACCCCAACGGCCAGCCGCGATCGTCGCCGCAGTAGCGCCGTCCGCCCTCACGCGATCCGATCACCACCGCGCGCGGCCGCAACCAGCCCGCGCCGGTGAACAGATTGTCCGTAATCTGATTATAGGACGGCGTCTGGTGGCGGATCACGCCGTCCTCGCCGCAGTTGCGGTACAGAAACACTCCGCCCTTGCCGTGCAGCGCCAGCCGGTTGCCGACGATGCGGTTGGCGCCGGACCCGTCCACCGCAATCTGCTCGCGCCCGGTGCGGATATCGAAATCGTTGTCCTGGATCAACGCGCCTGCGCTTTCGGCGTCCAGATAGACGGCGGTGGAGGTCGAACGGCCCACAAAGCGGGACCGCGTCACCGTGGTGCGCGTCACCCCGGGTCCGACATAGAGGGGAATGGTCCCCAAGCCCTCGAACCGAACCCGGTCCAGGGTGACGCGGATCGGCGCGGCGGACTGAGCCGCTTGCGTGTGTCCGGCGGTGCGCGACGAAGCCAGTAGGTCCCGCATCGATCCCCCCGCCCCCATGCCCCAGATCCGCACATTGCCGACGATGGTGCAGTTTCGGATCGTCACATCGACCGGCCGCGACCACTGATCGCCCTCGCGGCGAGACCAGACGGCGATGGTCGGGGCGGAGGTCGTCGCCGGGCCTGGCGCGCGGATCCTCCCGCCCCCGCAATCCAGCGACGCTCCTGAACCTTCCGCGCCCTCGATCAACACGCGACGGCGGATATCGACGCCCGACAGGTCGGCCTGGCACGTCAGGCGATAGGGCTGGGTCGACGGCGCCGTCAGCGCCGCGACCTCTTGAGGCGTGCACGGCCGGTCGGCCGGGGCCTGGAACGTCAGCAGGGCCAGAGCCAGCGCCGCTGTCATATCACGGCAGAGGGATCGCCAAGGCCGCGCGCTCGGCCGCGCAGCCGGGATTGGTCAGGCCGCTGCGACGCGCGGCCGCCAACTCCGCCCGCGCCGCCGCCATGTCCGCCTCGAAGGCCGGGGTGGCGACGGCCTTGGCCGCAACAGCCTGCCCGATCTGTTCGCCGACCGCGACATCGGTCGGATAGTGCATGGCGCAAATCAGGCGGCTGACCCCGATCTCATGGCCAATCCGGCGCACGGCCTCCGCGCGGTCCGGCTCCAGAGCCGCAAAGGCCTCGCCATAGGCCGTCGCGACCGCCGCGCTGCCGGACGGATATGAGGCGCTGCGTCTCCCCGCCGGCGTCAGGGTCTGGCAGGCGCGGCGACTGGGGTCGTCGCCGACCGGCCGCAGCCGCGCCTGGCGCGCCTTGACGCGTTCGGCCGCACTGTTCGCGTCATGGAAGATCCGCGCCATCACCCGGTCCAGCGCTGGCGTCTCGGCTGACCCCATCCGCACGCCCAAGGCGCAGTCAAAATGTTGCAGGGCCAGGGGCGGGCGCAGCTCGGCATGGGCGGTCGCCAGCAGCCAACGATCGCCGTCCTCCAGCGCTGCAAGCCGCGCCGAGGCCGCCTTGTCCGCCAGGTCCGCGACGGAACCCGGAGCCGGGGCTGGCGAGACCGCATCCGTCAGTTGGGCGATCGCTTCATCGCCCAGGAAGCCCGTTGTCGGTATCGTGCCGCCTGGCTTGGGTGCGCGGGCGCACCCCGCGGCCAGCAGGATCGCCGTCGCCGCACTCAGGGCGGCGACCCGTTTCACTGACCAGCGCTCCAGCCCAGCTGGACCGAGGTTTGGCCGGTCTCGGTCGGCGTGGCGACGACCTGCAACGAGGCGCCGTTTGTGGCGTCCGCCGCCGCGCCATAGGCGCGTGTGTCACCCTGGTTCATTCCGGCGACGGACCGCAGGCCCGCCTTCTCGGCGCGCTCGCGATAGAAGGCGACGACATCGTCCGGCGAGGCGCTGGTGGTAAAGGTGACAAGGCCGCCCGGCCCAGCCTCGCCGCCAGCGGCCAGCGGCTGTCCGTCCACCTGTGCGCCGGGATAAAGGACCGCAAAGGACGGCGCGCCGTCGGCGGCGGCGGGCGCAGCCCCTCCTACGACGGCGGGCGCTTCGGCTGCTGGAGGCGTCGCATCAGCGACGGCCGGCGCCGACGCTTCAGGCGCAGCCTTGGCCTCGACCGGTTGGGCCGAGCGATCACATCCTGCGAGGCAAAACAGAACCACGACGGCGGAGACCGCCAAGCGAAGCGTCATCGAGAGATCGTCCTTGGACCGAGAGGGTCAGAGCGCCACCGTGGCGCATGGTTGCGGCGGCGACAAGGCGCCCGCTCAGTCTGCGTCGTCGTCCTAGTCAGCCGCGCTTTTATCGGCCGAGCCTTCTTCGGCCAAACGTGCATTGATCTTGGCCGAATCCGGGTCGTCATCCGTGCCTGCTGCCGACCCGCCGCGCAGCGAGCCTGCCCGCGTGTCCGATCCCGAATCGCTGCCGTCCAGCGCGTCGATCAGCGTATCCGCCTTGTGACCCAGATCCGGCTTTTCGCCCATGTCGGCGGCTTCGCGGGCGTCGTCGCAATCCGCTTCGGGCTTGGTGGGATCGGTGTCGGTCATGACGCAGTCTCCGTTCGTCGAGATGAGTTTAAAGCGCCTGATCCGGTTGCGGTTCCAGACCCTCGCCCTTGAACCCCGAGGGACAGACCCGATCTAGGCGTCATGATCCCGTTTTCAGTTCTCGACCTCTCCCCCATCGTCGAAGGCGGCGACGCCCGACGCGGCCTGGACGAAACCCTGGCCCTGGCCCAGGCCGCCGACCGGCTCGGCTATGAGCGGTTCTGGCTGGCCGAACACCACAATATGCCCGGCATCGCCAGCGCCGCCACCGCCATTGTCATCGGCCATGTCGCGGCGGGGACCGAGCGCATCCGTGTCGGCTCCGGCGGCGTCATGCTGCCCAACCACGCGCCCCTGGTCGTCGCCGAACAGTTCGGCACGCTGGAGACCCTGTTCCCTGGCCGCATCGACCTCGGCCTGGGCCGCGCGCCCGGCACGGACGGCGCCACCGCCCGTGCGCTGCGGCGCTATTTCGAAGGCGCCGATCAGTTTCCGCGCGACGTCGTCGAACTGATCCAGTGGTTCGAACCGGCGTCTGAGAACCAGCCCGTCCACGCCGTGCCCGGCGCCGGCCTGCGCGTGCCGATCTGGCTTCTGGGCTCCAGCCTGTTCAGCGCCCAGCTCGCCGGTCAGCTCGGCCTGCCCTACGCCTTCGCCAGCCATTTCGCGCCCGAACTGCTGCTGGAGGCCCTAGCCCTGTATCGCCGCGAGTTCATCCGCTCGGACCGCCTGGCCAAGCCCCACGCCATGGCCGCGATCAACGTTTTCGCAGCCGATACGGACGCCGAGGGCGTGCGCCTGTCCACGTCGATGCAGCAGAGCTTCGCCCGCCTCTCGACCGGCAAGCCGGGCAAGCTGCCGCCGCCCGTCGACGACATCACCACGATCCTGACGCCGCAGCAGATCGCGGGCGCCAAGGGCCGCCTGCTCTATTCCGCCATCGGCGGCCCGGAGACGATCAAACGCCAGCTTGCCGACTTCATCGCCCTGACCGGCGTGGACGAGCTGATGATCACCGGCATGATGTTCGACAACGCCGCCCGCATCCGCAGTCTGGAGATCGTGGGCGAGATTCGCGAGCAGCTTTAGCCTCCTATTGTTCGGAGCCTGATCGCCACAGGCTCTGCACCAGAGGTTCGACCAGATAGGCCAGGACGGTGCGTTTGCGGGTCAACATCACGACCTGAACCGGCATGCCGGCGCGTATGGAGCGGGCGGCGGCCCCCAGCTTCTCCAGTTCCGACTGCGGAACCACGACTTCGGCGCGGTAGTGGCTTCGCCCGGTCTTCTCATCTGTAAAGCTGTCGGCGGAAATGCGCGTGACCCGGCCGTGGACGATGGGTGGGTTGCGCTCTCGCAGGCCGGGGAATTTGACCTCCGTATCCAGACCGACGCGCAGATTGTCGATGTCGGCAGGATCGACCTGCGCCACAATGACCTGAGACGCCTCGTCGGGCACGACTTCCATCAGGGTCTGTCCCGGCTGGATGACCCCGCCGGGTGTAAACACGGACAGGCCGACGACTTGGCCGGTCGCGGGGCTGCGTATCTCGGCGCGCGCCAGTTGGTCGCGCAACTCGATCATCTTGGGACGCAGGTCATTGAGCTGGATTTCCACCTGTCTCAGCTGTTCAGCGACATCCTCGTTCAGCTTGGTGGACACGCCCAGCGTCTGAAGGCGAGCCTCGCCGATCTGTTCGCGCGTTCGTGCGACCTGCGCCCGCAACGACCCCTGTTCGCCTTCAAGAGCCGCCGCCGTCCGTTCCAGCGCCCGGACACGCGTCAGCGGCGCATAGCCCTGCGCAGCCAAGGATCGCAGGCCTTCCAGTTCCTCAGCGATCAGGCGCTGTTGCGTGGCGTTAGCCTCGATCTGGCGCTGGTAGCCGTCCATCTGATCGCGAAGCTGGCCGATGCGTTGGTTCAACACCCCCGTCTCGGTCGAACGGCCCGCGCCGCGTGCTGCATACTGAAGCCGCTGAAGGCGCATGGCCTCGTCGGCCAACGCCTGGTCCTCGGGCGGCAGACCCGCGAACTCGGGCGGGATCGGCAGGGTCGGCAGCCGATCGCGTTCGGCGATGAGGCGGGACCGTTGGGCCAGGAGGGCGAACACCTGGCTGGCGGCGCCGCGTTCGCTGGCGGTCAACTCACCGGCGTTCAGCCTGACCAGCACCTGTCCGCGCCGCACCTTGTCCCCCTCGGCGACCATCAGAGCGCCGACCACCCCGCCGTCGCGATGCTGAACGGCCTGACGATTACCGGAAACGGAAACCTGACCCTGTGCAAAGGCGCCCGCATCCAGCGGCGCGAACGCGGCCCAGCCCAAAAAGCCGACGAAGAAGACGACGATGATGCCGATGCCGAGCATCAACTCCGGCCGGGGGGAATCGGGCGCATCGTCGGCGCTCTTGCGCATGAAGCTATCGATCAGGCTGCTCATGTCGCGGCGCCTCTTTGTGCAGACGCCGCAACGGGCATCGAGGGGCGACTGATCCGCGCCAGGATTTCGTCGCGCGGGCCCTCCATCTGAACGGCGCCGCCACGCATCATCAACAGGCGATCCACGCGGGCCAATACGCCGGCGCGGTGCGCCACGATGACCACCGCCGCGCCTCTGGCGGCGGCCTTCACGACCGCAACCATCAAGGCGCTCTCGCCTTCCTGATCCAGGTTCGAGTTGGGCTCGTCCAGCACCAGCAGGCTGGGGTCGCCATAAAGGGCGCGCGCCAATGCGATCCGCTGCGCCTGACCGGCGGAGACGCCAGACCCCAGCGGGCCAAGCACGGTGTCATAGCCCTTGGGCAGATGCAGGATCATGTCGTGCGCACCGGCCGCCATGGCAGCAGCTACCGCGCCTTGGTCGATGATAGCCTTTTCGACACCGACAGCGGCGGCGAACCGGGAGATGTTGTCACGGATCGAGCCCGCCATCAGACTGGGATTCTGCGGGAGGTATCCGATGAACTGAGCTAGGTCATCGCCGTCGCGGGCATCGTACTCGGCGCCGTCCAAGCGAATGATTCCGCTTGTGGGCCGCAGCGCACCGGCGATGACGCGCGCCAGTGTCGTCTTGCCCGACCCGCTGGGGCCGATCACGCCCAGGGTCTGTCCCGGCTCCAGCGCCAAGCTCACACCCTTCAGCAACGGTTGCTCGATCTCAGGCAACCGCACTACGAGCCCCTCGACTTTCAGCCGACCCGCCGGCGGTGGCAGGGCCGTGCGCGGTCGTTCCTCTCCTTCCGTCTGGCCGAACAGATCGACCAGATTATTCCAACTCGCCCGCGCCTGGACCAGACCGGGCCAGGCCCCCACCAGAAGCTCGACCGGCGCGACGGCGCGGCTGAGCAGCACCGATGAGGCGATGATCGATCCTGGCGAAATCTGGCCTTTCACCACCAACAGGGCCGCCAAGCCCAAGGCGGCGGATTGTAGAACCAGCCGAACGAACTTGATCGCGCCGGAGTATTTTCCACCGGCCAGCTGCGCTTCAGACTGTTGAGCGACGGCGTTGCGGCGCTGCTCGATTTGTCCTGCGATGCTGGCTTTCCTCATGCCCAGGGCGCGCACGACCTCGGACTGGGCAGCCACGCTTTCCTGCGCAGCATAGGCCGCCGTGCTGGACTGGATGGCCTTTGACAATCTGGAGCGACTGTCGCGTTCGTTCAGCCAGGCCAGAATGAAGAGGACGATGCCCCCGACCAGGGTCAGCACACCGATCCAGGGGTGCAGGAGGAAGCAGCACGCCAGATAAAGCGGCGTCCAGGGCGCGTCGAAAAGGGCCAGGGCGCCTGAACCCGACACGGCGCCTCGGACATTGTCGAACTCTCGCAGCGCCTGAGTATTAGGCGCCTTGCTCTGAAGGTTGACGACCCGCGACAGGATACGCGTGGACAAAAGCCGGTCCAGCCGCAGCCCGGCCCTCAGCAACAGACGCGCCCGCAGCCAGTCGAGCGCCGCCAGACAGGCCAGGGCGAAGACCGCGACCGCCGTCATCAGCGTCAGGGTCGTCAAACCGCCGGTCGGCACGACGCGATCGTAGACCTGCATCATGTAAAGGGTCGGCGTCAGATAGAGGAAGTTGATCAGGGCGCTGAACACGGCCGCCCAAACGAAGTGAACCCGACACGCCCTGAAGGCCTCGATCAACGGTCCCGCGCCGGGACGTTCTGGAAGCAGTGACTTCAACACGACGGGCTTTCGGCTCCATGTCCAACACGGCGACGCAAACCGTGACGACAACCATAGACATGACATAATGGCGTAGCGATGGTTGATGTCCAACTGTCCGATCGTCCAGCGAAACGCATGGGGTTGCGCGCGATGAGATTGAAGTCCTTGCCGAACTTGGTCGCAGTCGTTGCTCTCGCAACAGTCGTTGGATTGATTACGGGCGCGTGCAGCGCAAAGGAGGCCGCGATGTCCGAGGCGAATTCGCTGACGATCCAGGATGTCTTTGGGCATTATCAGCTTGTCGGACCCGATCTGCCGACGACCTGCCGTCTGACGCTCGATCCGGTTTCGAACGCTGGTCAGCTGCCGATTCTGGCTAGCCGATGCGGGTCGGCGAACCTGTCGTCGGCCAAACACTGGCGTGTGACGAGAGAAGGTTTCGATCTCCTGGCAAAGGGGGAGGCCGTGCTGATCGGCTTTCGCCGGATCGACGTCGATCGTTTCGAAGGCCGCGACGCCTCTGGACAAGTCTACAGGCTGGAACGCGCCCCCATGGCCTGAACCTCGGCCAGAAAGTCCAGCAGCAGGCGGTTGATCTCGTCCGCCCGTTCCTGCTGGATCCAGTGTCCCGCGCCCGGCACGACGACGGATCGGATCAGGTTCGGCGCCCAGTCCTTCAGGCCCGCCTCATGCCCACCGGCGTAGTGGCGGACCGGGTCGTCCTCGCCGACGATGAACAGGGCGGGCGGGGTGATCTTCTGGTCCTGCACGAAGGCCGTCAGCGACCAGTTCAGGTCCATCGCCCGATACCAGTTCAGGGGTCCTTCGAACCCACCGACTGAGAAGGCCTGCACATATTCGTCGAAATGATCCGCGCGCATCCATGGCGGCAGGGTCGCCTCGTCGGCGATGGTGTCCAGCAGGGCCACGCCCTCGGGCATGAAGCCGGTCGATCTGCGATCGGCGGGGGTCGCGCCGTCGTAGGCGTAGAACAGTTTCCTCAGCGCCATCGCCGGATCGGCGTCCAGCGCGCGGTGCGCGTCCGGCGCCTGGAATCGGCTGATATAGAGGTCGCCCAGCCCGGCCCGTTTGGAGATGGCGGCCATGGCGGCGGTGGGCGGTCCCTTGGGTCGGCGCGGCTGGAACGGCACCGACAGGCCCGCCACCGCCGTGAACAGATCCGGCCGCAACAGGGCGCAATGCCAGGCCACCGGCGCGCCCCAGTCATGGCCGACGACGAAGCAAGACGCCTTGCCCAGCGCGCGGACCAGATCGACCATGTCGCCGACCAGGTGCAGAATGGAGTAGGCCTCAATCCCCTCCGGCTTGTCCGTCCCGCCATAGCCCCGCATGTCCGGGGCGACGACATGATAGCCCGCCTGCGAGATCGCCTCGACCTGGGCGCGCCAGCTGATCCCCAGTTCGGGAAAGCCGTGGATCAGCAGGACCAGCGGCGCGTTGTCATCCTCGAACCCGGCCTCCAGAACCTGTTGGACCAGACCGTCGGTCTTGATATGCCGGGTTCGCATCGCTTCCTCCGACGGCGTCTTCGCCGCTCATTATCGTCAGGACGGACATGACCCGCCTCGTCACCTTTGCGGACGGTACGACCGTTCCCGCCCTTGGCCAAGGCACCTGGGAGCTGGGCGACGACCCGGCCTGGCGCGATGAGGAGCAGCAGGCTCTGGCGCGCGGCATCGACCTGGGCATGACCCTGATCGACACGGCTGAACTCTATGGCGACGGTCGCTCGGAACGTCTGGTGGGCGAGGTCATCGCCGGACGCCGCGACGAGGTCTTTCTGGTCTCCAAGGTCCGGCCCGAGAATGCGTCGGAGATGAAGATGATGCTGGCCTGCGAGAAGTCGCTGGAACGGCTCGGCGTTGAGCGGCTGGACCTCTACTTACTGCACTGGGAAGGCCACGTGCCCTTAGAAGAGACCGTCGAGGCCTTCCGCGATCTGGTCGACGAAGGGATGATCGCCCGCTGGGGCGTGTCGAACCTGGATCTGCGCGCCATGGAGCAGCTGATGGAGATCGAGGGGGGCGAGGACTGCGCCGCCAACCAGCTGCTCTACAATCTCGCCTCGCGCGGGGTGGAGTTCGACCTCTTCCCGTGGATGCAGGCGCGCGACATGCCGATGATGGCCTATTCGCCGCTTGGGCGAGGCGAACTGCTGGAGCAGCCCCTGATCCGCGACATCGCCAATCGCCATTCCGCCAGCCCGGCCCAGGTGGCGCTGGCCGCCGTCCTGCGCCACGACGGCGTCATCGCCATCCCCAAAGCCAGTTCCGTCGAACACGTCGAGGCCAACGCCGACGCGCTGGACATCCAGTTCGACCTGGAGGATCTGGAACGGCTGGATGCAGCCTTCCCGCCCCCGAAACACGCCGTGCCGCTGGATATCATCTAGCTTCCGGCGACGATCGCCAGCCGCCGCGCCCGCTCATCGTCTGTATACGGAATAACTGGCCCGCGACCCCAGACCGGATCGGGCCACAGACCGTCGTCGCGGCGGCGGCCGACCACATGGACATGCAGTTGCGCCGTCACATTGCCGATGGCGCCGACGTTCAGCTTTTCGACCGAACCCAGCCGGCGCACCAGCGCCCCGGCCCGCACCGTCTCCTCCATCAACACGGCCCGCTGTTTGACGGTCAGATCCTCCAGCTCCAGCGCCCCTTCGACGCGCGGGATCAGGATCAGCCAGGGAAAGCGGGCGTCGTCCTGAAGCCGCACATGGCACAGCGGCCATTCGGCAGCGGCCACCGATCCTGCCTTGAAGGCCGGAGCGACCTCGAACCCCATCAGTTCAATCCGTAAATGACGCAGGCGCTGTCGAATAAGGTCTGCAACGGCGGCTGCAGCGCCAGTCGCGCCGCCTCGATCTGGGCCTCGCTCGGCCCCCCGTCGCTCGGCGGAGGCGGCGGCGGCGCGGGCGGTGGCGGCGGCGGGGCCGAACCATTGGCCCTGATCCGCGAACCCGTCACAACGACGTCGTCTACCGTCGTCGCCTGTCCACCCCCGGCGGCGTAGGAGGGCCATCCTGCGAGCACATCGGTTTGGCAGACTCGGCCCGTCGGATCGATAATCTTAACCCCGCCCAGAGCGGCGCCAGCATTGGCCGCCGCCGCCTCGGCGCGACGTCTGGCGTCCTTAATCGCCTCGGCCTGAAGATTGGCCTTCCAAATATTGTCGGGCTCGAGCCTGAAGGACACACGGCCGATCGCGGTCGGGCGCGCGGCGACGATCGTCGCGTAGACCCGTTCGATCAGGGCTACGTCCCGAACCGTCACGGCGACGGAGGCGTCGGCCTGATAGCGGGCCACGCGGTCGGCGCGGGTGTTGTCGCGCATCACCCCGTTTTCGTCGCGATACTGGTCATACAGCGGCTGGGTGGTGACGCTGGTCTCGACCCGGACCTTGTCCGCGCCATAGGCCGACAGCGCCCGGCTGAGCGCTCGGACCTGTTCAGCGGCGGCGCGCGACGCCTCCGTCACGCTGCGATCCACCGATTGAAAACTGGCGGTGACGGAGGCGCGGTTGGCCGGAATTTCCACCCGCACCTGACCGACCGAGGCGATGACCGGATCGCGCATCCACCAAGGTGCGGGAATATAGCGGTCGCCGATCGTCGCAGGCGGCGTCTGGGCCAGCACAGGCGTGGCGACCGACGCCAGCAGCAAGGCGAAAGCGAATGAACGGCGCATCGAAATCCTCCGGTTGTCGCCGGACCTTCGCAAGCCTGACCAAGGCCGTAAAGCGAGGTTCTTGCGACAGCCGCGCGAGGGGTCTAGACCGCCCGCACGATTAATCCCCATTTCGCACACGCAATAAACGGAGACATCCATGGCTCGCGCGAAGATCGCCCTTATCGGCGCCGGCATGATCGGCGGAACCCTGGCCCACGTGGCCGCGCGCGAAGCCCTGGGCGACGTGATCCTGTTCGACATCGCCGAAGGCACCCCGCAGGGCAAGGCGCTGGACATCGCCGAGGCCTCGGCCGTCTTCGGCCAGGACGTGGCCCTGAAGGGCGCCAACGACTATGCCGAGATCGCGGGCGCCGATGTCTGCATCGTCACCGCCGGCGTGCCGCGTAAGCCGGGCATGAGCCGCGACGACCTGATCGGCATCAACCTGAAGGTCATGAAGGCCGTCGGCGAAGGCATAAAGGCCCACGCCCCCAACGCCTTCGTCATCTGCATCACCAACCCGCTCGACGCCATGGTCTGGGCCCTGCAGAAGTTCTCGGGCCTGCCCAAGGAGAAGGTCGTCGGCATGGCCGGCGTGCTGGACTCGGCCCGCTTCGCCTACTTCCTGGCTGAAAAGACCGGCGTGTCGGTGCAGGACATCCACGCCTGGACCCTGGGCGGTCACGGCGACGATATGGTGCCGATGGTGCGCCACTCGACCGTCGGCGGCCTGCCCCTGCCGGACGCCGTCGCCGCCGGCTTCCTGTCCCAGGACGAACTGGACGCCATCGTCGAGCGCACTCGCAAGGGCGGCGGCGAGATCGTGGCCCTGCTCAAAACCGGCTCGGCCTTCTACGCCCCGGCTGAAAGCGCGATTGCGATGGCCAAGTCCTACCTGCTGGACCAGAAGCGCGTCCTGCCCTGCGCCGTCTGGCTGTCGGGCGAGTACGGTTTGTCGGACCTCTACGTCGGCGTCCCCGCCCTGATCGGCGCCGGCGGCGTCGAGAAGATCGTCGAGTTCACCACCAACGACGAAGAAAAGGCGATGTTCGAAAAGTCCGTCGCCTCGGTCCAAGGCCTGCTGCAAGCCTGCAAGGACATCGATTCCTCGCTGGCGTAAGCCACGCGACGATCGAATGACGAAGGGCCTGCGGAGCGATCCGCAGGCCCTTTTTCTTTTCCCTCCTCCCGTTGGGAGAGAAACATCATTGCGGCGGGACGTAGCCCATGCCTGTCGCAAACTTGGGCAGCAGTTGCAGCCAGACCGTCAGCGGGTCCACCAGTTGCGCCACGCCTTCGCCCGACAGTACGACGATATCGTACTGCACCGTCGCCGTCGGCGTTTGGGCCGCAGTATGGAAGGCTTTCAGATAGCGGTTGTCGCGGTTCCAGGCGTTCACCTTGTCCAGCGTCGCCCCGGCCCCGGGCACAACGGCGCTGAACTGAACCTCGCCGCAGCCCGACGCTTCGCAGCCGTAGAAGAAGACCGCCCAGGTCAGGCCCGCATTGGTCACGGTGAAGAAGGTCAGGCCGTTCTCGGTCTGCACAGGCCCGACCCGCCCGCCCAGCCCGGTAATCCAGGTCCCGACCTCGGCCGGCGTCAGCCCGCGACTGGCCGTCGCCGCAGCCGTCTGGGCGAGCGCGCCCCCGGCTGTCATCGGCGAAACTGTTAAGGCCAGAGCGGCAAGTGGGGCGGCGGCGATGGCGAGGCGGCGCATGGAAACACTCCGAAGGTCAGGCCCTACCCTAGCCGTCAGTCGCGGACGTGCGCCAGCCAGTCCTTGCTCTGCATTTCGTTGAAGCGCGACACGGTGCGCTCAAACTCGAACACCCCCACCCCTTCGGTATAGAGCGCCTCGGGCTTGGCCGCCGCCAGCACAATCAGCTTGGTCTTGGCCTCATAGAGGGCGTCCACCAGGGTCACCAGACGCCGCGCCTCATGGTGGTTGGCCGAGCTCAGGATCGGCACGTCCTCCAGGAACAGGGTGTGGAACCGCTGGGCGATGGCCAGATAGTCCTGCGGCCCCAGCGGCCTGGCGCACAGCTCCGCAAACGTCGCCCGCGCCATCGACCCCACGGTGCGCTCCACCACCACATCGCGGCCCAGCACGGTCAGGTGCGCCGGTTCTTCCGGCTCGCCCCCCTTCAGCTCGCGCCATAACGCCTCGAAAGCCGCGCGGTCGTCCGGCGTGTGCCAGACCTGGGCCGAGGTCATCCGGTCCAGCCGCCAGTCGCGCGCCCCGGCCGTCTCGACCACCACGCAGCGCCCGCGGATAATGTCGATGAAGGGCAGGAAGAGCTGGCGGTTGATGCCGTTCTTGTAGAGCTCCTCCGGCGCGCGGTTCGAGGTGATGGCCAGCACCACTCGATCCTCGAACAGGGCTTCGAACAGCCGGCCCAGGATCATGGCGTCAGCGATGTCGGTGACCTGCAGTTCGTCGAAACACAGCAGCCGGGCTTCCGACGCGATCAGCTTCGCGATCGGCGGGATGGGGTCGTCGCCCTTATGCGTGCCGAACACGGCCTTGCGGGTCTTCGCATCCCCTTCGCGCCACTGTTTCACCAGGTCGTGGATGCGGGCCATGAAGGCGTGAAAGTGCGCGCGCGTCTTTCGCGGCTCGGGCGTCGCCGAATAGAACAGGTCCATCAGCATCGACTTGCCGCGTCCCGGCGGGCCGTAGAGATAAATGCCCCGCACCTCCGGCGCCTTGCCGAACAGGCCGCGTTTGGCCAGATCGACCTCCAACCGCTCCAGCGCGGTGATCACGCTTTCCTGCGCCGGATCGGGCGTCAGCACGCCCTCTTCCACGCGGATGTCGTAGGCGTTGCGGATACGGGAGGTCATGGGAGGACTGCTTAAAGCCCGGCACAGTGAAAAGCGATTGCTTCGCGGCTGCGAACGCCTAAATGCACAGCACACACCAAACCGCGCTCAAGCAGCAAGGCTCCGCTGAGCCGAGCGGTAGCGCGTCCGAAGGACCAAGCATCATGGGTTATCGCGTCGCCATCGTCGGAGCCACGGGCAATGTGGGCCGCGAAATGCTGAACATCCTCGAGGAGCTGGAATTCCCCGTCGATGAAATCCACGCCATCGCCTCGCGTAAGTCCAAGGGCGTCGAGGTCTCCTTCGGCGACAAGACCATCAAATGCCAGGACATCGAGCAGTTCGACTTCTCAAAGGTCGATATCGTCCTGATGTCCGCCGGCAGCGCGGTGTCCAAGGAATGGTCCGAGAAGATCGGCAAGGCCGGTCCTATCGTGATCGACAACTCCTCGGCCTTCCGCAAGGACCCCGACGTGCCGCTGATCGTGCCCGAGGTGAACCCGGACGCCATCAAGGACGCGACCAAGAAGAACATCATCGCCAACCCCAACTGCTCGACCATCCAGCTGGTGACGGCGCTGAAGCCGCTGCACGATGCGGCCACGATCAAGCGTGTGGTCGTCTCGACCTATCAGTCGGTGTCTGGCGCCGGTAAGGAAGGCATGGACGAGCTGTGGAACCAGACCAAGGCCATCTACGGCCTGGGCGACGCCACGCCCAAGAAGTTCCCCAAACAGATCGCCTTCAACGTCATCCCCTACATCGGCTCCTTCCTCGAGGACGGCTCCACCGACGAGGAGAAGAAGATGTCGGACGAGACGCACAAGATGCTGGACCCCGACATCAAGGTCACCGTCACCTGCGTGCGCGTGCCCGTCTTCGTGGGTCACTCCGAGGCCGTGAATGTGGAGTTCGACCGCCCCATCGAACCCGACGAGGCCCGCGCCATCCTGCGCGAGGCGCCGGGCGTGCTGGTCATCGATAAGCAGGAGCACGACGGCTATATCACCCCCGTCGACGCGGCCAGCGAACACGCCGTCTATGTCAGCCGCATCCGCAAGGACACGACCGTCGAGAACGGCCTGAACCTTTGGGTCGTGTCCGACAACCTGCGCAAGGGCGCCGCGCTGAACGCCGTCCAGATCGCTCAGTTGCTGGACGAGACCGGCGTGATCAAGTCGTCGTCGGGATATCGTTCGATCACGGTCTAGGCGGTCTCAACCGTCATGAACGCCCACGCAACCCCTGCCGAAGGCCGCGCCGTCGGCACGGCCATCGCCTGCTACACCCTGTGGGGACTGCTGCCGCTGCTGTTCATGGCGATGGCCGCGCACGGCTTCGGCGCGCCCGAAATCCTGGCGCACCGGGCGGTCTGGTCGGTCTTCGTGGCGGGCCTGGTCCTGCTGCTGGCCGGGCAATGGGGCGAGGCGCGCCGCGTGCTGGCCACGCCGCGCACCCTGGCTTGGCTGGCCCTGTCCGCGCTGCTGATCGGCACCAACTGGAGCCTTTACGTCTTCGCCACCACGCATCACGCGACGCTGGAGGCCAGCCTCGGCTACTATATCAATCCCCTGCTCAACATGGCGGCCGGCGCCGTGCTGTTCCGCGAGAAGATCGACCGCTGGAGCGCGCTGGCGATCGGTCTGGCCGCCATCGGGGTCGTGATCCAGACGATCGCCCTCGGGCATGTGCCGATCATCGGCCTGACCCTGGCCGTCACCTTCTGCGCCTATGCGGTGATCCGAAAGCGCGTGCCCGCCTCGGCCCAGACCGGTCTGTTCGTGGAATGTCTGGTGCTGCTGCCCATCGGCGCGGTCTTCCTGGCCTGGTTGACCACCCACGGTCAGGCGGTCGGATTTGCGTCGCCCTCCGGCCTGATCTGGGCGCTGGTGAACGGCCCGGCCACCGTGATCCCGCTGGCGCTGTTCGCCTGGTCGGCGCGCCGCCTGCCCCTATCCACGGTCGGTTTCATCCAGTTCCTGGCCCCGACGCTGCAGTTCGCCTGCGGCGTCGCGACCGGCGAGCCGCTGACCCTGCTGCGGATCGTGTCCTTCGTCTTCATCTGGGCCGGCGCCGGCGTCTTCGCCTTGGCCGCCTTCAATCGCAGCCGCGCCGCACGCGAGGCGTTGAAGACCACGGCGGAACCGGCGTAGCCTTCGCCCACACGGAGGCGAGGCCATGACGACCGCCCAACCGGGCCCCTGCGAAGGCGGACAGGTCCACGCCGCCGCCGAACCGGCCCATCCGCTGTCGGCGGCGCGCAAACGCTGGGTGCTGGCCGCGACGGTGCTGGGATCCAGCCTGACCTTCATCGACGGCTCGGCCCTGGGCGTCGCCCTGCCCGCCGTGCAGCGGGATCTCGCGGCCGGCACGGCGGCGGTCCAGTGGGTGTCGAACGCCTATCTGCTGACCCTGGGCGCCCTGGTTTTGATCGGCGGCGCGGCCGGCGATCGGTTCGGCCGGCGGCGGGTCTTCCTGATCGGGGTCGCGGTCTTCGCCCTGGCCTCCATCGGCTGCGCCCTCGCCCCCACCGTCCAAGCCCTGGTCGCCGGCCGGGCGATCCAGGGGATCGGTGCGGCCCTGCTGACGCCCGGCGCCCTGGCGGTGATCGGCGCGACCTTCCCGCCCGAGGAGCGCGGCAAGGCCTTTGGAACCTGGGCCGGGTTCGGGGCCCTGACCGGCATGGTCGGGCCGTTGATCGGGGGATGGCTGGCCGACGCTGCCGACTGGCGCGCCATCTTCTGGATCAATGTCCCGCTGGCGATCCTGACCGCTGTGGTGACCCTGGCCGCCACGCCCGAGAGCCGCGATCCCGACGCGCGCGGTCTGGACGGTCTGGGCGCGGTTCTGGGGGTCGCCGGGCTGGGTGCCCTGACCTGGGCCCTGACCGCCGCGCCCGATCTGGGGTTCGCATCGCCCGTCATCCTCGCCGGACTGGTCGTGGGCGCGGCGCTGCTGGCCGCCTTCGTCTGGGCCGAGGCGCGCCAAAGCCACCCGATGATGCCGCTGGGCCTGTTTTCGTCTTCGGTGTTCAGCGGGATCAATCTGCTGACCCTACTGCTCTATTTCGCCTTGGGCGGGGCGATGTTCTTCCTGCCTTTCGATCTGATCCGGGTTCACGGCTGGAGCGCGACCGAGGCGGGCGCCGCCATGCTGCCCTTCGCCGCCGTCATGGGCCTGTTCTCCGGCTTGGCGGGACGGGTCGCCGATCGGTTCGGCGCGCGACTGTCGCTCAGCGTCGGGCCGGCCCTGGCCGGGATCGGACTGGCGCTGCTCGCCGTGCCTGCGCCGGGCGCCGGCTATGTCGACGGACCGCTGGCGGGGATGACGGTGCTGGCGATCGGCATGACCCAGGCGGTCGGCCCTCTGACGGCGACGGTGATGGGGGCCGTCAAGGCGGGCCACACGGGCGTGGCCTCGGGCGTCAACAATGCGGTGGCGCGCGTGGCCAGCCTTCTGGCCGTCGCCCTCCTAGGGCTGGTGCTGTCTGCGGTCTTCGCCGGGGTCGCCAATCTGCCTGACGCCCGCGCCCAGCTGGCACAGGTGATGTCGGGCGCCGAGATCACGCCCGTCGTCCGCGACGCCTTCCACGCGGCGTTTCGGGCCGTGATCCTGACCTGCGCCGGCTGCGCGGGCTTGGCCGGCCTGATCGGCCTGCTGACCGCGCCCGGCCCGGTTCAGAAGGCGGCGTAAAGCGCGTCCAGCAATCGCTTGGGCCGGGGGTCGCCGATCAGGTGCGGCGACTGGCGCGTCATCACATAGGCCGCCGATAGCTTCCGCGACGGATCCGCCATGGCCATGGACCCGCCCCAGCCATAATGGCCGAAGGCTTCGTTGGGCCCAAACACCTTCAGTCCGTCGTTGCGCATCAGACCGGCCGCCCAGCTGATCGTGTAGGGCAACACCTTGTCCGGCCCGTGGATGCGCTCGCGCGTCAGCTGATGCAGCGTTCCCGCCGACAGCACCGACCGGCCGTCGAGAACGCCATCATTGGCCACCACGCTCAGCATCTTCGCCAGCCCCATGGCCGTGCCGTGCAGATTGGCCGACGGAATCTCCATCTCGCGCCAGGCCGCAGAACCGCGCCCGCCCGGCGCCGAACCGCGATCCAGGAAGGCCGCCTGTTTGATCGGATCGATGGCCCCCAGGCTAGGCGTCGCTGTGGGTTTGCGCATCTGCGCCACCCGTCCATGCTCGCTTTCGGGCAGGCCGATCCACAGGTCCAGCTCCGGGAAGTCCTGGCGCAGCGCCTGGCCCATCGTCCGTCCAGTCGCGCGGCGATAGACTTCATTGGCCAGATAGCCGACGGTGATCGGGTGATAGCCCGAGGCTGAACCCGGCGCCCACATCGGCGACTGAGCCGCCAGACGCGCCAGCACCGCGGACACATCGAACCAGATCGTCGGATCGACCGCCTCGGAAAAGCCCGGCAGGCCCGACTGGTGGCTCATCAACTGAGCGACGGTGACCTCCGCCTTGCCCGCCGCGCCGAACTCGGGCCACAGCGAGGCGACCGTCTGATCATAGCCGATCTGACTCTCCTCGACCGCGCTCGCCATCAGGATGGCCATCACCGCCTTGCCGGTCGAAAACACCGACGTCAGGGTGGTGTCGGTGAACGGCGTCGTCCTGGCCGTATCCGCATGCCCCGCCCACAGATCGACGACCGTTTCGCCCTCGACCAGCACGGTGAACCGCGCCGCCTGCTCGTTCAGCCCCTCGGGAGCCTCGGTGAAGTTGGCGGCGAATGCCTCGCGCACGGCCTCATAGCCGGGGGCGCAGACGCCGTGGATGTCGATGAGATCGGTCATGGGCAGGTCCTAGCGCGCCCGCCGCCCACGAAAAAGGCCTCCCGCCGAAACGGGAGGCCTCAAATCGTTCGATCCTTCGACTGGATCAGGCCGCGACGACCTCGGTGGCCTGTTCCGCCAGGATGGTCAGGCCTTCGCCGTTCACGTCGGCGAAACCGCCGTGAACGTCGTACTGGGTCTTTGAGCCGTTGTTATAGACGGTCACCAGACCCTCGCGCAGGGCGGTCATGAAGGGCGCATGATCCGGCAAAACGCCGAAGTCACCCTCGACGCCCGGTGCATCGACCTGGTCCACGAGGCCCGAGAAGACCTCGCGTTCCGGCGAGACGAGGGAGAAATTGAGCTTGCCAGCCATGTCAGGCGCCTATCGGTTGATCTAGCGCCGTATCAAAGGCGCTCTGGGCCGCCACGAACTTGTCACGACAGCCCGGATTGCAGAAGCCCACCACCCGACCACGGTAGAGCGTGAGCGAATCGGCGCTCACCGGCTTTCCAGACCAGGGGCACGTCTTATTGACGCAGTCCTCGATCCTTAGAGCTGGCGAGCTGTTCGGCATCAGGCTTCCGACGCCATCTTCTCGGCCTTGGCGACGGCCTCTTCGATGGAGCCGACCATGTAGAAGGCGGCTTCCGGCAGGTGGTCGTAGTCGCCGGCGACGATGCCCTTAAACGAGCGGATCGTGTCTTCCAGCGAGACGAACTTGCCGGGCGAACCGGTGAACTGCTCGGCCACGAAGAAGGGCTGCGACAGGAAGCGGCTGATCTTGCGGGCGCGGGCCACGACCAGCTTGTCCTCTTCGGACAGCTCGTCCATGCCCAGGATGGCGATGATGTCCTTCAGACCCTTGTAGGACTGCAGGACTTCCTGAACCGAACGGGCGACGTTGTAGTGCTCTTCGCCGATGACCAGCGGGTCCATGATCCGCGAGGTCGAGTCCAGCGGGTCCACAGCCGGGAAGATGGCCTGGGCGGCGATGTCACGCGACAGAACGGTCTTGGCGTCCAAGTGAGCGAACGAGGCGGCGGGCGCCGGGTCGGTCAGGTCGTCGGCCGGGACGTAGATGGCCTGGATCGAGGTGATCGAGCCCTTCTTGGTCGAGGTGATGCGCTCCTGCAGGTTGCCCATCTCGGTGGCCAGCGTCGGCTGATAGCCCACGGCCGAGGGGATGCGGCCCAAGAGAGCCGACATTTCCGAACCGGCCTGCGTGAAGCGGAAGATGTTGTCGACGAACAGCAGAACGTCCTTGCCCTCTTCGTCGCGGAAGTACTCGGCCTGGGCCAGGCCGGTCAGGGCCACGCGGGCGCGGGCGCCGGGGGGCTCGTTCATCTGGCCGTAAACCAGGGCGCACTTGGAGCCTTCGGTCGAGCCGCCGTTCTTGGTCGGGTCCACGTTCACGTTGGACTCGATCATCTCGTGATACAGGTCGTTGCCTTCGCGGGTGCGCTCGCCCACGCCGGCCAGAACCGAATAACCGCCGTAAGCCTTGGCGATGTTGTTGATCAGCTCCTGCATGGTCACGGTCTTGCCCACGCCGGCGCCGCCGAACAGGCCGGTCTTGCCGCCCTTGGTGTAGGGGCACATCAGGTCGATGACCTTGATGCCCGTGACCAGGATTTCCGACGAGGTCGATTGCTCTTCGAACGACGGCGCCTCGCGGTGGATCGGGCGGTACATGTCGGTCTTGATCGGGCCCTGTTCGTCGATCGGCTGGCCGACGACGTTCATGATGCGGCCCAGGGTGCCGGGGCCGACGGGCGCCTGGATCGACGAACCCGTGTCCGACACCGGCTGGCCGCGCGTCAGGCCTTCGGTCGTGTCCATGGCGATGGTGCGGACCATGTTCTCACCCAGGTGCTGGGCGACTTCCAGCACCAGGGTGAAGGGCTCGCCCGTCTTCTGGTCGACGTTCTGGGTGTGCAGGGCGTTCAGGATCGCCGGCAGTTGGCCGGTGAACTCGACGTCGACGACGGCGCCGATGACCTGGGCGATCTTGCCCGTGCCGGCGGCGTTGACGGGAGCGGCGTCCGGAGCGGCCTTCTTGGCGGCGGGCTTGCGGGCTGCGGGTTTCTTGGCGGCGACGGTATCGGTCATGGTCAGGGTCCGTATCGGAATGTCTGTTCGGTCGGGATCAGAGGGCTTCGGCGCCGGCGATGATCTCGATCAGTTCGGTGGTGATCTGGGCTTGGCGCTTGCGGTTGTATTGCAGCGTCAGGGCGTTGATGAGGTCGCCCGCGTTGCGCGTCGCGTTGTCCATCGCCGCCATCTGCGAGCCGAAGAAGCCGGCCTGGTTCTCGTAGAGCGCGGCCAGGATCTGGGTCGTCAGCGCGCGCGGCAGCAGGGTTTCCAGGATTTCCTCTTCCGAGGGCTCGTATTCATAGACCGCGCCGTTCAGGTCGATCGGCGCCGCGTCGCCCTCGACCACGGCCGGGATCAGCTGCTTGGCCGTCGGGACCTGTTGGATCACCGATTTGAACTGGCTGTAGAACAGGGTGACCACATCGGCCTGACCCTCTTCGAACGCCGTGGCGATCATTTCGGCGACCGGCTGGGCCGACGGCAGGCCAACGGTCTTGTGCTCGCTCAGTTCGAAGGTGTGGATCACCTTGTCGCCGTACAGACGCGCCAACTGGTCGCGCGACTTCTTGCCGACGGCGATGATCTTCACGTCCTTGCCGGCGTTGATCAGGCTGTTGATCCGCTCGCGCGCGGCGCGGATGACGTTGGTCGAGAAACCGCCCGCCAGACCCTTGTCCGCTGTCGCCACCACGATCAGGTGGCGCTGGTCCTGGCCCGTGCCGGCCAGCAGCTTGGGCGCGTCGGCGCCCGAGACGCCGGCGGCCAGATTGGCGATGACCGAGGCCATCTTCTGCGCATAGGGCCGGGCGCTTTCGGCCTGGTCCTGGGCGCGCTTCAGCTTGGCCGCGGCGACCATCTGCATGGCTTTCGTGATCTTCTGCGTGGCTTTCACGCTTCCGATCCGATTGCGCATTTCCTTGAGGCTGGCCATCCGGCGCTTACTCTCTCAGCTTACCAGACGGGTTCAGGCGAAGGTCTTGACGAAGGCGGCCAGGATGTCCTTGAGCTCGGCTTCGAGGTCCGAGGTCAGGTCCTTCTTGGTGCGGATGCCTTCCAGCAAGGAGGCGTGGTTCGCATGGATGCGCGCCAGCAGCTCCTTCTCGAAACGACCCACGTCGCCGACGGCGATGCCGTCGATGTAACCGCGCGTGCCGGCGTAGACCGAGACGACCTGCTCTTCCATCGCCAGCGGCGAGTATTGCGGCTGCTTCAGCAGCTCCGTCAGACGGGCGCCGCGCGCCAGCAGCTTCTGGGTCGAGGCGTCCAGGTCCGAGCCGAACTTGGCGAAGGCGGCCATCTCGCGATACTGGGCCAGTTCGCCCTTGATGGAGCCGGCGACCTTCTTCATCGCCTTGGTCTGGGCCGACGAGCCGACGCGCGACACCGAGATGCCGACGTTCACGGCCGGACGGATGCCCTGATAGAAAAGGTCCGATTCCAGGAAGATCTGGCCGTCGGTGATCGAGATCACGTTGGTGGGGATGTAGGCCGAAACGTCGTTGGCCTGGGTTTCGATGATCGGCAGGGCGGTCATCGAGCCCGAACCGTAATCCTCGTTCAGCTTGGCCGAGCGCTCCAGCAGGCGGCTGTGCAGATAGAAGACGTCGCCCGGATAGGCTTCACGACCGGGCGGACGGCGCAGCAGCAGCGACATCTGGCGATACGCAACAGCCTGCTTGGACAGGTCGTCATAGACGATCAGGGCGTGCATGCCGTTGTCGCGGAAGAACTCGCCCATGGCGGTGCCGGCGAACGGGGCCAGGAACTGCAGCGGGGCCGGCTCCGAAGCGGTGCAGGCCACGACGATGGTGTATTCCAGCGCGCCGGCCTCTTCGAGGGTCTTGACGATCTGGGCGACGGTCGAACGCTTCTGGCCGATGGCGACGTAGATGCAGTAGAGCTTGGCGCTCTCGTCGTCGGTCTTGTTGACGTTCTTCTGGTTCAGGATGGTGTCGATGGCGACGGCGGTCTTGCCGACCTGACGGTCGCCGATGATCAGTTCGCGCTGGCCGCGGCCGACGGGGATCAGGGTGTCGATGGCCTTCAGGCCGGTCTGCATCGGCTCGTGAACCGACTTGCGCGGGATGATGCCGGGCGCCTTGACGTCTACGCGGCGGCGCTCGGTGAACTCGATGGGGCCCTTGCCGTCGATCGGCTCGCCCAGCGGGTTGACGACGCGGCCCAGCAGGCCGCGGCCGACCGGCACGTCCACGATCTCGCCCAGGCGGCGCACGTCGTCGCCCTCGGCGATGGCAGCGTCGGCGCCGAAGATCACGGCGCCCACATTGTCGCGCTCCAGGTTCAGGGCCATACCCTTCACGCCGGCCTTGGTGAACTCGACCATTTCACCGGCCTGGACATTGTCCAGACCGTGGATGCGGGCGATGCCGTCGCCGACCGACAGCACGCTGCCGACGTCGGAGACATCGGCTTCGACGCCGAAGTTGGCGATCTGCGACTTGAGGATGGCCGAGATTTCAGCGGCGCGGATGTCCATGACGGGCTCTCTGTTCTTCAGTCTTCTGCGGGTGCGCCGTTCAGGCGCGCATTCTTGGTGGCGGGAGCGCGTTTAGGCACGCTTGAGGGCGAACTTCATCTGGTCGAGCTTGGTCTTCAGCGAGGCGTCGAACAGTTTCGAGCCGACCTTGACCTTCAGGCCGCCCAGGATCGACGGATCGACGCGTGCGGTCAGTTCCGGCGCCTTGCCCAGGCTGTTGGACAGGGCGGCGGTGATGGCGGCGACCTGTTTGGCGTCCAGCGGCTGAGCCGAGACGACCTCGGCGGCGACGACGCCGGCGTGTTTGGCGTAGCGCGCTTCGAACCCGGCGATCACGGCCGGCAGGTCCTTGGCGCGATGGTTCTGACCCAGCAGACCCAGGAAGTTGGTCGTGGTCTGCTCGAACCTGGCCTTGGCGGCGATGGCCACCAGACCCTTGGCCTGGTCCGGCGCGGCGATGACGGGCGAGACAGCCAGACGACGCAGGTCGGCGCTTTCGGTCCAGGCCGCCCTCAGCGACTTCAGGTCGGCGCGGACGGCGTCCAGGCGGCCGGTTTCCAGCGCCAGGTCAAACAGCGCCTGTGCGTAGCGATCGCCGACTTCCGTCGTTCTGAAATCATCAGCCACTGATTAGGGTCCGAGGTCGTTGTGTCAGGGTCGCAACCGACTGCGAGGCTCGCAACGGTCAAAAGCTTGAAATGCTTACGGAAAGCACGACGGAGGCCGTATCCGTAAATACGCCCCCTTCAAGCCGGGCGCCTGATAGCACGGGGTTTCGCCGCTCGCAACATTGCGTGAAGGCGCGCCGTTGCCGCAGGGCGAGAGCGCGCCGCCGTTTCCTTCCACACAGCGGAGGAAGGGCGACCGCGCCCAGGGGGGTGCGACCATGACGCCGCACCCCATCGCTTGATCGGAACCTGCGTCGGCCCTAGCGCTTTCCGCTCAAGCTTTATCCTCCACCAGGAAACCCCATGCTCGACAGCATAACCCCCCTGCTCTCCGATCCGGCCGCCTGGGCCGCATTGGTGACCCTCATCGTGATGGAGGTCGTGCTCGGCATCGACAACCTGATCTTCATCTCAATTCTGTCGAACAAACTGCCCGAGCATCAGCGGCAGAAGGTGCGGCGCATCGGTATCGGCCTGGCGCTGATCATGCGTTTGGCCCTGCTGTCGATCATCGCCTGGCTGGTCGGTCTGGTGCAGCCGGTCTTCACCGTCATGGGCAATGAATTCTCTTGGAAGGACCTGATCCTGATCGCGGGTGGTCTGTTCCTGGTCTGGAAGGCGACCAAGGAAATCCACCACACGGTCGATCCCACGCCCAGCCACGATGTCATGGACAAGAAGGACGTGGTCATCGCCAATGCCGGCGCGGCCATCTTCCAGATCATCCTGTTGGACATCGTCTTCTCGATCGACTCGATCCTGACGGCCGTCGGCATGACCGAGCACCTGCCGATCATGGTCGTCGCCGTCCTGGTCGCTGTGACCGTCATGCTGCTGGCCGCCGACCCCCTGGCCAACTTCATCAACAAGAACCCCAGCGTCGTCATGCTGGCGCTCGGCTTCCTCCTGATGATCGGCATGGTGTTGATCGCCGACGGCTTCGGCTATCATGTGCCCAAGGGCTACATCTATGCGGCCATGGCCTTCTCGGCCGGTGTTGAGGCGTTGAACATGCTGGGTCGCAAATCCGCATCCAAGAAGGAAAAGGCCGAACTGGCCCGCAGCGAGGCGAACGCCGCCGAGGCCCGCGCCCAGAAGGCCGAGGCCGAAGCCGCCGCCGAGCGGGGCTGAGGCTCATGATGCGCCTGTCGTCCCGGCTCGCCGGCCTTGTCGCCGGTCTGCTGTTGACGACAGGCGTCGCCCTGCCGGTCAGGGCCGAAGTCCCGGTCCAGCCCTACGAGGTGGTGCGGGCCTATCCGCACGACACAGGGGCCTTCACCGAAGGCCTCTTCTTCCACGACGGCGACCTTTACGAGAGCACAGGCCTTTATCCGTCTTTCATCCGTAAGGTCGATCTGGAGACCGGACGCGTGGAGCGTCAGCGCGACCTGCCGACCATCTACTTCGGCGAGGGCATGACCACGCTGAACGGCAAACTCTACAGCCTGACCTGGCGCAACCACATCGGCTTCATCTGGAAGCTGGACGACTTCTCGCCCCTGGGCGGCTTCTCCTATCCGGGCGAGGGCTGGGCCCTGACCACCGACGGTCACCGCCTGATCATGAGCGACGGCACCGACCAGCTGCGCTTTCTCGATCCCGAGACGCTCGCCGAGACCGGCCGCGTCTCCGTCACCGCCGACGGCCGGCCGCTGGATCAGATCAACGAGCTGGAATGGATCGACGGCGAGGTCTTCGCCAACCTCTGGCAGGACAACCGCATCGCCCGCATCGATCCCGAGACCGGCGTGGTCAAGGCCTTCATCGACCTGACCGCCCTGGTCCCCAAGGGCGCGAACCTCGACCCCAACGACGACGTCCTGAACGGCATCGCCTGGGACGCGGCGGGAAAACGCCTGTTCGTCACCGGCAAACGCTGGCCGCAGCTGTTCGAGATCAGGCTGCGCTGATCCGCACGAAGAAGAGGGCCGGACGCTGCGACGCGCCCGGCCCTCTTCTTTCCACCCTCTGCCCCGGCTCAGCCGTGCAGGTCGAACCGGTCCAGCTCCATCACCTTGGTCCAGGCCGCCACGAAGTCAGAGACGAACTTTCCTTCGGCATCAGCCCCGGCATAGACCTCGGCCAGTGCGCGCAGTACGGCGTTGGAGCCGAACACCAGATCGACACGCGTGCCGGTCCACTTCGCTTCGCCCGTCTTGCGATCGCGGCCCTCGAACACGTCCTTGGCGTCCGTGGTCGCCGTCCACTTCACGTCCATGTCCAGCAGGTTGACGAACACGTCGTTGGACAGCACGCCCGGCCGCTCGGTCAGCACGCCGTGCGTCGCTCCGCCCGTATTGATGTTGATGGCCCGCAGGCCGCCGATCAGCACCGTCATCTCCGGCGCCGTCAGCGTCAGCCGCTGCGCCTGATCGATCAGCAGCGACTCGGCCGGCACGGCATAGCGGGCCTTTTGGAAGTTGCGGAACCCGTCGGCGACCGGCTCCAGATAGCCGAAGGATTCGACATCCGTCTGCGCCGCGCTGGCGTCGGTGCGACCCGGCGTGAAGGGCACGCTGGCCTCATGACCGCCCGCCTTGGCCGCCTGTTCGACGCCCGCATTGCCGGCCAGCACGATCAGGTCGGCCAGAGAGACGGTCTTGCCCCCCGTCTGCGCCTGGTTGAACTCGAACTGGATACGCTCCAGCGTCTTCAACACCCGGTCCAGCTGCTCGGGCTGGTTGACGGCCCAATCCTTCTGCGGCGCCAGGCGAATGCGGGCGCCATTGGCCCCGCCCCGCTTGTCCCCGCCCCGGAAGGTCGAGGCCGAGGCCCAGGCCGTGCCGACCAGTTCCGACACGCTCAGGCCAGCCTCCAGCACCTTGGCCTTCAGACCCGCCGCGTCCGTCGCATCGATCAGCGGATGATCCACCTCCGGCACGGGATCCTGCCACAACAGAACGTCGCTCGGGACTTCCGGCCCGATGTAGCGCGAACGCGGCCCCAGATCGCGGTGCGTCAGCTTGAACCAGGCCCGCGCAAAGGCGTCGGCAAAGGCCTGCGGATCGTTCAGGAAGCGGCGGGAGATCGCCTCATAGGCCGGGTCGAACCGCATCGACAGGTCGGTCGTCAGCATGGTCGGCCGCTTCTTCTTCGACGGATCGTGGGCGTCGGGGATGATCTCGCCCGCGTCTTTGGCCACCCACTGATGCGCCCCCGCCGGAGACTTCTCCAGCTCCCATTCGAAGCCGAACAGGTTTTCGAAATAGAAGTTGCTCCACTGGGCCGGCGTCTGGGTCCAGGTGACTTCCAGGCCGCTGGTGATCGCGTCGCCTCCGTGGCCGCTGCCGAAGCTGGACGCCCAGCCCAGGCCCTGCGCCTCAAGCCCGTCGGCCTCGGGCTCGGCCCCGACATGGTCGGCCGGACCGGCGCCGTGCGTCTTGCCGAAGGTGTGGCCGCCCGCGATCAGGGCGACCGTCTCCTCGTCGTTCATCGCCATCCGGGCGAAGGTGTCGCGGATGTCGCGCGCCGCCGCGATCGGATCGGGATTGCCGTCCGGCCCCTCCGGATTGACGTAGATCAGGCCCATCTGCACGGCGGCCAGCGGGTTCTCCAGATCGCGGGAATGCTTGTCGCCGTCCGCATTGTCATCGCTGACCAGCACGGCCTCGTCGCCCGGCTTCACAACACCGTCCGAGCCGTGGGCATAGCGCTCGTCGCCACCCAGCCAGGTCGTCTCGCGACCCCAATAGACGTCCTGATCTGGCTCCCAGGTATCAGCGCGGCCGCCCGAGAAGCCGAAGGTGCGGAAACCCATCGTCTCCAGCGCGACGTTTCCGGTCAGGATCATCAGATCTGCCCAAGAGATGGCCTGGCCGTACTTCTGTTTGATGGGCCACAGCAGGCGACGCGACTTGTCGATATTGACGTTGTCGGGCCAGGAGTTCAGCGGGGCGAACCGCTGCTGGCCACGCCCGCCGCCGCCCCGACCATCGCCGACGCGATAGGTGCCGGCGCTGTGCCAGGCCATGCGGATGAACTGCGGGCCATAATGGCCGAAGTCCGCCGGCCACCAATCCTTGGAGTCCGTCATGAGCGCGCGCAAATCCGCCTTCAGCGCCTCATAGTCCAGCTTGGAAAAGGCCTCGCGGTAGTCGAATGACTCGCCCAGCGGATCGGACTTGGTCGAATGCTGGTTCAGCAGATCGACCCGCAGCTGATTGGGCCACCAATCGCGGTTCTGAACGCCGCCGCCTGCGACCGATCGGGACGTCCGGCCGGAAAAGGGGCATTTGGCTTCGTCGGTCATGGTGTTTTCTCCCTGCTGCACTGGCGCACGACGGCGAGCGATTTTTGCATCGCCCTGTAGATGATGGGGTCATACGACACGGGTCAAACAGATAAAGCCAATCGATTATCCTTGGCGTCAGCATAGGACAGGCCTATTTCCCTTCCATGCTCCCCACGTTGCGTCAGCTCCAGTATCTCAAGCTCCTGGCCGAACACGGCAGCTTCTCGCGCGCCGCCGAGGCCGCCCACGTCAGCCAACCCGCCCTCAGCGCCGGGGTGCAGGAGCTTGAGCGCATCCTGGGCGCGCCGGTGGTCGAACGCGCGCGCGGCGCCGTGATCATGACCGCCGTTGGGGCGGAGGCCGTTCGCCGCGCCGAGGACGTCCTGGCCCGCACCGAGGATCTGGTCGAGGCGGCCAAGAACGCCGGGCGTCTGCTGTCCGGCCGATTCCGCCTGGGCGTCATCCCCACCGTCGCTCCCTTCCTGCTGCCGGCCAAGCTCCCGTCGGTGAAGGCCGCCTATCCCAGCCTGAAGCTGTTTATCCGCGAGGATCTGACGCCCCGGCTGATCGCGGCGCTGAAGGCAGGTCAGATCGACGCGGCGGTCATCGCCCTGCCCTATGACGCGCCGGGCATCGCCCACGCCCGCATCGGCGATGACGAAATCATGGCCGCCGCCCCCGCCGACCATGCCTTGGCCGCGCCCGGCCCCATCCGCCCCGGCTCGCTGCGGGCCGAGGATCTGATCCTGCTGGAAGACGGCCATTGCCTGCGCGACCACGCCCTGGCGGCCTTGGACATCGAGGCCCCGCGCGGCGACGACGTCTTTGCGGCCACCAGCCTGCACACCCTAGTTCAGATGGTCGGCTCGGGCCTCGGCGTTTCCTTCCTGCCGAAGATGGCGGTGCAAGCCGGTCTGGCCGACAACCCCTCCGTCGCCGTTCGCGCCTTCGAAAACCAGGCCGACGGCGCCCCGCCCCATCGCGAGATCGTCGTCGCCTGGCGCGCCGGCTCCAGCCGCGCCGCCGAGGCCCGGCTGCTGGCCGAGGCCCTGAAGCTAGAGTGAAGCTTGAATGAAACTGGGCTGACACTCGACTGATCGATTGACCTGAGCGCCGAACAGGTCGCTTGGAAGCGGATGGCAACCGAAACCGTCTATATCGTCCAGGCCTACGTCCAGGGCCGGGGCAAGGCCCTGCGCGCAGAACCCCAGGTCGGCTGCAAAGACGCCGAAGAGGCGCGTCGCAAGGCCGAACGGCTGGCGCCGTTGCGTCTTGGCGTCGTCGCCTTCGCCGTCTCGGCCGACACCGAAATGGGCGATTACGACGAAGAGCCCACCATCCTCTTCAAGTCCGGCCAACTCCCGCCGCCGTTCAGCGATCCGGACTGAGGGCAAGGCAACCCGCCCCGACAGGTCGCGTTTGCTTTCCTGACAACGGATCGGCGCCGCCCCGGGCGTCCGACCGAAGCTTCAGGACGCTCCATGGCCTATCGCACCCTCAATCCCTTCACCGAACAACTTGTCGAGGACTATCCGGAACACACCAACGACGCCGTCGAGGCCGCTCTGGCCAAGGCCGACGGCCTGTTCCATTCGGATTGGTCGAAGGGCGACATCCAGCCGCGCCTCGCCGTCCTGAAATCCTTGTCGGGCCTGCTGACCGAAAACCGCGACGACCTGGCCCGCACCATGGCCGAGGAGATGGGCAAGCCCCTGGCTCAGGGGCAGGGCGAGATCGATCTGTGCGCCGGCATCGCCGCCTACTACGCCGAAAAGGCCGCCGATTTCCTCAAGCCCGAAAAGATTGACAGCGAACTGGGCGAAGCCTGGGTCGAATTTCATCCGATCGGCGTGCTGCTGGCGGTCGAGCCGTGGAACTTCCCCATCTATCAGCTGATCCGCGTCGTCGCCCCCGCCATCGCGGTCGGCAATCCGGTCCTCTACAAGCACGCGGGCATCGTGCCCCGCTGCGCCGCCCGCTTCGCCGAACTGGTGCGCGAGGCCGGTGCGCCCGAAGGGTTCGTCGCCAACCTCTACATCTCCTCCGACAAGGTCGCCGAACTGATCGGCGACGACCGCATCCAGGGCGTGGCCCTGACGGGTTCCGAGGGCGCCGGAGCCAAGGTCTCGGCCCGCGCCTCGGAAATGCTGAAGAAGTCCACGCTGGAACTGGGCGGCAGCGACGTCTTCGTGGTGCTGGACGACGCCGACATCGAAAAGGCGGTCGCGGCGGGCGTCGAAGGCCGCCTGTCCAACGCCGGTCAGGTCTGCACCGGCTCCAAACGCTTCATCGTCCAGAAGTCGGTCGCCGACGCCTTCACCACCGGTTTCGTCGAAGGCATGAAGACGGCCGTCATGGGCGATCCGCTGGACGAGGCCACCGACCTGGGTCCGCTGTCGTCCGAGGATGCGCTGAAGACCCTGACCAAACAGGTGGAAGAGGCGATCCAGCACGGCGCCAAGGCGCTGACCGGCGGCAAGCCCGCCGACCGCACCGGCTTCTTCTATGAGCCGACCGTCCTGACGGACGTCGCGCGCGACAACCCGGCCTTCTATCAGGAGTTCTTCGGCCCGGTGGCCCAGGTCTTCGTCGTCGAGGATGACGATGCGGTCGTGGCCTTGGCCAACGATTCCCACTTCGGCCTGGGCGGCTCGATCTTCTCGGGCGACACGGCGCGCGCCCGCAAACTGGCCTCGCGGATCGAAACCGGCATGGTCTTCATCAACACCACCACGACCTCCATGCCCGAACTGCCGTTCGGCGGCGTCAAACGCTCGGGCTTCGGCCGCGAGCTGGGCGACGTCGGCATCAAGGAGTTCGTGAACCGCAAGCTGGTGGTCGTCAGCGCCGACTGACCACCGCCTTTCGGCAAACGGAAAAGGGCCGGCGGATCGCTCCGCCGGCCCTCTTTTCTTGTCTGGGCGAACCGCGACCTATTCGGCGGCGATCGGCGCTTCGGTTTCCGGACCGCGCGCCAGGTTGCGCAGCACATAGGGCATGACGCCGCCGGCCAGCAGATAGTCCAGCTCGGTCTGGTTATCGATGCGGCAGCGGACCGGGAAGCGGGCCATCTTACCGTCCGACGGGCGGAACAGCTCGACCCACAGGTCCTGACGCGGCTTCAGCTTGCCGATGTTGGCGTCCGACAAGCCGCGGATCGTGACGATCTCTTCGCCCGTCAGGCCCAGCTTCAGCCAACCGTCCTGCTTGAACTGCAGCGGCACGACGCCCATGCCGACCAGGTTGGAGCGGTGGATGCGCTCGAAGCTTTCGGCGATGACGGCGCGAACGCCCAACAGACGCGTGCCCTTCGCCGCCCAGTCGCGCGACGAGCCGGTGCCGTATTCCTTGCCGGCGAAGACGACCAGCGGCCGGCCTTCCGACTGATACCGCATGGCGGCGTCATAGATCGACATGGTGTCGTTCGACGGGAAGTGCTTGGTCACGCCGCCTTCGATCTCCGGCGTGATGCGGTTCTTGATGCGGATGTTGGCGAAGGTGCCGCGCATCATGACTTCGTGGTTGCCGCGACGGGCGCCGTAGCTGTTGAACTCGGCCGCCTCGACGCCGTGGTTGGTCAGATAGACGCCGGCGGGCGAGGTCTTCTTGATCGAACCGGCCGGGCTGATGTGGTCGGTGGTGATCGAGTCGCCGAAGATGGCCAGAACGCGGGCCTCGACCACGTCCTGAACCGGGGTCAGGTCCATCGACAGGCCGTCGAAATAGGGCGGGTTGGCGACGTAGGTCGAGCTGTCGTCCCACTCATAGGTCTGACCGCCGGTGACCTTGATGGCCTGCCAGTGCTTGTCGCCCTTGAACACGTCCTTGTAGCGTTTGGCGAACATGGCCGGGGTGACGGACTTGCGCTGGATGTCGGCGATTTCCTGCGTGGTCGGCCAGACGTCCTTCAGGAAGACATCGTTGCCCTTCTTGTCCTGACCGATCGGATCCTTGGTGATGTCGATCCGCATCGAGCCGGCGATGGCGTAGGCCACGACCAGCGGCGGCGAGGCCAGATAGTTGGCCTGGACGTCGGGGTTCACGCGACCTTCGAAGTTGCGGTTGCCCGACAGGACCGAGGTCGCGACAAGGGCGTTGTCGTTGATTGCCTTGGAGATGGCCGGATCCAGCGGACCCGAGTTGCCGATGCAGGTGGTGCAGCCATAGCCGACCAGGTTGAAGCCCAGGGCGTCCAGATCCTTCTGCAGACCGGCGTCGGTCAGATAGTCGGTCACGACCTGCGAGCCGGGGGCCAGCGAGGTCTTGACCCAGGGCTTGGCCTTCAGGCCCAGCGCATTGGCCTTGCGCGCCACCAGACCGGCGGCGATCAGCACCGACGGGTTTGAGGTGTTGGTGCAGGAGGTGATGGCCGCGATGACCACATCGCCGTCGCCGACGGTGAACTTCTGGCCATCCACCGAGACACGCTCGGCGTCGGACGGACGGGCGAAGACGTCGGTTAGGGCGGTTTCGAACGCCGGAGCGGCGGTGGTCAGTTCGACGCGGTCCTGCGGACGCTTCGGACCCGCCAGCGACGGCACGACGGTCGAGATGTCCAGTTCCAGCACGTCGGTGAAGACCGGGTCTTCCGAATTCTCGTCGATCCACAGGCCCTGGGCCTTGGCGTAGGCTTCGACCAGGGCGACGCGCGCCTTGTCGCGGCCCGTGGCGGTCAGATAGCCGATGGTGGCGGCCGAGACGGGGAAGAAGCCGCAGGTGGCGCCGTATTCCGGAGCCATGTTGGCGATGGTCGCCTGGTCCTCGATGGTCATGTTCGGCAGGGCGTCGCCGAAGAACTCGACGAACTTGCCGACCACGCCCTTCTTGCGCAGCATCTGGGTGACGGTCAGCACCAGGTCGGTCGCCGTCGTGCCTTCGGGCATCGCGCCCGTCAGCTTGAAGCCGATGACCTCGGGGATCAGCATCGGGATCGGCTGGCCCAGCATGGCCGCCTCGGCCTCGATGCCGCCGACGCCCCAGCCCAAGACGGCCAGGCCGTTGATCATGGTGGTGTGGCTGTCGGTGCCGACGACGGTGTCGGGATAGGCGACGGTCTTCTTGCCTTCGTCCAGGGTCCAGACGGTCTGGGCCAGGTTCTCCAGGTTCACCTGGTGGCAGATGCCGGTACCGGGCGGCACGACGCGGAAGTTGTTGAAGGCCGACGAACCCCAGCGCAGGAAGTTGTAGCGTTCGATGTTGCGCTCGTATTCGCGCTCGACGTTCTGGCCGAAGGCTTTCGACGTGCCGAAGTTGTCGACCATGACGGAGTGGTCGATGACCAGATCGACCGGCACCAGCGGATTGATCTTGGCGGCGTCGGCGCCCAGGGCGCTCATGGCGTCGCGCATGGCGGCCAGGTCGACCACGGCGGGCACGCCTGTGAAGTCCTGCATCAGAACGCGGGCCGGCCGGAAGGCGATCTCGTGCTCGACCGAGCCCTTGTTCTCAACCCAGGCGGCGACGGCCTTCAGGTCGTCTTCGGTGACGGAAACGCCATCCTCGTTGCGCAGCAGGTTCTCCAGCAGCACCTTCATCGAGCGCGGCAGGCGGGAAATCCCGGTCAGACCGGCTTCCTCGGCGGCGGGAAGGCTGTAATAGGCGTATTTCTTACGCCCGACGGAAAGGTCCTGGCGGGTCTTGAAGCTGTCGATCGACGGCATGGAGAGTTCCTCTGGTCAGCGCCGCCCGACAATCCGGTTGCGCCTTCGCGCGGCAGGCGCAGCGGCTCACAGGGCCCCTGCGCGCGCGGCGAAAGCCTGCTGCGGCGACCGTGCCTATAGCCCCGCCACGCCGCACCGTCCATGTGTCCACACCCCTGACGTGGACATTGAGAAGGGTTCGCAGATTTGGCGCGGCGGGTGAAACGCGATGATACACACCCTCGCCCTCTCCGGCCTGACCGTCTCGCGCGGCGAGCGCCGACTGTTCGACGGTCTGAACCTGACCTTGCGCGCCGGCGAGGTGCTGGCCCTGACGGGCCCTAACGGGGCGGGCAAGACCAGCCTGCTGCGCGCGATCGCCGGCCTGCTGCGCCCCGACGCCGGGACGGTCGCCTTCCAGGACGGCGACGGCAATCGGCTGGACGAACGACAGGCGCGTGGACGCGAAACCCATTTTCTCGGCCATCTGGACGGGCTGAAGGGCGGCCGCACCGCGCGCGAGGAGCTGGGGTTTCAGTGCGACTGGCTAGGTCACACCCAGTACGGCGTCGACCACGCCGTCGAGGCCTTCGGCCTGAAGCCCCTGATGGACCTTGAGGTCCGGCGTCTGTCCGCCGGTCAGCGCCGTCGCCTGGCCATGGGCCGGCTGGTCGGATCGCCGCGCGCCCTGTGGCTGCTGGACGAGCCCATGGCCCCGCTGGACGCCCGCTGGCGCGAGGCCTTCGCCGAACAGATGAAGCGCCATCTCGACGCCGACGGCCTGATCGTCGCGGCCGTCCACGACCCCCTGCCCCTGCCTACCCGCGCTCTCGACCTGGGGAGCCTGAAATGAGCCGCCGCGACGCCGATCAGGAACCGCGCCCGCCCGGCCTGCGGGGCGCGACGCGCGTCCTGCTGGAACGCGAGCTGGACCTGGCGTGGGGCGGGGGCGGCGGGCCGTTGCTGGCCTGCGGCTTCTTCGCCTGTCTAACCGCCATCCTGCCGTTGGCGGCCGGCGGCGATCCGCGCACGCTCGGCCCGGTCGCGGGCGGGGTCGCCTGGCTGGCCCTGGCCCTGGCGTCCCTGCTGTCGCTGGAGCGGCTGTTCGAGCGGGACATGGAGGACGGGGGCCTGGACCTGCTGGCGCTCGGCCATCTGTCGCTGGAGCAGGTCGTGCTGATCAAGGCCCTGGCCCAGTGGATCGCCGTCGGCCTGCCGCTCGCCCTGACCGCGCCCGTCGCCGCCCTGGCCCTGGGGCTGCCGGCGTCGCTGACGCCGCTCGTCGCCCTGACGGCCCTGATCGGCGGCGCGGGCTTCGCCTTCACCGGGGCGCTGGGCGCCGCTCTTGCGTTAAGCGCCAAACGCGGCGGCCTGCTGATCGCCGTGGTCGTCCTGCCGCTGTTTATTCCCCCTGTCGTCTTCGGCGCCGGCGCCCTGGAACGCGCCGGATCGGGTCAGCCGATCGGCCCGGCGCTGGCTCTGCTCTGCGCCTACGTCCTGTTCGCCGCCGTCGTCGCGCCCTTCGCCGGGGCCGCCGCCGTTCGCAACGCGCAAGGGTGAGCTTGCCCGCCGTCCATTCGTTGCGTAAGCGCTGAACCGATGTTCGGCCTGTCCAATCCGCAGCGTTTCATGGCCTTCACCGGCCCGTTGACGCCCGCTCTGTGGGGGCTCGCCGCCGTGCTGCTGGGCGTCGGCGCCTGGCTCAGCTTCACCGTTCCGGCCGATTATCAGCAGGGCGACACGGTGCGGATCATGTTCGTCCATGTCCCCGCCGCCACCCTGGGCCTGGGCGCCTATGCGGCGCTGGGCGTGTCCAGCTTCTTTGCTTTGGTCTTCCGCCACGCCCTGGCCGACGCCGCCGCCCGCGCCGCCGCTCTGCCGGGCGCCGCCTTCACGGCCCTGGCCCTGTTCACCGGCTCGCTGTGGGGCCAGCCGATGTGGGGGACCTGGTGGGTGTGGGACGCGCGCCTGACCAGCGTGCTGGTGCTGTTTCTCTTCTACCTCGGCTATATGGCGCTGAGAGCCTCGATCGACGACGAGCAGAAGGCCGGGCGCGCCGCCGCCGTCCTGGGTTTGGTCGGCCTCATCAATCTGCCGATCGTGAAATTCTCGGTCGATTGGTGGAACACCCTGCATCAGCCCGCCAGCTTCCTGACGCCTGGCTCCTCGGGCCTCGACCCCGTCTATCTGCCGCCCTTCCTGACCATGCTGGCGGCCTACGGGATGCTGTTCGCGGCCCTGTGGCTGACCGCCATTCGCACCGAGATCCGCCGCCGCCGCGTCATGACCCTGCGCGCCCGTCTGGCTCAGGAGGCCTGAAGCCATGCTCGACCTCGACATGACCCCTTACGCCGCCTTCGTCTGGCCCGCCTGGGGCGTCAGCGCCTTGGTGCTGACCGTCCTGACCGTCCGCGCCGTCGTCGCCTCCCGCAAATGGAAGCGCGAACTGGCGCGACTGGAGCCAGAGCAAACGCCCTCGTCAGAAGGGGCGGATTCCAACCGTCCTCAAGCAGCGCGAAGCGCGTTAGGACAAGAGAAATGAACCGCTGGCTGGCCCTGATACCGCTGGCGGTCCTCGCGGCGCTGGCGGCCTTGTTCGTCGGCTGGTCGCTGAAGCGCGATCCGGCTTTCAAGCCCGACGCCCTGGTCGGCCAGACCATTCCCGAGACAGTCCTGCCCCTGCTGTCGGGCGACCAGGCGGGCCCGGGCAATCTGGACCTGAAGACCGCCGGCGTCGGTCGGCCCATGCTGGTCAATGTGTTCGCCTCCTGGTGCGCGCCGTGCCGGATCGAACATCCCAAGCTGCTGGCGCTGAAGGCGCGCGGCGTCGCCGTGGTCGGCATCGCCTACAAGGACGAGCCGGTCGCCACTCGCGCCTTCCTCGACGAACTGGGCGATCCCTATTCGATGGTGCTGGTGGACCGCGAGGGTCGTGCGGGCCTCGACCTCGGCATCTCCGGCGTGCCCGAGACCTTCGCCGTCGACGCCATGGGGCGCATCACCGCCAAACAGTCCGGCCCCCTGCTAGACGACGCCGACATCGACCGACTGGTCGCCTCCATGCAGGCCCCGCCTCGTCCCGCACCGACCAAGCGGTGAGGCCGCGTTAACCCTTTTTCGAGGGTTTCCGTTAACCATGTCGGCATGAGCGCGATTCGTCCCGGCCTGCCGCTGACCACGCCCGCCCAGGGCCTTGATTTGCCGAGCGCCCGCAGCGCCCAGGCCGCCTTCTTCCGCGCTGCAATGGAGCAGACTGCGGCGCCCAAGCCGCCGGTCCCGGCCGCCGCCGTCATGTCCACGATCCGAACCGCCAACCCGGCCCGGCCGGTGGAGGCGCCCCCCGCCCCGGCCCAGCGCGAGGAGCCGCGGATCATGCGCCCCGGCTCCTATCTCGACATCCGGGTCTGATCAGTTCCAGCCGCGGCTGGCGATATATTGCTGCAACGCCTCGATCCGGGTCGCATCCGACGGGTGGGTCGAGGCGAACTGCGGCGTCTGGGTCTGACGCTGCGCCGCCATCAGTCGCCATAGCGCCACCGCCTGCGACGGCTTGAACCCGGCTCCGGCCATATAGTCCACGCCCAGACGGTCGGCCTCCAGCTCGTCGCGCCGCGAATAGGGCAGCAGAAGGCCGTACTGGGCGGCCAGACCGCCATAGGCGTTCACTGCATCTCCGTATCGACCCGCCGCCCCGCCGACAGCCGCCAGACCGACGCTGGTCACCGTCTGGTTCGAGGCGCGCTCGGCCGCATGGTTGGCGACGACGTGCCCGATTTCGTGACCGATCACGCTGGCCAGCTGGTCGTCGTTCTGGACCAGGGCCAACAGGCTGGTCGTCACGCCGATCTGGCCGGACGGCAGGACGAAGGCGTTGGGGCTGGCCTCCGTGAACACCGCATAGTCCCAGGTCCGACCGCCCAGACCCGCCGCCTGGACCAGACGGTCGCCGACGCGCCGGATTCGGTCGACCTGGGCGCCGGTCGTCATCACGCCTGGCTTGGCGATAGCCTCGCGCCAGGCCGCCGTCGATTGCTGCGACAGGGCGGCGTTGTCCACCAGCAGCAACTGATTGCGGCCCAGGGCCTCGTTATAGGCGCAGGCGGACAGCACCGAGGCCGCGACGGCGGCGGCCAGGACAAGGGCGGAACGGCGGGGCAGGATCACGGGGCGGCCTCTCGAGCAGGACGAAACAGCAAGGCAAATGGTCGCGCTGCGCCTGAGGTTCCACCGTCAATCGATCGGCGTGGCGCCCAGCAGGGTCCGGCACGCCTCCGCCTCTGCCGCCAGGGCCTTGCGCTTGGCCTCTCCGAACTTCTCCAGCGTGCGATAGGGCATGGCCAGCCGCACATTGTCCCGCAGCCGGCCGCGATTGCGCTCCAGAAAGCCCCAGTACAGCCGATTGAACGGGCAGGCCGCGTCGCCGCTCTTGCTCTTCACGTCATAGCGACACGCCCCGCAATAGTCGCTCATCCGGTCGATATAGGCCCCCGACGCCGCATAGGGTTTGGACCCGACGATCCCGCCGTCCGCGAACAGGGCCATGCCCCGCGTATTGGGCATCTCCACCCACTCATAGGCGTCGGCGTAGACGCACATATACCAGTCGTCGACCGCGTCTGGATGCACCCCCAGCAACAGCGCCAGATTGCCGGTCACCATCAGCCGTTGGATATGGTGGGCATAGGCGTTGTCGCGCGTGGTCTTCACCACGTCGGCGACACAGGCCATGTCGGTCTCACCGGACCAGTAGAACCAAGGCAGCTTGCGGTCCGCATCCAGGAAGTTGCGCGCCCGATACTCCGGCGCCTTCAACCAGTAGATGCCGCGCACGAACTCGCGCCATCCCAGGATTTGCCGGATAAAACCTTCGACCGCATTCAGCGGCGCCCTGCCCGCCCGATAGACCGCCTCGGCGCGCTTGCAGACGTCCAGCGGGTCCAGCAGGCCCAGGTTTATCGAGGTCGAGATCAGCCCATGCCACATCCACGGCTGACCTTCCGCCATCGCATCCTGCCAGTCCCCGAACGACGGCAGGACGTCCTTCAAGAAGTGCTTCAGCGAGGCTTCCGCCTCCTCCGCCGTCGTGGGCCAGCCGAACCCGTCCAGCGATCCGAAATGGTCGCCGAACAGCCGCTCCACATCCGCCATCGCCTCGCGCGCCACGGCGTTGGGCGGGATGCGCAGGCGATCGGGCGGCGTCACGCCCTTGGCCAGCTTCTTGCGGTTCTCGGCGTCATAGTTCCAGCGCCCGCCCTCCGGCTGATCGCCGTCCATCAGGATGCCCGTCGCGCGGCGCATCTCGCGATAGAAGAACTCCATGCGCAGCTGCGACTTGCCCGAGGCCCACCGGCGAAAGCGGTCGTGGCTGCTGATCAAGCGGCGATCCTCGCGAACCTCGACCGGCAGCCCCGCCCCTTCCGCAAAGGCGGCCAGATGCTCGGCCAGCCGCCATTCGCCGCATTCGGTCATCACCACCGCCTCATGGGCGCCGTTGTCCAGCGCCCGGGCCAGTTCCCCGGTGATAGAACCGCTGTTGTCCGCATCGTCGATCCGCACATAGCGCACGTTGACGCCCCGCTCCTTCAGCCGCTCGGCGTGATTGCGCATGGCGGCGAAGACCAGGGCCAGCTTCTGCTTGTGATGCCGGACATAGGTCGCCTCGTCGCGAACCTCGGCCATCAGAACCGTGTCGACGTCCGGGTTCAGATCCTTCAGCGCCGACAGGTCGTCCGACAACTGATCGCCCAGCACCAGCCTAAGCACGGACATGCGTTATTTCCATCACCAGGCCCATTTGCGAGCGAGAGACTGAAGTCGAGGACGCAGGCGCAGAAACACCCGGTACGCTCTCTCCAACGCCGCAAGAACCCAGGGGATGCGTGCGGCCAGACCCAGCGGGCGCAACAGCGGAATCGCCCGCCACATCGCCGCAAAGGCCGCCGCGCCCGACAACAGCCTTCCGTTTTCCGTCGCGTGGAATCGCGCCAGCAGCGTCTCCCGATCCAGCGGGCAGCTTGCTTGACCGTCCGACACATCGACGAAGCGGATCGCACCGCGTCGATCCAGCCGCCGCATCAGGGCGATCTCGCGTCGGCACAGGGGACAGCCGCCATCGTACCAGACACGCAAGGGGGTCATGAGGGTCGAAGGCTCTCGGCGACGGCGAACGGGCTCGCCATCCTATACGGGCGTCCTCTACAGTCTGGATCGCAACCCGCCTCGACAGGTGTCCGATGACGATTGAACCCACCGGCCGACATCGCTTGCCCCCGCTCGCCCGCATACTGGGTTTCGCCGGCCTGCTGCCCCAGGCGGCGTCGGTTGTCGTCCTTCTTGCAGGCGATGCTGACCAGCAGACCGTCGCCCTCGGCCTGGCCTACGCCTACGCCGCCCTGATCTTCAGCTTCCTGGGCGGCGTCTGGTGGGGATTGGCGGCCGCGACGGGCCTGAAGGCGCCGAAATGGGTCTGGATCGCGTCTGTGGCGCCCTCGCTTCTCGCGCTGGCGACCAGCGTCGTTTGGGCGACGGGTTCCGACCCGGCCGTGTCGCTGGTCGTGCTAAGCGTCTTCATCGCCGCCAGCGTCCTGGTCGATCTGAAGCTGAAGGCGGCCGGTCTGACGCCCAAGGGCTGGCTGGCGCTGCGGGCGCCGCTGTCGATCGGTCTGGGCATGCTGACGCTCGTCGCCGGACTGATCTGAAAACATCTCAGGCAGCGGGCAAAAAATCGGGGCCTGCCGCAACCGACAGGCCCCTGATTTTATTCGTCTCGACTTGGAGCGGGCGAAGAGATTCGAACTCTCGACCCCAACCTTGGCAAGGTTGTGCTCTACCACTGAGCTACGCCCGCACTCCGTAGGAGCTAGGTGCGCTCCCCGTCGAGGAGGGGGCGTATAGCGGAGGGTTGATCGGTCCTGCAAGAGAGAATTTGCAAAAAGCGATCAAGTCCCGCTCACGCCCCCCGCGCCTCAGCGCGGCGCCAGGCGAATGGCGCCGTCCAGACGGATGCATTCGCCGTTGATGTAGACGTTTCGCGCCAGTTCCAGCACCAGCGACGCATAGTCGGCCGGCGTGCCCAGGCGGCTGGGGAAGGGGATGGCGGCGGCCAGGGCGTCCTGGATCTTCTGATCCATCCCGGCCATCATCGGCGTCCACATGATGCCGGGCAGGATGGTGTTGCAGCGCACCCCTTCCTGAGCCAGATCGCGCGCGATCGGCAGGGTCATCGCATAGACGCCGCCCTTGGACGCCGAATAGGCGGCTTGGCCGATCTGGCCGTCCTGAGCCGCGACGGAGGCGGTGTTGACGATCAGGCCGCGCTCGCCGTCCGCCATGGGCTCCAAGGTCACCATGCCCGCCGCCGACTGCGACAGGACCCGGAAGGTGCCGAACAGATTGACCCGTACGGTGCGCTCGAACTGGGCCATGTCGTGGGCCTTGATCTCGCCGGTGTCCTTCTTGCGCGAGACGGTCTTCTGGCCCGTGGCGATGCCGGCGCAGTTGACGGTCAGACGTTCCTGACCGTGGGCGGCGCGGGCCTTTTCGAAGGCGGCGGCGACCGAGGCGTCGTCGGTCACGTCCACCTGGCAGAAGACGCCCCCGATCTCAGCCGCGACAGCCTCGCCCTTGTCGGCGTTCAGATCGAACAGGGCGACCTTCGCCCCCGTCGCCGCGATGGCGCGCGCGGTGCCTTCGCCCAGGCCCGAGGCGCCGCCGGTGACCACTGCAGCGATGGTGTTGTCGAGTTTCATCCTGATCGTTCCTATATTGTCGTGAACCTGAGTTTCGTTTGAGGATTTAGCGGCCATGACCGCCAAAGCCAAACCCGCCGATCCGTCGGATGTCCTGGACCCGAAGAAGGCGCTCGTGCCGTCGGTGGTGAAGATCAACGAGGCCCGCGTGGCCAAGGGCTTCTGGCCCAAGATCCAGCGCACGGCCGCCCGCATTCCCTTTGCCGACCAGGCCCTGGCCGCCTGGTACGCCGCGCGCGATCCGCAGACGCCGATGGCGGCCAAGGGCATGATCTTCGCGGGCCTGGCCTATTTCGTCATGCCGGTGGACGCCATTCCCGACATCTTCGCGGGCATCGGCTATACCGACGACGCGGCCGTCATCACCGCCCTGCTGGCCCTGGTCGGCGCCAACATCAAACGCCGCCACCGCGATCAGGCCGAGGACGCGGTGCAGCGGCTGAAGGCGAAATAGCTCAGCTCTCGACCGTCACCACGATCTTGCCAAGCGCCTGACGGTCGCCCAGGGCCTTGATCGCCTCGCCGGCCTTCTCCAGCGGGAAGGTTTTTGACACGCGCGGCCTAATTTTACCGTCCGCGTACATCTGCATCAGTTCGGCCATGTTGGCGGCGTGAGCCTTAGGATCGCGCATCACCGCCGCGCCCCAGAAGACGCCGATCACCGACACCGACTTCAGCAGCGTCAGGTTCAGCGGCAGGGACGGAATGCCCGCCGGGAAGCCGACCACCAGATAACGCCCATTCCAGTCCATGGCCCGCAGCGCTGGGTCGGCGTAATCGCCGCCGACGGCATCATAGACGACGTCCGCGCCGTCGCGGCCGGTCGCGAGCTTGAACTCACCCGACAACGCCTTCTGCGCCGCCTTGTCCATCGGTCCCGACGGATAGATCAGGCCATTGTCGGCGCCCAGTTCAAGCGCGAACTCGACCTTGTCGTTGGTCGAGGCGGCGGCGACCACCTTGGCCCCCATAGCCTTGCCCAGTTCGACGGCGGCGGCGCCGACGCCCCCGGCCGCACCCAGCACCAAGAGGGTTTCGCCCGCCTTCAGCTGCGCCCGGTCCTTCAGCGCATAGTAGCTGGTGCCATAGGTCATGATCAGGGCCGCCGCTTCTTCGAAGCTCATGGCGTCGGGGATGGGGATGACCGTCTCGGCCCGCACCGCCAGCCGCTCGACCAGCCCGCCCCAGCCCGGCACGGCGATGACCCGGTCGCCCTTGCGCACGCCCTTGACGCCCTCGCCCACCGCCTCGACCACGCCGGCGACTTCGGCGCCCGGCGAGAAGGGCCGCTCGGGCCGGAACTGGTATTTGTCCTCGATGATCAGGGTGTCGGGATAGTTGATCCCCACCGCCTTGACCTCGATGATCACCTCGCCCGTCTTGGGCGTCGGGTCGAGCACGTCTTCCACGACCAGGGTTTCGGGGCCACCAGGCGTCTTGGACAGAACAGCGCGCATCTTTCCTCCTTGGCCGACATGGCGCGGCCTTCATCGCGACGCTAAAGAGCGCCACGCCCGTTTGAAAGAGGCGATAAGGACAAGGCTCAGGAAGACGACATGACCGCCCTCATCCTCCACGGCGGCGCCGGCGCCCGGCGCGAACGCAACTACGACGCCGAGGTCGTGCACATGCGCGAGGTGGTCGAGGCCATGAAGGTCCGGCTGGACGCGGGCGACAGCGCCTTGGATGTCGCCACCGCCGCCGTCGTCATGCTGGAGGATTCGGGTCTCTACGTCGCGGGCAAGGGCGCCTCGCCCAATCTGGCCGGCGCCTATGAGCTGGACGCCAGCATCATGGACGGATCGACCAAACGCGCTGGCGCCGTCGCCGCCCTGCAAGGGTTCCGCAATCCCGTCGTCGCCGCGCGCGCGGTGATGGAGAAGACGCCGCATATCATGCTGGCGGGCGAGGGCGCGGCCCTGTTCGCCCACGACCAGGGGCTGGAGCCCATCGCCGACGAGGCCGCCTGGTTCACCGGCGCGGGCAAGGGTGAGGACAACCATCCGCCCGGAACCCTCAGCCACGGCACCGTCGGCGCCTGCGTGCTGGACAGCCAGGGCCGTCTCGCCGCCGCCACCTCGACCGCCGGCGTCTTCGGCAAGATGCCGGGCCGCGTCGGCGACACTCCGATCCCCGCCGCCGGAACCTGGGCCGACGCCCACGCCGCGACCTCCTGCACCGGCCAGGGGGAATATTTCATCCGCGTCGCCGCCTCCGCCCAGGTCGCCTGGCGCGTCGCCGCCGGCCAGACCCTGGCCCAAGCGACCCAGGCCGTGATCGACGAAATCGGATCCATGGGCGGCGACGGCGGCATGATCGCCCTGGACGCCGCCGGAAACATCGCCGCCCCCTTCAACAGCCAGGGCATGAAGCACGCCTGGCTGACGCCCGCCGGCGAGATCGGCGTCCAGGTCTTCCGCGACTAGGTCTTTGCGGACATCACGTCGGAGATGGTGGTCAGCAGCAGCTTCAGGTCGATGGGCTTGCTGACCACCGCGTCCATGCCCGCCGCCAGATAGGCCTCGACCTGCTCCACCATCGCATTGGCCGTCAGGGCGATGATCGGCGTGCGGACCAGCCCCTGGTCGGCCTCGCCTTGCCGGATCGTCCGTGTCGCCGTCGGACCGTCCATGTTCGGCATCTGCACATCCATCAGGATCAGGTCCCAGTCGCGCGTTTGCGTCGCTTCGACCGCCTGAAGACCGTCATCGACGATCTCGACCTCGATCCCGACCTGGCCCAGAAGGCCCCGGATTACCTGCTGATTGACCGGATGGTCCTCGGCGACCAGCACCCGCAGCGCCCGCTCTGGCTCGGCGTCCGGCGCATCCTCGCCGGCCTTCACGGGCTGCGCCGGCGTCAGCGGCAGCGTGACGACGAAGATCGCCCCTTCGCCCGCCTCGCTCTCCACCTCGATCCGGCCGCCCATCAGCTCCACCAGGGTCGCCACGATCGACAGGCCCAACCCGGCCCCGTCACGCCGGTCGACGGCCGCCGCCTCGATCTGGGCGAAGCGCGTGAAGAGCTGCCTGATCTGGTCCGCTGGTATGCCCCGCCCGGTGTCCGACACCCTGAACACCACTCCGGCGTCCGTGCGCGCGACATCCAACGCCACCTGCCCCTGTGTCGTGAACTTAATGGCGTTGGACAGCAGGTTGAACAGGATTTGACGCAGCCGGACCGGATCGGCGCTGACCCATCGCAGGCCCGTCGACACGACGTGGAAGGCTAGGCCCTTGCTTTCGGCCAAGGGCCGCAGCGTCTCAGTGACCTCGTGCACCAGGGCGTCCGCATCGATGGGCTGCGGTACGATCTCCAGCCGCCCTTCCTCGATCCGCGACAGGTCCAGAATCTGGTTGATCAGGTCCAGCAGAGTGTGGGCCGACCGGTTCAGGATCTCCAGTCGCGCCTTCTGCCGACCCTCCAGCGCGTCGCCCGCCATGATCTGCGCCATGCCGATGACGCCGTTCAGAGGGGTGCGGATTTCATGGCTCATATTGGCCAGGAAGCGGGATTTGGCGGCATTGGCCTCGTCCGCCTCCTGACGCGCGCATCGGGCGGCGTCGCGGTCCAGCACGGCCGCCTCATGCGCCGCCTGCACGTCTATCAGCAACGCCTTGTTGCGCTGGTCCGCCGCGAACAGGTCGCACCACAGGGCGTGGGTCGCGCGCGAGATGATGAACAGGATCGTCGCCAGCATGACGAAGGCCGCCGCCACCGCCAGACCGTGCGGCCCCATCAGCGAGGGATAGATCACGACCAGCACCGTCGCGCAGATCGGCGCCGCCGCCAGCGCCAACAGCCGAGGCGCCGCGCTGAACTGAACGAAGGCCACACCGATCGACCAGACCTGGATCAGCACCACCACCAGCATCACATCGACGCGGGGATTCATCAGCCAGGCGATCAGCGGCCCGGACACCCCCAGGGCGAAGCGGATCGCCACGATGGCCATCAGCAGCGGCGGCCAGCCCGCGACGGGCGCCTCAGCCTTCTGGTAGCGCCTGACGCGCCCTTGCGCCCAGGCATCGAACGCCATGCCGACGAGGGCGAACCCCAGCCCCACCCACGGCTGGCCGAGGGCCGCCAGGATCAGCCCGGCGGCAGCCCAACTGCCGTAGAGAACGGCGGGCGGAGTAACCATATTTTGCAGGACGAAGGCCCAGACCGCGATCTTTTCGTCGGAGACAGAAGTCGCTTTCGCTCGTCTCGGCACGCGTCCTCGGCTTGGGTGGTCGCTGGGATGCGACCTCTTGGCGAATAGAGCGCCGTCGGGGGTTTGTCCATGAACGACCCGCGCCTTATCCGGTTCATTACAGCTCGGTAAGGTGCAAGATGCCCAATCGCTGATACGGTCTCGGCGCCCGGCGTTCCGGGCTTCGGAGCCTCTCATGAAATCCCGCCTGATCGCCACAGCTGCCGCCTCGGCCCTCCTTCTCGGCCTCGCCGCCCCCGCCTTCGCAGAGGGCGCCGCGCCCGCGGCAGCCGCCGTTCAATCGACAGGGCAGGCGCCGCAGGGCGTGACCGTGCCCCCGCTGGGCTTCACCAAACGCGTCCTCGCGAACGGGCTGGAAGTCTATTCGGCGCGTGACGCCGACACGTCGAACGTCACGGTCCAGGTCTGGTACAAGGTCGGCTCCAAGGACGACCCGGCCGGCCGCTCGGGCTTCGCCCACCTGTTCGAACACCTGATGTTCAAGTCGACCACCAACCTGCCGCCCGAGACCTTCGACCGGCTGACCGAGGACGTGGGCGGCTCCAACAACGCCTTCACCGCCGACGACACCACCGCCTATTTCGAGACTGTGCCCGCCAACCACCTTGAGCGGATGCTGTTCGCCGAGGCCGACCGCATGGGTTCGCTGGTCGTGGACGAGCCGACCTTCGTCGCCGAGCGCGACGTGGTGAAGGAGGAATACCGCCAGCGGATTCTGGCCAATCCCTATGGTCGTCTGTTCGGCCTGTTCGTGCCCGAGACCATCTATCAGGACAGCCCCTATCGCCGCCCGGGCATCGGCTCGATCGAGGAGCTTGAGGCCTCGTCTCTGGAGGACGTGCGCCGCTTCCACGCCACCTATTATCGCCCCGACGCGGCCTATCTGATCGTGGCCGGCAACTTCGACCAGGCTCAACTGGACCGCTGGGTGGATCAGTATTTCGGCCCGCTGAAGAATCCGACCACGCCGATCCCGACCAACAATGTCGTCGAGCCCGAGCCGACGGGTCCGCGCAACGTGACCTATTATGCGCCGAACGTGCCGCTGCCGGCCGCCGTCGTCGCCTGGCCGACGGTGAAATACGCTGACGCCGACCGCGCCGCCCTGACCGTTCTGGACGGCATCCTGTCCACCGGCGAATCCAGCCGCCTGTATCGCTCGCTTGTCTATGACAAGCAGATCGCGGCCCAGATCGGCTCGACCCCCGACTTCTCGCAGCAGGCCGGCAATCTGTCCGCCCTCGCCATCATGGCCCAGGGCCACACGGCCGAGGAGGGCGTCGCCGCCCTGAACCAAGAGATCGGCAAGCTGCGCGACACGCCCGTCAGCGCCGCCGAACTGGCCGAGGCCAAGAACGAGATCATCGCCAATACGCTGCGCAGCCGCGAGACGGTGGACGACCGCGCCACCGCCCTGGGCTTCTCGCTGATCAACACCGGCTCGGCCGCCGCCGCAGACGAGGAAGTGGCCCAGATCCAGGCCGTAACCACGGCCGACATCCAGCGCGTGGCTCGCAAATATCTGACGCCGCAACGCCAGTCGACGATCACCTTCCTGGCCGCCGACGCCGAACACCCCGCCTCGGTCCAGAAGATGAATGTGGACGCGCCGGTCAAGGTGGCCGACCTGGCCCCCTCCGGTCCGCCCGCCGTCCTGCTGCCCGAGGCCGAACGCAAACCCCTGCCTCAGCCGGGCGCCGAGGTCGCGCCCGTCACCCCCGCCGTCGCCGACTTCCGCCTCGACAACGGCCTGCGCGTCCTGGTCGCCCCGACCGACGGCGTGCCGCTGGTGTCGGCCCGCCTCAGCTTCAACGCCGGCTCGTCCGACGATCCGACGGGCAAGGCCGGCGTCGCCGCCATGACCGCCGCCCTGCTGACGCAAGGCACCAAGACGAAGACGGCCCCCGAGATCGCCACCCAGATCGAACAACTGGGCGCCAGCGTGGGCGCATCGGCCGGGGTCGATTTCTCGAACGTCTACGCCAACGCGCCGTCGAACGCCTTCCCGGCGACCGTCGCCCTGATGGCGGATCTGGTGAAGAACCCGACCTTTGCCGGCGAAGAGCTTGAACGTCAGCAGGCCCAGACCCTGGACGGCCTGCGCGTCGCCCTCAGCCAGCCGGCGTCCATCGCCGGCATGACGGTCGGCCGCGTCATCTACGGCGACGCCCCCTATGGCGCGACGATCACCCAGCAGACGGTTCCGGCCATCACGGCGGCCGACGTCGCCGCCTTCCACGCCGCCCGCTATCGGCCGTCGGACGCGACCCTGGTCTTCTCGGGCGACATCACGCCGGCCGCCGCCCGCGCCCTGGCGCAACAGGCGTTCGGCGACTGGCGCCCGGCCGGCGCGGCCCCCGCTGCTGCGACCAACCCGGCCGGTCAGCCCCTGGCTCCGCGCATCGTCGTGGTGAACCAGCCGGGCGCCGGTCAGGCCGCGGTCTTGGCCGCCGTTCGCGGCGTATCGCGCACCGATGCGGACTTCTTCCCGCTGACGGTCGGCAACACCCTGTTGGGCGGCGGCTTCTCGTCGCGCCTGAACCAGGAAATCCGCATCAAGCGCGGTCTGTCCTACGGCGCCTCGTCGTCACTGGGCGCACGGGCGGATGCGGGCCTGTTCACCGCCTCGACCCAGACCAAGAACGAGACCGCCGACGAGGTCGCCGATTTGATCCTGGCCGAGATCGCCAAGCTGGGAACCGAGACCCCGACCCAGGCCGATCTGGCCCCGCGCCGCGCCACCCTGATCGGCGGCTTCGGCCGCTCGCTGGAGACGGTGGACGGCCTAGGCGCCCTGGTCGCCAACTTGGCGCTCTATGATCTGCCGATGAGCGACCTGGCCGACTACGCCGGTCGGGTCCGTGCCGTCACGCCGGAACAGGTCGAGGCCGCCTTCGCCGAACACCTGCCGGTCAACCGCGCCAGCCTGGTCATCGTCGGTGACGGCTCGAAGTTCCTGGACGATCTGCGCGCCCAACACCCCAACCTCGAAGTCATCGAGGCGGGTGCCCTGAACCTGAACAGCGGTTTGCTGAAGTAGAACTGAAACCTCGACGGCCCGTCGCCTTTGCGTGGCGGGTCGTCACCTTTCTTAAGCTAGACCGACAGACACACCACTTGGGCCACGCGCAGATCGCGCCTCAGCCGATTGGACACCTGGCCGTAATCCTCGGTCGTAATGGCCTGACCGCGCGCGTCATCGGCCGGCGTCTGCTCGCCACGAATCGCCGGACCGAAGGTTTCGGGCGCCGTCGTATAGATCCGGCCCCGCCTCGGCGCCTCGGCGATGGTGACGCCCACGACGCGGCCCTGCGCATCCAGGGCCGGCGCGCCGGACAGGCCCGACAATGTGCCCTCAAGCCCATTGGTGCGCCCGACCTCGGCCCAGGACAGCACCGGCTCGTCGCGCGCCCCTCGCCCGAAGACCTTGAGGGTTTCGCGTCCCAGCAGGCGTGACGTCACCTCGCCAGGACGCCCCTGAGGAAAGCCCGGATGGAAGGCGCGCTGCCCCTTGCGCAGCGGCGCCTCGACCGCGACCGGCAAGGCCACCGGCCCGCCGTCGGTGATCAGCAAGGCGACGTCGGCGCGCGGCGCCAGACGGACATCGGCCGCGACCGCCCGCCCCTCGCCGACCACCAGCGCCGGCTTGCGGCACCCCTCGACGACATGGCGCGCCGTCACCCAGCGCCCCCGTCCTGCGATGGAGAAGGCCGTGCCCGACGACGGCTTGAACGGCGCCTCGCCCGCATCGACGGTTACGGCGGCGTCAAAGGGAGTGATGGGGCCTAACAGCGCGCCCTCGGCGACATCAGCGCCGGCCTCAGCGACCGGCGGCGCATCGGCGTTCTCGCGTCGCCCCAGAGACACCGCCAGAAACACGGCCGCCACCGCTCCATAGATGGCCCAGTCCGGCAGGCGGGGAAACTGCATCGCTCCGGCCGATCAGCCGGTCAGCGCGGCGGACAGGATGACGGCCGTCGCCAGCTTAGCGCCCAGCAGCACCACCGCCGCCGAAATCTCGCCGTGGCGGATCCGCTCTGGCAGGCCCGTCAGCAGCAGGTCCACGACCCGGAAGGCCAGAAGCTGCAGCACCACGGTCGCCACGCCCCAGATGGCGATGTCGCGCACCGAGGTCGACACCGACAGCGACACCGCCAGCGGCACCGCCAATCCCACCAGAATGCCGGCGAAGGCTATGGCGGCGGCGACATTGCCTTGACGGATCAGGGCGACCTCCTTCCACGGCGTCAGCAGCGCATAGACCGTCGCCCCCGCCGCGAGCAGCAGCAGGGTCACGATCAGGTGCATCACCATGACCGGGAAGCCCGAGGCGAAAGCCTGCACCTCGGCGCTGGAAAGGACATTCGACAAGGAGGGGTCCATGCCCAGACGCCTTGCCCGATTGTCGCCCCAATCCGCAAGCGCGCCGGGGACACACTGCGTGACATTATGTGTCCGAAGGTTGTGTCCTCTCCTCAAAAGAGGACATGAGCATCACGCCGCTGCCTGCTCCGCCTTCCTAAGCGCGCTGGCCCTGACCTTCTCGCTTTCGGACTTCAGCTGACCGCAGGCGGCCAGGATGTCGCGGCCGCGGGGGGTGCGGATGGGTGACGCGTATCCGGCCTTGTTCAGGATGGCGGCGAAGCGCTCGATCGTCTTCCAGTCCGAGCATTCGTATTCGACGCCGGGCCAGGGGTTGAACGGGATCAGATTGATCTTGGCCGGAATGCCCTCGATCAGCTTCAGCAGGGCGCGCGCGTCTTCGGGGCTGTCGTTGACGCCCTTCAGCATGACGTATTCGAACGTCACGCGTCGCGCGTTCGACAGGCCCGGATAGGCCCGGATCGCCGCCATCAACTGGTCCAGCGGATACTTCTTGTTCAGCGGCACCAGCACGTCGCGAAGCGCATCGTTGGTGGCGTGCAGGCTGATGGCCAGCATGGCCGCCGTTCGGTCGCCCAAGGCCTGAAGCTGCGGCACCACGCCCGAGGTCGAGACCGTGATCCGGCGGCGCGACAGGGCGATGCCCTCATTGTCCGAGATGATGTCGATGGCGTCGGCGACGTGGTCCAGATTGTAGAGCGGCTCGCCCATGCCCATGAAGACGATGTTGGACAGGCGCCGGTCTTCCTTGGGCGACGGCCATTCCTCCAGGTCGTCGCGCGCGACCTGGACCTGGGCCACGATCTCGGCGGCGGTCAAGTTGCGCACCAGCTTCTGCGTGCCGGTGTGGCAGAAGGTGCAGTTCAGGGTGCAGCCGACTTGGCTGGACACGCACAGGGCGCCGGCCCGGCCCACGTCGGGAATATAGACGGTCTCGATCTCGATGCCCGGCGCGGTGCGGATCAGCCATTTGCGCGTGCCGTCCTTGGACACCTGGCGTTCGACGACCTCGGGGCGCGCCAGGGTGAAATGCTCGGCCAGCTTGGCCTGCATGTCCTTGGCGACATTGCTCATGGCCGAAAACTCGGTCACGCCATAATGGTGGATCCAGCTCCACACCTGGCTGGCGCGCATCTTGGCCTTCTCGGGCGGACAGACGTTCGCGTTGATCAGGGCCTGGCGCAGGCCGGCGCGCGTCAGACCGCTGAGGTTGACGAGCGCCTTGACGGCGGGCGCGTTCGAGACGCGCGAAAGATCGAGCGTGATGCTCAAGGCGGCGATCCTGCGTGAGGTTTAGCCGGCCTATATAGCACGGATCCCGGCGATTGCATGGCCGGGACGGATTCGACGGCCCTAGAGGCCCACGTCCCAGACGCCGGCGTCGCGCATCCGGGTCTCGCGCGCCTCCTCGGCCCGGCCGCCCATGTCCTTGGCCATGCTGCGGATCGCGGTCGAGACGGTGGCCTTGTGCACGCCCGGCACGATCGCGTGGGCGAACGCGGCGCCCGCCAGACCCAAAAGCTTGAAGCCGAAACCCGCCGAAGCGACCATGTGCTGAAGATAGGTCTCGTCAACCTCGCGCGGGTGGTCGCGGAACAGGCGGTCGAACGGAGTCGAGCCCGAACGGCGGCGGTCGATCGTCGTCTGGCTCATGGCGGCGGCCTTCCCTGCTTCGTCGCCTTATGGTCACGCCGGACGGCCGACGACGCAACCCCCATCGCAATCTGTTCATTGGACGTGACCGACGCGCGACCCGCTCGCTTCAGACCCATCGTCAGAAGTGAAAACTCGGTCTAGGGTCGGCGTTCGTTCAAGGAAATGCCCATGCCGATCCGCCTATCGCCCGCCTCCTCCATGGCCGTCGCCCTGGCCCTGCTGGCCTCAGCGACGCCGGTGCTGGCGCAGTCGGGCGCGGCAGGCCTGCCCTATGACGCCCGGCGCGGCGTCTTCAGCTTCTCGTCGGGGCTCGAGGGCTCGCTTCCGGCCGTGGTTCAGGTCACGACCCTGGGCCAGTCGCGCGGTCCCAGTTCGGACGCGGCCGATCCCAAACCCTACGCCTCCGGATCCGGCGTCATCGTCGATGCGGCCGAGGGGCTGGTGATCACCAACAATCACGTGGTCGAGGGCGGGCGAAAGTTCACCGTCGATCTGACGGACGGTCGTCTGTTCGACGCTGTGCTCGTGGGGGCGGACAAGGCGACCGACATCGCCGTGCTTCGCATCACGCCCGACGGTCGGCCGCTGAACCTCAAACAGGTCCAGACGGTGGATTCCGACACCCTGCGCACCGGCGACCTGGCCTTCGCGGTCGGCTATCCGCTGGGCCTGGACCAGACCCTGACCATGGGCGTCATCTCGGGCCTGAACCGCTCAGGGCTAGGCGATGCGGTCGAGGACTATATCCAGACCGACGCGGCCGTTAACTCGGGCAACTCCGGCGGGCCGCTGCTGGACAGCCGGGGGCGGCTGATCGGCATCAATACCTCGATCCTGTCGGGGGGTCTCGGCGGCGGCAACGACGGCATCGCCTTCGCCGTGCCGACGCGGATCATGCTCTACGTCGCCGACCAGCTGAAGAAGAACGGCGAGGTTAAGCGCGGCGCGACCGGGGCCATCTTCGGCTCGCTGAACGCTGAGCGCGCGCGCGAACTACATCTGGGCATCGTGCGCGGGGCCGTCGTCGCCGATGTCGCGCCGGGATCGCCGGCCGAACGCGCGGGCCTGCGCCACAACGACGTCATTACCCGGATCCAGGGCCGCCCCGTCGCCAACGCCGGCTCGGTCAACGCCACCATCGGCATCGCCGCGCCGGGCTCAGACCTCAGCATATCCTATCTGCGCGGCGGCCGCGAGGCGACCACGTCGCTGGCGGTCGAGACGCCCGCTAATCAGCCCGTGATCGTCGGCGCCCAATCTGTGCTGGCCTATGGGGCGACGCTGCGAGACCAGGACGGCGGCGCCCAGGTCACGGCCGTCGCGGCCGGCTCGCCCGCCGCCCAGGCCGAACTGACGGCCGGCGATGTGATCACCGCCATCGCCGGCGCGCCCGTCGCCGACGCTCGCGCGGCCGCGACCGCGCTACAGGGCGCCTCGGGATCGGTCGAGGCGACCGTGCTCAGAAACGGAGAGACCCTAAACCTGACCCTGTCGCTCTAAGGCGGGGTCAGACGACGCCGACATGGCGCTGTCTGGCGGGTTCTAAACAGCGAAACGCCCGCCTTGCCAGGGAGGGGGAGGGGAAAGGCAGGGCGGGCGCTCGCTTGGAGGAAGCATCGGCCGCCGGAGCCCGTAAACTGGAAACATCCAGGGGGGGCTGGGGGGGCTGTTCAGGATCCGGGACGCTTCCGAACTCCGACGAGCCGATGGTCGATATTTCGTTGCGCATACGGGCGGGCGAAGGACCGAAACGGGGCCATTTCGTGTCTGCGTCGATTTCCTGACCGCCTCTGGCGTCGGGCATCCAGCGGCCTAAGTTAAACCTATGAGCCTGAACCCTCACGACACGACGCCGGCGCCCGGCCCCGTCTTCTTCGACCGTCGCGAACTGGACCCGATCCTCAGGGTCTATGGCCGCATGGTCGCGCTGGGCGAATGGCGCGACTACGCCATGGTCGGGCACAAGGACTTCGCCGAGTTCGCCGTCTTTCGCCGCAGCGGCGACGCCCCGCTCTACCGGATCGAAAAGCGACCTGCCCTTCAGACCCGCCAGGGCCAGTGGGCCGTCATCGGCGAAGGCGGCCAGATCCTGAAACGCGGCCGCGACCTGACCCAGGTGCTGCGCGTCTTCGACGGCCGCCGGTTTCAGGTGGTGGAGTAGCTCAGGTCGCCTCGCCCCGGCGGACGATGATGCCGATCGACGTGGTCGTGAAGCCCATCAACATCATCTTCAAATGCGGGTCATGGCGATACGGCGGCATGTCCAGGTATCGATCAACAGCCCCTTCGCCGGGATTCCAGTCCATCGCCGACATTTCGTGTCCTTTGGCCCGCAGACGATCCGCAAGCGCCTCAAAGTCGCGCTTTCGGAACAGAACCGTTCCCAAGTTGTCGACGGTCTCGTCGTCGGACGACACATTGTACTCAGTGGTGTGAACGGCCCAGCCGCCCGGCTTCAGACAGTCGATCGACCGCTCGATGAAGGCTAAACCCTTCTCGATCGACCCCAGGTGCTCCAGCGCACAGGCCGACCAGCAGAAATCATAGCCTGTAAGCTCTTCCGGAATGGCGTTCATGTCACAGAAGCGGAACTCCACATTGCGATCGAACAGGTCATCAGCACAAATAGCGCGATTGCGCAGCGCTTCCTTGCCGTCGGCATGTTGTTTGGTTGCGGCCCAGCCCGTTTCGGCCTTGCCGTCCGGCGCCAAATCAGTCGCCGTAACAAAGACGCCTTCCGAAGCGAACATCGCCGTAAGCGGCTCGCGTCCGACGCCGAATCCCACCCCACGGCGCCCACTGACGCACACGCCACGCTCCCAGAGCGCCTGCGAGATGAACACGAACTCCCAGAGCTTTCTGTGATACCGCAAGCCCTCGCCCAGGCGCGAGGTCCAGAATGAGAAATAGGGCTGCTGAAAGCTGTCCTGCCGACACAGAGCGCCACGATCGAACACTCTGTTTCCAGGGCTCGCATCGGTGAGCAGCGGCGGCTGTCCGCGCCAAACAACCTCTTCCGGCAGCATCAGCTGTGCAAGCCCCTGCTGGATTTCGCGGCGCTGCTCGCGCTGGCTGATCTCCATCCGGCGTACCGAACGTTCCACTGCAACCATCCGGGAAGGCAGCGTCCTGAGTCGAGCGATCATTCGTAGCCCGCGACCAAGCCTGCTCACAGTCATGGTGGATATCTCCTCATAGCGCGACGCCTTCAGGAGAGCGCTGACCGCATACCCTTGCCAAGCCTCGTTACCACCTGTGAGCGCAGACACAACAGGTGGCTAGACGAGCAGCACTTTGCTGGTCCCATCTAATTTATTCTACTGAATACAGAGAAAGGGCCCCGCGAGGGGCCCTTTCCGTATCCGTCTTTCGACAGACCTCAGTTCCGGTTGCCGCCCATGAAGGCCAGCAGGAATTGGAACAGGTTCACGAAGTTGATGAACAGGCTCAGAGCGCCGAAGCCGGTCGCCACGCCCATCGCGTTCTGGTCACCGCCCAAGGCGTAGTAGGTCATCTTCAGACGCTGGGTGTCGTAGGCGATCAGGCCCGAGAAGATCAGCACGCCGAGGCCCGAGATGATCAGATAGAAGGTCCCGGACTGCAGGAACATGTTCACGATCGAGGCGATGATCAGGCCGATCACACCCATGATCAGGAAGGTGCCCATGCCGGTCAGGTCCTTCTTGGTCGTATAGCCCACCAGGCTCAAACCGCCGAAGGCCGCCGCCGTCACCAGGAAGGTGGTGGCCAGCGAACCGCCCGTGTAGCGCAGGAACAGGATGCCCAGGCCCGCGCCGATCGTCGCGACCACGGCCCAGTAGAGCATGTTCACGCCCTTGGCCGTCGGGTTCTTCATGAAGAACATCGAGCCGAACAGCATCACCAGCGGCGAAAACTGGACGATCATGCCCAGGATCGTCAGGCCGATCCGGCCGTCCGCCGTCTGGACGAACAGCAGACGCTGGACTTCGTAAACATTGCCGGTGACATAGGCCAGGGCGCCGGCGACCACGAGGCCGAGCGCCAGCTTGTTGTAGACGCCCAGCATGAAGCTGCGCAGGCCGGCGTCGACCGACATGTCGGCCGTCTGCGGCAGAGGACGGGCGTAACCGTTGTTGAAATCGCTCATGGCGACGAACTTTCTCCGATTGTCCGGAGAGGCTTCTCCGGTCACAGGCTTTGAATATCGTGAGCCGAGGCCCGCGCTGCAAGGAAAACCGGACTTGGAGGCTTGTGTTCCGGCCGCTACTTTCGGTCGCATGCTTCGTCTGTTCACCGCCCTGACCCTGCCGCCCGACGTCGCAGAGACGCTGAAACGACGGCAATCGGGCCTGCCCGGCGCGAGGTGGCGGCCGCTGGACGCCCTGCACGTCACGCTCGCCTTCTATGGCGAGACCGACGAACGCCGCGCCGACGACCTGGCGTCGGAGCTGACGCGCGTGGCGGGCGGTCCGTTCGAAATCGCGCTGAAGGGCGTCGGCTGTTTTGGCGATGACCACCGCAGCCATACGCTGTGGGCGGGGGTCGAAACGCCTAATGAACGCCTGTCGGTTCTCGCCGGGCGCTGCAAGGCCGCTGGAGAACGCGCCGGGATCGGCATGGAGGCGCGCACCTACAAACCGCATGTGACCTTGGCCTATCTGAAGACCCAGACCAATCCCGACCGGCTCGGAGCCTGGGTGTCGGGGCATAATCTGCTGCATTCGCCGCCGATCCACATCGATCGCTTCGGCCTGTATTCCAGCGTCCTGACCGACAGCGGCAGCCATTACGAACTGGAGCGGGAGTATCTGCTGTGAGCACTGCCGCCTACGCCCTTCCGCCCCATGTGACCTTGGGGCCGACGCTGGAGACCGAGCGGCTGATCCTGCGTCCGCCGGCGGTTGAGGACTTTCCGCGCTGGGCTGAGTTCATGGCCGATCCCGAGACCGCCCGCTTCATCGGCGGGGTCCAGCCCGCACCCCAGGTCTGGCGCCTGATCTGCACCGTCGCGGGCATGTGGGCCCTGACGGGCGAAGGGATGTTCTCCATCCTGGAAAAGGAGACTGGCCAGTGGATCGGCCGTATCGGGCCGCTGCACCCCTATGGCTGGCCGGGCCGCGAGGTGGGCTGGAGCCTGCATCGCGACGCCACCGGCAAGGGCTATGCCGTCGAAGCGGCCGCAGCCACGATGGACTACGCCTTCGAGGTGCTGGGCTGGGACGACGTGATCCACTGCATCGCGCCCGAGAACCTGCCCTCGGCGGCGGTCGCGACACGGTTGGGTTCGCGCAATCGCGGGCCGGGCGCCCTGCCCGAACCCCTCCAGGACATTGCCATCGATCTGTGGGGCCAGACGCGCAACGAATGGATGGTGAATCGGGTGCGCCTAAAGCGCTGACCACAACCGAACGCGGCGGCGCGTCGTATCCCTTCCAAACCGAACGAGGATACGCCCATGTTCCGCGCCAGCCTGATCGCCGCCGCCGTCGCGCTCGCCGCCCTGCCGTCAATGGCGTTCGCCCAAGCGTCTAATGTCGATCTGAACCGCTTCGACGGCCGATGGTTCGAGATCGAGCGCAACCACAACAACGTCCAGAAGGACTGCAGCCGGGCGCAGATCGACTTCACGCCGCAGGGCGCCGCCGACCGCTACGCCATCACCGTCACCTGCGTCCGGCGCGCCGATGCCAAGGTCGAGACGCTGCGCGCCAACGCCCGCGTCACCGACACCACGACCAACGCCAAGTTCCGCTTCAGCCTGACCGGCCTGCTCAACTTCGGCGGCTTGGCCGGTCAGAACTACTGGGTCTACGACCACGCGCCGGACTACAGTTGGGCGATCATGGGCCTGCCGGACAAGTCGAACTGGTGGATCTGGCACCGCAATCAAAATGCGTCCCAGGCCGAGCGCGACCGCATCCTGACCCGCGTCCGCGCCCTGGGCTTCAGCACCGGCCGCCTGGTGCACACCGGCTTGTAAAGGCACCGCTTGCGATAGGAACGTAGGCGGAACATAAGCTGTCGGCATGTCCGCCGTCGCCCATCTCGAACTCGTCTTCAGCCGTCCCGAGACCACCCGTTCGGTCACGCGCGGCGCGGCGCGGCTGATGATGGACATGGGCTATGCGCCCCTCTTGGAAGTCTGCCTACCCAATGGCCGCCGCGCCGATGTCATGGCGATCGGGCGCAAGGGCGACATCGTCATCTGCGAGGTGAAGTCAGGCGTCGAGGACTATCGGGTCGACCGCAAATGGCACGAGTACGGACCGTTCTGCGACGCCTTCTTCTTCGCCGTTGCGCCCGAGTTTCCCCAGGAGATCCTGCCCGACGAACCGGGCCTGATCGTCGCAGACGGATTCGGCGGGGCGGTCGTGCGAGACGCGCCGGTGATCGGCTTGGCGCCCGCCCGCCGCAAGGCGCTGACGCTGGCCTTCGCCCGGTTGGGGGCGATGCGGACCTTGCGGGACTAGAGTCGGCGGAAGACGGCGGTTGCGAAACCCTCGGCGACCAGACGCGCCTCGACCTCGGCCAGGCTCTCGATCACCACGCCCTTGCCGCCTGTCGCATGAATGATGCGTTGGCCATCCAGCATCAGCGCCGAATGACCCGTCCAGTCGTGATCGTCGTTCGGCGCCAGCCAGACGACGATGTCGCCGCGCTGTAGGTCCGAAGAAGACGCCGCTCGACCCAACCGGGCCTGCGCGTCCGACCGGCGGGGACCGGGCAGGCCGCATGCCAGCAGGGCCTGCTGCACCAGGCCGGAACAGTCGGTGGAGATCGAGGACCGCGCGCCCAACTCATGCGGACGGCCGAGCAGCCGCTCGGCCACCGCGACCAGATCCGTCTCGAACGCGCCGACCGGCTTCAGATCAGCCTCGGCCACATCCGTCGCCTCGACCACCAGAGCGTTCAGCGGCAGGGCGGCATCCACGCCGGCGATCCAATGCGTCGCCAGCGGCGCGCCGGCCGACAGACTGTCCAGGACGACCCAGCCGACGACGCCGTCTCGACGCGCCCGGCCCCAGGCCCGCCCGTTCGACCGATCTAGCACGTCGAAGACCTCGCCATGCAGAAGCTGGTCGATCCGACCGTCAACGTCGGACAGGATGTCGGCCACGGCGACACGACAATGCATGGCCTCGGTCGCCCGATAGGCGTCTGCGCGCACCAGCCCTTCCAGCGCCTGTTCGGCGAGGTCAGGGCGAACGAGGCGGTCGCCGGGCGGAAGAAGGTCGAGGACGTCGGTCAACGTGAACTCGCATTGCTGAACCCACAGCCTTATCCCCCGATGGCTTAGGGGCCGTTAACGCGGGACGCTTTTGCGAAAGAAAATCAACAGAACCGCGTTCTGAGATATTGGAAGCAAGCTCTCAGCGCCTGGGCCTCGCCGCCTTCTGGGTAGCCGGGGCGGGCGCGGGGGTTCCAGGCGAAGATGTCCATGTGCCCCCAGGCGCCCGTGGTCGGAGCAAACTTCTGCAGAAACAGGGCGGCCGTCACCGAGCCGGCCTGGGCCCAGCCGGCCGGGTCGTTCCGGAGATCCGCGATCTCGGCGTCCAGCGCGCCGCGATAGCCGGGCCACAGCGGCATCCGCCACAGGGGATCGCGCACCTTACCTGCCGCCGCCATCAGCCCGGCCGCCAGGGCTTCGTCATCAGTATAAAGTGGCGGCAGCTCCGGCCCCAGCGCGATCCGCGCGGCCCCGGTCAGGGTGGCGAAGTCCAGCGTCAGGTCGGGTTGGTGCTCGCCCGCCCGGGTCAGGGCGTCGGCCAGGATCAGCCGGCCTTCGGCGTCGGTATTGCCGATCTCGATGGTCAGACCCTTGCGACTGTTCAGGATGTCGCCGGGCCGGAAGGCGTCGGCCGACACGGCGTTCTCGACCGCCGCGACGATGACCACCAACCGCACCGGCAGGTCGGCCTGCATCACCAGACGTCCCAAGGCCAGCGCATGGGCCGAGCCGCCCATATCCTTCTTCATGTTGCGCATGCCGGCGGCGGGCTTCAGGTCCAGACCGCCGGTGTCGAACACCACCCCCTTGCCGACCAGGGCGACCAGCGGCAGGTCGGTCCGGTCCAGCTTCCAGCCGATCTCGATCAGGCGGGGCGCCCGGTGTGAAGCGGCGGCGCGCCCCACGGCGTGGACGGCCGGATAGTTGTCTTCCAGCAGGGCGTCGCCGGTGATGACGGTGATCTCGGCGCCGGCGCTCTCTGCAATCTCGCGGGCGATGGTTTCGATCTGCAACGGCCCCATATCAGCGGCGGGCGTGTCAACCATTTCGCGGGCCAGGGCGCAGGCGGCGGCGATGCGCGAGATTTCGGCGACATCCACCCCGGCCGGCGCGACCAGCCGCACGGGCGTCCGGTCCGGCCGGGCCTTGTAGCGGTCGAAGACATAGGCCCCCAGCAGGAAGGCCAGGGTCGCCAGTTCGGCATCGGGCGCTGCGACCTCAAGCCGATACAGACCGCTCGGCAACCGCGCCGACAGTCCCCGCACGCTCATCGGATCGAAGGTCCCGCCCGCGCCCACGACCACCTGGCCGATCTCGCCGTCCGCGTCCGGCACGACCAACAGCTGGCCCGGCTTGCCGTCGAATCCATGTCGATCGCCCCAGCGTCGGGCCGCACCGTCCAGCACGCCGCCCGCCTGAATGAAGCGGATCGGGATGGCGCCGTCGCCGTCTTGGGCGGAAACCAGCAGGGGATGCGAGACGGACATGAGGCCCTCGAAACGAAGTTAACCATCGGTTGACGCGAACCGGCGATTCTAGGGGTTAGACCTCTAGGACCGTCTGGACCTGACCCATGTCGCGCATGCCCGCCCTTCTCGCAACCGTCGCCCTGATCGCCCTGTCCGGCGCGCCGGCGCTGGCGGCTGATCCGACGGCGGCGACCGCAGCCCAGGCTCGCGCGCCGTCGTCCGCTGCGGTGCGGGCCACCTATGACCGGATGGACGCCCTGTCGCGCTCGGTCTTCTGGGCCTCGGAGCAGCAGGCCGATCCGACCGACGCCGTGGCGGGCGTGAAACTGGCCCAGGCCCTGCGTGAGCTGGGCCGATACGATCAGGCGGCCGAGGCCGCCCAGGCGACCCTGACGATCCAGCCGAACAATCTGGACGCCCTGCTGGAGCTGGGCCGCGCCCACATCGCGCGCGGCCAGGCCTTTTATGGCGTGGCGCCGCTGGAGCAGGCGCGCGACCTGGCGCCACGCGATTGGCGCCCCTATTCCCTTCTGGGCGTGGCCTATGAGCAGGTGCGTCGCACCGACGACGCGCGCGCCGCCTGGAACCAGGCCCTGGCCCTGTCGCCCGACAACCCCGACGTCCTGACCAATGCGGCCACCGCCGCCCTGACGCATGGCGATGCGCCGGGCGCCGAGACCCTGCTGCGTCGCGCCGTGGCCCAGCCGACCGCATCGGCCAAGGTGCGCCAGAACCTGGCCATGGTGCTGGGCCTTCAAGGCAAGATGGGCGAGGCCGAACAGATCCTGCGCCGCGAACTGCCGCCCGAGCAGGCCGAGCAGAACCTGCAATGGCTGCGTTCGCGCAGCACAGGCGGCGCGGCGACGTCCGGCGGCGGCGCGGTAAGTCCGTCGCCCGCGACCGACACCGCCCGCACCTGGAATTCGCTGCAAGGCGGCTGATCCGCCCGTTGCGGTCTGACCGCCCGCATGTTGGATGAGGCCATGACCGCCCTCCCTGCGTCCCGCGCCTATCAGGCCTTCCTGTTCGACATGGACGGCACCCTGATCACCTCGACGCTGGCCGCCGAGCGCGTCTGGACCCGCTGGGCCGCGCGCCACGGGCTGGATGTTGCCGCCTTCATCCCCACCATCCACGGCGTCCGCGCCATCGACACCATTCGTCGTCAGAACCTGCCCGATATCGACCTGGACGCCGAGGTCGCCTGGGTCGAGCGCGGCGAGATCGAGGACGTGGACGGCGTCGCCCCCATCCCCGGCGCCGTCGACTTCGTCAAATGCCTGCCGCCCGACCGCTGGGCCGTGGTCACCTCCGCCTCAATCCCGCTGGCCCTCGCCCGTCTTAAGGCCGCAGGCGTCACGCCGCCCGCCGTCATGATCACCGCCGAGGACGTCGAACGCGGCAAGCCCGACCCGGCCGGCTATCTGAAGGCCGCCGCGACCCTGGGCTTCGACATCGCCGACTGCCTGGTGTTCGAGGACGCCGAGGCCGGCATCAAGGCGGGCGAAGCGGCCGGCGCCGACGTGCTGGTCGTCACCGCCGCCTGGACCCATCCGCTGGAGACGGATCATCCCACTCTGGCGGACTATGCGGACGCCACGTTGGAAGTCCGATCCGAGGGGCGTCTCGTCCTGACGCTGTAATCCTCCCCCATTACGCCGCGCTTCACGGGGGAGGATTGAGCGCCTATCTTCATCCCATGATCGACGACCTCTACAGCGCGCGCATCCTGTCGCTGGCGGCGAACCTGCCGCATGCAGGCCGTCTGCCCACGCCGCAGGGCACTGGCGAGCGGGTAGCCAAACTGTGCGGGTCGCGCGCAACGGTCGATGTGACGCTGGACGACCAAGGCCGCATCGCCGACTTCGCCCAGGACGTGAAGGCCTGCGCCCTCGGCCAGGCCGCCGCCGGGGTGCTGGGTCAATCGGCGATCGGGGCGTCGGTCGATGATCTCAGCGACGCCCGCGACGCCATGATCGCCATGCTGAAATCCGGCGGCGACGGCCCCGTCGGCCGGTTCGAGGATCTGCGCCTGCTCAAACAGGTCGCCGACTACCCCGCCCGGCACGCCTCGACCCTAGTCTCCATCGAAGCGACGCTGGAGGCGGTGTACAATGCCTCGGCCGCCCGAACTCGCCTCGCCGGCGCGGCCTGACGGGCACGATCGGTTGATCCCCCTGCGATGACAAGGGATAAGCCCGGCGAACCTCTCAAGCCCCCGGCCCCACCCAACTCCGGCAAAGGGACGTGATGTCTCTCTATGAACGCGGCGTGCGCGCGGCCCATCGGGGCTACAAGCTGACGCTGTCTCCCCTGATCGGCCAACAGTGCCGGTTCCTGCCGACCTGTTCGGATTACGGGCGCGACGCCCTGATCCAGCATGGCCCGGTAAAGGGGGGGTGGCTCACCGTGCGCCGCCTCTGTAAATGCCATCCTTTCGGGGGATCGGGATACGACCCGGTCCCGCCAGTTAAAGACTGACACATGATCGACCTGAAATTTCCAGATGGCGCGGTGCGCCAATACCCGGCCGGCTCCACGGCGCGCGATGTCGCCACCTCGATCTCGCCGTCGCTGGCCAAGAAGGCCGTGCTGGCCGAACTGAACGGCGAGCAGCGCGACATGGGCCGGGTGCTGGAGACGGGCGGCGACTTCCGCCTGATCATGCGCGACGACCCCGCCGCCCTCTATACGATCCGCCACGACACGGCCCACGTCCTTGCCGAGGCGGTCCAGACCTTGTTCCCCGGCACCCAGATCACGATCGGCCCGGCGATCGAGGATGGTTTCTACTATGACTTCTACCGCGAGGAGCCCTTCTCGACCGACGACTTCGCCGCCATCGAAAAGGAGATGGGCCGGATCGTGGATCGCGACGCCAAGTTCGAGCGCGAGGTCTGGGAGCGTGATGACGCCATCCAATTCTTCGAGGCGCGCGGCGAGAAGTTCAAGGCCGAGCTGATCCGCGACCTGCCCGGAACCGAAACCATCACCCTGTACAAACAGGGCGACTGGATCGACCTGTGCCGGGGTCCGCACTTCCCCTCGACCCGCCACGTCGGCAAGGCGTTCAAACTGACCAAGCTGGCCGGCGCCTATTGGCGAGGCGACTCCAAGCGCGAGCAGCTGCAACGCATCTACGGCACCGCCTGGGCGACCAAGGAGGATCTGGACGCCCACCTGCAGCGTCTGGAAGAGGCCGAGAAGCGCGACCACCGCAAGGTCGGCAAGGCGATGGAGCTCTTCCACATGCAGGAAGAGGGCCGCGGCATGGTCTTCTGGCACCCCAAGGGTTGGGTCCTGTGGCGCGTGCTGGAGGCCTATATGCGCCGCCGCCTGGACGCCGCGGGCTATGTCGAGGTCAAGACGCCCCAGGTGCTGGACCGCAAGTTCTGGGAGCAGAGCGGCCACTGGGACAAATATCGTCCGAACATGTTCGTCTGCGAGACGGTCGAGGGCGAGGAACTGAGCCTCAAGCCGATGAACTGCCCCGGCCACGTGCAGATCTTCGACCAGGGCCAGCGGTCCTATCGCGAACTGCCGCTGCGCATGGCCGAGTTCGGCGCCTGCCACCGCTATGAGCCGTCGGGTTCGCTGCACGGCCTTATGCGGGTGCGCGGCTTCACCCAGGACGACGCCCACATCTTCTGCCGCGAGGACCAGATCGTCGAGGAGACGGCTGAGTTCATCAAACTGGCCCGCAGCGTTCACGCCGACCTCGGCATGGAGACGGCCTACATCAGCCTGGGCACCCGGCCCGAGAACCGCGCCGGCACGGACGAGTTCTGGGACAAGGCCGAGACCCTGATGGCCGAGGCCGCCCGCGCCGCCGGGACCGAGCCGGTCGTCACCGAGGGCGACGGCGCCTTCTATGCACCCAAGCTGGACTTCATCGTCAAGGACGCCATCGGCCGCGAATGGACCTGCGGCACGATCCAGCTGGACTATGTCCTGCCCGAACGGCTCGATGCGACCTACATCGCCGAGGATGGCCAGAAGCACCGTCCGGTCATGCTGCACCGGGCGATCCTGGGCAGCTTCGAGCGGTTCATCGGCATCATGATCGAGAACTACGCCGGCGCCTTCCCCCTGTGGCTGGCCCCGACCCAGGCCGTGGTGGCCACCATCACCTCGGACGCCGACGATTACGCCCGCGACGTGATGGCCAAGTTCAAGGCCGCAGGCCTGCGCACCGAGATCGACCTGCGCAACGAAAAGGTCGGCTACAAGGTGCGTGAACACTCGGTCGGCAAGGTGCCGGTCATCGCCGTGGTCGGCAGGAAGGAGGCGGAAGAGGGCATGGTCGCCATCCGCCGCCTGGGTTCGCAGGCCCAGACCCTGGTCACCGTCGAGGACGCCATTCGCATCCTGACCGACGAGGCGACCCCGCCGGATCTGAAGCGCGCCGGCTGATCCGCTGCGCGCGAATTCGCGCATAGGAACACTAACGGGATGGATCGCTTGTGATGGGGCGCGCGCCTGCGCTCCATCACAGATGCGAGACCTCACCATGGCCGACAAGACCCTGGACACCCTGTTCCACGACACGCTCAAAGACATCTATTACGCTGAGCGCAAGATCCTGAAATCCCTGCCCAAGATGGCCCGTGCGGCTCAGTCGCCAGAGCTGAAGGCCGCCTTCGAGAAGCATAAGGGTCAGACCGAGGGCCAGATTGAACGCCTTCAACAGGTCTTCGAGCTGATCGGCAAGCCCGCGCGTGGCAAGACCTGCGACGCCATTGAGGGCATCCTGGCCGAAGGCGACGAGATCATGGAAGAATATAAGGACACCCCGGCTTTGGACGCCGGCCTGCTGGCCGCCGCCCAAGCGGTCGAACATTACGAGATCACCCGCTACGGCACGCTGAAACGCTGGGCGCTGGTGCTGGGTTTGAAGGACGCCGCCGCCCTTCTGGACGAGACGCTTCAGGAGGAAGCCCAGACGGACGAAGACCTGACCGGCATCGCCGACGCGGCTGTCAATGCGGACGCCATGAAGACGGCCGCCTGATCAGGGATGGGAGGCGGCTGACGACCGCTTCCTGCCTCTCCGCTCATCCCGCGCTATGTCCGACGCCGGACACTTCATGCATAAAGTTTAGCGTTCATAGTCTCTTAGTCGGATTTGGGCGACGATGCGTCATCGAACCCCGAGATCCGACGATGACCAACCACACGCCCGGCCAAGATCGCTCATTGGTGCAACATCTGATTGCCGACGGTCATATGCGGTATCTGATCATCGCCAGTTGGGCGGTCGCCTTGTTCACCGTCACCGGTTTGGCGACTGCAGTGTTGTGGTTTGCAGCGGCGACCGCGTCGGGCCTGTTGCGGACGTTCGCCGAACGTGTGCTGGTAATGCGGGATGAGGGGCTTCACGGCCGGATCAAGCTGACGGCCGCCACCATTTCCTGCATCGCCTGGTCAGCAGCGCCTCTGCTCGCCTTCCTCTACGGCGGCGGCTATGGCGTGCCGCTGGGCGTGGCTCTTCTGATGGCCGGCTATGTGCTGGTCTTCACCCAGATGCGCGCCGCCCCCCGCGAGGCCCTGATCGCATCAGCGCCCTATTCGGTGGTCGTGGTGCTGCTGTTCGCGAAACTGTGGGGCACACCGGGCTTTTGGGTGGTCGTCAGCATGATCCCGGTTCTGGCGTTGGCCTTGTTGATTAAGGTGGCCATCACCCAGATGAAGGACAGCGACCTGGAAGCCGTCAACCGCCGCCAGGCCGAACTGATCGCCGAATTGGAAACCGCCCGCGACACGGCCAACGCCGCCAGCGCCGCCAAGTCCAACTTCCTGGGCGTCATCTCTCATGAGCTTCGCACGCCGATGAACGGGGTTCTGGGGGCTGCGCAACTGTTGCAGATGTCCGAGCTCAGCGATCGTCAGAAGGAGTTCGTCGGGGTCATCCGCGACTCCGGCGAAGGGCTTATGGTGCTGCTGAACGACATCCTCGACATCACCAAGATCGAGTCCGGCAAGATGGAACTGGACTTCGTCGATGTCGAAGCCGAGACCCTCGCCGCCCGCCTGACGGGCCCGTTCAAGGCCCAAGCCGAGGCGCGCGGCCTGACCTTCACGACCGACATCCGCGGCCCGTTGCCGCCGCTTCTCAGAATGGACCCGCTGCGCCTGGCGCAGGTGACGCATAACTTGCTGGCCAACGCCATCAAGTTCACGCCGCAAGGCGAGGTTCGCCTGATTATTGACAGCGAGCCGGCAGGCGAGGGTCGCACGACCTTGCGGCTGGGTGTGGTCGATTCCGGCATCGGCATCGCCGCCGACGATCTGACGCGCCTGTTCCAACCCTTCTCTCAGGTGGACGGGTCGTCCACCCGCAAGTTCGGCGGCACCGGCCTGGGCCTCAGCATCTGTCAGCGTCTGGCCGCCCTGATGGACGGCGAGATCACGGTGACGTCGATCCCCGGCCAGGGATCGACCTTCACCCTCCACGCGACGTTCGACGCGCCTGCGATGCAGCCTGTCCGCGCCGCCGCCTGATCAGTCGCGCAGCAGTTCGTTGACGCCGGTCTTGGCCCGCGTCTGCGCGTCCACACGCTTGACGATGACGGCGCAGTACAACGACGGCCCGCCATTCGGATCCGGCAGCGAACCCGGCACGACCACCGAATAGGCCGGCACCTCGCCCCGGAACACTTCGCCGGTCGCCCGGTCCACGATCTTGGTCGAGCCCGACAGATAGACGCCCATGGCCAGGACCGCGCCCTCGCGCACGATCACGCCCTCGGCGACCTCGGCCCGGGCGCCGATGAAACAGCCGTCCTCGATGATGGTCGGATTGGCCTGCAAAGGCTCCAGCACGCCGCCGATGCCCGCGCCGCCCGACAGGTGCACATTCTTGCCGATCTGGGCGCAGGAGCCGACCGTGGCCCAGGCATCCACCATTGAGCCCTCGTCGACGAAGGCGCCGATGTTCACGAACGACGGCATCAGCACCACGTTCCTGGCGATATGCGCGCCGTGACGGACGATGGCGCCGGGCACCGAGCGGAAGCCGGCCGATTGGTAATCCGATGCGGTCCAGTCGCCGAACTTGTTGGGCACCTTGTCCCAGAAGGGACCGACGGCGACGGGGTGATCCACCGACAGCGGCATGACGGACGGCGCGCCCGCCCGCATGATCTGGTTGTCGTTCAGGCGGAAGGACAGCAGCACCGCCTTCTTCAGCCACTGATGCGTGGTCCAGACGCCATCCGCGCCGCGCGAGGCGACGCGCGCCTGCCCGGAATCCAGCAGGGCCAGGGCGGTTTCAACGGCGTCGCGCACCTCGCCATGCGTGGCGGCGGACACCTCGGCGCGCTGTTCCCAGGCGGCCTCGACGACGGATTCGAGATGCGACAGATCGGTCATGCGGCGTCCTTGAAGCTCAGATCGGAGAGGAAGTCGAAAAGGTCGGGGGCCACATGGTCGATATGCGGCCCGATCGGCTTGCCATGGCCGTCGCCGATCAGGACCGTCGCCATGCCCAGCGCCTTGGCCGGCTCGAGGTTCTTGGGCGTGTCCTCGAAGAAGGCGGATCGGTGCGGATCGATGCCGAACTGCTCCAGCATCCGGCGGAAGGTCGCAGGATTGGGCTTGGGCGTCAGATCACCATCCTCGATGGCGAAGACGCCTTCGAAACAGTCAGCGACGCCGATCCGGTCCAGTACACGGTGGGCGTATTCACGCGCGCCATTGGTGAAGACATAGCAACGACCGGGCAGAGCCTTCAGCCGCTCGGCCAGACGCGGGTTGGGCTCGACCCCATCCAGCGGCACGTCGTGCACCTCGCGCAGGAACCGTTCGGTATCGACTGCATAGTTGGCCATCAGCCCGGCCAGGGTCGTGCCGTGCTCGTCCAAGAACTGACGCTGCATCGCGGCTGCGGCCTCGGGCTCCAGCCCGACGGCCTCAACCACGAAGGCGTTGATGCGCGCCTGGACCAGCCGCATCAGACCCTGCTCGCGCGGATACAGGGTGTCGTCCATGTCGAACACCCAGGCGCGCACATGCGACAGGTCGCTCAAGACGCCTTCACCAGGGTGCCGGCGCCGAACTCGGTGAACAACTCGACCAGCATGGCGTGCGGCCGACGCCCGTCCAGAATGACTACGGCTTCGACGCCCGCGCGAACGGCCGCCATGGCTGTCTCGAGCTTGGGAATCATGCCGCCGGTGGCCACGCCGATGTCGATCAGGTTTTGCGCCTCGTCCAGCGTCATCTGACGGATGATGTCGCCGTCCGCGCCCTTGACTCCCGGTACGTCGGTCAGCAGCAGCATCCGCTTGGCGTTCAGCGACCCCGCGACCGCGCCCGCCACCGTGTCGGCGTTGACGTTGTAGGTCTGGCCGTCTTCGGCCACGCCGATCGGGGCGATGACCGGGACCCAATCTTCGGTCTCGGACGCGATCAGGCCGGCGATCAATTTGGGATCCACCTTGGTCGGCTCGCCGACATAGCCCAGGTCGACCTCGTGCTCGATCATGCTGTCGGGATCGCGCTTCGTCCGACGCGTCTTCTCGACGGTCAGCAAACCGGCGTCCTTGCCCGACAGGCCGACGCCGCGCACGTCCGCCTCCTTGCCGGCCATGGTGATCCAGTGGGCGATCTCTTTGTTCACCGCGCCCGACAGCACCATCTCGGCGACCTCCATCGTCGCCGGATCGGTGACCCGCAGCCCGTCGACGAAGCTGGATTTCACCCCCGCCTTGTCCAGCATGGCGCTGATCTGCGGCCCGCCGCCATGCACCACCACCGGGTTCACGCCCATCAGCTTCAGCAGCACCACATCGGCCGCAAACTGCCGCGCCACGGCGCTCTCGCCCATGGCGTGACCGCCGTATTTGATGACCACGGTCTCGCGGTCATAGACCTGAATATACGGCAAGGCCTCGGCGAGCGTCTTCGCCGTCTCCCAGCTGCGTTCTTCCGACTGGCGTTCTGTTTCGTTCATCACGCGCGCGAGATAGCGGGGGACGGGGGTGGTGTCACGCGGGAAGCATGATAGGGACGAAAACCGGCTTCGGCGCAGACTGGACGAACCGCCCGTTCACGACGGCCGATCGCCTCAATTCGGCCGAGAGTTTGCATGAGCAGCGACCGCATCGCGATTTTGGAACGCTACATCGTCGCCAGCAAACACGCCGCCTTGGATCTGTACTATCGCGGGCTTGGCAACAGGGAAGTTCGCTGCATCGTCTGCGACGCGTCGGACAGCACCGACGAGATGCGCGCGTCGCGTGTCGTCTGCCGGTTCGGTGGCGGCGAGTTGGTTCGGCATCAGTGTCGGTCATGCGGCGCCCTGTTCGGGCCGGAGAAGATGCTCGTCATGAGCGAGGCAGAGCTTTCCTCTGAATACGAGATCCTCTACGCCTCCTATCAGGAAGGCGACACGGCAGAGGACACCGCACGAACCTTCCATGCGCTCGAACCCGTCGCCGGCGCCGTTTATCTGGACTGGGGCTGCGGCTGGTGGTCGTCATCGCTGGCGCAACTGCGGTCAGAAGGCTGGAACGTATGGGGCTACGAGCCGACGCCGGGAGGGGCTTCGGAGTTCATTCTGGACGATCTTGGCCAGGTAGCGCCGGGCCTTGCGGGCATCTATTCGAACAACACCATCGAACATTTCATCCGCCCGGTTGACGAATTTCGCAAAATGAGGGCCCTGCTGCTGCCGGGCGCTCGGATGTCGCATTCGTCGCCCTGCTATGACGAGCGCTATCTCGACACGCGTTTCCACACCGTCTTTTATCTTGAAGAAAGCGTCGACGTCGTTGCCCAGCGGGCGGGCTTTCGCATTCTCGCGAAAGAACGAGACGGCGAGTACATCAACACGGTGTTTGAGGCCGTATAGGCGGCCGGACCTCGGCATGCGGCTCCGCTTGCCAAGATGTCGAAGCGCGCTAGGGTGGCGCGATAACATCGAGAGGATGCCGGATCATGCCTGCCACGCTCAATAGCCGGGTCTTCAATACGGTAGACGACAGCGGCCATTCCGGTCCTTCGTCCGGTTGGAGTTTCGGATCAGGGGCCGGCGGAATGGTATCGGGCTTCGCGATCTGCGGCTGCTGCGGCCGACTGGTTTCGGACGGCGCGATCGACGGTCATCAGGGCGTCATCGTCAACATAGACAACCGCGGCAGTTTTGGACCGAATGGCAAGCCATCGCTGTCCACGACGGACGCAGGCCTTCAAATCACCCGTGGCAATCAGTCTTGGGTTACGACAGGTCAGCCTCTGGGCACACCTGCAACGGTGACGTTCGCCTTCAGAGCCAGCGCCACGACCATGCCGACCGACACCGCGGGCTTCACACAGTTCACCGCCATCCAGATCGCCGCTACCCTTCTGGCGCTACGGTCCTGGTCGGATGTCGCCAACATCGTCTTCCAGCGCGTGGACGACGGTGCAGGTTACTCCGACAATGCCTCGATCCTGTTCGGCAACTATTCCAGCGGCCAGAGCGGCGCAGCGGCATTCGCCTATGGCCCAGGCGCGCCGGCGACGGGATCGGTTTCCGGCGACGTGTGGGTAAACTCAACCTTCAGCTACAATGCCAACCCAGCCATGCTTGGCTACGGTCAACAGGTTCTGACGCACGAGATCGGCCACGCGCTCGGTTTACGCCACCCAGCGGACTACAACGCAAGTGAAGGTGTCTCGATCACCTATCAGAACGACGCGACCTACTTCGAGGATTCTCGGCAGTACACGCTGATGAGCTACTTTTCTGAAACAAACACCGGTGGTGCGTTTCTCGGCAGCTACTCCTCAGCCCCGCTGCTAGACGATATTTCCGCCGCTCAACGTCTGTACGGCGCCAATATGACCACCCGCACGGGTGATACCGTCTATGGATTTAACTCCAACACCGGCTTGGCCTGGTACGCGCCAGGCGCCCAGGACAGGATGATCTTCGCTGTATGGGACGCCGGCGGCGTCGATACGCTCGACTTCTCCGGATATGCCGGGCCGCAGACCATAGACTTGCGCCAAGGACATTTCTCGAGCGTCGTAGGCCTGACAGGGAACGTTTCCATCGCCTTGGGCGCAGTGATCGAGAACGCCATCGGCGGCACGGGGGCCGACACAATCTTCGGCAATGCGGTCGATAACGTCATCACTGGAAACGGAGGCTCGGACACCATTGATGGCGGACTGGGGGCGGACACCGTCGTGTTCTCCGGTCCGCGCAGCGCCTATCAGATTTACTGGGACGGTCAGGTCGGCACGATCACGGGCAATGGATCGACGACAACGGTTCGCAACGTCGAGCTTCTCAGGTTCTCGGACCAGACCATCACCCTGACACCCAACGGTCCAGTGACCGTCACGGGCGACGTGACCGACAACCGGATTGACGGCTCCAACTTCGGGGACAGCCTGGGCGGCGCAGGCGGCAACGATGTGCTGAACGGATTCGGCGGTGCTGACTACCTGAACGGCGGATCCGGTAACGATACGCTGGACGGCGGGGATGGCGACGACACTTTGATCGGCGGCACAGGAGACGACACTCTGATCGGCGGCGCGGGTTGGGATACGGCGGATTACACGACGACCTCGTCGGGGTTGAACGCAAATCTCGTGACCGGTGTCGTCACCAGCGGGTTTGACACCGATCGGCTGTCCGGCGTGGAACAGGTGAACGGCACGACGGCGAACGACATCATTCGCGGCGACGCCGGGTCGAACATCATTCGTGGTGGCGGCGGCGCAGATCGTCTCTATGGCGGCGATGGCGACGATCAACTCTTCGCTGGCGGCGGCGGCGTAAGCGATGCTTCCGACATCTTCAAGGCGCGTTCGCTCGCCAACTCCGGCACGGGGTCTGCGGTCAATCTGGACGACGGCTTCGATCTGGTCACGCGCGACGGCGTGCCGGACAACGTCATGCCGCACGCCACCGTACTGGCACAGACCCATGGGGGACTAGAATATTACAGCGTGACACTCGCGGCCGGAGCAATTCTGCGCGTCGACATCGACAACGCTTCCTTCGATTCGACGGTGCGAATCTTCGACGCCAACGGAAATGAGATCGCTCAGAATGACGATACGCCGGCCTCGAATTCTGAGGGCTCATCCCAGAATTCATACATCAACATCACAGTTCAGGCGGCTGGCATCTACTATATTCAGGTAGGCCAGTTCGCAAGTGGAACGGGTGTTGGAGGTTTCGCGACGTCCAGCCCTCCGTCCGGCAATCAATACACGATGCATGTCTCCGTCAGCAGCCACAGCTACGCGAGCGGCGTATTGACCGGAAGCTTGCTCGATGGTGGCGAGGGTGCCGACATTCTGAACGGCAACTCAGCGAATGACACCTTGTTGGGAGGTAACGGAGACGATCGTCTTTACGGCGGTGGCGGAAACGACACGTTGGATGGGGGAGCAGGCCTAGATACCGCCGTCTATATCGGCGCGCGCTCGGCGTATACGATATCCACGGCGAACGGTGTCACCACGGTAACGGGTCCAGACGGCGAGGACCGCCTTAGCAACGTCGAGCGATTGCAGTTCGACGACATGACGATTTTGCTCAATGACCCAGGCGTCAACCTGTCCGGCACGGCGGCCGCCGACACGCTCACAGGCACGGCGTCGGACGATATCCTGTCGGGCTTAGGCGGCAACGATGTGCTGAACGGCTTGGACGGTAATGACATCCTGTTTGGGGGTGCGGGAGCCGATCAACTCAACGGCGGTAACGGCATCGATACAGCCTGGTACGAAAACACCGCCGGCGGGATTCTGGTCGTCGATCTTCTGAACACGTCACAGAACACGGGCGAAGCGGTAGGAGACACCTACAATTCCATCGAACGGGTCGTGGGATCGACTGGCGACGACATCATTCGCGGCACCGCCGCAACCGACTATTTCGTCGGACGCGAGGGCAATGACGTCTTCTTGGGACGTGGTGGCGGTGACGTGTTCGACGGGGGGGCAGGCATCGACACCGTCTGGTACGATCAGCAAGCTGTCGTTGATCTCGTTTTGTCATCGACAAACAGCGGCGCTGCGGCAGGGGATCGGTACACTTCGATTGAACGGGTGGTGGGGTCCAACGCGGACGACGTCATGCGTGGCACCGGCAACACCGACTACTTCGTCGGACGTGACGGCAACGACATCTTCGAAGGCCGCGGCGGCGGCGACTGGTTCGACGGCGGCGAAGGCATCGACACTGTCTGGTACAACACCCAGGCGACGGTCGATTTGCTGGATTCAACCACAAACAGCGGCGCGGCCGCTGGCGACCGCTATCAATCCATCGAGCGCATATACGGCTCCGAAATGGGCAACGATATTATGAGGGGAACGGCCGCCACTGAATACTTCCTCGGTAGAGCCGGCAACGACATCTTCCAGGGTCGCGGCGGCGGCGACTGGTTCGACGGCGGCGAAGGCATCGACACCGTCTGGTACGATACGGCGGCGACGGTCGATCTGGCCGGCCTGACCCAGAACGGCGGCGCGGCGACCGGAGACCGTTATATCTCCATCGAACGGGTCGTCGGATCCAATGATGCAGACGTCATTCGCGGCACGGACAACGCCGATTACATGCTGGGCCGAGGCGGCGACGACATCTTCCTGGGTCGCGGCGGAGCCGATACCTTCGATGGCGGCGACGGGATCGACACCGTTTGGTACGATCAGGGCGTCACAGGCGGCACGCTGCTGATCGACATGATCAGTTCGGGGCGCAATACCGGCGAAGCCGCAGGCGACACATATGTTTCCATCGAGCGCGTCGTTTCCTCAAACAGCGCCGACTATGTGCTGGGCACCCAGAGCCGAGACTTCATCCTGGCCCGCGACGGCGACGACGTAATCGAGGGACGCGGCGGTGACGACGTCATCGACGCTGGAGCCGGATCCGACCGGATCGCCGGCGGCCTAGGCGCCGACTTCCTAACCGGCGGCGCGGGCCGGGACGCCTTCATATACTTTGCAGCCGCGGAAGGCGGAGACTTCATAGCCGACTTCCAGTCCGGCGAGGACGTGCTCGAGTTCCGGAGCTTTGGACTGACCGGAAACGATTGGTTTGTGAACGGCCTGACGGCGACCGGCGGCGGGCCGCAAATCCTGTGGGACGCGGCGACCGGTCGCGTGCTGTGGGATCCCGACGGCGCTGGAGCGGGTGGTCCCGCTCTGATCGCGACGTTGCAGCCCGGCTCAGTCCTGAAGGCGACCGACATTGTTCGCATCGACCCTTCGGCTTCGGCAAAGGTGAATGTTGACGCGCAAACATTGCCGGGTTGGATGGATTTCGACAGTGGCAAGGGTCATGACATCTTTACTCTGCCGGACGCTTGGACGAGGTCTCCCCCTGAAGGCGATCTATTGCCTTCGTTCAGTCGTGAGTGGATGCATGTCGCTGATGACGACTGGATGATGTAAGAGCCGTCTCCCATCGCGCTTGGCGGCGGGGAAGCGGAGAGGTTGCATGGCTCGGGCCTGTATCGACGGCTGGAACCTTTCGCTTGCGAAGGGGTCGGGCATCGCCACTTACGGAAGGAACCTGGCCGAAGCCCTCGCGGGCGTTGGAGCAGTGGTCGAACTTCTGCATGGCCCGAGCATCGCTCCGACGTCGAACTCGTTGCTTAACGAGATCGCGTTGACGGATGCCCGCCGGTCGAGTCGCAAAGCCGGGGTTCCAAGAGCCCTTTCGACGATCCTGTCCCGCTTTGGACGTACGGCCCGGCCCATGCCCAAGAGTGGGATGGTGATCGGACGCGACGACGCCTTGCCGATCCGACGACATTGGGCGGCGCACGATCTGTTTTCCACGGCCAACCGCGCCCATAACGTTTATGGGACTTTCACGCCCTTGGGCTTCCAGAGATCTGACGACGGTCATGAGGCCCCGGACGTCATGCACTGGACCACGCCGCTGCCGCTATATGCCCGGCGCGCCGCCAATGTTTATACGGTTCACGACCTGATCCCGCTGAAGCTGCCGCACACCACCTTGGATGACAAGAAGCGGTATCATGACCTGATGACGTCGGTGGTGCGCAGGGCCGACCTTCTGCTGGCCGTCTCCGAGACGACCCGGCAGGATCTCATCGCCATGCTCGGCGCCGACGAACGCAAGGTGATCACCACTTATCAGGCCGTCGCGCCGCCGAACGGCGAGCAAAAGTCGGCGGATGATCTGGCGAATGAACTGGCGACGCTTCACGGCTTGGATTTCAAGGGCTATTTCCTCTTCTTCGGGGCGGTGGAGCCCAAGAAAAATGTTTCCCGTCTGATCCAGGCTTATCTGGAAAGCCGCGTGTCCACGCCGCTGGTGGTCGTGGCGGGACGCGATTGGCTGGCGCAGGAAGATCTCGCCCTACTGTCCCATGCCTCGGAAAGCGCCAGCGGCGTCAAGCGCGTCGATTACCTGCCGGCGGCGCTCTTGCAGAATCTGATACGTGGCGCGAAGGCGACGTTGTTTCCATCCCTTTACGAGGGGTTCGGCCTGCCCATCCTCGAATCGATGATGGCCGGCACCGCCGTCATAACCGCCAATGTCTCGGCGACGGCGGAGGTCGCGGGTGAGGCGGCCCTGACGGTCGATCCTCGCAGCATCGAGGCCATCCGCGCGGCGATCGTCGCGCTGGACAGCGACGACGACAAGCGCGTCGCCCTGGAGGCCGCTGGACGCCAGCGTGCCGACGCGTTTTCCCTTGAAGCCTACCAGGACCGGTTGCGGCTGGCCTACAAAACGCTTGGACTTTCATGACGCCTCTCGCCCCCTCGACTGACTCGTCGCGTGGCGTTGGCATTCTCGTCACGCCCGGGGCCGATAGCGACGAATGGCTTTCTAAAGCCCTCACGTTTCAAAAGGATACGTCAGATAGGACGGTTCGGATCAGCCTGTCGGTGGACGAAGCCCTGACGATGGATGTGTGCGACTGGCTTGTCGTCCTCACAGACACGTCTGAAGCGCCGCCTGAGTTCCGCGCCAACCAAACGCGGGACCTGTCGCGGCTGTTCTCGCGATGCGCCGAAAGGGGCGCGGCCTGCAGCGTTCTGGGTGCCGGCGGCGGCTCGCGGTCTGTAAAGTCCGCCGAAGATGCGCTTCTACGGGCTGGTCAGGCGTTGTGTCGCCTCCCGACCGGGCCGGTTAAGGCGCTGGAATTATTCGGAGCCGCCGCTACTGCGACGCCAATTGACTTCGAACTGTTGCGGTTAAACGAGCGTCGGCTGCTTGCCGATGAACCCTTTCCCACCTTCGACCTGACAGGCCGCCCCGACGTTCTAGCTTGGGGCCCGCACATGACCCTTCCTCCCGGGCCGTGGCGGCTGTCTATCGGCTTCGATGTGGACCGGGCCGCAGCGGCTCAAAGTCTGGCTTTCGAGTGGGGCGATCTGGATAGGCATGAGCGTCACGAAGTGTCGCTGGGTCGCGCGGGGCGGTACGATATCGCCTTGGATAGGAATTGGGAGGCCGCCGCCATCGCCGAGTTTCGCGTGTCGGCCGCCCATGCCGTCTTCGCCGGCAGGATGCGCTTGATTTCGGTCGAGATCGGCCGGACGCCGAATGAAAGGCCTCAGGCGGCTCTCAGCCAGCTGTAGACATCGATGGCCTCGGCGACGTCGTTGAAGAACTTCACCTGCCCGCTTTCAATAATCAGCGCGCTGGAACAAACACTGGCGACGGAGTTCATGTCATGGGACGCCATGATGAACGCGCGATCTGCGCGGTGCGTGAATAACTCGTCGGCGCATTTGGCGGCGAAACGCGCGTCGCCCACCGCAATCAGTTCGTCGATCAGGTAGCAGTCGAAATCGATTGCCAGTGAAAGGCCGAACGCCAGACGCGCCCGCATGCCCGACGAATAATGTTTCACCGGCTGTTTCAGCGCAAGACCGAGTTCGGCAAAATTCTCGACGCGCTCCAGCACCGTATCGTAGTTGGCGGCATACACGCGCGAGAGGAAGCGTATGTTGTCTAGGCCGCTGAGGCTGCCTTGAAACCCGCCACCGAAGCCGATGGGCCAGGACGGTCGAACCTTCCAGTTGAGCTCCCCTTCCGACATCGGCAGCACACCACCAAGAATCTTGATGAAGGTCGACTTGCCTTGGCCGTTACGCCCGAGAATCGCTAGACGGTCGCCCCGTTTTAAATCGAAGTCGAGATCACGAAACAGCCAGCGGTCTCCTGCGCCATGACTGGCGGGAAAAGCCTTACCGAGACCGCGCACATCCAGCGCCACTGGTTGAGGCGCAGGGACTGGCTCTGGCACGGGAACCGCCGTCATCCCTGATTGTGCTCTTTAAGGCCGGCGACCACCAGGAAGGCCGTGCCGTACAGTATCAGCAGACTGGCGAACACCGTCAGAATCGCCAGCAGCCGCTTTGGCTGAGACGAATCGGTCGGCAAGTTGGGACGCACGACGCGCTCAAGATAAAGCCGCTGGCTGCGGGCTTCCGATTCCGAACGATCCAGCATCGCCCTGGCCGACCCCAGCGCCTTGTCGGCGTACTCGCGATCCAAGGCGAGAGCCTCGTAGGTTTCGAGCTTGGGCGCAAGCGAGTCGGCAGCGCCCGCCATCTTGGCCTGTTCGGCCGCGATCTGTCGTTCAAAGGCGGCGATACGGCTGTCGAGTGCGGCCAGCTGAGGGCTCTGCGGCGCCTCGGAGGACAGCTGCGATCTTTCTGCGCGCAGATTGGCGACCGTGCCGCGCAGATTGCCTATCAACTCCATGTTCTCGACCGCCGCCTTAGCCGGGTCGAGTAGACCTTCGCGGTTTCTGAAGGTCGTCAGGCGCACTTGGGCGGCGGTCAGACGGGCTTCTGCGTCGGCCACGTCGCGGCGGGCGTCGCGCACCGCGCCTTCATCGGCACGGGTGTTGAGCTGGTTAACCAGTCGCTCTCCGCCGTCGAGCAACGCGTCGGCCATAGCCTGAGAATCCTGCGGTCGGAAAGCTCTGACACGAAGAGTGCTAAGGCCAGTGGACGAGTCGTACCCCACAGTCACGAAGCGCTTCAGTCCTTCATGAAGGCTATCAAACGACTGTCCCTCCCAGGGACGCGGATAACGCGACAGGGCATCGACGCCTGGACGGCCCAGGATGGCGCGCACATCCAGCTTGCCGCGAAGGTCCTCAAGCGCATTGCGCGAGCGGATATACTCATGGACCGCATAAGCGTCCGTCTGGTTCGAGGATAGGCCGACGCCCTGCAGGGCCACACCCAGGCTGGACGGCTGCTCCTGCGCCTTTGAGCGGACTACGAAGCGAGCTTCCGAGGTGTATTGGGGCGAGGCGATCAGCAGATAATAGATGGCCACCAGCACCGTGGGGGCGACCACCACGATCAGGAAGGACAGCGGGATTTTCTTGAAGAACCGCCGCCAGGCCGGCGTCTTGTCGGCCTTCTCGGCATAGTCGCCGACGCCACGGTAGTTCAGGATTGGCTTGTTCATTTCGATTTCCAGAAACGGTCGCGCCGCTTCATTCCATTTCCAGATGATGCTTGGCGCGCGCCAGAAGCACCAGACCGATAAAGTTCAGGGCGACCGCCCAGGCGAAGGCGTATCCGGCGTCGTAATAGGTAGGGGTGAACTCGCCGAACATCCCCGCGCGAACCATCTCCACCGTATGCGGGATCGGCACCTTGAGCAGAACGTCGCGATAATGCTGGGGCAGCCAGGCCATCATTGTGAAAACGCCGGACAGCGGAATCATCGCATACTGAAGCACTGGCGAAACGCGTTCGAACAACTCGTAACGCAGCGCCAGGCCGGCGAAGACGAAACTGATCCCGCATGCCATGAAGGCGAGGAGGAACCAACCGGAATAGAAGAGCAGAAGGTCGTGGGGCAGATCCACCTGCCGGATCGCCAGCATCGCCAGATAAACGACGAAAAAGGCCATGGTGTTGCCTGCGATCTCCAGCCCGCACCGCGACAGATACAGGTGCATCACCTTGACAGGGCGATGGTAAAGCAGACCGCCGTTGGCCTGGAGCGCGTTCATGTTCGCGCCGACCAAATGCCGCAGCAGAAGCAAGCACATATAGCCGGTCATGATGAAAGGCGCGATCCGCACACCATGTTCGTAAGCCGGCTTGATCAGCGACCACATGATGATGACGCCGAAGCAGAACAGCAGCGGCTCGCCGATCAGCCACAGCAACCCCAGTCCCTGACGGCCGTAACGCGTGACCGTCTCGCGCATCATCAGGGCGCCGATGATCCGAATGTGCGATCCGAAGGAGTTGTCGGTCGCGATCAAGACGCGCCTCGCAGCTCGAACAGCGCGTCAGCATTCTGGGGCCAGTAACGCAGCGCACGGCGATAATGAACATGGGCGCCTTCGATGTCGCCGGCGAGCTTGGCTGCATGTCCGAGGTGAAGATGCGCGTCGCTGTTTAGCGGCTCCTGGTCCAATGCCCGCCGGTACATCTGCGCAGCCGCGTCGATCTTGCCCTGTTCTTTCAGGGCATGGCCGATCTGAATCATTAGGCGCACATCCCAGGGACGATCTTGAAGCAGGCCGCGATAGCGCCCTTCGGCCACGTCCCATTTTCGTGCGGCAAAGGCCGACTGCGCCGATCGCAATCGTTTGCCGTAGAACCAGCGCGCCAGTTTCGTGCCGGACTTGCCTGGTTTCGGACGCGTCGGGCCGGCTTCCGGAATCGCAAAGCCGAGATCACCAAGACCGTCTCTGGCCGGGCCGAAACTGGGATCCATCGCCAGTGCGGCTCTGAATATCTCGGCGGCCAGATCGCGATCGCCCGTATTCTTCAGAAGGTGGCCGAGATGCAGGCAGGTATCGACGTCCGACGGCGACAGGGCGAGAGATCGGAAATACGCGGCGCGTGCGGCGTCGAATTCGCCGTTTTCCTTGAGCATGTGGCCGTATTGCTTCCAGCCGGACGCCTTGCGCGGCTTTGCGGCGACATAGGCTGCATAGGCGTCGCGTGCACGAGGCCAGTCGCGAGCCGACTTCGCCTCGCGGGCCTCGGTCAGCAAGGCGGCGTCGTCTTGCCTAGGTGTCGATGCGCTTGCGACGAATGCCGGCGGAGGCGCTGTGTCTTCCTGAGTGGCGGGGGCTTCGACACGGCCGGCGACAAAGGCGGCGACCGGCGCAACAGAGGGCTTGGAGTCGGCCGGAGCCCCCCGCAGCGCCCTGCGATGACGCGCGGCCGCCGCCTGCAGTTCGATTTCCAACGCATCGCGTTCGGCGCTCAAGGCTTGAATGCGTGCAATGTCCTCCAGGCGTCGCCTTTGGGCGATCCTTGTTTTTCGCTGCTCGTCTTGCAGAGCGTTTCGCACACGGCCCTGCTCGGTCATTTCCAGCGCGACTGCATCAAGCGCATCAATCAGACCGGCATAGGCCTTATCCTGCCGCGCGCCCAAGACTTCGATGGCCCTGTTCAACGCCTGAATGTCCTGAGCGCTGTTGGTCGCAAGGCGGACCAGTGCCTCTCGGGACACTTCCCCATTGTCCTTGACGGCGGTCGCCAGGGCATCGAGATGTTTCTGGGTCGTGGTCTGATGAGCGTCGGCGCTTACCGCCAATGCTTCGAGCGCTTGAAGACGCTCCTCGAGAAGACCTAAGCGCTCGCCCATCTGACCCAAGGCGATGGATGACCCGGCCTGAGACCCCGACACGCGACGCATCGTATCCAGCGGGTTTGCGCCAGCGGCAGAGTTCGTGTCGACCATATCCATCCCGCAGACCTAAATCAGGCTATTACGCTTCGCCGACAGCCTTGGAAAGCTCTGCTTTTGCAGGGCTTCCGGGCCGAGCGAGAAGAATGTTCGCCGTTTCCATCTCCAACAGTCCGGCGATATCGCACGCGGACAAGACGCCCGTGTGGTCGTCGATCAAGGCGATGTCCGACAGGCCGTGACGAGCGAAGTCGTCGAACCAATCCTGCGGCGACACGCCGGTCCGAGCCAGATGACAGGCGGCGAATTCGGCGACGACCATAATATCGGCAGACTCGCGGCAGACACGAGACATGCCCCTGGCAACCTCGTTTTCCCAACCCTCGGCGTCGATCTTGATCAGGGAAACGACCTGTCCCGGCGTCACGATGTCGTCCAAGGGGGCGACCGAAACCTCCAGAGCTCCGAGTTGCGGTCCGTCCTGAGCCGCCAGGCTGCCGAGCATGCTGTTCGAGCCGAAGAAATAGCTGGCGCGCCCGGTCTTTGCGCCGCTTGCCATGACGTGAAGGCTGAATCGACCGCCGAAACCGTTCGAGATCAGGGTTCGGCGCGCCGCTTCCGCCGACCGAGGGTTCGGCTCGACGAGAACGACATGGCCGGTAGCGCCCACATGTCGGGCCAGTTCGACGCCGATCAGGCCGATATGGGCCCCGACATCCACCACTACGTGGCCCGGCTTGACCGCACGCTTGAGAAGCGCCTGCACGCCGGGCTCATGACCGCTGACGCCGTCTGCCAAGTGCAGGATGGAGCGGAACTCTTCGGCGCCAGCCACGGCCCAGCCGTCCGAACGACGGATGGCGACGAAGTCGTCGTCCAGCGGCACGATCTGCCGTTGAAGGCCCGACAGCACCATGTCCTGCAGGTTGGCGAGACGGCTCTCGATCAGAAAAAGTCGAGCTTCCAGAGGCGCGCCGTCTGTCGTCATTGTGCGACCCCCCCTGAAATCGCCGCTTCGGAGTAAGCCGCCGCAACCTGGCTCCAGCCGTAGGTTGCGATCCGATCCAGACAGGCTTTCTGCACGGCGAGCACCGTATCGCGATTTTCCAGCGTCGAGAGGATCAGATCGCGCAATTTGCGACTGTCGTTCGGGTCGAAGACGAACGCGGCCAGGCCCGGCTCATCGACGACAAGTTCGCGCAGGTGTGGCCCATCCGCCATCAGGCAGGGCGTTTCCACACTAACCGCCTCATAGAACGGGAAGGGCCCAAGCCCGCCTTCGAAAATGGACGGATGCACCGTGACCGCCGCGCAGTGGTAAAAGGCGGCATGCACGTCGCGCGGCAGGTCGGTCATGGACACGACGTCACCCGCCATCTGGTCGTATTCCAGTTGATTGGGCAGGGGCGTCCAGGTAGCGCCGAAATGTAGCGGGGCCGTCATAAACAGCTTCAGACTGCGGCGCTCGTCTCGCACCAGCCCGCGAACCGCTTCAGCCACCAGGCGAATGTTCTTCGTCACGCGGTCCTGGGTCGAGACGGCGACGTAGTCCACTTCCTCGAAAGGAAAGTCCGCCAACTGGGACCAGCCGCGCTCACGGGCGTGAGATCGCAGCAGATCGGCGGCGATGGATCGACTTGCCGCCGTCGTGCCCTTTTTGGCATAGGGCGCCAGATGCGACAGATTGGGCGGCGCGTGGGGTACGACGTGAATCTTGTCCCTGGGCACGCCGAACAGACGCCCGGCCTGGTCGTCCGCGACATGGTTCGAGAAGGTCACGACGCGATCCGAGCCGTCGAGCAGGGCTTGGACCTGCTGACGCCATCTCAGGTGATAGCCGTTGGGGCCCCATGCGCCGGGGTCTGGCACTGGGAAGGCCACGGGTATGCCGTCGGGGAAGATGGTGGCGACCGGCGCATCCAGAAGCAGGGCATGACGGAAATAGGGGAACAGCACGATCCATCCGTCGACCTTGACGGATGCATTGGCGAATCGCGCTTGGCCTTCGAAATCGTCGGCGGCGAGCTTCATCTCCGGCGGGGGAGAATGCAGCACATAGTCCACGCCCTCGACGGCCTGGAGCGCGGCCAGATCTTCGCGGGCTTCGGCGCGGACGCCGTCGGGCAGCACGATGTGGAAGACATAGGTCTTCCCCTTGGCCACGCCCTCGATCATGAAGCCGAGAAGCCGGGTCATCCCCTCGTTGGCCCAACGTGCGCCGACCGGCCATTCCGTCCAGACGCCGACCGGAGTGCGGGCGACGGCCTTGGCCGGTTTCGAGGGCGCGCTCATGCGGCGGCCGGCCCGTCGAAACCGGCGGCGGCGTCGGCATAGGCCTGAGCCACGGCCGCCCAGCCGCGCTTGCGGCGGCGTTCATAGGCGGGCCGCTGAAGGTTCACCGCCGCCTCAGGATCCTTCAGCACCTCCAGCACGAGCTTGCGCATGGCCGAGATGTCGTAGGGATCGAAGGTGAGGGGTTCCAGCTCGGGCGCCGTCTCCATCAGTTCCCGGACGTGAGGGCCGACGCCCATGATGCAGGGCGTACCGACGCTGACGGCCTCGTAGAAGGTCAGGGTGCCGACGATCCCTTCGTAGAAGGTCGGGTGGATGGTGAGGGAGGCGCAGTGGAAGAGCGCCGCGTGGACGTCGCGCGGCACGTCGGGCATCGAGACGATGTCGTGCTGCATCTGATGATCCGCGACCAGGCCGGGGAACAGGGTCCAGTTCGCGCCGTGATGCAGGGGCGCCGTCGTGAACAGCTTCAGGTTTCGGCGCTCGTCGCGCACGAGGCGTCGCACGACCTCGGCCGCCCGCCCGACGTTCTTGGTCACCCGATCCTGGGTCGCCACCATGACGAAGGGTGTTTCCTCGAACGGGAAGGCGCGCAGATAGTCCAGCCCCTTGGTCGCGGCGTAGTCGCGCAGAATGTTCGCTGCCAGGCGCAGGGTCTCGGGCGTCTTCTTGCGGTCCTTGATGAAGGGAAGGATCGGCGCGAGGTCCGGCGGGGCGTGCGGCACGACCCGGATCAGGCTTTCGTCCAGCCCCAGCAGTTTCACGCCATGACGGCGCGCCACATGTTTGGAGTGGGCGATCACGGCCTGACCGTCCGAAAGCGTTTCGCGGGCGATCTGCTTCCACTGGACCCACTCGCCCTGCGGGCCCCAGTAGTGATTGTAATCCCAGCCAATAGGGAAGTCGTAGGGAATGGCGTCCGGCAGAAGCACAGCCTTGCGGCCGTTCAACAGGCGCGAGCCCGTGAAATGGGGGAAGGTGTTGATCCAGCCGGCGACATCGATCTGGGTATTGGCATAGGCCGCCATAGAAGCGGCGACGGCGGACTTGCCGGAGATCGGGCCGTTCTGCTTGACCCAATCGGCCTCGAAAGCTGCGGTCGGCTCGTCGACGATCCAGTCCACGTTCTCCTTGGCGATCAGGGTGCGTAGGTCGTCGCGCACCGTTTCCGCCATGCCTCGCGGCACCAGAACCCGGAAGGTGTAATCGCCCGTCTCCGCTCCACCCTCGATGAGGAAGCCGACGATGCGCGAAATGCCCTCGTTGGCCCACCGGGCGCCGGGAGGAAGTTCACTCCAGACGCCGATAGAGGTCCGATTTCCATCACGCACCGGGACGCCTCCACAGACGCTCGACCACGGAAGACCAGTCACGCGTGTCGTCTTTCGGCGACAAGCCCGAAGTAGGGGCCGATGCTGTGTTCGATAAGGCCTGTTTCAAGGCGTCGGCGATCAGCCCGGCTTCCGAACGGTCGTAGAAGAAGGCCGTGACGCCCAGCTCCTGAACCAGCCGCTCCGCCTGCGGATAGCGCAGGCCGACATAGGGGACGCCGACCTGGGCCGCCCGAAGCACGCCTTCGGCCTCTCCATCCGCCAAGGCGCTCGACCAGACCAGTTTCGTGCGCGACAGAACGCGAGCCAGTTCCCGCTCGTCAGCGACGGTCTCGCAGGCGATCGATTCGGCCGCCCGGCGGGCGCGAGCCGGCGCCGCCAACAGCGTCAGTTGTCCGTCCTCGGGATCGAAACCATAGGCCTGTTCGCCGCAAACCGTGATCCGGGCGTCCTCGCCTTCCGATCTCAGGATCCGAACGGCCTCCAGCGCGACGGCCGGATCGTGCCCCGCATAGGGTTCGGCCAACCAAAGCAGATCGATCGACGAGCCTGCAGAACGCTTGGTGGCGTCGCCCGACGCCGGCGTCAGTTGAGGGGAGAGAACGATGCGATCACGGCGTACGCCGGCGTAGCCGGAAATGTCGTCGTTCGTGGCCGCCTGGGTGGAAAAGACGCATTCGGCCTGACGCCACAGACGGAAGGCGTGATCCTGACGCCGCCAGAATATGTGATCGAGGCCTGACGCGAATGCTGACGGTACGTAGCGCTGCGCCAGATCTCGGACATAGTAGGCGACCGGCTTTAGAGGCGCGACCGCGCCCTGGGCGGCGTCCGCGCAGACGATCCAGGCGTCGCAGTCCACAAAGTTCCAGCCCCAGTCGCGAGGAAGCGCGACGTCGGGAATATCATCCAGACTGGCTTTCAAATCCGGGAACATCCGCTCCGCCATCGCGGGCTCGACACGCTCCCAGCCGAGGTGGCGAACAACGACGCCATCATCGTCGGACAGCATTTCGGCTTCTTTTCTACGCCAGTCCGCCTCGGGTTCACGAGGCAAACCGATGGCGACCGTGATCTCGTCGCCGTCGGGCGCGCCTGTCTGGCGCAGCGATCGGGCCAACTCCTTTGCGCGCCAGCGCCACCCCAGATCAGGACGTTCGGGGAGAAGTATCGCGATTTTCAAGGGTTGAACCTCGTACAGATGAGAGGTTCGGAATACGTTTCCCTCCCCATCAAAGCAACGCCAAATGCCGATCTCGACGACCCTGCGCTTGGCGTAGGGCTCGTCAGCGTCTAGTAAGTCCCCGCTTTCATGGAGGGCTTGCGTGCCAAGAGCGTTCATTACCGGGATCACGGGTCAGGACGGGGCCTATCTGGCCGAGTTCCTTCTGGACAAGGGCTATCAAGTCTGGGGCTTGGCGCGGCGTTCCAGTTCCGGGGGTCTGCATCTGGACCGCCTGGAGTGGCTCGGCGTCCTTGACCGGATCAATCTGGTGGAAGGCGATCTGGGCGACCTGTCTAGCCTGATGCGCATCGTCGCCGACGTCGATCCGGACGAGGTCTACAACCTGGCGGCCCAGTCCTTCGTCGCCACGTCCTGGCAGCAGCCGCACCTGACCGCCAACGTCACCGGCGTCGGCGTGCTGAACGTGCTGGAAGCCCTACGTCTGCTCAAGAGCGAAGCGCGTTTCTATCAGGCCTCCTCGTCGGAAATGTTCGGGCTGATCCAGCACGAGAAGCAGAGCGAGACCACGCCCTTCTACCCGCGTTCGCCCTATGCCGTCGCCAAGCTATACGGCCACTGGATCACGGTGAACTATCGCGAGAGCTTCGGGATGCACGCCAGCTCGGGCATTCTGTTCAATCATGAGTCCCCGCTGCGCGGACAGGAGTTCGTCACCCGCAAGGTCACCGACGGCGTCGCCCGGATCAAACTGGGTCTGGCCAAGGAATTGCGTCTCGGCAACATCGAGGCCAAGCGCGATTGGGGCCACGCGCGGGACTACGTCCGCGCCATGTGGATGATGCTGCAGCAGGAAACCGCCGACGATTATGTCGTTGCGACCGGCCAGACCTGGACCGTCAAACATATGGTGGACATCGCCTTCAAGCACGCTGGTCTGTCCGTCGAAGACCACTTGGTCATCGATCAGGCCCTGTTCCGTCCGGCCGAGGTCGACATTCTTCTAGGCGATCCCGCCAAGGCCGAGCGCCAACTGGGTTGGACGCCGACGATCACGCTGGAAGACATGATCTGCGAGATGGTGGACGCCGACCTCGCACGGTTGACCCAGAAGCACCGTTAAGGAGCCGTCCATTCCTCGTTTGGTGGTCATCGGCGCGGGCGGACACGCCAAGGTCGTCGTCGAACTGGCGAGGTCCTGCGGGTTCGAGGTCGTGGGCTGCCTGGACGCCGACGACACGCCTCGCCACGTCGTCGGCGCGATGGTCATCGGCAAGGATGACATGGCGTCGTCCCTGCTGTCTGACGGCGTGCGTTTCGCCGCCCTGGGCATCGGCAGCAATCGCGTGCGGGAGCGCATAGGGGTCGATCTGGAAGCCCTGGGTTTCAGCCTGCCCGCCTTGATCAGTCCAAACGCCGTGGTGTCGCCGTCCGCAGAGGTCGAGCGTGGCGCCATTGTCATGCCGGGCGCCATCCTGAACGCCGAATGCCGGATCGGGCCATTCGGCATCGTCAATACGAGTGCGTCCGTCGATCACGATTGTCGCCTTGGCATTGCGGTCCATATCGCGCCGGGCAGCCACCTCGCCGGCTCCGTCATCGTCGGCGACCGCGCCATGATCGGGGTGGGGTCAGCCGTCGCGCCTGGCGTTTCGATTGGGGCTGACGCCACCCTAGGCGCCGGCGCCACCGCCATTCACGACATTCCATCCAATACTATCGCCGTCGGGACCCCCGCCCGCGCAAGAGCAGCAAGGTAATCTCCATGGACCGCATCGCCGTCGCCGTTCCTCGCCTGTCGGATCGCGAGAAAGCCTACGTCAACGAGGCGCTGGACAGCACCTGGATCTCGTCGCGAGGCCCCTTCATCGAGCGTTTCGAGGCCCAAGTCGCCAAAATGGCCGGGACGAAACACGCCATCGCCTGCAACAACGGCACGACGTCGCTGCATCTGGCGATGGTTGGGCTGGGCCTGGAGGCGGGCGATGAGGTCATCATGCCATCGCTGACCTATATCGCCACCGCCAACTGCGTCCATTACTGCAACGCCACGCCGGTCTTCGTCGACAACGATCCCCGCACCTTCAACATCGATCCCGCCCGGATCGAAGAAGCCATTACGCCCCGGACCAAGGGCATCGTCGTGGTCCACCTTTACGGTCATTCGGCAGACATGGGGCCGATCATGGAGATCGCCGACCGCCACGGCCTGTGGGTGATCGAAGACGCAGCGGAAGCGCACGGCGCCCAATACCGTGGCCGGCCCGTCGGCGGGATCGGTCAATGCGGCAGCTTCAGTTTCTTCGGCAACAAGATCATCACTACCGGCGAAGGCGGCGCGGTCACCACCAACGACGACGCGTTGGCCACCCGCATGCGCCTGCTGCGCAGCCAGGGCATGAGCGCCGAGCGTCGCTACTGGCACCCGATGGTCGGCTTCAACTATCGCATGACCAACCTGACGGCCGCCATCGGGGTGGCGCAGATGGAACGGATCGAAGACGCCCTGAAACGTCGCGCAGAGATCGCTGCGGCCTATGATGACGCGCTGAGCGGACTGACGGACCTTATCGATTTGCCGTTCACGGCGGACGACTGCGTGCATTCCTTCTGGATGTACACGATCCAGCTGAAGCCGAACGGCAAGGTCTCGCGCGACGAAGTGATGGCCCGACTGGATGCGGAAGGGATCGAGACGCGTCCGGTCTTCTATCCGGTGAACGACATGCCGCCCTATTACGATGCGGCCGTGGACGCCCCGAATGCACGCCTCTGCGCCGCTCAGGGCATCAACCTGCCCACCCACGAACTGCTGTCGTCCGACGACATCCTGCGTGTCGCCGAAACGCTGAAGCGCGCGCTGAACGCCTAGAGATTCAGCAGCGCCGGATCGCCGCCTTGGGCGGCGATGTTCACGCTGATCGCCTTCTCGGCGGCGTAGCGGATCAGGCTGTTGGGGCCGCCGGCCTTGGGCCCGGTACCTGACAGACCTTCGCCGCCAAAGGGCTGCACGCCGACCACCGCGCCTGTGATCGAGCGGTTGACATAGACGTTGCCGGCAGGGACCAAGTCGACGACTTCGGCGGCGAAGGCTTCGATGCGGCTGTGGACGCCCAGGGTCAGGCCGTAGCCGCGCGCGGCCAGCTTGCCGGCGACCGACTTCAGGTCGGACGGGGCGTAGCGGTAGATGTGCAGGATGGGGCCGAAGACCTCGCGTTCGAGAAAGTCGGGCGTCGGGATTTCAGCGATGGTGGGGGCGAACAGGTCGCCCTTTTCGGCGCCCACCGGCAGGGCGGCGCGGGCGATGATCTTCGCTTCCTTCGATAGGCGCTCGATGTGGGCCTCGAGGGCCCGACGGGATTCGGGATCGATAACGGGGCCGATGTCGGTCTTGGGATCGGCAGGGTCGGCGACGGTCTGGACCGCCAGAGCGCCCTTCAGGCCCTCGATCAGGGCGTCGGCCGAATCCTTGGGCACATAGAGGACGCGAAGGGCCGAGCAGCGCTGGCCGGCCGAGCCGAAGGCCGACTGGATCACGTCGTCGATGACCTGTTCCTTGAGCGCTGTCGTATCGATGAACATGCCGTTCAGGCCGCCGGTCTCGGCGATGAAGGGGATGATGGCGCCGGGACGGGCGGCGATGGAGCGGTTAATGGCGGCGGCCGTGTCGGTGCCGCCGGTGAAGGCGACGCCGTCGATGCCCAGATGGGTTACCAGCGCTGCGCCGACCGTCTCGCCACGTCCTGGGACCAGGGCCAACAGGTCGGGGTTCAGGCCGGCCTTGTGATACAGGCGCACGGCCTCGGCGGCGATCAGCGGCGTCTGCTCTGCGGGCTTGGCCAGCACGGCGTTGCCGGCGGCGAGTGCGGCGGCGATCTGGCCGGTGAAGATGGCCAGGGGGAAGTTCCACGGCGAGATGCACGCGAAGACGCCGCGTCCGTGCAGGAACAGCTGGTTAGTCTCGCCGGTCGGGCCCTTAAGGGTCTCGGGGGCGGTGAATGCGCGCTCGGCCAGCAGGGCGTAATAGCGGCAGAAGTCGGCGGCCTCCCGCACCTCGGCGACGCCGTCGTTCAGGGTCTTGCCCGCCTCGCGGCTGAGCAGCGCGACCAGACGGTCCAGATCGGCCTCCAGCGCGTCTGCCATGGCGCGCAGGACGATAGCGCGCTTGGCGCCGCCCTGCCGGTCCCATTGAACCTGGGCCTCAGCGGCAGCCTGAACGGCGGCGTCGATGTCAGCCGTCTCGGCTTCCGAGACATGGCCCAGCACCTGCGAGCGGTCGAACGGATTGGTCACGTCTTGGGCGGCGATGCCGGCGCGCAGCTTGCCGCCGATGATCGGGCCGCTGGTCAACTTCTCGCGGTCGATCAGTTCCAGCGCCTTGGCGTGGGCTTCACGGTCGGCGGCCTGGGAATAATCGCGGCCGAGGGAGTTCTGACGATCGCCGTACATGTCTTTCGGAACCGGAATCTTGGGGTGACGGTCGGGCGCCTGCTCGACCAGGGAAATGGGATCGGCCGCGACGGCCGAGGCGGGTACGCGCTCGTCCAGCAGGGCGTGGACGAAGGAGGAGTTGGCGCCGTTTTCAAGCAGGCGCCGCACCAGATAGGGCAGCAGTTCCTCGTGTCCGCCGACAGGGGCATAGGCGCGGACAATGACGGTTTCGTCGGCCCATGCCTCCTGAGCGGCGTCATAAAGCGCCTCGCCCATGCCGTGCAGCCGCTGGTGCTCGACCGTCACGCCGTGATCACGCGCAATACGCCGCACGGCCGCCAGCGTATGGGCGTTGTGACTGGCGAACTGGGAATAGATGGCCGGCGCGGCCTCGATCATGGCCTTGGCGCAGACCAGATAGTTCAGGTCGGTCGCCGCCTTGGTCGTATAGACGGGATAGTCGGCGCGGCCGAACACCTGGGCGCGCTTGATCTCGGTGTCCCAATAGGCGCCCTTGACCAGGCGCACCATCAGACGACGGCCCGAGCGGCGGGCAAGGTCGGCGACGCGTTCGATCGTCTCCAGACCGCGCTTCTGATAGGCCTGAACCGCCAGACCGAGGCCCGTCCAGCCGCCCAGCGACGGCTCGTGCGCCAGTCGGTCCAGCAGCTTGAGCGACAGGGTCAGACGGTCCGCCTCCTCGGCGTCCATCGTATAGTTGATGTCGTATTTGGCCGCGATCTGAGCCAGGCGCAGGATGCGGGGATAAAGGGTCGCCCAGACGTCATCCTCATGCGTCGCCTCATAGCGGGGCGACAGGGCCGACAGTTTCACCGAGACGCCGTGGCCGTGCTCCGGTCCCTGGCCCTTCGACGTCTTGCCGACCGCCTCCATGGCGTCGGCGTAGATTTTCTCGTAGCGGTCTGCGTCGGCCATGGTCCGGGCGCCCTCGCCCAGCATGTCGAAGCTACACAGCCAGCCTTCCTTATTCGACCGTTTGAGCGCGCTCTGGATCGTGCGGCCGACGACGAACTGCTCGCCCATGATCTTGACGGCGGTGGCCACCGCCTGGCGGATGACCGGCTCGCCCAATCGGCCGGCGATCCGCTTCAGGAAGCCGGGCAGGTCGCTGCGCGCCTCGTCATCCACATCGACCAGCTTGCCGGTCAGCATCAGACCCCAGGTCGAGGCGTTGACGAAGAGGCTGTCGGACTGACCCAGGTGGGCGGCCCAGTCTGCCGAGCCGATCTTCTCGGCGATCAAACGATCGCGGGTGTCCTCGTCCGGAACGCGCAGCAGGGCTTCGGCCAGACACATCAGGGCCAGACCTTCGCGGGTCCCAAGCGAGAATTGCTGAAGGAAGCTTTCGACGACCCCCTGTTTTTTCTGGCTGCGGCGGGCGTGTTCGACCAGGGCCGTCGCCTCAGCGACCACATCCGCCCGTTCGGTCGAATCCAGGGGCATGCGCGCCAGATTTGCGGCGACGGCCTCACGCTCGTTGCGGAACTTGTGCGTATCCAGACCCTCCCAAGCGGCCAGGCTCGAAGGCATAAAGGTGGGAGCGGTCATCGGCGACAAATCCTGTGGATTTCAGCCGTATATGCCGGAGTTCATTGAAGGTGCTTCGTATGATACAAACCCAAGCCGAAGATCGTTCGGCTTACGTCTCGGATTTCCGATGATCGATATTGATGCCGTCGATCGCCGCATCCTGCGCGTGCTTCAGACCGACGCCCGCATTTCCAACGCCGAACTGGCGCGGCGCTGCAACCTGTCGCCCGCCGCCTGTTTCGAACGGGTCAAACGGCTGCGCGAAAAGAAGATCATCACCGGCTACGCCGCCATGATCGACCCGGCTCAGGTCGGCCGGGACCTGCTGATCTTCGTCGAGGTCCTGCTGGACCGCACCACCGGCGACGTCTTCGAAGCCTTCGCCGCCGCCGTCCGCAGCCAGCCGGAGGTGCTGGAATGCCACATGGTCGCCGGCGGCTTCGACTATCTGATCAAGGCTCGGGTCGGCGACATGGACGCCTACCGCGCCTTCCTGGGCGACGTTCTGGTGCGGATGCCGGGCGTCCGCGAAACCCGCACCTATGCGGTGCTGGAAGAAGTCAAATCGACGACGGTGCTGCCGCTTTAAACGTGACATTTCAACCGGGCGGGTGACGTGCGAACAAGGCTCGTCTAGTAGACATGTCCCGACAACTGCTGCGTTTTCAGATGCCCCCCATCTTTCCGGTTATCATGTGCGGCGGTTCCGGCACTCGGCTGTGGCCCGCGTCCCGGCCCTCACTGCCCAAACAGTTCATCCCTTTAGCGGGGAACCGGTCGCTGTTTCAGGAGACCGCCGCGCGTGTCGCCGCCTTGGCCAATGGGGGCGGTGAACTGGTCGTGGTGGCCGGCGTCACTCACAGGACAGCCATCCTCCAGCAGCTCGAAGAGATCGGCATTCGCGCCGTCGTCCTGCTGGAACCCGAGGGACGCGACTCGTCCGCCGCGATGGCCGCCGCAGCCCTCTGGACAGCTCAGCGCAGCCCGCAAGCGGTCAATCTGTTCGTCGCGTCCGATCATCACATTCCCGACGCCGAGGCGTTTCGGACATCCGTCGGCGAAGCGGTCGCTGCCGCAGCCGATGGAAAGATCGTCACCCTGGGCGTCGTCCCCACGGCGCCGTCGTCCGCCTATGGCTATATCGCACCGACCGGGCCCGGCTTGTCCGATGTGTCGGCCTTCGTCGAGAAGCCGGATTCAGCGACCGCTGAGCGTTACATTGCCGAAGGCTATCTCTGGAATAGCGGCAATTTTATCGTTCGTGCAGATGTGCTGGGCGCCGAAATCGCAGAGCGCGCGCCAGCCGTGGCTGAGGCCGTCCAGTCGGCCGTGGATCACGCGGCGATCGACGGCGCCTGTCTGACGCTGGGGTCGGGGTTCATGTCCGCGCCCAAAATCTCCATCGATTACGCCGTCATGGAAAAGACGACGCGTGCGTCCGTCCTGCCGGTTCGCTTCGAATGGTCGGATCTCGGCGCCTGGGATTCCGTTCACGCTTCCGGCGCAGGCGATGTCGGCCTACACGTTCTGGAGGACTCCGAGAACTGCCTGATCCGCGCCTGTGACGGCGTCATGGTGGCGGCTATCGGGCTGAGGGATATCGGCATCGTCGTCGAACGCGACGCCGTTCTGGTGACGGACCTGAAGAAGAGCCAAGACGTCAAGAAGGTGGTCGAAAGACTGCGAAAGCTGTCGCCGCAGCATCTCGATTTTCCTGCGCCCGCCCCCAGGGAGCCTCTCAAGGTCGGCGCCGCGCGACTGACCGCCTGGCTGAGACAGGCTGCTCTGCCGGTCTGGTCTAGTCTGGGGCAGGACGAGAACGGCGGCTTCGAAGAGGTGCTGGCCCTCGATGGCCGCAGGATCGCCACCTCCCGCCGCGCTCGCGTCCAGGCCCGTCAGTTGCAGGTCTATGCCGAGGCTGGACGACAAGGCTGGGAAGGCTCTTGGCGCACCGTGACTGCAAAGGGTCTCGACCGCCTGAACGCCGTTTCGCTTAGGTCCGACGGCCGCATGCGCACTTTGCTGAATGCGGACGGCGCCTCGCTGGACGAAACGGCGATGGTCTACGACCAGGCCTTCTTGATATTCGCCCTGGCCGTCATCGCCGATGCGAAGGGCGACGCCGATCTGGAGAAACAGGCGGCTGCTGTCCGGGATCTTCTGCTCGAAAGCGCCGACGCCCAGGGCGGACTGAAGGAGGCCGGCGATCATCCCTATCAGTCCAACGCCCACATGCATCTTCTGGAAGCGGCTCTGGCCTGGGAAGAGGCCGGCGGAGACCCGGCCTGGTCGAGGCTTTCCGACCAGATCGTCAATCTGGCCCGCACGCGTTTCATCGACACCGAGACCGGCTGTCTGCGCGAGTTCTTCCAGGAAGACTGGTCGCCTGCCCCAGGCAAGGACGGCGCCTTGGTCGAGCCCGGCCATCAGTTCGAATGGGCATGGCTTTTGGCGCGATATGGTCGCAAGCGCCAGGATGACGGCGCCTTGACCGACGCCTGGCGTCTGTATCAAGCCGGATTGAAAGGAATCGATTCGAAGCGCGGCGTCGCCATCGATGCGATGACCATCGACGGCGGCGTTCGAAGCGCGCGCTCGCGGCTTTGGCCCCAGACGGAATGGCTGAAGGCGTCGCTGATCCTGGCGTCTCTCGGCGACGACAAAAAACGCAAGGCCTGCCTGGAACAGGCCGCTGCGGCCCAGCAGGCCCTATGGCTCTATCTGACGCCACAAGGCCTTTGGCGCGACAAGCTGCTCGAGGACGGCGAGTTCATCGACGAACCCGCTCCGGCCAGCTCGTTCTACCACATCATGGCGGCTTACGGTCAGCTCAGACAGACTTTGACCGAACTGAGCCTCACTCAAACTTCAGAGATCGAACTGGCCTGAGCCATACCGCTGTTGAAGCGATGACTCTTATCGAGCTTCGCCAAACAACCGCGGCCGTCTCGCCTTCGTCATTCTAACCGTCTAGAAGTTCGCCCCTTACTCAACGGCTCAGGGTCCGCCCGCCTCAATGCGCATCGTTCTGGCCACCGACGCCTGGGAACCTCAGGTCAACGGCGTCGTCCGCACCCTGACGCGCACGGTCGCGGAATGCCGCGGCATGGGTCATGAGGTCGAGGTCATCGAGCCCAGCCTGTTCAAGACCATCCCCTGCCCCACCTATCCGGAAATCCGGCTAGCGCTGGGAGCGGAAGAAGAGATCCGCGAGATGCTGCGGGCCTTCGAACCCGAGGCCGTCCACATCGCCACCGAGGGACCAATCGGCATCGCCACGCGCCGCATCTGCGTGGAGTGGAAGCTGCCGTTTACGACCAGCTATCACACCAAATTCCCCGAATATGTCTCGGCCCGTTTTCCGATCCCGGTCCAGGTCGGCTACGCCTATATGAAATGGTTCCACAAGCCGTCCGGACGGCTGATGGTGGCGACGCCGACCCTGCGCGACGAACTGGTCGAGCATGGGTTCAAGAACGTCTCCCCCTGGTCGCGGGGCGTGGACACGGAGGTGTTCAATCCCGACCTGGAGCGCATCTACGACGAGCTTGGCGGCAAAGACTGGCCGCGACCCTTCTTCCTGAACGTCGGGCGTGTAGCGGTCGAGAAGAATATCGAGGCCTTCCTGCAACTCGACCTGCCCGGCACCAAGATCGTCGTGGGCGATGGCCCGGCCCGCGCCGAGCTCGAAGAAAAGTATTCGGACGCCAAATTCCTCGGCGCCAAGTTCGGCGACGACCTGGCCCGCTGTTTCCGCGACGCCGACGTTTTCGTCTTCCCCAGCTGGACAGACACCTTCGGTCTGGTGATCCTCGAAGCTATGGCGGCCGGGACGCCGGTCGCCGCCTATCCGGCTCACGGCCCGATAGACATCATTCCGGGATCGAACGCCGGCGCAATCGACAAAGACCTCAAGAGCGCCTGCCTGCAGTGCCTTGGACTGGATCGCAAGGCTGTGCGCGCCTATGCAGAAAAGTTCAGCTGGCGCGCTTCGGCCGAGCAGTTCGTCGAGAACCTGCAACCCTATCCCGAACCCGAGCGCGGCCGTTTCTGGCGTCGCCTGCGGCGTATCGCCCGTATTCGCAAACGCGCCGCCGCCTGATCGACGGGCCAGTCGAGCCGCCCCCAAAGGACAAGCCATGATGAAACCCCGTCAGGACCTAAAGCCGAACACGGCTGCTTACGAAACCCAGGCCTTGGTCAAGCCGACAGGCTTCCGCGAATACGACGCACGCTGGATCCTGGAGAAAGAGATCAACCTTCTCGGCATTCAGGCTCTGGGCCTTGGCCTGGCCACCTATGTCCACGAGATCGGCGTCGCGCCGAAGATCGTTACCGGCCATGACTTCCGCGGCTATAGCCTCAGCGTCAAACAGGCCCTGATCCTCGGGCTGCTGGAAGGCGGGATGGAGGTTCTGGACGTGGGCCTGGCCTTGTCGCCCATGGCCTATTTCGGCCAATTCGAACTGGACGCGCCCTGCGTCGCCATGGTGACGGCCAGCCACAACGAGAATGGCTGGACCGGCGTGAAGATGGGCGCCAACAAGCCGTTGACCTTCGGCCCCGAGGAAATGGGCCGGCTGAAAGAAATCGTTCTCAACGGTGAAGGCGTGGCCCGCCCCGGCGGCAAGCTGGTGCGCGTCGATGACTTCCGCGAAACCTATGTCGCCGACGTGGCCTCAAAGGTGCAGATCAAGCGTCCGCTGAAGGTGGTTTGCGCCTGCGGAAACGGCACCGCCGGCGCCTTCGCTCCTGACGCCCTGCGCCGGATGGGCGTCGAGGTGATCGAGATGGACACCGACCTCGACTACACCTTCCCGAAATACAATCCGAACCCGGAAGATCACGCCATGCTGGTGCAGATGGCCCAGCGGGTGCGAGAAACGGGGGCCGATCTGGCCCTTGGCTTCGACGGCGACGGAGACCGCTGCGGCGTGGTGGACGACACGGGCGAGGAAATCTTCGCCGACAAGATCGGCCTGATGCTGGCCCGCGACCTGTCCAAGGTCTATCCGGACAGCACCTTTGTGGTCGATGTGAAGTCGACCGGCCTCTACAAGACCGACGAAATCCTGAAGGCGAATGGCGCCGAGGTCGTCTATTGGAAAACGGGCCACTCCTACATCAAGCGCAAGACCGCTGAACTGGGCGCCCTGGCCGGATTTGAGAAGTCGGGCCACTTCTTCATGGCCGGCGATCTTGGCCACGGCTACGACGACGGTCTGGTCGCGGCAGGGGCCGTGCTGGCCATGCTGGATCGCAATCCGGACAAGAAACTCAGTGAACTGAAGACCGCCCTGCCGGACGCCTGGACCAGCCTGACCATGTCGCCCCACTGCGACGACGAGTTGAAGTACGACGTGCTGGAGCGGATCGTGAAGGAATACTCCGATCTGGCCGCAGCCGGCGGCGAAATCCTGGGCCGCAAGATCGTCGAGGCCATCACCGTCAACGGCGTGCGCGTGCACTTGGACGACGGCTCATGGGTCCTGGTCCGCGCCTCGTCCAACAAGCCGGAGTTGGTCGTGGTAGTCGAGAGCATGCGGTCCGAAGACGATATGCGCGACCTGTTCCGCAAGGAGATCAAACCGCGCCTGGCCGCCTATCCTGAAATCGGCGCCTTCAATCAGGAAATCTGAAAGATCACAGCGGACTGAACCAATCGCGCCCGTGACCGCTTCCCTTTCGGCTGAGGCCAGGAGGGAAGATTGCCGCGTTACTTTTTCCATACCCAGAACGGAGATTGCATCCGCGACGATCAGGGCGAGGAACTGAGGAGCGTTGATGCGGCGCGCGAGGAAGCCGTCGCCGTGCTGGGCGAAATCCTTCGCTACCGGGGCGCGTCGTTTTGGACGACCCGCGCCTTCAGCGTCATCGTCACGGACACCGAGGGTCAGACGGTCGTCAGCGTCACGGCGTGCGCATCCGATCAGGCGCCCGAGGGCTGGACATTGACGGGGGACGCGGGATGACCAAGCCTGGCGGCGTCTCAAAGATCACCACGCTGGTCGACAAGTTGTCGCTTCGGGACCGGCTCAATGCCGAGGAGATCGAGGCGTTAACCGCTGTCCTCGATGCGCCCAAAACCGTCTCCGCCGGATTCGACATCGTGCGCGAGCACACGCGCCCGCTACACAGCACCCTTCTGATTTCCGGCTTTTCCGCGCGGTATTCCACGCTGGAGGACGGGTCGCGTCAGATCACCGAGATCAATGTGTCCGGCGACTTCATCGACCTGCACAGCCTGTTGATGAAGCAGATGGATCACGGCGTCGTCGCCCTCACCGACTGTATGATCGCAGAGGCGCCACACAGCGGCTTGATCGACATCACCGAACGACATCCACACCTGGGCCGACTGCTTTGGCTGGACACCATCATCGACGCCGCCATCCATCGACAGTGGCTGGTGGCCATGGGCCGGCGCAGCGGCCTGGGCCATCTGGCGCATCTGGTATGCGAGCTTTACCTGCGCCTCCAGGCCGTCGGCCAAACAGGTGATTTGACCTTCGAACTCCCGCTGACGCAAACGACCTTGGGTGATGCGCTGGGCCTCTCGACCGTCCATGTCAGCCGCCTGATTTCCGAGCTTCGCAGCGAGGGGGTCGTCGCTTGGGCGGGCGGGCGCATCGATATTCTCGACTGGCGTCGCTTGGCCGAGATCGCCGAGTTCGACCCCACCTATTTGCGCCTGCAATCCGAGCCCGTCTGATCACTTAACGCATGTTATCGCACCGAACGGCGATCGGCCGTCTAGACGGGGCATGTCTCAGTCAAACCTCGCGCACGCCCTGTTGTCTGCCCTTGCAGTTCAGGGCCTGGACGAAGGCGATGCTTTCTTCGCCGAGGCTGGCGCACGAACCTCAACCACACAGCATGGCGAAGCTGTCGTCACGCTGATTTTGTCAGGCGTCCTGGCGCGGATCGGGCTCGACGGCACTCTGTCGCATGGGCTGGCGTCCAGCGACGACGTGATCAACTTCGACGCCGTATTGGGCGGGGGTGGGCCAGAGTCGGCCGTTTGGTTGACGGCCGGACGATACCTGACCGTCTCCGCTCGCAAGCTGGCGCAAAAGATCGATCGCGACAGTCTGGTCGAGATGGCGCTGATTGATCTTCGCCGTCGCAACATCGCCCTTCAGGCGGAGCTTTCGCGCCACGCCACATTAAAAGTCAGCCAACGCCTAGCCGCCCTATTGCTCGACGTTCACGACCGACAGGGAGGCGACGTCCTTGCTCTGCGTCAAACCGAGCTGTCGCATCTGATGGCTGTGCGACGCGCCAGCATATCGACCGCCTGCACCGAACTGTGCGCCGCCGGCGCCGTGCGGCTGCGGCGCGGCGCGATCCAGATCATCGATGTGGTCGCCCTGCGCCGAATGACCGACGAGGCCTATTCGACCGTGACGGACTTGGCCAGGTTGCGGGGCTGATCAACGTCGGTGCCCTTCTGAACGGCGGTGTAATAGGCCAGCAGCTGCACCGGCACGGCATAGACCAGGGGCGCAATCAGGGGGTGACAGTCCGGGGCATGGATGCGGCGGATGCCGGCGCCGTGCAGGTCGGGCGCCTTTTCCGGCGCGATCATGATGACCGGCCCGCCGCGCGCGGCGACTTCCTGCAGGTTGGAAGCGGTCTTTTCGAACACATCGTCCAGCGGGGCCAAGGCGATGGTCGGGGTCTCCTCGTCGATCAGGGCGATGGGGCCGTGCTTAAGCTCGCCGGCGGCGTATCCCTCGGCGTGAATGTAGCTGATCTCCTTCAGCTTCAGCGCCCCTTCCATGGCCAGCGGGAACATGGCCCCACGCCCCAGGAACAGGACGTCGTCGGCCTTGGCCAGATCCTGAACGACGGCGCGGATGCTGTCGCCCATGGTCAGAGCCTCGGCGATCAGGCGCGGGCTTTCGAACAGGGCCTTGACCAGTTCGGCCTCGGTCGCAGCATCGATCCGGCCGCGCGCGACCCCGGCCGCCACGGCCAGGGCCAGCAGAGCCGCGACCTGGGCGGTGAAGGCCTTGGTCGAGGCGACGCCGATTTCCGGCCCGGCATGAGTGGGCCACAGCACGGCGGCTTCGCGCGCCATGGACGACGAATGGACGTTGACGACGGCGGCGGTGTTCAACCCTTGCGCCTTGCACCAGGTCAGGCTGGCCAGGGTGTCGGCGGTCTCGCCGGACTGGCTGACGGCGACCGCCAGGGTCTTTTGCGACACGGCCGGCGAGCGGTAGCGGAACTCGGACGCGATCTCGACGTCGCAGGGCAGGCCCGCCAGTTTCTCGAAGGCGTAGCGGCCGATCTGACCGGCGTAGAAGGCGGTGCCGCACGCCACGATCTGGATGCGGTCGATGGCGGCGAAATCGACGGTATTCGTCTTCGCCTTGCCGGTCACCAGGTCGAGGTATTCCGACAGGGTGTGCTGGACGCTGTCGGGCTGTTCATGAATCTCCTTTTCCATGAAGTGGCGATATTCGCCCTTCTCGACCATGGCCGAGGAGGCCGAGACCTGGACCACTGCCCGATCGACCGGCTTTCCGGTCACGTCGAACATCTGGGCGCCGGACTTGGTCACGGCGACGTAATCGCCCTCTTCCAGATAGGAAATCTTCTGGGTGAACGGGCCGACGGCCAGGGCGTCGGAGCCCAGATACATCTCGTCCTCGCCCCAGCCGACCACCAGCGGGCTGCCGCGCCGTGCGCCCAGGATCAGGTCGTCCGTGCCGTCGATCAGCACCGCCAGCGCATAGGCGCCGGTCAGGCGGTCCAGGGTGATCTTGAACGCGTCAAGCGGAGCCCGCCCGGTGTTCAGTTCGGCGTCCAGCAGGTGGGCGATGACCTCGGTGTCGGTCTGGCTTTCGAAAACATGGCCCTCGGCGGCCAACTCGGCCTTCAGTTCGGCGAAGTTCTCGATGATGCCGTTGTGGACCAGGGTGACGCGACCGGCCTTGTGCGGGTGGGCGTTCTCCGTCGTCGGCGCGCCGTGCGTGGCCCAGCGGGTATGGCCGATGCCGACCGTCGCCGCCATCGGCTCCTCAACCAGAACGGCTTCCAGATTGCGGATCTTGCCTTTGGCGCGACGACGCTCGACCGCGCCATCGACCACGGCCGCGACGCCGGCCGAGTCATAGCCGCGGTACTCCAGCCGTTTCAGGCTTTCGATCAGCCGGGGAACGACAGGTCCGTTGCCGGTGACGCCGATGATGCCGCACATAAGCGAAGGCTCCGAGAAGTCAGGAAGAGGGCGCCGCTTTGCACTGGCGGCGATCCGGGGCTAAGCCACACATCAAGCCCCACCGGCCGTCTATGCAATCTTAAGGCGGGCCGCATCAAAAAAGGGGTTTCGGAACGTTACCCGAAACAAAGGACCAAGCCTTGGGCGACAGAAAATATTTCGGCACCGACGGCATTCGCGGGCGCGCCAACACCTATCCGATGACGGCCGAGGTCGCGCTGCGCGTCGGTCTGGCCGCCGGAAAGCTGTTCCGCACCGACGACGACCGCCGCCATCTGGTGGTGATCGGCAAGGACACCCGTCTGTCCGGCTATACGATCGAGCCGGCCCTGGTAGCCGGGTTTGCATCGGTCGGAATGGACGTGCGCACCTTCGGGCCCGTGCCGACGCCGGGCGTGGCCATGTTGACCCGCTCGATGCGGGCCGATCTGGGCGTGATGATCTCGGCCTCGCACAACGACTATGCCGACAACGGGATCAAGCTGTTCGGGCCGGACGGTTACAAGCTGTCGGACGAGATCGAGCTGAAGATCGAGGCCATGATGGACCAGGGTCTCGACCAGGGCCTGGCGCCGTCGAACAAGCTGGGCCGGGTCAAACGCATCGATGACGCTCAGGCCCGCTATATCGAGATCGCCAAACAGGCCTTCCCCAAGCGGCTGACGCTGCAAGGGCTGCGCATCGCCGTCGATTGCGCCAACGGCGCCGGCTACAAGGTCGCGCCGACCACCCTGTTCGAACTGGGAGCCGAGGTGTTCCCCGTCGGCGTGACCCCCAACGGAACAAACATCAACGCCGAGTGCGGCTCGACCCATCCGGCGACCCTGGCCGATGCAGTCAAACGCTACCGCGCCGATATCGGCATCGCCCTGGACGGTGACGCCGACCGGCTGATCATCTGCGATGAGACAGGCCGGGTCGTGGACGGCGATCAGATCATGGCCCTGGTCGGGCTGGACTGGGCCAGGCGCGGCCTCCTGACCGGCGGGGGCGTGGTGGCAACCGTCATGTCCAACCTGGGGCTGGAGCGAAGACTGAAGTCCCAAGGCCTGACGCTGGAGCGGACCAAGGTCGGCGACCGCTATGTCATGGAAAGGATGCGCGAAGGCGGCTTCAACATCGGCGGCGAACAGTCGGGCCACATCATCCTGCACGACCACGCCACCACCGGCGACGGCCTGATGGCGGCGCTGCAGGTGCTGGCCGTCTTGGTCGAATCCGGTAAGCCGATGAGCGAACTGGCCCGCCAGTTCGAGCCCGTGCCCCAAAAGCTGGAAAACGTCCGCTTCACCGCCGACAAGCCGCTGGAGATCGACACGGTCAAGGCCGCCATCGCCGAGGCCGAAGCGGCCCTGAGCGGTCAGGGACGGCTGCTGGTGCGTCCTTCGGGCACGGAAAAGCTGATCCGCGTCATGGCCGAGGGCGACGACGAAGCGCTGGTGAAGCGGGTGGTGGCCGATGTGGCGGGCGCGGTGCGCTCAGCCTAGGGCTTACACGCCGCCGGAGGGTCGCCGTCGCGTTCCCACAGTTTGCAGGACCGGTCGATCTCCCCCTGGATCAGATCGCAGGGGTTGGCGGCGTTGCAGGGCGGGCGGGTCGCCGGGCTGACTTGGATGCAGCGCTCGACCAGCCGGGCCGAGGCGGCGGCGCCGATGGCTTCGCGGCAGGGGACCTCGCTGACCGGAACCGGCTGAGCGGGCATGTCGGGACCCTCGGGAATGCTGGCCTCGACGTCCTCGGCCGGTTTGGTCGCTTCCTTCTCCGCAGCCGCCGGCTTGGCGGGCGGGGCAGGCGGCGGGGCGTCGGGCGCCAGTGGGACCGCGTCGATGACGTTGCTGCTTCCCGCAGTGTCTCCGGACGCAGGCTGATCGACTGGATCAGCGCGCTGACATCCGGCCATCAACAGAACGCAGGCGGCCATCGAAAGCCAGGGGGATCGACGCATCGACTTGTCTCCGGTCAGGACTGACCGGACGAAGATGCCCGTCCGCGCCGCGAGGTGAAACCCCCTATCGCTTCACCGCCGCCAGGGCCGCTTTCTGCAGGGCGAACAGTTCGGTGCAGCCGATCTCGGCTAGCGAGAAGAGCCGATCGAACTCGGCGCGCGAGAAGCCGCGCTTCTCGCCGGTGGCCTGGACCTCGACGATCTGGCCCGAGCCGGTCAGCACGAAGTTCGAATCCGCCTCGGCTTCGGAATCCTCTTCGTAATCCAGGTCCAGCACCGGCACGCCGTCGCACACGCCGCACGACACGGCCGCCACCTGATCCGTGATCGGGTCGGCCTTAAGCACGCCCTCGTCACGCAGATAGTTCAGCGCCAAGCTCATGGCGACCCAGGCGCCGGTGATCGACGCCGTGCGGGTGCCGCCGTCGGCCTGGATAACGTCGCAGTCGATCAGCACCTGACGTTCGCCCAAGGCCTTCAGGTCCACCACGGCGCGCAGGGAGCGGCCGATCAACCGCTGAATCTCTTGCGTGCGGCCCGACTGTTTGCCGGCGGCGGCTTCACGACGCCCGCGTGTGTGGGTGGCGCGGGGCAGCATGCCGTATTCAGCGGTCACCCATCCCTGACCCGAGTTCCGCATCCAGCCCGGCACCTTGTCCTCGATCGAGGCGGTCACCAGCACCTTGGTGTTGCCGAAGCTGATCAGGCAGGAGCCCTCGGCATAGCGATTGACGCCGGTCTCGATGGTCACGGGACGCAGTTGGTCGTCGGTGCGTTGCGAATGGCGCATGGGAGGGATCCTTGGAAGTCTGACCTTGGAAGCTGTGGCGGCGGTGCTTATCCTGAAACCGTGAGCCTGTATGCCCCGAAAAACCCGCCGTTCGACGCCGGCCAGTCCCTCGCGGGTCTGGCGGGGCTGGATGCGCGGGCGCGCGACATCTTCCGTCGCATCGTGGAAAGCTATCTGGAGACCGGCGAGCCGGTCGGGTCGCGGACCCTGTCGCTGGGCGGCATCGCCCTGTCGCCTGCCTCGATCCGCAACACCATGCAGGATCTGACCCTCGCGGGTCTGCTGGCGGCGCCCCACACCTCGGCCGGCCGCATCCCGACCCATGCGGGCCTGCGCCTGTTCGTCGACGGCCTGCTGGAAGTCGGCGACCTGACCAAGGAAGAGCGTCGCGAGATCGACGGGCGGCTCGCCGGGCGCGGCCGGAACTTCGAGTCCGCCTTGGACGAGGCCTCGAACCTGCTGTCTGGCCTGGCCGGCGGCGCGGGCGTCGTATCGAGCCCGGTCCGTGATTCCGGCGTCAAACATGTCGAGTTCGTCGCCCTGGGCGGCGATCAGGCCCTGGTCGTCATCGTCGCTGACGACGGCACGGTCGAAAACCGCATCATGACCCTGTCGGCCGGCGTCACGCCTTCGACCCTGGTCGAGGCCTCCAACTTCCTGAACGCCCGCCTGCGCGGTCGCCCCTTCGCCGACGCCAAGCGAGAGATGACCCAGGAGTTGGAAATCGCACGGCGTGAACTGGACCAGACCGCCGCCCGCCTGGTCGAAGACGGTTTTGCCGCCTGGTCCGGCGGCCAGGATCGCGAGCGCGCCCTGATCGTCCGCGGCCGCGCTAACCTGCTTCAGGACCGGGAGGGCCTGGCCGATCTGGAGCGGGTCCGCGTCCTTTTCGATGATCTGGAGCAGAAGGAACAGCTGATCGGCCTGCTGGACGGCGTCGATGCGGCGCAAGGGGTACGCATTTTCATCGGCGCCGAGACACGGTTGTTTTCACTTTCGGGTTCCGCCGTGATCGCGGCGCCCTATATGAGCGGCCGACAGCGGGTTCTGGGCGCCATCGGCGTCATAGGCCCCGCAAGACTGAACTACGCCCGTGTCATTCCGTTGGTGGACTATACCGCCCGGGTGCTGGGCCGGATGCTGGACGGGAACGACAAGTGAGCGACAAGCCCCTTAACGATGAACTGAACGCCGTGGACGCCGACATGGCCGAAACCAACGCCGAACACGGCCTGGACGCCCATCCGTCAGACGATCTGGCGCCGCTGGACGCCGTGATCGCCGAGCGTGACGAATGGAAGGACCGCGCCCTGCGCGTCGCCGCCGAGATGGAGAATCTGAAGCGCCGTTCGGAGACGCAGCAGAACGACGCCCGCGCCTTCGCCATCCAGCGCTTCGCCAAGGACCTGCTGGGCGTCGCCGACAACCTGGAACGCGCCCTGATGGCCGCGCCCAAGGACGCCGAGGGCGCGACCGCCGGTCTGGTGACCGGGTTGGAACTGACGCAAAAGGCCCTGCTGCAAGCCTTCGACGCCAACGGCCTGAAGCGCGTCGCGCCCCAGGCCGGCGAGGCCTTCAACCCGCATCTCCACCAGGCGATGATGGAACAGCCGTCCGAGACCGTGCCCGGTGGATCGGTGATCCAGACCATGCAGTCCGGTTTTGAACTGTTCGGCCGCACCGTGCGCCCCGCAATGGTCGTCGTCGCCGCCAAGGCATCCGGCGCCCAGGCTCCCAACCCCTATGGCGCCGCCCCCGCCGCCGACGGTCAGGCCTTCGACGGCAAGGCCTGATCTAGGCTTTTAACGCTTTATCGAATGTCGCCAGCAGCTTGGACCAGCCGTCCTTGGCGTCCGCCTCCGAATAGCTGGCGCGGTAGTCGGCATGGAAGCCGTGCTGGGCGTCGGGATAGATGTTGATCTGGCTGCCGGTCTGGCCGGCGCGCGCCAGGGCCTCGCGCATCCGCTCGACGCTGGCCAATGGAATGCCCTGATCCTTGCCGCCATACAGGCCGAGCACGGGCGCCTTAAGGTCGTCGGCGATGTCGACCGGCCAAGGTTGGCCCGATGAGATTTGAACCGGCGTGGCGTCTGCAGCAGGCGCCAAACGGCCGTACCAAGCCACGCCCGCGCCGATGGCGGCGAAGCGCGCCGCCGCCTGCCACACCACCTTGCCGCCCCAGCAGTAGCCAGTGATGCCGACCTTGCCGTCCTTGGACCACGACTGCTGGCTGGCCCACTCCAGCGTCGCCGACAGGTCGCCCATCACCTGCTCATAGTTCGCGGCGCCGACGATCTGCATGATCCGCTGCATGTCCGACAGGGGCGCAGGATCCTCGACCCGATTGAAGAAGGCGGGCGCGATGGCGGCATAGCCCTGCTTGGCCAGGCGGCGGCAGATGTCGCGGATATATTCATGGACGCCGAAGATCTCGGACACCACGACGACCACCGGGAAGGGGCCCTCGCCCGCAGGCCGCGCCACATAGGCCGGAAGCTGGAATCCGTCCGGCGCGGCATAGGTCACGGTCTCCGCGGCCAGACCCGCCTCGTCGGTGGTGATCGGCTTGGCCTCCTTCGCCAGCGCCGCGACCGCATAGCCGGAGAACAAAAGCCCCCCAAGCGCCCCCAGGCTTCGTCGGCTTAGCTTCAGATCGTCGGCGGTCTGGCCTTCGGGACGGATCAGGACGGTCATGGGACGCTCCAACGCGAGAAAGCGGTCAGAGCATCACGGCGAACGACGCCCGTCCAGTCACGATAAGGCGCGCTGTTGAAGTCTCGACGACTTCTACAACGGACAGAAGGGCGCTCAAGCAGCGAGCGACCGCGTCGCGAGCGTTAGCGCCATTCTTCTCAAGATCAATGCCTGAAGACCCGCACCCCGGTGAAGGCCATGGCGATGCCCTTTTCGTCGGCGGCGGCGATGACCTCGGCGTCGCGCATCGAGCCGCCCGGCTGGATCACCGCCGTGGCGCCGGCCGCGACGGCTTCCAAGAGACCGTCGGCGAAGGGGAAGAAGGCTTCGGACGCACAGGCCGAACCCTCGGCCAGCGACTGAGTCAGCCCCTTGGCTTCACCAGCCTCCTTGGCGCGAATAGCGGCGATGCGGGCGCTGTCGCGACGGTTCATCTGGCCGGCGCCGATGCCGGCGGTCTGGCCGTCCTTGGCGTAGACGATGGCGTTGGACTTGACGTGCTTGGCCACGGTGAAGGCGAACAGCATGTCCTGGATCTCGGTCGGGGTCGGCTGGCGCTTGGTGACGATCTTCAGGTCCGCCGGCTTGATCAGGCTGCGATCCCGCGACTGAACCAGGAAGCCTCCGGCGACCGAACGGAACACCTCGCCCGCGCCGTGGGGGTCAGGCAGGCCGTCCGTGATCAGCAGGCGCAGGTTCTTCTTGGCCGCGAAGACGGCCTTGGCCTCGTCGTCGGCGCCGGGGGCGATGACGACCTCGGTGAAGATGCCGGTGATGGCGCGGGCGTCGTCGCCGTTCAGTGGGCGATTGACCGCGATGACGCCGCCGAAGGCCGAGACGGCGTCGCATTCCAGCGCGCGGGCGTAGGCCTCCGACAGGTCCTTGCCCACCGCGACGCCGCACGGATTGGCGTGTTTGACGATGACCACGGCCGGCTGTTCGAACTCCGCGACCAACTCATAGGCGGCGTCGGCGTCGGCGATGTTGTTGTACCCCAGTTCCTTGCCCTGAACCTGTTCGGCATAGGCCACGCCCGGACGGCGCTCGCCGGTGCGGTAGAAGGCGCCCGTCTGGTGTGGGTTTTCGCCATAGCGCAGGGTCTGGGCCAAGGAGCCCGCGATGGACTTGCGGGCCGGCGCGGCATCCTCGACCTGGCTTGCGAACCAGCCCGAGACGGCGGCGTCATAGGCGGCGGTGCGGGCGAAGGCGCGGGCGGCCAGGCGTTTGCGAAGGCTGAGATCGGTCGAACCCTCGGCCTTCAGCGCCGACAGGATCAGGCCGATGCTCTCGCCGTCGACGGCGACGGCGACATAGCCGTGGTTCTTGGAGCCGGAGCGGATCATGGCCGGGCCGCCGATGTCGATGTTCTCGACCGCCGCCTCGAAAGATCCGCCCGCCGCGACGGTGCTTTCGAACGGATAGAGATCGATCCAGACGATATCGATGGCGCCGATGCCGTGGTCGGTCATGGCCTGGGCGTGGTCGGCCGCATCGCGCACGCCCAGCAGACCGCCGTGAACGATGGGGTGCAGGGTCTTGACCCGGCCGTCCATCATCTCGGGGAAGCCCGTCAGATCGGCCACGTCCTTGACCGGCAGGCCGAGTTTCTTGATCGCCGCGCGCGTGCCGCCGGTCGAGACCAGTTCGACGCCCAGATCGTGCAGGGTGCGGGCCGCCTCCTCCAGCCCCGCCTTGTCGGACAGGGAGATCAGAGCGCGTTTCGGCTTCACCTGATCGGGCGCGGGCGGAAAGTCGGGAGCGGCGGGCATGAGGCGGCGTCCGTAAAGGCTGGGGGAGGATGGCGCGGCGTCTAGCACCGGGGCGCCTGTGCGTCATCCCTTGCCTTCAAGCCTTGCTGTTTCCTTTGACTGGGAATCTCTCAGTATTTGGCCACACTGGGCTATCAATGGTGGGAGATAGCTCTGGTCAAGTTCGAGAGTGAACCGATGAGTTTGCATCATTGGATCGGGGGTCGCTTCGATGACCACGATCAAGTGACCCAAAGCACCGCAAGTGATCTTGGCGTCAATGTATGGCTCAAGACAGCAAAGGTGAGCGACGCCTTCCAGCTGAAGATTCAATTCTGCAAGTTCGTCGCGAAATGACAAGATTTCGTCGCTTCGTATCCCAGGGCCCTGAATGTCTATGCGAGATCCGGGTGCTTCTATGTGGGCATGAATGTTGATCCAGTTGGCATCATCATAGTCCACAGCATCTGCAAATTCTCGCGAAAGCGTCCAAATGGATAGCCAGCCGAGCTTGAGGTCGGGCTCTCCATAGAGGGCTCGCGGATGCTTCATGTCGGGTCGCCGCTCGCGCCGGCCGGGCTCAGCTTCCAGCGGATCTTGGTCTCGCTGTCGGTACGGGCCGAGCCACGCACCACGATCTGCAGGCTGCGGCGCGTCAGGCCGGCGTCGATATGGACGCTGGGCTCGATGGCCACGTCCGGTCCATCGGTCCTGAACCACCAGCCTCGACCCGAGGCGCCGCGCAACAGGATCGAACGGCGATCGCGCGCCAGGGAGGCCTGAACCCCCGGCTCCAGATGGAAGCGGATGGCGTAGGGGGCGGCGATCTGGCGCACCATCTCCTTGCGGCCGGGCGTGGGGAATAGCTTTTCTTCGGCCCGCAGTTCGTCCAGGCGCTGGTCCAGATACAGCCGGCGCTGATGGTTCAGGCCGAACAACTCATTCCAGCCGTCGTGCTCCATTTCCACCCAGACAGCGCCGTCGCCGTCGCGCAGGTCGGTGGTCACATGGATCGGCGGTCCGACCAGGCGCGGGCCCAAGAGCTCACCCTTCCAGCCGCCCAGCGGTTCGTTCAGCGACCGTTCGCCCAGGGTCAGCGTCGAATGGGCCGGCGTGAGGCGCAGGGCCTGGCGGTCGGTCGAGGCCGGCGTCCAGCCCGAGCCGGTCACCAGCCGATCCTTGCCGCAGGCGATCTCCAGCGCCATCGGCTGGGCGCAGGCGGCCGCCCCCCAGGCGTCGCGCGCCGGCGGGGCGGTGTCGGCGATGATGGTGAGCAGAGGGCTGGCGATGCGCGTCAGGCCGACGACCGAACCGATCGCTGGAGGCGTGTCGTCGCTTCTGGCTATCGCTTCGTCGTCGTGGGCGCGGGCGGCCGCGACGCGTTCAATGGTGGAGGGACCGCCGCCCTGGAAGCTGGCCAGACGACCATCGGGCAAAGTCAGCAGGCGCAGGCCCTGCGTCAGCCGGACGATGGCGGCCGAGACGCTCTCAGGCGTCGGTTCGGAAAGTTGCGACAGGGCGTCGTCCAGCGTCAGCAGGTCGAGCAGCAGCTCAAGCCCCGCCTCGGGACTGCGCGACGCGTGGCCGCCGTCGGCCTGCACCGTCGTCTTCAGGGCGCCATCCAGCCGCGACAGCGCCCGGCGACGCAAGGCCTGCCCCGGCGCCCCCGCCAGCACGCAGCCGCCGATGGCCGCCGCCGTCAACCGCTCGGCCCGGCTGGCCAGACCGCCGGGCGGACGGAGCAGCTGCCGGGTCTGGCGCGCCAGACTGTCGGCCAGTTTCAGTCGCTCGGCCTCGGTCGCCACGGCGCCCATCCGCCGTGCGCCGCACGACAGATTGACGACTCGCCGCGCCAGGATTTCCGGTCCCCAGGCGAAGGGCGACCATCGTGCGAAGGCGTCGGCCCAGGCCAGGGTCAGACGCAGCGCCTCGCGCGCGCCACGGTCGCCTTGGGCCATCAGCCCCGGCAGCCAGGCGAAGGCGTGAAGCTCGACCGCAAAGGGCCGCGAGGGACTGGGCCGGTTCCACGGATCGGACGGAGGCTCGACCTCCATCGAGGCGCCCGCCAACATGAAACGCCCGGCCAGGACATTGCGCCCCGGCGCCGGATCATGAGGGCGGAAATCACGCGGCGTGGCGGCGAACGCGGTCACCTTGCCTCCGCCCAGCGGCGACCCCAGCGTCAGGCCGTAACCGGGCAGGCCGTAAAGCTCGATCCACAGCTGCCGCGTCGCCAGCCGCCCGGCGATGGCGGGCCACAGGCCGGGTCCGGCTATCGTGTCGCCCGACCGCACGGGCGTGCGTACCGGGGCGCCAGGCAGGCCGGGGATCTGACCCGAGGCGACATCCAGCGTCGTTTCCTGCCCCCGTGGAGCGAAGGGGCCGAGCGGGCTCACGAGAGGCTCGGAGCAGCCGGCGCGGCTTTCAGGGCGGCGATGTTGGTCGCGTAATCGCCCTTGAACACGAACGACCCAGCGACCAGAGCATCGGCCCCAGCGGCGACGCAGGCTGCGGCGTTGGCGGAGGTCACGCCGCCGTCCACCTGAAGGTGAGCCGACGAACCGGCGCGGTCGAGAATGGCCCGCGCGCCCGCGATCTTCTTCAGCGAACTGTCGATGAACTTCTGACCGCCAAAGCCCGGATTAACAGACATGATCAGCACCAGATCGACCAGATCGATCACCTCTTCCAGGATCGACAGCGGCGTCGCCGGATTGAACACCACGCCCGCCTTGGCGCCCAGCTGACGAATGCGACCCAAGGTGCGGTGCAGATGCGGCCCGCTCTCAGGATGGACGGTCAGGACATCGGCGCCTGCTTCGCGGAACGCTTCTAGCCACGGATCGACCGGCGCGACCATCAGGTGCACGTCGAACGGCAAGGTCGTGTGCGGCCGGATCGCCTTCACGATGTCGGGGCCAAGCGTGATGTTCGGCACGAAATGCCCGTCCATCACATCGACGTGGATCCAGTCGGCGCCCGCCGCCTCAAGCGCGCGGACTTCTTCACCCAGCCGCGCGAAATCGCTGGCGAGGATCGACGGGCAGATCAGAGGAGTAACGGCCATGGCCTCCGGATAAGGCGGGTTGCGGGCGGGAGCAAGGCGCTCACGCTCAGGACACCCGTTCCAGCCTTGCCGCGAAGAAGCCGTCCAGTCCGCCGTGTTCGGCCCACATGGAGGGCAGGATGCGCAGCCAGCCTTCGGGCGTCAGCGCCTCGGGCGGGGCGCCGACCGCGGCCGGATCGGCGGCGACAGTGCGGAACGCGGGGTTGCGACGCAGGAAGGCGATGATCTGGGTCTCGCCCTCCTCACGCTCCAGCGAGCAGGTGCAATAGACCAGACGGCCGCCCGGCTTCACGCGCTCGGCGGCGGCATCGAGCAGGCGGTGCTGAACGTCCGCCAATTTGGCGACCTCTGCCGGTTTGGTGGCGCGCAGGACTTCGGGATTGCGGCGGAAGGTGCCCGTCGCGGTGCAGGGCGCGTCCAGCAGGACGGCGTCGAAGGTGCGGGCGTCCTCCCAGTCCTCGGCCGGAACGGCGACCACTTCAGCCGTGAGGCCGGTCCGCTCGAGATTCTGCGTCAGGCGTTTCAGACGCGGGGCCGAACGGTCGAGCGCGACGACCGTGGCGCCGGCGGCCGCCAGTTGCAGCGTCTTGCCTCCAGGCGCGGCGCACATGTCGAGCGCCGTCTCGCTGGGCTTCACATCCAGCAGCCGGCCGGGCACGGCGGCGGCCGCGTCCTGGACCCACCAGTCGCCGTCCTCGAAACCGGGCCATCCGGCCACATCGCCGCGACGGCCGGTGCGAACCGTGCCACCGGACAGAACCTCGCCCTCGACAGCGGCGGCGACCGCGGCGGGATCAACGCCTGGCTTCAGGCTGATATCGGTCGCGGGTTCTTCGCGCGCGGCCAAGGCCAGACCCGCAAGGGCGGCCTCGCCATAGGTCGCCTTCCAGCGCGCCGCGATCCAGTCCGGCAGATTGCTCTCGGCCGTCGTCAGGCCGGGGCCTTCACGCCCAACCCCGCGCAGCACCGCATTGACCAGATTCTTGTAGGGCCGGGTCTTGGGATCGCGCTCGGCCAGTTTCACCGCCGTCGAGAAGGCGGCGAAGGCGGGCGTTTCCAGCACCAGAGTCTGGGCCAGGGCGATGCGCATCAGGGTGCGCACAGCCTCGGGCGGCGACTTCTTCAGGCGGCGATTCAGGATCTGGTCGATCTCGCCCAGACGACGCAGGGCCGCCATGGCCACGGCCCGGGCGAAGGCGCGGTCCACCGGCTCCAGCGCGCGGGCGGCAGGCTGAGAAAGCGCTTCGTCCAATCCGTTGCGCTTCTCCAGCGCGGCGTTCAGCAGGATGCCGGCGACGACGCGGGCTTCGACGCCGATGTCGTCCTGCGACGGGCCCTGAGCGGCCTCGGCCGGGGCCGGGCGCGGGCGGCCCTTGGTGGCCATGCGACGGCCGCGCGCCTGCGAGCTCTGCCCGCCCCGTCCCTCGGTGCTCATACAGCCACCTGTGCGCCCAGCTCGACCACGCGGCCGGGCGGGATGTGGAAGAAGTCGGTCGGATTGGCGGCGTTGCGCATCAGGAAGATGAACAGCTTGTCCTGCCACAGCGGCATGCCCTGACGCGCCGACGGAATCAGCGAGCGTCGGCCTAGGAAGAAGCTGGTCGACATGATGTCGAACTTCAGCCCCTGTTTTCGGCACAGGCCCAGGGCGCGCGGCACGTTCGGCGTTTCCATGAAGCCGTAGGTGACCGTGACCTTCTTGAAGTCGTCGTTGATCGGCTCCATTCGCACCCGGTCGGCTTCCTTGACGCGTGGGCGCTCGGAGGTGCGCACGGTCAGGATAACGTTCTTCTCGTGCAGCACCTTGTTGTGCTTAAGATTGTGCATCAGGGCGACCGGCGCGACATCGGGATCCGAGGTCAGGAAGATGGCCATTCCCGGAGCACGGTGCGGCGGACGGGCCTGAAGCATCTCGATCAAATCGTTCAGCGGCAGGCTGTCCTTGCGCGTCTTGGCTGTCAGGATCTGCGTCCCGCGCACCCAGGTCCACATCACGACGACCAGCAGGGCGCCCAGCACCAGCGGCATCCACGCACCGTCCGGAATCTTCAGCAGGTTGGACGTCAGGAAGACGCTGTCGATGAAGGCGAACGGAATGAGGGTCCCCGCCACCGCCCACATCGGCCACTTCCAGCCCTTGCGGATGACCGAATAGGCCATCAGCGTATTGACCAGCATGGTGCCCGTCACCGCCACGCCATAGGCGGCGGTCAGGTTATGCGAGCTCTGGAACACGACCAGCAGCACCAGAACCCCAACCATCAGGAAGGTGTTGACCGCCGGCACGAAGATCTGTCCGGCCTGGGTCTCGGAGGTGTTCTTGATGTCGATGCGCGGCAGAAGGCCCAGCTGCACCGCCTGCTGCGTCACCGAGAAGGCGCCGGTGATCACCGCCTGGGAGGCGATGACGGTCGCGGCGGTCGCCAGGATCAGCATCGGCCAATAGGCGAACTGCGGGACCATGTTCCAGAACGGGTTCTCGGACGCGGCCGGATTGTCCAGGATCAGGGCGCCCTGGCCCAGATAGTTCAGCGTCAGGCACGGCAGGACGAAGGCCAGCCAGCCCATGCGGATCGGCGCCTTTCCGAAATGGCCCATGTCGGCATAGAGGGCCTCGGCCCCCGTGACGGCCAGGAAGACGCTGCCCAGGATCACAAAGCCCAGGAAGCCGTCATTGAGCAGAAGCATGACGCCATAGTGGGGCGACAGGGCCCGCAACACGCTTACGTCGTCGAAGATATGATACAGGCCCAGGGCCCCCAGGCTCAGGAACCAGACGGCGGTGATCGGGCCGAAATACTTGGCCAGGCTGGCCGTGCCGCGCGACTGGACCAGGAACAGGGCGATCAGGATGCCGGCCGAGATCGGCACGATGAAGGAATCCAGCCGCCCGGCCAGACCCGGCGCGTCCTGAAGGCCTTCGACGGCGGACAGGACCGAGATGGCGGGCGTGATGATGCCGTCGCCATAGAAAAGGGCCGCGCCGCAAACGCCCAGAATGAAGATCCAGGCGCTACGCCGACCGACCGCGAACTGGGCCAGGGCCATCAGCGACAGGGTGCCGCCCTCGCCCTTGTTGTCGGCGCGCATCAGGAAGAAGACGTATTTGAACGTCACCACCACCATCAGCGCCCAAAACGCCAGCGACACGACGCCGATCACGGCCAGATCGCCGCCGACGCCGGAGCGCGCATGGTCGATCGCCTCGCGCAGGGCGTAGAGCGGGCTGGTGCCGATGTCGCCGAACACCACGCCGATCGCGCCGATGGTCAGGGCCCAGAAGCCGCCGTGCTTGGCGGCCTGGCCGCCCTGGATGTGGGATTCCGGACCCGTGGCGTGGGTGGGCTTGTCCGGCGTGTTCGACGCGGGCGAGGGAGCGCTCGCGTCGTGGGGAGTGTCCCCGGCCATGCGTATCCTCCGGGTCTCCGACGCGGCGTCGGTCCCTTCAAAGCGGCGAGCCTTTAGGCTCATTCCACGCGGTCTTCAATCGCGCCGCAGCGGATTCGGTTTCGGCGTTCTGCGGCGCGATTTGTGATTCGGCCCCTGAACGCCTATTTTCGCATCAGGAACAGAACCATGTCAGACAGCCAACGCTTCCCCGTCGCCGCCCACGCCCTGGCCTATATGGCCCACAAGGGCGCGTTCGGGCCTGCGCAGGCGATGCCCAGCGGCGTGCTGGCGTCCTCGATCCCGACCAATCCCGTCGTGGTGCGCCGCGTGACCGCCCTTCTGGCCAAGGCTGGGCTGATCGCCACCCGTCCGGGCGCGACCGGCGGCTCCTGGCTGTTGCGTCAGCCCGAGGACATTCGGCTGGATCAGGTGCTGAAGGCGGTGAACGGCTGCGCCCACATCGGTTCGCCCCCTGCCGGCGCCAAGGGTTGCCCGATCAGCGAACATATCCCGCGCCAGGTCGCCAAGGCCCTGACCGCTGCGGACGAGGCCGCGACCGAAGCCCTGTCCAAGATCACCATCGCCGACCTTCTGGCCGAGAACCCGATGTCGCTAGCGGCCTTTGCGCCGCACAAGTCCTGCCCCGTCGCGGCCTGATCGCGCCGTGAACCGAACCGTTCTGATCACCGGCGCCTCCGCCGGCATCGGCGCGGCCCTGGCCCGTATCTATGCGGCCGAGGGTTGGAATGTGATTCTGACGGCGCGTCGCCAAGCCCCGTTGCAGGCCCTAGCCGACGACCTGACCGCCGCCCACGGCGTGACCGCGACCGTCATCCCCGAAGACCTGTCCGACCCCGCGGCGCCCGAGCGGCTGGTCGCGACCATCGAGACCCGCGGCCTGACCGTCGACGGCCTGGTCAACAATGCGGGATTCAGCCGTGTCACCGGCTTTCTGGACACCGACCTGGGCGCCCATCGCGCCATGATGCAGGTCATGCTGACCGCGCCGGTCGAGCTGTCGCGCCTGTTGCTGCCCGGCATGATCCAGCGGGGCTTCGGCCGGGTGCTGAACGTCGCCTCCCTGGCCGGCCAGATGCCCGCGACTGGGGGCGACACCCTGTACGGACCGATCAAGAGCTTCTTGATCAAGGCGTCGCAGGGCTTGCATCTTGAGACGCAGGGGACCGGCGTTCACGTCACCGTGCTGAACCCCGGCTACACCCTGACCGAATTCCACGACGTTAACGGCTCGCGCGAGCAGGTCTCCAGCGCCTATCCGGCCTGGATGTGGATGGACGCCGCGCGCGTGGCGCGCATCGGCTATGACGCCTGCGAGGCCAACCATCCCAGCGTCACCCCCGGCGTCATGAACAACGTCATGGCCGGACTGGCCCGCTTCCTGCCCGATGGCCTGGCGCTTCGCATGGTGGCGAACCACGCGAAGCGGCTGGACCGGATCTGATCAGATGTGGATGGCGTGCCCGAGGGCGCGCAGGCTGGCCTCGTGGAAGGCTTCGCCCAGGGTCGGGTGGACATGGATGGTTCCGGCCACGTCTTCCAGCACCGCCCCCATCTCCATCATCTGGGCAAAGCTGTTGGATAGTTCCGACACATGCTGGCCGACCGCCTGGATGCCCAGGATGCGATGATCGGATTTTGACGCGATCACCCGCACGAACCCGCCGTCCTCGCCCGCCTCGATGGCCAGGGCGCGGCCGATCGCGGCGAAGGGGAAGACCGACTGGATCACATCGTCGCGGCCCGCGACCTCGTTCGGCCCCAGACCGGCCGAAACGATTTCCGGCTCGGTGAAACAGACGGCGGCGATGGTTACGGGATCGAAGATGCGGTCGTGGCCGGCGATGATTTCGGCGACCACCTCGCCCTGGGCCGAGCCTTTGTGCGCCAGCATGGGTTCGCCGGTCAGGTCGCCGACCGCCCAGACGTTCTTCATGCTGGTGGCGCAGCGCTGGTCGATCTTCACGAATGGCCCGGCCATGGCCACGCCCATGTTTTCCAGACCCCAGCCTTGCGTACGCGGACGCCGACCGACCGTGACCAGCACCTTGTCGGCGTCCAGTTGCAGCGGCTCGCCGTCCTTCGTCGTGATCGACAGCTTACCGTCACCGAAGCCCCCAGCGCGCGCGCCCAGGTGCAGCTCGACACCATGCTTCTCCAGCCACTTGGCGACCGGATCGGTCAGGGCCTTGTCGTAGAGCGGCAGGATACGCTCGGCCATTTCGACGATGGCCACCTCGGCGCCCAGCTTGCGATAGGCGATGCCCAGTTCCAGGCCGATATAGCCGCCGCCCACGACGACCAGCTTCTTGGGGACCTCTGACAGGCTCAGCGCCTCGGTCGATGAAATGACGTCGCCGCCGAAGGGCAAGAAGGGCAGTTCGACCGGCTCGGACCCCGTCGCCAGGATGACGTGTTCGGCAGTGATACGGATGTCGCCTTCGTCGGTCTTCACCACGCAGGTCTTGGCGTCGGCGAACTCGGCCCAGCCCTTGATCACCTTGACCTTGGCCTTCTTCAGCAGGGCCGAGACCCCGGCGTTCAGCTTACGGACGATGCCGTCCTTCCATTCGACCGTCTGCGACAGGTCGATGGCCGGCGCCGCCGCCGTGATGCCCAGCGTCCCGCCGCCGGCCGCCTTGGCCACTGTCTCGAACTTGCCCGCCGCATGGATGATGGCCTTGGACGGAATGCAGCCGACGTTCAGGCAGGTCCCGCCCAGCCCGTCGCCGCCGTCCACCAGCACGGTGTCCAGCCCCAGCTGGCCGCAACGGATGCCCGCGACATAGCCGCCGGTGCCCGCGCCGATGATCAGGACTTTGGTTTTCAGGGTCTGGGTCATTGGTAGGGCTCAAGTTTTGACATGAGTTCTGCCGGATAAGGATAGGATTGGAGTCGAGCGATCTCATCCGGCTGCCCCAAGCGATAGATATAGACGCCAGATGGATCGTCGATAAGCAGGAGGTCCTCGCCGATGTCCACATTCATCCAAGCGCCGCACCAGTAATATGCTGACCCATCTATCGCACGCGAACTTGTGGCGCCGACGTACTCATAGCGTTCTGGTGGTAGGCCAAGGATCGTTTCGACCTGTTCGATCGTAGCCGTTGACTGAGCGACTTCTAGGCGCTCGTTGCGAAACGGTCTCAGTTTTGGCTTTATGGCGGTCACACGCCCAATCCAAACGGCCGGTCCGCCTTCCCGGGCCAGCATGTGCCAAGGCGGAGGGGGCGGTCGACCGCAGGCGCTGGCCTGATTGGGGGCTGCCGTTAGCACCGCCAACAGAATGCTCGCACTAACGATGATGCTGCGCATCAATGTCACGCCATCCATAAGGTCGCTGGGTGTTCCAGAAGCCCCTTGATCCGCTGGACGAACACCGCCGCGTCATGGCCGTCGACGATGCGGTGGTCGAAGCTGGACGACAGGTTCATCATCTTGCGCACCACCATCTGGCCGTCCTTGACCACGACCCGTTCGGCGATCTTGTTGGGGCCGACGATGGCGACCTCGGGGTGATTGATGATCGGAGTGTGGACCACCCCGCCCAGAGTTCCCAGCGAGGTGATGGTGATGGTGGAACCCGACAGCTCTTCGCGCTTGGCCGAACCGTCTTTGGCCGCGCCCGACACACGCGTGATCTCCAGCGCCGTATCGTAGGGGTCGCGCGCCTCGGCATGCCGGACCACCGGCACCATCAAGCCGTTCGGCGTCTGGGCGGCGATGCCCAGATGGACCGGGGCGTGCTGGGTCAGGACGCCGGCCTCGTCGTCATAGGTGGCGTTGATCTGGGGCTGGTCGCGCAGGGCCACCACGATGGCGCGGGCGATGAAGGGCAGGACGTTCAGCTTGGGCTGATCCTTGGACTTCGTCGCGTTCAGGTGGGCGCGCAGCTCCTCCACCGCCGTCATGTCGATTTCCTCGACATAGGTGATGTGGGGAATGCGGCGCACGCTCTCGGCCATCTTCTCCGCAATCTTGCGGCGCAGGCCGATGATCTTGACCTCGGTCGTCCCTTGCGCCTTCGCATAGGTCGAGCCGCCGCCGGACGGCGCCGATGCGGGTTGCGAACCGCCGCGCGCGATAAAGCCGTCCAGATCCTCGTGCGTGATCCGACCCGCCGGGCCGGAACCGGGCACGAAGGTCAGATCTACTCCCAGGTCCCGCGCGCGATTGCGCACGGCCGGCGAGGCCGACGGGCGTTCGCCAGGCGCACGTCCCGTCAGGGCGGGAACGGGCTTGGAGGGCGCGGTCGCTGAAGTGGCGCTTTGAGCCGTCGAAATCGCGGCGGAAGCCTTCGTCGCATTCTCGGTCGGCTTGGAGGCCGGTTTCGGTGCCGCGACGGGCGTCGAGACATTGCCCCGACCCTCGACATCGAACGCGACCAGCGGCCCGCCGACCGGCACCGACTTGCCCGCCTCGCCGTATAGGGCGACGACCGTTCCGGCGACCGGCGAGGTGATCTCGACCGTGGCCTTGTCGGTCATGATGTCGGCGATGATCTGGTCTTCCTCGACCGCGTCCCCGACCTTGACGTGCCAGCCGACCAGTTCGGCCTCGGCCGTGCCTTCGCCGACGTCGGGCAGTTTGAAGACATAGTTGCCGGATGTCGGCGCCTCGACAGCGGGGGCTGCCGGCGTTTCGACCTTCGGCGCCTCGGCGATCACGGGTGCGGGATCCGGCTTGGCGGCGGCGGGGGCGACGGGCGTCGGGGCGTCATCGGCATTGCCCGCCCCCTCGACCTCGAACTCCACCAGAGGGCCGCGCACCGGCACCATGGCGCCGGGTTCGCCGTGCAGGGCGACGACCTTGCCGCTGACCGGAGCGGTGATCTCGACCGTGGCCTTGTCGGTCATGACGTCGGCGACGATCTGGTCCTCGGCGACCGTGTCGCCGACCTTGACGTGCCATCCGACCAGTTCGGCTTCGGCGGTGCCTTCGCCGACGTCGGGCAGTTTGAAGACGAAACGACCCATCTTATCGACCTCCCGTCATGACGCTCTTCAAGGCGTCTGCGACCCTTTGCGGCCCGGGGAAATATTCCCATTCGAAAGCGTGCGGATAGGGCGTGTCCCAACCGGTGACGCGCGCGATCGGCGCTTCCAGGGAATAGAAGCAGCGCTCCTGAACGAGAGCCGACAGCTCGCCGCCGAAGCCCGAAGTCTTGGGCGCCTCATGCACGATGACGCAGCGGCCGGTCTTCTTCACCGAGGCTTCGATGGCTTCGATGTCCAGCGGCACGAGCGAGCGCAGGTCGATGACCTCGGCGTCCACGCTTGCGTGTTCCGCGCCGGCCAGGGCGACCCAGACCATGGTGCCATAGGCCAAGATGGTGACGTCGTTTCCTTCGCGCATCACGCGCGCCTTGCCGATGGGCTCGACATATTTGCCGGTCGGGACCTGGGCCAGATCCTGGGCCTTCCACGGGCTGACCGGCTTCTCATGCCAGCCGTCGAACGGCCCATTATAGAGGCGTTTCGGCTCGAAGAAGACGACCGGATCGTCGTCCTCGATGGCGGCGGTCAGCAGGCCCTTGGCGTCATAGGGATTGCTGGGAATGATGACCTTCAGGCCCGCGATATGGGTGAACAGGCTTTCGGGCGACTGGCTGTGCGTCTGGCCGCCGAAGATGCCGCCGCCATAGGGGCTGCGCACCGTGATCGGGCTGGTGAACTGCCCCCCCGAGCGGTAGCGCATCTTGGCTGCTTCGGAGACGATCTGATCGTAGGCCGGGTAGATGTAGTCGGCGAACTGGATTTCCACGACCGGACGCAGGCCATAGGCCCCCATGCCGATGGCGGCTGCGACGATGCCGCATTCCGAGATCGGGGCGTCGAAGCTGCGGGTCAGGCCATGCTTCTGCTGCAGCTTGTCGGTGACGCGGAAGACGCCGCCGAAATAGCCGGCGTCCTCGCCGAACGACAGGACGTTGGCGTCTTCGGCCATCTTGACGTCGATGGCCGAGTTCAGCGCCTGGATCATGTTCATGGGGACCACGCCCGCGCCCGTTACTTCCGAGGCGGGGGCGGCGTTCTGATCGACCATGTCGGGCTCGACGCCGTCGTTGCGATCGGCGTCGGTGAAGGTGGTTTGCTCGCTCATGGTCAGACCCCCACCTCGCGGCGCTGTTCGATCAGGCGCCAGTCTTCGGTCGCATAGACCTCTTCGAACATCGTCTTCACGCTGGGGCGCGACTGGCCCAGGGTGCCGATGGCTTCGGATTCCTTGCCGGCGGCGCGGACCTGCTCGACGGCGTCTTTCAGGGCGGCGGCGTGACGCTCGTCGTCCCATTCGCCGATGACGGTCAGATGCTGGCGCAGACGTTCGATCGGATCGCCCAGCGGCCATTTCTCATGCTCGTCGCCGGGGCGATAGCGGCTGGGGTCGTCGGAGGTCGAGTGCGGGGCGCCGCGATAGGTGAAGAGCTCGATCACCGTCGCCCCCTGGTTCGACCGCGCCCGTTCCTCGGCCCACTGGGTCGCCGCCCAGACCGCCAGGAAGTCGTTGCCGTCCACCCGCAGAGCCGGAAGGCCATAGCCGATGGCCTTGGAGGCGAAGGTCGTCTCAAGCCCGCCGGCGATGCCCTGGAAGGAGCTGATGGCCCACTGGTTGTTGACGACGTTCAGGATGACCGGGGCGCGATAGACGGAGGCGAAGGTCAGGGCGTTGTGGAAATCGCCTTCGGCCGTGGCGCCGTCGCCGATCCAGCTTATGGCGATCTTGTCGTCGCCCTTGTAGGCGCTGGCCATGGCCCAGCCCACGGCCTGCGGAACCTGAGTGCCGAGATTCCCCGAGATGGTGAAGAAGCCATACTCCTTGGCCGAATACATGATCGGCAGTTGGCGGCCTTTGATCGGATCTTCGGCGTTGGAATAGATCTGGTTCATCATCGCGACCAGCGGATAACCGCGCGCGATCAGAAGCCCCTGCTGGCGATAGGTGGGGAATCCCATGTCCTCGCGGCTCAGGATCATGCCCTGCGCGACAGCGATGGCCTCTTCGCCGGTGCACTTCATATAGAAGCTGGTCTTGCCCTGGCGGTGGGCGCGGTGCATCCGGTCGTCGAAGGCGCGCGTCAGGATCATGGCCTTCAGGCCCCGGCGCATCGTCTCGGGATCTAGACGCGGGTTCCACGGACCGACTGCGGCGCCCTCATCATCCAGCACCCGAATCAGGCGGAAGGCGAGATCGCGCATCTGATAGGGCGTCGACCCGACCTCGGGCCGTTCGACGACACCAGCAGGGTCCATCTGCAGATGGCTGAAGTCCGGCGTATCGCCGGGACGGCCGGACGGCTCCGGCACGCGCAAAAACAGGGGCTGGCTGTTCTTTTTGTTCATTTTATCGTTCATGCGGGCGTCCATATCCATTCTGGGGTCCGTCCGTGTTTCCTCTGGACGTGTGATAACACGACCCCTAAGCAGGTGCTCGCTCAATTTGACCTTGCGCAATCCGGATATCGGGTATTTTATTTCGCGATAATCATAATCGGAGAAACGCATTGGCCGACGAACTCGACCCCATCGACGCCCGCATCCTGGATATCCTGCAACAAGACGCCGGGCTGTCGGTCGCAGAGGTCGCCGATCGCGTCGGACTGTCGGCCTCGCCCTGCTGGCGGCGGATCAAGCGGCTGGAAGACTCCGGCCTGATCACCAAGCGCGTCACCCTGCTGAACGCGCAGCTGCTGGGTCTGGACTTCGAGGTCTACGCCATCGTCAAACTGATGCTGCCTTCGGCGGACAATCTCAATGTCTTCGAGGCCGCCGTGGCCAAGTGGCCGGAAGTGGTCCAGTGCGCCACCATCACGGGGCGCGAGGACTATGTGCTGCGCATCATCACCTCGGACATGCACGCCTTCGACCTGTTCCTGCGCGAGAAGCTGCTGGCCCTGGGCATCGTCTCGGACTGCGAAAGCCACATCGTCACGCGCGGCGTGAAGAATGTGACCGCCCTGCCTCTTGGCATCATCACGCCTCACGTCGGATAACGTCGCTCAGGCGGCGCGGGCCGCTTTGGGAGCCGACACATGATCGAATTGGTGATCGACGCACGCCGCAAGGACCTGGGCGGGTTCGAGGTCGGGCGCGTCCTGCCCTTCCATTCGCGCCGGATGGTCGGGCCCTTCATCTTCCTGGACCAGATGGGACCGGCCGAGTTCGCGCCGGGCGCCACAGCCATCGACGTGCGACCCCACCCGCATATCGGCCTGTCGACCCTGACCTATCTGTTCGAGGGCGAGATCATGCACCACGACAATCTCGGCTACGATCAGGCGATCCGGCCGGGCGAGGTCAACTGGATGACCGCCGGCAAGGGCATCGTCCATTCCGAGCGCACCGATTCGCTGAAGAAGAGCAAGGGCGGGCCGATGCACGGCATGCAGGCCTGGGTCGCCCTGCCCGACGAGGCCGAAGAGATGGACCCGGCCTTCTACCACCTGGGCGAGGACGCCCAGCCGGCCTACGAGAACGGCGGCCTGTTCGCGCGGCTGGTCGCGGGCGAGGCTTACGGCGCCAAGGCGGCCGTCCCGGTGTCGTCGCCGCTGTTCTACATCCACTGGGAGCTTCAGCCAGGCGTGCGAACCGCCCCGCCGTCCGGCAAGGGCGCCGGAGGCATGAGCGAGCGCGCGCTCTATGTGGCCAAGGGCTCCATCGAGGTCGGCGATCGCACCTTCCACGAGGGCCAGATGATCGTGCTGGAGCCGACGGCCGAGCCGACGGTCAAGGCCCTGACCCAATCGACCGTCATGGTGCTGGGGGGCGAGCCGGTGGGTGAACGGCTGATCTGGTGGAATTTCGTCGCCTCCAGCCAGGCCCGCATCGATCAGGCCAAGGCCGATTGGAAGGCAGGCCGGATGACGCTGCCGGACGCCGATGATCTGGAGTTCATCCCCCTGCCTGACGAGCCCGCAAAGGCGCAGGCGGAGCCTGCGCCGGTGACGCCCAAGCCGACCGATCCGGTCTAGCGGGCAAGCAGAAGGTGACGCGGCAAGGTCGGATCGCTACATGCGGCCTATGAACTTCGATTTCGACGCCCAGGTCACCGCCGCCCTGTTCGACAACACCGGCGCTGTCTTCGCCCTCGGCGACGGCTCGGTCCGGTTCGAGGACCGGACGCGAGCGGAGGCGCACGACGGCGCCGTGCTGTGCGCCTGCGTTCATCCGTCGGGCGACGGGATCGTCACAGGCGGCGATGACGGCAAGGTCGTCTGGACCCGTCGCGACGAGGACCCTGTCGTTCTCGCCACGGCCAAGAACCAGTGGATCGACGCCATCGACGCCTCGCCGGCCTCGGGCCTGATCGCCTTTTCCTTCGGCCGCACCCTGTCGGTGATCGACCCTAAGGAGGTGGGCTTCCGGCGCGACTTCCAGCACGAGCGCACCGTCTCCGGCGTCGCCTTCGAGCCCAAGGGCCGGCGCATCGCCACCTCGACCTATGGCGGGGCGGCCCTGTGGTATGCGCGGATCGAGAAACAGCAGCCCGTGAAGCTGGCCTGGGCCGGATCGCACACCGGCGTCGCCTTCTCGCCCGACGGCGCCTTCGTCGTCACGACCATGCAGGACAATCAGATGCACGGCTGGCGCATCAAGGACGCCAAGAATCTGCGCATGGGCGGCTATCCCGGCAAGGTGCGGTCGATGGCTTTCCTGGCCAATGGCCAGTTGATGGCGACCTCGGGCGCGCAGGGCGCTGTCCTTTGGCCCTTCATCGGCTCGAACGGGCCGATGGGGCGCGAGGCGACCGAGATCGGCTATGACGACACAACCTTGGTCAATCTAGTCTCGGCCCGCGCCGATCAGGGTTTGCTGGCCGCCGGCCTGACCGACGGTCGGGTCTGGGTCGCGCATCCGGCGGCCCAGGGTCTGAATTTCGTCAAGGCCGAGAAGGGGCCGGCCATCGTCGCCCTGTCGCTCAGCCCCGCCGTCGATAAGGTGGCCTGGGCCGACGAAGACGGCGCCGCCGGGGTGTTGATCCTCTGATGGCGACGGGCCGCAAGAGCTGGCGTCGCGTGGTGCTGACCGCGCTTCTGATCCTGGCCCTGCTGCCGGTCGCGGGCGTGCTGATCGTCGCCGTCGTGCCGCCGCCGCCCACGATCCTGATGCTGCGCCAGCTCGCGCGCGGCGAGGGCATGGACTATCAGTGGCGCGGCCTGAACCAGATTTCGCCCAACCTGGTCAACGCCGCCATCGCCGCCGAGGACGCCCGGTTCTGCAGCCACCACGGCTTCGACATGGAGGCCATCCAGAAGGCCCTGGATCACAACGCCGAGGGCGGGCGCATCCGGGGCGGGTCGACCATCAGCCAGCAGACGGCCAAGAACGTCTTCCTGTGGCCCGGCCGCGACTGGATCCGAAAAGCTCTGGAGGCGGGCTACACCGTCCTGATCGAGGCCGTGTGGTCCAAGCGCCGGATCATGGAGGTCTATCTGAACGTGGTGGAATGGGCGCCCGGCGTCTATGGCGCCCAGGCCGCGTCGCGCCACTGGTTCGGCAAGGACGCCCGCGATCTGAGCCCGCGTGAGGCGGCGCGTCTGGCCGCCATCCTGCCGGCCCCGCGCCGTTACGAAGCCGCCGCGCCCGGCCCCTATGTGCGTCGGCGCGCCGCGCGTATTCAGGCGGCCATGGGCACGGTGCGCAACGAGGGTCTGAACACCTGCGTCGTCGGTCGCTGAACCGTCACGCTTGACGGGCGACCGGGCCTGACCTCTCCTGCCCGCGCTGTTCAGGAGAACCATCATGAAGCGTCAGATGATGACCGCCGTCGCGGTCTGCGCCCTCGCCTTCGCCGCCGGCTGCGCCAGCACCAGCGAGCCCGCCGCCGCAGCCCCGGGCGTCGAACAGACGGCCTCGACGACGCCCGCGCCGGCCGTCAGCGGCATGCGCGCCGACTATCCGATCACCGCCGAGGGCGCGACGGCCTTCATCGCCGACGCCGAAACCAAATGGGCCGAGGTCAGCGAATATGTCGCCCGCATCCAGTGGGCGCGCGCCACCAACATCACCTTCGACACCATGTGGCTGGAGTCCAAGGCCAACGCCGAGGCGACCGAGCTTCAGGTCCAGCTGGCCAATCAGGCGGCCAAGTTCAACGACGTCCAGGTTGATCCGGTCGTGCGGCGCAAGCTGAACCTGCTGCGGCTCAGCCTGGTTCTGCCGGCGCCCAACCGCCCCGGCGCGGCCGACGAACTGGCCCAGATCACGACGCAGCTGGACTCGACCTATTCGACCGGCAAGTTCGACTTCAAGGGCAAGCCGATCACCCTGGACGAGGCCTCGCTGATCCTGGCCGACAGCCGCGATCCCGCCGAGACCAAGGCGCTGTATGAAGGCTGGCGCACCATCTCGCCGGTCATGCGCGACGATTACGCCCGCATGGTCGAGATCGCCAATGAGGGCTCGCGCGAACTGGGCTTCGCCGACACCGGCGCCCTTTGGCGCTCGGGCTATGACATGCCCGCCGACGACTTCGCCGCCGAGACCGACCGGCTGTGGGCCCAGGTGAAGCCCTTCTACGAGAACCTGCACTGCTATGTGCGCGCTCGGCTGAACGCCAGATACGGCGATGCGGTCCAGCCCGACCACGGCCCGATCCGCGCCGACCTCTTGGGCAATATGTGGTCGCAGCAGTGGGGCAACATCTACGACGTGGTGGCCCCGCCCAGCGGCGGCGCCTCCAGCTATGACCTGACCGAACTGCTGAAGGCAGCTGATTACGACGCGACGAAAATGGTCAGGACGGGCGAGGGCTTCTACGTCTCGCTGGGCCTCGATCCCCTGCCTCAGACCTTCTGGGAACGCAGTCAGATCACCCGCCCGCGCGACCGCGAAGTCGTCTGTCACGCCTCGGCCTGGGACTTGGACAACGCCGACGACATCCGCATCAAGATGTGCACGAACGTCAACGGCGACGACTTCTACACCGTCCATCACGAACTGGGTCACAACTACTATCAGCGCGCCTACAAGAACCAGCCGATGCTGTTCCGGAACGGCGCGAACGATGGCTTCCACGAGGCCATCGGCGACTTCGTCGGCCTGTCGGCCCTGACCCCCACCTATCTGAACCAGATCGGCCTGCTCAAAACCACCCCGGGCGCAGAGGAAGACATTCCCTTCCTGCTCAAGATGGCCTTGGACAAGATCGCCTTCCTGCCGTTCGGCCTGATGGTCGACCGCTGGCGCTGGGACGTCTTCTCGGGCGAGACGGCGCCGGCCGCCTACAATACCGCCTGGACCGCTGACATGCTGCAATACCAGGGTCTGGTCCCGCCCGGCCCGCGTCCGGCCAACGCCTTCGATCCGGGCGCCAAATACCATGTGCCGGGCAACACGCCCTATACGCGCTACTTCCTGGCGGCGATCTATCAGTTCCAGTTCCAGCGCGCCGCCTGCAAACAGGCCGGCTGGACCGGGCCGCTGCACCGCTGCTCCGTTTACGGCAATAAGGAAGTGGGCGCCCGCTTCAACGCCATGCTGCAAATGGGTCAGTCCCAGCCGTGGCAGGAGGCGATGAAGGCCTTCACCGGCGATGACGGCAATGACGCCTCGGCCATCGCCGACTATTTCGCCCCGCTGAACGTCTGGCTCCAGGAACAGAACCGCGGTCACCAATGCGGATGGAGCGCCGCGTGATCACGCGGCGGCGTTAACTGTCCCCTTCACAATTCCCTTAACCGCCCGATGGCAAACTGAGCGCTAATCGGGCGGTCCGCGTCCTTTGGGATGGGCATGGTGAAGATTTCCAATCGGATCGGCAGGGCGGTGAAGACTCTGCGCTCGTTCACGTCGCGCCTGTCGTCGGACTGCGGCGGCAATGTCGTGATGATCTTCGCTCTGGTGATGCCAGCGCTGATCATGCTGACCCTGGGCGGCATCGACATCAACCGCGTGACGACGGCCAAGGCTCGCGTTCAAGACGCGCTGGACGCCGCCACCCTGGCTGCGGCGCGGTCGTCCTATACCGATCCGAACGACCTGAAGACCGTCGCCCTGGTGGCGCTGAGAGCCAATCTGCGCAACGCCTCTGTGGAACCGTTTGCTGACGACGCCATCAAGATTGAGCTGACGAAAGACCAGGTCGTCATTGCCGACATCCAGGTCCAGGTGAAGACCCTGATCGCCAACGTGGTCCTGCCGCCCTATGGCAAGATACTGGACGACACCCTGCCGGTCAGCGTCCACTCCGAGGTGAATCGATCGTCCAAGGACATCGAGGTTTCGCTGGTGCTCGACATCACCGGCTCGATGGCCAGTAACAACCGGATCGGCGATTTGAAGAACGCCGCAAACCAGCTGATCAAACTGGTCGTTCAGCCGGCGGCGAAACAAACGCCCTACTATTCACGCATGGCGATCGTGCCCTATTCGATCGGCGTAAATCTGGGCGCTCGCGCCGACGCCGCGCGCGGCGCTTCGGTCGGATCGACCGGCATCACCGGCGCCGCATGGGCGGCGGCGGCGGCCAAGTCGATCTCCGGCATCACGCGCGCTTCGCCGGGCGTCGTGACCGCCAACGGCCACGGGCTATCGACCGACGACTACGTCTGGATCAGCGGCGTCAGCGGCATGACCCAGATCAACAACCGCGCCTACAAGGTCGTGCGGATCGACGCCAACAAGGTGTCCCTGAAATATCAATCGGGCGCGAACTGGTATGCGCTGAACACGAGCAGCGGATACAGCAGCTACAGCTCGGGCGGTCAGATCCGCAAATGCATGCGCTCGGACTGCTTTGTCACCATCACCTCCGTGAATCACGGCCTGTCTGAGGACGAGGGTGTGCAGATCACTGGCGTGAATGGCATGACGGCGCTGAACAACAGCAGCGGCCTCTTTGAAGTTTACGAGCGCACATCCAAGGACGCCTTCGTTGTGCCTGTCGGTGGCGCGACCTACGCCGACTATTCCAACGGCGGCGCGGTTCAGTGCGGCCGTGACGGATGCGCCAAGCGTGTCTTCCGCGATCCGCAATACAATCGTCTGAACGTATTCGACAACACGACCTGCGTCAGCGAGCGCACTGGCTCATCGGCCTACACCGACACGGCTCCCGGTTCGGCCTACGTCGGCCGAAACTATGCGTCTCCACGCAATCCCTGTCCGGCAGCGACCGTCCAACCGCTGACATCCAATATTGACACACTGACCAGCCTCGTGAACGGGCTGTCTGTCACGGGCTCGACGGCGGGTCAGATCGGCCTGGCCTGGGGGTGGTACACGGTATCCAACCAATTCAATGGTTTGTGGTCGTCCAATCCCGCCGCTGCCTATGCGCCGACCAAGGTGTTGAAGGCCGTCATTCTGATGACGGACGGTGAGTTCAACACCCCCTATTGCGGCGGCGTGATCGCCCGCGACGCCGGCTCCGGGTCCGGTAATCTCTACGACAAGATCGCCTGCGATGCGACGAACGGCGACCCGTTCGATCAGGCCGCAAAGCTTTGCACCGGCATGAAGGCCAAGGGTGTGATCGTCTATACCGTGGGCTTCTCGATTACGCCCGGCAGCGACGCGGCCAACATCCTCAGCACCTGCGCCACCGACAAGGACAAGGCCTTCCTGCCGCAGTCGGGCGCGGACCTGTCCAACGACTTCCAGGCCATCGGACGCGACATCACCCGACTACGGATTTCCCGCTGACGGCCTAGAGCAGGCGGATTTCGCGCAGGCGTTCGGTCAGATAATCCTCGGCCAGGATGGTCTTGCCCGCATAGCGATCGGGATTGTCCGGCGTGATGGCGCTGGGCAGGGTCTCGATCGGGAAGTCCGGGTTGAAGTGCAGGAAGAAGGGCGTCGAATAGCGGGCGAAACCGCGACGCTCGGGCGCCGGATTGACCACGCGGTGGGTCGTAGACGGCAGGACGTGGTTGGTCAGCCGCTGCAGCATGTCGCCGATATTGACGACCAGGGCGCCGGGCGGCGGCGCGATGTCGAGCCAGCTGCCGTCCTTGTCCTTCAGCTGCAGACCAGCCTCTTCGGCGCCGAGCAGCAGGGTGATGACATTGATGTCTTCGTGCGCCCCGGCGCGCACGCCCGGCGCATCTGCCGGAACCGGCGGGTAATGAAGCATGCGCAGGACGCTGTTACCCATCTCCACCTTGTCCGCGAAGAAGTCGTCGCCCAGCCTCAGGTAGCGGGCGATGGCGCGCAGGATCTTGGCGCCCAAAGCATCCAGGTCCTCGAACATGCCATACAGGTGCTCGCGGAAGCCCTCGACTTCGGTCGGCCAGACGTTGTCGCGCATATAGCGGCGATAGGGGTGGCCTTCGGGCAGTTCCCGACCGACGTGCCAGAACTCCTTCAGATCGACCGTCTTGGCGTCCTTGGCCGCCTCGACCCCGAACGGGGTCAGGCCGCGCGCGCCGCCCGTACCGGGCTGATGGTATTGACGCTTCACCTCTTCCGGCAGGGCGAAGAAGGCCTTGGCGTCGTCGATGGCTGCGGTGATGCGCGCCTCATCCAGACCATGGTCGGCGACCACAGCGAAGCCATAGCGCGAGAAGGAGGCGCCCAGTGCGTCGCTGAACGCCTGAAAATCGGCGTCGTACTGCGTCATCGAAACCGGCTGAATGGCGCGGTTGGTCGTGTTGTCCGTCTGGGTCACGCTCACGGCGTCGTCCTCGATCTGGGGATGTGCGGCGGTTCCCATACGCCCAATCGACGCCTTTGTCAGGGCCATGGCGAGCGCGGACGTGGCGGGCATTCATGCGCCGTACAGATTGGAACCTTCACAGTAAGCGCACGTTTCCGCGCCAGATCGCTCAAAAGAAAGGGACCATTCCATGCGCGCCAAGTTTATCGTCGCCAGCGTTTCCATCGCCGCCCTGCTGGGGGCCGCCGCCTGCACCACCACCGACCCCTATCGTTCGGGTCCGGTTCGCAACAATACCGGAACCGGGGCCATCGCCGGTGCTCTGGGTGGCGCGGTTCTCGGCTATCTGACCAACACCTCGAACGGCGAACAGGGCCGCAAGAACGCTCTCATCGGCGCCGGGATCGGCGCGCTGGGCGGCGCCGCCGTCGGCCAATACATGGATCGTCAGCAACGCGCGATGGAAGCCGAACTGTCCGGCTCCGGCGTCGGCGTAGCCCGTCAAGGCGACCTGCTCGTGCTGCGCATGCCGTCGGACGTGACCTTCGCCACAAACCAGTCCTCCATCGATCCGCGCTTCCTGCCGGTGCTGGATGACGTCGCCCGCGTTCTGCAACAGTATGACCAGTCGACCGTGGACGTGATCGGTCACACCGATTCGTCGGGCGGCGACGCGATCAATCAGCCTCTGTCTGAGCGCCGCGCGAGCAGCGTCGCCTCTGAACTGGTGCGTCGCGGCGTGATCGCGCAGCGCCTCTATGTCGCCGGTAATAGCTCGCGTAACCCGGTGGCCTCGAACGCCACTGCCGAAGGCAAGGCGCAGAACCGCCGCGTCGAAATCCTGATCCGCCCGTTCACCGGCTGATCAGGCCTTAAGTCAGAATACTTGGGGGCGGCGTCGCAAGGCGCCGCCTTTTTGGCTGCGTGGACGCATCACGCAGAGGGTGAGACGGCGCAAAGAAAAACGCCGCCTCCTTTCGGAAGCGGCGTTCTGTCTTTCGACGACTTCGAAGCTCGAAGCCGACCCGGACGAACCGGTCGGCTCCGAAAGTCTTAGAAGTTGATGTCGATGGTCGCGCGGCGGTTGAGCGGTTCGCGCACACCGTCGGCGGTCGGCTTGGCC